>NZ_JODS01000020.1 GCF_000718025.1 Kitasatospora purpeofusca
CTATCCGTTGGAGCGGATGATGCGGGACGCGAAGATCACGCAGATCTACGAGGGCACCAACCAGATCCAGCGCATCGTGATGGCCCGCAACCTCCCGTAACCCCACCCCTCCCGACCCGTCGGGGCCCGTCCTCGGGCACCCGGACCACGGCCGCACACGGGCCGGTCCGGGTGTTCGAGGCCGATGCTATGTTCCGGGAATGAGCGAGAAGGAAGAGCAGGACCAACCGATGAACGACGGGCAACCGAAGCCCGCGATGCGTGAGGCGCTGGTTGCCGCGGCCTTCGAGCTCTTCCTGGAGCGCGGCTTCGAGCAGACCACGATCGACGACATCGTCTCGCTCGCCGGGGTCGGCCGGCGGTCCTTCTTCCGCTACTTCCCGGCCAAGGAGGACGTGGTCTTCCCCGACCACGAGCGCGGCCTCGCCGAGATGACGGAGTTCCTGGAGTCCGGCAGCGGCGAGGAGGACCCGGTCCGGCACGCCTGCGACGCGGCCCGACTGGTCCTGCGGATGTACGCCGAACAGCCCTCCTTCTCCGTCCAGCGTTACCGCCTGACCCGCAAGGTGCCGGGCCTGCGCGCCTACGAGCTGTCCGTCGTCTGGCGCTACGAGCACACCCTCGCGCACTACCTGCGCGGCCGGTTCGCCGGGCGCCCGGACGGGCCGCTGCGGGCCGACGTGGTCGCCGCCGCCGTGGTCTCCGCGCACAACCACGCCCTGCGCACCTGGCTCCGCTCCGGCGGCGAGAGCGACTGGGTGACCGAGGTGGACCGGGCGATGGCCTTCGTCACCGACACCTGGGGCGAGCGCCCCGCCGGCGCCGACCAGGCGGCGGACGGCGACGGCCCGGGGGAGCAGGACGACGTCGTGGTGCTGGTCGCCAGCCGCCGCGCGCCGCTCTGGCGGATGGTCCAGGGCATCGAGAGCGCCCTCGGCGACCCCCGCCGGGTCCCCCAGGACTGACCGGTCCGCCTGCGGGCCCCCTCACCCTGATGGCGCAGGCCCTGCGGGACGCGCCGGGCCCGGACCCGCGGCTGCCGTGCGCGGCCCCCGGTGCCGGGCGAGACTCGGTCGCAGGACGTGGCCGGAGCCGGACCGGCGCGGGGAACGCGACGGAGGCGGACGATGCCCGAGCCGAGCGGCGGTCCGAGCGGGAGCGAGGACCCGACGGCGAGGCCCGACCCGACGGCGGGCACCGGGCCGCCGCCCCCTCCCGCCCAAGCGGCCCCCGCACGGCCGGCCCCCACCCTGCACGGCGTGCTGCGCACCAAGGGCTACCTCGGCCTCCTGGTGATCTCCGCCCTGGTCGGCGTCCCGGTCTCGCTGGCCGCCTTCTGGTTCGTCGGTCTGGAGCACCAGCTCCAGCACTGGGTCTGGGAGAGCCTGCCCGACGCCCTCGGCCTCGACCGTGCCCCCTGGTGGTGGCCGCTGCCCGCGCTGCTGCTGGCCGGACTGCTGCTCGCGCCGATCGTCACCCGGGTGCCCGGGCGCGGCGGCCACATCCCGGTGGACGGTATGGGCGGGCCGCCCGTCCCGCCGAGGGCCGTGCCCGGCGTCGTGCTGGCCGCACTCGCCTGTCTGCCGCTCGGCGCGGTGCTCGGCCCGGAGGCGCCGCTGATGGCGATGGGCGGCGGACTGGCGCTGCTCGCCGTCCGGCCGTCCCGCCGCGCGGCCCGGCCCCAGTTGGTGCCGGTGCTCGGGGCCGCCGGTTCGGCCGCGGCGATCTCCACCATCTTCGGCAGCCCGCTGGTGGCCGCCGTGATGATGATCGAGGCGGCCGGCCTGGGCGGGCCGCAACTCCTGCTGCTGATCATGCCCTGCCTGCTGGCGAGCGGGGTCGGGGCGCTGGTGTTCACCGGCTTCGGCCACTGGACCGGGCTCTCGGTGGGTGCGCTGTCGCTGCCCTCGGAACCGCCCGCCGGGATCCCCGACCCGGGCGACTTCCTGTGGGGCCTGCCGGTCGCGGTCGCGGTCACCCTGGTCTGCGTGTCCGGTCAGCTGCTCGGCCACCGGGTCAAGGCGTTCACCGTCGGCGACCCGGGGCGGGCCGTGCCGACGCCGACGACCCGGCAGACGGCCCTGCGCACGGTGCTGTGCGCGGTCGCGGTGGGCGGCTGTATCGCCGCGTACGCGCTGCTGACGGGCCGCTCGCCGGAGGAGGCGGCGCTCTCCGGCCAGGCCACCCTGGGGACCCTGGCCGCGAATCCGGCGGCCTGGTCGGTCTTCGCCCTGCTGATGCTGACGCTCTGCAAGACGGCCGCCTGGGGCATCGCCCTGGGCAGCCTGCGCGGCGGCCCGATCTTCCCTGCGGTGCTGATCGGCGCCGCCCTCGGGGTGGCCTGCGGCCCGCTGCCCGGCCTCGGCGTCGAGTCGGGCCTGGCCGTCGGCCTGGCCGCCGCGGCCACCTCGGTCACCCGGCTGCCGGTCACCAGCACGGTGCTGGCGGCCGAACTGCTGGGGCCGGACGCACCCGACTCGCTCCCGCTGATACTGGTGACCGCCGTGACCTCCTTCGTGGTCGGCGAACTGCTGCGCGGGCACCTCGAGCGGCGTGCGCCGAAGCCGGACACACCGAAGCCGGACGCCCCGCAGGGGGCCCCGCGGGCCGCCTGAGGGCCCGCCGACGCCCCACGTCAATACCGATCCGGCTTTTCCACTCCTTCGAATCAATCCGAGGTTCAGGGTCGTCACCCCGGGCAATCCCGCTCCCATGACCACCTCCTCGCCGCACCGCCGCGGCCGCCGCTCCACCGACCGCCGTTCCACCGACCGGCGCCCCACCGACCGCCACCCCCGCCGCCCGCTGCCCACGCCCCCGCCGAGCGCGTCCGGGCCCAACGCATCCGGGCCCAACGCGTCCGGGTCGAGCGCGCCCGGGTCCGCGCCCGCACCGTGCGCCCCGCCGGCCGCCGCCTGCTGCGCCGTCTCCACCACCGAGCGCCGCTCGCTCGGCGGGACGGTCATCCGCACCCACCGCCACCACCCCCGCTGCCCGGTCTGGGCCGCCCGCTGAAAACCCCGTGCCCGCCGTCGGCGCCCGGTGGTAGAACAGGCCGGACACCGAGGGGGAACACATGTCGGAAGCCGACGAGCCGATACACGAGTACCTGGTGGACGAGGCGGCACTGCGCCCGGGCGGGCGGGTGCTCGACCTCGGCTGCGGCACCGGCCCCACCCTGGCCGTCTTCTCCCGCCGCCACCCCGACGCCCGGCTGCTCGGCCTCGACCACTCGGCAGACAGCGTCACCACCGCCCGGCACCTGCTCGCGGACCACCCGGGCGGCATCGCCGTCGAGACCTCGGACCTGGCGCGGCCGCTCCCGCTGCCTGACCACGACCTCGACGCCGCGGTCTCCTACAACGTGCTCGAATGCCTGCCGGACCCGGCCGCGCTGCTCGCCGAGACCGCCCGGGTGCTGCGGCCCGGCGGCCGGGCGGTCCTGGCACACGTCGACTTCGACTCACTGGTGATCGCCGGCGCGGACCGTGACCTCGACCGGCGGATCTGCCACGCCTTCACCGACGACCAGCAGCCGTGGATGGACCACGTGGACGGGCGGATCGGCCGCAAGCTCCCGGGCCTGGTCCGGAACTCCCCGCTGCGGCTCGGCCGGGTCCACCCGGTCGTCACCAGCTCCACCGAGCTGACCGGCCACGCCGCCCGCCGGATCGAGGGCATCCGCCACGCCCTGACCACCGCCGCCGAGGAGGGCCGGGGCACCCTCTCCCCGGCGGAGATCGAGGCCTGGCACACCGCCGTCCACCTCGCCGCCGCCCAGGGCCGCTTCTTCCTCGCCGAAACCGCCGTCACCGTCACCGCCCACGCCGCCTGACCGGCGACCACCCCGCACCCCGCTCGCGCGGGCGGCGCGGAGAACGAAAAGGGACCCCGGACGAATCCGGGGCCCCTTTTCGCGGTGCGCCCGTGCTCCCGCAGCGGTCACGCCGGTTGGTCACGCGGTCGGTCACGCCGCTGGGGAGAACGAAAAAGGCCCCAGACGAATCTGGGGCCTTCCGCTGTGTCCGAGGGGGGACTTGAACCCCCACGCCCGATAAAGGGCACTAGCACCTCAAGCTAGCGCGTCTGCCATTCCGCCACCCGGACGGGGTGTTGTCCTCGCGGCTTCCTTCTGTTCGTCGGCCGCGCTGACAGATGTAACTGTAGCAGTGATCCGCTGTCGGTCCCAAAACGGGCCAGGGCGGGGGAGTGGGGGTTGCGGCGGTGTGTCGGCGTGTTTCCTGGGGGTGGATCCGGGTCGGGGGCTGGGAGAGGATGGGTGGACGTGCTCGTGCGACCCGGGTGCAGGTCCTGGGGCGGCGCTGGGGTGCCGGCGCGGGCCAGAGACGAGGAGTGACCGTGAGCGAGCGGAGCG
This sequence comes from Kitasatospora purpeofusca, assembly GCF_000718025.1. Lineage (GTDB taxonomy): Bacteria > Actinomycetota > Actinomycetes > Streptomycetales > Streptomycetaceae > Kitasatospora > Kitasatospora purpeofusca. The sequence goes on from NZ_JODS01000020.1 coordinate 4,376, forward strand.
AGTCGAAGGTGACGGGGGAGTCCGAGGTCGCCGACATCTGCCGCGATCTGATCCGGATCGACACCAGTAACTACGGTGACGGTTCCGGTCCGGGCGAGCGGAAGGCGGCCGAGTACGTCGCCGAGCAGCTCGCGGAGTTCGGCCTCGAACCGCAGATCATCGAGTCCGCCAAGGGGCGGGCCTCCACCGTCGTCCGGATCGAGGGCGAGGACCGGTCCCGGCCGGGCCTGCTGATCCACGGGCACACCGACGTCGTGCCGGCCAACGCGGCGGACTGGACGTACGCCCCGTTCTCCGGCGAGATCGCGGACGGCTGCGTCTGGGGACGCGGCGCGGTCGACATGAAGGACATGGACGCGATGACCCTGGCGGTGGTGCGCGACCGGCTGCGCACCGGCCGCAAGCCCCCGCGCGACCTGGTGCTGGCCTTCCTCGCCGACGAGGAGGCGGGCGGCACCTACGGCGCGCGGTACCTGGTGGACAAGCACCCGGGGCTCTTCGAGGGCGTGACCGAGGCGATCGGCGAGGTCGGCGGCTTCTCCTTCACCGTCAACGACCGGAACCGGCTCTACCTGATCGAGACGGCCGAGAAGGGCATGCACTGGATGCGGCTCACGGTCGAGGGCCGGGCCGGGCACGGATCGATGGAGAACAACGACAACGCCATCACCGAGCTGTGCGAGGCGGTGGCCCGCCTCGGGCGGCACGAGTTCCCGCTGCGCATCACCAAGACCGTCCGGGCCTTCCTGGACGAGCTGTCGGACGCGCTCGGCGTCGAGCTCGACCCGGAGAACATGGACGAGACGCTCCGGGTCCTCGGCGGCATCGCCAAGATGATCGGCACCACGCTGCGCAACACCGCCCAGCCGACCATGCTCGGCGCCGGCTACAAGGTGAACGTAATCCCCGGCCAGGCCACCGCGCACGTGGACGGCCGCTTCCTGCCCGGCTACGAGGAGGAGTTCCTGGCCGAGCTGGACAGCGTGCTCGGCCCGCGGGTGAAGCGGGAGAGCCTGCACTCGGACAAGGCGATCGAGACGAGCTTCGACGGGGCCCTGGTCGAGGCTATGCAGACCGCGCTGCGCGCCGAGGACCCGATCGCCCGTGCGGTGCCGTACTGCCTGTCCGGCGGGACGGACGCCAAGTCCTTCCAGGACCTCGGGATCCGCTGCTTCGGCTTCGCCCCGCTCCAGCTGCCGCCGGAGCTGGACTTCGCCGGGATGTTCCACGGGGTGGACGAGCGGGTGCCGGTGGACGGCCTGAAGTTCGGGGTGCGGGTGCTGGACCGGTTCCTCGACGCCTGCTGACCGGCCCTGCTGACCGGCCCTGCCGACCGGCCCGCTGATCGGGACGGGAGCCGCACGGGAGCCGCACGGTGGACCACCGTGCGGCTCCCGCATTTCCGGACGGATGCCGGCCCGGCGGTTCGATGACCTGTTCGTCGTATCACCGGTCCGGGTGAATGCAACGTCTGTTCCGTACCCCGTTTGCCGCAATCTCGTTGCTCCCTGTGATGGCCCGGAGCCGATATCCGGGTGTTCATACAGGAGGAATGATGAAGGTCAAGAAGATCGCTGCCGTGACCGCCGCCACCGGTGGCCTGGTGCTCGCCGTCGCCGGTGTGGCCTCCGCCCACGGTGGGGCCGGTGCCGAGGGCGTGGCCGCCGGTTCCCCGGGCGTCGTTTCCGGCAACCAGATCCAGATCCCGGTGCACATCCCGGTCAACGTGTGCGGCAACACCATCAGTGTGATCGGCGTGCTGAACCCGGCGTTCGGCAACCACTGCGCGAACGTCTGATCCTCGATCGGTCGTTGAGTCGGGCCCCCGGGCGGCGGACGCGCCGCGCCGGGGGCGCCTGCGTTTCCGGGGCCGCCCCCGGCGCGACCCATGACATCCCTCGAAAGAGTGAATGGGGGCTGCACGGCTCAACCTCCTTGCGGGTTGCTTCGTTTTCTCCCATGCAGCCGAGGACCTCTCCGCCCAATCGGAAATTCCGACTTTCGGAAGGTCGTCACGTCGTCTCGAAATGTCAGGGGAAAATATGAGGAACGCAGCCAAGAAGGGGCTCCTCACGGCCGTGGCCACCGGCAGTGTGCTGGCCTCGACAGCCGGCTACGCCAGCGCGACCGCCGGGGCGGAGGGCGCGGCAGTGGGTTCGCCGGGTGTCGCCTCCGGGAACTCGGTGCAGGTGCCGGTGGAAGTGCCGATCAACGCCTGCGGCAACACGGTCGACGTGGTCGGCGTGCTGAACCCGGCGTACGGCAACAACTGCGCCAACGCCTCCGGGCGTCACGGCGGTGCGCACGCGGGCGGCGGCAAGTCGGCCTCGGGCGCGAGCGCCTCGGGTGCGGCCACCGGCTCACCCGGTGTCGCCGCCGGGAACAGCGTCCAGGCTCCGGTGCACATCCCCGTCAACGCCTGCGGCAACTCGGTCGACGTGGTCGGCGCCGCCAATCCGGCGTTCGGCAACGACTGCGCCAACACGGCCGCGCCCGCGCACACCGCTCCGCCCGCCACGCCCGACGACGACTGCCCGGAGGAGCACGGCTCGCACAACCCGCCGCCGCCCGCCACCGGCCACCCGTCCACGCCGCCGGTCACCCAGACCCCGAGCAGCGGCGAGACCACGACCGGCACGCCCAGGAACGGCGGCCCGTCGGAGGCCACCCCGTCCGGCAACGGGGCGACGGGCGGCTCCGCGAGCGGAGCGGCCGCCACCCCGGGCAGTGCCGCCGGTGTGCAGCAGGGCGGTCCGGCGGGTCAGGCCCGCCCGGCGGCCGCGCGCACCGGAAGCCCGTCCGCGGCCCCGACCGCCGCTACGGCCGGCAGCCAGCTCGCCTCCACCGGCGCCGGTGACACCGAGTTGCTCGGCGCGGCCGGTCTGGCCCTGCTGATCGGCGGCGGCGTGCTCTACCGCCGCGCCCGCGCCGGCGCTCGCTGAGCACCGACGGCGCCGGACTCCCCGGCACACCGGCCCCGGGCCCCAAGGCCCGGGGCCGGTGCCGTGCTGTCACGGAGTCCAGAGGGCCCGACAGGGGGCGGAGCCGGGCCGGGAGGCGGGCGCGGGCCGGGATGCGGCACCCCTGCGGCACCCCGGCCCGTACGGCCGCCGTCACCGGCCCCGCTCCGTCACCGGCCCGTCATCGAGCCCGGTGCGTCATCGGCCTCGGACCGTCACCAGCTCCGAACCTGCCGGATGATCCGCCGGCGCAGCAGCACCGTTCGGCTGCCGTCCGGGAGCAGTCGGAGCCGGTCCAGCTCCCAGTGCCCGTACTCGGCATGATCGGTGAGGAGTTGGCGTGCCGCGTTGCGGGACGTCCCGCGCGGCATGCGCAGCGACTGGTACTCGTACTCCGGCTGCCGGACCAGCTTCGGTGGGGTCAAAATGCTCCTCCTGTGGGACGCCTCCGAGCAAGCCTACGGCCTGCCCCCGACAGCGGGCCCGGGTATTTTCGGCCGCCCCGACCCGCACCTGACTGACTGGACATCAGTTCCGTTGCTCCTGTGGTCGGCATACCCCGGGCGCGCCGGGCGAAGCGGCTCCGGGGCGGGCTCGCGCGTGCGCCCGGCGTGCGCCGTGGAGCGCTTCCCGACGGGGGACAGATGCATGCGGAACGGACATCAAGGGGGAAGTTGCGGTGAAATCGCGTGTGTAGGTGACAACCGCTGTGCGTACCGGCACCGGGGGGAGATAGCGTCTGCACCATGTCTGATGCCGCGCAGCCCACCATTGCCGAGGTACGCGCCGCCGCCGAGGCGGTCAAGGCCGCCATCGACCGTCATCTGGAAGCGGTGTCAAGCCCCAGCGCAGCGGACGATTCCGCTGTGTCCACCGCCTACGAGCAGCTCGCGACGGCGGCCATCGCGTACGACCAACTCCTGTACGAGGTCTACGACGAGGTGACCCCCTTCGAGGTCCCCGGCGACGAGGGCCCGGGCGGGTTCCACGGGCCCGAACAGCCCGAGGCGATCAGCGTGCTGATCCGCCGCGACTACCACATCGTCGACCCGAAGCGGCTGCGTGCCCAGGCCGAGCGGCTGGACGACTCGCTGACCCCGGAGGGGGCCGCGGGCGACGGGGTGAACGCGGCGATCGGCGTGCTGTTCGGCGAGTTCGAGCCGGACGAGATCGCCGCCCGCAGCGAGGAGTTCGGGCTGGAGGAGGGCGACTCGACGCTCTGGGTGGCGGCGGCCGAGCCGAGCGAGCCGGGGGAGTGGCTGCCGGAGCCGTTCGAGCACGCGGACCCGCAGCTGCTGATCTGCCGCTTCGACGTCAGCGAGGTCTACGACGACGAGGACCTCGACGACTGACCGCTGTCCCGTGTCCGCCCCGCGCGCCCGGCGCGCGCGGGGCGGGGCCCGCTCAGCCGGCGGCGGCGCCGAGCTGGGCGAGGAGGGTGGTGTTGTCCTCGATGTGCCAGTCCTCGGTGATCCGCCGCGCGCCGACGTGCTGGATGTCGATCGCGGCGAACTCCACGGCCTGCCCGCGACCGGCCCGCCCCTGGAACACCCCGGTGAAGTGCCCCCGGAACACCAGCCGGGCGGTGAGCTTGTCCCCCGTGACCAGGAGGTCGGCCAGCTCGCAGCGGAGGTCGGGCACGGCCGCCCGGAAGGCGCGCGAGGCGACGGCCGGGCCGGTGGGGCCCTGCGGCCGCCCGGCCGGGAGGGTGTTGTCCCGGAAGTCCCGGTCGACGGCGGCGTCCAGGTAGCGCTGCTCCCCGGTGTTCCAGAAGGTGTAGAGCTGCTGGGCCAGCCGGATCTCCTGCGCGGCCCGGCGGGCCCCCAGCGAGCCGTCCACGGTGAGCGCCAGGGGCCGGACGAGGTCGGGCGAGCGGTCCACCAGCCGCCAGGCCCGGTCCGCCCCGGAGGCGGAGCCCCGGTCGGCGGAGTCGCGGGCGGTGGCGGCGGTCGCACCGCCGAGCACGGCGCCGGCGGCGAGCAGGGCGGCCAGGGAGCCGGCCAGGGTGGCGGAGGCGGGGCGGAAGCGGCGCTTCGGACGCATGATTTCGGACGTTCCTCTCGGGGTGCGGCCGGCGCGGAGGTGCGCGCCGGGGGACGTCCTCACCCTCCGTCGGCCCGGTGCCATGCGTCCAAGGCTTGCTTTCTACCGGAACGATGAATCCTGTTCATGGCGCGGGGACCGGGAGGTCGCCCCGGCCGGTGGCGCGCGCGAAGGCCGGAGGGCCCCCGGGTACGTCCGAGGACGTACCCGGGGGCCCTCCGTGCGGACCGGACGCCGTCCGGCCCGTCAGTACTCCTGCGCGGCGTTCTCGGCGAGGATCGCGCGCAGCCGCGTGGTGCGCGGCGCGGCCGGGCGCTCGGCGACGGCCTGCGGGAGCGCCGGTCCGGCGGCGTGGACCACCGAGAGGTGCCGCTCGCCCCGGCCGAACGCGGTGTACACCCACTGCCGGCTGAGCGCCGCCGCCGCGTCGTCCGGCACGACCACCACCGCGCCCGGCCAGTGCCGGCCGACCGCCTGGTGGACGGTCAGCGCCCAGCCGTGCCGCAGCTTCTGGGCGTCGGCGGGCGCGACGGTGCGGCGGGTGCCGTCCGGGTACTCCAGGTGCAGGCCGGCGGCGTCGCCGTCGACCACCCGGGCCAGCCGGGTGTGGCCGGGCGCGGGCGAGTCGGCGACCCGGTCGCCCGGGTCGAAGCCGGCGAACCGGCCCGGGCCGGGGTTGAGCCTGGCCTTGGCGGCCGCGTTCAGCGCGCGGGTGCCGGCCCCGCCGCCGTGGCCCGGGGTGAGCAGGACGACCTGCTCGGACGGGATGCCGAGGGCGCGGGGGATGGAGTCGGTGAGCAGCTGGACGGCGCGGTGGACGGCCTCCCCGCTGTCCTTGGCGGTCAGGATGACCACCTCCTTGTCCGGTGCCTCGACCGGCTGGAGCTCGCCGATGCCGACGCCGGAGACCAGCTCGCCGATCGGGCCGAAGTCCGGGGTGCGGGAGGCGACGGCCGGGCAGACCTTGGCGGTGAGCAGGTCGGCGAAGAACCGGCCGGGACCGGCGGACCACAGCTGGCCCGGGTCGCCGCTGAGCACCAGGCGGGTGCCGTCGGCCAGCGACTCCAGCAGGGTGGCGGCCAGCTCGACGTCCAGCAGCGGGGCGTCCAGCACAACCAGGAGGTCGAGTGCGAGCGTGCCGTCGGGGGACCGGCCGGGACCGGCGGCGCCGGCGAGCAGCTCGGCCAGCGTGGCGACGGGCGCGGGGGCCGGGGTGTCGGCGAGCGGGGCGAGCGCGGCGAAGGCGGCCCGGCCGTGGTCGGTCCAGGTGGCGGCCCAGGCGCGCAGCCCGAGGCCGGTGGCCGCGGCCAGCAGGGCGGCCGGTTCGGCGCGGGCGGCCTCGCCGCCGGTGTGCAGCACGAGCGCGCTCCCGGCGGCAGCCCGGACCAGGGCGGCCGCGGAGGAGGACGGGGCGGCCTCGGCGGCGGCCTCCCAGGCGGCCGGGCCGGGCGCGGCGGGTGCCTGCGGGGCGGCGTCGGCGGCGTCCTCCGCGTCCGCGCCGTCCGCGTCCTCGGCCGCTTCCGCCGCGTCCTTGTCGGCAGCCTCCGCGACGGTGTCGGCCGCGGCTCCCTCGGCGGACTCCTCGTGCTCCGCCTGCTCCTCCTGGTCCTCCTGGTCCTCGCCGGGCACGAAGGTGGACATCAGCCGGACCAGGCCGTCCGCCAGACTCTCCTCCGCCAGCGCGAGGCGCTCCAGGGCGAGCAGCGTCCTGGTCGGCGGCTCGTCCTCGTCGTCCCCGCCCGCCGCGTGCGCCTCGGCGCCGGTGAGTTCCTCCTGGAACGGCATCGCCCGGCCGTCGAGCACCGCGGCCTGGACGGCGGCGGCGGAGTCCGGCACCCCGAGGCGCTCCAGCCCGGCGGTCACCTCGCCGATCTCCAGGGCGGAGTGGCCGCGCAGCGCCGCCTGCTCCAGCAACCAGCCGACCAGGGCCTGCGCGCGGCGCTGGTCGCCCGGGCCGGCCGCCGGGCCGAGCAGGCCGCGGGCGAAGCCGTCCGCGTGCTCGGGGCGGACACCGGGCAGGGAGAGCACGGCCCACGGGTCCTCGCGGAGCTGCTCGGCCGCGCCGTCGCCGAACAGCGACACCGCGGCGGCGGCCAGCTCGGCCGGGGCACCGCCCGCGCCGAGCACCTCGGCGGTCGCGCGGAGCGCCTGTGCCCGCTGCTCGTCGGTCACCACCCGGTCGGTGCCGGTGCCGGTGCCGTCGGCGGGGGTGGCGGGAGCCGCCCCGGCCTCCGGCGCGGAGGCGGGGGAGGAGGCCGAGGACGCGGCGGCGTTCGGGCCGGAGCGGCCCACCGAGCGGACCCGCTCGGCCAGCGCCGCGACGGCGGCCGCCCGGTCCGCGGCGTCGCCGCCGGGACCGGGCGCGTCCGGTGACCCCGCGTCGGCCGACTCCCCGTCCACCGCGCCCGCGTCCGTGTCGGCCGCCGCGGCCGCCGCCTCCGCCGGGCCCGGCTCCGCCGATGCCTGTGCGGGCACGGCGCCGCCCGTGTCCGGGCTCATCGAGGACTCCTCCGGGGCGCCGTTCTCCGCGTCAGTCATCGTCCGCTCCACAAAAGCTCAACTCCACTGCTGGGTACCGGCCGCCCCGTGCTGCGGGCGGTCGGCTGTTCGGGCCGGTCCGGGGCCGCTCTGGGCGGCCGGCTCGGCGGTCGGTCGGTTCGGGCAGGCTCGGGCGCGGGGTCGAGCGACCGCTACAGCTCGCTCCACCCCTGGTCGGGGTAGCGGTGGACCGGCGCCGAGATGTCGTCGAGCGCACCGCGGATCTCCTCCGGAAGCGTAAGCGCCTCCACCGACAGCGCCGCCTGCAGCTGCGCCACCGTGCGGGCCCCGACCAGTGCGCTCGCCACCCCGGGGCGGTCCCGGACCCAGGCGAGCGCGACCGCCAGCGGGCTGCTGGCGAGCCCGTCGGCGGCGGTGGCGACGGCGTCCACGATCCGCCGCGGACGCTCCCCGAGGTACGGCTGGACGAACCCCGACAGGTAGGGCGAGGCGCCGCGCGAGTCCTGCGGGAGGCCGTGCCGGTACTTGCCGGTCAGCACGCCGCGCCCGAGCGGGGAGGCGGCGAGCAGCCCGACCCCGGAGTCCTTCGCGGCGGGCAGGGCCTCCCGTTCGATGCCGCGCTGGAGCAGCGAGTACTCCAGCTGCGCCCCGGCCAGCGGCACCCGCCCGTGATGGGCGTTCTGCCAGGTGGCGGCCTTGGCCAGCTGCCAGCCGCTGAAGTCGCAGACCCCGACGTAGCGGGCCCGGCCGGAGGAGACGGCGATGTCGAGGGCGCTGAGGGTCTCCTCGACGGGGGTGGCCGGGTCGAAGGCGTGCACCTGCCACAGGTCGACGTAGTCGGTGCCGAGCCGGCGCAGCGAGGCGTCGAGCGCGGCGAGCAGGTGTCCGCGCGAGCCGTCGAAGCGGCGGGCGGCCGGGACGCTGCCGGCCTTGGTGGCGATGACCAGGTCGGAGCGGGGGACGAGGCTGTCGGTCAGCCGGGAGAGCAGGTACTCGGCGTCGCCGTCGGCGTAGACGTCGGCCGTGTCGACGAGGTTTCCGCCCGCGTCGACGAACTCCTTGAGCTGCTCCGCGGCCTCCTGCTCGTCGGTGGCGCGGCCCCAGGTCATGGTGCCGAGGCCGAGCCGGGAGACCTGCAGCCCGGTGCGGCCGAGGTGACGCTTTTCCATCGGACGTGCCCCTCTTACTGGCCGTAGGTGCGGTGGCGGCGCGGCGCCACCGGCCGGCACCGCGGCCGCACGGCCGGGACGACGGGGGACGAACGCGCAGGTGGGGCGAGGCGCCTCCACGTCGGCTGAGCGTAGCGGCCGGTGCCCGGGCAGGTGTGCAGACCCGCAGGACGACCCCGGCCCCCGACGCGGCGCGCCCCGGCCCCCGCCGCAGGACGACCCCGGCTCCCGCCACGCGGCCGGAATGTGACCCGGCCCACTCCTACCGGCCAGTAGCATGTCCGCCGGACGCGCCGCTACCCTCACGAAACAACCGACTGGAAGGCAGTGCCCATGCGACTCGGCATCAACCTCGGCTACTGGGGACTCGGCATGGACGCCGACAACATCGCCGTCGCCCAGGAGGCCGACCGGCTCGGCTACTCGGTCTGCTGGGCCGCCGAGGCCTACGGTTCGGACGCGGCCACCGTGCTGTCCTTCGTCGCCGCCCGGACCGAGCGGATCGACGTGGGCTCGGCGATCTTCCAGATCCCGGCCCGCACCCCCGCGATGACCGCGATGACCGCCGCCACCCTGGACACCCTTTCGGGCGGCCGCTTCCGGCTCGGCCTCGGCGTCTCCGGCCCCCAGGTCTCCGAGGGCTGGTACGGCGTGAAGTTCGACAAGCCGCTGGCCCGCACCCGGGAGTACGTGGAGATCATCCGCAAGGCGATGTCCCGCGAGCGGCTGGTCCACGAGGGCGAGCACTGGACGCTGCCGCTGCCCGGCGGCCCCGGCAAGCCGATCAAGCTCACCGTGCACCCGGTGCGCGAGCACATCCCGCTGTACATCGCCGCCATCGGCCCGAAGAACCTGGAGCAGACCGGCGAGATCGCCGACGGCTGGCTCGGCATCTTCTTCGACCCGGCGCACGCCGCGCTCTCCCTCGACCCGCTGAAGGCCGGCCGGGTCCGGGCCGGCGCCGGGACCGGCCGGGAGTTCGAGGGCTTCGACGTCTGCCCCACCGTTGCCATCGCGGTCGGCGAGGACATCAAGGCGGGCGTCGACTCGCAGCGCTCGTACACCGCGCTCTACATCGGCGGCATGGGCAGCAAGGAGAAGAACTTCTACAACCAGCTGGCCCGGCGGATGGGTTACGAGCAGGCCGCCGACGAGGTCCAGGAGCGCTACCTGGCCAGGGACTACGCGGGCGCGGCCGCCGCCGTCCCGCACGAGCTGATCGACGCCACCTCGCTGATCGGCGACACCGCCCGGATCGCCGACCGGATGCAGGCCTACGCCGACGCGGGCGTCACCACGCTCACCCTGGCCCCGGCCGGCTTCACCCTGGACGAGCGGATCACCGCGCTGCGCACCGGCGTCGCGGCGCTGGAGCGGGCCGGCCTGGCCTGACCGCCGCACCCCGGGTGGCGCCGTCCGACCGGCGGCGCCACCCGGGCACGGACTGCCGCGCGAGCCCTACAGCCAGTCGTGCCGCTTGAACACCCGGTGCAGCAGCACACAGACCACCACCATCAGCGACACCGCCGCCGGGTAGCCCCAGGCCTGGTGCAGCTCGGGCATGTGGTCGAAGTTCATCCCGTACACGCCCGCGATCATCGTCGGCACGGCGGCCAGCGCCGCCCAGGCCGAGATCTTCCGCATGTCGTTGTTCTGCTGCACGCTGACCTGCGCCAGGTTGGCGGAGAGGATGTCCGAGAGCAGCCGGTCCATCCCCTCCACCTGGTCGTTGGCCCGGGCCAGGTGGTCGGAGACGTCCCGCAGGTAGGGCAGCGCCTCGGCGCGGACGTAGGGCACCCCGCCGCGGTCCAGCCGCATCATCGGCTCGACCAGCGGGCCGGTGGCCCGGCGGACGGTGACCAGCTGCCGCTTGTAGCCGTAGATCCGGCTCGCGACGTCCCGGCCCACCCGGCCGGGGGCGAACACGTCGGCCTCCAGCTCGTCGAGGTCCGCCTGGAGCCCGACCACCACGTCCACGTAGCCGTCCACCACCGCGTCGCAGACGGAGTGCAGCACGGCGCTCGGACCGTACTTGAGCACCTCCGGGTGCTCCTCCAGCTCGGCCCTCAGGTCGCCGAGCGGGCTGTCGGCGCCGTGCCGGACGGTCATCACGAAGTCGTCGCCGACGAACAGCATCACCTCGCCGCTGGTCACCGCGTGGCCGCCGGGGTGGTAGCCGAGGGTCTTGAGCGCGACGAACAGCGAGTCCTGGTAGGCCTCCACCTTGGGCCGCTGGTGGGCGCCGACCGCGTCCTCCACGGCCAGCGGGTGCAGGCCGAACTCGTCGGAGACCTGGTCGAGTTCCTCGGCGGTCGGCTCGAACAGGCCTATCCAGACGAAGCCGCCGCGCCCCGCCTTGCGCGCGGCGGCGAGGGAGCCGGCCGGCCCGGCGGGCGTCGCGACCGGGCGGCCGTCCCGGTAGATGGCGCAGTGGACGATCATGCGCGCCATTCTCGCCCCTGGCGCCCGTCCGAAACATCCGCCGCGACGACGGTTCGCCCCGGCACCGGTCTCCCACGTCCCCCGCATCCCCTGCGTCCCCCGCGTTCTGCCCGCACCCCGGTCGGCGCCCCGGTCCGCACACGCTCGTCAACACCCCGCCGCAGCGCCCCGACCAAGATCCGCAAGTCCTCCCGCCCCGGTCCGGGAGGCCGTAGGGTGGGCCCATGCCCACCCTGCTGCTCGTCCGCCACGGCCGATCCACCGCGAACACCGCCGGAATCCTGGCCGGTTGGACGCCGGGGGTGGAGCTCGACGACACCGGGCGCGCCCAGGCCGCCGCGCTCGCCGACCGGCTCGCCCCGGTCCCGCTGGTCCAGGCGGTCAGCAGCCCGCTGGAGCGCTGTCGGCAGACCCTGGAACCGCTGCTCGCCGCCCGCCCCGGGCTGGCCGGTCCCGAGCGCGGCGGCGCCGCGCCGGGCGAGCCCGCGCTGGACGAGCGGCTCGGCGAGTGCCACTACGGGGAGTGGACCGGCCGCCCGCTGGCCGAGCTGGCCAAGGAGCCGCTCTGGCGCACCGTCCAGGACCACGCGGCGGCCGCGGCCTTCCCCGGCGGCGAGTCGCTGCGCGAGCTGAGCCACCGCACCGTCGACGCGGTCCGCGAGTGGAACGAGAAGATCGCCGCCGAGCACGGCGAGGACGCGGTCTGGATCGCCTGTTCGCACGGCGACGTGATCAAGGCCGTGGTGGCCGACGCGCTGGGCCTGCACCTCGACCACTTCCAGCGGATCAACGTCGACCCCTGCTCGGTCACCGCGATCCGCTACACCGCGCGCCGCCCGTTCGTGCTGCGGATGGGCGACACCGGCGACCTCGCCCCCCTCGCCCCGCGGCCCGCCGCCCACCCCGGCCGGGCCGACGCGGGCGGGGACGCCGTGGTCGGCGGTTCCACCGGCGCGGCCTGAGCCGACAGATCCAGGAGGCGGACCCCGAGCCGCCCGCCCCCCCGGGCTCGGCTCCCCGGCCCGGCCCGGGAGGTCGTAGGGTGACCAGTGGGCCCCGGCGCACCCCGCCGCGCACCCCGGGACCACCGGGCCCGACCCCGAACCCCGTGGCGTCCCCGACGTCCACGACGATCGATACGATCCGGAGCGAGAGCGTGCCCCGTCAGGTCTACTTCTACGACCAGCCCGAACGGTTCGTGGCCGGTACCGTCGGCCAGCCCGGCGCCCGGGCGTTCTACCTCCAGGCCAGCGCCCGGGGGCGGATCACCAGCGTGCTGCTGGAGAAGACCCAGGTCGCCGCGCTCGCGGAGCGGATCGAGGAGGTCCTCGACGAGGCCCTGCGCCGCAGCGGCGGCGAGGCCGCGATCCCGGCCGGCGCCCCGCAGGAGCTGCTGGACACCGCGCCGCTGGACCTGCCGCTGGAGCAGGAGTTCCGGGTCGGCACGATGGCGCTGGCCTGGGACACCGTGGACAGCTGCCTGGTCGTCGAGGCGCAGGCGCTGATCGAGGAGGAGGAGGGCGAGGAGGAGGGCGCCGCCGTCTTCGAGGACGACGAGAACGGCCCCGACATGCTCCGGGTGCGGCTCTCCGGAGCGATGGCCCGGGTGTTCGCCAGGCGCGCGCTGGACCTCGTCGCGGCCGGCCGCAAGCCCTGCCCGTTCTGCAATCTGCCGCTCGACCCGGAGGGCCACCTGTGCCCGCGCGCGAACGGGTACCGGCGCTGAACCCGCAGCCCGCCCCGGCCGGCGAGGTCGAGCCGCCGCGCGCCGACCCCGCCGGGGCCGCGGCCCTCGCCGCCGACCCGCCGACCGCGCTGCGGCTGCTGCGGGAGGGCGCGCTGACCGTGCACGGCCGGCTCACCGACGCCTCCAACGCGGCCCTCTACTGCACCGTCGGCATCGACGGCACCGACGGCCTCACCGCCCAGGCCGTCTACAAGCCGGTGGCCGGCGAGCGCCCGCTCTGGGACTTCCCGGACGGCACCCTGGCCGGCCGCGAGGTCGCCGCCTACGAGCTGTCCGCCGCCACCGGCTGGGGGCTGGTCCCGCCCACCGTGCTGCGCGACGGCCCGCACGGCCCCGGCATGGTGCAGCTGTGGGTGGAGCCCGATCCGGAGGCGGACCCGCTGCTCGCGCTCCAGGACCCGGCCGGCCCCGAGGACGGCTGGCTGCCGATCGTCCGGGCCGAGGTCGGCGACGGGCGCACCGCGCTGCTGGTCCACCCCGACGACGCGCGGCTGCGCCGGCTCGCGGTGCTGGACGCCGTCCTCAACAACGCCGACCGCAAGGGCGGCCACCTGATCCCGGCTGCGGACGGCCGGATCTACGGCATCGACCACGGCGTCACCTTCCACCGCGAGGGCAAGCTGCGCACCCTGCTCTGGGGCTGGGCCGGGAGCCCGCTGCCCGAGGAGGCGGCGGAGGTGCTGGCCGGGCTGGCCGGGCAGTTGGACGGCGCGCTGGGGGAGCGGCTGGCCCCGCACCTGACGGCGGCCGAGCTGGACGCGACCCGGGCCCGGGTGGCGGCGCTGCTCGCCGCCGGCACCCATCCGCTGCCCTCCGAGGACTGGCCGTCCATCCCCTGGCCGCCGATCTGACGGTCCGGCGGGCCCTCCGGCCTTCGAAGCCCGGGCCGGCGGGCCCGCCGGACCACCCGTCCGCCGGTCCTTCCACCGGACAGTGGTCTGGACCGGTGCCCGGTCCCGGCCGCACACTGCGACGATGGACGAGCGACGGACCACCCCCCACCTGGACCTGCCGCTGCACCGCCTCCAGGTCCCGCTGCCGCATCTGCTCCCGTTCGCGATCGGCAGTTTCGACACCATCGGCCCGCTGTCCCGGGCCGGCTTCCCCCACCGGCACTCCTTCTTCGAGATCGTCTACGTCACCGGCGGCCGCGGCGCCCACGTCCTGGACCTGGTCCAGCGGCCGTTGCAGCCGCCGCAGTTGTGCGTGATCGCGCCCGGCCAGGTGCACCACTGGGTGGACGCGGACGACCTCACCGGCCAGGTCGTGCTGTTCAACGAGGACTTCCTCCTGACCAATCCGCAGGACCTCGCCGCGCTGCGCGCCCTGGCCGGGCGCCCGGCGGTGCGGCTGGGCGACCAGGCCGGGCCGATCGCCGCGCTGCTGGCGGACATGGAGGCCGAGTACCGGGCCCGCCCGGCGGGCTATCCGGGCGTGCTGCGGGCCAGTCTGCACATCCTGGTCGTCCGCGCCCTGCGGGCCTGCGCGCCGGTCGGCCCGGGAGCACTGCCGGGCCGCACCGGCGACCTCGCCGCCGCGTTCACCCGGCTGATCGCCAACCCGGGCGGAGTGCAACGCTCGGTCGCCTCCTGCGCCCAGGAGTTGGGGGTCTCCCCGGGGCACCTCCAGGCGACGGTGAAGCAGGCGACCGGCCGGACGCCGGGGCGGCTGATCCGCCAGCAGCAGACACTGGAGGCCAAGCGGTTGCTGGCCTGCACGGAACTGACGGTCCGTCAGGTGTCCCGGGAGGCCGGCTTCGGGGACCCGGCGTACTTCTGCCGGTTCTTCCGCCGGGAGACCGGGATGACCCCGGGGGAGTTCCGGGCCAAGGTCGGAGGAAATCACCACGATCCCCGGATCACGTCCATCGCGGCAGGTCCGGACGGCCCGTAGGTTGACTGTCGGCCACCGGCGGACCGCCCGGCGCGAGCGGGCGGCCCGCCGGCCCGGTCTTTGTCATGCCCCCACCATGGCAAGGGCCGTCATTCCCATCGACACCGGCAGATCCCCCACACCCACAGCGAAGGAGTCGGCGCATGCCCGCGTCCGAAGAGCCCGTCACCGGGACGGACGGTCCCACCGACCGCCGGATAAGCCGCAAGACCGTCCTCCGGGCAGCCGCCGTTCTCGGCACCGCCCCCCTGCTGGTCGGCGGCGGCGTAGCCCTGGCCCGCGACCGGGTCGGCACCGGCGAGATGCCGGACTTCACCCCCGAGTGCCACGACGGCGACGCCCCCACGATCGAGCAGACCGAGGGGCCGTACTTCAAGCCCAACTCGCCGCTGCGCACCTCGCTCATCACCGACAGCACCCCGGGCACCAGGCTCACCGTCAGCGGCTACGTCTTCGGCCGCGCCTGCCTGCCCCTGTCCGGCGTCCTGCTGGACTTCTGGCAGGCCGACGTGAACGGCGCCTACGACAACGCCGGGTTCACCTTCCGCGGCCACCAGTTCACCAACGCCCAGGGCGCGTTCAGCCTCACCACGATCGTGCCCGGCCTCTACCCGGGCCGCACCCGGCACATCCACGTCAAGCTCCAGGCGCCCGGCCGGCCGGTGCTCACCACCCAGCTGTACTTCCCGAACGAGCCGCGCAACAGCACCGACACCATCTACGACGCGCGGCTGCTGATGAACGTCCGCCAGGTCGGCTCGGCGAAGGAGGGCACGTACGACTTCGTGCTCAACGTGCCGCAGACCCCGACCCCGACCGCCACCCCCACCGGCCCGACCACCCCGCCCACCACCCCGCCGACCACGCCGCCCACCACGCCGCCGGGCGGGACCTGGGCCGCGGGCACCTTCTACAACGCGGGCGACCGCGTCACCTACGGCGGCGTCTCCTACCGGTGCCTCCAGGGGCACACCGCCATCACGGGGTGGGAGCCGCCGAACGTGCCGGCCCTCTGGCAGCGGTTGTAGCGGCTCCGGCCGTATGCCCGCAGGGTCGCGGGCGCCCGGTCGGCGGCAGGGCCGACCGGGTCGCCCGTCCGCCCGGACCGCCCCGTGTGGCCGTGCGCGGGGCGGTTCCGGTGCGGTTCCGGGTTGGTTCCGGTCCGGTTCCGCGCCGGCGGCCCGACGAGGGCTTCCGGACACAATCGGTCAGGAACCGCCCGGGCCGCGAAAGCAGACGAATCCAGTCGATCTTGCCGACTGGTTAGGCTTTCAAATGTTCTCAAGGTTAAAGTCGATCCCATGCATGCCTGGCCCGCCTCCGAGGTTCCCGCCCTGCCTGGTCAGGGGCTCCCCCTTCGAATCCACGACACCGCGACGGGAGGCATCCGGGAGGTCGTGCCGCAGGACGGCGCAGCCCGGATCTACGTCTGCGGCATCACGCCCTACGACGCGACCCACATGGGCCACGCCGCCACCTACAACGCCTTCGACCTGGTGCAGCGGGTGTGGAAGGACGCCGGCCACGACGTGCTCTACGTGCAGAACGTCACCGACGTCGACGACCCCCTGCTCCAGCGCGCGGTCGAGACCGGACAGGACTGGGTGGCCCTCGCCGAGCGCGAGACCGCGCTGTTCCGCGAGGACATGACCGCGCTGCGGCTGCTCCCGCCGGCCCACTACATCGGCGCCGTCGAGTCCATCCCATGGATCGTCCCGCTGGTCCAGAAGCTGCTCGCGAGCGGCGCCGCCTACGAGCTGGACGGCGACATCTACTTCTCGGTCGAGGCCGACCCGACCTTCGGCGAGGTCTCCGGCCTCACCCGCGAGGCCATGCACCCGGTCTTCGCCGAGCGCGGCGGCGACCCGGACCGCCCCGGCAAGCGCCACCCGCTGGACGCCCTGCTGTGGCTGGCCGCCCGCCCCGGCGAGCCCGCCTGGGACACCGAGCTCGGCCACGGCCGCCCCGGCTGGCACATCGAGTGCGTCGCGATCGCCCTGCAGTTCCTCGGCATGTCCTTCGACATCCAGGGCGGCGGCAGCGACCTGTCCTTCCCGCACCACGAGATGGGCGCCGCGCACGCCCAGGTCGCCACCGGCGCCCACCCGTACGCCCAGGCGTACGTGCACGCCGGCATGGTCGGCCTGGACGGCCACAAGATGTCCAAGTCCCGCGGCAACCTGGTCTTCGTCTCGGCTCTGCGCCGCGAGGGCGTCGACCCGGCGGCGATCCGGCTGGCCCTGCTCTCGCACCACTACCGCGAGGACTGGGAGTGGACCAAGGGCACCCTGGACGAGGCCGTCGAGCGGCTCGCCCGCTGGCGCGCCGCGGTCTCCCGCCCGGACGGCCCGGCGGCCGAGCAGCTGCTCGCCGAGGTCCGCGCCGCGCTCGCGAACGACCTGGACGCCCCGGCCGCGCTGGCCGCGGTGGACCGCTGGGCCGCCGCGCAGGAGAGCGACGGGGGCACCGGGATCGGCGCCCCCGGTCTGGTCACCCGCACCGTGGACGCACTGCTCGGCGTCGCGCTGTAGGGCGCGTCACCCGACCAACGCCTGAGGGGCGCCGAGGCCACTGGCCTCGGCGCCCCTCAGGCGTTGGTACGGCGGTGCTGCCGTTCGTGCGGCGGTCCCGCCGGGAGGGCTCAGTCCTCCTCGGCGCCGTCCTGGCTCTCCCGGGCCGTCGGCGGCTCCGGCTCGGCCGGCCGCTCCGCGGTGGCGTGCCCGGAGACGGGCTTCTCGCCGGTCGGCCCGACGTTCTCCCGGCGCCGCAGGTAGCGCTCGAACTCCCGGGCGATCGCGTCGCCCGAGGCCTCCGGCAGCTCCGCGGTGTCCTGCGCCTCCTCCAGCTGCTGGACGTACTCGGCGACCTCGCTGTCCTCGGCGGCCAGCTGGTCCACGCCCAGCTGCCACGCCCGGGCGTCCTCGCCGAGCTCGCCCGGCGGGATGCGCAGGTCCAGCAGGTCCTCCAGCTTGTTGACCAGCGCCAGGGTGGCCTTCGGGTTCGGAGGCTGCGCGACGTAGTGCGGCACCGCCGCCCACAGCGTCACGGCCGGCACCCCGGCGTGCGTGCACGCCTCCTGGAGCACCCCGACGATCCCGGTCGGGCCCTCGTAGCGGCTCTCCTCCAGCTCCAGCCGGCGGGCCAGCTCCGGGTCCGAGGTGACACCGCTGACCGGCACCGGGCGGCTGTGCGGGGTGTCACCGAGCAGCGCGCCCAGGATCACCACCAGCTCGACGCCCAGCTCGTGCGCGAAGCCGAGCAGCTCGTTGCAGAACGAGCGCCAGCGCATGCTGGGCTCGATGCCGCGGACCAGCACGACGTCCCGGGTGGTCGGCTCGGTGACGCGGATCACCGAGAGCCGGGTGGTGGGCCAGGTGATCCGGCGCACACCGCCGTCCAGCCACACGGTGGGCCGGTTGACCTGGAAGTCGTAGTACTCCTCCGCGTCGAGCGCGGCGAAGACCTTGCCGCCCCAGGTCTCGTCCAGGTGCGCCAGCGCGGCCGAGGCGGCGTCACCCGCGTCGTTCCACCCCTCGAAGGCGCACACCATCACCGGGTCGATCAACTCGGGAACTTCCTCCAGCTCGATCACCCAGCGTCTCCCTCCGGTCGGCGGCCACCGTGCCACCCGGCCGGGAATGCCCGGGTGCCGGCGGTCGGAAGCCGACGGTCGAACCTCTCGTCACCCATGGAACGCCTCGCTCCATGGTCCCTACCTGCCCAGCCTACGGGCTTTGAAGCACCGTTCCGCCGGGCCACCGGGACAGTCTGGGCGAGGGGACGGCCACGATCCAGCGGTTATCCCGGCGGACCTCCGGGGAGCGCCCCGGGTCCGGCCGCGCCCGGGCGGCGGGACGGCGCGATGATGGGTGGTGGGGCCGGGCGCGCAGGGTGTGAGGAGTCGGCGGATGAGCGGATGGCGGTGGACGGCGGCCGGGGCGGCCGGGGCGACCGCGGTGGTGGCGGCGGGGGTCACGGCCGGGCTGGCGGCGGTGCTGGCCGCGGGCCGGCGGCTGCCGGTGGAACACGTCAGCGAGGGCGGGCTCGAACTGGACCGGCCGCCCGACGAGGTCTGGGACGTGCTGACCGCCGTCGACCTCTACCCGGCCTGGCGCCCGGGGCTGGCGCACGTCGAGCGGCTGCCCGCCACCGCCGCGGGCCACCCCCGCTGGCGCGAGTACGGCAAGCACGGCCACACCACCTACGAGGTCGTGGAGAGCGCCGCCCCGCACCGCCTGGTGACCGGCATCGCCGACCCGGACCTGCCCTACGGCGGCACCTGGACGTACGTGCTGACGCCGGCGGGCCGGGGCTGCACGCTCACCGTCACCGAGCACGGCGAGGTGTACCAGCCGCTGTACCGGGCCGTCTCCCACTACCTGACCGGCGAGGGCGCCACCGTCCACCGCTACCTGAGCGCGCTCGCCCACCGGATGGCCGCGCCGGAGGCCCCCGCGGAGCCTCAGCGGACCCAGTCGCGCCGGTAGTCGGCCCAGTTCTGCTCGGTGGCGGCGAAGTCCACGTACAGGCCGACGCCGAAGTTCGGCCGCTGCGGGTCCTGCCGGCCCAGGCCCAGCCGGATGCCCCGGATCCCGGCGGTCACCGTCTCGGCGCGGCCCCAGTGGCCCCACTTGTCCTCCCAGTAGAACGGCAGCCCCATCAGCAGGTCGGTCCCCGGCGGGGTGGCCTCCAGGGCGAGTTCGGTCTGGTAGGCGTTGTAGGCGCCGTAGAACCCCTCGGTCGGCATGCTGGAGTCGTAGGTCATCACCGCGATCTGGTCGACCCGGCGGGCGGTGGCGGTGAAGTACTCCTGGTCCCACCACTTGCCGTGGTCGGTGAGCGCGATGGCGATCGTGTGCTGGTAGGGCAGCGGGTCGAGCTGCGGCGCGGCGACGGAGAGTTTCGCGCCACGCCCGGCGGTGACCGGGCGGACCTGGTCGAGCAGGGCGAGCCAGCCGGCGGAGCCGGGCCGGATCGGCTCCATGTCGAAGTGGACGCCGTCGAAGCCGAGGTCCAGGACCTGGCGGGCGGAGGCGGTGACCCGGTCGCGGGTGGCGGCGTCCTCCAGGTCCAGGGCGTCCTTCTCGGGCTTCACCTCGTCGCCGAGCCAGCTCTGCACCCGGATCCCGGGCAGCGCCCGGTGCGCGGCCTCGGTGAACCAGCGCGCCCGGGGGTGCACGGCGGGCGGCAGCGAGCCGTCGTGCTCCAGCGGACCGGTGTGCACATAGAGGTCGCGGACGCCGGTGCCGGCCAGCCGCTCGGCGAGGGCGGCGACGTCCGCGTCACTCTTCCGGCCGTCCACCCACGCGTGGCCGAGCCAGAGTGCGTCACGGCCGCGGCTGCGGGCCTCGGGGGAGGGGTCGCCGACGTACTGCAGGCGCAGCGCGAGCGCCGCCGAGCCGACCGGGACCAGCACCACCGCAAGCGCCGTCAGCGCCACCACCAGGGCCTTGCGCCATCGGGACCAGCCGCGCCAGCGGGTCCTGAGCGCCCGGGCCCGGGCGGCCGCGGCGCTCCCGGTCCGCCGGGCGCCGTCTCGTACCACTGTCCGCATGCTGGTCACCCGGTCGTTCCCCCCTGTTCGGCCGAGCGTTCAGGATACGGAATAGGTGGCCTTCTCCCGGCGCGGGCCGGATACCCTGGCCACGTGCGTCCCCGATTCAGCGGGTTCGCAAAGCCGACAGCCGTCGCACCCAGGGAGAAGCCCCATGGCCATTGCCGCCAGCCCGTCCGTCACCCCGCAGAGCCGCGCGAACGCGCTGCGTGAGGCATTGGCCACCCGGGTGGTGGTCGCCGACGGAGCGATGGGCACCATGCTCCAGGCGCAGGACCCGACGCTGGAGGACTTCCAGAACCTGGAGGGCTGCAACGAGGTCCTCAACCTGACCAGGCCCGACATCGTCCGCTCCGTCCACGACGCCTACTTCGCGGTGGGCGTGGACTGCGTGGAGACCAACACCTTCGGCGCGAACTTCTCCGCGCTCGGCGAGTACGAGATCGCCGACCGGATCTTCGAGCTGTCCGAGGCCGGTGCCCGGCTGGCCCGCGAGGCCGCCGACGCGCACGCCGCCGAGGACGGCCGGACCCGCTGGGTGCTCGGCTCGATCGGCCCCGGCACCAAGCTGCCGACCCTGGGCCACGCCCCGTACGAGGTCCTGCGCGAGGGCTTCCGGGAGAACGCGGCCGGTCTGATCGCCGGCGGCGCGGACGCCCTGCTGGTGGAGACCAGCCAGGACCTGCTGCAGACCAAGGCCGCGATCCTGGGCTCCAAGCAGGCCCTGGCGGACGCGGGCCTGGACCTGCCGGTGCTGGTCCAGGTGACGGTGGAGACCACCGGCACCATGCTGCTCGGCTCGGAGATCGGCGCCGCGCTGACCGCGCTGGAGCCGCTCGGCGTCGACTACATCGGCCTGAACTGCGCCACCGGCCCGGCCGAGATGAGCGAGCACCTGCGCTACCTGGCGAAGAACGCCCGGATCGGCCTGTCCTGCATGCCCAACGCGGGCCTGCCGGTGCTGGGCAAGGACGGCGCGCACTACCCGCTGAGCCCCTCCGAGCTGGCCGACGCGCACGACGTGTTCACCCGCGACTACGGGCTCTCGCTGGTCGGCGGCTGCTGCGGCACCACCCCCGAGCACCTGCGCCAGGTGGTCGAGCGGGTGCAGGGCCGCCCGGTCGCCCCGCGCGAGCCGCGCCCCGAGCCGGCCGCCTCCTCGCTGTACCAGTCGGTGCCGTTCCGCCAGGACACCTCGTACCTGGCGATCGGCGAGCGCACCAACGCCAACGGCTCGAAGAAGTTCCGCGAGTCGATGCTGGCCGGCGACTGGCAGGCCTGTGTGGAGATCGCCCGGGACCAGATCAGGGACGGCTCCCACCTGCTGGACCTCTGCGTGGACTACGTCGGCCGCGACGGCGTCGCCGACATGAAGGAGATCGCCGGCCGGCTGGCCACCGCCTCCACCCTGCCGATCGTGCTGGACTCCACCGAGCCGGAGGTGCTGCGGGCCGGCCTGGAGTCGCTCGGCGGGCGCGCCGTGCTGAACTCGGTGAACTACGAGGACGGCGACGGCCCGGACACCCGCTTCGGCCGGATCGCCTCGCTGGCCCGCGAGCACGGCGCGGGCCTGATCGCCCTGACCATCGACGAGGACGGCCAGGCCCGCACGGCCGCCAAGAAGGTCGAGATCGCCGAGCGGCTGATCGCCCAGCTGACCGGGGAGTACGGCGTCGACGAGGGCTCGATCCTGGTCGACTGCCTGGCGTTCACCCTGGGCACCGGGCAGGAGGAGTCGCGCCGGGACGGCATCGAGACCATCGAGGCGATCCGCGAGCTCAAGCGCCGCCACCCGGACGTGCAGACCACCCTCGGCCTGTCCAACATCTCCTTCGGCCTCAGCCCGGCCGCCCGGATGGTGATCAACTCGGTCTTCCTGAACGAGTGCGTCGACGCCGGCCTGGACTCGGCGATCGTGCACGCCTCCAAGATCCTGCCGATGGCGCGGATCCCCGAGGAGCAGCGCGAGGTCGCGCTCGACCTGGTGTACGACCGCCGCAGCGAGGGCTACGACCCGCTGCAGAAGCTGCTGCAGCTGTTCGAGGGCGTCTCCTCGTCCTCGGTCCGGGCCTCCAAGGCGGAGGAGCTGGCCGCGCTGCCGCTGGAGGAGCGGCTCCAGCGGCGGATCATCGACGGCGAGCGGAACGGCCTGGAGGCCGACCTCGACGAGGCGCTGACGGAGCGCCCGGCGCTGGAGATCGTCAACAGCACCCTGCTGGCGGGCATGAAGGTGGTCGGCGAGCTGTTCGGCTCCGGCCAGATGCAGCTGCCGTTCGTGCTCCAGTCGGCCGAGGTGATGAAGACCGCGGTGGCCCACCTGGAGCCGCACATGGAGAAGTCCGACGATGAGGGCAAGGGCACCATCGTGCTGGCCACCGTCAAGGGCGACGTCCACGACATCGGCAAGAACCTGGTCGACATCATCCTGTCCAACAACGGCTACACCGTGGTCAACCTGGGCATCAAGCAGCCGGTCTCGGCGATCCTGGACGCCGCCCAGGAGCACCGGGCGGACGTCATCGGGATGTCCGGACTGCTGGTCAAGTCCACCGTGATCATGAAGGAGAACCTGGAGGAGCTGAACCAGCGCAAGCTGGCGGCCGACTACCCGGTGATTCTCGGCGGCGCCGCGCTGACCCGCGCCTACGTCGAGCAGGACCTGCACGAGATCTACGAGGGCGAGGTCCGCTACGCCCGGGACGCCTTCGAGGGCCTGCGGCTGATGGACGCGCTGATCGCGGTCAAGCGCGGTGTGCCCGGCGCGACCCTGCCGGAGCTCAAGCAGCGCCGGCACGCCCGGGTCGAGGTCGAGGAGCCGGAGGAGGTCAACCTCGGCCAGATCCGCTCCGACGTCGCGGTCGACAACCGGGTGCCGGAGCCGCCGTTCTGGGGCGACCGGATCGTCAAGGGCGTGCCCTTCGCCGACTACTCCTCCTGGCTGGACGAGGACGCGCTGTTCAAGGGGCAGTGGGGCCTCAAGGCGGCCCGAAACGGCGAGGGCCCCTCGTACGAGGAGCTGGTGGAGACCGAGGGCCGGCCGCGGCTGCGGATGTGGCTGGACCGGCTGCAGACCGAGGGCTGGCTGGAGGCGGCGGTCGTCTACGGCTTCTACCCGGCGAACTCCAAGGGCGACGACCTTGTCGTCTTCCACGAGGACGGCAGCGAGCGGACCCGCTTCACCTTCCCGCGCCAGCGGCGCGGGCGCCGGCTCTGCCTGGCCGACTTCTTCCGTCCGGAGGAGTCCGGGGTCCGCGACGTGCTCGGCCTCCAGGTGGTCACCATGGGCAACCGGATCTCCGAGGCGGCCAACGAGCTGTTCGCCGACAACTCCTACCGGGACTACCTGGAGCTGCACGGCCTGTCCGTCCAGCTGGCCGAGGCGCTGGCCGAGTTCTGGCACGCCCGGGTCCGCTACGAGCTGGGCTTCGGCGACGAGGACCCGCAGGACGTCAAGGACATGTTCGCGCTCAAGTACCGCGGCGCCCGGTTCTCGCTCGGCTACGGGGCCTGCCCGGAGCTGGAGGACCGCGCCAAGATCGCCGACCTGCTGAAGCCCGAGCGGATCGGCGTGGTGCTCTCCGAGGAGTTCCAGCTGCACCCCGAGCAGTCCACCGACGCGATCGTGATCCACCACCCGGAGGCCAAGTACTTCAACGCCCGGTAATGCCCACGCTGCGCAGCGTTCGCTTCATTCGGGGTCCCCGGGCGTATCCTTGATGATCCTGAACGGGCCGGTCCGCTCAAAAGCGGGCCGGCCTGTGCCATCCCCGGGTCCGATCCGGGCACGGACGGAAGGATCCCGCCAATGACCACCATCTCCACCGCCACCCCGACCCTCGGCCGCGGCGACGACGACCGGGGCCTGCAGGCGGTGCTGCTGGACATGGACGGGACGCTGGTCGACACCGAGGACTTCTGGTGGCAGGCGGAGGCCTCGCTCTTCGCCGAGCTGGGCCACGAGCTGACCGCCGAGGACCGCGCCCAGGTGGTCGGCGGCCCGATGACCCGGGTCATCGACCACCTGCTGGCCAGCACCGGGGTGGACCTCTCGCCGGCCGAGCTGACCGTGCTCATCAACCGGCGCTTCGTCGACCTGCTGGACGGCGGGGTGCCGCTGATGCCGGGCGCCGAGCGGCTGCTCAACACGCTCGCCGCGCACGGGATCCCGGCCGCCCTGGTGTCCGCCTCGCACCGGCACATCATCGACATCGTGCTCCGCTCGCTCGGCGCCGAGCACTTCGCCTTCTCGGTCGCCGGCGACGAGGTGGCCCGCACCAAGCCGCACCCGGACCCGTACCTGGAGGCGGCCCGCCGGCTCGGCGCCGAGCCGGCCCGCTGCGTGGTGGTGGAGGACGCGCCGACCGGGGTGCGCGCCGCCGAGGCGGCCGGCTGCCCGGTGATCGCCGTCCCCTCGGTGGCGCCGATCGAGCCCGCGCCGGGGCGCCTGGTGCTGTCCTCGCTGGAGCAGGTCGATCTGGAGCTGCTGCGCTCCCTGGTCGCCTCGCGAGTGTGATTGTCGTCTCATTGCGGACCGTCGGTACCGACCGGTAAGCGGACGGATCCGGCCGGGCCGGGAGACTGCCCGGGGAGAAAACGGGCATTGCCTGACAACTCGTAGGAGAGGCCAGTCCAGCGCACCCGCCCGTGTCCCAACTGTCACCTGTGCGGGTATCGGGGGTGTGTGTTCGATATGGCACGCTACTCCAGTTCGTTCCACCCCCCCGAGCCCAGGCACCGCCGCTGACGGGCACCCCCGTCGTGCCCGCGGTCGCAGCCCCGCACCCAGAAGGACGCGACCCGTGAAGACTTCCGCTGAACGACTGGCCGTCCTCGGCTGCGCCGGAATCGTGGCCGTTTCGGTGGCCGGCTGCGGCTCGGTGACCGACGCCGTCAAGGGCGAGGGCGACAAGGCGATCACCCTGGGCACCACCGCGACGACCACCGCCCTGGACCCGGCCGTCGCCTACGACGCCGGCTCCTGGCTGCTGCTGCGCAACACCTTCCAGTCGCTGCTGAGCTACCCGGCCGCGTCCAGCGCCCCCACCCCGGACGCCGCCCAGTCCTGCGAGTTCACCGCCGGCGACGCCACCCAGTACCACTGCACGCTCAAGAGCGGGCTGAAGTTCTCCAACGGGCACGCGCTGACCTCCGCGGACGTCGTCCACTCGATCCAGCGGACCCTGAAGATCAACGACGCCAACGGCCCGGCCGGCCTGCTGTCGTCGATCAAGACGGTCGAGGCGGTCAACGACACCGAGGTGCTCTTCCACCTCGCCCAGCCCGACGCCACCCTCCCGGCCAAGCTGGCCGGCCCGGCCGGCGCCATCGTCGACCAGGAGGTCTTCCCGGCCGACAAGGCGCTGTCGAACGACAAGCTGGTCGGCTCCGGCCCGTACAAGATCGACTCGATCGAGGCGACCCCCAAGAGCGGCCCGGCCAAGGTCGTGCTCCTGCCCAACGACAAGTACACGGGCGACGCCAAGCTGCGGAACAAGAAGTTCGTGCTGCGCTACTTCGACAAGCCGACCGACCTCAAGGCCGCGATCGACAACGGCGAGGTCGACCTGGCCGACAACAGCCTGGAGCCGAACACCGCCGCGCAGATCCTCTCCGACCAGCAGGGCGGCAAGACCGATCTGCGCGTCGTCGAGGGCGACAGCAACGACACCCGCTACCTGGTGTTCAACACCAAGGACGCCACCGCCGGCAACGTCGCCGTCCGCCAGGCCGCCGCCCAGCTGGTCGACCGCAAGGCCCTGGCCCGCGACGTCTTCGCGCGCACCGTCCAGCCGCTGTACTCGATGGTCCCGGCCGGCGTCACCGGCCACAACACGGCCTTCTTCGACCGCTACGGCGACCAGGACCCCGCCAAGGCCAAGGCCATCCTCGCCGCCGCCAAGGTGGCCACCCCGGTCAAGCTCAACCTCACCTGGTCGCGCTCGCGGGCCGAGGCCGTCGAGGCCGAGACCCTCAAGAAGCAGCTGGAGGCCGGCGGCCTGTTCCAGGTCACCGTTCAGCAGGAGCCCGACTGGGACGCCTTCAAGAAGGGCTGGAACGAGAGCAAGTACCAGATGTACCTGATCGGCTGGTTCGCGGACTACCCGGACCCGGACAACTACGTCGCGCCGCTGATCGTCGACGGCGGTGCCTACCACCACGGCTGGGACGACCAGCGGATCAGCCAGAAGCTGGTGCCCGACACCCTCAAGCAGACCGACCGGGCCACCGCCAGCAGCCTCTACGGCCAGATCCAGGGCATCGTGGCCGAGAACGCCCCGCTCATCCCGCTGTTCCAGAACAAGGCGTTCTACACCTCCCGGTCCAACATCACCGGCGTGGAGTCGACCGTCGACACCACCGGCTTCTTCCGCTTCTGGGAGATCGGCCGGGTCGGCAAGGGCAAGTGACCCCCGGGGCCGGCGCCCCGAGCACGACGGAGCGGCCCGTCCGCTCCCACCCCGGACCGGGGCGGGAGCGGACGGGCCGCTCCGTCGTCCGCGGCTACAGCGCGCCCGGACGTACCAGGCCGCTCTCGTACGCGTACACCGCCGCCTGCACCCGGTCGCGCAGCTGCAGCTTCGTCAGCACATGGCCGACATGCGTCTTGACCGTCGTCTCGCTGACGAACAGCTCCGCCGCGATCTCCGCGTTCGACAGCCCGCGCGCCACCAGCTTCAGCACCTCCAGCTCCCGCTCGGTCAGCGCGTTCAGCGCCTGCGGCGGCGCCTCCTCGCCCGAGGGCAGCTTGGTGGCGTACATGTCCAGCAGCCGCCGGGTGATCGACGGCGCCAGCATCGCCGCGCCGTCCGCCACCACCCGGATCGCCTGCACCAGCTCCTCGGCCGGCACGTCCTTCAGCAGGAAGCCGCTCGCACCCGCGCGCAGCGCCTCCACCACGTACTCGTCCAGGTCGAAGGTGGTCAGCACCAGCACCTTGGCCGGGCCGTCCCGCCCCGGACCGGCGATCCGGCGGGTCGCCTCCACCCCGTCCATCCGCGGCATCCGGATGTCCATCAGCACCACATCGGGCTGCAGCGCCCGCACCTGGTCCAGCGCCTGCTGGCCGTCGCCGGCCTCACCGACCACCACCAGGTCGGACTCGGCCTCCAGGATCATCCGGAAACCGGTGCGCAGCAGCGGCTGGTCGTCGACCAGCAGCACTCGGATCGTCACCTAGGACTCCTTGCTCGTCTGATCCCCGGTGGGATCGTCCTCGTCGGGCGTACGCGCCAGCGGCAGCGGGTACGGCGGGGGCGTGCCGCCGAACTCCGGACAGCTGGCCCGGTGGTCGCACCAGTCGCAGAGCCGGTTGCGGGTCGCCGGGAAGTCGCCGGTCGCCACCGCCAGGCCGATCCGCTCCCACAGCGCCAGCAGCTTGCGCTCCACGGCCAGCAGGTCCGCCTCGTCCGGGTCGTAGCTGACCACGTCCCCGCCGCCGCCCAGGTAGACCAGCTGCAGCCGCCGGGGGAGCACGCCCTTCCAGCGCCAGACCACCAGCGCGTAGAACTTCATCTGGAACATCGCCTTGCCCTCGAAGTCCCTCGAGGGAGCCCGGCCGGTCTTGTAGTCCACCAACCGGACCTCGCCGGTCGGCGCGACATCGACCCGGTCGATGTAGCCGCGCAGCAGCAGCCCCGACTCCAGGGCCGTCTCCACGTAGAGCTCGCGCTCCACCGGGTGCAGCCGGGTCGGGTCCTCCAGCCGGAACCACTGGGCGACCAGCTTCTCCGCGTCCCCCAGCCAGCGCGTCAGCGCCGCGCCGTCCGGGTCCTCCGGGAACAGCCCGGCCAGCTCCGGGCGCTCGCCCAGCAGCCGCTCCCACTGCGGGCGCAGCAGCCCCAGCGCCCGCTCCGGCGTACGGTCCGCCGCCGGCGAGTCGAACAGCCGCTCCAGCACCGCGTGCACCAGGGTGCCCCGGGTCGCCGCCGGACTCGGCGGCTCCGGCAGCCGGTCGATCACCCGCAGCCGGTACAACAGCGGGCAGGTCAGGAAGTCGCCCGCGCGCGACGGGGACAGCCCGGTCGGGGCCGCCGCCGCCCGCGCCGGGGCCACAACGGCGCTGCTGGTCTCGGTCTGCTGCATACCCCAGACCCTATTGCCCTGCGCTGTCATCCCGCTGCCACGGTGCTGCCGCAAGCGGCCCGCGGGTGGGTATGAAGGCAGTGGGAGGACGAGGGGCGCGCGCCGGACGACCGCCCCGATCACGTAGCGTGGGCGCACCGGCGCGCGGCGCGTGCTGTTGGCAGACGGACGAAGGGAACACGGTGAGCGACTCCAGTGGCCGGCGGACCTCCGACCAGCCACCGCACGACAGCGGCACCCGACCCGGGACCCCGCCGCCCGAGGACCCGGAGCCCCGCGGCGGCATCCTGATGGGCCGCCCCTTCGGCGTACCGATCTACGTCACCCCGTCCTGGTTCGTCATCGCCGCCCTCATCACCTGGGTCTTCGGCGGCCAGCTCGACCGGGTCCTGCCCGAGCTCGGTGCCGCCCGCTACCTCCTCGCCTTCTTCTTCGCCGTCGCCTTCTACGGCTCGGTGCTGATCCACGAACTCGCCCACACCCTGGTCGCCCTGCGCTACAAGCTCGGCGTGCGCCGCATCCAGCTGCAGTTCTTCGGCGGCGTCTCCGAGATCGAGAACGAGGCCGAACGCCCCTGGCGCGAGTTCTGGCTGGCCTTCGTCGGCCCGCTGCTCTCGCTCGTCCTCGGCGGCGTGTTCTACCTCGCCCTCCAGGCCGTCGAGCTGTCCACCGTCCCCGGCGTCCTGCTCACCGGCCTGATGGTCTCCAACCTCGTCGTCGCCGCCTTCAACCTGCTGCCCGGCCTGCCGCTCGACGGCGGCCGGATGCTGCGCGCCGTCGTCTGGGCGGTCACCGGCCGGCCGATGACCGGCACCGTCGCCGCCGCCTGGGCCGGCCGGGCGCTCGCCGTCGCCGTCCTGATCGGCCTGCCCCTGGTCAGCTCCGCCCGCGAACTCGACCGCAGCCGCACCGACACCCTGGTCGACGCCGTCCTCGCCGCCGTCCTCGCCGCCATCATCTGGAACGGCGCCACCGGCGCCCTGCGCAACGCCCGGCTCAAGGAGGTCCTGCCCGGCCTGCGGCTGCGCGACCTCGCCCGCCGGGCCGTCGAGGTCACCGCCGACACCCCGCTCGGCGAGGCCATGCGGCGCGCCCACGAGGCCCGGGCCGGCGCCGTCGTCGTCGTCGACGGGCGCGGCGAGCCGATCGCCCTCGTCCGCGAGTCCGCCGTGCGCGCCGTCCCCGAGCACCGCCGCCCCTGGGTCGCCGTCGGCCCGCTCGCCCGCGACCTCGAACCCGGGCTGCGGCTCCCCGCCGACCTCGCCGGGGAGGACCTGCTGCGCGCCGTCCGGGCCACCCCCGCCGGGGAGTACCTGGTGGTCGAGGCGGACGGACGGGTGTTCGGCGTCGCCACGCTCACCGACATCGAACAGCGGCTGACCGCCGCCGTCACCGGCCGCTGAGGCGGCCGCCCGGCAGGGCCGGGACGACCGTCCGGCGAGGTCGCGGCGGTCACCCGGCGGGGCCCGGACGATCACCTGGTCGGGCGGACGGCCCGCTTCCCTTAGGATTGTCCGCATGTCCGAACCGACCGGTGCCACCCGCCGACGCGGGCCCTTCCAGGTCGGGGACCAGGTCCAGCTGACCGACCCCAAGGGCCGCCACTACACGTTCACGCTCCAGGCCGGGAACCAGTTCCACACCCACAAGGGTGCGTTCCCCCACGACGAGCTGATCGGCGCCCCCGAGGGCACGGTCGTGCGCACCACGGGGAACGTCCCGTACCTCGCGCTGCGCCCCCTGCTCCCCGACTACGTCCTGTCCATGCCGCGCGGCGCCGCCGTGATCTACCCCAAGGACGCGGGGCAGATCCTGGCGATGGCCGACATCTTCCCGGGCGCCCGCGTGGTCGAGGCCGGCGTCGGCTCCGGCGCGCTGTCCACGTACCTGCTGCGCGCCGTCGGGGACACCGGCCTGCTCGCCTCGTACGAGCGCCGCCAGGACTTCGCCGACATCGCGCAGTCCAACGTCGAGCGCTACTTCGGCGGCCCCCACCCGGCGTGGAAGCTCACCGTCGGCGACCTCCAGGACAACCTGGTCGAGAGCGACGTCGACCGCGTCATCCTGGACATGCTCGCCCCCTGGGAGTGCCTGGACGTCGCCTCCAAGGCACTCGTCCCCGGCGGCCTCATCTGCTGCTACGTGGCCACCACCACGCAGATGTCCCGGACCGTCGAGGCGCTGCGCGAGCACGGCACCTACACCGAGCCGCAGGCCTGGGAAACCATGGTCCGCACCTGGCACCTGGAGGGCCTGGCCGTCCGCCCGGACCACCGGATGATCGGCCACACCGGCTTCCTGCTCACCGCCCGGCGCCTCGCCGACGGCGTCGAGCCGCCGCTGCGCCGCCGCCGCCCGGCCAAGGGCGCCTACGGCGAGGAGTACGACAACGGGGCCCCCGAGCCCACCCTGCAGGAGCGCGCGGCCGCCCGGGCCGCCGCCCGCACCGAGAACGCCGACCAGGTCGACCTCGGCTGAGACACCCTCCGGAGGGGTGGTACGGCATCGCCGTACCACCCCTCCCGCGTTCCCGCACACCCGTGACACCTCGCGGCCGCCCCGGTGTGGGACGATGCTCGCTCACACAGACCACTGGAGGGGACGCCTGGTGGAGACCGCGGTCGGGACGACGGCTGGACAGCGGACCGCGACGGGCCGCACCGGCCCCGGTCGGGGGCGCACCACCCCCTGGCACTGGGGCGTCGCGGTGGGCGGCTGCGCCGCCGTGGTGGCGGCCGCGCTGGCGGCCGGCCCCGCCGGCGGCACCACCGGGCCCGCCCGGCCCACCCCCAGGGCCCTGCCCGCGGCCGCCGCGCCCGACCCGGCCCGGGCCGAACTCCCGCTCGACTGCGGGCCGTTCCCGGTGACCATAGCCGTCAGCTTCGCCGCCGACCTCGGCGACGGCCGGCCCGGCACCGTCGCCGCCGCGCACTGCGCGGCCGGGAACGGCACCCCGCCCGACGGCGTCTTCCTGCTCGGCCCCGGCCCCGGCGGCCGGCCCGCCGTCCTCGCCACGCTGCTCTCGGAGCGCGAGAACCTGATCGTCAGCCGGCTCGCGCTGCGTTCGGACGGCGCCATCACCGGCCACGCGCAGGGGTATTCGAGCGACGAGGTGCCGCGCTTCGCCCCCGACATCTCGCTCGACCTCACCTGGACGCACAAGGGCGGCGCCTGGGACCGCTCCCAGACCGCCGCCCCACTGGCCCTCACCTAGGCTCCGAGCCGTGCGCCCGCGCCCGCTGGGCGCCGGGCCCGCGCCTACTCGGCGTCGGGTCCGAAGACCTCGACCCGGTCGTTGACCCGGCGCACGTGGATGCAGTCGCCGGGGCAGTCCTTCACCGAGTCCACCACGTCCTGAAGCAGCGTCAGCGGCACTCGCACCGTCTCGCCCGGCTGCTGGCGCAGTTCGTCGTCCTCGCCCTTCACGTAGGCGAGGCCGTCGATGTCCAGCTCGAAGACCTCCGGCGCGTACTGCGCGCAGATGCCGTCGCCGGTGCACAGGTCCTGGTCGATCCAGACTTCCAGCGGCTCCGCCGCCTCCGTCGTCCCGTTCACCGACATGTTTCGTCCGCCGTTTCTGTCCCGGGACGCCCCGTCCTGGGGCATTCCCGCCATTCGTACAACGATCGGACCTCGGGCGTCGGTCGCGATCGGATATCGACTCGATCGACGATACATCTGGTCCGCTTTGGCCCGTGCGCGGTGGGTATCCCCCTAGCAGAGGGGAAGCACGCGAGGGCGAAGATCGGACACGCCCGTTCCATCTTTCTTGATCTAGGGGTTTACGGACCCCTGGTCCCAGGTAGGGTCTGGAAGCGTCCAGCTCCCCGGAGGAGGTGAGGACCGTGGCAGCCCACGATGACGACTACAACCGCAGCACCGGCAGGCCCGCTCGTGGTTCCGACGAGGCCGCTCAGGTCTCGTACCTTGAGCAGGAAATCGCCGGACTGCGCCGCAAGCTCGCCGACTCGCCGCGCAATTCGAGAATCCTCGAAGAGCGGATCGTCGAGCTCCAGACCAACCTGGCCGGCGTGACCGCCCAGAACGAACGGCTCGCCTCCACCCTGCGCGAGGCCCGCGACCAGATCGTGGCCCTCAAGGAGGAAGTGGACCGGCTGGCACAGCCCCCGGCCGGATTCGGCGTGTTCCTCAGCTCCAACGAGGACGGCACCGCCGACATCTTCACCGGCGGCCGCAAGCTCCGCGTGAACGTCAGCCCCAACGTCGCCCTCGACGAACTGCGGCGCGGCCAGGAAGTCATGCTCAACGAGGCCCTCAACATCGTGGACGCGATGGCCTTCGAGAGCATCGGCGACCTCGTCACCCTCAAGGAGGTCCTCGAGGACGGCGAGCGGGCCCTGGTCGTCGGCCACACCGACGAGGAGCGGGTGGTGCGCCTGGCCGAACCGCTGCGCGAGATCACCCTCCGGGCGGGGGACGCCCTCCTGCTCGAACCGCGCTCCGGCTACGTCTACGAGGTCGTGCCCAAGGCCGAGGTCGAGGAGCTCGTCCTCGAAGAGGTCCCGGACATCGACTACCGCCAGATCGGCGGCCTCGCCAACCAGATCGAGCAGATCCGCGACGCGGTCGAGCTGCCCTACCTGCACGCCGACCTCTTCAAGGAGTACGAGCTGCGCCCGCCCAAGGGCGTCCTGCTCTACGGCCCGCCCGGCTGCGGCAAGACGCTGATCGCCAAGGCGGTGGCGAACTCGCTGGCCAAGAAGGTCGCCGAGGTCACCGGCCGGCCCCAGGGGAAGAGCTACTTCCTCAACATCAAGGGCCCCGAGCTGCTCAACAAGTACGTCGGCGAGACCGAGCGGCAGATCCGCCTGGTCTTCCAGCGGGCCCGCGAGAAGGCCAGCGAGGGCACCCCCGTCATCGTCTTCTTCGACGAGATGGAGTCGCTGTTCCGCACCCGCGGCTCCGGCGTCAGCTCGGACGTGGAGAACACCATCGTCCCGCAGCTGCTCGCCGAGATCGACGGCGTGGAGGGCCTGGAGAACGTCATCGTCATCGGCGCCTCGAACCGCGAGGACATGATCGACCCGGCGATCCTGCGGCCCGGCCGCCTGGACGTCAAGATCAAGATCGAGCGCCCCGACGCCGAGGCGGCCAAGGACATCTTCTCCAAGTACCTCAAGGGCTCGCTGCCCTTCCACCCGGACGACGTCAAGGAGCACGAGGGCTCGCTGGAGGCCACCGTCGCCGCCATGATCCAGTCCGTGGTGGAGCGGATGTACTCCGAGACGGAGGAGAACCGCTTCCTGGAGGTCACCTACGCCAACGGTGACAAGGAGGTCCTGTACTTCAAGGACTTCAACTCCGGGGCGATGATCCAGAACATCGTCGACCGGGCCAAGAAGATGGCCATCAAGGACTACCTCGACCACGGCCAGCGGGGCCTGCGGGTCTCCCACCTGCTCAACGCCTGCGTCGACGAGTTCAAGGAGAACGAGGACCTGCCCAACACCACCAACCCGGACGACTGGGCCCGGATCTCCGGCAAGAAGGGCGAGCGGATCGTCTTCATCCGCACCCTGGTCACCGGCAAGCAGGGCGCCGAGTCCGGCCGCTCCATCGACACTGTCGCCAACACCGGGCAGTACCTGTAACCGCTCCGGTCCGGACCTCCGGAACGCACGCACCCCGTCCGGCTGTGGCGCCTCGCGGCCCCGCAGCCGGACGGCGCGTCTCGGGGCCCGCCGGTCGGTACGGCGTTCTAGGCTCGACCCACCGTTCGCGGGCAGACGACCCGGCGTCGGTGTTGATCAGCGGTACGTCAGCGTGTGCCGTCCGTCGGGGGCGGCGCACCGGGGCAAGGAGGGCCGCATGACCGTACGGCGCGTGATGGGCATCGAGACCGAGTACGGGATCTCCGTGCCCGGGCACCCCAACGCCAACGCCATGCTCACCTCGTCCCAGATCGTCAACGCGTACGCGGCGGCGATGCACCGGGCCCGACGGGCCCGCTGGGACTTCGAGGAGGAGAATCCGCTGCGCGACGCCCGGGGCTTCGACCTCGCGCGGGACATCGCCGACGCCAGCCAGCTGACGGACGAGGACATCGGCCTCGCCAACGTCATCCTCACCAACGGCGCGCGGTTCTACGTGGACCACGCGCACCCCGAGTACAGCTCGCCCGAGGTGACCAACCCGCGCGACGCCGTGCTCTGGGACAAGGCCGGCGAACGGATCATGGCGGCAGCCGCACAGCGCGCCCTGGAACTGCCCAACGGGCAGACCATCCACCTGTACAAGAACAACACCGACAACAAGGGCGCCTCCTACGGCACCCACGAGAACTACCTGATGAAGCGGGCGACCCCGTTCGCCGACATCGTCCGCCACCTCACCCCGTTCTTCGTCTCCCGCCAGGTGGTCACCGGCGCCGGCCGGATCGGGATCGGGCAGGACGGCTCCGCGCACGGCTTCCAGATCAGCCAGCGCGCCGACTTCTTCGAGGTCGAGGTGGGGCTGGAGACCACCCTCAAGCGCCCGATCATCAACACCAGGGACGAGCCGCACGCCGACGCCGAGAAGTACCGCCGGCTGCACGTGATCATCGGGGACGCCAACCTCTCCGAGATCTCCACCTACCTCAAGCTCGGCACCACCTCCCTGGTCCTGGCCATGATCGAGGACGCCTTCATCACCTCCGACCTGGCCGTCGACCAGCCGGTGCGCACCCTGCACCGGATCTCCCACGACCCCTCGCTGAAGCACCTGGTCACGCTGCGCAGCGGTCGCCGGCTCACCGCCGTCCAGCTCCAGCTGGAGTACTTCGAGCTGGCCCGCAAGTACGTCGAGGACCGCTTCGGCACCGACGCCGACGAGCAGACCGTGGACGTGCTGGCCCGCTGGGAGGACGTGCTCGGCCGGCTGGAGCGGGACCCGATGTCGCTCTCCCGGCAACTGGACTGGATCGCCAAGCGGGAGCTCCTGGAGGGCTACCGCAACCGGGACGGCCTGGAGTGGGACAACTCGCGGCTCGCCCTGGTCGACCTCCAGTACAGCGACGTGCGGCCCGAGAAGGGCCTCTACAACCGCCTGGTGGCCCGCGGCCGGTTCGACCGGCTGGTGACCGAGGAGGAGGTCGTCAGGGCCGTCACCAAGCCGCCGGAGGACACCCGGGCGTACTTCCGGGGCCGCTGTCTCGAGCAGTACGCGGAGCACGTCGCGGCGGCCTCCTGGGACTCGGTGATCTTCGACCTGCCGGGCCGGGACTCGCTGCAGCGGGTCCCCACCCTGGAGCCGCTGCGCGGCACCCGCAACCACGTCAAGGCGCTGCTGGACCGCTGCCGCACGGCGGAGGACCTGCTGCGGGTGCTCTCGGGCGGGTAACTTTTCGATCACCACGGGTGAAGCCCGGGCAAATGGGAATCATCCGGGGTGACGGCGGGTGTTGGACAGGAAGTGCCACCGGCAAACCGGAAGCGGGTTGTCGCAGCTTGTGTATAGGGTCGATGCAGCAAGCAGCGACCAAACCGTGCCAGATGATCGAGCGGGGTGAGGTAAATGGCGAGCAAGGACACCGGCGGCGGCCAGCAGCGGGCGAACCGCTCCTCCGAGGAGGTCGAGGAGCAGGCCGCGGAAGCGCAGAATTCCGACGAGCTCAAGGAACGCCAGGAAAAGCTGAGCGACGACGTCGACGCGGTTCTGGACGAAATCGACGAGGTCCTGGAATCGAACGCCGAGGATTTCGTGCGGCAGTTCGTGCAAAAGGGCGGACAGTAACCGGACCGGAAACCGGCCGGGCGCCCGGTGGGCATTCCGGGAATTCACGGCCGCGACCGATGACGGCGGACGGGCGGCACGAGCCGCCCGTCCGCCCGGTCCCGGCCCGCGGGCCCGCTGGACAGTGATCGCCCGGCCGATAGGGTCGGGCAGTGCGCGCTTCAAGCTACCTGGAAGGAATCGTGTGGAAGCCAACACTCGTGGCACCGGGCGTCTACCGGCTGCCTTCCTCACCCCGGGGTCCTCGTCGTTCCTCGACTTCCTGGAGGCCCACCGGCCCGAGCTGATCCCCGGGCGGCAGCGCCTGCCCGAGGGCGTCGTCGAGGCCCCGCACGGGACGACGATCGTCGCCGCGGTCTTCGCCGGCGGCGTGGTGCTGGCCGGTGACCGCCGCGCGACGATGGGCAATGTGATCGCCCAGCGCGACATGGAGAAGGTCTTCCCCGCCGACGAGTACAGCGCGGTCGGCGTCGCCGGCACCGCCGGCCTCGCGATCGAGATGGTCCGGATGTTCCAGCTGGAGCTGGAGCACTACGAGAAGATCGAGGGCGCCGTCCTCTCCCTGGAGGGCAAGGCCAACCGGCTGACCGCCATGATCCGGGGCAACCTCGGCATGGCGATGCAGGGCCTGGCGGTCGTCCCGATGTTCGCGGGCTACGACACCGACCTGGGCCGCGGCCGGATCTTCACCTACGACGTCACCGGCGGCCGTTCCGAGGAGCGCGGCTTCGCCGCCACCGGTTCCGGCTCGGTCTTCGCCCGCGGCTCGATGAAGAAGCTCTACCGCGAGGACATGACGGCCCAGCAGGTGTCCACCATGGTCGTCCAGGCCCTCTACGACGCGGCCGACGACGACTCCGCGACCGGTGGCCCCGACCTCGCCCGCAAGATCTTCCCGATCGTCTCGCTGATCACCGAGGACGGCTTCCGCCGGCTCACCGAGGCGGAGGTCACCGAGATCGCCGTCTCCATCACCGACCAGCGCCTGACCCACCCCAACGGGCCCCAGGCCCCGCTGCTCTAGCCGTCAACCGAGAAGGAAGGGACGACCGCCGGTGTCGACACCGTTCTACGTCTCCCCCCAGCAGGCCATGGCGGACCGCGCGGAGTACGCCCGCAAGGGCATCGCGCGTGGTCGCAGCGTGGTCGTGCTCACCTACGCCGACGGCATCGTCTTCGTCGCCGAGAACACCTCCCGGGCGCTCCACAAGGTGTCCGAGATCTACGACCAGATCGCCTTCGCGGCGGTCGGCCGCTACAACGAGTTCGAGAACCTGCGCATCGGCGGCGTCCGCTACGCCGACCTGCGCGGCTACACCTACGACCGGGCCGACGTGACGGCCCGGGGCCTGGCCAACGTCTACGCCCAGACGCTCGGCACGATCTTCTCCTCGGTCGGCGAGAAGCCCTACGAGGTCGAGCTGATCGTGGCCGAGGTCGGCCGCAGCACCGAGGACGACCAGATCTACCGGCTCACCCCGGACGGCTCGGTCGTCGACGAGAAGAACTACGTGGTGGTCGGCGGGAACGCCGACTCGATCGGCAACTACCTCGGCCAGCGCCACCGGGCCGGGTTCTCGCTCACCGAGGCCGTCAAGGTGGCCGTGGACTCGCTCGCCCGCGACCCCAACGGCGGCAGCCCGCGCGCCCTCACCCCCGACCAGCTGGAGGTGGCGGTCCTCGACCGCGAGCGCTTCCAGCAGCGCAAGTTCAAGCGGATCCTGGGCGGTCAGCTCGCCCGGCTGCTCGACGGCGACCAGTCCGCCGAGACGGACGACGAGGAGAAG
This sequence comes from Kitasatospora purpeofusca, assembly GCF_000718025.1. GTDB lineage: Bacteria > Actinomycetota > Actinomycetes > Streptomycetales > Streptomycetaceae > Kitasatospora > Kitasatospora purpeofusca. The sequence continues at coordinate 42,286 of NZ_JODS01000020.1, forward strand.
CCGGCGGCCACCCCGCCGGGCGACTCCGACCAGTAGTGCCTGCGGGGTCCCCGCGGCGGCCGGTGACGTCCGCCGCGGGGACCCCGGTGCCCCTGCGGCGGCCGCGACGGCGCCGCGGAGGCGGTTTCGGACAGCTCCCATCAGAGAATGGATGGCCCATGGACCGCCGAATTTTCGGGCTGGAGAACGAGTACGGCGTCACCTGTACGTTCCGCGGGCAGCGCAGGCTGTCCCCGGACGAGGTGGCCCGGTACCTCTTCCGCCGCGTAGTCTCCTGGGGCCGCAGCAGCAACGTGTTCCTGCGCAACGGTGCCCGCCTGTACCTCGACGTGGGCTCCCACCCCGAGTACGCCACCCCCGAGTGCGACGACGTCACCGAGCTGGTGACGCACGACAAGGCGGGCGAGCGCATCCTCGAGGGCCTCCTGGTGGACGCCGAGCGGCGGCTGCACGAGGAGGGCATCGCCGGGGACGTCTACCTGTTCAAGAACAACACCGACTCGGCCGGCAACTCCTACGGCTGCCACGAGAACTACCTGGTGGCCCGGCACGGCGAGTTCTCCCGGCTGGCGGACGTGCTGATCCCGTTCCTGGTGACCAGGCAGCTCATCTGCGGCGCCGGCAAGGTGCTGCAGACCCCGCGCGGCGCGGTCTACTGCGTCAGCCAGCGGGCCGAGCACATCTGGGAGGGCGTCAGCTCCGCGACCACCCGCTCCCGTCCGATCATCAACACCCGCGACGAGCCGCACGCCGACGCCGAGCGCTACCGCCGGCTGCACGTCATCGTGGGCGACTCCAACATGTCGGAGACCACCACCCTGCTCAAGGTGGGCTCCACCGACCTGGTGCTCCGGCTCATCGAGGCCGGCGTGGTCATGCGCGACCTCACCCTGGAGAACCCGATCCGGGCGATCCGCGAGGTCAGCCACGACCTCACCGGCACCCACCAGGTCCGGCTCGCCAACGGCCGGGAGGCCAGCGCCCTGGACATCCAGGAGGAGTACTTCACCAAGGCGCTGGAGTTCGCCGACCGCAAGGGCATCAACACTGGCACCATCGCCCGGGTCCTCGACCTGTGGGGCCGCACCCTGGAGGCCGTCCGCAGCGAACAGCTCGACGGGGTCGCCAACGAGATCGACTGGATCATGAAGTACAAGCTCATCGAGCGCTACCGCGAGAAGCACCAGATGAGCATGAGCAACCCCCGGATCGCCCAGATCGACCTCGCCTACCACGACATCCACCGCCGCCGCGGCCTGTTCTACCTGCTCCAGGCCAAGAACCAGGCGCAGCGGGTGACCACCGACCTCAAGACCTTCGAGGCCAAGTCGATCCCGCCGCAGACCACCCGGGCCCGGCTTCGCGGCGACTTCATCCGGCGGGCGCAGGAGCAGCGCCGCGACTTCACCGTCGACTGGGTGCACCTCAAGCTGAACGACCAGGCCCAGCGCACCGTGCTGTGCAAGGACCCGTTCCGCTCCGTCGACGAGCGGGTGGAGAAGCTCATCGCCGGCATGTGACGGTCGGCGCGCCGGTGCGGCGCCTGGTCGGCCCGGGCCTGTGCCGGGGCCCGACCGGGCGCTGTCGAGGTGCGGCGGCGGGGGAGCGGTGCCCCCGCCGATGTGATCTTCGCGGTGTCCGGTCCCGGTGGTGCCTCCCGGGACCGGACACCGTCTGCGCATACGCTGTCCGTCGAGTCCGGAGCCGGGTCCGGAGAGCCGACTTTGACCGACAGTGAGGAAAGCCGTGCGCCGCACCGCCGGGTTGCTAGTCACCCTGCCCCTGTTGCTGGCGGTGGCCTGCAGCAGTTCCACCAAGCCCGTCAGCCAGGCCACGCCCACCGCGTCGCCCAGTGCCGCGCCCACCGTGCCGGCCCCGGTGAACGAGGCCTCGCCGATGCCGACCCTGTCCGGCGGGGGCTTCGGGAGCAAGGCCACCATCACCATCCCCGAGGGCCAGCAGCCCAGCGGGCAGTTCGTGGTGAACACCGTCAGCGAGGGCGACCGCTCCACGGTCAACAAGGGCGACTGGGTGACGGTCAACTACACCGCCAAGGACTGGACCACGGGCAAGGACCTGCCCAGTTCCTACGACTCCGGCGGCAAGCCGCAGCTCTACCAGGCGGGCAGCGGGCAGCTGGTGCCGGCCTTCGACCAGAGCGTGATCGGCAAGAAGGTCGGCAGCCGGCTGCTGGTCGTCGCGCCGCCCGCCGCCGCGTTCGGCACCCAGGGCAGCACCCAGCTCGGCGTCGCCGGCGGCGACACCGTGGTGTTCGTGCTGGACATCATGGAGAGCCTGCCGCCGGACGCCACCCTCTCCGGCACCATGACGCCGCCGCCGGCCAACCTGCCGCAGGTCAAGGACAACGGCAAGGCCGCGGTCACCATCACCGTGCCGGCCGGACAGGCCCCGCCGACCGAGCTGCAGCAGGCCGTACTGATCAAGGGCGAGGGCAAGCAGGTCAAGTCCGGGCAGACCCTGGTCGTGCAGTACACCGGGGTGCTGTGGGCCAACGGCCAGCAGTTCGACTCCTCCTGGAGCCACGGCGGGGCGCAGGCCCTGCAGATCGGCACCGGCAGCGTCATCGAGGGCTGGGACAAGGGCCTGGTCGGGCAGACCGTCGGCAGCCGGGTCGAACTCGTGGTGCCGCCGGCCCTCGGCTACAAGGACCAGGCGCAGGGCTCGGTGCCGCCGAACTCCACCCTGGTCTTCGTGATCGACATCCTGGAAGCGGTCTAGCGTCCGCCCGGAGCGCCCCGTCGGAGCCGTGCGCCGGAGCCTGCGCCCGGACCGCTCGGGGCGTGGGGAATGCGGAGATCCTTCACCCGGGCTGGTTTCGGCCCCGGGGGATTCCGTACGCTTGGGCGGGCGCTCGCACACGGAAGCGCCCGCCCTCATCCTGACCTGTCATACTGCCCTCGCACTGTGGTAGGCGCCGCCGGCGTCCGGGGTCCGGGCGGGCAGTGCGACAGCACCCCGGCGCCACCACGCCGGCCGTAGACCTCGAATACCTCGTGGCGAGATGGATGGGGAGTCATGTCTGAGAAAGAGTCGAGCCCGGGCGGGTCCGGCACCGCGCACGGTAACTCCGTCGGAGACCCGGCCGACTCGCGGCCCGGCGGCCCGCTCCCGGGCGACGGCGAGTCGATCATCGTCCCCCCGGCGATCCTGCGGCAGCAGGCCGGCTGGGGCGGCACCGACGAGGCGCCGCGGACGGGAGGGACCAAGACCGACGACGTCCCGCAGATCTTCGCGTCCACCGTCCGCCGCCAGGACGGCTCCGAGGCCGGGTACGACGAGAACCCCGGCAACGTCGGCCGCCTCGGTGTGATCCTCGGCACCGTCCTCGGCGTCCTGCTCATCGGCAGCGCCGTCACCCTGTACCTGGTGAACAAGGACGGCTCCTCCGACGACAGCACCGCCGCCAAGCCGGACACCGCCAAGTCCGCCCCGGCCACGCCGAGCGCCGAGCCCGTCCCGCCGATCAAGGACAGCGCCAAGGTGCTGCCGACCGTCACCGGCGACTTCGGCAAGAAGGCCACCATCGAGGTGCCGCCCGCCGACCAGGCCGACGGCAGCTTCGTGGTCAAGGTCCTCTCCGAGGGCAACGGCCCCAAGGTCGAGAAGAACTCCTGGACCTCGGTCGACTACACCGGCAAGGACTGGAACACCGGCAAGGACATCCCGTCCTCGTACGACGACAAGGGCAAGCCGCAGATCTTCCAGGCCGGCACCGACGCCCTCATCCCGGCGCTCGACCAGGCCGTCGTCGGCAAGAAGGCCGGCTCCCGGCTGCTCGTGGTCGCCCCGCCGGCCGCCGCCTTCGGCGCCCAGGGCAACCCCAGCATGTCGATCGGCGCGAAGGACAACCTGGTCTTCGTCATCGACATCCGCAACAGCAACGCCCCCGACGCCGTGGTCAGCGGCACCGTGACCCCGCCGCCCGCGGACTTCCCGCAGGTCAAGGACAACGGCAAGAAGCCCGCCGACATCACCCCGGTGCCCGGCGCCGCCGACCCGACCGAGCTCAAGAGCCACGTCCTGATCAAGGGCGAGGGCCGCAAGGTCGAGAAGGGCGAGAAGATCCTCGTCCAGTACACCGGCGCGCTGTACAAGGACGGCAAGGTCTTCGACTCCTCGCTCAGCAAGGGCCAGGCCTTCTCCTTCCCGCTCGGCGGCGGCCAGGTCATCGCCGGCTGGGACCAGGGCCTGGAGGGCCAGACCATCGGCAGCCGCGTCGAGCTGGTCATCCCGGCCTCCCTCGGCTACAAGGACCAGGCCCAGGGCGACATCCCGGCCAACTCCACGCTGGTCTTCGTCGTCGACATCCTCGACGCCGGTCAGGGCTGATCCACTTTCGGGTGACAATGGTGTGCGTGTGACCTCCGGGTCCGGCCGCGTGGCCGGACCCGGACGGGCGGCGGGCGCCCGTACCGTGGTCCGGAAAACGGACCGTGGTGCGGGCGCCCGCCGCTTGGTCATGGACCGAACCAACCGTGAAACGAGGCATCAAGTGAGCAAGCCTGAGATCGACTTCCCGGTCGGCGACGCGCCGACCGAGCTGAAGGTCCGCGACATCGTGGTCGGCACCGGCGAGGAGGCCAAGCCCGGCCAGGTCGTCGAGGTCCACTACGTCGGCGTGACCTTCGCGACGGGCGAGGAGTTCGACGCGAGCTGGAACCGCGGCTCGACCTTCAAGTTCCCGCTCGGCGGCGGCCGCGTCATCAAGGGCTGGGACCAGGGCGTCGTCGGCATGAAGGTCGGCGGCCGCCGCGAGCTGGTCATCCCGCCGCACCTGGCCTACGGCAACCAGTCGCCGACCCCGGCCATCCCGGCCGGCTCGACCCTGATCTTCGTGGTCGACCTGATCGGCGTCTGAGCACGCTGACCGATCGGCGTCCGAGCACGCCGACCACCAGGGCCGCACCCCGTCCGCGGGGTGCGGCCCCGGTCGTTCCCCGGCTCGGCTTTTGCACCGCGTACCGCTACCGGTACGGTCGGTCCCGCCGGGTCCACGACGCCCCGGCGGGCACACCCCGCGCGCGGCGCGGCACACCGGAAGGGTCAGCGATGGCGATCGCCAAGGCAGAGCGGCTGATGAATCTCGCCCTGTGCCTGATGAACACCAGACGTCCGCTCTCCAAGAAGGAGCTGCGGGAATCCATCGAGGCCTACCGCGAAGCCTGGCAGCACAGCAGCGAGGAAGCCTTCAACCGGATGTTCGAGCGGGACAAGGACGACCTGCGCGAACTCGGACTGGTCATCGACGTCGACGAGAACGCCCTCGACGGCGAACTCGGCTACCTCGCCCGCGCCGACCGCAACCGCCTGCCGGAGATCGCCCTCGACGCCGAGGAAGCCGCCGCGCTCACCCTCGCCGCCCGCGTCTGGCAGCAGGCCAAGATGTCCGGCGCCGCCAGCGGCGCCCTCCAGAAGCTGCGCGCCGCCGGCGTCCCGTTCACCGAGACCGAGGGCCGACCCGCCCTCGAACCGCGCATCCCCGCCCGCGAGGCCGCGTTCGAACCGCTGCTCACCGCCGCCCGCGACCGCCGCCCGGTCACCTTCGAGTACCGCAAGGCCGGCGCCGCCGCCGCCCAGCAGCGCAGCGTCGAGCCCTGGGCCCTGGAGTGCTGGCGCGGCCACTGGTACCTGGCCGGCTGGGACCGCGACCGCGAGGACGCCCGGGTGTTCCGGCTCGGCCGGATCACCGGCAAGGTCCGCGCCCGCTCCGGCGCCTTCCTCGGCGCCGTGCCCGAGCACGTCGACGTCCGCGCCACCGTCGCCGAGTTCGCCGGCGAGGGCGCCACCGCCACCGCCGTCGTCCGGGTCCGCCGCGGCGCCGGCTTCCCGCTGCGCACCAAGGCGCTCGGCACCCGCCGGATCGACGACACCTGGGACGAGCTCGACATCCCCTTCGGCAACGGGCTCGGCGCCGACCTCGCCGAGTTCGGGCCCGACGTGCTCGTCGTCGGACCCGAGGAACTGCGGGCGGACGTCGTCGACCGGCTGCGCGCGGTGGCCGGCGCCGGTGCGACCGGCACAGCGGTGACCGGCGCGGGCGCGGCGGGCACCGCCGGGGTGGACAGGACCGAGACCGAGGACGTGCGGGCATGAGCAACGCGATCGACCAGACCCGGCGGATGCTCTCGCTGGTCACCTACCTGCGCGAGCGCCCCGGCGCCGAGGTCGCCGAGGTCGCCCGCGCCTTCGGCATCAGCGAGCGCGAACTCATCGCCGACCTCAACGTGCTCCCGATGTGCGGCACCAGCTTCCGCGGCGGCGACCTGCTCGACATCGACACCGACGGCGAGCGGATCTGGTGGCACAACGTCGACGACGTCGCCCAGCCGCTGCGCCTCGCCGCCGACGAGGCGACCGCACTGCTGGTCGCCGCCCGCGCCGTGGCCGGCCTGCCCGGCCTGCGGGCCGGCGACCGCGAGGCCCTCACCCGGGCCGTCGCCAAGATCGAGAACGCGGCGGGGGAGAGCGCCGAGGGCAGCGCCCGGGTCGGCGTCACCTTCGAGGCCGAGAGCCACGTCTTCGCCGACATCGACCGCGCCCTCAGCGAGGGCCGCCGGCTCTGGCTGCGCTACTACTCGCACGGGCGCGGCGGCATGACCGAGCGCGAGGTCGACCCGATCCGGCTGCTCACCGAGGGCCACACCTACCTCGAGGCCTGGTGCCGGACCTCCGAGGACCACCGGATGTTCCGGCTCGACCGGGTCGCCGAGATCAAGGTCCTGGACGTCCCCGCCGACCCGCCCAAGCGCGAGCCGCGCGACCTCTCCGGCGGACTGGTCAACCCCTCCGCCGACGACCCCGAGGTCGTCGTCGAGGTCTCCTCCGGCGGGCGCTGGGTCGCCGAGTACTACACCCACGACCACGCCGAGGAACTGCCCGACGGCGGACTGCGGATCACCCTGCGCAGCGCCGACCCCTCGCAGCTGCGCCCGCTGGCCCTGCGGCTCGGCCGGGACGGGCGGATCGTCTCCCCGCCCGCGCTGGTCGAGCAGGCGCGGGCCGCGGCGCTGGAGGCGCTCGCCCACTACGGTGACGGGCTGGTCTGAGCCGTGGAGCCCGGTACCAGATTCAAGGTGTACTGCTCCGAGTGCCGGGAGAAGGTGGAGGTGCCCGCCGAGGGCTTCCGCCTGACCTTCGGCCGGACGGCGGACCGGACGCACTACAGCTTCTCCTGCCCGCTGTGCGGGGCGGCGGTGCGCAAGCCGGCCGGGGAGAAGATCGTCGCGGCGCTGACCGAGGCCGGGGTGCGGACGATGCGGCTGGTGCCGGCCGAGCAGTGAACCGGGGGCGGGTCCCGGGCCGTGCGCGCCGGTGTCCCGACCGCGTGCGCCGGTTTCGGGCGGCGCACGCCCGGGTTCGGGCGGCGCACGCCCGGGTTCGGGCGGCGCGCTCCGGAGCGGGGGCGGGCCGATAGGGTGGGGCCATGTCCTGGATGCCCGTCGCCGCAGTCCTCCTCGTCACCGCCGGCCTGCTGGTGCTCGGCGTCCTCGCGGTCCGGCTCTGGCTGGACGTGCGGGCGCTGGCCAAGGGAGTGGACACCGCCTCCCGGGCACTGGCCGAGGCGGCCGAGGACCTCGCGGCCTCGGCGGCGGCCCGGCCCTGAGCCCGGGGTCCGCGGACGCGGGGGGCTGCTGCTCGCGCGCAGGGGCGCGTTACGCTCTCAGATGGCCCCTGAGAACGAACGGGGGGCCGCTGTCCTGTTCGGGCGGCCGTCGTCACGGTGTCATCCGCAGCGGTTACCATCCCCGCAGCGAGCGGCCCGGTCGGTGCCGCCGAAACTGAAGGTGGTCGAGCATGCGGGTCTCGTTCACCGCGATCCTGGTGGTCGCGGTCATTGCCATTGTGCTCTTCGGCGCCAAGCGGCTGCCGGACCTGGCGCGCTCGCTCGGCCAGTCGGCCCGGATCCTCAAGAGCGAGGCCAAGGCGATGCGCACCGACGGCTCCGCCGACACCCCGGCCGCGCCCGCCCCGGCGGCGGCCGAGGGCGTCGCCGCGAAGACCATCCAGTCCGCCCCGGGTGCCTCCGCGAGCGCCCGCCCGGTGAGCGAGCAGCCGACCGGCCAGTCCGCGGGGCAGTCCGCCGGACCGTCCGCGAGCCAGTCCGCCCCGGAGGGCGGGGCGCGCTGAGCGCGCGGCACACGCCACCACTGGGGGCCCGTCGACCGGCGGGCCCCGACGCACAAGTTGAGGACCGGGGTTGAGCAAGCTCACGAAGGCGCCGAAGACGGCCAAGGATCCCGAGGGGCGGATGGCCCTCGCCGACCACCTGCGGGAACTGCGGAACCGCGTGGTCAAGTCGGTGCTGGCGATCGTGCTGTTCACGATCGTCGCGCTGATCTTCCACAAGCAGATCGAGACACTGCTGCTCAAGCCGCTGCCGCAGTGCACCCCGGACACCATCGCGTCCACCAAGGGCCGGTGCGCCCAGGTCTCGACCATCGGTCTGACCGCGGGCTTCAACTGGATGCTCAAGGTCGCCCTGACCGCGGGTGTGGTCGCGACCGTCCCGGTCTGGCTGTACCAGCTGTGGGCCTTCGTGGCGCCCGGTCTGCACAAGCACGAGCGCAAGTACACCGTCATCTTCATGGCCTGTGGCGCGCCGCTGTTCCTGGCCGGTGTGACGCTGGCGATCCTGCTGCTGCCGCTGACCGTCGAGGTCCTGATCTCGTTCACCCCGAACGAGACCGTGCCGATCCTGCCGCCGGCGGACTACTTCGACATCGCCACCCGGCTGGTGATGGTGTTCGGCCTGGCCTTCGAGTTCCCGCTGCTGCTGGTCATGCTGAACCTGGTCGGCGTCGTCACCGGCAAGCGGCTGCTCAGCTGGTGGCGCGGCATGGTGATGGGCATCACCGTGTTCGCGGCCTTCGCGACGCCGAGTGCCGACCCGCTGAGCATGCTGGCGCTGGCCGCGCCGATCTGGGGTCTGTACTTCATCGCAGTCGGTGTGGCGATGCTGAACGACCGGCGCCGGGCCCGGCGCAACCCCGACCTCGCGCTGGACGACGAGGAGGCCTCGCACGTGGACCTGTCGGTGGCGCCGGTCGCCGGGGCCGAGGCGATCGAGGCCTCCGCCACGCCGAGCGCCTCCGGCCATGTGCCGGCCGCGCGGACCGAGCAGATGGACGACATCACCTGATCCGTCACGGGTGATCCCGCCGAGCCCCGGTCCGCCGTTTTGCGGTGGACCGGGGCTTTTTGGTGCGACTCGCCCGTTCGTACTCCCGGCCGTCTTGGCAGGTTCGATGGCATGTGACATATTACTGCCGTGTCCCACTCACAGAGACTCCCGGATGTCGTGGTGGTCGGAGCCGGCGTCGTCGGCGCCGCCTGCGCGTACTACGCCGCGCGGGCCGGACTCGCCGTCGACGTCGTCGACCGCGGCCCGGTCGCCGGCGGCACCACCGGCGCCGGCGAGGGAAACCTGCTCGTCTCCGACAAGGAGCCCGGTCCCGAACTCGACCTCGCCCTGTACTCCGGCGGGCTCTGGCGCGAACTCGCCGCCGAGTTCGGTGCCGCCGTCGAGTACGAGGACAAGGGCGGCCTGGTGGTCGCCGGTACGCCCGAACGGCAGGAGGCGCTGCGCGCCTTCGCGGCCGGGCAGGCCGGCTCCGGCGTCCTCGCCGAGGAGATCCCCGGCGAGCGGCTCCACGAACTGGAGCCGCACCTCGCCCCGGGGCTGGCCGGAGGATTCCACTACCCCCAGGACTCCCAGGTCCAGCCCGCCCTGGCCGCCGCCCACCTGCTGCGTGCCGCGCGCCGCGCGGGTGCCCGGCTGTTCACCGGCGAGGCCGTCCGGGCGCTGCGGATCGGTGCCGACGGTGCCGTCCGCGGGGTCGAGACCGAGCGACGGCGGCTGGACACGGCCGCCGTGGTCAACGCCGCCGGCACCTGGGGCGGCGAGCTGGCCGCGCTGGCCGGCGTCGGGCTGCCGGTGCTGCCGCGGCGCGGGTTCGTCCTGGTGACCGAGCCGCTGCCGAGGATCGTCCGGCACAAGGTGTACGCCGCCGACTACGTCGCCGATGTGGCCAGCGGCTCCGCCGCCCTGCAGACCTCGGCCGTGGTCGAGGGGACGCCGGGCGGGCCGGTGCTGATCGGCGCCAGCCGCGAGCGGGTCGGCTTCGACCGCACCCTCTCGGTCGAGGTGCTGCACCGGCTGGCGGCCCAGGCGGCCGCGCTCTTCCCGGTGCTGGCCGGGGTGAACGTGATGCGCGCCTACCGGGGCTTCCGTCCGTACCTCCCGGACCACCTGCCCGCGATCGGCGCCGACCCCCGGGTGCCCGGTCTGTACCACGCCTGCGGCCACGAGGGCGCCGGCATCGGGCTGGCCCCGGGCACCGGGGCGCTGATCGCCCAGCAGCTCACCGGCAAGGACCCGGAACGCGACCTCGCGCCCTTCCGGCCCGACCGCTTCCCGGCGGCGGAGGCCGCGGCCTGAGGGGGGTGCCGTGCACTTTGCAAAGTGTGCGAGGACTTTGCAAAGTGCACTTTGCAAAGTGCACGGCCACCCGCAGGACGGAGACGGACGCCCCGGAGGGCCGCGTACCCGACGGGACGTGCACCCGAAGAGACGTGCACCCGAAGGGACGCGTGCCGGTAGGGCCGCGTACCGGCAGGCCTGTGGGCCCCTCGGGCCCCTGGGTCCGTCGGTGCCCCCTCGACAACCCCACGATCGGCTCGTGAGCTGAACGGAGAACCCCCACCCATGCGCCGTACCCGCACCCCCGCGGAGCTGGTCCGGGCCGAGCCCGGGCCCGCCCACACCATCGACTTCGACGGTCGGCCCGTGCCCGCGCTGCCCGGGCAGACGATCGCCGCCGCCCTCTGGGCCGACGGCGTGCTCGCCTGGCGCACCACCCGGGTCGGCGGGAAGCCGCGCGGGGCGTTCTGCGGCATCGGCGCCTGCTTCGACTGCCTGGCCACCGTCGACGGGCGGCCCAACCAGCGCACCTGCCTGCTGCCGGCCGAGCCCGGCACCACCGTCACCACCCAGGAGGGCCACGGCCGTGCCGACCTCGAAGTCTGAGCCCGCGCAGTCCCCCGGAGCCCACGGCTCCGGCGGCCCGTTCCACGACCTCGCGGTGATCGGCGCCGGCCCCGGCGGCCTGGCCGCCGCCGTGACGGCCGCCGACCTCGGCCTGCGCTGCGTCCTGGTCGACGCCGGCCGGAGCACCGGCGGGCAGTTCTACCGCCACCCCGCGCCCGGCCTCGGCGCCGCCCGCCCCGACCGGCTGCACCACGGCTGGTCCGTCTACACCGGTCTCTCCGACCGGCTCGCCGCCCACCGCGCGGCCGGCCGGGTCGAGCTGCTCACCGGCCACCAGGTCTGGGCGCTGGAGCGGGCCGGGGACGGCGACTGGCGGCTGCACGCCACCACCGGTCCCGACGCCGAGGACCGGACCACCGTCCGCGCCGCCGCCGTCCTGCTCGCCACCGGCGCGTACGAGCGGCAGCTGCCCTTCCCCGGCTGGACCCTGCCCGGGGTGGTCACCGCGGGCGGCGCGCAGGCCATGCTCAAGGCCGGTCTGGTGCTGCCCGGCCGGCGGATCGTGGTGGCGGGCAGCGGCCCGCTGCTGCTTGCGGCGGCCTCCTCCCTGGTCACGGCCGGCGCCGAGGTGCCGGCCGTGGTGGAGGCCACCGCGTACCTCGGGTACGCCCGGCGCCCCGGCGTGCTGGCCGCTGTCCCGGCCAAGCTGGTCGAGGGCGCCGGGCACGGTTCGGCCCTGCTGCGCCACGGCGTCCGGCTGCGGCCGCGCAGCGCGGTGGTCGAGGCGCACGGCACCGACCGGGTCACCGCCGTCACGGTGGCCCGGTTGGACGCCCAGTGGCGCCCGGTGCCCGGCAGTGAGCGGCGGATCGCCTGCGACGCGCTCGCCGTCGGCCACGGTCTGATCCCGCAGATCGAGCTGGCCACCGAGCTGGGCGCGGCCACCAGGACCACCCCCGACGGAACGGCCGCGCTCAAGGTCGACGCCCGCCTGCGGACCACCGTGCCCGGGCTCTGGGCGGCCGGCGAGGCCTGCGGTGTCGGCGGTGCGGACCTCGCGATCGCCGAGGGCGAGCTGGCCGCGCACGCGGTCGCGGACCGGCCGGTCCGTGCGGCGCTGCTGCGCCGGCGCTCCCGGCTGCGGGCCTTCGCCGAGCTGATGGCCGCCGCCCACCGGCCCGGGCCGGGCTGGACCGAATGGCTGCGGGAGGACACCGACGTCTGCCGCTGCGAGGAGGTCCCGGCCGGGCGGATCAAGGAGGCGGTGGGCGAGCTGGGCGCGGGCGACGCGCGCACCGTCAAGCTGCTGACCAGGGCCGGGATGGGCTGGTGCCAGGGCCGGATGTGCGGTTCGGCGGTGGCCTGCCTGGCGGGCGGCGCCGACGGGGCCGAGGTCCGGCCGGACAGCCGGCCGTTCTCCTGCCCCGTTCCGCTCGGGCAACTCGCGGCCGAGCGGGACGACCTGGGCGACCCGGACGGCCCGGACGACCGGGGCCACCGGGCTGAGCAGGACCACCAGGACCACCAGGACGACCGGCAGGACCGGTAGCACCGGCCGGATCGGACGGACCGGCCGCTCCCGTCGGCCGGTCGGTCCGAATCCGACCGAAAACGCCCGGTGGTGGCTCTTGTCTCCACCGCGCGCCTTCTAATAAAATGTCACACCTCACCAAGGAGTCATCCGTGTCCCAGATCTCGCACGACACCACCCGGCCCTGGCGCGGCATCATGGTCGCCACCACGCTCCCGCTGCGCCCGGACCTCTCCGTCGACTACGACGCGTACGCCGACCACGTCCGCTGGCTGATCGAGTCGGGCTGCGACGGTGTCGTCCCCAACGGCTCGCTCGGCGAGTACCAGACCCTGACCGCCGAGGAGCGCGCCAAGGTCGTCGAGGTCGCGGTCGAGGCCGCCGGCGACGGCTCCCGCGTGATGCCGGGTGTCGCCGCCTACGGCAGCGCCGAGTCGCGCCGCTGGGCCGAGCAGGCCGCCGAGGCCGGCGCCGGCTCCGTGCTGCTGCTGCCGCCGAACGCCTACCGGGCCGACCACGACGCCGTCCGCGGCCACTACGCCGAGGTCGCCAAGGCCGGCGTGCCGATCGTCGCCTACAACAACCCGATCGACACCAAGGTCGACCTGGTCCCGACGCTGCTCGCCCAGCTGCACGCCGAGGGCTCGATCGTCGCGGTCAAGGAGTTCAGCGGCGACGTCCGCCGGGCGTACGAGATCGCGGAGCTGGCCCCGGGCCTGGACCTGCTGATCGGCGCCGACGACGTGCTGCTGGAGCTGGCCCTGGCCGGCGCCGTCGGCTGGATCGCCGGCTACCCGAACGCGCTGCCGGAGGCGAGCGCCGCGCTGTACAAGGCGGCCATCGCGCACGACCTGAACACCGCGCTGCCGCTGTACAAGGCGCTGCACTCGCTGCTGCGCTGGGACTCCAAGACCGAGTTCGTCCAGGCGATCAAGCTCTCCATGGACATCGCCGGCCGCCCCGGCGGTCCGACCCGCGCGCCGCGCCTGCCGCTGACGCCGGAGATCGAGGCCGCCGTCCGCGCGGCCACCGAGAAGGCGCTGGCCGAGGGCCTCGCCTGATCCGGAGCCCGATCCGAACCGGACTTCCGGTTCCGAGTGTCCGGGACGGCCGGCTGCGGGGGCAGCCGGCCTCCGGACCACCTTCCGGCCCCGCCGGTCCGCCCCCGTCCGGACCGTCCCGGCCTCGATGAGAAGCCAGCCATCTCCCCACCCACGGAGCGTCAGCTGATGCGCAGCCGTCACGTCTTCCACGCCGTCGACTCGCACACCGAGGGCATGCCCACCCGGGTCATCACCGGTGGGTTCGGTGTCATTCCCGGTGCCACCATGGCCGAGCGCCGGACGCACTTCCAGGAGCACCTGGACCACTTCCGGACCCTGCTGATGTACGAGCCCCGGGGCCACGCCGCGATGAGCGGCGCGATCCTGCAGCCGCCGACCCGGCCGGACGCCGACTTCGGCGTGCTCTACATCGAGGTCTCCGGCCTGCTGCCGATGTGCGGCCACGGCACCATCGGCGTGGCCACCGTGCTGGTCGAGACCGGCATGGTCCCGGTCGTCGAACCGGTGACCACCGTCCGGCTGGACACCCCGGCGGGCCTGGTGATCGCGGACGTCGCGGTCGAGAACGGTGCCGCCACGGCGGTCACCATCCGCAACGTGCCGTCCTACTCGGAGGCGCTGGACCGCAAGATCGACGTCCCGGGCTACGGCACGGTGAGCTACGACCTGGCGTACGGGGGCAACTTCTACGCGATCCTGCCGCTCGCCGAGTTCGGCCTGCCGTTCGAGCGGGAGCGCAAGCAGGACATCCTGGACGCGGGCCTCGCCCTGATGGACGCCATCAACGCGAGCCCGGACCGGCCGGTGCACCCGGAGAACCCGTCCATCCACAGCTGCCACCACGTGCAGCTGCTGGCCCCCGGCTCGACCGCCGAGCACTCCCGGCACGCGATGGCGATCCACCCCGGCTGGTTCGACCGCTCGCCCTGCGGCACCGGCACCTCGGCCCGGATGGCCCAGCTGCACGCGCGCGGCGAGCTGCCGCTGGACCGGGACTTCCGCAACGACTCCTTCATCGGGACCACCTTCGTCGGGCGGCTGGTGGAGGAGACCGAGGTGGGCGGCCGGCCGGCCGTCGTGCCGACCGTCACCGGGCGGGCCTGGATCACCGGCACCGCCCAGTACTTCCTCGACCCCAGCGACCCGTTCCCGGCCGGCTTCCTGCTCTGACCCGGCCTGCTCCGCCCTGGCCTGCTCCGCCCCGGCCCGCTGTTCCGGCTCGGCCTCCCGCTCCGCGCGGAGGTCCCGCCCCGGCCCCGCGGCCGGCCGGCCCCCCGTCCCGGGGCCGGCCGTCCGCCGCGGGACCCACCGACCGACCGACCCGCTCCGAAAACCCGTCGAACCCCCCGAAGGGCTGCCTGCAGTGACGATCCGTTCGTACAACCCCGCCGACCCCGCGGACCTCGTCGCCGAGGCGCCCGCCCCCGGTGCCGAGGCCGTCCTGGCCACCGTCGCCCGCGCCCGCGCCGCCCAGCCCGGCTGGCTCGCCGCCGGCGCCGGCGGCCGCTCGGCCGCGCTGACCCGGATCGCCGCGGTCGTCGAGGCGCACGCCGAGGAGCTGGCCGAGCTGGTCGTCCGCGAGGTCGGCAAGCCGATCGCCGAGGCGCGCGGCGAGGTCGCCCGCACCGTCGCGATCTGGCGCTACTACGCGCAGGCGCCGTTCGCGGCCTCCGGCGAGGTGCACGAGACCGCCGGCGGCCCCGGCCTGCTGCTCACCCGCCGCCGCCCGTACGGGGTCGCCGGTCTGGTCACGCCGTGGAACTTCCCGCTGGCGATCCCCACCTGGAAGGCCGCCCCGGCGCTGGCCGTCGGCAACACCGTGGTGCTCAAGCCCTCCTCGGAGGCGATCGGCTGCGCCCGCCGGCTGGCCGAGCTGGTCGCCGAGGCCGGGCTGCCGGCCGACGTCTTCACCGTGCTGCCCGGCGGCGGCGCCGAGGGCGGCACCCTGGTCGGCGCGGCCGACGTGGTCTCCTTCACCGGCTCCACCGGCGTCGGCCGCCAGGTCGTCCGCACCGCCACGGACCGCGGCATCCCGGTCCAGGCCGAGCTCGGCGGGCTGAACACCGCGATCGTCCTGCCGGACGCCGACATCGACCAGGCCGCCGCCCACCTCGCCAACGCGATCGCCGGCTACGCGGGGCAGAAGTGCACCGCCACCAGCCGGGTGGTCGCCGTCGGCGAGGCCTACGAGCCGCTGCGCGCGGCCCTGGTCAAGGCGCTCGGCCAGGTCGACGGCACCTCCTGCGGGCCGGTCATCAACGAGGCCACCCGGGACGAGATCACCGCGGCCGTCGACTCCGCCCGCGAGGCCGGCGCCGAGGTGCTGACCGGCGGCGGCGCGCCCGCCCGGGACGGCTGGTACCTGGAGCCGACCCTGGTCGCCGGGGTCCCGGACGAGCACCCGCTGAGCCGCGAGGAGTTCTTCGGTCCGATCGCCGTGCTGCACGCGGCGGCCGACCTGGACGAGGCCATCGCGCTCGCCAACAACACCCCGTACACGCTGTCCGCCTCGGTGCACACCCGGGACCTGGACGCGGCGCTCGCCACCGCCGACCGCCTGAACGCCGGCATGATCCGGGTCAACGCGCCGTCCAGCGGCGTCGACTTCCACCTGCCGTTCGGCGGCGCCAAGGGCGCCAGCCACGGTGCCCGCGAGCAGGGGCAGGCCGCGCTGGACTTCTACACCCAGAGCCGCACCGTCACCCTGCTGCCGGGCGGGGGCGCCTGATGACGACGGACCTCCCCGACCGGGAGGCGCCCCCGGTGGTGCAGGTCGACACGGTCGACTACCACACGGCCGGCGAGCCGTTCCGGATCGTCGTCGGCGGCACGCCCGTCATCCCCGGCGACAGCGTCGCCGAGCGGCGGGCGATCGCGATCGGGGCCGGCGGCACCGCCACCGCGCCCCGGCCGGGCCCGCTGGACGACATCCGGCAGCTGCTCACCCGGGAGCCGCGCGGCCACGCCGGCATGTACGGCGGCTTCCTGGTGCCGCCGGACGACGACGAGGCCGACCTCGGTGTGCTGTTCTGGCACAAGGACGGCTACTCGACCGCCTGCGGCCACGGCACCATCGCGCTCGGCGCCTGGGCGGTCGACTCCGGGCTGGTCGCCGCACCCGACTACGGCGTCGCCCGGGTCCGGATCGACGTGCCGTCCGGCCGGGTCACCGCGCTGGTGCACCGGGCCGCCGGGCGGACCACCGGGGTGACCTTCCGCAACGTGCCCTCCTGGGTGAGCGAGCTGAAGCTCCCGGTCGAGACCTCGCGCGGCACCGTCGAGGTGGCCGTCGCCCACTCCGGCGCCTGCTACGTCTCGGTGCCGGCCGCGGCCCTCGGCCTCTCGGTGACCCTCGACCTGCTGCCCGAGCTCACCGCCATCGGCCGGGAGATCCGGGCCGCGCTGGCCGACTCCCCGGCCGTGCGGCACCCGGTGGACCCGCGGCTGTCCGGCGTCTACGGCGTCATCCTGTTCGACGAACTCCCGTCGGTGGACGGCACGCTGAACCAGCGCAACGTCACCGTCTTCGCGGACGGCCAGATCGACCGCTCGCCGTGCGGCTCCGGCAGCTCGGCCCGGCTGGCCGTGCTGGCCGCCGAGGGGCGGCTCGCCCCCGGCGCGGAGCTGCGGCACGAGTCGATCGTCGGCACGGTCTTCGGCGGGCGGGTACTGCCCGGCGGCGACCCGTGGGGCGACGGCGTGGTCACCGAGGTGACCGGCACCGCGCACCGCACCGGCGAGCACCGCTTCCTGCTCGACCCGCAGGACACGCTCGGCGCGGGATTCCTGCTGTGAGCGGCGACCGGCGGACGGCCCCGGAACCGCCCGGCGTGGCGGTCGAGCCGCTCCGGCCCGCCACGCCGGGCACTGCCCCCGCCGACTCCCCGGCTGCCGGGCCGACCGCAGGGCCGGCGGTGCTGCCGGCCGGCGCGGTCGAACTGACGCCGGAGGAGGCGGCGCGGGCGATCGAGGGCGTGCTGCTCGACGGGCTCGACCCGGAGACCGTCCCCGCCCGCTCGGCGATCCCGGTACCGGCCGGGGAGCTGCTGATGATGCCGGCCGCCTCCACGGCCTACGTCGGGGTGAAGATCGCCGGCGTCGCGCCGGCCAATCCCGCCGTCGGGCTGCCCCGGATCACCGGCAGCTACCTGCTGCTGGACGGTCCGACCCTGCAGCCGGTCGCACTGCTCGACGGCATCGCGCTCACCTCGCTGCGCACCCCCGCGGTCACGGCCGTCGCGCTGGACCGGCTGGCGGTGCCGGAGGCCGAGCACCTGGTGCTGTTCGGCTCGGGCCCGCAGGCGTACGGGCATCTGGACGCCCTGCTCGCCGTCCGCCGGCTGACCCGGGTGACCGTGGTCGCCCGCAGCGCGGAGCCGGCCGAGGCACTGGTCCGGTACGCCCGCGGGCTCGGCCTGGAGGCCGCAGTCGGCACCCCGGCCGCGGTGGCGGGGGCGGACCTGGTGGTCTGCTGCACCACCGCGCGCACGCCGCTGTTCGACGGCGCGCTGGTGCCGGACCACGCGGCGGTGGCCGCGGTCGGTTCGCACGAGGTGGACGCCCGCGAGGTGGACGAGGTGCTGGTCGGCCGGTCCGCGCTGTACGTGGAGGCCAGGGCCGCCGCGCTGCGGGAGGCCGGTGACCTGCTGATGGCGGGGGTGACCGGCGCCGATCCGCTGTGGAACCTGGCCGAGCTGGTGCGGGGCGAGGCTCCGGTGCCGGCCGACCGGCCGAGGTTCTTCAAGAGCGTCGGCATGGCCTGGCAGGACCTCGCGGTCGCGGCCGAGGTGCACCGGCGCGGGGTGGGCCGGTAGGCCCCTGAGGCTTCCGGTCGGCACAGGTCTGCTGTGGGGCCCGGCCGATCGGGTACCGGCGCTCGGCGCTGTGTCGGTACCCGTCCCCCAGTCCGTCACCTCGGACGGGGATCGGTCGTTGTTGTGTCGGCCGGAGTTGCGGTCGGCGTGGTGGGAAGGGATCCCCCGCCACGCCGGCCGCTTTTTCGCGTTCCGGTCAGGGAACGGCGGGGGCAGCGGTGGTGAACGCGGGCGCCGTCCGCGGCGGCCGGTAGGTGTCGATCAGCCGGGCGAGGTGGCGGCCGGTGAGGTGGAGCGGCTCCTCGCTGCGGGCGACCTGGGCGGCGAGCTCGGCGCCCTCCAGGGTGTTGATGACGGTGGCGGCGAGCTCGCGGGCGTCGGTGAGGCCGATGCCGCTGCCGTGCAGCTTCTCCTCGACGACGGCGCGCCAGTGCGCGAACGCCGCGGTGACGGCCTCCTCGATGACCGGCGCCCGGCCGACCGTCTCCAGCGCGGTGGTGGTGATCGGACAGCCGTCCTGCCAGTCGGAGGCGCGCAGGGCCTCGGCGAGCAGCCGGGTGCAGGCGGTGACCGCCTCGGCGGGGTCGGCGGCGCTGTCCAGCCCCTCGCGCAGCAGCTCCGCGAACTCCTGGTCGCCGTGGCGGATCGCCGCGGCGGCCAGTTCCTGCTTGCCGCCCGGGAAGAAGTGGTAGACGGAGCCGAGGGTGGCCTCCGCCTCGCGGGAGATCTGCTTGATGCCGGTGCCCTCGTACCCCTGGCGCTGGAGCAGCCGGGAGGTGGCCCGGACGATCCGCTCCCGGGTGCCGGTGGTCGTCGTCTTCACGGGGGGAGTCTAGCCGAATATTGAATAGAGCGTTCGTTCCAGAGCTGTGCTAGCTTCCTCTCCTGGATAGAGCGTTCGTTCTAGTCGCCTTCGGAGGGGATCCCCATGTCTGTCGCGCAGCGGGAGAGTGTCGAGCAGCAGGAGAACGGCAAGCAGGACGGGGGCGGCGAGCCGTCCGTCACCCTGATCGGCCTCGGTCCGATGGGCCGCGCCATGGCCGGCGCCTACCTGGACGCCGGGTACGCCGTGACGCTCTGGAACCGGAGCCCCGGCCGCGCCGACGACCTGCTCGCCCGGGGCGCCGTGCTCGCGCCGGACGCGGCCGCGGCGGTCGCGGCCAATGAACTGGTCGTGCTGAGCCTGACCGACTACGACGCGGTGTTCGCGGTCCTGGCCGCCGCCGGTCCGGCCCTGGCCGGGCGGACCGTCGTCAACCTCAGCTCGGACACCCCCGACCGGGCCCGGGAGGCCGCCCGGTGGCTCGCCGAGCGGGGCGCCGGGCACCTCACCGGCGGGGTGCAGGTCCCGCCGTCCGGCATCGGGCGGCCCGAGTCGTCCACCTTCTACAGCGGCCCGGTCGAGCTGTTCCGGCGGCACCGCGCCGCCCTGGAGGTGCTCACCGGCGCCGACTACCGGGGCGACGACCCGGGGCTGGCGCAGCTCTACTACCAGATCCAGATGGACCTCTTCTGGACCTCGCTGACCGCCTACCTGCACGCCACCGCCGTCGCGGAGGCCAACGGCATCCCGGCGGACGAGTTCCTGCCCTACGCCACGTCGACGGCCGCCTCGATGCCCGGCTTCCTCGCCTTCTACGCGCCCCGGATCGCCGCCGGGAACCACGAGGGCGACGTCGACCGGCTGACCATGGGCGTTGCGAGCCTCGAACACGTGCTGCACACCGTCGAGGCCTCCGGGGTGGACGGGGCGCTGCCCCGGCTGCTCGCCGACACCTTCCGGAAGGCGGTCGAGGCCGGACACGGCGGGTCCAGCGTGACCGGCCTGGTGCCCCTGTTCAAGGGGAAGTGAGAGGGACGGGAACGAGGAGGTGGGCCGCCGACCGTTGTCAGCGGGCGGCGGCCCTGCCACCATGGGGTGCGACCATGGATGCCGTGCGCTGACAGGTCGTTCGAAATCACGGGATGTTGCACACTCAACGTAACGTGACATTGTACGCTGGTGTTCTGCACTCACCGGAGGAACACCATGGCCGACCTCAAACCCCGCACCCTGATCTCCGTCCAGGAGCGGCTGCGCGACCAGGTCGCCCACGCCCTGCGAGCCGCCCTGATCTCCGGCGAGCTGCGCCCCGGGGTCGTCTACTCCGCGCCCGCCCTGGCCGCCGACTTCGGCGTCTCCGCCACCCCCGTCCGCGAGGCCATGCTGGACCTCGCCCGCGAGGGCCTGGTCGAGGCCGTCCGCAACAAGGGCTTCCGGGTCACCGAGCTCACCGAGCGGGACCTCGACGACTTCACCGAGATCCGCGCCCTGATCGAGGTCCCGACCGTCGGCCGGGTCGCCCGCACCGCCACCCCCGAGCAGTTGGAGGCGCTGCGCCCGCAGGCCGAGGCGATCGTCGTCGCGGCCGGCAAGCAGGACCTCATCGGCTACCTGGAGGCCGACCGCCAGTTCCACCTCGACCTGCTCGGCCTGGCCGGCAACTCCCGCCTGGTCGAGGTCGTCGGCGACCTGCGCAAGCGCTCCCGCCTCTACGGCCTCAACCGGCTGGCCGAGCGCGGCGAGCTGGTCTCCTCGGCGGAGGAGCACCTGGAGCTGCTGGACCTGATGATCGCCGGCGACGCCCCGGCTGCCGAGTCCTGCATGACCCGCCACCTCAGCCACGTCCGCTCGCTGTGGGCGGAAGGCCAGGAGGAGGCGGCCGAGGAGGAGTCCCGCACCGGCCTCCGCCTGCGCGCCCGGGGGTAAACCACCCGTTCGGGTGAGGGCCACCACCCCGGGCAGTCCTTCGCGCTTCCGGAGTCGATCGGTGCCGCGGTGACGCTTTCGGTGGACGAGGTGCTGGCCGCCAAGAAGTAGCTCACAACGCCGCCGGTACCGTCAGGCGGCCGTCGTGGACCTCGGCGACCTGGTCGACCGCTGTCAGGTGGGTGCGGTCGTGGGTGACCAGGACGGTGGCGGTGGCGCGGCGGTGGGTGAGGGTGGTCAGCAGGTCGAGGACGGCGGCGCCGCGTTCGTGGTCGAGGGCGCTGGTGGGCTCGTCGACCAGCAGCACGGTGGGGTCGTTCATCAGTGCGCGGGCGATGTTGACGCGCTGGCGCTGACCGCCGGAGAGCTGGTGCGGGCGGCGGGCGGCCAGGTCGCGCAGGCCGACGGCGGCCAGCAGTTCCAGGGCGCGGGGCAGGGCGGCGCGCGGGGAGCGGCCGTCGAGGTGGGCCATCACCTGGAGCTGTTCGGCGGCGGTCAGCGCGGGCAGCAGGTTGGGCTGCTGGAAGACGATGCCGATCCGGTGCCGCCGCAGCGCGGTCAGTCCGGCGCGGTCCAGCCCGGCGGTGTCGGTGCCGTCGACCACCACGCGTCCGGAGTCCGGGGCGATCAGGGTCGCGGCGACCGCCAGCAGGCTGGACTTGCCCGAGCCGGACGGGCCGACCACGGCGGTGAGGGTGCCCTTCGGCACGGTCAGCGACACCTCGTCGAGGGCGGTCAGCCGGCCGTCGCCGTCCGGGTAGGTGAGGGTGACGCGGTCGAGGTGCAGGGTCATCGGGCACTCCCCAGGGCGGTCAGCGGGTCGACGGAGGTGATGCGGCGGACGGACAGGGCCGCGCCGACCGCGCCGAGTGCGATCATGACGGCGGCGGGCAGCAGCACCGTCGGGGCGTCCAGGACGAACGGGACGGCGGAGCCGATCAGCGCGCCGACGCCGACCGCGACCGCGGTGCCGAGCGCGGTGCCCAGGAGCAGCAGCAGGACGGCCTGGCCGAGCGCGTCGCGCAGCAGGTAGCGGGTGGAGGCGCCGAGGGCCTTCAGGACGGCGATGTCGCCGCTGCGCTGGATCGTCCAGACGGTGAAGAAGGCGCCGATCACCAGCGCCGAGATGGCGAACAGGAAGCCCCGCATCAGCTGCAGCGAGCCGTTCTCCGAGGTGTAGGAGCCGATCGCGGCGAGCGCGCCGTCGCGGTCGCGGGTCTCGGTGCCGAGGGCGGTGTCGGCGGCGGCGAGGTCGGCGCCCTTCGCGGTGGTCAGCGCGACCACGGTGGCGTGCCCGGCCCCGCCGGGGGCGGCCTGCTGCCAGTCGGCCAGGGTCGTCCAGACCACCGGGGTGTGGCTGTAGGAGGCGTCACCGGCGACGGCCGCGACGGTCAGCGGCCGGCCGGCGACGGTGAAGGCGTCGCCTGGGCGCAGTCCGCCGAGGTCCTTCGCGGCGGTCTGCGACAGCACCGCCCGGCCGGGGGAGAGGGTGTCGCCCCGGGGGGCCAGCGCGGAGCCGTCGGGGACGCCGAGGACGGAGAGCGCGGCGGTGCGTGCTCCGGCGGCGCCCTTGGTGGTGGCGATGCCGAGCGGTTGCGCCTCGGTCACGCCGGGGGTCCGGGCCCAGCCCTGCCACTGCTCGGGGGTGACCTGGGAGTCGGTGAAGGACAGCTTCTGGCCGTCCGCGGGCCGGCCGAAGGCCAGGTGGTCGGCGGGCAGGCCGGTGATGGCCGAGGTGTTCTCCCGGCCGAGTCCGGCGGTCAGCCCCGACAGCAGGCCGACCAGCACGGTGATCAGTACGATGACGGTTCCCATCAGGGCGAACCGCCCCTTGGCGAACCCCAGATCCCTCCAGGCGACGAACACCGCGAGCCCTTTCGTCCGTTCCGCTGCGACACTGACGAGAGTGGTCGAACGGAGGCCCGCCGGGCATCGCACCGGGGATTGGAACCTCGGCTTCGAAGGGCGGAAGCGGAGTTCAACCTTTCGATTGATGCCGGTCGGCGGCACGGACCCTAGGCTGGACGGATGGCGACCGATCGACCTCGAACCACCCCCGTCGCCCGTGTGCTCCGGGTCTGTCTGCACCTGCTGGTGGCGGGCCTGCTCGCGCTCGCCGTGCTCCGGGCCCTGGCCGGGCGCGACGGGGACCCGGCGGCGGTCGCGGCCGCCGCCACCGCGATGGCCGCCGTCTACGCGGCCGGTCCGCTGATCGGTGCCGTCGGCCGCTCCGGCCGGGCCGCCGCGCTCTGGCTGGCGCTGCTCGGGGTCACCTGGGTGGGCGTGCTGGTGGCCACCCCGGACGGGGTCTGGCTGGCGTTCCCGCTGTACTTCCTGGAGCTGCACCTGCTCGGCCGGCGGGCCGGGGTGGCGGCGGTCGGGCTGACCGCCGTCGCGGCGATCGTCGCCTACTCCGCCCATCAGCACACCGTCGGCGTCGCGCCGGCGATCGGGCCGCTGCTGGGGGCCGCCTTCGCCGTCGCGACCGTGTTCGGCTACCAGGCGCTCTACCGGGAGAGCGAGGAGCGGCGCCGGCTCATCGACGAGCTGACGGCCGCCCGCGCCGACCTCGCCACCGCCCACCACGCGGCCGGGGTCCTCGCCGAGCGGGAGCGGCTGGCCCGGGAGATCCACGACACCCTGGCGCAGAGCCTCACCAGCATCCAGCTGCTGCTGCGGGCCGCGCAGCGCGCGCTGCCGGACCGGACGCAGGCCGCCGGCGAGTACGTGGAGCAGGCCCGGCAGGCCGCGCAGGACAACCTCGACGAGGCCCGCCGCTTCGTGCGGGCGCTCACCCCGCCGGCGCTGGAGAGCGACACCCTGCCGGTGGCGCTGGAGCGGCTGTGCGCCACGACCTCGGTGCGCAGCGGTCTGCCGGTGCGGCTGCACGTCCTCGGGGAGCGGGTCCCGCTGCCGGTGCCGCACGAGGTGGCGCTGCTGCGGATCGCGCAGTCCGCGCTCGGCAACACGGTGCGGCACGCCGGGGCGGGCCACGCCGAGGTGACGCTCAGCTTCATGGCGGGCGAGGTGGCGCTGGACGTGGTGGACGACGGCGCGGGGTTCGACCCGGAGGCCGTGCGGACGCGGACCGCCGCCGGTGGCGGTGCCGGGGACGGCGGGGACAGCGGCTACGGGCTGCCGTCGATGCGGGCCCGGGCGCGGGCGCTGGGCGGGAGCTTCGCGGTGGAGTCCGCGCCGGGGGAGGGCACGGCGCTGGCGGTGCTGCTGCCGGTGCCCGGGGGAGCGGGCGGCACGAAGGAGGGGTCGTCGTGACCGGCACCGTGATCCGGCTGCTGCTCGCCGACGACCACCCGGTGGTCCGGGCCGGGCTGCGGGCGGTCCTGGAGAGCGAGCCGGACTTCGAGATCGTCGCGGAGGCGGCCACCGCCGAGCGCGCGGTCGAGCTGGCGGCGGAGCTGGCGGTGGACGTGGTGCTGATGGACCTGCAGTTCGGGCCGGGGGCGGCGATGAACGGCGCGCAGGCCACGGCGGCGATCACGGCCCGGGGCGCGGGGGCGCCGCGGGTCCTGGTGGTGACCACCTACGACACGGACGCGGACACGCTGCCCGCGCTGGAGGCCGGGGCCACCGGGTACCTGCTGAAGGACGCGCCGCCGGAGGAGCTGGCTCGCGCGGTGCGGTCGGCGGCGGCGGGCCGGCCGGCGCTGGCGCCCACGGTGGCGGACCGGCTGCTGGAGCGGATGCGGACGCCCGCGGCGGCGCTCAGCGCGCGGGAGACCGAGGTGCTGGGGCTGGTCGCGGACGGGCTGACCAACCAGGCGATCGGCGGGCGGCTGCATCTGAGCCTGGCCACGGTGAAGTCGCATCTGGTGCACATCTACACCAAGTTGGGCGTGGAGTCGCGGACGGCGGCGGTGCGGGAGGCGCGGGCGCGGGGGCTGATCCGGCGCGGGGGGTGACGGCGCATGGGGTGACGGCGCGGAGGGCCGGCGGGCGGCGGGCGTAGGGTGGTCGGCGACCTCGTCCGCCCGTGACCGGAGGATCCCCGGATGGCCGTCCGACTCGACGAACTCGCCGTGCCCGTGATCGGCGCACCGATGGCCGGCGGGGCGACCACGCCGGAGCTGGTGGCGGCGGTGAACGCGGCGGGCGGGCTGGGCTTCCTGGCGGCCGGCTACCGGAGTGCCGCCGCGACGGCCGAACAGGTCGCACTCACCCGGAAGCTGACGGACCGTCCGTTCGGGGTGAACCTCTTCGTACCGGCCGAGCCCGGCGACCCGGCGGCGGTCGCCGCCTACCGGGAGCGGCTGCGGCCCGAGGCGGAGCGGCACGGGGTCGTGCTGCCGGAGGCGATCGGGCCGGACCGGGACGACTGGGACGCCAAGATCGCCGTGCTGCTCGCCGGGCCGGTCGCGGTGGTCTCGTACACCTTCGGGCTGCCCGCCGCCGATGAGGCGCGGGCGCTGCGGGCGGCGGGGGTCCTCCAGGTGGGCACGGTGACCACGCCGGAGGAGGCCCGGCGGGCCGAGGCGGCCGGGATGGACGCGCTCTGCGTGCAGGGCCCGGAGGCCGGCGGGCACCGGGCCACCCACGGGGTCGCGGACCGGCCGGGCGAGGTCCCGCTGCTCGATCTGCTGCCCGCGGTGCGGGCGGTGACGGGGCTGCCGCTGGTCGCGGCGGGCGGGCTGGCCGACGGGGCGTCGGTGGCGGCCGCGCTGCGGGCCGGGGCGGTGGCGGTCCAGGTGGGGACGGCGCTGCTGCGGGCGGAGGAGGCGGGTACCTCGGCGGCGCACCGGGCGGCGCTGACGGAGTTCGAGTCGACGGCGGTGACCCGGGCGTTCACCGGGCGTCCGGCGCGGGGGCTGCGCAACGCGTTCATCGACCGGTACGGGCCGTACGCGCCCGCCGCCTATCCGGAGGTGCACCACCTGACCCAGCCGCTGCGCGCGGCGGCGGCCGGGCGCGGGGACACCGGGGCGATGCACCTGTGGGCCGGGACGGGCCACCGGGCGGCGCGCGGCGGCCCGGCGGCGGGGATCGTGGCCCGGTTGTGGGAGGAGGCCCGGGCCGCCGGGCGGTGAGCCCGGCGGCCCTGCGGCGGTCCCCTGCGGTGCCGGCCCGACCGCCGTGGGGCCGGCACCGCGGGCTCAGCCGAGCAGCTCGGCCATCCAGGCCTCGATGGCCGGGACGCTGCGGGGCAGCGCGCCGGACATCAGCCGGGCGCCGTCGGCGGTGACGACCAGGTCGTCCTCGATCCGGACGCCGATGCCGCGCAGCTCGGCGGGGAGGGTCTCGTCGTCGGGCTGGAGGTAGAGGCCGGGCTCGACGGTGAGCACGTGACCCTCCTCCAGGACGGCGTCCAGGTACGTCTCGGCGCGGGCCTTGGCGCAGTCGTGGACGTCGAGGCCGAGCATGTGGCCGGTGCCGCAGAGGGTGTAGCGGCGGTAGAGGCCGCTGTCCTCGGCGAGCGCCTCCTCGGCGGAGACGGGCAGGACGCCCCAGTCGGCGAGGCCCTCGGCGATGACCCGGGCGGCCGCGGCGTGGAAGTCGCGGAAGCGGGCGCCGGGGCGCAGGGTGTCGATGCCGGCCTGCTGGGCGGCGAGCACCAGCTCGTAGACCTGGCGCTGGACCGGCGTGAAGGTGCCGCTCAGCGGGATGGTGCGGGTGATGTCGGCGGTGTAGAGGGTGTCGGTCTCGACGCCGGCGTCCAGCAGCAGCAGGGAGTTCGGGTCGAGCGCGCCGTCGTTGCGGATCCAGTGCAGGACGCCGGCGTGGGCGCCGCTGGCGGCGATGGTCTCGTAGCCGATGCCGTTGCCCTCGGCGCGGGCGCGGAGGTTGAACACGCCCTCGATCCAGCGCTCGCCGCGGTGGTGGCGCAGGGCGGCGGGCAGGGCGCGGACGACGTCCTCGAAGCCGAGCACGGTGTGGTCGACGGAGAGCTGGAGCTGCTCCACCTCCCAGGTGTCCTTGACCAGTCGCAGCTCGGACAGCACGGCGGCGAAGAGGCCGTCGGCGTCGACGAGCGCGGCGGGGCCGGGGCGGCCGGTGGCGGCGTCGAGCTCGGGGTCGACGCCGGCCAGCACCCGGGTGGCGGGCTGCGGGCCGGTGAGCAGCTTGTCCAGCTCGTCGAGGTGCTCGACGCGCACGCCGGTGAGCCGGGAGGCCTCGTCGAGGTCGGGGCGGCGGCCGACCCAGAACTCGCCGTAGCGGCGGTCGCGGAAGAACTCGGCGCCGCGCACCGGGTCGCCGCCGCGGGGGGAGCGGGGCCGCAGGTAGAGGACGGGCTCGTGGCCGTCGGGGCCGGTCGGCTCCAGGACGAGCACGTGGCCGACCTGGTCCTCGCCGGTGAGGCCGGTCAGCCAGGCGTAGGCGCTGTGCGGGCGGAAGCGGTAGTCGACGTCGTTGCTGCGGACCTTGAGCCGGCCGGCCGGGACGATCAGGCGCTCGCCGGGGAAGGCCGCGGACAGCCGGGTGCGCCGGCCGGGGGTGACGGCGTAGCCGGGGACGCGGTCCTCGGCCGGGAGCGGGGTGGGGGCCCAGGAGGTGCCCATGAAGGCGTTGAGCGCCGCCGACACCGGGAGGTCGTGGCTGCCGGTGTTGAGGCCGGTCTGACGGAGGGTCACCGGGTACTCCTAAAACGCGTGGTGCGAGGTTGGGGGAGGAGGGGGCTGCACGGACACATCTCGGTAACGGGTGGCGTCACCTCTTGTGCAGTGCAATTTCACATTACTATGTTACGGGTCACACCGCGGAGCGGCTAGACCCCCTGAGGTCGCCCTCCCGGCCGGGCCCCGGATCCACCCCCGGGGTTGGACGACGGGCCTTCTCGGCGGGCCCCCCACTGCGGAGTCAGATATGAACAGGCGTACCCAGACCGCCCTCGCGGCGGCCATCGCGGCGGCACTCACCCTCGGGCTCGGCGCCTGCGGAAGCAAGGACAAGAGCGACAGCGGCTCCGGCGACACCGCCGCCGCCAGCTCCACCAAGGGACCCGGTGCCGACACCGGCACGGCCGTGGGCGGCACCCCGGTCAAGGGCGGCACCCTGACCGTGCTGACCAACCAGGACTTCGCCCACCTCGACCCGGCCCGCAACTGGACCCTGCCGCAGATGGACTTCGGCACCCGGCTGATCTACCGCACCCTGGTCACCTTCAAGGCCGAGCCCGGTGACGCCGGCAACCAGATCGTCCCCGACCTGGCCACCGACACCGGCCGCCCGTCCGACGGCGGCAAGACCTGGTCCTTCACCCTGCGCGACGGGCTGAAGTACGAGGACGGCTCGCCGATCAAGTCCTCCGACATCAAGTACAACGTCGAGCGCTCGTTCTCCCCGGACCTCACCGGCGGCCCCGACTACGCGGCCCAGTACCTGGCCGGCGGCGAGAACTACAAGGGCCCGCTGACCGGCGAGCACCTGGCGAGCATCGAGACGCCGGACGACAGGACCATCGTCTTCCGCCTCAAGCGCCCGGTCGCCGAGTTCGCCTACACCGCGACCCTGCCCACCTTCGCGCCGGTGCCGCCGGCCCAGGAGAAGGGCACCCAGTACGACATGCGGCCGTTCTCCTCCGGCCCGTACAAGATCGAGAGCTACGACCGCGGCAAGCAGCTGGTGCTGGTCCGCAACACCAACTGGGACCCGTCCTCGGACCCGATCCGCAAGGCCTACCCGGACAAGATCGTCGTCACCCAGGGCCTCAAGGGCGGCCAGGTCGACGACCGCATCATCGCCAGCGACGGCGCCGACGCCTCCGCGATCGAGATGCCCTGGATGCGCCCCGAGTCGGTCGCCAAGGTGCTGCCCAAGGCCGACGTCAAGGCCCGCATGGTGGCCGAGCGCACCGGCTGCACCGACAGCCTCTACCTCAACACCTCCAAGGCGCCGTTCGACGACCCGAAGGTCCGCGAGGCCGTCATGTGGGCGGTCGACCGCGAGGCCCAGGTCACCGCGTTCGGCGGCCCCGCGATCGCCGACGTCGCCACCTCCTTCCTGCCGCCGTCGCTGACCGGCGGCGTCAAGGCCGACCCGCTGAAGATCCCGGCCGCCGGCGACGCGGCGAAGGCCAAGGACCTGCTCAAGGCGGCCGGCAAGACCGACCTCAAGGTCTCGCTCACCGTCTCGCTCGGTGACAAGACCCGCGGCGAGGCCATCCAGCAGTCGCTGTCCAAGGCCGGCATCCAGGTCACCGTCAACACCGTCGACCCGTCGGCGTTCACCGACACCCTCGGCGACGCCAAGGCCGCGCCCGAGCTGACCATCAACGGCTGGTGCCCGGACTACCCGTCCGGTGCCACCTTCCTGCCCTTCCTGTTCGACGGCCGCACCATCAAGGACAAGGGCAACCAGGGCAACTACAGCCAGTTCCGCGACCAGGCCACCATGGACGAGATGGACCGCATCGCGGCCCTCCCGGACGTGAACGAGGCCAACGAGGCCTGGAAGAAGCTGGACGAGGCGCTCCTGCAGAAGGCCCCGGCCGTCCCGCTCATGTGGCAGCGCCGCGCGCTGCTGGTCGGCACCAACGTGGCCGGCGCCTTCGGTGCCCCGGGCTACGCCGGCATGATCGACATGGCCACGGTCGGCCTCAAGGACCCCGCCAAGAGCCAGGGCTGAGGAACCGTCCGTCATGAGCACCACTACGACTGAGCCCGCCGCCGCGCCCGTCGCGGCGGCGGGCCCCGCGAAAGCCTCCGGGCGCGGGCCCTGGCGGCTGGTCTGGGACCAGCTGTGGGCCAAGGGCTCGGCCCGCTTCGGCCTGATCATGGTCGTCCTCCTCGTCCTGATGGCCGTGCTGGCCGGCCCGCTGAGCGCGCTCGGCGGCTGGAACGCCGAGGAGTTCGACAAGCGCGCCGTCGACGCCTACCTGGGCGGCCTGCCCAAGGGCGACTTCGGCGGCGTCGGCGCCCGGCACTGGTTCGGCGTCGAGCCGGCCACCGGCCGCGACCTGTTCGCCCGGGTCCTGCACGGCGGCCAGGTGTCGCTGCTGATCGCGTTCGTCGCCACCGCCGTCGTCGTCGTCGCCGGCACCCTGGCCGGCATCGCGGCCGGCTACTTCGGCGGCCGCATCGACAGCCTGCTGTCCCGGCTGATGGACCTCACGATGTCCTTCCCGTCGCTGATCTTCATGATCGCGATGATGTCGGTCGCCAGGGACGTCAACCGGATCCTGCTGATGACCGTGGTCATCGGGCTGTTCGGCTGGCCCGGCGTGGCCCGCGTCGTCCGCGGCCAGACCCTCTCGCTCAAGCACCGCGAGTACGTCGAGGCGGCCAAGGTCGGCGGCGCCCGGTCCTGGCGCATCCTCACCCGGGAGATCCTGCCCAACGTCTCCGGGCCGATCATCGCCTACACCACCCTGCTGATCCCCGGCATGATCGCCACCGAGGCCGCGCTCTCCTACCTCGGCGTGGGCGTCCGGCCGCCGACCCCCTCCTGGGGGCAGATGATCGCCGAATCGATCGTCTTCTACGAGACCGACCCGACGTACTTCCTGATCCCGACGGTCTTCCTGTTCGTCGCCGTCCTCGCCTTCACCCTGCTCGGCGACGCGCTGCGCGACATCCTCGACCCGAAGGGAGGACGGTCGTGATCCTCTACCTCGGGCGCCGGCTGCTCGGCGTCGCCGGCATCCTGCTGGCCATCTGCGCCATCACCTTCACCATCTTCTACCTGCTGCCCAACGACCCGGCCGCAGCCGCCTGCGGCAAGACCTGCAGCCCCGAGCGGCTGGTCGAGGTCAAGGCCGCGATGGGCCTGGACAAGCCCGTCTGGGAGCAGTTCTTCGTCTACCTGCTGGGCATCTTCGCCGGCCGCGACTACGGCAGCGGAGCCAGCGCCACCCACTGCGGCTTCCCCTGCCTCGGCTACTCCTACGAGTACTCGCTGCCGGTCTGGGACCTGCTGGTCGACCGCCTGCCGGTGTCGGTCTCGCTCGCCATCGGCTCGGCCGTGCTCTGGCTGGTGCTCGGCCTCGGCGCCGGCATCACCTCGGCGCTGCGCAAGAACACCGTGGTCGACAAGATCCTCACCGTCCTGTCGGTCGGCGCCGCCTCGCTGCCGGTCTACTTCACCTCGATCATGCTGATCTGGGGCGTGGTGCGGACCGCCGGCCTGCTGCCCTACCCCGCGTACCACAACCTCACCGACAACCCGCTGTCCTGGGCCTCCAACCTGCTGCTGCCGTGGACCGCGCTGGCGCTGCTCTACGCGGCCCAGTACGCCCGGCAGAGCCGGACCTCGATGATCGAGGCGATGGCCGAGCCCTACATCCGCACCGCCCGCGCCAAGGGCATGCCGGCGCTCACCGTCACCGTCAAGCACGGTCTGCGCTCCGGCATGACGCCGATCCTCACCATCTTCGGGATGGACCTCGGCGGCCTGCTGGCCGGTGCCGTGATCACCGAGTCGATCTTCGGACTGCCCGGAATCGGACGCCTCTTCTACGACGGCCTGCTCCGCTCCGACCAGCCCGTCATCCTCGGCGTCACCCTGCTCGCGGCCTTCTTCATCGTCGTCGCGAACCTGCTGGTCGACGTGCTCTACGCGTACGTCGACCCGAGAGTGAGGTACTGATGACGTCGTTGTTGGAGGTCGAGGACCTCAAGGTCACCTTCGACACCCCGCGCGGCACCGTCCGGGCCGTCGACGGCATCAACTTCACCGTCGAGGCCGGGAAGACCCTCGGCCTGGTCGGTGAGTCCGGCAGCGGGAAGTCCGTCACCTCCCTCGCCGTCATGGGCCTGCACCGCGGCGCGAAGGTCGGCGGCTCGATCAGGCTCGACGGCCAGGAGCTCAACGGCCTGGGCGAGAAGCAGCTCGGCGCGATCCGCGGCCGGAGGATCGCCATGATCTTCCAGGACCCGCTGTCCAGCCTGCACCCCTTCTACCCGGTCGGCGAGCAGATCGCCGAGCACTACCGGGTGCACTTCAAGGCCTCCCGCAAGGCCGGCCGCGAGCGTGCGATCGAGATGCTCGCCGAGGTGGGCATCCCCGAGCCGGCCCGCCGCGTCGACGAGTACCCGCACCAGTTCTCCGGCGGCATGCGCCAGCGTGTGATGATCGCCATGGCGCTCGCCTGCGAGCCCGAGCTGCTGATCGCCGACGAGCCGACCACCGCGCTCGACGTCACCGTCCAGGCCCAGATCCTCGACCTGATCGCCAGGATCCAGGAGCAGCGCGGACTCGGCGTCGTGATGATCACCCACGACCTCGGCGTGGTCGCCCGGGTCGCCCACGAAGTGCTCGTCATGTACGGCGGCCGCGCCGCCGAACAGGCGCCCGTGGACCGGCTGTTCGCCGCCCCCGCGCACCCGTACACCCGCGGGCTGCTCGACTCCCTGCCCCGCCTGGACGACACCGACGACGCCCCGCTGCGGGCCATCCCCGGCAGCCCGCCGTCGCTGATCGCCCCCGCCCCCGGCTGTTCCTTCGCACCGCGCTGCGCCCGCACCATCGCCGCCGCCGCCGAGGAGCACGCCCGCTGCCTGTCCGAGCGGCCCGCGTTCGGCCCGCTCGCCCCCGGCCACCAGGCCGCCTGTCACCTGCCGCTGGTGCCGGAAGGAGTCCTGGGATGACCGAACCCCTGCTGACGGTCCGGGATCTGGTGAAGACCTTCCCCGGCCGCCGCTCACGCACCGGCCAGCCCGGCGCCCCGATCAGGGCCGTGGACGGCGTCAGCTTCGACGTCGGCGCCGGCGAGACCCTCGGCCTGGTCGGCGAGTCCGGCTGCGGCAAGTCGACCACCGGGCGCATGGTCGTCCGGCTGATCGACCCGACCTCGGGCACCGTGAACTTCGACGGCACCGAGATCGGCGGCCTGACCCAGGCTCAGCTGCGCCCGCACCGCAGGCACCTGCAGATGGTGTTCCAGGACCCGTACTCCTCGCTCAACCCCCGGCAGACGGTGGCCCGGATCATCTCCGAACCGCTGCTGGTCCAGGGCAGCAGCGCGGCCGACGCCCGCAAGCGGGCTTCCGAGCTGATGGAGCTGGTCGGCCTCATCCCCGAGCACCTGGACCGCTACCCGCACGAGTTCTCCGGCGGCCAGGCCCAGCGCATCGGCATCGCCCGCTCGCTGGCCACCTCGCCCCGGCTGGTGGTCGCCGACGAGCCGGTGTCCGCGCTGGACGTCTCCATCCAGGCACAGGTGGTCAATCTGATGGAGCGGCTCCAGGACGAACTGGGGCTGGCGTACATCTTCATCGCGCACGACCTCTCGGTGGTCAAGCGCGTGTGCGACCGGGTCGCGGTGATGTACCTGGGCCGGATCGTCGAGATCGGCGAGAAGCACCAGGTGTACAGCAACCCGGCGCACCCCTACACCAAGGCCCTGCTGTCCGCCGTTCCGCTGCCGGACCCGGCCGCGGAGCGGGCGCGGGAGCGGATCGTGCTGCTCGGCGACCCGCCGAGCCCGGCCGCCCCGCCGCCCGGGTGCAGCTTCCACCCGCGCTGCCCGAAGGCCCAGGAGATCTGCCGGACCGAGCGTCCGCTGCTGCGGATCGCCGGGCCGGGCGGGCGCGAGGCGGCCTGCCACTTCCCGGAGAACTGATCCGGGACGAGGTCTCGCGGTCGGGGGCGCCTGCCATTGGGCGCGCCTCCGGCCGCGGCTGAACCGCCGTACCGTCCGGCCACCCCCACGGCGGACGGTACGGCACCGAACGCGCGAGGAGCGATCCTCCTCGCGTGCCGAGCCCCCGGTCGGGAGCGGCGGGGAGCCTGTGATGAGGGCCGCGCCCGACCGGGTCCCGTCCGGTGGAAACCCACCGGACGGGCGGGGCTCGCCGGGTCCGACCGGGTCGTCGGACCCGGCGGGCCCTTTCGCCGTTCCCTGGCCCGGTAGTTCTGTCCGTCCCCGGGTCCGTGCGAGCGCTTGACTTGAAGTTCACTTGAACTCATAGCGTGTGCACGTGACCGAAACTCCGCGCGTCCAGACCGCCCCCACCCCCTCCGACCAGGGAGATCGCGCTCCCGTTGCCGAGT
This sequence comes from Kitasatospora purpeofusca, assembly GCF_000718025.1. Lineage (GTDB taxonomy): Bacteria > Actinomycetota > Actinomycetes > Streptomycetales > Streptomycetaceae > Kitasatospora > Kitasatospora purpeofusca. The sequence goes on from NZ_JODS01000020.1 coordinate 76,394, forward strand.
CGGCGGCGCCCTCCGGCGGCTGGGGGGACCTCTTCTCCAAGCAGTACGCCGCCCAGGCCTCGATCATGGCCGGCGGCGTCGCGCTCTACGCGATGAACCTCTACTTCACCGCCGCCCTGCTGCCCTCGATCGTCGAGGACATCGGCGGCGCCCGCTTCTACGCCTGGGTGGCGACCGGCTTCCTGATCGCCGCGGTGACCGCCGCGATGCTGGTCAGCCGGCTGCTCGCCCGGCTCGGGCCCTCGCGCTCCTACCTGACCGGCTTCCTGGTGTTCGCCGCCGGCGCCGGGCTGACCGCGGCCAGCCCGTCGATGGAGACGCTGATCGTCGGCCGGATCGTCCAGGGCCTGGGCGGCGGGCTGATGGCCGGCCTCGGCTACGCGGTGATCCGCACCGCGCTGCCGGAGCGGCTGTGGACCAGGGCGGCCGGCCTGGTGTCGGCGATGTGGGGCGTGGGCACGCTGGTCGGCCCCTCGCTCGGCGGGCTCTTCGCCGAACTCGACGCCTGGCGCGGCTCCTACGTCCTGCTCATGGTGGCCGCCCTGGTGCTGGCCGTGCTGGCCCGCCGCTCACTGCCCGGCCCGACCGGGTCCGCGCGCACCGTCGAACCGCTGCCGCTGCCCTCGCTGCTGCTGCTGACGCTCGCGGCGGGCGCCTTCAGCATCAGCTCCACCGTGCCGCGCGGCTGGGCGACGGCGCTGTGCATCGTGCTGGGCCTGGTGCTGCTGGCGGGCTTCCTGCTGGTGGAGCGCCGCGGATCGGCGACCGTGCTGCCCAAGCTGACCTACCGTCGCGGCAACCACCTGAAGTGGATCTACCTGACCGTCGCGGTGTACTGCACCGGCGTGATGACCGAGACCTTCATCCCGCTGTTCGGCCAGGAGCTGGGCGGGCTGAGCCCGCTGGCGGCCGGCTTCCTCGGCGCGACGGTGTCGGTCGGCTGGACCTCGGCCCAGCTGTTCAGCGTCAACCTGCGCTCGGAGCGGGCCCGTTCGCTGGCGATCCGGGTCGGTCCGGCGGTGCTCACGGCCGGTCTGCTGGCCTACGGCCTGCTGCAGACCTCGCAGGCCTCCGGCGGCCGGGTGCTGCTGTGGGCGGTGGTGCTGGTGATCGGCGGGACCGGCATCGGGGCGGCCTTCCCGCACCTGAGCGTCACGGCGATGCGCAGCACCGACGACGAGGTGGAGGGCGCCAAGGCGGCCGCCGGCCTCAACACCACCCAGCTGATCGCCTTCACGGTGAGCTCGGCGCTGGCCGGGACGCTGGTGAGCTTCGGCGGGGACTCCACGCTGGACGGCGCCCGCTACATGGTCTTCGGGCTCGGCGCCCTCACCGTGTTCGGCACCGCCACCGCCGCGCTGAGCCTGCGGCGGGCGCGCTCCGAGGCCTGAGCGGGGTCTGAGCCGAGGTCTGAGTCGAGGCCTGGGTCCAGGCCTGAGTCGGGCGGGAAACGGACCGCCCCGGCCCTCCGTGTGGGAGGACCGGGGCGGTCTGCCTGTCCGTGGGACCTGTCTTCCACGGGGAGGCCCGGCGCTCAGGACACCGGGGTTCGGACTGCCGGGCCCGGTCGCGCGGGGTGTGCGCGGCCGGACCCGGGCAGCGGGGTCAGGACGCGGGGCCCACCCGGACGGTGGTGATCCGTCCGCCCTGGGACTCGCGGACGACCTCGATCTTGGTGTTGGTGTCCGGCACCTTCACCCCGAGCTGCGGGGTGGCCGGGTCGCTGTAGACGCCGGTGCGGTCGTTGAAGGCCGGGACGGCCTTCTCCGAGCCGATCTTCACCGGGACGCCGGCCTTGTGCAGCGTGAACCCGGTGGTCGGCTTGAGCGAGAAGGTCGCGTCGAAGGTCTGCGCCCGGGCGTTGACCAGGGTGCCGTCGGCGAAGCGGATCGGCGCCGGGTGGGCGTCGATCGGCAGGATCAGGCCGCCGCCGGGGTGGTCCTTGGTGTTGTTGTCGCCGTAGCCGGTGTCCCAGAGCCAGACGAGCACGCCCTCCTGGTACGGGTAGTTGTCGACGATGTCCTTCTTGCCCTCGACCCCGGTGTAGCCGAAGTTGTACGGGCCGGTCTTCAGGAACTCGCCGTAGCCGGCGTAGCGCCGGTTCTCCACCAGGTAGGCGCGCGGGTGCTGCTTGACCGCGGTGCGGCCGGTGATGACGGTGAAGCCGGTGGCGGTCCAGCCGTTGGTGCCGTTCTCGGCGCCGTCGGTGAACAGGGTGGTGGCGCCGGCGGTGATCCTCACCGCGTCGACCAGGACGCCCTTGCCGTGGGTGTTGCCGTCGGAGGTGACGTGCAGCCGCAGCCGGACCTTCTGGCCGGCGTAGGCGTCCAGCGGGATGTGCAGCTGCCGGTACGCGCCGGAGGTGCCGCTCAGGCCCGGGACGTTGGAGCTGGTGTTGCCGAGCGGGGTGCCGTCGACGGTGCCGGGCAGGGCGGTCCAGGTCTTGCCGCCGTCGGTCGAGGCCTCGGCGGTCAGGAAGTCGTAGTCCTGCTCGATGTCGTACCAGACCGCCGCGTCGAGGGCGGCCGGGCCGGTGGTCCCGCCGAGGTCGACGTCGCGGGCCAGCGCGTTGTCCAGGTTGTCGCCGGTGTCGCTCCACCACTGCTTGGCGCCCTCGCGCGGGTCGGCGAGGTCGGTGCTGGTGGTGCCGTCCGGCAGGTGGACCAGGACGGCCTGCGCCTGGTCGGTGTTGTAGCCGCTGACGCCGAGCGCGTGGCTGGACCGGGTGGCGGCCTGCGCCTCGTCGTAGTTGAGCCAGCCGAACTGCAGCTTGCTCCAGGCGTCGAGGTCGCCGGGGTAGGCGCCGGTGGTGTTCTTGCCCTTGCCCAGGTACGAGGCGGAGGACATCAGCGACCAGAAGTTGACGCTGTTGTCGCCGCCGCTGGTGCTGTACAGGTCGGGCAGGCCGAGGTTGTGGCCGAACTCGTGGGAGAACAGGCCGACTCCGCTGTTCTCGCCCGCCTGGACGTAGTCGTAGACGTACAGGCCGGTGTCGCCGACCGGCGCGCCGCCGATCCTGTTGCCGACCGGGCCGGTCTGGCCGGTCGGGTCCGGGAAGGTCCAGCTGCGGTGCGCCCACAGCGCGTCGGCGCCCTGCGCGCCGCCGCCCCAGGTCTCGTCCGCGCCGGCGTGCACGACGATGACGTTGTCCAGGTAGCCGTCGGGCTGGTTGAACTCGCCGTCCTTGTCGTGGTCGTAGCGGTCGTAGACGTCGTACTGGGCCAGCTCGGCCTTGACGTCCGCGGCCGTGCGGCCCTTGGCGATCTCGCCGTCGTACCAGGCCTTGACGGCGTCCCGGATGAACTCCTGGCCCTGGGTCCAGGCGCCGGAGCCCTGCGGGCCCTTGTTGGAGCCGTAGCGGGCCTCGTTCCACGGCACGGTGACCCAGTTGCTGACGGTGCCCTCGATGTCGTACCGGCCCGAGGACTGGGTGCGGTAGAAGTTGCGCATCGAGACCGCGCCGGGCGAGTCGTCGAAGAACATCTTCTGGTAGTAGTTCCGGTCGAAGTCCTGGTTCCAGAGCGTGTGGTTGTCGCTCTTGCCGGGCTTCGGGATGGCGTTGTGCTGCGGGCCGGGGGTGCCCCCGTAGCGCGGCTGGCCGTTGTACAGCGTGGTGTTGTCCACCTGGTCGCCGAACTGGGCGAGGATCACGAAGACCTTGTCCTTGCGCTGCTGCGCGAGCTGGACGTAGTCGTTGCCGACCCGCACCTTGGCGGGTGCCCGGCGGTCCGTGGTCTTGGCCACGGCGCCCTTGTTGAGCTGTTCCAGTGCCTTGGTGCGCAGCGACTGGCGCTCGCGCTCCTGGGGCGCGAGCGGCGCCGGCGGGGCCTCGAGGCCCCCGGCCTCGGCGCTGTCGCCGGACTCGGCGGAGATGGTGGATGCGGGCGTGGGGGGAGCGGCCTGGGCGGGGGTACCGAGCAGGGTGACCGCTATCGCGCTCGTGGTGAGCGCGGCCGCGAACGCCGCGGACAGTCTGCGCAACTGACCTGTCCTTTCCGGACGGTGGGTGGTCGGGCGAGCGCAGGTAATATTTCACATGTCATGGGTCACACGGAAGAGATCGGACCGCGGGAGGTGTGGGCGGCCTCCGACCGGGGAACGCGGCCGGGCCGCCCGCGTGCTGCGGCGGGCGGCCCGGACGACGGGGGGTCGCGGCGGATCAGAGCTTCAACGCGGTCCGCAGGAAGGCGAGTTCGGCCTGGGTCAGCTGCTCGTTGACGCCGCCCGGCGTCATGTGGGTGATTCCCGGCAGGGCCAGCAGGCTGTGCGGCCGGCCCGCCCCGGTGAGTGCCTGGGAGAGCAGCAGGGTGTGCGAGGGGTGCACGTTGTCGTCCGCCAGACCGTGGATGAGCAGCAGCGGCCGGTCGAGCGAGGCCGCGTCGTCCACCAGGCAGTCGGCCGCGTAGCCCTCCGGGTTCTCCTGGGGCAGTCCCAGGTACCGCTCGGTGTACGCGGTGTCGTACAGCCGGAAGTCGGTGGGCGGGGCGCCGGCGCAGGCGGCGTGGAAGACGTCCGGGCGGCGCAGCACGGCCAGTGCCCCGAGGTAGCCGCCGTACGACCAGCCGCGCACACCGACCCGGTCGAGGTCGAGGTCGGGGTGGATCTCGCCGAGCGCCCGCAGCGCGTCGGCCTGGTCGTCCAGCGCCACCTGGGAGAAGCGGCGGAAGATGGTCCGCACGAAGGCGGGGGAGACGAACGGGGTGCCGCCGTTGTCGACGGTGACCACCGCGAAGCCCTGGTCGGCCCACCACTGCTTGAGCTGCCAGCGGCGCGGCTCGTTGGCCACGGCCTGGAAGCCGGGGCCGCCGTAGACGTCGAGCAGTACGGGCAGCTTGCGGCCCGGGACGTGCCCGCGCGGGTAGACCACGGCGCTCGGCAGGCCGCGCTCGGTGACCCGGGCCAGCAGCGGCTCGACCCGGTACGGCAGCGGGGCGGAGAGGTCGGTCAGGGTGACGGTGCCGTGCGGGGTGCGGGCCTCGCGGCGCACCCCGTCCGGGTCGGCCGAGACGAGCAGCAGGGTGTCGCCGGCGGCCTGCGCGCTGTGCACGCCGGGGCCCTCGGAGAGCCGCTCGGGCGCGCCGCCGTCCGGGTCGATCAGGTGGACGTGCTGGTCGAACGGGTCGCCCTCGCCGGTCTCGCAGAGCAGCCGGTCGCCGACCCGGCCGACGACCCGGCGGATCTGCAGGCCGGTGGTGTCGAGCGGCTTGCCGTCCACGGCCAGGCCGCGGGCCTCGGGCGTGTCCAGGACGGTGAGCAGCCGGCCGCCGTCCAGCCGGTCCGGCGTGCCGGGCAGGTCGTCCACCCAGAACTCGTCTGTGGTGCGGGAGAGTTCGGTGGTGCCGCCGGTGGCCGGGTCGGCGCTCAGCAGCAGCACGTTCTGCTGCAGCCGGTCGGCGACGGTGAGCAGCAGCTCCTCCGGCCCGGCCCACCGGGCGGCGCACAGGTAGGGGAAGGCCTCGGTGTCCCAGTGGAGTTCGACCCGGGTGTCGTCCAGGCCGAGCACCCAGAGCCGGACGTCCGCGTTGGGGCCGCCGGCCTGCGGGTAGGCGAACCGCTCGGGGGCCTGCTCCGGGTGCGCCGGGTCGGCGAAGTGCCGCGGCGGGACGGCGGACTCGTCCACCCGGGCGGCGAGCACGGCGCCGCCGTCGGGGCGCCACCAGTGGCCGCGGTGGCGGCCGAGCTCCTCGGCGGCGGCGAACTCGGCGACGCCCCAGCGGGCGCCGTCGTCCGGGCTGAGGCGCCGGTCGGCCCCGCCGTCCGGGGCGGTGACGTACAGGGCGTCGTCGGCGACGTAGGCGATGCGCTCGCCGGTCGCGTCCGGGCGGGGGTCGAAGGCGGGGCCGGCGGTGGCGAGTTCGGTGGTGCGGCCGGTCGCGGTCTCGGTGCGGAAGAGCCGGCCGTCGAGGGCGAAGACGGCGACGGCGAGGTCGGGGGTGGCGGCGAAGGTGCCGATACCGGCGGCGGTGAGCCGGGACCGCTCGCGCAGTCGGCGCTCGACGTCGGGCAGGTCGGCGGTGGAGCCGGTACGGCCGGGGGCCAGCACGGTCGGATCGGCCACCTCTCGCTCGGCACCGGTGGCGAGGTCGAGGAGGTGGAGCCGGTCGAACCGGTCCTCGGGACCGCTGGAGCGGAGCAGCAGCAGGCGGGTACCGTCCTCGTTGAGCGAGATCGCTCGCGGGGCACCGAAACTGAAGCGGCCGGTCCGGGCGCTGAGGGAGAGGTAGGAGTCGGTGATGGTCACCGCCCGATGGTCGCCGTGGAACGGGCTCGCCACCAGTAGGACGACATGTGAAATGTCACACATCACGTGATCTGGGTAACAGAAAGTCCGGGCGCCGACCCCGGCCCCGGCCCCGACACCACTCCAGGAGGAACGCAGTGACCGAGACCGCGCCGACCGTCGAAGCCCCCGAGCCGCTGGCCGGGACCGACCGGCTGTTCACGCTGGACCCGGCGGTGGTCCACCTCAACCACGGGTCCTTCGGCGCCGTCCCGGTCCCGGTCCAGCAGCTCCAGCGGCGGCTGTACGAGGAGCAGGAGGCCGACCCGGACGGCTTCTTCGCCGACCTGCCCGCCCGGGTCGCGGCGGCCCGGGCCCGGCTCGCCGACGCCCTCGGCACCCGGCCGGAGCTGCTGGCGCTCGTCCCCAACGTGACCGACGCGATCGCCGTCGCCCTCGCCAACGTCCCGCTCGCGGCCGGGGACCAGGTCCTGGTCACCGACCACGGCTACGGCACGGTCACCGAGGCCGTCCGCCGGCGGGCCGAGGAGCTGGGCGCCGAACTGCGCACCGTCCGGCTGCCGCTGGACCTCCCGGACGGGGACGCCGTCCGGGAGGCCGTGCTGGCCGAGGTCACCGACCGCACCGCACTCGCCGTCCTGGACGGCATCACCTCGCCCACCGCCCGCCGGGTCGCCACCCCCGGCCTGCTCCGGGAGCTGCGCGGGCGCGGGGTGACCACCGTGGTGGACGCCGCGCACGAGCCCGGCATGCTGGCCGACCCGGTCCCGGCGGAGGCCGACTTCTGGTTCGGCAACCTGCACAAGTGGGCGTTCGCCCCGCGCGCCACCGGGGTGCTGGTGGTCCGCCCGGAGTGGACCGGGAAGATCCGGCCGCTGATCCTCTCCTGGGAGGACCACCAGGGCTATCCGGCCGCCGTCGAATGGCGCGGCACGCTGGACTACACGCCCTGGCTGGCCGCCCCGGCCGGGATCGACCTGCTGGACGGGCTGGGGCCCGGGCTGGTGCGCGAGCACAACGAGCGGCTCGTCGCGTACGGCGCCGCGGTGGTCGCCGAGCGGGTCGGACTGGCTGCGCTGCCGACCTCGGCCGGGCTGTCGATGCGCGCGCTGCGGCTGCCGCCCGGCGTCTCCGAGACGCTCCCGCAGGCGCAGGAGCTGATGGCGCAGATGTGGCGCCGGTACGCCGTGCGGACGGTGGCGCGGCCCTGGGCGGGCGGCGGGGTGCTGCGGCTGTGCGGGCAGCTGTACAACCGGGCGCCGGAGTACCGGGTGCTGGCGGACGGGCTGGCGGAGCTGCTGCGGTAGTCGGTCCCGCCTCGGCCTAGCGGTCGCCGGGGACGCCGTCCTCCCGGGGGCCGTCCGCGGCGGCGCGCAGCTCGGCGAGCAGCGCGTGCTGCTCCGCGATGAGCCCGGTGAGGATCCGCCGCGCCGCCCGGAGCAGGTCGGCGACGTCCCCGCCGGCCAGCGCGTACACCACCGTGCTGCCCTCCCGGGTGGCGGTGACGATGCCGGACCGGCGCAGTACTGCGAGCTGCTGGGAGAGGCTGGACGGTTCGATCTCCAGCTCCGCCAGCAGGTCGCGGACGGGCGTCGGTCCGGCCTGCAGCAGCTCCAGGACCCGGATCCGGACGGGGTGGCCGAGCATCCGGAAGAACTCGGCCTTGGCCTGGTACAGCGCGACCGCCACGGCGCTCCCTCCCTGTGCGTGCCCTCGTGCGTCCCCCTGGTGTGTGCTCCGGGTGCCCCCGGTGCGGTCAGATCTCCAGCGAGAGCTCGATCCGCTTCAGCTGGTGGCGGGCCATCGCGAGGTTGGCGCGGGAGCGGTTCAGCGCCAGGAACAGGAACAGCCCGCGCCCGCTCTGCGTGGTCAGCGGCCGCAGCAGGTGGTACTGGCTGGTGAGGCTGACCAGGATGTCCTCGATCTCGTTGTCGTGCAGGTTGAGCATCTCCATCGCCCGCATCTTGGCCCGCACCACGTCGGTGTTCCCGGCGGCGGCGACGTGGAGGTCGATCTCGGTGCTGTCGCCCAGGCTCCCGAGCGCCATGCCGCTGCCGTAGTCGACCAGGGCCACGCCGATGGCGCCCTCGATCGCCATGGCCTCCTTGAGCGAGGTCTCCAGATTCGCCATTGTGCGCTCCTCCCGCGGGCCCGGTGGGTGCCACCGGGATGTGGCACCGAATGTAGGGAGGACTCCGGGCGCGGCACCGCGAATGACCGGAGTCGTTCGAAGATGGTCGCCGGGTGACTGCTTGAAGACATTTGCAACTATGGATGTGAGAGAGATCCGATGCATTGCCCGGGAAAAACGGTGCTATCGATGTCGGTCCCGGCGGGTAACCTCTCGCTGAGATGCGAGATCACACCAACGACCCCCGGACGGCGATGAACACCCCTGAGCCCGAGCCCTCCGACGACCGGGAGCTGAGCCCCGCCGAGGCCTTCGCGGCCTCCCGCCGCCGGGCCAAGGAGCAGGCCACCGCCCTGTACGGCTTCCAGGAGCTGTACGACTTCCCGCTGGACGACTTCCAGCTGGAGGCCTGCCGCGCCCTGGAGGCGGGCGAGGGCGTCCTGGTCGCCGCTCCCACCGGATCCGGCAAGACCATCGTCGGCGAATTCGCCGTCCACCTGGCCCTGCGGGGCGGGCGGAAGTGCTTCTACACCACCCCGATCAAGGCGCTGTCGAACCAGAAGTACGGCGACCTGGTCAAGCGCTACGGCGCCGCCAAGGTCGGCCTGCTCACCGGCGACAACAGCGTCAACGGCGACGCCCCGGTGGTGGTGATGACCACCGAGGTGCTCCGCAACATGCTCTACGCGGGCTCCAGCACCCTCGACGGCCTCGGCTACGTGGTCATGGACGAGGTCCACTACCTCGCCGACCGCTTCCGCGGCGCGGTCTGGGAGGAGGTCATCATCCACCTCCCCGAGTCCGTCACCCTGGTCTCGCTCTCCGCGACCGTGTCCAACGCCGAGGAGTTCGGCGACTGGCTGGACACCGTCCGCGGCGGCACCCGGGTGATCGTCTCCGAGCACCGGCCGGTCCCGCTGTGGCAGCACGTGATGGCCGGCAACCGGATGTACGACCTGTTCGCCAGCCCCGACCGCGACGGCCGGCCGAAGAGCAGCCCGCGCAACCCCGGCAAGGCCGTCAACCCCGAGCTGGTCCGCCTCGCCCGCAGCGAGCTCGACCGCAACCCCCGCGACCGGTTCGGCCGGGGCCGGGGCCGCTCCATGCCCAACGGCCGCCCCGGCAAGGTCTGGACCCCGGGCCGGGTCGACGTCATCGACCGCCTCGACGCCGAGGGCCTGCTGCCCGCGATCACCTTCATCTTCAGCCGGGCCGGCTGCGAGGCCGCCGTCCAGCAGTGCCTCTCCTCCGGCCTGCGGCTGAACAAGGACGGCGACCGCGCCCGGGTCCGCGCCTTCGTCGAGGAGCGCTGCGCCGACATCCCCGACGAGGACCTCCACGTCCTCGGCTACTTCGAGTGGCTGGACGGCCTGGAGCGCGGCATCGCCGCCCACCACGCCGGCATGCTGCCCCGGTTCAAGGAAGTGGTCGAGGAGCTGTTCGTGAAGGGCCTGGTCAAGGCCGTCTTCGCGACCGAGACCCTGGCCCTGGGCATCAACATGCCCGCCCGCTCCGTGGTCATGGAGAAGCTCGTCAAGTGGAACGGCGAGACCCACGCCGACATCACCCCCGGCGAGTACACCCAGCTCACCGGCCGGGCCGGTCGGCGCGGCATCGACGTCGAGGGCCACGCCGTCGTGCTCTGGCAGCGCGGCCTCGACCCGGAGGCGCTGGCGGGCCTCGCCGGTACCCGCACCTATCCGCTCAAGTCCTCGTTCCGGCCGTCCTACAACATGGCCGTCAACCTGGTCTCCCAGTTCGGCCGGCACCGTTCGCGGGAACTCCTGGAGACGTCCTTCGCGCAGTTCCAGGCCGACCGCTCGGTGGTCGGCATCGCCCGCCAGGTCCAGCGCAACGAGGAGGGGCTGGAGGGCTACCGCGAGTCCATGACCTGCCACCTCGGCGACTTCGAGGAGTACATGGACCTGCGCCGCAAGCTCAAGGACCGGGAGAACGAGCTCGCCCGCGAGGGCAGCAGCCAGCGCCGCGCCGCCGCCGTCGAGTCCATCGAGCAGCTCAAGCCCGGCGACGTCATCCACGTCCCCACCGGGAAGTTCGCCGGCCTCGCGCTCGTCCTCGACCCGGGCCTGCCGCCGGACCGCCGCTCGCCGCGCGGCGGGCCGCGCCACCCCGACTACCAGGACGGGCCGCGCCCGGTGGTGCTCACCGCCGAGCGGCAGGTCAAGCGGCTCGCGATGATCGACTTCCCGCACCCGGTCGTCGCCATGGACCGGCTGCGCATCCCCAAGTCCTTCAACCCGCGCAGCCCGCAGTCCCGGCGCGACCTCGCCTCGGCGCTGCGCACCAAGGCCGGCCACCTGGAGCCCGAGCGGTTCCGCAAGGGCCGCGCGGCCGCCGCCGACGACGCGGAGATCACCCGGCTGCGCACCGTCCTGCGCCAGCACCCCTGCCACGGCTGCGACGAGCGGGAGGACCACGCCCGCTGGTCCGAGCGCTACCACCGGCTGCACCGCGACACCGAGCTGCTGGAGCGCCGGATGCGCTCCCGCACCCACACCATCGCGCGCACCTTCGACCGGGTCTGCGGGCTGCTCACGGACCTCGGCTACCTCAGCGGCGACACCGTCACCGACGACGGCAAGCGGCTCGGCCGGCTCTACGGCGAACTCGACCTGCTCGCCTCGGAGTGCATCCGCGAGGGCGTGTGGAGCGACCTCGCCGCCGCCGAACTCGCGGCCTGCGCCTCGGCGCTGGTCTACGAGTCCCGCCAGTCGGACGACGCCACCGCCCCCCGGGTCCCGGAGGGCGCGGCGAAGACGGCGCTCGGCGAGATGGTCCGCATCTGGGGCCACCTGGACGCGCTGGAGGAGCAGCACCGGATCAACACCGCCGAGGGCGTCGGCCAGCGCGAGCCCGACCTCGGCTTCGCCTGGGCCGCCTACCGCTGGGCGCTCGGCCACTCGCTGGACCAGGTCCTGCGCGACGCCGACATGCCGGCCGGCGACTTCGTCCGCTGGACGAAGCAGCTGATCGACGTCCTGGGCCAGATCCAGGACGCCGCCGGCGAGGACGCCGAACTGCGCAGGACCGCCCGCAAGGCGGTCGACGGCCTGCGCCGCGGCATCATCGCGTACTCCTCCGTCGGCTGACCCGCCCGGAGCCCCGACGCCGTCGGCCCCCCGCCCCGAGCGGTGGGCCGACGGCGTCGGCGTTCCTCAGGACCGGTCGAGGAGCCGGAGGCGGCTGAGGGTGCGGTTGATGTCCAGGGGGAGCGAGTCCCCGCCGAGGGCGTCGGCCAGCGGGGCCTCGGCGACGAGGTGGAGCCGGGCGTCGCGGTCGTGCAGGACGTCGACGAGATTGGCGAAGCGCTGGGCGCTGTCGCGGTCGGCCGAGGACAGCCGCGGCAGGCCGGCCAGCACCCAGGAGTCGAAGCGGTCGGCCAGGGCCAGGAAGTCGATGGTGGAGGTGCGCGCGCCGCACAGCTCGTGGAAGTCGAACCAGACCAGCCCGTCGCGCACGGCGCGGGCGGTGACGGTGCGGCCGCCGACGTCCAGCTGCCGGCGCTCCTCGGCCGAGGGCGGTTCGAGCCCGGCCGCGCGGAGCTGCGCCGGGGTGCCGGGGCACAGGTAGCGGCCGGTCCCGAAGCGTGAACGGGCGCCCCCGGAGGGGCGGTCGGTACGGTAGTCGCGCGGTCCGGCGACCTCGACGATGTCCAGCGAGGCTTCGAGGAGCCGGATGGTCGGCTCGAACATGTGGTGGTGGACCGGGTTCGGCAGCAGGCCGGCCGGCGGGTAGTTCGACGTCGCCACCAGGGTGGTCCCGCGTTCGAACAGCGAGCCGAGGACCCGGCCCATCATCATGGCGTCGCCCGGGTCGTGGACGTGGAACTCGTCGAAGAAGAGCAGCCGGCAGTCGCCGAGGAGCTCCGCCACCGCGAGGTCGCAGGCGTCCCGCTCCCGGCGGTGGCGCGCGTACACCGCGTGGAACTCCCGGAAGAACTCGTGGAAGTGCACCCGCCGCTTGCGGGGGAGGGGGAGTGCCTCGTAGAACACCTCGGTCAGCCAGCTCTTGCCCCGGCCGACCGGCCCCCAGACGTAGAGGCCGCGCGGCGGCGGCCCGGCGAAGAAGCGCCGGCGTCCGGTGACCTCGGCGCCGAGCCGGGCGAGTCGTGCGGCGGCGGCCCGCTGCGCCTCGTCGAGCGCGAAGCCGGCCTCCTCGGCCGCCTGTTCGAAGGTGTCCAGCATCTGTGTGCCCCCCGGTACCGGAAGATGACGGACCGCCAGGTCGCGGGGCGGTCCGCCATGATCATTTCAGAGCGGGGTGCGCGCCGGAAGTCGGAGCGGCCGACTTCCGGCGCGGGCGCGGGCGCGGGCGCGAGTGCGGACGCGTGACGTCGGCGGCCGGCTCAGGCCGGGGGCGGGCCGGCCGCGTCGAGGCGGTGGACCAGGGCGCGGAGGGCGCGCAGTTCACGGGCGAGGGCCTCGGCCCCGGCGGTGGTGAGGGTGACCCAGGTGCGGGGGCGGCGGCCGGCGTAGCCCTTGTTCACCGCGACCAGGCCGGAGTCCTCCAGCACCTTCAGATGCCGGGAGAGGTTGCCGTCGGTGAGGCCGAGCTCCTGCTTGAGGAAGGCGAAGTCGACGCTCTCGGCCTCGCGGGCGATCGCCAGGATGCCCAGCCGGACCCGCTGGTGGACGGTGTCGTCCAGGGCCAGGGTCGGGTGCTGCTCCTCGGGGTCGTCCACGACGTTCATGGGGTGACCGTACGGGATACGGCGGGGGTGCGACGCTCGGCGGCCCACTGGGCCAGGCCGGCGACCAGCAGGAGCCCGGCGAGCAGCAGGGCCTTCGATCGGGGGCCGTCGAGCCACGGAAGCCAGCTGCCACCCGAGGATTCGCCGAGGAGGACGGTGAGCAGCACGGCGTGGACGAGGCCCGTGCCGGCCACCAGCGGGCTGCGCTCGGTGAAGCCGAGGACCAGCAGGCCGATGTCGACCATGTACCAGGGTGAGGCGTAGTCGTTCCCGAGGAGGGAGAGCGAGAACGGCACCCGGTCGGCGAAGGCCAACGTGAGCACGACGGCGGTGAGCACGACGGCGGTCGCGGCCGTGGCGCCGAGCCAGGCGCTGCGGTGCGGGACGATGCCGCGGGCCTCGCCGCGCCGCCGGTACCAGCGGGCCAGGGCGAACCAGGCCAGCGGGAGCAGCACGAACCAGACCCCCCAGGCCAGGAAGCGCAGAATCGCACCGTCGAAATCGCTGGTCACGCAGGGGCTGTCGAGTGCGCCGTGCTGCACGCAGAGATGGTTGTACTCCGCATAGGCGAAAGCTGGGTACGAGGTGATGGTCCGCCCGGTGGCGCCGAAGTTGTAGGCCTCGCGCGCGATCGGGACGGCCGCCAGGGCCAGCAGTCCGAAGCCGAGCAGCGGGACGCCCGCGCCGCGCAGGCGGGTCCGGGCCCGGGCGCGCAGGCCCTCCGTCGCGGCGAGCAGGCCGGCCGGGTCGTCGCGGTGCAGTGTGTCCATGGTCCACCCCTGGTGACGTCGTGTCAGTACTTAGACTTTGCATCGCAAAGTACATTGCAGTCAAGAGTTCACGTCATGGCAAAGCAAAGGGCCCGTCGCGCGGTGCGACGGGCCCGGGGGCGGGGGAGGGGCGGCGATCAGCGGGCGGCGAGGGTCTCCAGGACGCGGTCCAGGGAGGTGCCGAGGCCCCAGCGGGTGGCGAGGTCCTCCAGGGTCATCGGGTCGAGGGGCTCGCGGGGGAGGGCCGGGTCGAAGTCGGGGAGCGGGGCGTCGGTGGCGACCCGGACCACGGTCGGCGCCACGTCCAGGTAGGCCGCGGCCTCCAGGATGTTGCGGCGCCGGGCCGGGGTGAGGGCGGAGCCGATGTCCTGGGCGGCGGCGCGGATGCCGGCGAGGTCGCCGTACTCGTGGATCAGCTGGGCCGCCGTCTTCTCGCCGATGCCCTTGACGCCGGGCAGGCCGTCGCTCGGGTCGCCGCGCAGGGCGGCCAGGTCGGCGTACTGGGCGCCGCCCACGCCGTACTTCTCCCGGAGCAGCGCGTCGTCGGTGATCTGGAGGTTGCCCATGCCCTTGACGGGATAGAGCACGGTGATCCCGCGGGCGTCGTCGACCAGTTGGAACAGGTCGCGGTCGCCGGTGACGATCTGCACCGGTCCGGTGGCCCGCGCGGCCAGGGTGCCGATCACGTCGTCCGCCTCGTAGTCGGCGGAGCCGATCCGGGCGATGCCGAGCGCGTCCAGCACCTGCTCGATCACCGGGACCTGCGGGGCGAGGGTGTCCGGCACCTCCTCCGCGCCGTCCTCGGCGGCCTCGGCGACCCGGTGGGTCTTGTAGGAGGGGATGAGGTCCACCCGCCACTGCGGCCGCCAGGCGGCGTCCATGCAGGCGACCAGCTGGTCGGGCCGGTGGTCGTGGACCAGCCGGGCGATGAAGTCCAGCAGGCCCCGGACGGCGTTGACCGGCTCACCCTGCGGCGAGCGCAGGGTGTCCGGTACGCCGAAGTAGGCCCGGAAGTACAGGCTGGCGGAGTCGAGCAGCATCAGACGGGGTGCGGTCACGCCTCCGATCATGCCGTACCGGGCGGACAGGGACGTGTCGCCGATGCCTGTGCGGGTGGATGCGGTCAGTGCTTGTGCGGGCCGGCGCGGTGGACCGGGCCGTGGGCGTCGGCGCAGTGGTCGGGCGAGAGGTCGCCCGGGGTGGTGATCTGCAGCAGTGCGCCGGCCTCGTCCTCGCCGACGTGGTCGACCTGGAGCGTGCTGTGCGAGATCCCGTACTCGTCGGCGAGCCTGCGCTGCAGTTCGCGGCGGACGGCGTGGCAGTCCCCGCCGGGGGTGACCAGGATGTGGGCGGAGAGGGCCGGCTGGTTGGAGGTGATCTCCCAGATGTGCAGGTCGTGGATCTCCTCCACCAGCGGCTGGGCGACCAGCCGGTCCGCGACCGTGTCCGGGTCGATGCCCGCCGGTGCGGCCTCCAGGAAGATCCGCCCGGAGTCGCGGACCAGGCCGATGCCGGCCTTGAGCATCAGCGCCACCACGATCAACGAGGCGATCGAGTCGGCGCGGGCGAAGCCGGTGGTCACCATGATCACGCCGGCGACGGCGGTCGCGATGAACGCGTACAGGTCGGTGAGCACGTGCTGGAAGGCGCCCTCGACGTTGAGGGAGCTGCGGTTGGCCTTGGACATGCACCAGGCGGCGGCGATGTTGACGACGATCCCGATCAGCGCCGTGACCAGCACCAGCGTGCCGGCCACCTCCGGGGGCTCGAACAGTCGGGTGACGGCCTCGTAGCCGAGCCAGGCGGAGAGGATCAGCAGCGTCACCCCGTTGGCCTGGGCCGAGAGGATCTCCGCGCGCTTGAGCCCGTAGGTGTAGCCGCCGCGCGCGGGGCGGGCGGAGAGCCGCATGGCGATCAGGGCCAGCACGATCGAGGCGGCGTCGGTGAGCATGTGCGCGGCGTCCGAGATCAGCGCCAGCGACTGGGCGGCGAAGCCGACCACCACCTCGCCGGCCATGAACACCACGATCAGCGCGAGCGCGCTCAGCAGCCACCGGCGGTCGGCGTCGGCGGCGACGCCGTGCGAATGCCCGCCGTGGCCGCCCCGGCCGCCGTGCTTGTGGTCATGCTCATGATCATGCTGGGAGTGCTCGTGGCCGGCCATCGAAGTCCTCTCCTGGAGCCCATGAACGCGTGGGGGTAAGGGGCGATGTCCGTGACCGCCCCGCACCCGAAGTGAACCGCACATCGAACGAAGATCCAAAGGCTGCATTGGAGACCGTTGTCATTGCCGCGTCGTAACCCTCGTGGGGTATCGTCTCGCCGCCATTGACCAGGGGAGAATCGCATGGGGCCGGACGGACGCAGAGCAGGGGCCGAACGGGTGGTCGGCCTCGGCACGATCGCCCGCGAGTGGGGCCGGATCGGGATCACCGGCTTCGGCGGGCCGCCCGCGCACATCCTGCTGCTGCGCAAACTCTGCGTGGAGCGGCGGCGCTGGCTGACCGCCGAGGAGTTCGAGGACGGCATCGCGGCCACCAACCTGCTGCCCGGCCCGGCCTCCACCCAGCTCGCCGTGCTGACCGCGTGGCGGCTGCGCGGTGTGCCCGGCGCGCTGGTCGGCGGGGTCTGCTTCATCGGGCCCGGGCTGGTGCTGATCCTCGCGCTCGCGGCGCTGTTCCTGGCCGGCGACCCGCCGCTGTGGGTGCTCGGCGCGGCGGCCGGGGCCGGGGCGGCGGTGCCGGCGGTCGCGGTGCAGGCGGCCACCTCGCTCGTCCCGGCCAGCCTCGGCCGGATCGGCCGGGCCCGGGGCGCCCGCGCCCGCTGGGCCGGGTACGCGCTGGCCGGGGCGGTGGCGGCGGTGCTGACCGGCCCCTGGCTGGTGCTGGTGCTGATCGCCGCCGGACTGGCCGAGATCGCCGTCCGGGGCGGAGGGAGTGGGACGGGCGACCGGGGATCGGGCGGATCGGGCGGACGGGCCGTGCTGCCGCTCGCCACCGGCCCGCTCGCCCTGGGCGGGCTCGGCGTGCTCGGGGCGGTGGCCTGGGTGGCGTTCAAGGTGGGCGCGCTCTCCTACGGGGGAGGGTTCGTGATCATCCCGCTGATGCGGGACGACGCGGTCAACCGCTACCACTGGATGACCGACGGACAGTTCCTCAACGCCGTCGCCCTCGGCCAGGTCACCCCGGGGCCGGTGGTGCACACCGTCGCGGCGGTCGGCTACGCGGCCGCCGGGCTCGGCGGCGGCCTGCTCGCGGCGGTGGTCGCCTTCGCGCCGTCCTTCCTCTTCGTGCTCCTCGGCGGCCGGCACTTCGACCGGCTCCGGGCCGACCGGCGGGTGCGGGACTTCCTCACCGGCGCCGGACCGGCCGTGACCGGTGCCATCGCCGGCTCGGCGCTGCCGCTGGCCGCCTCGCTCGGGTACGGCTGGCAGTGGGGCGTACTGGCCGGGGCGCTGCTCTGGCTGGTGCTCGCCCGCCGGGGTGTGGTGCTCGCCCTGCTGGCCGCCGGTGCGGCGGGCGTGCTCGCCGTGGCCGCCGGGCTGCCGCCGGCCTGAGCCTCCGGTCCGTACGTGCGCTCGGTCCGTACGGACCCCCGGGGTCGCACAAGCATTCAGCCTCCGGCGTGAACCTGGGGCGGGGGGCTCACTCGACCGGGTGAGCCCGGTTTGCGCGCCCCTGTGCGCCTGCGCCACGATCGGCACCCGTGAAGATCATCGCGGCTCGGTCCGTCCACTGGCTCTCGGAACTTGAGCCCGTCGCCGCCGAATTGATGAACCGTCATATCAATTCGGCGCGCGAGTGGTTCCCGCACCAGTACGTGCCGTGGAGCCTCGGCCGGGACTTCGACGGACCGCTCGGCGGCGAGCCCTGGCGGCCGGAGCAGTCCGCGCTCGCCCCCGCGATCCGCTCCGCCCTGGTGGTCAACCTGCTCACCGAGGACAACCTCCCCGGCTACCACTGGACCATCGGCGCGCAGACCTCCCGCGACGGCGCCTGGGGAGCCTGGCTGCACCAGTGGACGGCGGAGGAGGACCGGCACGCCGCCGCCATCCGCGCCTATCTGCACGCCACCCGCGCCGTCGACCCGGTGGCCCTGGAGCGCGCCCGGGCGGCCCAGATCTCCACCGGTACCCTCCCCCGGCCGGACGGCGTGCTCGGCCTGGTCGCCTACGCCGCCGTGCAGGAGCTGGCCACCCGGGTCAGCCACCGCAACACCGGCCGGCTCAGCGGCGACCCGGTCTGCGACCGGCTGCTCGCCCGGGTCGCCCAGGACGAGAACCTGCACATGGTCTTCTACCGCGAACTGCTGCGCGCCGCACTGGAACTGGAGCCCGACGAGGTCCTGGTCCGGCTCGACGCCACGGTCCGCGCGTTCGCCATGCCCGGCCAGGGCATGCCCGGCTTCGCCGCCCTGGCCGCCGAGATCGCCGTCGCCGGCGTCTACGACCCGCGGGTCCACCACGACGAGGTGCTCGCCCCGCTGCTCCGCTCCCTGCGGGTCTTCGAGCTGACCGGGCTCGGCCCGGACGGCGAGCGGGCCCGTGACGGGCTCGCCGAACAGCTCGCCGTGCTCGACACCCGCGCCGCCCGCTTCGTCGAACGCCGCGCCCGGGCGCTGGCCGTCCGCGCCGCCCGCGACTGACCGCGCCGCCCGCGACCGACCGCGACCGACCCGTACTCCCCGCCCCCGGACAGGAGAGGCATGACCACCACCATCGACGGTGGCGCCGATACCCGCGGCACCACGACCGTCGGCACCAGCGCCGCCGACATCGAGTTCCACTACGACCTCGGCAACGACTTCTACGGCCTGTGGCTCGACGAGACGCTCAGCTACTCGGCCGCCGTCTGGGACGGCATCGACCCCGCCGAGCCCGACACCACGGCCCTGCCCCGCGCCCAGCGGGCCAAGCTCGACCTCCACCTCGACCTGGCCGGCGCCGCCCCCGGGGCCGGGCTGCGCCTGCTCGACGTCGGCTGCGGCTGGGGCGGGCTGATCGACCGCGCCGTCCGCACCGGCCGGGCCGCCGAGGCCACCGGGCTCACCCTGTCCCGGGCCCAGCACGCCCACGTCCGGTCGCTCCGACTGCCCGGCGTCGACGTCCGGCTGGAGAGCTGGGACGCCCACGAGCCCGGGCGCCCGTACGACGGCATCGTCTCGGTCGGCGCCTTCGAGCACTTCGCCACCGCCGACATGGACGCCTCCGCCCGACTCGCCGCCTACCGGGCCTACTTCGAGCGCTGCCACGGCTGGCTGCGGCCCGGCGCCCGGATGTCGCTGCAGACCATCGCCTACGACGGGGTGACCGGGGGCGACGGCCCGGTCGGCGCCTTCGTCGCGGCCGAGGTCTTCCCCGGCGCGGTACTGCCCCGGCTGGGCGAGATCGTGCTCGCGAGCGACCCCTACTTCGCCGTCACCGTCGTCCGGGCCTCCGCCGAGGACTACGCCCGAACCCTGGGCGCCTGGTCCGCCCGGCTGCTGCGGGCCCGCGCCGAGGCCGAGCAGCTCGTCGGCCCGGACGGCTACCGCCGGTACCGCCGCTATCTGCGGGCCTGCGAGGTCACCTTCCTGCGCGGCGCGGCCACGCTCTACCGGATCGGCTTCCGGCGGCGCGACGAGCCGCTCCGGCCGGCGGGCTGAGGGCCGGCCGGATGAGTCCCTCCGCCGCTCCCGCCGATTCGTCGCCCTTACCGGGAAGCCCCACCGAGCCGCTCGCCACCGCCGCCGCCCCTGCCACCGCCGCCGCCCCTGCCACCGCCGTCGCCCCTGCCACCGCCGTTCCCGGAGCCGCCGCCCCCGGCCCGGTGGGCAGGCGGCGGGCCTGGGCCGCGGTGGGGGTCGTCTGCGCCGCGCTCTTCCTGCTCGGACTCGACTTCACCGTGCTCAACGTGGCGGTCCCCGGCCTGCGCGCCGAACTCGGCCCCACCCTCGCCGAGACCCAGTGGATCGTCGACGGCTACGCGCTCGCCCTCGGCGGCTGCGTCCTCGCCGGCGGCGCCCTCGGCGACCGGTACGGGCGGCGCCGTGCGTTCGCCGCCGGACTCGCGCTCTGCGCGCTCGCCTCGGTGGCGGGCGCGCTCGGCGACACCCCCGGGCAACTCGTCGCCGCCCGCTGCGCGATGGGCCTCGGTGCGGCGTTCTTCATGCCGGCCACGCTCTCCACCGTCGTCCACGTGCTGGACGCGCCGGAGGACCGGCGGCGGGCGATCGGCATCTGGGCGGCGGTGGCCGGGGTCGGCGCGCTGTTCGGCCCGGTGGTCGGCGGCTGGCTGGTCGAACGGCACGGGTGGCAGGCCGCGTTCTGGCTGAACGTCCCCGTGGTGGCCGTGATCCTGGCACTCACCCCGGTCGTCCCCGAGTCCCGCGACCCCGGGGCCCGACCGCTGGACCGGCTCGGCGCACCGCTGTCCTGCGCCGCCCTGCTCACCCTCGTCTGGGGCTTCATCGAGGCACCGGGCCGGGGCTGGACCAGTGCCGCGGTGCTCACGGCGTTCGCCGCCTCCGCCGTGCTGACCGGTCTCTTCGTGCGGCGCCAACTCCGCTGCGCCGCGCCCATGGTGCCGCTCCGGATCCTGCGCGGAGGGCCGGTCTGGCCGGCCACGGTCAGCCTGGCGCTGATGTCCTTCGCGATGTTCGGCGCGATGTTCCTGCTCACGCTCCACCTCCAGCAGGTGCGCGGCCTCTCGGCCTGGCAGGCCGGGCTGCGGATGGTGCCGCTCTCGCTGGGGCTGGCCGTCGGCGCCGTGCTGGGGCCGGTGGTCGCCCGGCACGCCGGGGCCCGGGTGCCGGTGGCCGCCGGTCAGCTGCTGATCGCCGCCGGGTTCGTCCAACTCGCCCTCCTGGAGGCGGAGTCGGGGGACGCCCCGGTGCTGCTCTTCGAGGCGGCGGCCGGACTCGGAGCGGGCCTGCTCGCACCGGTGGCCACCGAACTCGTGATGAGTGCCGTGCCGTCGGCCATGGCCGGGGTCGGTTCGGCCCTCAACGACGCCACCCGGCAGGTCGGTTCCACGCTCGGTGTGGCGGTGCTCGGCTCCGTACTGGCCACGGTCGCGGACGGCGCCGCACCGGGTGACCGGGCCGCCTTCACCGCCGGTCTGGGCGCCGCCGCCCTGGTCGGCGGGGCGGTCGCCGCGGCGGCCGTACCGCTCGCCTGGCTCCGGCTGCCCGGGCGTGAACCCTCGGCGGCCACCGGCCGCCCGGCCCCGGCGGCACCCGGACCGGGCTGAACGCCGGACCCGTCACCCCTTCCTTCCCGTTGTCCCCTTCCGAGAGGAATCCCCGTGTCCGACACCTTCACCGTCCTGCGCGACTGCCTGGTCGCCGAGTTCGACGTTCCGGCCGACCGGGTGGAGCCCGGGGCCACCCTCGCCTCGCTGGAGCTGGACAGCCTCGCCCTGGTCGAACTGTCCCTGCTGGTCGAGGAGCGGATCGGGGCGACCGTCAGCGACATCCGCCCCGAGTCCACCCTCGGCGACCTGGCCGCCCACGCGGACGCCGTCCGGGCCGCGGCTCCCGCCGCCGTCCCCACCGCGAGCACCGTCCCTGCCGCGAGCACCACCCTCGCGTCGAGCGCCGTCAGTTGAGCACCGGCGGCACCGGCGGTATTCGCGCCACCGGAGGCACCCGGGTGACAGCCTCCCGGGCGGTCGCCGTGACCGGGATCGGCCTGGTCACCCCCGCCGGGTTCGGCGCGGCGGCGAGCTGGGCCCGCCTGCTCGACGGCACGTCCACCGCCCGCACCGATCCCCGGCTCGCGGGGCTGGCCGTCGACTTCTCCTGCCCGGCCGAGGGCTTCGAAGCGGTCGAGCTGCTCGGCGGCCGGCTGGTCCGCAGACTCGACCGCTTCTCCCAACTCGCCGTTCTGGCCGCCCGCGAGGCCGTCGCCGACGCCGGACTCGACCCGTCGGCCTGGGACTCCGCCCGGGTCGGCGTCGTCCTCGGCGTCAGCGCCAACAGCACCCTGACCTACGAGACCGAGTACGCCCGGCTCGCCGACGGCCGGCCCGACCTGGTCTCCCCGCTGATGCTGCCCCGGTCCATCCCGAACATGGCGGCCGGCGAGGTCGGCCTCGACCTCGGTGCCCGCGGGCCCAACCTGGTCACCAGCACCGCCTGCGCCTCCGGCACCACCGCCCTCGCCGTCGCCTGCGACCTGCTCCGGGCCGGGACCTGCGACCTCGTTCTGGCCGGCGGCACCGACTGCCCCCGCGCACCAATGGTGGCCACCGCCTTCGACCGGCTCGGCGCGCTCTCCCGCCGGCGCCACGACCCGGCCGGCGCCTCCCGCCCCTTCGAGGCGGACCGGGACGGCTTCGTGATCGGCGAGGGCGCGGGCGTCCTGGTACTGGAACGGGTCGCGCACGCCCGGGCGCGCGGCGTCCGGCCGCGCGCGTACCTGGCCGGCCACGGCTCCACCGCCGACGCCCACCACTTCACCGCCCCGCACCCCGGGGGCGACGGCCTGGCCCGGGCGATCCGGGCCGCCCTCGCCGACGCCGGACTCGCCCCGCACGACATCGGGCACGTCAACGCGCACGGCACCGGCACCCGGCTGAACGACACGGCCGAGGCGGCGGCCCTGCACCGGGTCTTCCACCGGCCGCCCCCGGTCACCTCGGTCAAGGGCGCGATCGGCCACACCATGGGCGGCGCCGGGGCGATCGAGGCGGCGGTCACCGTGCTCTCCCTCCAGCACGGACTGGTCCCGCCCACCGCCAACCTCGAACGGCCCGACGAGTCCCTCGGCCTCGACGTGGTCGCCAAGGTGCCGAGACGGCTCGCCCTGGACGCCGCCGTCTCGGTCTCCAGCGGCTTCGGCGGGCAGAACGCGGCCGTCGTCCTCACCGCAGCCTGAGCTGCCGCCGCCCGAGCCACCGCCACCCGTCACCCGCAACCCGTCACTCTCCGCCGTCCCGCCCCCGGAGTCCGCCATGCCCACCCCCGCCACCCGCAGGCCGCTCACCCGGGCCCGGCTCACCGCCGCCGGCCTCTACCAGCGGCTGGTGATGAGCCGCCCGCCCGCCGACTGGACCGTCCCGCCCGCCGACGGCCGCTACGGCCCGGCCGAACCCGCCGACCCCCGGCCGCTCACCCTGCTGATGCTCGGCGACTCGCTCGCCCGCAGCTTCGGCGCCGGCCGGCCCGAGGAGACCCTCGGCGCGCGGCTCGCCCAGGCCCTCGGCGAGCACCTCGACCGCCCCGTCGACCTGCGGGTGCTCGCCCGGGTCGGCGCCACCACGGCTGCCCTGCGGCAGCAGGTCGCCCGGGCGGACCGGATCCGGCCCGGCATCGCCGTGCTGATCGTCGGCGGCAACGACGTACTCCTCCCACTCCCGCTCGGCCGCGCCGCCCGCCGGTTCGCCCTGGTGCTCCAGCGGCTCCGCGACACCGGCTGGCACCCGGTCGTCGTGCCCTGCCCCGACCCCGGCCACGCCCCGGGCTTCCGCGCCCCGGCCCGCCTCCTCGGCGCGCCCCGCTCGCACCGCCTCGCCCGCCGCCAGACCCGGGCGGCCGAACGCGTCGGCATCCCGGTGGCCGTCTCCTCCGGCCCCGAGTTCCGCGACCGGGCCGACCACCTCCTCGGCCCCGACGGCGTCCACCCGTCCCCCCGGGGCTACGCCGAGCACGCGACCCGGATGCTTCCCGCCCTCCTCGCCGCCGCGGCCACGCTCCCCGCCGCCCCCACCCCCGTCCCCACCGCCCCGTAGCGCCCGGTCGGGGTGCGCCGCGGCGCACCCCGACCCGAGGGGCACGCCCTACCCGACCTCCACCGGCTCCAGCTGCAGCGACCGCGCCGCCGTCGCGGCCCGCACCAGCGCCCGCATCACCCGCAGGTCCTCGCCCTGCTCCGGATGCCACTGCACCCCGAGCGTGAACCCCGGCCCCTCCACCGCCTCCACCGTCCCGTCCGGCGCGTGCGCGCTCACCCGCAGCCCGGTCCCCAGCCGGTCCACCGCCTGGTGGTGGAAGGTCGGCACGGTCAGCTCGGGCTCCGGCAGCAGCCCGCCCAGCAGCGTCCCCGGCACCGGCCGCACCACATGCGTCCCGTACCGGCCGGGCGAACCCGCGTGCACATCCACGTCCACCACGTCCGGCAGGTGCTGGATCAGCGTGCCCCCGCACACCACGTTGAGCACCTGCATGCCCCGGCAGATCCCCAGCAGCGGCATCCCCGCCGCCAGCGCCGCCCGCAGCAGCGCCGACTCCCAGACGTCGCGCTCGACCGTGTCCACATCGGTCAGCGGGTGCGGCGGCTGCCCGTAGTAGGCGGGGTCGATGTCCGGTCCGCCCGCGACGACCAGTGCGTCCAGCCGGGCGAGCACCTCCGGCGCGCGCTCGGGGGCGTCGGGCGGCAGGAGCACCGCGATCCCGCCCGAATTCTGTACATAGGCGGTGTACCGCTCGGGCACCAGGGCCACCCGGCGGTCCCGCCAGTCGCTCCAACTCGCGTCCACCAGATAGGTGCTGACGCCGACAATAGGCCTGCGATCCATGGCGCGCATTCTCCTCCCGTCCCGCCCGATCACCCGTCAACCTCGCACCTCGGCGCGCCACACCCGTCCGCCCTCTTCCGTGCTGTCAGCGCCAGGCCGTACGGTTCGCTGTGACCGCTCGGTCTCGCTGCGTGATCGAGGAAGAGGAGGAGGGCGTCCGCCATGTCCGACCGCACCACCGCACCCGGGGCCGCCGGGCCCGGCACCCCCCGGCGGCGCGCCCCGCTCACCCTCGACGAGCTGCGCGCGCTGGTCGACGCGGGCGAGGTCCACACCGTCGCCCTGGCCTTCACCGACATGCAGGGCCGGCTCCAGGGCAAGCGCTTCGCCGCCGGCTTCTTCCTCGACGAGGTGGCCGAGCACGGCGCCGACGCCTGCGAGTACCTGCTGGCCGTCGACGTCGAACTCAACACCGTGGACGGCTACGCGCTCTCCTCCTGGGAGACCGGCTACGGCGACTTCGCCATGCGCCCCGACCTGTCGACCCTCCGCCTGACCCCCTGGCAGCCCGGCACCGCCCAGGTCACCGCCGACCTGGCCGGCCACGGCGGCCACCCGGTGGCCGCCGCGCCCCGCCAGCTGCTGCGCCGCCAGATCGCCCGGCTCGCCGAGTACGGCCTGGCCGCCGACATCGGCACCGAGTTGGAGTTCCTGGTCTTCCGCGACACCTACGAACAAGCCTGGCAGGGCGGCTACCGCGGCCTCACCCCGGCCAACCTCTACAACGTCGACTACTCGCTGCTGGGCACCGCCCGGGTCGAGCCGCTGCTCTCCCGGATCCGCACCGAGATGGCCGGCGCGGGCCTGGTGGTGGAGTCCGCCAAGGGCGAGTGCAACCTCGGCCAGCACGAGATCGCCTTCCGGTACGCCGACGCGCTCACCACCTGCGACCAGCACAGCGTCTACAAGACCGGCGCCAAGGAGATCGCCGCCCAACTCGGCTGCGCACTCACCTTCATGGCCAAGTACGACCAGCGCGAGGGCAACAGCTGCCACATCCACCTGTCGCTGCGGGACGCGGTGGGCGCCCCGGCGTTCGCCGCCGCCGACGGCCGGATGACCGACACCATGCGGCACTTCCTGGCCGGGCAGCTGCTCGCGCTGCGCGAGTTCACCCTGCTGTACGCGCCGAACATCAACTCCTACAAGCGCTACCGCCCCGGCTCGTTCGCGCCGACCGCGGTCGCCTGGGGCCGGGACAACCGGACCTGCGCCTACCGGGTGGTGGGGCACGGCGCGGGCCTGCGGATGGAGAACCGGGTGCCCGGCGGGGACGTCAACCCCTACCTGGCGGTGGCCGGCATGATCGCCGCCGGCCTGCACGGCGTCCAGCAGAAACTGGAGCTGCCCGCCCCCTGCCTGGGCAACGCCTACGCCGTCGAGGACTACGCCCGGGTGCCCGGCTCGCTGCGCGAGGCCGCCGACCTGTGGGGCGCCAGCGAACTCGCCCGCACGGCCTTCGGGGACGACGTGGTCGAGCACTACCTCCACATGGCCCGGGTCGAGCAGGACGCCTACGACGGCGCGATCACCGACTGGGAGCGCTACCGATCCTTCGAGCGGATGTGAGCACCATCGACACGACCACCACCACCCTCACCGAGGCGGCGCCCCCCGCCTGCACCGTCCGCAACCCCGCCACCGGCGAGGTCCTCGCCACCCTGCCCGACACCACGCCAGGGCAGCTCGACGCCGCCGTGCGGCGCGCCGTCGCGGCCCAGCGCGGCTGGGCCGCCCTGCCGCCCGGCGAACGGGCCCGGCTGCTGCGGCGCTTCGCCGACCAGGTGGACGTGCACGTCCCCGAACTCGCCGCGCTGGAGGTCACCGAGGCCGGCCACACCATCGGCAACGCCACCTGGGAGGCCGGCAACGTCCGCGACCTGCTGGAGTACGCCGCCGGGGGAGTGGAGCGCCTGACCGGGCGGCAGATCCCGGTGGCCGGCGGGCTGGACGTCACCTTCCGCGAACCGGTCGGCGTGGTCGGGGTGATCGCGCCGTGGAACTTCCCGATGCCGATCGCCGCCTGGGGCTTCGCACCCGCCCTCGCGGCCGGCAACGCCGTCCTGCTCAAGCCCGCCGAGGCGACCCCGCTCACCGCGCTGCGGCTGGCCGAGCTCGCCCTCGCCGCCGGACTGCCCGAGGGCCTGTTCCAGGTGGTGCCGGGCTCCGGGGCGGTGACCGGCCGGGCGCTGGTGGACCACCCGGAGGTGCGGAAGATCGTCTTCACCGGCTCCACCCTGATCGGCAAGGAGGTCGCCGCCCGCTGCGCGGCCCGGGCCAAACGGGTGACCCTCGAACTCGGCGGCAAGAGCCCCAACATCGTCTTCGCCGACGCCGACCTCGCGGGCGCCGCCGACCCGATGTCCTTCCTCGACAACAGCGGCCAGGACTGCTGCGCCCGCAGCCGGATCCTGGTCCAGCGGGAGGTCCTCGACGACTTCCTGGCCCTGCTGCTGCCGGCCGTCGAGGCGGTCCGCACCGGCGACCCGGCCGATCCGCGGACCACGCTCGGCCCGCTGATCTCGGCCGCGCAGGTACGGCGGGTCGCCTCGTACGTGACGCCCGACCTGCCGGTGCTGGCCCGCGGCGCGGTGCCGGACGGCCCCGGCTTCTGGTACCCGCCGACGGTGCTGGCGCCGACCCGGCCGGACGTCCCGGCGGTCACCGAGGAGATCTTCGGCCCGGTCGCGGTGGTGCTCCCGTTCGAGGACGAGGCGGACGCGCTGCGGCTGGCCAACGCCACCCGGTACGGCCTGTCCGGCTCGATCTGGACCCGCGACCTGGGCCGGGCGCTGCGGCTGGCCCGCGGGGTCGCGGCCGGGAACCTCTCGGTCAACTCGCACTCCTCGGTGCGCTACTGGACGCCGTTCGGCGGCTTCGGGGAGTCCGGGGTCGGCCGCGAGCTGGGGCCGGAGGCGCTGGCGCACTTCACCGAGACCAAGAACGTCTACATCCGCACCGATTCGTAGGAGCCGCCAGTGACCCGGAACGACCCCCGGCCGCACCACCCCCACGAGTCCGGGGAGGACGACGGGCGGGTCTGCCGCCGGCTGGTCGGGCGCACGGCCGTGA
The DNA here is from genome assembly GCF_000718025.1 of Kitasatospora purpeofusca. Taxonomy (GTDB): domain Bacteria; phylum Actinomycetota; class Actinomycetes; order Streptomycetales; family Streptomycetaceae; genus Kitasatospora; species Kitasatospora purpeofusca. Next base: position 103,815 of record NZ_JODS01000020.1, read on the forward strand.
TCACCGGTGCGGGCAGCGGGATCGGCCTGGCCTCGGCGCGCCGGCTCGCCGCCGAGGGCGCCCGGGTGGTCTGTGCCGACATCGACGAGGCCGCCGGGAAGGCGGCCGCCGAGGCGGTCGGCGGCCTGTTCGTGCACACCGACGTGACCGACCCGGCGATGGTCGAGGCACTCTTCGACGAGGCCTACGAGACCTTCGGCAGCGTGGACGTCGCCTTCAACAACGCCGGCATCTCGCCGCCCGAGGACGACTCGATCCTCACCACCGGGCTGGACGCCTGGCGCCGGGTCCAGGAGGTCAACCTGACCTCGGTCTACCTGTGCTGCCGGGCCGTGCTGCCGTACATGCGCCGGCACGGGCGGGGTTCGATCATCAACACCGCGAGCTTCGTGGCCCGGACGGGCGCGGCGACCTCGCAGATCTCGTACACCGCGTCCAAGGGCGGCGTGCTGGCGATGTCGCGCGAGCTGGGCGTGCAGTTCGCCCGGGAGGGCATCCGGGTGAACGCGCTCTCCCCGGGGCCGGTGGACACCCCGCTGCTGCGCGAGCTGTTCGCCGCGGACCCGGAGCGGGCGGCGCGCCGCCTGGTGCACATCCCGCTGGGCCGCTTCGCCCGGCCGGAGGAGATCGCGGCCGCGGTGGCCTTCCTGGCCAGCGACGACTCCTCGTTCATGACGGCCGGCGAGTTCCTGGTGGACGGCGGGATCTCCGGCGCCTACGTGACGCCGCTGCACGGCCCCGGGGGGTGACCCGGGAGTGACCGGCTGCGACCCGGGGTGTGATCGGAAAGACACGTTCCGGGTGTTCGGAGGGGCCGCTCCCGCCTTCTCACGGTAATTTCATCGAAAAGGGCCGGAATTCGGGGTCCAGCTGATTTCGCGCTTATCCGGCTGCCTTTAGATTCTCTGTCGTGAGTGAGCAGATCCCCGCCGGGTGGTACCCGGACCCGAAGGACATCACCAGCGACCCGCGACCCCAGCGCTGGTGGGACGGCAAGGGCTGGACGGCCAGCACCCGGCCCGCACCCTCGGACGCGCCGCCGCCGGAGGCCCCGGCGGCCGGCGCTCCGGGGCCGGAGGAGACCGCCGAGACCCGGGTGCTGGAGGGCGAGGTGCTGGAGAGCGGACCGTCGGTCCGCTACCCGGAGCCGCCGCCCTTCGGCACCGCCTACGGTTCGCCGCCGCCCCCACCGCCGAAGCGGCGGCGCAAGCCGTCCAAGCTCGTGATCGCGGCCACCGTGGCGGCCGCGCTGGGCCTGGGCGTCGGCTCGGGCATCACCTACCTGGCGATGGACGACCACGGCGACCGGCACCACAGCGCGCGCCCGGCCGTTCCGCCCGGCGGCAACGGGAACGGGAACGGCGGCCCGTGGCGCGGTCTGCCGGACTTCGGCGACCCGGGCGGCAACGGCGGCAACGGCGGCAACAACAACGGCGGCCAGGGCAACGGCAACGGCAACGGCGGCCGGGGCAACGGGAACGGTGGCCAGGGCAACGGTGGCCAGGGCAACGGTGGCCAGGGCAACGGGAACGGCAACGGCGGCCGGGGCAACGGCGCCAACAGCAACCAGGCCATCGACGCGGTGAACCGGCTGGTCCTGTCCGTCCCCTCGGGCTGGGAGGGCGGCACCACCCGCGACGGCTTCGCCCTGATGACCGTCGGCTCCTACGACTGCGAGGGCGGCGGCAGCTGCTCGCTGGGCGGTGCCAACACCGGCCGGATCGACGGCGGCGGCACCGACGTCCAGGCGGCGGCCAAGGCCGACATCGACAAGGCCGTCAAGGACTCCTACAACGAGGTCCTCTCGCACCAGGAGCTCAAGTCCGAGGCGGTCAAGGTGGACGGCCGCGACGGCTACCTGGTCCGCTGGAAGGTGGACGCCGCCAAGGGCAACGACGGCTATGTGCAGACGGTGGTCTTCCCGTCCGCCGACGGCAAGTCGCTGGTATCGGTGCACTTCGGCTTCGACATCGCCGACAAGGCGCCGGACGTCTCGGTGATGGACAGCATCCTCAAGGGCATCAACGACTACAGCGGCAAGCTGCCCGCGATCCCGGGCTTCCCCGGCGGCCAGGACGGCGGCGGCACCGGCACCTCCAACACCTGACCGCGGCAGTCGCCCCGGGGCCCCGACACGGGCCCCGGGCGCGGCCCGCACGATTGGCTCACGCACGGCGGCGGCCCGCCCGGAACACTCCGGGCGCCGCCGACCGCCGCGCTGTCGGCCGCGACGACCTTGCCGGCCGGCTCCTCGGCGTTGCCGCCGTGTCCGTGGTGGGCCACGGTGGACTTGGACTGACCGGCGGCGATCTGCGCCTCGCTCGGCGCGGCCGGGGCCTGGGCGGTGAGCGCGGAGACGGCCTCGGTGAGCGAGGCGCCCTTGCCGAAGTCGACGTCCGAGCAGCTGTAGAACGCCTCGGGGCTGTCGGTGCGCTGCCACACCATGTAGAGCAGCTGGCGGCCGGTGCGCTGCGGCAGGGTGCCGCTGTAGTTGTAGTAGCCGTTGTCGGAGGTGCGGAGGGTCGGCACCTGGGCGACCGGCACCGCGTCGAGGTCGGACCACTTCAGCGGCTGGGTGGGGTTCCAGCTCTGCTTGGTGATGTAGATGGTCTGGTTGCCCTGGTGCGGGGCGGTGACCCGGAACTTGAAGTCGATCTTTCCGGCGGTGACCGCGGTGGCCGGCCAGTCGGCGCGCGGCAGGTCCAGGGCCTTGTACTTGTCGCGGCCGGCGGAGCAGAGCTTGCCGTCCGGGATCAGCGCCTGGTGGTTGCCGGCGGCGTTGGCGAGGTTGACCTCGTTCCAGTCGTACAGCGGCTGGGTGCCGCTCAGCCCGACGAGGTCCTTGCAGATCTGCGACTTGGGGGTCTCCGGACCCTCGGCGTAGCAGGCCGCGATCCGGCTGACCGGGTTGGTCACGGTGCCGTGGGCGCCGGCCGTGCCGATGCCGGCCGCCGAGACGGAGAGGAACGCGGCGCCGATGACGCCGACGGACAGGGCGGTGCGCTTCATGGACATGGGGTGGGGACTCCTTGACCGTGTACCGGGCCGAGGTTGTGGGGGAGTGCCGGGCACGTCTGCCCGAGGGGCCGGTCGACCCGGCGGTCCGGTCCCTGGGCTGAGCGTATGATTGGACTAGACCAGCTGGCAATAGCGCGCTGTGGGCCACTTTTTGACGGAATGTAGCCCGCCGAGCAGCGCAAAGGCCCGACGGGGCGCCGTAGTTAGGCATCCCATCGGGCCCTCTTAAGGTCCGGCCAAGGTTCGGCCGGGGCTCCCGCGCCGGGGTTCAGTCCTTCGGGGGCGGGGACTGGTAGTTGTTGTACGTGGTGATCCGGCCGGCCTGGATCACGGACTCGGTGATCGTCCCGTGGTTGACCGTGTGGTTGTACACGGTGCTGCCCGGCTGCGGCGCCCGCGGCGCGAACTCCTCCAGGACGGCTCGGAGCCGGTCCACCGCCTGCGGGTCCTGCCGCAGCAGCCGGCGGAGCCGGTTGCGCAGCTCGGCGGCCTGGTCGCCGACCAGTTCGGCGTCGCCGTCCGCCCGGACCACCTCGACCCGGATCTCCTCCAGCTCGGCCGACACCTCCTCGGTGTCCCGGCCCCGCCCGAAGAGCGCGGCCAGACGCGAACGGGCCTGCGTCCACGCCTCGGTGGCCATCAGCCCGACCACCGTCGTGGCCCCCGTCGTCACCAGCTGCGCGATCTCGGCCTCCACGGCCTCCCCCTCCGTCGGTGCGATCCCCGTCCACGGTAGTGGAACCGGGGTCCGGAAGGGGCGGAACGGCGCGGACCGCGCGGCTCAGAGGAAGGTGTGCCCCTCGCCCCGGTAGGTGGGCACCGTCCGGACCACCCGGTCACCCTCCACCAGGTGCAACTCCGGGAAGCGCTCGCAGAGTTCTCCCGCCTTGGCGTGCCGGAACCAGACCCGGTCGCCGATCAGCAGGTCGTCCGCGGCCGCGCCGAGCAGCGGCGTCTGCACCTCGCCGGCCCCCTCCATCGGGTCGTAGCGCAGCCCGGCCGGCAGGTACGGCACGGGGGAGCGGTCCGGACCGGCCGCACCGGACGCCGGGTAGCCGCCGCCCAGCACCGTCACCACGCCGAGCCCGGGCCGGCGGACCACCGGCTGGCCGAACAGGGCGGCCGGCCGGCCCCGGAACGAGCGGTAGTTGTCGAACAGCCGCGGCTGGTACAGCCCGGAGCCGGCCGCCACCTCGGTCACCGCGCGCTCGGCCACCGTCGACTCGACGCTGCCGGTGCCGCCGCCGTTGACGAACTCCAGCTCGGCCACCCGGCGCACCAGCCGCACCGTCGCCGCCCGCCGCTCGGCCAGCTCGGCCCGGGCCCGGGCCTGCATCAGCCGGATCAGGCCGGAGCGCACCGGCCGCCCGGGCACCGCGTCGCCCACGCCGGCGACGTGCCCCTCGTAGGCCATCAGCCCGACCACCCGGAAGCCCCGGCGGCGCTGCACCAGTTCGGCGAAGGCGGCCACGTCCCCGGGGGTGCGCAGCGGCGAGCGGCGGGCGCCGACCCGGACCCGGCCGCCGAGCAGGTGCAGCGCGGTGTCCAGCTCCAGGCAGACCCGCACCTCGGCGGAGCCGGCCCGGGCCGCGTCGACCAGGTCCAGCTGGGCCGGGTCGTCCAGGACCACGGTGACGGCGGCGGCCAGCTCCGGGTCGGCGGTCAGCTCGGCGAAGCCGGCGCGGTCGCTGGAGGGGTAGGCGAGCAGGATGTCGCGCAGGCCGGTGCGGGCCAGCCAGAGCGACTCGGCGAGGGTGAAGCCCATCACCCCGGCGAAGCCCTCCACGGCCAGTACCCGCTCCAGCAGGGCGCGGCAGCGCACCGACTTGCTGGCCACCCGGACCGGCTTGCCCCCGGCCCGGCGCACCAGGTCGGCGGCGTTGGCGTCGAAGGCCGCCAGGTCGACGACGGCCACCGGGCCGTCCAGATGGGCGGTGGCCCGGTCGTACCGGGCGCGGTCGGCGGCCGGGTTGTGCGCCCGGTGGTCGAGCGCGGCGGGCGGTCGGGCGGACGCGGTGCGGGCAGCGGCTTCGGGCGTGGCCATGGGCGCAGCGTGCCACACCCGCGCTACCCGCGGGTAGGGGTTGGACGGGGGACCTTCGGACGGGCGCGCCGGACCGGGAGCCCGGCCGGGACCTTCGGTCCGCGCGGGGCGGCCGCACGGTGGCATAGGGTCGGCCGGGTGGACCGCAACGACTTCCCGAACCCGGCCTTCGTCGGCAAGAGCATCCCCGACCCCGGCTTCTCCGGCGACGACGGCACCGCGGACCCGGCGCTGACCGCCGCGCTCGCCCGCTGGGCGCAGGACCCCGCCGCCGAGCCGCAGGTGCTGGCGGCGCTGGCGCCGACCCGGCTGATGGTGCCGATCGTGGCGATCCTCGGCGAGGTCGAGGTGGACGAGCACGGGCACAAGCACGACAAGAGCAGCGACATGGCCGTCCCGCTGGTCGAGGCCGCCGACGGCCGGCGCGCCCTGCCGGCCTTCACCTCGCTGGAGTCGCTGGCCCGCTGGCGGGCCGACGCCCGCCCGGCGCCGGTGGCCGCGCCCCAGGCCGCCATGGTCGCCTTCTCCGAGCGCGCGGACACCCTGCTGCTGGACCCGGCCGGGCCGGTGCCGTTCCTGCTGTCCGGGGCCCGGCTGCGCGCGCTGGCGGAGAACCGGCCGTACCTGGCGCCGGCCGCCGACCCGGAGGTGCGGGAGGCGGTGCGGGCGCTGCTGGCCGCCGAGCCGCAGGTGGTCGCCGGGGTGCTGGCGGCGGCCGAGGACTCGGACGGCGTGCTGGCGGTGGTCCTGGACCCGGCGCTGGACCGGGCCGGGATGCAGGAGGCCGCGCAGCGGGTGGGCCGGGCGGTCGCCACCGACCCGGTGCTGCGGGTGCGGCTGGACCTGGGGCTGGACCTGGCGGTCCTCCCGGCGGGCGCGGGGCTGCCCGGCGAACCGCTCTACCGGCGCTGACGACGGACGGAGGGGCACCTGCTCACGTGAGTAGGTGCCCCTCCGCCGTGCGCCGTCGGCTCAGGAGTAGACCGGCCCGGTGAACTTCTCGCCCGGGCCCGAGCCCGGGGCGTCCGGGACGATCGAGGCCTCGCGGAAGGCCAGCTGCAGCGAGCGCAGGCCGTCCCGCAGCGGCGCCGCGTGGAAGTTGCTGATCTCCGGGGCGCCGGCGGTGACCAGCCCGGCCAGCGCGGTGATGAGCTTGCGGGCCTCGTCGAGGTCCTTGTCCTTGTCGCCGCCCTCGGCGAGACCGCACTTGACGGCCGCGGCGCTCATCAGGTGCACCGCGACGGTGGTGATCACTTCGACGGCCGGGACCTCGGCGATGTCCCGGGTGAGGTCGTCGAAGCCGATCGCCTCGTCGTCCGCGGCGGGGTTCTGGATGGGCTCGCTGCTCAAGGGGGGCTCGTTCCGTCGTGCCGGTGTCCGTACAGAGGGAGCGTACAAGCCGGGCCGGGCCGGGGCGGAATGGCGTTCGATCCCCCGGCGCTGTATGCTTCGAGACTGACCGGCCAGGAATCCCCAGGGAACCCCGGCCAGCAAGAGGAGGCTCCACCCAGGAGGCCCGAGAGGGCAACCGCGAAAGTCTCCCACCCGAGCGGCCTCGCGGTCGACGGGTCCGGTCCGCGACGGGCGCCCAGCGCCGACAGTCGCCGCAGCACCCCTCACCGGGTGCCGCCCCCGGTTGTGTGGAGCCCCGCTTGTACCGAGCGGGGCTTTTTTCGTGTCGCGGTGTGGGCGTAGGGACCCACAGCGCAGCACGAATGAAGCCCCGCCCAGTGGTCGAGTCCACTACGTGCGACCGCCGCCCGACGGCCGCATCGCAGAAGGTGCAACCGAGGAGGCCCCATCAGCACCGAGCCCCGCATCAACGACCGGATTCGCGTCCCCGAGGTGCGACTCGTCGGTCCCAGCGGCGAGCAGGTCGGCATCGTGCCGCTTGCCAAGGCGCTGGAGCTCGCGCAGGAGTACGACCTCGACCTGGTCGAGGTCGCGGCGACCGCCCGGCCGCCGGTGTGCAAGCTCATGGACTACGGCAAGTTCAAGTACGAGTCGGCCATGAAGGCCCGTGAGGCGCGCAAGAACCAGGCGCACACGGTCATCAAGGAGATGAAGCTCCGGCCGAAGATCGATCCGCACGACTATGACACCAAGAAGGGTCACGTCGTTCGGTTCCTCAAGCAGGGCGACAAGGTCAAGATCACGATCATGTTCCGTGGTCGTGAGCAGTCCCGCCCCGAGCTGGGCTTCCGTCTGCTCCAGCGGCTCGCCGACGACGTCCAGGACCTGGGCTTCGTCGAGTCGTCGCCCAAGCAGGACGGCCGAAACATGATCATGGTCCTCGGCCCGCACAAGAAGAAGACCGAGGCGATGGCCGAGGCCCGCGCCCTCGCTGACGCCCGCAAGGCCGAGCGTCAGGGCCGGACCCCCGGTTCCGACGCCGCCGCGGACTCCGAGGATCTCCTCGAGGCCCAGGACGAGCTCCTGGAGTCCGAGGACGTCGCCGAGGACCTCACGGAGGACCTCGCCGAGGCCCAGGACGCCGCCGCCGAGACGGAGGCCCCCGAGGCCGCCGCTCCGGTCGAGCAGCCGGCCGAGGCCTCCCAGGGCGCCTGACCTTCCCCGGTCAGAGCGGCCCGGGAGACCGGCCACCAGGGTGACAGGGCATCCGCCCGGTCACCGCAGATCCATCCTTCACGCCCGCGCGGCGCACACCGCGCGGGCGTGGACGGACCGACGAGGAGATACGGCGACATGCCGAAGCAGAAGACGCACAGTGGCGCCAGCAAGCGCTTCAAGATCAGTGGCTCTGGCAAGGTGCTGCGCGAGCGCGCCGGCCGCCGCCACCTCCTGGAGCACAAGCCCTCGACGCTGACCCGCAAGCTGGCCGGGACGGTCGAGCTGGCCCCCGCCGACGCCAAGAAGATCAAGAAGCTTCTCGGCAAGTGATCGCCCTCCCGCCCGGCGCCAGCCGTGTGCGGGGCAGCTGATCCTTCCCGACCCATTCGAATGACGGACCACGTGAAGTAGTCCGTGGTCCAACCCAAGGAGTAATCAAGTGGCACGCGTCAAGCGGGCAGTGAACGCCCACAAGAAGCGCCGGGTCATCCTGGAGCGCGCCAGCGGCTACCGCGGCCAGCGCTCGCGCCTGTACCGCAAGGCCAAGGAGCAGGTCACCCACTCGCTGGTCTACAACTTCAACGACCGCAAGAAGCGCAAGGGCGACTTCCGTCAGCTGTGGATCCAGCGCATCAACGCTGCGGCCCGTGCCAACGGCATCACCTACAACCGCTTCGTGCAGGGCCTGAAGGCCGCCAGCGTCGAGATCGACCGCAAGATGCTGGCCGACCTGGCCGTCAACGACCCGGGTGCGTTCGCCGCGCTCGTCGAGGTCGCCCAGAAGGCGCTGCCGGCCGACGTCAACGCCCCGAAGGCCGCCGCCGACGCCGCCTGATCCTCGGATCAGTTGTGTTGAGCTGACCGGACCCGCAGGCTCGATCCTGCGGGTCCGGTTTTGCGTTACCGCGCAGCGTCACCGCACAGACGCCAGTACAGAGACGAGACCATGCCGAGCACCGACACGCCCCTGCTCACCTCCCTGCGCTCGCCGCGCGTCATCGCCGCCCGGAGGCTCGCCAAGCGCAGCCAGCGCGGCAAGGAGCGCCGCTTCCTCGCCGAGGGCCCGCAGGCCGTGCGCGAGGCCGTCGCGTACGGGCGGCTGCCGGGCTCGGGCGAGCACGTCGTCGTCGAGGTGTACGCCACGGTCGAGGCCGCCGAACGGCACGCCGGGATCGTCGAGTCCGCGCTGGCCGAGGGGCTGCCGGTGCTCACCGCCACGGACGAGGTGATCGCCGGGATCTGCGACACCGTCACCCCGCAGGGCATCGTCGCCCTCTGCCGCTTCATCGACACCCCGTTCGCCGAGGTGCTGGCCGCCCGGCCGAAGCTGGTCGCCGTGCTCGCCCACGTCCGCGACCCCGGGAACGCCGGCACCGTGCTGCGCACCGCCGACGCGGCCGGGGCCGACGCCGTGGTGCTCACCGACGCCTCCGTGGACCTCTACAACCCGAAGGCCGTGCGGGCCTCGGTCGGCAGCCTGTTCCACCTCCCGGTCGCCGTCGGCGTGCCGGTCGAGGAGGCGATCGGCCGGCTGCGCGAGGCCGGCGTGCGGGTGCTCGCCGCCGACGGCGCGGGGGAGCGCGACCTCGACCAGGAGCTCGACGAGGGCACCCTGGGCGCGCCCGGCGCGTGGGTGTTCGGCAACGAGGCGTGGGGGCTCCCGGAGGAGACCCGCGCGCTCACCGACGAGGTCGTGCGCGTGCCGATCCACGGGCACGCCGAGAGCCTCAACCTGGCCACCGCCGCCGCGGTCTGCCTGTACGCCTCGGCCCGCGCCCAGCGCTCGCCCGGCGGGTGCCGCGCGGCCGCCCGGTAGCGGCCGCCGGCGGCACCCCCGCCCGGCCGGGCTGCGCGCCACGCCCGGCCGTCCCGGGGCCGGTCCCCCGGCGACAGCCCGGGAACGGGGCCGCCCGGGCGCGCCGGGAACTCGTCGTGGGCCCTATTACCCGAGGCTGGGAGGCGCTAGGGTCTGCCTCGGTGGGGGGAAAGACACGGTGGGTAATCGGGGAGGACACCCATGGTCGGCAGCGGGCCAGAGCTCGACCCGGACGACCTGCCGGACGGCCTGGTGGTCGCCGACGCGTTGGGCCGGGTGGTCTGCTTCAACCGCGCCGCCGCCCGGCTGACCGGCGTCCAACCGGGGGCCGCCCTCGGCAGCGGACTGGAGGACGTCCTCCCGCTGGAGGACCTCGACGGCCGCCGCTGGTGGCAGCTGACCGACCCGTACGGCGGCCTCGCCGTCCGCACCAGCCAGCCGGAGCGCAATCTGCTGCTGCCCGGCGGCCGCGAGGTGCTGGTCTCCGCCCGCTACGTGCGGTCCCGCCCCAAGGGGCCGGTGGAGAAGCTGGTGATCGCCCTGCGCGGCACCGAGGCCCGCCGCCGCACCGAGCGCAGCCACGCCGAACTGATCGCCACCGTCGCCCACGAGCTGCGCTCGCCGCTCACCAGTGTCAAGGGCTTCACGGCGACCCTGCTCGCCAAGTGGGAGCGGTTCACCGACGGGCAGAAGCGGCTGATGCTGGAGACCGTGGACGCGGACGCCGACCGGGTCACCCGGCTGATCGCCGAGCTGCTCGACATCTCCCGGATCGACGCGGGTCGGCTGGAGCTGCGCAAGCAGGTGGTCGACCTGGGCGCCGCCGTCCGCCGCCACGTCGAGCGCAAGGTCGCCACCGGCATCCCCGAGGACCGCTTCGACATCCGGATCGGCGAGCCGCTGACGGTGCTGTGGGCGGACCCGGACAAGGTCGACCAGGTGCTCGCCAACCTGCTGGAAAATGCGGTGCGCCACGGCGAGGGGACTGTCACCATCGAGGTGGCACCGGCCAAGGAGGTCGTCGAGGCCCCCGTCTGGGAGCGCCCCGGCACCCCGCCCCGCATCGTGGAAGGCACAGCGGTCACCGTGAGCGACGAAGGAAGCGGCATCCCCGAAGAGGCGGTCCCACGCGTCTTCACCCGCTTCTGGCGCGGCTCCAGGCGCGGCGGCACCGGCCTCGGCCTCTACATCGTCAAGGGCATCGTCGAGGCCCACGGCGGCTCGATCCGGGTGGACCGCGCACCCGGCGGCGGCGCCCGGTTCCGATTCGTCCTGCCCGCCGGGATCCCCGACTTCATGCTCTGAACGAGCACCGGCGCCCTGCCCCGCAGGGCGCGGTCGGTCCACGGGCGGGCTTGACGGCGGTCGCGCTACGCGCTGCGACTACACTCGACCTTTGGCGTTGTGGAACGCCCTGCGCGGTTGTGCCGCGGACATCCCACCTCCCCCGTTCGGAGACCGGCTGCCCGTGCCCCGGCCACGCCGGGCGTGACGCGGTGGCCCCCTCCTGCCCGTCGGCGGGCCCGGAGGGCGCACGAGCCCCCTTACCTGAGCACGGACGAGCAGGAGCACGGGAAGATAGAGATGTCGGCACCCAACAAGTCGTACGACCCGGTCGAGGTCGAGGCCCTCAAGCCCGAGGTGGTGGAGGCGGCCCGGGACGAGGCGCTCGCCGCGTTCGCCGCCGCCACCAGCCTCGACGAGCTGAAGCAGGCCAAGGTCGCCCACACCGGCGACCGCTCCGCGCTCTCCCTCGCCAACCGCGAGATCGGAGCCCTGCCCCCGCACGCCAAGGCCGCCGCCGGCAAGCTGATCGGCCAGGCCCGGGGCGCCGTCAACCAGGCCCTCGCCAAGCGGCAGGGCGAACTGGAGGCCGAGCGCGACGCCCGGGTGCTGGTCGAGGAGGCGGTGGACGTCACCCTGCCCTACGACCGCACCCCGCGCGGCGCCCGCCACCCGCTGACCACGCTGGCCGAGCGCATCGAGGACACCTTCGTCGCGATGGGCTACCAGGTCGCCGAGGGCCCAGAGGTCGAGGCCGAGTGGCTGAACTTCGACGCCCTCAACCTGGGCCCGGACCACCCGGCCCGCTCCATGCAGGACACCTTCTTCGTCCGGGCCCCGGACGGCTCCGCCGACTCCGGCGTGGTGCTGCGCACCCAGACCTCCCCGGTCCAGGCCCGCACCCTGCTCGACCGCAAGCCCCCCGTCTACGTGGTCTGCCCCGGCCGGGTCTACCGCACCGACGAGCTGGACGCCACCCACACCCCGGTCTTCCGGCAGGTCGAGGGCTTGGCCGTGGACGAGGGCATCACCTTCGCCGACCTCAAGGGCACCATCGAGCAGCTGGTCTCGACCCTGATCGGCGACGGCCTGGAACTGCGCTGGCGGCCCTCGTACTTCCCGTTCACCGAGCCGAGTGCCGAGATCGACCTGCAGTGCTTCGTGTGCCGCGGCGAGTCGGTCGGCAACCCGGACCGGCCCTGCCGCACCTGCGGCTCCGAGGGCTGGATCGAGCTCGGCGGCTGCGGCGTCGTCAACCCGCGGGTGCTGGTCGCCTGCGGTGTCGACCCCGACCGCTACAGCGGGTTCGCGTTCGGCCTGGGCCTGGAGCGGATCCTGATGAACCGTCACAACGTCGCCGACATGCGCGACATGGTCGAGGGTGACGTGCGCTTCACCCTCCCGTTCGGGATGGAGATCTGATGCGCGTCCCGCTTTCCTGGCTGCGCGAGTACGTCGACCTGCCGGCCGGCGAGACCGGCCGCGACGTGGCCGAGCGCCTGGTCCGGGCCGGCCTGGAGGTCGAGACCGTCGAGCAGATCGGCGGCGACCTCAAGGGCCCGCTGGTGGTCGGCGAGGTGCTCTCCATCGAGGAGCTGACCGGCTTCAAGAAGCCGATCCGGCACTGCTGGGTCAACGTCGGCGAGGCCAACGGCACCGGCGACCCGCAGGAGATCGTCTGCGGCGCCACCAACTTCGCCGTCGGCGACAAGGTCGTCGTGGTCCTCCCGGGCGCCGTGCTGCCCGGTCCGTTCCCGATCGCCGCCCGCCAGACCTACGGCCACACCTCGGCCGGCATGATCTGCTCCGCCCGCGAGCTGGGCATGGGCGACGACCACGACGGCATCATCGTGCTGCCGCCCGAGTACGAGCCCGGCACCGACGCGATCGAGCTGCTCCAGTTGGTCGACGAGGTGCTCGACATCGCCGTCACCCCGGACCGCGGCTACTGCCTGTCCATGCGCGGCGTCGCCCGCGAGGCCGCCGCCGCGTACGGGCTGCCGCTGGCCGACCCGGCGCTGCTCGACGTGCCGCCGGCGAACTCCTTCGGCTACCTGGTGAAGGTCAACGACCCGGCCGGCTGCGACCGCTTCGTGGCCCGCACCGTGGTCGGCATCGACCCGGCCGCCAAGTCCCCGATCTGGCTCCAGCGCCGGCTGCAGAAGGCGGGCATCCGCCCGATCTCGCTCGCCGTCGACATCACCAACTACGTGATGCTGGAGGTCGGGCAGCCGCTGCACGCCTACGACAAGCAGCGCGTGGACGGCCCGATCACGGTCCGCCGGGCCGAGCCGGGCGAGAGCCTGACCACCCTCGACGGCGTCAAGCGCACGCTGTCCGCCGAGGACCTGCTGATCTGCGACAACAGCGGCCCGATCGGCCTGGCCGGTGTCATGGGCGGCGCCTCCACCGAGATCCTCGACCCGGCCGCCGGCCCGGGCACCACCGAGGTGATCATCGAGGCGGCGCACTTCGACCCGGTCGCCATCGCCCGCGGTGCCAAGCGGCACAAGCTGCCCTCCGAGGCGTCCAAGCGCTTCGAGCGCGGCGTCGACCCGGAGGCCGCCCGCGCCGCCGCGCAGCGCGCCGTCGACCTGCTGGTGCTGATCGCCGGCGGCACCGCCGAGGCCGGTGTCACCGACATCGCCGCCCCGCACCCGGTGCGCACCATCACCATCGCCGCCGACCTGCCCGACCGGGTCGCCGGCACCGGGTACGGCCGCGAGACCGTCACCCGGCGCCTCCAGGAGATCGGCTGCTCGGTCTCCGGCGCCGACGTCCTGGAGGTCACCCCGCCGACCTGGCGCCCCGACCTCACCGACCCGTACGACCTCGCGGAGGAGGTCATCCGACTGGAGGGGTACGACAACGTCCCCGCCCGGATGCCCACCGTCCCGCCGGGCAAGGGCCTGACCGAGGCCCAGCGGACGCACCGCCGGGTGGGCGTGGCGCTGGCCGGCGCCGGCTTCGTCGAGGTCAACAACTACCCGTTCGTCGGCGAGGCGTCCTTCGACGCGCTCGGCCTGGAGCCGGACGACCGCCGCCGCCGGACGGTGACGCTGGTCAACCCGCTCAACGACGAGGAGCCGGGGCTGCGCACCACGCTGCTGCCGGGCCTGCTCGGGGCGCTGCGCCGCAACATCGGCCGCGGCAACACCGATCTGGCGATCTTCGAGACGGGGACGGTGTTCCTGCCGAAGGACGAGCTGTCGGTCGCCCCGCGCCCGGCCGTCGACCGCCGTCCCAGCGCCGAGGAGCTGGCCGCGCTGGACGCCGCGCTGCCGCACCAGCCGCGCCGGGTCGCGGTGGCGCTGGCCGGCGAGCGGCTGCCGTCCGGCTGGTGGGGCAAGGGCTCCGCGGCCGGCTGGGCCGACGCGATCGAGGCCGCCCGCGCGGTGGCCCGGGCCGCCGGTGTCGAGCTGGACGTGCGCCGGGGCCAGCTGCTGCCCTGGCACCCGGGCCGCTGCGCCGAGCTGGTCGTGGCGGGCACCGACCGGGTGGTCGGCCACGCCGGTGAGCTGCACCCGCGCGCCGTCAAGGCGCTGGGCCTGCCCGAGCGCACCGCCGCGATGGAGCTCGACCTGGACCTGCTGTCCGCCGACGGCGCCGTGCGGGTCGACGGCCCGCCGGTCTCCGGGTTCCCGGTGGCCACCCAGGACGTCGCGCTGATCGTCGACGCGGCCGTGCCGGCCGCCGAGGTCGAGGCCGCGCTGCGGGCCGGGGCCGGCGAGCTGCTGGAGGCGATCCGGCTGTTCGACGTCTTCACCGGCGAGCAGGTCGGCGAGGGCCGCAAGTCGCTGGCGTACGCGCTGCGGTTCCGCGCCGCGGACCGGACGCTGACCGCCGACGAGGCGAGCGCCGCCCGCGAGGCGGCCGTCGCCGAGGCCGTCGCCCGCACCGGCGCGGTGCTGCGCGGCGCCTGACGGACAGTCCGCCCAGCGGTACGAGGGCCCCGACCGGAGTTCCGGTCGGGGCCTTTCGCATGACCGGGCCCGCAAAGATGGCGTCAGGGCCTTGCGCGGTGGTGGGCGTGAACGCTTCAATCTAGTTAGGAAACTTTCCTAACTCTCCTCATGGGTCCGGAGACCCCCATGCCCCGGACCAGGGAAACGGAGCGCCCCATGCGACTCAAGCACCCCACCGCCCGGCTCGCCCTCGCCGCCCTGCTGGTCGCCGTCCCGGCCAGTGTCGCGGCCGCCGGCACCGTCCACGCCGCCCCGGCCCCCGCGAGCGCCACCCGGCTCGCGGCCGTCGGCCTGGACGACCCGCACAAGAAGGACATCGCCATGCAGCTGGTGTCCAGCGCCGAGAACTCCTCCCTCGACTGGAAGTCCCAGTACAAGTACATCGAGGACATCAAGGACGGCCGCGGCTACACCGCCGGCATCATCGGCTTCTGTTCCGGCACCGGTGACATGCTCGACCTGGTCGAGCACTACACCGACCTCAAGCCGGGCAACATCCTCGCCAAGTACCTCCCGGCGCTGCGCAAGGTCAACGGCACCGAGTCGCACGCCGGCCTCGGCTCCGCCTTCGAGAAGGACTGGGCCACCGCCGCCAAGGACAGCGTCTTCCAGCAGGCCCAGAACGACGAGCGCGACCGCGTCTACTTCAACCCCGCGGTCAACCAGGCCAAGGCCGACGGCCTGCGCGCGCTCGGCCAGTTCGCCTACTACGACGCGATCGTCATGCACGGCCCCGGCGACAGCTCGGACAGCTTCGGCGGCATCCGCAAGGCCGCCATGAAGAAGGCCAAGACCCCCGCCCAGGGCGGCGACGAGGCCGCCTACCTCAAGGCCTTCCTGGCGGCCCGCAAGACCGTGATGCTGAAGGAGGAGGCCCACTCCGACACCAGCCGGGTCGACACCGAGCAGACGGTGTTCCTCAACGCCAAGAACTTCGACCTCAACCCGCCGCTGAAGTGGAAGGTCTACGGGGACAGCTACGCCATCAACAGCTGACGGACCGCCCGGTGGCGGGCGGGAGGCGCGGCGGCGGCCGGGCCTCCCGCCGCGGGCGTGCCCGGAACGGACGTGCGGTGCCCCGTAATTCGGATGACGGTCGAACGCGTGCGCTGGTAGCGTCCCCGACGTGGCAAAGCTGAACCAGATCATCGCCGTCGAAAAGGGCGTCAAGTCGAAGTCCTTCCAGGAGCTGACGCAGTCCCACCAGGACTTGCAGAAGCCCCCGCTGCTGGCCGGCATCTCCCGTACCTACCAGCCCAAGGACGAGGAGGGGGAGCAGCTTCCGCCGGAGTCCACCCGGGTCCAGATCAAGGCCGAGGACGTGCTGCGGGCCACGGCCACCACCCTGACCAGGCTGTTCGACGTGGTCGCGACCAAGGACTGGGCGAACACCACCGCCCGCGCGGACGTGGTGGTGGACGGCCGCACCCTCGTCGCCGACGCGCCGGTCACCTACCTGCTCTTCCTGGAGAAGCAGCTCACCGACCTGCGGACCTTCGTCCGCAAGCTGCCCGTGCTGGACGCCGCCGAGGCCTGGAGCCACGACCCGTCCACGGACTCCTGGAAGACCGAGGCGGTGCGCACCAACCGGACCAGGAAGGTGCCGCGCAACCACGTCAAGGCCGAGGCGACCGAGAAGCACCCGGCCCAGGTCGAGGTGTACTACGAGGACATCGCGATCGGCTACTGGACGACGGTGAAGTTCTCCGGGGCGCTCCCGGCCCGGCGGGTCAACGAGCTCGTCGAGCGGGTCGAGAAGCTCCAGCAGGCCGTGCAGTTCGCCCGCGAGGAGGCCAACGGGGCCGAGGTCGACGACCGCAGGGTGGGCGACGCGGTGTTCGGCTACCTGTTCGGGTAGCCCCATGATCGCCCCCGGGTGAGACCGGGGGTGGCGCGAAGAGCGCAAGCTGATACTGAGGTTGAAGCTGATACCGGGGAAATGGTGGGGGTTCGATTCCCTCCTCCGGCACCACCTGCCGGAGTGGCCCAAATGGCAGAGGCGCCCCGTAAGACTCAGACTCTCGCTCAAGACTCAGCATTCGCCGCCGAGTGCCGGATCGACCGGGTGTGTGCTACAGCGTGGGTTGCGGGTTCGACTCCCGTCTGCGCCTCTCCGTGGCGCGGTAGCTTCAATGGCAGAGCAACGTTGTGAGACTGACCCACACCCTTAAACGTGCCGGTGCAGAGCAATTGGGTGGCACATCAGGGGCCCGGGAGCTGGATACCGCTCCCGGGCCCCGTCACGTCCGCTGCCGGCGGACCGTCAGGCGGTCGCGGTGTAGTCGTAGAAGCCCCGGCCGGACTTGCGGCCCAGCAGGCCCGCGTCGACCATCCGGGACAGCAGCGGCGGAGCGGCGTACAGCGGCTCCTTGTACTCGTCGTACATCGACTCGGCGATGGAGACGATGGTGTCCAGGCCGATCAGGTCGCACAGCCGCAGCGGGCCCATCGGGTGGGCGCAGCCGGCCTCCATGCCCTTGTCGATGTCGGAGGCGGTGGCCACACCGGTCTCGAACATCCGCACCGCGGACAGCAGGTACGGCACCAGCAGCGCGTTGACCACGAAGCCGGCCCGGTCCCGGGCGCGGATCGGGGCCTTGTGCAGCACCTCGACGGCGAAGGTCTCGGCGCGGTCGGTGGTCGCCGAGGAGGTGGTCAGGGTCGGGATCACCTCGACCAGCTTCTGCACCGGCGCCGGGTTGAAGAAGTGCAGGCCGATCACCTGCTCGGGACGGGAGGTGGCGGCGGCCAGCTTCACGATCGGGATCGAGGAGGTGTTGGAGGCGAGGATCGCGTCCCGCCGCTCGACGACGCGGTCCAGCGTCTCGAAGATCTTCACCTTGATGTCCTCGCGCTCGGCGACCGCCTCGACCACCAGGTCGCGGTCGGCGAAGTCCGCCAGGTCGACGGTGAAGGACAGCCGGGCGAGCGCCTCGTCCTTCTCCTCCTCCGTCAGCTTGCCGCGCTTCACGGCCGTCTCCAGTGAGTTGGTCAGCCGGGTGCGCCCGAACTCCAGCGCCTCCCCACTGGCCTCGGCGACCAGGACGTCCAGCCCCGCCCGGGCGAACACCTCCGCGATGCCCGACCCCATCAGGCCGCAGCCGATCACTCCGACGCGCGCGATGTCACTCACTCAGTTGCCCTTCGGTGGTGCCGGGGGTCGCCCAGCGACAGTGGCCCAGCAGCTGCTGTTCGGCGGTTCGGGGGCACCGGTATGTGCGGACCGGTGCACCGTCCCGACGACGTTACTACTCCCTACCGGCGAGTAGGTCATCCCCTCCCCGGGCGGAACGGCCGGTCCCCGCCCCCAGGTCGTCCCGACCGCGTCGCCCCGCCGGTCCCCGGTCCCTCCCTGCGCGTTCCCGCCCCGCCCCCGCCCCGCCCCCGCCCCGCCGCCGCCCCGGGCCTGCGCCGAACGGGTGGGCCCGTCCGCGTCGTACGGCGCCCCGGGCACCGCCCCCGCCCGCCGGGGGACAGAATGCGGGCCGGACAGCGGGTGGCCGGGGAGACGCGAAGGAGCAGGGGCATGCCGACGGGATCGCTCATGGGACAGGTCGCCCTGGTCACCGGCGCCGGCCGCGGCATCGGCCGGGAGATCGCCATCGGCCTCGCCGCCGAGGGCATGGCCGTCGGCCTGGTCGGCCGCACCCACGAGACCCTCACCGACACCCTCAAGGAATGCGTCCGGCACGGCTCGCGCGGCGTCGCCGTCACCGCCGACGTCACCCGCCCCGGCTCGGTCCGCGAGGCCGTCCGCCTCGTCGAACGCGACCTCGGCCCGATCGACCTGCTGGTCAACAACGCCGGCCGGACCGACCCGGTCGAGGCCCCGCTCTGGGAGACCGACGTCAACCAGTGGTGGCAGGTCGTCGAGGTCAACCTGCGCGGCCCCTACAACCTGCTGCGCTGCGTCCTGCCCGGCATGGTCGAGCGCCGCCGCGGCCGCGTCGTCAACCTCAACTCCGGCTTCGCGCTGCGCCCCGAGAGCCGGTACACCGCGTACGCCACCTCCAAGGCCGCGCTGCTCCGGCTCTCCGACAACCTCGCCGACCCGCTCGCCGAGCACGGCATCGTCGTCCTCGACATCAGCCCCGGCGCCGTCGCCACCGACATGACCGCCGGGATGCCGATGTTCCAGGACATGAAGGCCTGGGGCTCCGTCCCGTACATGGTCGCCGTCACCGTGGACGCCGCGCGCGGGCGCTTCGACGCGCTGCACGGCCGGTTCATCCACGCCGGGCGGGACAACCTGGAGGAGCTCGTCCGCCGCGCGGAGGAGATCCGCGCGGCGGACGCCCGGACGCTGCGGCTGCGCGCCTACGGGCCGGACGACCCGATGGGCTGACCGGGTGCGGGGTGTCCGGGTGCGGGCGTGCGGGGCGGGACAGCGCGCGGGCGTGACGGAGCGGGGGAGGGGCGCTCAGAGGCCGGCGAGCGCCGCCAATGCGTCCAGTTCCTCCGGCGTCAGCGAACCCGGCGCCCGCCCGGCCCGGGCGAACTCCCCGGCCAGCCGCTGGAGCGCCTCGTTCAGCGGCGCCGCCGCCCCGTGCAGCCGCGCCAGCAGGACGATCTCCCCGTTCAGGTGGTCCGCCTCGATCGAACCCGTCCCGCGCGCCAGGCTCTGCCAGGACGAGGACCCGGTCCGCTGCTCGCCCTCCACCGGCTCCAGCCGCAGAGCCTTGCCGCAGGTGCGGGCCAGCTCGTCCGGATCGTCGTGGGGGATGCCGGCGGCCGCCAGCACGGCCGCGCCCTCGGCGGTCACCCGCTCGTACAGCGCCTCCAGCCGGCCGTCCGCCGACCCCCGGCCGTACGGGCCCCGCCCGGCCACCGCGTCCAGGGCGTTGCCGAGGTTGCCGAGCAGCTTGGTGTACTTCCAGCGCGCCACGTCCGCGTCCACCGGCGCGCTGAAGCCCGACCCGTCGAGGTCGGCGGCGATCGCGGCGGCCCGCTCGCCCCCGCTGCCGGACGGGTACCCGCCCAGCCGCAGGATCCCGCTCACCGGGGTGCCGTTGGCGCTCACCCGGCCCGGCGCCACATGGGTGGACGGCATCCACACGAACACCGCCAGCACCTCGCGGAACAGCCGCAGCGCGAGCCGCTCGTTCTCCACGCCGTTCTGCGCGCACACCAGCGGCAGCCGCTCGCCGGCCGTCCCGCCGCCCGCCACCGGGCGCGGCGCCCACTCGGCCAGCACGGCGGCGGTGTCCTGCGACTTCACGGCGAGCAGCAGCACGTCGTCCGGCCGCAGCTCCAGCTCCGTCGGCCCGCCGACCGCCGGGACCCGCAGCGTCCGGGTGCCCTGCGGCGTCCCGAACCACAGCCCCTCCGCGCGCAGTGCCCCCAGGTGCGCGCCGCGCGCCACCAGGACCACCTCGTGTCCGCCCTCGTGCAGCCGGGCACCGATCGTGCCGCCCACCGCACCCGCCCCGATGATGATGTAGCGCATGCCCGAAGCATCCCACGGCCGCCCCACGGCCCCACGGCCCCCGTCCGGCCCGGGCGGAGAGGGGCTGTGGGGCCGTGGAGGGCGGGCCGGGACGACCGGGGTCAGGCGCAGAGGCGGCTGGCGGTCACCGGGGTGAGGCCGGCCTTGGCGAGGCCGTCGAGGATGCCCGGCAGGGCGTCCACCGTGCAGCGGTGCCCCATGTGCAGGGCGACCACCGAGCCGCCGCGCACCGAGTTGAGCACCCGCCGCTGCAGTTCGGCGGCGGTCGGGTCGGCGTAGTCGCGCGGGTCCACGTCGAAGGCGAGCACGTGCTCGTAGCCGACCGCCCTGGCCTGCTCCCGCACCATCGGCGTCGCGTACTGGGCGGCGGACGGGCGGAACCAGCGGCCGATCGAGCCGGTCAGCCGCTGCAGCCGCTCCGCGCACTGGGCGATCTCGTCGCGCGCCCGGTCCGGGGACATCGCCGAGATGTTCTGGTGGTTCTGGGTGTGGTTGCCCAGCTCGTGGCCGCCGTCCAGGATCCGCCGGGCCATCTGCGGCTGCTGGTCCAGCCAGCTGCCGACGACCATCACGGTGAGGCCGACGCCGCGCTTCTCGGCGGTCTCCAGCAGCGCCGTGGCCAGCGCCGGATCACCGCTGCCGTGGCAGGTCAGCGCGACATTGCGGCCGGTGCGCGGCCCGTACGCCACCTCGAAGGGCGTGCCGGCCGCCAACGGCGGCAGCACCGGCGGGACGGGCGGCGCACTGGCGGCCGCCGCGGCCCGGGCGGCCGAGCCGTCCGGCACCGGCCCGTCGGACGGCGGGGCCGACGCGGTGGGCGCGGGTGAGGCGGGACCCTCGTCGGCCGGCCAGGCCGGGTCCACGGTGCCGGACGGGTCCACCGGGCCCGGACGCACGGCGAACGACCCCGGATCGGCCCGGCGGCGGCCGGTGTCGCCGCAGGCGGTGAGCAGCCCGCCGGCCGAGGCGAGAGCGGCCAGCTTGACGGTGGTGCGCAGAACGGTGCGCCGGTCGACAGTCATCGGCAGCCAGCATAGAGACGCCGCCCCCCGGCGGCGAACGGCGGCCGCGCCGGGCGCGGACCGGGACCAGGCCGCCCGCGCGGCATCGTTCGGACGCTGCGGAAACCTGAACTACCGCTGTTTCGGCGGCGTGTCGTCGGTTACGATCACGGCGCACCGTGCGGTGGGGGCCGCTCGGCGGCCGCCCGACGGCCGCACGGCGCGACGGGGGCCCGGGACGTCCGGCAGCGGACGGGCCGGCGCACAGCACGCGGCGGACACGCAGCGGACACCAGGGGGCGGAAGATGACCGAGGACACCAGCACGACGGCCGACGTCGTGGACGCATGGGAATGGGCGCGCGCCGAGGACTGGCAGCCGCCGACGGAACTCGACACCGGCGTGCCGCACACCGCCCGGATGTACGACTACTACCTCGGCGGCAAGGACAACTTCGAGGCCGACCGCAAGGCCGCCGAGGCCGCCATCGCCGCCTACCCGGCGCTGCCGCTGCTGGCCCGCACCAACCGCGAGTTCCTCGGCCGGGCCGTGGAGTTCGCGGCCGGCCGGGGGATCCGGCAGTTCGTCGACATCGGCACCGGCATCCCGGCCGTCGGCTCCACCAGCGAGGTCGCCCAGCGGGCCGCGCCCGACGCCCGGGTCGTCTACATCGACAACGACCCGATCGTGGCCACCCACGCCCGCGCCCTGCTCTCCGGCCACCCGGCGGGCCACACCTCCGTCATCGAGGCGGACATGCGCGAGCCCGAGGCGATCCTCGACCACCCCGCCCTGCGCGGCGCCGTCGACCTCGGCGAGCCGGTCGCCCTGATGCTGGTCGCCGTGCTGCACTTCATCCGCGACGAGGACGGCGCCGAGCGGATCGTCCGCACCCTGCGCGACGCGCTCGCCCCCGGCAGCGCGCTGATCCTCTCCCACGGCAGCCCCGACTTCGCCTCCCGCGAGAGCGCCGCCGAGGGCACCCGCATCTACCGCAGCGCCAGCGCGCCGCTGGTGCTGCGCCCCCGCGCGGCCGTCGAACCCTTCTTCGGCGACTTCGAGTTCGTCGGCCCCGGGCTGGTCCAGCTCCCGCTCTGGCGCCCCGTCGCCGGCCACGTCCCCACCGCCGACCTCCCGGCCGGCTGGCAGGACGTCTCGGCCTACGCCGGCGTCGCCTTCAAGAACTGAGCGGCGGCCGGGCAGTCGCCCGAGGGAGCGGCGGCCCGGGGCCGGGCGGTCCGCCCGGCCCCGGTGGCCGGGGTCAGCGGCCGCGCAGGCCGTCCATGTCGCGGCGGTCGCGCTTGGTGGGGCGGCCGGCGCCGCGGTCGCGCAGGCCGGGGGCGGCCACGAACTCCCGGGCCGGGCGCGGCGGGCTGTTGTCCACCAGGCAGTCGGCCGCGACCTCGGCGCCGACCCGCTTGCGGATGAGCTTGCGCACCACGACGACCCGCTCCCAGCCCTCCTGGCGCACCCGGACCTCGTCGCCGGGCTTCACCGCCTGCGCCGGCTTGGCCCGTTCGCCGTTCACCCGCACGTGCCCGGCCTTGCAGGCCGCCGCGGCGGCCGACCGCGTCTTCGCCAGCCGCACCGACCAGATCCAGCTGTCCACCCGGACGTTTCCCTCGTTCTCGACCATCCTCCGAGCTTAGGACCGCGCCGTGCGGCGCTCAGCGGCGGCCGGGGGCTTCCTGGACGGCCCAGCCGTTGCCGTCCGGGTCGTTGAAGAAGACGAAGGAGTTCCACACCTCGCCCCGGCCGTCGACCCGGTCCCCGGCCTCGAAGTGCTGCACCGGGCTCACTTCGACGCCGCGGGCCAGCAGCTCCTTGTAGGCGCGGTCGATGTCCGGCACCACGAGCTGGAGGCCCTTCACCGAGCCGGCCGGGGCGTCGGTCAGGCCGGTGCCCAGCACGATCGAGCAGCCGGAGCCGGGCGGCGTCAGCTGCACCACCCGCAGGCCGTCCCGGATCCGGGTGTCGTGGTCGACGGCGAAACCGGCCTGCTCCTCGTAGAAGACCTTGGCCCGGTCGACGTCCGCCACCGGGACCACCACCACTTCCAGCTTCCAATCCATGGCCTCGTGCCTTCCCTCGGGATCCCTCGGGCCCTTCCAGTATCGGCCGCGGCCCCGCACCGCGCCCGGCACGTGCCCGCCCCGGGCCCCGACCGCCCGCCCCGCGCCCGGACCGCCCCTCCCGGGCCCGGCACGGGCGGTCCGGCGGTCGGTTAGCCTGGGCCACAATGAATCCCCTCGCCGAACCGGCCGCCCCGACCCCTTTCCCGACTCCCTGGGGGGCCCTCGGCCTCACCCGCTTCCCGGAGGACCCGCGCGAGCGGCTGCGCGCCTGGGACGCCGCCGACGAGTACCTGCTGCGGCACCTGGCCGGTGAGGCCGACTCTGCCGAGGGCCGGTCCACCGCCCTGGCCGGCCGCGCCGTCACCGTCCTCGGCGACCGCTGGGGCGCGCTCACCACCGCGCTCGCCACCGCGCCGGCCGCCGCGGCCCCCGCCGAGCTCACCCAGATCAGCGACTCGCACCTCGCCCAGCGCGCCACCCTCGCCAACCTCGCCCGGGCCGGCGCCGACCCCGCCGCCGCCCGGCTGCTGACCACCCGCGACACCCCGCCCGAGCGGATCGACGTCCTGCTGGTGCGGGTCCCGAGGAGCCTCGCCCTGCTGGAGGACCAGCTGCTCCGGCTCGCCCCGGCCGTCCACCCGGACACGGTCGTCCTCGGCACCGGCATGGTCACCGAGATCCACACCTCCACCCTGAAGCTCTTCGAGCGGATCCTCGGCCCGACCCGCACCTCGCTCGCGGTCCGCAAGGCCCGGCTGATCCTCTGCACCCCGGACCGGGCGCTCGACCCCGGCCCCAACCCGTGGCCGTACCGCTACGCCCTGCCCGGCGACATCGGCGCGGTCTCGGGCCGCACCGTCGTCAACCACGCCGGCACCTTCTGCGCGGACCGCCTGGACATCGGCACCCGCTTCCTGCTCGCCCACCTGCCGACCGCCGCCCCCGGCGACCGGGTGGTGGACCTCGGCTGCGGCAACGGCGTGGTCGGCACCGCGGTGGCGCTGGCCACCCCCGGGGCCGAGCTGCTCTTCGTCGACGAGTCGCACCAGGCGGTGGCCTCCGCCGAGGAGACCTTCCGCGCCAACCTCGGCCCGGACGCCCGGGCGGAGTTCCGCACCGCCGACGCGCTCGCCGACGCGGACGTGCCGGCCGACTCGGTGGACCTGGTCCTCAACAACCCGCCGTTCCACTCCCAGCGGGCCACCACCGACGCCACCGCCTGGCGGATGTTCACCGGCGCCAAGCGCGCGCTTCGCCCCGGCGGCGAGCTCTGGGTGGTCGGCAACCGCCACCTCGACTACCACGTCAAGCTGCGCCGCCTGTTCGGCAACTGCCGGACGGTCGCGGGCAATCCGAAGTTCGTGGTGCTGAAGGCCGTCAAGCGCTGACGGCCATGGCCGGCAGCGGGTCCCAGGCCACCGGCACGTCCCGCATGACCAGCGCGCAGTCCAGCTCGGCGCTCCCCGGCGGGAAGCGCTCCGGGTCGTCGAAGAAGGACGAGGCGGCGGACTCCACCCGGCAGGCCTCCAGCCGCCAGGCGTCGGTGTGCAGTTCCATGCCGTCCAGCCGGAGGCCGCCGTCCCGGGTCGCGGAGAAACCCCGGGAGCCGCACCGGAAGAAGGCGGAGGCCTCGGCCAGGCCGCTGAACAGCCGGCTCGCGGGCAGTTCCGCGGCGAGCTCGACGGCGACCTCGGCCCGGAGGTCGCCGTCGCGGGTCGCGAAGGCGACCCGCAGCCGGTCGGCGCCCTCGTCCACCGTGAAGTCGGCGAGGCCGTACTCGCCGGGGAAGACCCGGCCGCCGGCCCAGGCGTTGAGCCGGGATCCGGTGTCGCGGCGCGGGATGTAGACGCCGGTCTCGACGCCGTTGGGCCCGTCCCACTCGACGGCGATCCGGTGGGCGACGTTCTCGCTGCGCAGCCCCAGCGAGGCGGGCGCCCAGGCCGGGCGGACCCGGCCGAGCCGCAGCAGGCAGAGGCCGGCGACGGCGTGGCCGCGCACCAGCTGCGGGCGCAGCGGCGCGGGGAGCAGCCGGGCGGCCGCCCCGGGGTCGACCCGGTAGTTCACCAGGAGCCGGCGTTCGACGACGCTGGCAAGCCGTGGTTGCCTCAGGCCCGTCATGCCTCGGTCCCCTTCTCGTCGGCCCGGGTGTCCGGGCGCCACTTGGTGTGCCGGAGCACGATCTGCTCGGGGCAGACCGCGCTGAGGAAGCGGCCGACGCACGCCGCGAGGCGGTCCTCGGCCAGTGCGTAGAGGATCCGGTTGCCGTCCCGGCGTTCGGTGATCAGTCCGGCCGTCCGGAGCACGCCGAGGTGCCGGGAGACGGACGGCGCGCTGATCGCGAACCGGCCCGCGATCTGCCCGGCCGCGAGTTCGCCGCCGCGCAGGTCCTCCAGGATCTGGCGCCGGGTCGGATCGGCGAGTGCCTTGAAGACCCCGCTGTCGTCGTGGGATTCGGTCATGGGAGACTGTTTAGCAGATTAGCTAAATTGCTAACAAGTCCTGGGCGGGTCCGGCTTCCGGCTTCCGGCTTCCGATTCGGTCTTCGGTTCGCTCTCCTGTGCTCCTTGCATGAATGTTCGGTACTGCGTATATTCATGCCTCGACAAAGGAGGAACGCCATGGCATTGCGAGTCGCCGTCGCCGGCGCGAGCGGATACGCGGGCGGCGAGGTCCTGCGCCTGCTGCTCGGCCACCCGGAGGTCGAGATCGGGGCGCTGACCGGCGGCTCCAACGCGGGCACCGCGCTGGGACTGCTCCAGCCGCACCTGCCGGCGCTGGCCGGCCGGATCCTGGAGCCCACCACCCCGGAGGTGCTGGCCGACCACGACGTGGTCTTCCTGGCGCTGCCGCACGGACAGTCCGCTGCCGTGGCCGAGGCGCTCGGCGAGAACGTCCTGGTGGTCGACTGCGGCGCCGACTTCCGGCTCAAGGCTGCCTCCGACTGGGAGCAGTTCTACGGCTCGGCGCACGCCGGCACCTGGCCCTACGGCCTGCCCGAACTGCCCGGTCACCGCGACGCGCTCAAGGGCGTCAACCGGATCGCCGTCCCCGGCTGCTACCCGACGGCCGTCTCGCTGGCGCTGTTCCCCGCCTACGCGGCCGGCCTCGCCGAGCCCGAGGCCGTGGTGGTCGCCGCCTCCGGCACCTCCGGCGCCGGCAAGGCCGCCAAGACCCACCTGCTCGGCAGCGAGGTGATGGGCAGCGTCAGCGCCTACGGCGTCGGCGGCGTCCACCGGCACACCCCGGAGATGGCGCAGAACCTCACCCCGCTCGCGGGCGAGCCGGTCAGCGTCTCCTTCACCCCCACCCTGGTCCCGATGCCGCGCGGCATCCTCGCCACCTGCTCCGCGAAGGCCCGGCCGGGGGTGGGCGCCGAGGAACTGCGCGCCGCCTACGCCGAGGCGTACGCGGACGAGCCGTTCGTCCACCTGCTCCCCGCCGGGCAGTGGCCGCAGACCAGCAGCGTCTACGGCGCCAACACCGCGCTGGTGCAGGTCGCCCTGGACGGGGCCGCCGGGCGGATCGTGGCGATCAGCGCGATCGACAACCTGGTCAAGGGCACCGCCGGCGGCGCGGTGCAGAGCATGAACATCGCCCTCGGTCTGCCCGAGGAGCTCGGCCTTCCCGTGAACGGAGTCGCACCGTGACCGACCACCAGAACATCGGCGTGACCGCGGCCCTGGGCTTCCGGGCGGCCGGCGTCACCGCCGGGATCAAGGCCTCCGGCACCCCGGACCTCGCCCTGGTCGTCAACGACGGCCCCTCGCTCGCCGCGGCCGGCGTCTTCACCTCCAACCGGGTCAAGGCCGCCCCCGTGCTCTGGTCCGAGCAGGTCCTCAAGGGCGGCACGGTCTCCGCCGTCGTCCTCAACTCCGGTGGCGCCAACGCCTGCACCGGCCCGCTGGGCTTCCAGGACACCCACGCCACCGCCGAGAAGGTCGCCGAGGAGCTGAAGCTGAGCGCCGGCGAGGTCGCCGTCGCCTCCACCGGCCTGATCGGCGTCCGGCTGCCGATGGACATCCTGCTGCCCGGCGTCGCCACCGCCGCCGCCGCGCTGGACGCCGCCGGCGGCGAGGCCGCCGCGATCGCCATCAAGACCACCGACACCGTCCACAAGACCGCGCAGGTCACCAGCCCGGCCGGCTGGACCGTCGGCGGCATGGCCAAGGGCGCCGGCATGCTCGCCCCGGGCCTGGCCACCATGCTGGTCGTGCTCACCACCGACGCCGACGCCGACGCGGCCGCCCTGGACACCGCGCTGCGCGCCGCCACCCGCACCACCTTCGACCGGATCGACTCCGACGGCTGCATGTCGACCAACGACACCGTGCTGCTGCTCGCCTCCGGCGCCAGCGGCACCGCCCCGGAGCCGGCCGAGTTCGACGAGGCGGTGCGCACGGTCTGCGCCGACCTCGCCCGGCAGCTGATCGGCGACTCCGAGGGCGCGAGCAAGGACATCCGGATCGACGTCACCGGCGCCGCCACCGAGGACGAGGCCGTCGGCGTCGCCCGGGTGATCGGCCGCAACAACCTGCTCAAGTGCGCCATCCACGGCGAGGACCCGAACTGGGGCCGGGTGCTGGCCGCGATCGGCACCACCGACGCCGCCTTCGACCCGGACCGCCTCGACGTCGCGATCAACGGCGTCTGGGTGTGCCGCGACGGCAGCGTGGGGGAGGACCGGGACCTGGTCGACATGAGCGGGCGCGAGGTCGTGATCACCGCGAACCTCAACGCCGGCGGGGCCGCCGCCACCCTGTGGACCAACGACCTCACCGCCGACTACGTGCACGAGAACAGCGCCTACTCCACCTGACGGCGGGCCGGCCCGCCGGCCGACCCGTCCGAACGCCGCCACCCGAGCCGGGGGATGACCAGAACCGTGAAGATCGCACCCAAGGGCGAACAGGCCCGGAACAACACCGCGTTGCCCAAGGCCATGACGCTCATCGAGGCCCTGCCCTGGCTGGAGCGCTTCCACGGCAAGACCGTCGTCATCAAGTTCGGCGGCAACGCCATGGTCGACGACGAGCTCAAGGCCGCCTTCGCCGCGGACGTCGTCTTCCTGCGCTTCGCCGGGCTGCACCCCGTCGTGGTGCACGGCGGCGGCCCGCAGATCAGCGCCCAGCTGGACCGGCTCGGCCTGGAGTCCTCGTTCACCAACGGCCTACGGGTCACCACCCCGGAGACCATGGACGTGGTCCGGATGGTGCTCGCCGGCCAGGTGCAGCGCGAGCTGGTCGGCCTGCTCAACGAGCACGGCCCGTTCGCGGTCGGCATGACCGGCGAGGACGCCCACACCATGACCGCGGTCAAGCGCTACGCGGTCGTCGACGGCGAGTCGGTCGACATCGGCCTGGTCGGCGACATCGTCAACGTCGAGGCCGGCGCGGTGAAGGCGCTGATCGCGGACGGCCGGATCCCGGTGGTCTCCTCGATCGCCCGCGGCACCGACGGCCACGTCTACAACATCAACGCCGACACCGCCGCCTCCGCGCTCGCGGTCGCCCTCGGCGCCGAGATGCTCGTCGTGCTGACCGACGTCGAGGGCCTCTACAAGGACTGGCCGAACTCGGACGACGTGATCAGCCAGCTGGACGCCACCGAGCTGGAGGAACTGCTGCCGGGCCTCGCCTCCGGCATGGTGCCCAAGATGGAGGGCTGCCTGAACGCCGTCCGCTCGGGCGTCGGCACCGCCCGCGTGCTGGACGGCCGGGTGCCGCACAGCCTGCTGCTGGAGATCTTCACCGACGAGGGCATCGGCACCATGGTCGTGCCCGACGACGAACCGACCGTGACCGGGGGACTCGCATGACTTCCAACGCCCAGCTGACCGAGCGGTGGCAGCACGCCTTCACCGACAACTACGGCACCCCGCGGATCCCGCTGGTCCGCGGCGAGGGCAGCACCCTCTGGGACGCCGACGGCAAGGCCTACACCGACCTGCTCGGCGGCATCGCGGTCAACGCCCTCGGCACCGCCCACCCGGCCGTGGTCGAGGCCGTGAGTCGGCAGATCGCCACCCTCGGCCACATCTCCAACCTTTTCCTGGCCGAGCCCACCGTCGCCCTCGCCGAACGGCTGCTGGAGCTCGACGGGCGCCCCGGACGGGTGTTCTTCTGCAACTCCGGCGCCGAGGCCAACGAGGCCGCCTTCAAGATCTCCCGCCGGACCGGCCGCACCCACCTGGTCGCCCTGGAGGGCGCCTTCCACGGCCGCACCATGGGCGCCCTCGCGCTCACCGGCCAGCCCGCCAAGCAGGAGCCGTTCCGCCCGCTGCCCGGCGACGTCACCCACGTCCCGTTCGGCGACGTGGAGGCGCTGCGCGCGGCCGTCACCACCGACACGGCCGCCGTCTTCCTGGAGCCGATCCAGGGCGAGAACGGCGCCGTCCCGCTGCCCGACGGCTATCTGCGGGCCGCCCGCGAGATCACCCGCGCCACCGGCACCCTGCTCGTCCTCGACGAGATCCAGACCGGCGTCGGCCGCACCGGCCACTGGTTCGCCCACCAGGCCTTCGACGGCGTCGAGCCGGACGTCGTCACGCTCGCCAAGGCGCTCGGCGGCGGCCTGCCGATCGGGGCCGTGCTCGCCTTCGGCGAGGCCGCCGAGCTGCTCACCCCGGGCCAGCACGGCACCACCTTCGGCGGCAACCCGGTGGTCGCGGCGGCCGCGCTCGCGGTGCTGGACACCATCGGGTCCGAAGGGCTGCTGGAGCACGCCCGCAAGATCGGCGAGCGGCTGCGGCACGGCGTCGAGGCGATCGACGACCCGCTGGTCTCGCACGTGCGCGGCGCCGGGCTGCTGCTCGGCATCGTGCTCACCGCCCCGGTCTCCGCGAAGGTGCAGGCGGGCCTCCAGGAGGCCGGCTTCCTGGTGAACGCCGCGGTGCCGGACGCGGTGCGCCTCGCCCCGCCGCTGGTGCTCACCGAGCAGGAGGCGGACGCCTTCCTCGCCGCGCTGCCGGCCGTCCTGCGGGCCGTGCGGGCGGACGCCCCGGACGATGCGAACCGAGCGTAGTCCGGGAGAATAATCACATGACCGTTCCCCACTCCGGCCAGCCCGCCGCCGGCCCGACGCCGCAGGTCCCGCAGACCCGCACCGCGCGCCACCGGCGGATCGTGGACCTGCTCACCCGCCAGCCCGTGCGCTCGCAGAGCCAGCTCGCCAAGCTGCTCGCCGACGACGGACTCGTGGTCACCCAGGCCACCCTGTCCCGGGACCTGGACGAGCTGGGCGCGGTGAAGATCCGCAACCGGGACGGCGCGCTCATCTACGCCGTCCCGGCCGAGGGCGGCGACCGCACCCCGCGCGCGCCGATGGGGGAGTCCGCCACCGAGGGCCGGATGGCCCGGCTGGCCGGCGAGCTGATGGTCTCCGCGACCGCCTCCGGCAACCTGGTGGTGCTGCGCACCCCGCCCGGCGCGGCGCAGTTCCTGGCCTCGGCGATCGACCAGGCCGAGGTGTTCGAGATCATCGGCACCATCGCCGGCGACGACACCGTCCTGCTGATCAGCCGCGACCCGGCCGGCGGCCAGGCCCTCGCCGACCACCTCATGCAGCTCGCCCAGGCGAAGGCGCAGTAGCCCCCCGCACAGCCCCCGCCCAGCCCTCGCCACAAGCCCCCGTGCAGTCCTCGTACGGCCCCCGCACAGCCCCGCACCGCCCTGTGGGCCCGGTTCCGACCGGGCCCACTGGCGTATCCGGAACCTTCCCCGCCACAGGGTTTTGAGATTCATACGGAGTAGTGCATACTTATGCCTGTCGCCGTAAGCCTGTTCGCACAGTTGTGAAGGAGAAAGCCGTGACCGAGCGCGTCGTACTCGCCTATTCGGGCGGTCTGGACACGTCCGTCTGCATCGGCTGGATCGCCGAGGAGACGGGCGCCGAGGTCATCGCCGTCGCCGTCGACGTCGGCCAGGGCGGCGAGGACCTGGACGTCATCCGCCAGCGGGCGCTGGACTGCGGCGCCGTCGAGGCCGAGGTCGCCGACGCCCGCGACGAGTTCGCCGACGAGTACTGCCTCCCGGCCGTCAAGGCCAACGCCCTCTACCAGGGCCAGTACCCGCTGGTGTCCGCCCTCTCCCGGCCGGTCATCGTCAAGCACCTGGTGGCCGCCGCCCAGAAGCACGGCGCCACCACCGTCGCCCACGGCTGCACCGGCAAGGGCAACGACCAGGTCCGCTTCGAGGTCGGCATCAACTCGCTGGCCCCGGGCCTCAAGTGCATCGCCCCGGTCCGCGACTACGCGATGACCCGGGACAAGGCGATCGCCTTCGCCGAGGCCAAGGGCCTGCCGATCGCCACCACCAAGAAGTCCCCGTACTCGATCGACCAGAACGTCTTCGGCCGGGCCGTCGAGACCGGCTTCCTCGAGGACATCTGGAACGCCCCGATCGAGGACGTCTACGAGTACACCCAGAACCCCGCCACCGCGCGCGAGGCCGACGAGGTGGTCATCACCTTCGACGCCGGCGTCCCGGTCGCGATCGACGGCCGCAAGGTCACCGTCCTGCAGGCGATCGAGGAGCTCAACAAGCGCGCCGGCGCCCAGGGCGTCGGCCGGCTCGACATGGTCGAGGACCGCCTCGTCGGCATCAAGTCCCGGGAGATCTACGAGGCCCCCGGCGCGATCGCCCTGATCACCGCCCACCAGGCGCTGGAGAACGTCACCGTCGAGCGCGAACTCGCCCGCTACAAGCGGCAGGTCGAGCAGCGGTGGGCCGAACTGGTCTACGACGGCCTGTGGTTCTCCCCGCTCAAGCGCGCCCTGGACGGCTTCGTCAACGAGGCCAACCAGCACGTCTCCGGCGAGATCCGGATCGTCCTGCACGGCGGCCGGGCCGTCGTCAACGGCCGCAAGTCCGACCAGTCGCTGTACGACTTCAACCTCGCCACCTACGACACCGGCGACACCTTCGACCAGTCGATGTCCAAGGGCTTCATCGAGATCTTCGGCCTCTCCTCGAAGATCGCCGCCCGCCGCGACCTGGGCTGAGCCGCCCCGGACCCGGCCGCGCCCCGCTCCCGCGGGGCCGGCCGGGACCACCCCCCAACCCCCCTTTCCCGCACGTCCGTAAGGAGCCAGCGATGTCCGCCGACCAGACCGCCACCGGTGGCGACGTCCGCCTCTGGGGCGCCCGCTTCGCCGACGGCCCCTCCGAGGCCCTGGCCCGGCTCTCCGCCTCGGTGCACTTCGACTGGCGCCTCGCCCCCTACGACATCGCCGGCTCCAAGGCCCACGCCCGCGTCCTGCACAAGGCCGGCCTGCTCACCGCCGACGAACTCGCCGCCATGCACGACGGACTCGACCGGCTGCTCGCCGACGTCGAGGCCGGCACCTTCACCGGCACCGTCGCCGACGAGGACGTCCACACCGCCCTGGAGCGCGGCCTGCTGGAGCGGCTCGGCCCCGACCTCGGCGGCAAGCTGCGGGCCGGACGCTCCCGCAACGACCAGATCGCCACCCTCTTCCGGATGTACCTGCGGGACCACGCGAAGACCATCGGCGGACTGCTGCTCGACCTCCAGCACGCCCTGGTCGGCCTCGCCGAGGCCCACCCGGACACCGCGATGCCGGGCCGCACCCACCTCCAGCACGCCCAGCCCGTGCTCTTCGCCCACCACGTCCTCGCGCACGTGCAGGCCCTCGGCCGGGACGCCGAGCGGCTGCGCCAGTGGGACGCCCGCACCGCCGTCTCCCCCTACGGCTCCGGGGCGCTGGCCGGCTCCTCGCTCGGCCTCGACCCGGAGGCCGTCGCCGCCGACCTCGGCTTCGAGGGCGGCTCGGTCGGCAACTCGATCGACGGCACGGCCTCGCGCGACTTCGTCGCCGAATTCGCCTTCGTCACCGCGATGATCGGGATCGACCTGTCCCGGATCGCGGAGGAGGTGATCATCTGGAACACCAAGGAGTTCGGCTTCATCACGCTGCACGACGCCTTCTCCACCGGTTCGTCGATCATGCCGCAGAAGAAGAACCCCGACATCGCCGAGCTCGCCCGCGGCAAGTCCGGCCGGCTCATCGGCAACCTCACCGGCCTGCTCGCCACCCTCAAGGCCCTCCCGCTCGCCTACAACCGCGACCTCCAGGAGGACAAGGAGCCGGTCTTCGACTCCTGCGACACCCTCGAGGTCCTGCTGCCCGCCTTCACCGGCATGATGGCCACCCTCACCGTGCACCGCGAGCGGCTGGAGGAGCTCGCCCCGGCCGGCTTCTCCCTCGCCACCGACATCGCCGAATGGCTCGTCAAGCAGGGCGTGCCGTTCCGGGTCGCGCACGAGGTCGCCGGAGCCTGTGTCAAGGAGTGCGAGGCGCACGGCATCGAACTCGCCGACCTGACGGACGAGCAGTTCGCCGCCATCTCCGCGCACCTCACCCCCGAGGTGCGGTCGGTGCTCAACGTCCACGGCGCCATCGCCTCCCGCAACGGCCGCGGCGGCACCGCGCCCAGCGCCGTCGCCGTCCAGCTCGGCGAGATCAAGGCCGACCTCGCCGCCCAGCAGGAGTGGGTGACGGGCTGACCGGCCCCCACCACCCGGCACGGGGGAGGGGCGCGGCGGGTACTCCGCCGCGCCCCTCCCGTCCGTATGCGACCGGTCACCCGTAACCGGGACGGCCCCCACCCGGTCAAGAACGGTATGTGCACCGCCCTCCCGTCCGTCCCCTCCGCCGAGGACGAGGTCCTCGCCGAGCTGCGCCGCCGCCTCGTCCGCGAGGCCGTCGCCGCGCTGCCCGGACGCTGCCCGCAGCTGATGGCCGCCCTCGCCGAGGACCCGCCGCCGACCTACCGCGAGCTCTCCCGCCGCCTCGGCATGCCGCGCGGCTCCATCGGCCCCACCCGGGCCCGCTGCCTGGCCTGCCTGCGCGTCCTGCTGCACGCCGAGCGCTACGCCTGAGCGGCGGCGGTGCTCCCCCCGGCCCGCGCCCCGCCGCCCCCGGCCCGCTCCCCGCCCGCGCCCCGCCGCCCCCGCCCGGGCCTCGCGCGGTCCTCGCCCGGCACCTGTCCCGCCGCGCCCCGCCGGGCGTGACCCTCGCCACGTCCGGCGGCCACGAGGTTGAGATCAGCTGACAGCCGGGTAAGGCGCTGGCGAACGCGGCTCTTGACGGTGGCGCGCCCGCTCGGATACTGACCGTGAGCGCGCCGCCGCCGACACGGCCCCACCAGGGCCGTGCGGGCTGGTACGTTCGTGCGCCACCCCCGGTCTGGGCGGATCCCCGGCCGGGACACCCTCCGGCAGCCAACCGGTGCGTCACCCTCACCTCTCGCGCGCCGGGTACAACGATGGGGAGGCCCCCGCACATGGGCATGAGCGTGAACATTTCGACCGCCGGGACGGACGACGCGGAGCAGATCCTCAAGCTCCAGTACCTCGGCTACCAGAGCGAGGCCGAGCTCTACGGCGACTGGGCCATCGAGCCGCTGACCCAGACCCTGGAGAGCCTGCGAGAAGAGCTGACCGAACGGCACGTGCTCGTCGCCCGCCTCGGCGACGAGATCGTCGGCACCGTCCGGGGCCACCTCGGACCCGACGGCGTCGGCCGGATAGGGCGCCTGGTCGTCCACCCCCGGATGCAGCGCCACGGCCTGGGCGGCCGACTGCTGGAGGCCCTGGAGCGCCGCCTCGCCGCGGACGGCGCGGTGAACTCCTACCGCCTCTTCACCGGCCACCGCAGCCTCGGCAACCTGCGCCTCTACGCCCGCCAGGGCTACCGCCAGACCACCGTCGAACAGATCAGCGGCCGGATCACCCTGGTGCACCTGGAGAAGTCCGTCGCGGCCCCGCTCGCCGCGACCGCCTGAAGCCCACCGCCCGAAGCCCACCGCCCGAAGCCCGTCACCCGAGGCCCCGGCCCGCCCCGCGCGGGCCCCGTCGAACCGGCGCCGCCATCATTCGGACTCCCGAAGGCGGCGCCGGTCGCCGTTCGCCCAGCTCAATGCCACGAGTGTCCGCATTGCGGACGCCGCTGCGAAATAATTGGGACCTCCTCGAACCATCTGATTTACTGGCTCACATGACTGCGACGACGAAATGGACCCCCACCGGCACCCCGCCGGCAGGTGAGAGCGCCATGTGCCGTCGAATGTGTCACCGCTGAGGGCCACCGCCCCCGGCACCCGCTGAGAGTGCCTCTCCTCGCGCCCCGAAGCGAGAAACCCGGCGTCGTTCCCGTCCGTGCGGACGCGCCCGTCCTGCCCGCACCCCCTTCTTCGGCCTGCCCGCACACCCGCCGGCGGTCCACTGACTCGTAAGGGCCACGCCGTCGCGCGGCCCGGCCGCCCAGCGGCGACGATCAAGGGGTGGCAGGTCCGGATCCCCCCGGTGCGACGCCGTTCCCGTCGCCGACCGCACGGCGGTGCGACCTCCGCACGCCGCCCGCCCCCGACCCACGGAAGCAGCTGTGATCACCACCACGGACCTCACCAAGGTCTACCGATCCCGCGGCCGCGAGGTGACCGCCCTCGCGGGCGTCGACCTCCACGTCCGCCCCGGCGAGGTCTACGGAGTCGTCGGCACCAGCGGCGCCGGAAAGTCCACCCTCATCCGCTGCGTCAACATGCTGGAGCGCCCCAGCTCCGGCACCGTGACCGTGGACGGCGTCGACCTCACCGCCCTCGCCGGCGGCGAGAACCGCGCCGGCAAGGACCTCCGCGAAGCCCGCCGCCGCATCGGCATGGTCTTCCAGCACTTCAACCTGCTGTCCTCCCGCACCGTCCAGCAGAACGTCGAACTCCCGCTGGAGATCATCGGACTGGACCGCACCCAGCGCCGCCGCAAGGCCGCCGAACTGCTCGACCTCGTCGGCCTCACCGACAAGGCCCGCAGCTACCCCGGCCAGCTCTCCGGAGGCCAGAAGCAGCGCGTCGGCATCGCCCGCGCCCTCGCCGGCGACCCCAAGGTGCTGCTCTCCGACGAGGCCACCTCCGCGCTCGACCCCGAGACCACGCGCTCCATCCTCAAACTGCTGCGCGACCTCAACGAACAGCTCGGCCTCACCGTCCTGCTCATCACCCACGAGATGGACGTCATCAAGTCCGTCTGCGACTCCGCCGCCCTGATGCGCGGCGGCCGGGTGGTCGAGTCCGGCGCGCTCACCGACCTGCTCGCCCGGCCCGGCTCCGAACTCGCCCGCGAACTCTTCCCGCTCAGCGAATTCGGCACCGGCCACCCCGGCGCCACCGTGCTGGAGATCACCTTCCAGGGCGACGCCCCGGCCCAGCCCTTCGTCTCCCAGCTCGCCCGCACCTACCAGATCGAAATCAACATCCTCGGCGCCGCCGTCGAGACCATCGCCGGCCGCATGGTCGGCCGGATGCGCGTCGAACTGCCCGGCTCGCGGCACGACAACGTGGTGCCCATCGGCTTCCTGCGCGAACAGGGCCTCCAGGTGGACGTGATCGAAACGGCGAACGGAGCGGTGGCATGACCTGGGACCAGATGCAGGAACTGATGTGGCCCGCCACCTGGGAGACCCTCCAGATGGTCGGAGTGTCGACCGTGTGCACCGTGGTCCTCGGACTGCCGCTCGGCGTGCTGCTGGTGCTCACCGCCAAGGGCGGCGCCCTCCAGAACCAGCCCGTCAACAAGGTGCTCGGCGCGGTCGTGAACCTCGCCCGCTCACTGCCGTTCATCATCCTGATGATCGCGCTGTTCTCCTTCACCCGCTGGCTGGTCGGCAGCTCCCTCGGCTGGCAGGCCGCCACCGTCCCGCTGACCGTCGGCGCCATCCCCTTCTTCGCCCGGCTCGTGGAGACCAACGTCCGCGAGGTCGACCGCGGCCTGGTCGAAGCCGTCCAGGCGATGGGCGGCAACACCTGGACCCTGGTCCGCAAGACGCTCGTCCCCGAGGCCCTCCCCGGCATCGTCGCCTCCGTCACCACCACCGTCATCGCGCTCATCGGCTACTCCGCGATGGCCGGCACCGTCGGCGGCGGCGGCCTCGGCGACCTCGCCTACCGCTACGGCTACCTGCGCTTCGAGACCGCCTTCATGTGGGTCATCGTCGCCGAGATCGCGATCATCGTCACCGTGATCCAGCTGGCCGGCGACTACGCCGTGCGACGGCTCGCCAACCGCGGCCGCGGCGGCGGCCGGACCAGGCTGCTGCGCCCCCGCGCCGACACCGACCTCGTCGCCTCCTAGATCCTCGGGGCCTCCCGGACCTTCCGGGCCTCCTCCTCCCGCAGGCCTCCCGCCTCGCAGACTTGCCCGTCCGATCCTCGGACGCGGCTCCCCGCAATACGCAGAAAGGCACTTTTCGTGCGCAACGCCCTGAAGTTCACCAGCGTCCTCGCCACCGCCGGCATCGCCCTCTCGCTGGCCGCCTGCGGCAGCAACGGCGACTCGTCCTCCTCGGACGCGAACGCGCCGCTCACCGTCGTCGCCAGCCCCACCCCGCACGGCCAGATCCTCAAGTACGTCAAGGACAACCTCGCGGACAAGGCCGGCCTCAAGCTCAACGTCAAGGAGGTCACCGACTACGTGACCCCCAACACGGCGGTGCAGGACGGCTCGGCCGACGCCAACTACTTCCAGCACGTGCCGTACCTGGAGGACTTCAACAAGAAGCGCGGCACCGACATCGTCTCCGTCGAGGCCGTGCACCTGGAGCCGCTGGGCGTCTACTCCAAGAAGGTCAAGGCGATCGCCGACCTGCCGGACGGCGCCACCATCGGCCTGCCCAACGACGCCACCAACGAGGGCCGCGCGCTCAAGCTGCTCGCCGACAACAAGCTCATCACCCTCAAGGACGGGGCCGGCACCGCCGCCACCCCCGCCGACGTCACCGGCAACCCGAAGAACTTCAAGTGGAAGGAGCTGGAGGCCGCCCAGCTGCCCCGCTCCATCGCCGACGTCGACGCCGCCGTCATCAACGGCAACTACGCGCTCGACTCCGGCCTCAAGCCCGCCACCGACGCGATCGTGCTGGAGAAGGCCGAGGGCAACCCCTACGCCAACATCCTCGCCGTCAAGAAGGGCAAGGAGAACGACCCGCGGGTGAAGAAGCTCGCCGAGCTGCTGCACTCCGCCGAGGTCAAGAAGTTCATCGACGACACCTTCCAGGGCTCCGTCATCCCGGCGTTCTGATCCCCGGAGCCGACCGCTCCCGACCCGTCCCGCCGGACCACCGACCGGGCCCCCGCCGCAACCAGGCGGGGGCCCGGTCGGGCAGTATGCACCAGTGACGGTCCGACAGGCCCATTTCTGACGTACCGTCGTCCGGTCCGTGCACCGCGTGACCACCCGGCACCGGCGAGGCGTACGGTGTGTCCACGACCCGGCGAGGAGAGACGGCATGGCAGCGAGCTTCCCCGAGACCGCCATCAGCACCGAACGGCTGCTGCTGCGCCCGCTTGCGGAGGACGACGCCCCCGGCCTGGCCGACATGATGGCCGACGAACTCGTCCTGGCCTGGACCGACCACCCGCACCCCTTCACCGAGGCCCACGCCCTCGACCTGGCCCGCACCCTCGCACCCGCCCACCGCGCCACCGGCCGCGGCATCGTGCTCGCCGTCACCGAACACCTCACCCAGCGCCTGGTCGGCCTGGTCGAACTCCGGCACACCGACTGGCGGCTGCGCTCCACCGAGATCTCCTTCGTCACCGCCGCCTGGGCCCGCGGCGAGGGCTACGCCCCCGAGGCCGTCCTCGGCGTCGCCCAGTGGCTCTTCGAGGACCGGGACTTCCTGCGCCTCGAACTGCGCACCGCCGCCGGGAACACCGCCGCCCAGCAGGTCGCCCAGAAGATCGGCGGCATCAGCGAGGGCGTCCTGCGCAGCGCCTGGATAGTGCGCGGCGAGTCCGGCGAGTCCGGCGAGTCCGCCGCCGGTGCGGCGGGGGACCGCCGGGGCCACGACCGCTCGGGCTACGACCCTTCCGGCTACGACCCCTCGGGCTACTACCCCTCCTCCGGCCACGACCGCCGGGCCGCCGACCGCCCGGCCCCGGACCGTCCGGCCGTCGGCGAGAGCCGCAGCGACCTCATCCTGTGGAGCCTGCTCCCCGAGGACCTGGAGACCCCCGAGGCCGCCGCCCCCGCCTGGGCCGGCGGCCACCGCTACGTGCTGCGCGACTGACCCGCACGTGGGCCCGCGCGACCGACCCGCACGACCGGACGTACGAGGGGCCCGTACAACCGGCCCGGACCACCGCCGGGCTGCCCTTCGGGGCCGACCGGCACGGACATGTGTACGAGATGTCCGCGCCGAGGGGATCACACCCGGTAGCCTCTCCACCGGTGCCGCACGCCGGCGCCGCCTGTCGGCGCACGGACGGCGAGGGAGAACAGCCACAGATGGCTGACCGGATCACGGTCATCGGGTGGGACGGCACACCGCTCACCGAGGCCGCCGCCGCGGCCCTCGCCGCAGCCACCCTGGTGGCCGGCGCCCCCTACCAGCTCAAGGCCCTCCCGGTGCCGCCCGCCGCCGAACGCATCGCCCTCGGCAGCATCCAGCTCGCCGCCCGCCGGATCGCCGAACACCGCGGCGCCGCCGTCGTCATCGCCGAGGGCGACCCCGGCTTCTTCGGCGTCGTCCGCACCCTGCGCCGCCCCGAGTACGGCCTCGAACTCGAAGTCCTCCCCGCAGTCTCCTCCGTCGCCGCCGCCTTCGCCCGCGCCGGCATGCCCTGGGAGGACGCCCAGGTTGCCAGCGCGCACGGCGGCCGCCTGCGCCGCGCCGCCAACCTCTGCCGCGCCCACCCCAAGGTCGCCGTCCTCACCGCACCCGGCGCCGGCCCCGCCGAACTCGCCCTCATGCTCCGCGGCGTCCACCGCACCTTCGTCGTCTGCGAAGCTCTCGGCACCCCCGACGAGGACGTCACCGTCCTCACCTCCGACCGCGTCGCCGACCACATCTGGCGCGACCCCAGCGTCGTCCTCGTCATCGGCGGCAGCAGCGGCGGCGGCCCCGGCGGCGGACCCGCGAACGGCGCCGCCGGCGAGGCCGCCGGCTGGCTCGCCGGACGCCCCGTCGGCTACCCGGGACCGGACCGGGGCTGGGCCCTGCCCACCGAGACCTACACCGGCACCGGCCGCACCCCCGCCCCACCGGGCGCCCCCGCCGACCCCGGCGCACCCGGCGCATCCGACACGCTCCCGGCGCACGTCCGCGCGCTCGTGCTCGCCCGCCTGGGTGCCCGCCCCGGCGACCTCGTCTGGACCGTCGGCGCCGGCAGCGGCGCCCTCGCCGTCGACGCCGCCCGCTTCGGCGCGGCCGTCGTCGCCGTCGAGGCCGACCGCTCCGCCTGCGCCCGGCTAGCCGTCAACGCCCGCCGCTACGGCGTCGAGGTCGAGATCGTCCACGGCCGGGGCCCCGACGTCCTCGGCGAACTCCCCGAACCCGACGCCGCCGTCGTCGAGACCGGCGGCCCGGAAGCCGTGCGCGCCGTGCTCTCCCGCCGCCCCGAACGGATCGTCGCCGTCGCCCGCACCCTCGCCGAGGCCGAGGAGGTCCGCCGCGTCATCGCCGGCGCTGGCTACCGCGCCGACGGCGCGCTGCTCCAGTCCGCGCCGCTGCTCCCGCCCGCCGGGGCCGCCGCCGACGGACCCGGCCTGCGCCTCGGCATGGGCGACCCGGGCACCTTCCTGCTCTGGGGCGCGCAGAAACCGTGAAGACCCGGTGGCGCCGGGTGGTGATCCCGGTGGGAGCCGGTGCCGATCCACGTGTTCCCGGGCCCGTCCGCCGCGTCCGCCCACCGTGCGCTCCGGTCGGGCCGTGGGCCCGGACCCGGCGCACGGCCCGGCCGGACGGTGATCCAGGTCGCATCCGGACACCGATTCGGGAGGCGGCCTCCCCGGGCCGGTAGTGTGGCGTCCGGGACGGCTGCGGTGTCCGACAGCCCGCCCGATCCGGTCGGGTCCGGTGCCTTTCTGACATGGCGCAGACCGACGGGGTTCGGAGTGTGGGCAATTCGACGGGCCGCCCGCCGGACCTGGAGAATGCCGTAGGGTCCGGTGCGGTCGTGCCGGTTGCCCCGGCTTGTCGTTGTCTCAGATGACGCGCCGCCCCACCCGGGTGGCGCGCGGGCCGGGGTGCCGCAGCGCGCCGGAAGGATTTCGGCCGCAGCGCCTCGGCGCGGCGGCCGTGTGTGATTGAGGGGCGGGCCGGTGCAGGCCCGGCCCGTGCGGATGGGCGCTGCGGTCGGTGATCGTGTCGCCGAGGGCGCGGCAGCGGCCTGGAAGGAGCTTTGACATGACCGATGGCGGCCACGTCCCGAACGAGGGACTGCCGGAGCACCTGCTCGCCGGGCCCGACCGGCTCGGCGGCCCGGAGGGCGTCGCGGCTGTCGCACCCGTACAGGGCGTCGCGCTGGACGGCACCCTCCCCGGTGTGCCCGGGGTCGGCGTTCCCGGTGCGGTCCCGCCCGGCGCCGCCGTCCTCCCGCCGCAGGGCGTACCCGCCCACGGCGTCCCGGCCCACGGAGTGCCGGCCCAGGCCGTGCCCGTGCAGGGTGTCCCGGCACCGGGCGTCCCCGCACCGGGCACCCCGCTCGGCGCGCCCGGATTCGCCGCGCCCGCCCCCGGAGCGCCCGGCGCCGCCGGTGAGGCCTGGGCCGCCGCCCCGCGCCCGACGTTCCACTTCGTCGACCAGCCGGACGGCCTCGACGACGAGGACGACGTCCTGCTGATGCCCGGTCCGCAGGGCTCCTGGGGCGAGCCGACGGCGCCCGCCGCCGACCAGGCCGCCGACCCGCAGACCCCGCCCGGCACTCCCGTCGAGCCGTCCTGGCCGCCGCTGGAGCCGCCCGTGCTCGGCGCCGACCAGGCCGGCGCCCCCCACGGCTTCGCGCCGCAGGCCGCCCCCGGCGTCCAGACCGTGCCGGCCCAGCAGCAGGGCCCCGAGCCGGTGACGGCCGTTCAGTCGCCGCGCCGACCGCTGCACGCCGGGCCGCCGATCCCGGACCCGTCCCTGATGACCGGCCAGGTCCCGGTCCGCTCGCTGGCCGACCGCGGCCCGTCGACCGGCAGCACGCCCGCGCACGGCATCCCGGTGGTTCCGGCCGCCGTCCAGCCCGAGCCGATGGCCGTGCCCGTCGCCGTCCAGCCCGTACCCGCGCCGCAGCCGGTCGAGGCCGCCGTCCAGCAGCCTCCCGTCGTGCTGCCCGTCGCCGTTCCGGTCGAGGCGCCGGTCGTGGCCGAGGCGGTCGTCGAGGCGCCGGTCGAGGCCGTCCCCGAGACCACCGCGGCACCCGGGAACACCGAGCCGGCCGTCGTCGAGCCGGCCGCCGTCGCCGTCGAGGCCCCGGCCGGGGCTCCCATCGCCGAGGCTCCGACCGCCGAGGCTCCCGCCGCCGAGGGTTCCGCCGCTGTCGCCGAAGCCGCCGCCGAGGCACAGGCCGGGGGCGGTCAGCCGCGCCGCATCTCCGCCTTCCTCGCCGCGCCGACCCCGCACGGCCTCCCGCAGGTCGAGCCGGTCGCCGAGCCCGTGGCCGAGCCGCTGGTCGAGCAGTCCGCCCCGGCCGCCGTCGGGACCGAGGCGGAGCAGTCCGCCCCCATAGCGCCCGTCGCCGACCCGGCCGAGGCCCCCGCCCAGGCCGGGCCCGAGGCCGTCGAGCCCGCCGCGCCCGCCGCCGTCGAGCCGGTCCCGGCCGAGCAGCCCGGGCCCGCGGTGGAGGCCGCCGGGCCCGAGGGCGAGGCGCCCGTCGAGCCGGTGGCCGAGCCCGTGGCCGGCCCGGCCGCGGTGGAAGCCGCCGCCGAGGCCCCCGTCGAGGCCCCCGCCCCGGAGGCGGCCGCCGAGACCGCCGCCGGCACCGGCGAGATGCCCTCCGGCCAGCCCGTCGCCGCCCCGGTGGACGTCCCGGCCGAGCCGGTGTCCGCCGCCGTCGCCGAGCCGGCCGAGGCCCCCGCCGAGCAGCAGCCCGCGGTCGAGCAGCCCGCCGTGCCGACGGACACGCTGCCGACGGACGCCGTGCCCGTCGACGCGCCCCCGGCCGACGCCCCCGCCGAACTGCCCGCGACCGAGGCCGCCGAGACCGCCCCGGCCCCGCAGGCCGAGGACGGCACCCCGGCCGAGCCGACCGCCGTCACCGAGCCGACCGCCGCCGTCGCAGAGCCCGCCACTGCGGCCGAGCCGGCCGAGGCCACCGGGCCCACCGACACGGCCGAGACCCCCGAGGCCCCGGCCGACCCCGCCGAGGCGCCCGCGGCCGCCGAGGCACCCGTCGACGGCGAGCAGCCCGCCGACGCCGAGGAGGCCGCCGAGCCCCAGGAGCCCGCCGAGCCGCGCGGCCCCGCCGCCCCCGGCTACGACGAACTCGGCCGCGAGGCCGTCCACCAGGTCATCCGCGAGCGCCGCGACATCCGCAACGGCTTCCGCCCCGACGCGATCCCCCACGAGGTGCTGATCCGCGTCCTGGAGGCCGCCCACACCGCCCCCAGCGTCGGCTACTCGCAGCCCTGGGACTTCGTGGTCATCCGCTCCGCCAAGACCCGCCGCAAGATGCACGAACTGGCCGAGCGCCAGCGCGAGGCGTTCGCCGACTCGCTCCCCAAGGGCCGCGCGAAGCAGTTCAAGGAAATCAAGATCGAGGCGATCCTCGAGACGCCCGTCAACATCGTCGTCACCGCCGACCGCACCCGCGGCGGCCGGCACACCCTGGGCCGGCACACCCAGCCGCAGATGGCCCCGTACTCGGCCGCCCTCGCGGTCGAGAACCTCTGGCTGGCCGCCCGCGCCGAGGGCCTCGGCGTCGGCTGGGTGAGCTTCTTCGACGAGGAGGAGCTGGTCCGCGAGCTCGGCCTGCCCGAGCACCTGGAGGTCGTCGCCTACCTGTGCGTCGGCTTCGTCGACGCCTTCCCGGACGAGCCCGAGCTCCAGCAGCAGGGCTGGGCGAAGAAGCGCCCGCTGTCCTGGGTCGTCCACGAGGAGCAGTACGGCAA
Organism: Kitasatospora purpeofusca; assembly: GCF_000718025.1. Taxonomy (GTDB): domain Bacteria; phylum Actinomycetota; class Actinomycetes; order Streptomycetales; family Streptomycetaceae; genus Kitasatospora; species Kitasatospora purpeofusca. The sequence continues at coordinate 147,921 of NZ_JODS01000020.1, forward strand.
CCGCGCCCTGCCCGGCGAGGAGCCGCACAGCGTGCTCTCCGAGACCCTGCGCGGCATCCGCCCGCTGGACGCCAAGGCGCTCGGCGAGGCCTGGGACCGGCAGAAGCGGATGACCAAGCCGGCCGGCTCGCTCGGCATGCTGGAGATCATCTCGGCCCAGCTCAGCGGCCTGTCCCGGAAGTGCCCGCCGCCGATCCCGGAGCCCGCCTGCGTCGCGGTCTTCGCCGCCGACCACGGCGTGCACGCCCAGGGCGTCACCCCCTGGCCGCAGGAGGTCACCGCCCAGATGGTGGGCAACTTCCTGGCCGGGGGAGCGGTGGTCAACGCCTTCGCCAAGCAGATCGGCACCGAGGTCTGCGTTGTCGACGTGGGCGTGGCCGCCGAGCTGCCCGAAGCGATCCAGCAGGGCCGCACCACCGGCCTGCTGCCGCGCAAGGTCAAGCCCGGCACCGACGACATGACCCAGGGCCCGGCGATGACCCGCGAGGAGGCCCTCAAGGCCCTCGAGGTCGGCATCGAGACCGCCCGCGACCTCGTCGCGGCCGGCAACAAGGCGCTGATCACCGGCGACATGGGCATCGCCAACACCACCGCCTCCGCCGCCCTGATCTCGGTCTTCACCGGGCTGGACCCGGCCGAGGTCACCGGCCGCGGTACCGGCATCGACGACGCGACCCACACCCGCAAGATCGAGGTCGTCCGCGCCGCGCTGGCCCTGCACCAGCCCGACCCGGCCGACCCGATCGGCGTGCTGGCCGCGGTCGGCGGCCTGGAGCACGCCGCCCTGGCCGGCTTCCTGCTCGGCGCGGCCAGCCTGCGCACCCCGGTGATCCTGGACGGCGTGATCGCCGGTTCGGCCGCGCTCGTCGCCAAGGCGATCGCCCCCGAGGTGCTCGCCGCCTGCATCGCCGGCCACCGCTCGGCCGAGCCCGGCCACCAGGCCGCCCTGGCCAAGCTGGGACTGCGCCCGCTGATCGACCTCGACCTGCGCCTCGGCGAGGGCACGGGCGCCCTGCTGGCCCTGCCACTGGTGCAGAGTGCGGCCCGCGCGATGCACGATGTAGCCACCTTCGACTCCGCCGGGGTCACCGAGAAGGCCTGACGCCCGTCCGCACCGCTCCGTGCACCGGCCCGAGGGCGCGCCGGTGCGCGGAGCGGCGCCGTACCCCAGCACACCCTCACCCGACCCAGGAGCACCGCCGATGACCGCGCCCACCCCGCCCTCCTTGCCCGCCGACGGGCAGGAGGGGCCCAACCCCAGCACCGAGGGCCGCGCTCGCACCCCGTACCCGGTCGGCCTGCTGCTGGCCGGCCGCCGTGTCGTGGTGGTCGGCGGCGGCCACGTCGCCCAGCGGCGGCTGCCCGCGCTGCTCGCCACCGGCGCCGACGTGCACCTCATATCGCCGGTCACCACCCCGGCCGTGCAGGCGATGGCCGACGCCGGTGAGCTGACCTGGCACGAGCGCCGCTACCGGGAGGGCGACCTCGCCGACACCTGGTACGTACTGGTCGCCACCGACGACCCGGCGGTGAACACCGCCGTCAGCGCCGAGGCGGAGCGCGGGCGGGTGTTCTGCGCCCGCAGCGACGACGCCGCCGCCGCCACCGCGTGGACGCCCGCCAGCGGGCGCGACGCCGGGGCGACCGTGGCCGTCCTCACCGGGGACCCGCGCCACTCGGCCGCGCTGCGGGACTCGATCGTCGAGGGGCTGCGGGACGGCTCGCTCGCCGCCCGCCAGTACCGCGCCCGGGGTGCGGGGGTGGCACTGGTCGGCGGCGGCCCGGGCGACCCGGACCTCATCACGGTGCGCGGCCGCCGGCTGCTCGCCGACGCGGACGTGGTGGTGGCCGACCGGTTGGCACCGCGCGAGCTGCTCGCCGAGCTGCCGGAGCACGTCGAGGTCATCGACGCGTCGAAGATCCCGTACGGGCGCTTCATGGCGCAGGAGGCGATCAACCGGACGCTGGTCGAGCACGCCAGGGCCGGCAAGTTCGTTGTGCGGCTCAAGGGCGGCGACCCGTACGTGTTCGGGCGCGGCGGCGAGGAGCTGCTGGCCTGTGTGGAGGCGGGGCTGCCGGTCACGGTGGTGCCGGGCATCTCCAGCTCCATCAGCGTGCCGGCGGCGGTCGGGGTGCCGGTCACCCATCGGGGGATGACCCACGAGTTCACCGTGGTCTCGGGCCACGTGGGGCCGGACGACGAGCGGTCGCTGACCAACTGGGAGGCGCTCGCCGGGATGACCGGCACCCTGGTGCTGCTGATGGCCGTCGACAAGATCGGCGCCATCGCGGCCCGGCTGATCCGGGACGGCCGGGCGGCCGACACCCCGGTCGCCGTCGTCCAGGAGGGCACCACCGCCGCCCAGCGCCGGGTCGACGCCACCCTGGCGACGGTCGCCGCCACCGTCGAGGCCGAGCGGATCAAGCCCCCGGCCGTCATCGTCATCGGTGACGTCGTCAACGTCCTCGCCACCCCGGACGCCTGAGGGCAGCGGCACGAGGGGCGGCCGTTCTCCCGCACTTTGCAAAGTCGCACTTTGCAAAGTGCGGGGGTGAGGGAGCGCAGCACCCCACCTCACTCCAACGGCTGCTCCGTCCAGATCACCTTCCCCGTGGCGGTGTACCGCGTCCCCCACCGGTCCGCGAACTGCGCGACCAGGAAGAGCCCGCGCCCGCCCTCGTCCGTGGTGGCCGCGTACCGCAGGTGCGGCGACGTACTGCTCCCGTCCGACACCTCGCAGATCAGCGACCGGTCGAGGAGCAGCCGCACCCGGATCGGCCCGGTGCCGTACCGGATCGCATTGGTCACCAGCTCGCTCAGGATCAGCTCGGTGACGAACGCCGCCTCGTCCAGCCCCCACTGCTCCAGCCGCTCCGCCACCGCCGCCCGCACCCCGGACACCGCCGCCGGGTCCGCCGGCACCTCCCACTGCGCCACCCGGTCCTCCGGCAGCACCCTGGTCCGCGCCACCAGCAGCGCGATGTCGTCCTGCGGCCGCGCCGGCAGCAGCGCCCCCAGCACGTCCGCACAGGTCTGCTCCGGAGTGCGCGGCGGCCCGCTCAGCGCCGTCCGCAGCAGCTCGAGCCCCACGTCGATGTCCCGCTGACGGTCCTCGACCAGCCCGTCCGTGTACAGCACCAGCCGGCTGCCCTCCTCGACCTCCAGCTCCACCGTCTCGAACGGCAGCACCGCGAGCCCCAGCGGCGGTCCCGTCGGCAGCTCCGGGAACACCACCGTCCCGTCCGGCCGCACCAGCGCCGGCGGCGGATGCCCGGCACTGGCCAGCGTGCACCGCCGCGACACCGGGTCGTAGATCAGGTACAGACAGGTCGCACCCGTCACGGCCGCCGCCGCCCCGCCGCTCGCCGACTCCTCCTGGTCGATCCGGTTCACCAGCTCGTCCAGGTGCCCCAGCAGCTCGTCCGGCGGCAGGTCCAGCGTCGAGAAGTTGTGGATCGCCGTCCGCAGCCGCCCCATCGTCGCGGCCGCGTGCAGCCCGTGCCCGACCACGTCCCCGACCACCATCGCCACCCGCGCGCCCGGCAGCGGGATCACGTCGAACCAGTCGCCGCCCACCCCCGCCTGCGCCGGCAGGTACCGGTGCGCCACCTCCAGCGCGTTCTGCGCCGGCAGGCTGCGCGGCAGCAGACTGTGCTGCAGGGTCACCGCCATCGCGTGCTCCCGGGTGTACCGGCGGGCGTTGTCGATGCAGACGGCGGCGTGCGAGACCAGCTCCTCCGCCAGCGCGAGGTCCTCCTCCTCGAACGGCTCCTGCCGCTCCGAGCGCCAGAACCGCGCCACCCCGAGCAGCACCCCGCGCGCCTTCAACGGCACCCGCACCAGCGAGTGCACCCCGTGGGCGAGCACCCGCGCCGCGCCCTCGGGATCCTGCTCCCGCCACGCCTGCGCCTCCGCCAGCCGCGGCTCCACCCCGGGCAGCCCGCTGCTCAGCGTGCCCGCGAGCGGCGTCGACGGCACGACCTCCACCACCGTGCCCACCGGGTAGAACGGCGGATCGTCCCGCGCGGCCGACAGCGCGGCCCGCCGCATCCGCAGCAGCGCCCCGGTCGGCGGCTCGTCGCCCTCCATTACCTGCTCGGCCAGGTCGACGGTGACGATGTCCGCGAACCGGCCCACCGTCACCTGGGCCAGCTCCTCCGCCGTCCGGGTCACGTCCAGCGTGCTGCCCACCGTGACCCCGGCGTCGTACAGCAGCCGCAGCCGCCGCTGCGCCACCTCGGCCCGCCCGGTCAGCGCCAGCAGCTCGGTGGAGTCCCGCAGCGTCGCCACCGACCCGGGCGGCCCGCCGTCCCGGTCCGTGGGCCGCACGTTCACCGCGAGCAGCCGCTCACCGGCCATCACCACCTGGTCGGTGACCGCCCGCCCGGCCGCCAGCAGCTCCAGCGGCGCCGGTTCCAGGCCCAGCTCGGCCAGCGGCCGCCCCTCGGCGTCGGGCGGCAGGTCGAGCAGCCGGCGCGCCTCGTCGTTGCAGAGCAGCAGCCGTCCGTCACCGCCGAGGATCAGCACGCCCTCGCGCACCGCGTGCAGCACCGCCGCGTGGTGCTCGTACATGCGGGTCATCTCGGTCGGCCCCAGGCCGTGGGTCTGCCGCTTCAGCCGCCGGCTGATCAGCGCCGCCCCACCGGTCGCCAGCCCGAGCGCGGCCGCCGCCGCGCCCAGCACCACCGGCAGCTGCCGCTCGCTGGCGCTGCTCACATTGGCGATCGTGATGCCCGCCGACACCATCCCGACGATCTGCCCGTCCGGCGCCCGCACCGGCACGATCGCCTGCACCAGCGGCCCGATGGTGCCGGTGACCTCCTCGGTCACCACCTGCCCGGACAGCGCCGGCTGGTAGTTGCCGACGAACTTGTGGCCGATCCGGTCCGGGTTCGGGTGGGTGTAGCGGATGCCGTCGTTGTTGAGCACGACGATGAAGTCCACGCCCGCGTTGATCCGTGCCGCCTGGGCCGAGGGCTGGAGGACCGCGCTCGGGTCGGGGGAGCGCAGCGCCTCGACGATGCCGGGCGAGTTGGCGTAGGTCTGGGCGACCGCGACGGACCGGGTGGTGGCCTCCTGCCGGGCGTCGTTGCGGGACTGCACCACCAGGGCGACCACGGCGGCCACCACCAGCAACAGCACCACCACGACCTGCAACGCGAAGACCTGTCCGGCCACCGAGCGCAGCCGGACCGGCTTGGGCCGGGCCGTGCGGGCGTGCTGGTGCCGACCGTGTGGGCGCCCACCGGGGGAGCCGGCGGCGGTACCGGTGGATCGGGAGCCGGAAGCGGAACCGGTCGCACCAGGGTCCGACGGAGCCCAGGATCGGCCCGAAAAACGGGCCATACGTCATATTTGCACTCCGCGAGCCGACGGGCCAAGGCCACCCGCGACGAGCGTTGGGCCGGTTGGCCTTCACCGGCCCGACTTGGCAAGATCGCAGGGTGTCCGAACCCAGCACCATCACCGACCCCGCCGACCCCCGTCTCGCCGACTACACCGGCCTGACCGACGTCGAACTCCGCCGCCGCCGCGAACCCGCCGAGGGCCTGTTCATCGCGGAGGGCGAGAAGGTCGTCCGCCGCGCCCTCGCGGCCGGCTACCGGATGCGGTCGATGCTGCTGACTCCCAAGTGGCTGGACGTGATGGCGGACGTCATCGCCGAGGCCGACGCCCCGGTGCACGTCGTCGAACCCGACCTGGCCGAGGCCGTCACCGGCTACCACGTCCACCGCGGCGCGCTCGCCTCGATGGAGCGGCAGCCGCTGCCGGACGCCGCCGACCTGCTGTCGGGCGCCCGCCGGGTGGCCGTGCTGGAGGGCCTGGTCGACCACACCAACCTCGGCGCGATCTTCCGCAGCGCCGCCGCCCTCGGCATGGACGCCGTGCTGCTGTCGCCCGACTGCGCCGACCCGCTGTACCGGCGCGCGGTCAAGGTCTCGATGGGCGCGGTCTTCGCCGTCCCGTACGCGCGGCTGGAGCCCTGGCCGGCCGCCCTGGGGACGGTGCGCGCCGCCGGTTTCGAGCTGCTCGCGCTCACCCCGGCCGAGACCGCCGTGGACCTGGCCTCGGTGGTCCCCGAGGGCGGTGCCAGGACGGCGCTGATGCTCGGGGCCGAGGGCGACGGCCTCACCCAGCAGGCCCTGGCCGCCGCCGACCACGCCGTCCGCATCCCGATGGCCCACGGCATCGACTCGCTGAACGTCGGCGCCGCCGCGGCCGTGGCCTTCTACGCCGTCACCGCCACCCGCTGACCCCGCCCCTCGGCCCCCGGGGGGCGCTGCACAGGAAGTCGGCCCGACGGACTTCCCACTCCCGGGCACTCCCGCAGGCTCCCAGGTACTCCCAGGTGCTCCCCGGACGTCAGCCCGTCGGGGCCGTGGGCGGTGCCGGGGCGGCTGCCGGGGGCGGGGTGACCGCCGGGGTCGTGGTGGCCGAACCGGGCCAGGACTCGTCCAGCGTGCCGTCCGCCCGCAGCGCGTAGCGGGTGGAGGTGACCGCCCCGGTCTGGGCGACCCGCTCCTCGCGGACCAGCGCGCCGTTGTCCAGCCGCCAGGTCGCTGCCGCCTGCGGATCCGCCGCCGAGGAGCGCGAGGTCAGGGCCACCGGGGTGTCCCCGGTGAACGAGAAGAGCTGCACCAGGTCGACCGGCACCGACCCCTCCGAGCGCCGCAGGACGACCAGCGCCGCCGGCCCGCCCTTGTAGCGCGCCGGGAGTACGGCGCTGAGCACGACCTGCGGCCCCGGGCCGGCCGAGCGGCCGTCCCGCAGGGTGACCGCGGGGCCGCCCGCCGGATCGGCGTAGGAGCGGTTCGGCCAGTCGACCGCAGGCCCGGCGCCCTGGGCGGGCGCCAGCGCCGCGTCCCCGGCCGCCGGGGCGCCGTGGGCCGCGGCGGCCAGCGGGCTGGTCGACGGCGCGATGCCGTCCGCCGAGAGTCCCGCCCCGGCCGGGGGCGTCCCGCCGTTCGTCTGTTCCCCGGGGACGGCGGCCCCGGCAGCGGCCCCGGGGGCGCCCGTCGAGCCCTGGGCCACGGAGGAGCTCACGGACGGCCGCAGCCCCTGGTTGTCGCGGTTCTCGCAGCCCTGCGCCGCCGCGATGGCCAGCGCCACGCCGACCGTCACCGTCACGAACACCACGAGCCGCTGCCGCAGCAGCCGCTGCCGTGCCGTGCCCGGCCGCCCGCCGGGCACCGGGGTGTGCTGCCGGTCGCGGGGCCGGCCGGGCCGCTGGACCCGGTCGTGTCCGGGCGGCGGCGTGGTCTGCCGCTCGCGCATCGGCCGGGTGGCCTGGACCGCCTCGGGCCGGGGGAGCGGTGCGGTGACCGCCTGGCTGCTGTCGTGCCCCTGGCCGGGCGCACGCCGCACCGCGCCGCCGGGTGCCCCGCCGCTCCGGCCGATTCCGCCGGCCCGGGCCCGGGCCGCCGCCGGGTCGGGTGCCCGGCCGGGAGCCGGGACGCCGCGCGGCGCGGCGGCGGACGCTCCCGCCGGTGCCGCCTGGGCCGGGCGCGCGGTGGCGCCGGGCCGGTCCGCGCCGCCGGGCCCGGGTCGTCCCTCGGCGGGCCGGCCCGCCGCTCCGGGCGCGGCCCCGGCCCGACCGGACGGGTCGTCCCGTCCGGCCGCCTCGCCGCGCGCCCCGGCCCCGCGGCCCCGGCCGAACGGCCCGCCGGACCCGCCGCCCGCGCCCCGCACGGCGAGCTCGCTCAGCCGCTCGTGCAGCGCGGCCGCGCCGGGCCGTTCGGCGGGCTCCTTGGCCAGGCAGGCCCGGATCAGCGGCGCCAGCTGCGGCGGCACTGCGGAGAGGTCGGGCTCCTCGTGCACGACGCGGTAGAGCATGACCTCGGAGGAGGCGCCGGACCCGAACGGGGTGTCCCCGGTGAGCGCGTAGGCGAGCGTCGCGCCGAAGGCGAAGACGTCGGTCGCGGGCGTGACGGCGACCCCCCGGACCTGCTCGGGGGCGAGGAAGCCGGGGGAGCCGACGGCGGTGCCGACGTGGGTGAGCGTGCTCGCCCCGCGCGACCAGGCGATGCCGAAGTCGATGATCCGCGGCCCGCGCGGCGACAGCAGGATGTTGGAGGGCTTGAGGTCCCGGTGGACCACGCCCGCCTCGTGCACCTTGACCAGCCCGTCGGCCAGCGCGGCCCCGATCCGGGCGACCTCGGGCCAGCCCAGCGCCCCTTCGTCGCCGACCCGCTTGTACAGCGAGGGCCCGGGGACGTACGCGGTGGCCAGCCAGGGCCGGTCGGCCTCGATGTCGGAGCCCATGACGCGGGCGGTGCAGCCGCCCCGGATCCTGGACGCGGCGGCGATCTCGCGGGCGAAGCGGGTACGGAACTCGACGTCCTCGGCCAGTTCGGCCCGGATCAGTTTGAGTGCGACCCGCTGCCCCCGGCGGTCGGAGCCGAGGTAGACCACGCCCATGCCGCCCGCCCCGAGCCGCCGGTGCAGCCGGTACGGCCCGACGATGCGGGGGTCCTCACGCCTCAGCCGCATCATCGTCATTCCCGTTTCCCCGTCAGACTGTCGGTGAGGCCCCGTCGAGTGGGGCGTCGTCAGTTCCTGTCCGGCACAGCTTACGGACTGCCCGCTGCGGTGTGCTGATACGCAACACCTGAAGCCACCGTCCGATTGTCGGATCTTGGACTGACAGTCGGCGGGGCCGTGCCGAATCGTTTCTCGGGGTCCCCTCTCAGGGTTCCCCCGGGGGAGCCGCGGCGGGCGTCTCCGCCTGCGGTAGTAGGCCCCAGGTCCGGTCGTCATCCTCCGGGAGGCCCGGAGAACAGTACGACGGCATGACGTCCGCCAACCCCCTCGCGCCATACCGTTGTTCTCAGCGGTGGACGGGGAGCTCGTCCCCCGAGGTAAGCCGTCCACCGCGTCCACGTGCACCACCGTTCCGCCTTCCACCACCGGCCGAGCTCACGAATCAGGAGTCAGGGCATGGCAGCGCAGCACTCGGGATCCACCTCCCGCCGCCGTCGGCCGGCCTTCACTCAGCCGCAGGCCGCGGAGCCCACCAGGCACCCGGCGGTGGCGCTGGCCATGGCGCTGCCCTGCGCGGTGCTGCTGGCCGTCCTGTTCGGAGGCTGGGAGCAGATGGCGAACCAGGCGCAGGCGGTGGCCGAGTTGCTCGGCCACTGAGGCGCACCACAGAAGCTGGCACTGATCCCCTGGGGACGGGGAGCCGGTGCCGCCGGGGAGGCCGCCGCCGCGACAACTCGCGGACGGGCGAGTGCGGCGCGCAGAGCGCCCCGGCAGGCGGAGATGCCGCGTACGGACGTCGGTGAGGGCGACCGTACGCGGCTCTTCCCGTCACGCATCCCGCGGACCACTCCACGGACGGGCCGCACAGCCACCGGGGGCGGAACGCCGAAAACGGCCGGGGCCGCGACTCGTTCGAGTCGCGGCCCCGGCCGTCACTGTGCGCGATACTGGGATTGAACCAGTGACCCCTACCGTGTCAAGGTAGTGCTCTCCCGCTGAGCTAATCGCGCCTGGTAAGGCGGTTCTGCAGCAGACCCCGGAGGGCCTGACGTGCGCGATACTGGGATTGAACCAGTGACCCCTACCGTGTCAAGGTAGTGCTCTCCCGCTGAGCTAATCGCGCTGGTGCGGTGCTTCCGCAGCGGATCCCGGGGGATCCGACGTGCGCGATACTGGGATTGAACCAGTGACCCCCACCGTGTCAAGGTGGTGCTCTCCCGCTGAGCTAATCGCGCGGGGCTGATGCCTCGGTGGAACCGGGCGTGGTGCGCGATACTGGGATTGAACCAGTGACCCCTACCGTGTCAAGGTAGTGCTCTCCCGCTGAGCTAATCGCGCGGGGAGGACACCCAGTGGAACCGGGGATCCTCTTGGAGGTGGAGACGGGATTTGAACCCGTGTACACGGCTTTGCAGGCCGTTGCCTCGCCTCTCGGCCACTCCACCAGGCAACACTCGAAGGACGATCTTACACTGTCCTTCGTCGAGCGGACGACGAGATTCGAACTCGCGACCCTCACCTTGGCAAGGTGATGCTCTACCAACTGAGCCACGTCCGCCTGTCCCCCGGGGATCCTCACCGGTTTTCCCGGCTGCGCTCCCTGGCGACGTGTTGAACTCTAGCGGATTCCCGGGCCAGCTAAAAATCCGTTCCCGCAGCGTGCCCCCGGGGTCCCCGCCCGACGCCCCCCGGCCGCCCCGGCTCCGACCACCCCGGACGGACCCACCGGGGGCGACGGAACACCCTGAGTGACACCCGCAGGTCACCCGGCGTACGCCCGCGCGACGCCCGACTCTGCTCACTCCTCCCGACCTACACTTCAGGCACCGCAACCTCGCAAAGCCCTGTGCAGGAGAACCGTGTCCGGCCACCCCGCCCCCCAGCAGCCCCTCGCCCGCTTCGGCGGCCGCGTCGCCACCGGACTGCGCGACATCACCTCGGACCCGGCCGCGCTGGACTCCACCGGCTGGTGGGCCGTCGCCCACGACTTCGAGGGCCGGCTCACCTGCGCCCGCTTCGACGACGTCCGCCCCGCCCCGGCCGCGCCCTCCGGTGCCGGCTGGCTCGGCCCGGCCGCCGGCAGCTGGCACAGCTCGCTCGACCGCGCCGCCTACACCGGGGGCGTCCGCCGGATCCGCGAGCACATCGCCGCCGGCGAGGTCTACCAGGCCAACCTCTGCCGGGTGCTCTGCGCCCCGCTGCCCGACCCGGACCGCTCCGACATCGACGCCCTCACCGGCCTGCTCGCCCACGGCAACCCGGCCCCCTACGCCGGAACGATCCGGCTGCCCGGCCACGGCGTGGAGATAGCCACCGCCTCGCCGGAGCTCTATCTGCGCCGCACCGGCCGCACCGTCGCCTCCGGCCCGATCAAGGGCACCGGCCGCACCGAGCACGACCTGCTCGACAAGGACCACGCCGAGAACGTGATGATCGTCGACCTGGTCCGCAACGACCTCGGCCGGGTCTGCGCCACCGGCAGCGTCACCGTGCCCGACCTGTGCGCGGTCGAGAAGCACCCCGGCCTGGTCCACCTGGTCTCCACCGTCGAGGGGACCCTGCGCGAGGACGCCGGCTGGCCCGAGCTGTTCTCCGCCACCTTCCCGCCCGGATCCGTCACCGGCGCCCCCAAGTCCAGCGCCCTGCGGATCATCGAGGCCCTGGAGACCGCGCCGCGCGGCCCCTACTGCGGCGCCGTCGGCTGGGTCGACGCCGACCGGGGCGAGGCCGAACTCGCCGTCGGCATCCGCACGTTCTGGATCGACCGGACCGACCCGGCGGCACCCGAACTGCGCTTCGGCACCGGCGCCGGCATCACCTGGGACTCCGACCCCGAACGGGAATGGGCGGAAACCGAACTGAAGGCGGCCCGCCTGGTCGCGATAGCGTCGGGTGCCGAGACGTACTCCGACACCGACTGAACCCGACACGGACCGGACCGGCCGCCACCCGGACCCGGCCGGCCCGTGCCCGTCCCGCGAGGAGCCCCCCGCGATGCAGCACCCGACCACCAGCTGGGTCAACGGCACCCTCGTCGACTCCGCGGACCCGGCCCTGTCCGTGCTCGACCACGGACTCACCACCGGCGACGGCGTGTTCGAGACCATGAAGACCGTCGACGGCCGGCCCTTCGCGATCACCCGCCACCTCGACCGGCTCACCCGCTCCGCCCGCGGCCTCGGACTGCCCGACCCCGACCACGACCTGGTCCGCGAGGCCTGCGCCGCCGTCCTGGACGCCAACCCGATGCCCCTCGGCCGGCTGCGCCTCACCTACACCGGCGGCCGGGCGCCGCTCGGCTCCGAACGCGGCGACGGCGCCCCCACCCTGGTGGCCTCCCTCGGCACCGCCGCCCGCCGCCCCGACACCACCGCCGTCGCGGTCGTCCCCTGGCGCCGCAACGAGCACAGCGCCGTCGCCGGACTCAAGACCACCTCCTACGCCGAGAACGTCGTCGCCCTCGCCGCCGCCCACCGCGTCGGCGCCTCCGAGGCGCTGCTCGCCAACACCGCCGGCCGGCTCTGCGAAGGCACCGGCTCCAACGTCTTCGTCGTCCTCGACGGCCGGCTGCTCACCCCGCCGCTCGCCTCCGGCTGCCTGGCCGGCATCACCCGGCAGCTCGTCGTCGACTGGTGCGGCGCCGAGGAGGCCGACCTGCCGCTGGACGCCCTCCAGCAGGCGGAGGAGGTCTTCCTCACCTCCTCCCTGCGCGACGTCCAGGCCGTCACCCGGATCGACGACCGGGAGCTCGCCGGCCCCGGCCCGGTCACCCTCGGGGCCATGGCGGCCTTCGCCCGGCTCAGCGGCGACGACCTCGACCCCTGAGACCCCTGAGACCCCCGGGGGCCCCGTGCGCAGGGTCCCGCCGGGCACGCCCGAGGGGCCCCGACCGGTAGAACGGCCGGACGGCGGGGAAGGGAGCGGGACATGACCATCACGCTGCGCCCCGAGAGCCAGGAGACCCCCACCGCCGCGGGCGGCCGGACCAGACGCTGGCAGATCTGCGTCAACGGCCGCCCGGTCGGCGGGCTGCGCACCACGGCCGTCCCCCGGGGCGACCGACTCTGGGGCGAGATAGCCGAGTTGGAGGTGCGCAGCGGGCGCGGCCGGGGCCGGGGCACGATCGCCGCGCTGGCCGCCGAGGAGGTGCTGCGGGGCTGGGGCTGCGTCCGGGTGGACGCGGACATCCCGGAGACCGCGCGGATCGCCCGCTCGCTCGCGGTGACCCTCGGTTACACCGAGCGGATGCGGAACATGATCAAGCGGCTCGACGGCCGGCCCTCGCTGCCGGGGGGCGTCGTCGCCCGCCCGATCGACGACGCCGCGTTCCCGGCCTGGCTGGTCGAGGCCAAGGAGGGCTATGTGCGCGACCTGCTGGCCTCCGGGCTGGGCGAGGAGCAGGCCCGGGCCAAGGCCGAGGCCGACCACCTGAAGCTGCTGCCGCAGGGGGCCGGCACCCCGGGTGTGGCGCTGCGCCGGCTGTACGGGGCGGGGGAGGAGCCGCTGGGCTCGCTCTGGCTGGCACTGCGGGTCCGTGAGCTGTCGGACGGTGCGCCGCTCGGCTGGGTGATGGTGGTGGAGGTGGCCGACGAGCACCGGGGGCGCGGGCACGGGCGGACGCTGATGCGGCTCGCGGAGCGCGAGTGCCTGGCGGCCGGGGTCCGCGACCTCGGGCTGAACGTCTTCAGCGGCAACGAGGTCGCGGTCCGGCTGTACGACTCGCTCGGCTACCGGGTCACCAACCGGGTCTACGGCAAGCAGCTGCTGTGAGCCGCCGGGCCGTCGGCGCGGGTCAGGCGCGGGTCAGGCGGTGCGGGTGGCCCCGGCGGCCTCGACGGCGGCGACGAGGCGCTCCAGCAGGCCGTCCTGGCTCTGCCCGCCGTCGAAGCGCTGCCCGGCGACGATGTAGGTCGGCGTGCCCTTCACCCCGATCGCGCGGCCCTCGGCCTGGTCGGCGTCGACGGTGAGCATGTGCCGGCCGTCCACCAGCGCGGTGTCCACCTCCTCGGGGTCGACCCCGACCTCGCGGGCGACCTCGAGCAGCACCTCGGTGCCGCGCTCGGAGAGGTCCTCGACCCGGGCGAGCAGCGCCTCGACGAAGGGCCAGCCCAGGCCCTGGGCGAACGCCTCCTCGGCGGCCTCGGCGGCGGCGTAGGCGTACTTGTGCTTCTCGAGCGGGAAGTGCCGCAGCTCGATCGGCAGCGCGTCGCCGTAGCGGGCGCGCAGCTCGCGGACGTCGTCCAAGGCGGTGCGGCAGTCCGGGCACTGGAGTTCGCACCAGAACTCGAGACGGGGGAGGGAACCTTCGATCATGCCTCCAGTGTTCCACCTGTGGGGCCCCCGCCAGGACAGTCGGCGGCCGGGCCCGGCCAGACCGGGAGCGACGGGAGGTCCGACGGGATGACGACTTCGACCGACGGGGCGGCGGTGACGGCCGCGACGGCCCCGACCAGCAGGACGGCCCCGGGCACCGAGGGCCGGACCGGGCCCCGGGCCGCGGTGACGGGCGAGCGGAGGCGGCCGTGCTGACGGCGGCGGTGAGTGTCGCGCTCACGGCGGCCGGGGTGGCCGTGGCGGGCCTGCGGGCCTACCGCCGGCGCTACCTCTCCGCGACCCGCTGGTTCGCCGTGGCGCTGGTGCCGCTGGGCCTCTATCTGACCGGTCTGTTCCCGGTGGCGCGGACGATCGGCGACGAGCTGGCCGACTGGGCGACCAAGCTGGTGTTCGATCCCCGGGTGTGGACCGGCATCGTGCTGCTGGGTGTCTCGGCCGGTCTGCTGGCCGCCACCCGCTGGGCGGGCCGTCGCGGGGCCGTGGCCGGCGGGAGCGAGTCCCGTCCGGCGGCCGCCGGGCCCGCGCCGGCCAGGCCGGCCGTGGCCCCGGCCGCCGGCGCCCCGGCCGCCGGGCCGGCCCCGAAGCGGGCCGAGGAGGCCGCCCGGGCCGAGCAGGGCAGGGCGGGCAAGGCAGGGAAGCCCGGCAAGGCAGGCAAGGGCGGCAAGGGCGACGACGGTCTGGACGAGTTCGCCGACATCGAGGAGATCCTGCGCCGGCGCGGCCTCTGACCGCCCCGTTCCGCCCCGCTCCTGGCGTCCCGGCCCCGGTCTCCCCGGTCTCCCCGCGCCCCCGGTCTCCCCGGGGCCCCGGGCCGCTCAGGCCGAGGGCACCGCTTCCGCCGAGCGCTGGCGGGCCCGGTAGGCGGCCACGTGCAGCCGGTTCCCGCAGGTGCGGCTGTCGCAGTAGCGGCGCGAGCGGTTGCGCGAGAGGTCCACGAAGACCCTCGCGCAGTCCGGCGCCTCGCAGCGGCGCAGCCGCTCGCGCTCGCCCGCGGTGAGGATGAAGGCCAGCGCCATGCCCAGCTCGGCGGCCAGGTGGTCGCCGAGGGCGGCGTGCGGCGCGAAGTAGTGGATGTGCCACCCGTGGTGGTCGTGGTTGGTCAGCCGGGGTGTCGTCCCGGCGGCCGCGACCAGGGCGTTCACCTGCTCGGCGGCCTCTTCGGTGGACTCGGTGCCGAAGACCTCGCGCAGCCGGGAGCGCAGCTCGTGCACCTGGCGCAGGTCGTCCTCGGTGAGGGAGTCGACCTCGCTGATCTCCTGCCGGACCACGAAGGCGTCGAGCGCCGCGGTGTCGGGCAGCAGCTCGGTGCCGCACACCTCGGGTGCGGTGTTGAGCAGCTCGACGAGGATGCTCAGGGCGCACTCGGTGTCATGGGTGATCAGCACGTGGAGGCTCCTCGTGCGGAGGGGGCCGTGGGCACCCCGCGACTACGGGTCATTCCCAGACCTTACCGGGGCGGCGAGGGGTCCGGCGGTGGCTTGCTTCGAAGACGCGTACGGATTCCGTAGGTCTGTACGGAGTTTCCTCCGAGGGCCGGGCCGGACGGTGCCTGCCGGGGCGGACTCCGGGGCAGTCGGCGCGGCGTCCCGGGCACGGCCGTCCGTGCGGGCGGGGGAGTGAACGGCGGAGCGCCGGGAAAACGGTCGCGCCCGACAGCGAGGCCGGCCACCCGTGGGATGGCCGGCTCCGGTGCCGGGCGCGTGCGGTGCTGCGGGCCCACCCCGGTCGGGGTGAACCGTTTCGTCACCGGCCCCGAGACCGCGTCGTGCGCGGCTGAGTGTGCTGCCGTGCCCCCGAGTAGGACGGCTGCGGTGACGGCAGGGGTGACGACCCCGCCGACAGCGGGGCGTGACCGCCTCCGGTCGGTCAGCTTTCGGCGAGGATGTGGGACAGCTCCCGGTCGAGGTCGAAGTGACGGTGTTCGGTGCCGGGTGGCACGGCGGCGTCCGTCCGCTTGAGGAAAGACTCAAGCGCCCGGGCCGGGGCTTCCAGCAGGGCTTCTCCTTCCGGAGAGCTCAGGGCGATGCAGACCACCCCTTGCCCGTGACTGCGCGACGGCCAGACCCTGACGTCGCCGGTACCGGTGGGTCGGTGCAGCCCCTCCGCGAGGAGATCTCGGGCGAACACCCACTCCACGGTCTCGTCCGCGCCGGTGTGGAACGTGGCGTGCACGGCATAGGGGTCGGCGGTGTCGTAGCGCAGGCCCGCGGGGACGGGCAGTGAGGACTCGCTGGACACGATGAGGCGCAGGTGCAGCTCGCAGCTGACCGTGGTGTTCATAAGCGCCATGGCCTTTCGCTCAGTGTGCGCTCGGGGAATCGCACGTCGGCGAACGGACCATCCCACCTCCAAGACCGATGTAAACCCCTCTGTCCCGATTCGGGCGCGAGTCGTACCCCTTACGGCGCATTGCGGAATCGCCACAGACCGGCCTCCGGGCGATTAGCGGAGCCCTTCTCGGTTAGTTTCCTGGCATGACTGTGCGAAGCGACAAGGCACGCGGTGACGCGGGCGGGAACACCGGAACGGGGGATGTGGTCGTGCCGGACGACACGGGGGTGCCGACGGGGGCGGACGACGGGAGCGGGGGCCCCGGCGCGGAGGGGGCGGCGGAGGGGGCGGCGGAGGCCGGCGCGGAAGGCGGCAGGCCGCTCGGCTCGCGGGCCCCGCGCTTCATCCGCCGCTCCCGCCCGCTGCACCTGAGCTGGCAGGTCGCGGTCTTCCTGGTCGGCCTGGCCGTCGTGGCGCTCGGTGTGGTCATGCTGCCGCTGCCCGGCCCGGGCTGGGTGGTGATCTTCCTGGGCATGGGCATCTGGGCGACCGAGTTCGTCTGGGCCCAGCTGGCGCTGCGCTGGACCCGCCGCAAGGTGGCCGAGGCGGCCCAGAAGGCCCTGGACCCGAAGGTCCGGCGGCGCAATCTGACGCTCACCGCGATCGGTCTGGCGGTGATCGCCGCGCTCGGCGGCTGGTACCTGTGGAAGTACGGGCTGGTCATGCCCTGGAAGATCCACGAGGACTGAGCCGTCCGCCCGCCCGCCGGGCGGGGCCGTCCGGGTGAGGGCGTCGCCGGGGGCGGCGGTCGGGCCGCCGGGAGAGCGGGTTCGGACCACCCTCCGGGATGCGGTAATGTTTTCCCTGCACCCGGGCGATTAGCTCAGCGGGAGAGCACTTCGTTCACACCGAAGGGGTCACTGGTTCGATCCCAGTATCGCCCACCGGAATGCATTGTGATATGTGAGGCCCAGCCGATTATCGGCTGGGCCTCACATGTATTTCCCGCAATCCGGTGAACGGTGTCGGGGAATGTTCTGAGGCGCAGTCATCTTCCGCACCGCGCGGGAGTTCTGTGGGAGCGTCGGGCGGCACTCCCCGAACGAGTTGTACGGCACCCCCCGAATGGTGCTACAGTTCTTCTCGTTGCCCGGGCGATTAGCTCAGCGGGAGAGCACTTCGTTCACACCGAAGGGGTCACTGGTTCGATCCCAGTATCGCCCACCGGACAGCACGCAGGCCCTGATCGGATACCGGTCAGGGCCTGCGGCGTTCGTGCGCGTCGAGTGCCGCCGGCCGCTACGCCGCCACCTCGCAGTCGTGCTCCGGCGACAGCCGCCGCCCGCAACCGCACCGGGCCGGGCGCATCGGCCAGGACAGGTCCACCTGCTCGTCCGCCCCCGACCGGTCGAACCAGGCCTGCAGCCCCCGGGCCTGCGCCGCGTGCCAGACCGCCTGCCGCAGATGCAGCTCGCCCACCGTCAGCCCGCCCAGCGCCCCCGGGAACCGGGCACCGACCGCCCGCACCAGCTCCAGCGCCGCCGTCGCGTCCGCCGCCGCCTCGTGCGCCCCGGTCAGCTCGACCCCGTAGTGCGCGCAGAGGTCCGTCAGCGTCCGCCGGCCCCGGCGGTAGCGGTCCACGTGCTTGTCCAGCACCCGCGGGTCCAGCACCAGCAGCGCCGCCGGACCGGTCGCCTCGGCCAGCGACGTCCCCCGGTGCCGGCGCAGCTCGCGGTCCAGCAGCGTCAGGTCGTACGGCGCGTTCATCACCACCACCGGCCGCCCGGCCCGGGCCTGTTCGGCCAGCGCGGCGGCCACCTCGGCCACCACCGCCGCCGCCGGGCGCCCGAACGCCCGCACCCTGGCGTCGTCTATCCCGTGCACCGCGCGGGCCCCGTCGGGTATCGGCACGCCGGGATCGGCGAGCCAGGTGGTCGCCACCGGGGCCGCGCCCGGGGCGGGTTGGACGACCAGGGCGGCCGAGACGATGCGATCGGACTCGACGTCCACGCCGGTGGTCTCGGTGTCGAAGGAGGCGAGCGGGCCGGTGAACCAGTGCTGCTGCATGACTGCCCCTCGAAAACAGCGTGTTCCCGCCCCGGTGATACCCGCCCCTGACACCCCCTCAACCGTTTGGCGCGACACCGGCCGGGCACCCTGCCCACGGGTGCCGTGTTCGAATCCGGACCGGCCGGGGGGACGGGGGAGGGACGGACGGTCATGGCGCTGACGCAGCCGCAGCCCGACGAGGCGGCGGCCGTCCTGCGGGGCGATCTGGCGGTGACGGCCTGCATGGAGACCCTGCAGGTCGGCTATCTGCACGCGGTCGTCGCCGCGGCCGGCTGCTCGCTCTCGCAGCCGTTCCCGGACAACGGCATCGACTGGCAGGTCAGCCACGGCTCGCGCAGCCACGAGGTCGACGACGAGGTCACCGTCAAGATCCAGCTGAAGGCCACCCAGCAGATCGCGCCCGACCCGCGCGGCGCCTTCTTCTCCTTCACCCTGGACAACGACCACCTGCGCAAGCTCGCCCGGCCCCGGGTCGCGGTGCCCCGGATCCTCGTCGTCATGCTGCTGCCCCACCGGGTGGACCGCTGGCTCGCCGCCCGGCCCGACGCGCTGGAGCTGCGGCACTGCTGCTACTGGGTCAACCTGGCCGGCCACCCCGTCACCGGGCAGCGCCGGACCAACGTCCGCGTCCCCACCGCGAAGGTCTTCGACGACCGCGCCCTGTGCGACATCATGGCCAGGGTCGGAGCGGGCGGCAGCCCGTGACGGCCCGGCCCCCGGCCGGGAGGAGCCGCTCCATGACACTGCCCCACGGGCCGTTGCGCCCCGCGCCCGGCGAACCGCCGCAGACCGGGCCGCTGCCCGATCCAGCCGCCGTCGACCCCGCGGTGCTCGCCGTCCTGCTCGCCCGGCACGGCTGGGTCCGGCGCGGCGGACCCTCCGCCCGCTACGGGCGCTGGACGCCCCCCGAGGGCACCGACCCCGCCGTCAGCCTGCTCGTCCCGGCCGGCGACGGCTTCGACGACGCGGTCGACCTGCTCGCCGACGCCGTCACCGCGCTCTCCCGCTCCGCCAGCCCCTCCGCCCGGGCCATCCTGCTCGCCCTCGCCGTCCCCGGCGACGAGCTGCACTGGCACCGCGACCCGGCCGGACCGCACGGCGCCGCCACCCCCGGCACCGCGCCCTGGGACGAGACCGAACGGCTCCGGCGGGCCGCCCGCGCCATGCTCGCCGCCGGTGCCAAGGCCGGCCGCACCCGCGCCGCCTACTTCGGCGCCCGCCTGGACAGCTGGGCCGGCGACTTCCTGGACCGGGTCCTGGTCGTCGCCGACGGCCCCGGACTCACCGCCCACAGCCCCGCCCCCGAGGGCCGGGCGGCGATCACCACCCTGGTCCGCGCCCTGGAGGCGCTGCGCGACGCCGTCGACTACCGCCGGGTCAGCGGCGGCGCCGAGGCCTTCGAGAACGCCGTCCAGTCCGGGGTCAGCCGCGAGCTGGTCGACGCGGTCCAGGACCTCGTGCGCGGCGCCACCGCGAGCCGGTTCACCGTCGCCTGGTCGGCCGCCGCCGGCACCCCGGGCGGCTTCGGCGACCGCCGGACCGCCGTCGAGTTCTCGCCCGGCGACCTGCCCGCCCTGGCCGAGGCCGCCGAACTGCTCGAACGCCTCGAACCCGCCGTCGCCGTCACCCTGGTCGGCCTCGTGGTCCGGCTCAAGCGGGCCGACCCCGCCGGGCCCGGCAGCGTCCGGCTGCGGGTGCTCGGCGGCGCCGAGGTCGACGAGGTCAAGGTGCGGCTGCCCGACGCCGCCTACCGGCTCGCCGCCGAGGCCCACCTGGCCGGCACCCCCGTACGGATCTCCGGCCGCCTGGAACGGCGCGGCGGCTTCCGCCGCCTCACCCGGCCCTCCGGCCTCGAGCCCTGCGGACTGGAGGACGCCGAGCGCGAGCGGCTGCTCAAGACCCTGGGGGAGGGGCGTGAGGCATAGGAGGGGTACGGAGGTGACGGTGGGGCCACCGGTCTCGGTACCATCGTCAGGCGCAGCGCTGTGCTGCGTCCTCTGAATCCAGCACGTCAGGAGAGACCGGTGACGGACGTCCGGGTAATCATCAACCGCGAACCCGATCGGGAAGAGCGCGTGGTGACCACGGGCACCACGGCCGCCGAGCTCTTCGCGGACGACCGCTCGATCATCGCGGCCAAGGTCGCCGGCCAGCTCAAGGACCTCGCCTACGCCGTCCAGGACGGCGACGAGGTCGAGCCGGTCGTGATCGGCAGCCCCGACGGCCTCGACATCCTGCGCCACTCCACCGCGCACGTGATGGCCCAGGCCGTGCAGCAGCTCTTCCCGGAGGCCAAGCTCGGCATCGGCCCGCCGGTCAAGGACGGCTTCTACTACGACTTCGACGTCGAGAAGCCGTTCCACCCCGATGACCTCAAGGCCATCGAGAAGAAGATGCAGGAGATCATCAAGAAGGGCCAGCGCTTCTCGCGCCGCGTCGTCACCGACGAGGCCGCCCGCGAGGAGCTGTCCGGCGAGCCGTACAAGCTGGAGCTGATCGGCCTCAAGGGCTCCGCCGCCACCGCCGGCGAGGGTGCCGACGTCGAGGTCGGCACCGGCGAGCTCACCATCTACGACAACCTGGACGCCAAGAGCGGCGAGCTGTGCTGGGGCGACCTCTGCCGCGGCCCGCACCTGCCCAGCACCCGGATGATCCCGGCGTTCAAGATCATGCGCTCGGCCGCCGCCTACTGGCGCGGCAGCGAGAAGAACCCGATGCTCCAGCGCCTCTACGGGACCGCCTGGCCGAGCAAGGACGAGCTCAAGGCGCACCTGGAGTTCCTGGAGGAGGCCGCCAAGCGCGACCACCGCAAGCTCGGCAACGAGCTCGACCTCTTCTCCATCCCCGAGGAGATCGGCTCCGGCCTCGCGGTCTTCCACCCCAAGGGCGGCATCATCCGCCGCGCCATGGAGGACTACTCGCGCCGCCGGCACGAGGAGGAGGGCTACGAGTTCGTCTACACCCCGCACGCCACCAAGGGGAAGCTCTTCGAGAAGAGCGGCCACCTGGACTGGTACGCGGACGGTATGTACCCGCCCATGCAGCTCGACGAGGGCGTGGACTACTACCTCAAGCCGATGAACTGCCCGATGCACAACCTGATCTTCGACGCGCGCGGCCGTTCGTACCGTGAACTGCCGCTGCGCCTGTTCGAGTTCGGCACCGTGTACCGGTACGAGAAGTCCGGCGTGGTGCACGGCCTGACCCGCGCCCGCGGCTTCACCCAGGACGACGCGCACATCTACTGCACCCGTGAGCAGATGGCGGACGAGCTCGACTCGACCCTCACCTTCGTGCTCAACCTGCTGCGCGACTACGGTCTGACCGACTTCTACCTGGAGCTGTCCACCAAGGACCCGGAGAAGTTCGTCGGCAGCGACGACGCCTGGGAGGAGGCCACCGCGGTCCTGGCCGCCGTGGCCGAGAAGCAGGGTCTGCCGCTGGTCCCGGACCCGGGCGGCGCGGCCTTCTACGGCCCGAAGATCTCGGTGCAGGCGCGGGACGCCATCGGCCGGACCTGGCAGATGTCGACCATCCAGCTGGACTTCAACCTGCCCGAGCGCTTCGACCTGGAGTACACCTCGGCGGACGGCTCGCGCCAGCGGCCGGTCATGATCCACCGGGCGCTGTTCGGCTCGATCGAGCGGTTCTTCGCGGTGCTGCTGGAGCACTACGCCGGTGCCATGCCGCCGTGGCTGGCCCCGGTCACCGTCACCGGCATCCCGATCACCGACGAGCACGTGCCGTACCTGCTGGAGGTCGCGGCCGAGCTGAAGAAGCGCGGGGTCCGGGTCGAGGTGGACACCTCGGACGACCGGATGCAGAAGAAGATCCGCAACGCCCAGAAGACCAAGGTCCCGTTCATGCTGATCGCCGGCAACGACGACGTCGAGGCGGGCGCGGTCTCCTTCCGCTACCGCAACGGCGAGCAGAAGAACGGCGTCCCGCTGGCCGAGGCCGTGCAGGAGATCGTGGACGCGGTGGAGCGCCGCATCCAGGTCTGACCCGACCGTGTGCGCGGGGCGGGCTCCTTCGGGAGTCCGCCCCGCGCGCTTTGCAAGCGGGGGTGGGCGAATATGCTGATCAGCATGACGACTGAGCCGGAACTGCAGCGGGGCGTCGGGGAGCCGGACGGCTTCCGCCGCCTGTGGACCCCCCATCGGATGGCCTACATCCAGGGCGAGAACAAGCCCACCGGCCCGGCTCCGGACGACGGCTGTCCGTTCTGCTCGATCCCGGCGCTCACCGACGAGGACGGGCTGGTCGTCGCGCGCGGGAACGCGGTGTACGCGGTGCTCAACCTGTACCCGTACAACGGCGGGCACCTGATGGTGGTCCCGTACCGGCACGCGGCGGACTACACCGAGCTGGACGAGGTGGAGACGGCCGAGCTGGCGGTGTTCACCAAGAAGGCGATGACGGCGCTGCGCGCGGCCTCGGGCGCGCACGGCTTCAACATCGGGATGAACCAGGGCGCCGCGGCGGGGGCCGGTATCGCCGCGCACCTGCACCAGCACGTGGTGCCGCGCTGGGGCGGGGACACCAACTTCATGCCGGTGGTCGGCCACACCAAGGTGCTGCCGCAGCTGCTGGCGGACACCCGGAAGATGCTGGCCGAGGCCTGGCCGGTGGACTGGACCCGCGCCTGACACGAGGAGGGCCCCGCCGACCGTTCCGGGTCGGCGGGGCCCTCCTCGTGTCGCGGGGCGGCCCGGTCAGGCGTCGTAGCGGTCGACCTTGAACGGCCGGCTGCCCTGGGCCTCGGCCTTGAGGCCGGCCGCGCGGCCCTTGAAGGCGCGTTCGGTGTCGAGGTCGTGCTCGGCGAGGAACTCCATCGTCGCGGTGTGGACGGCGCCGATCACCGGGTGCGAGACATTGAGCGCGTTGTCGGCCATGGTGCGGGTGTCCCAGGGCTGGCCGGCCCAGATGTGCCGCAGGCCGAAGGGTTCGGGCAGGCCGAGGCCGCCGCCGAGCCAGGACAGCAGGCTCGGCATCCGGTAGAAGGGGGCGCGGACGGCCTGCCGGACGACCTCGTCGTTGTCGATCAGCGGGAGCTTGACCGTGCGCTCCTCCCAGAACCGCACGGTCTTGGCGACGGACTTCTCCTTGTCCTTGGGCTTGTCGAAGAAGTAGCCGTTGATCGGGCCGAGCGCGAAGGCCGCGACGGTGACGTTGAGGGTGTTGGCGAGCAGGGCGACGGTGACGGTGAAGGTCAGCACGAGCTTGCCGTCGTGGGTGATGAACTGGGTGGCGAGGTAGTGCCGGGGGCCGCCGCCGAAGGTCTGCTTGTCGGCGATGGCCTGGACGGCGAAGTCGCGCATGTGGTCGCCGTCCATGTCGGCGCTGCCGGGACGGCTGATCTCGTCGGCGTTCTCGCCGACCTCGAAGACCACCCACTGCTTGATCCGGACATCGGGGATGCCGCTGTTGGCGACCTCGCTGATGCCGAGGGCCTTGAGGTGGCCGGAGATCTTGCGGACGAGGTCCCAGGGGTGGAACTGGCGGAAGTCGATCTGGCCCTCGGCGGGGCGCAGGGTGTCGATGAGCTTCCACTCGCCCCAGCGGCGGCCGGCGCCGAGGATGCCCTTGGGTCCGGCGTAGTGGTGGACGTTGGTCTCCTGCTCGGACTCCAGCCGGCCGAGTTTGGCGCGCAGGTCGGCGGCCTTCTTGTCGAGGTCGTCGCGGGGGACGGCCATCGGGACGGTCGCGGCGACGGCGTTGCCCTCGACGAGCTGCAGCCAGCGGCCGCGCAGGTCGAGGGCGGTGCGGACGACGATGCGCTTGGCGAGGTACCAGCCGACGACCGGGGCCAGCATGACGATGCGCAGGTAGAGGCCGAGGATGCCGCCGGCCGGGGGCTTGATCGCGAGCAGCACGGCGACGGCGGCGGCGAGGAAGAGGACGACGCCCCCGTACACGCCGGCGTTCTTGGGGTTGTCGCGCTTGAGCCAGGCGCGGAGCTGGAAGGCGCCGAGCCAGATCAGGGTGCCGGGCAGGAAGAGCAGGCCGGTGACGACGGAGACGGTGGACAGCTGCCGGTCGCGGCCGCGGCGGATCTCCTCCGCGGCGAGGCAGTGCTCGACGACCTGGCGGGTGTCGACGCCGAAGGCGGGCACCAGGGGCTTGCGGTCGCCGTTGAGCGCACGGGAGATGAGCGCTTTGCTGAAGGCCTCGCCGAAGTTGGGCGCGAAGAGGGCGAAGCGGCCCTTCTTGGCGGTGGCCCCGTCGAGCTTCCCGGCGTCGCCCGTGAGTTCGGCGTCGCGGTACGCGGCCGAGGAGAGCGCCTGGGTGCCGGCGGTCTGCGGGCCGGCGTCGGTCCGGGGTATCTGCGCACCCGGGGTCATGTCGAGTGTGGTCACGGTGGCGTCCCCTCCTCCCCTTGTCCTGCGGCAGGGTACCGCGCCGGGGTACCGGTGCGCGGATGATCGTCTGAACTGGCGTCACGAACGGGCCACGTCGGGCCCGTGGGGCATGATGCCCACGTTTCGGCTGTTCGACGCGCCCCGGGGCCCTTCGGCCGGGAGGGATGGGGCACGATGGGCGGTATGGAGAGCGATGCGCTGACGGATCCGGTTCTGGTCTTCGACGGGGACTGCGCGTTCTGCACGACGTGTGCGACCTGGGCCGAGCGGTATCTGCGGCAGACACTGGCGTCGGGCGGCTGGGAGGCGGTGCCGTTCCAGTTCGCGGACCTGGCGGGGCTGGACGCCCTGGCCGGGGGGCGCGGCGAGGTGTCGTGGGAGCGCGCGGAGCGCGAAGTGCTCTGGGTGACGCCGGCCGGCCGGGTGTACGGCGGGGCGCAGGCGGTGGCGCGGCTGCTGATGCGTTCGGGCGGGGCGTGGGCGTACCTGGGCGGGGTGCTGGCGCTGGCGCCGGTGCGGCCGGTGGCGGGGCTGGTGTACCGCTGGGTGGCGCGCTACCGGCACCGGATGCCGGGTGGCACGGCGGCCTGCGCGCTGCCCCGGAGGTGACGGCGGGGCGCTGACGGCGGGGCACCGGCAGCCGGGCCCCGGCGGTCGGCGGTTCAGTCGTCCTGGTCGGC
Source organism: Kitasatospora purpeofusca (assembly GCF_000718025.1). Taxonomy (GTDB): domain Bacteria; phylum Actinomycetota; class Actinomycetes; order Streptomycetales; family Streptomycetaceae; genus Kitasatospora; species Kitasatospora purpeofusca. Next base: position 173,120 of record NZ_JODS01000020.1, read on the forward strand.
GAAGCGGGCGGCGAGGGCGGCGGGCATGGGTTCGTGGCGCAGGTGGGAGCGGGCGAACTCGGCGGTGCCGTGGGTGAGCGAGCGCAGGTCCACGGGGTAGCGGGCGAGTTCGAGTTCGGGGACCTCGGCGCGCAGCAGGGTGAGGCCGGGGCCGGCGGTCTCGGTGCCGAGGACGCGGCCGCGGCGGGCGGAGAGGTCGCCGAGGACGGCGCCGAGGTAGTCGTCGGGCAGCAGGACGCGGACGGCGGCGACGGGTTCGAGCAGCCGGATGACGGCGTGTTCGGCGGCGTCGCGCAGGGCGAGGGCGGCGGCGTTCTGGAAGGCGGAGTCGGAGGAGTCGACGGAGTGCGCCTTGCCGTCGGTGAGGGTGACCCGGATGTCGACGAGCGGGTGGCCGGTGGCGACGCCCTTGGCGAGCTGGGCGCGGACGCCCTTCTCGACGGAGGGGATGAAGTGCTTGGGGACGGCGCCGCCGACGACGTGCTCCTGGAACTCGAAGCCGGAGCCGGCGGGCAGGGGTTCGACCTCCAGTTCGCAGATGGCGTACTGGCCGTGGCCGCCGGACTGTTTGACGAGGCGTCCGTGGCCGGCCGCGGCGGTGCCGAAGGTCTCGCGCAGGGCGACCTTGTGGGGGACGGTGTCGACGTGGACCCCGAGGCGGTTGCGGAGGCGGTCGAGGAGGGTCTCGGCGTGGGCCTCGCCGGTGCACCAGAGGACGAGCTGGTGGGTGTCGGGGTTCTGTTCGAGGCGCAGAGCCGGGTCCTCGGCGGCGAGCCGGGCGAGGGCCTGGGAGAGCTTGTCGTCGTCGGCCTTGCTGTGGGCCTCGACGGCGATCGGCAGCAGCGGGTCGGGGAGCGGCCAGGTGTCGAGTTCGACGGGGTGGCCGGGTTCCTGGACGGTGTCGCCGGAGCGGGCGGTGGTGAGTTTGGCGACGCAGACGAGGTCGCCGGCGACGGCGTGCGGGACGGGGCGCTGGAGTTTGCCGAAGGGGCTGGTGAGGGCGGTGACGCGTTCCTCGGCGTCCTGGTCGGCGGGGTGGTGGGGGCCGGTGAGGCGGATCCGGGTGTCCGGGCGCAGGGTGCCGGCCCAGACGCGCAGCAGGCTGACGCGGCCGACGTAGGCGTCCCCGGTGACGCGGACGACCTGGGCGGCGAGGGGGGCGTCGGGGTCGCAGGCGGGGCCGGGGCGGGTGCGTTCGGTGGGGTCGGGGAAGGCGTCGGCGATGAGGTCGAGGAGTTCGGTGGCGCCGAGGCCGTGCTCGCTGGTGGGGACGGCGGGGTGGAGGGCGCAGCTGAGGACTTCGCGGCGCAGGCCTGCTTCGAGGGCGTCGGTGTCGAGGGTGTCGCCGGACAGGTACTGCTCCATGAGGGTGTCGTCCTGGCCGGAGATGGCTTCGACGAGGCTCTCGCGGGCGGGCCCGGTGTCGGGGAGGGGGTCGGTGCGGCCGTAGGTGTGGCCGTTGAGGAGGTCGACGCTGCCGTCGGGGCGGCCGTCGTGGTGGACCGGGAGGAAGAGCGGCCGGAGGGTGTCGGGACCCAGCTCGAAGGCGTCGTGGCAGGCGGTGAGGATCTCGTCGAGGCTGCCGCGGGCGATGTCGAGTTTGGCGACGGCGACGGCGCGCGGGATGTTCTCGGCGGCGCACTGCCGCCACAGGGCACGGGTGGGGGCGGTGACCGGGTCGGTGGCGGAGACCACGAAGACGGCGGCGTCGGCGGTGTGCAGGGCGGCGTGCAGGTCGGCGGCGAAGTCGGGGTGGCCGGGCGGGTCGATCAGGTTGATCTTGACGCCGCGCCATTCGAGGGGGAGCACGGAGAGCTGGACGGAGCGCTGCTGCTGGTGCTCGAAGGGTTCGTGGTCGGAGACGGTGGTGCCGTCGGCGACCTTGCCGGGGCGGCCGACGGCGCCGGCGGCGAGGGCGAGGGACTCGGCGAGGGTGGTCTTGCCGACACCGGCGCAGCCGACGAGGACGACGTTGCGCAGGTCGCGCGGTCCGGTGACGGCGGGGGCCTGGCCGGCCCGGGCGGTGCTGCGGTCGGGCATCGGGGTCTCCTCCCGTCGCGCCGGGGGCTGTCGGTGAAAGTCTAGGGTCGACGGCGTCGGGGGGCGCGGTGCAAGGCGTCGGGGGGCGCGCGAGCGGTCGGTGGGCGGGGAGTGTCGGCGGGCGTGGCTACGATGGGTGCGCCGGGCGGGCTGATCCGTCGGGTCGTCTGCCGCATTCTCCGCCGCAGGCGGGTACCAGGGAGATCGGAGCGGTCGGGAAGGCCATGCTCAACAAATACGCGCGTGCCTTCTTCACACGTGTCCTGACCCCGTTCGCCGCGTTCCTGATCCGGTTGGGTGTGAGCCCGGACACCGTGACGCTGGTCGGTACGGCCGGTTCGGTGGCGGGCGCCCTGGTGTTCTTCCCGCGCGGGGAGTTCTTCTGGGGCACCATCACGATCACGCTGTTCATCTTCTCGGACCTGGTGGACGGGAACATGGCGCGGCAGCTGGGCCGGACCAGCAAGTGGGGGGCGTTCCTCGACTCGACGCTGGACCGGGTCGCGGACGCCGCGATCTTCGGCGGCCTGGCCATGTGGTACGCGGGCAAGGGCGACAACGACCTGCTGTGCGCGGTGGCGGTGTTCTGTCTGGCGAGCGGGCTGGTGGTGTCGTACACCAAGGCGCGGGCCGAGAGCCAGGGCCTGCCGTGCGACGTGTCGGGGCTGGTGGAGCGGGCCGAGCGGCTGGTGATCAGCCTGGTGGCGGCCGGTGTGGCGGGTCTCGCGACGTTCGGTGTGCCGTACGTGGAGTGGCTGCTGCCGGTGGCGCTGTGGCTGGTGGCGGCCGGCAGTCTGGTGACGGTGGTCCAGCGGATGGTGACGGTGCGCCGCGAGGCGTTCGAGGCGGACCGCGCGTCGGCCGGAAGCTGAAGGGGGCGGTGCCGCGGTGAAGGAACGAGTGGTGGACCGGCTGGTGTACTCGGCGTACGCGGCGGGCTGGGCGGCGCTGAGGCATCTGCCGGAGCCGGCGGCGCGGGCGCTGTTCGACCGGCTGGCGGACTCGGCGTGGCGGCGGCGCGGCAAGCGGGTGCTGCAGTTGGAGGCGAATCTGCTGCGGGTGTGCCCGGACGCGGACGAGGCCCGGCTGCGGGAGCTGTCGCGGGCCGGGATGCGTTCGTACATGCGGTACTGGCAGGAGTCGTTCCGGCTGCCGGTCTGGGGCCGCGCGCGGGTGCTGCGGGACGTCCGGGTGGACGGTTTCGAGGAGCTGCGGGAGGTGCTGGAGTCGGGGCGGGGCGCGGTGGTGGCGCTGCCGCACATGGGCAACTGGGACCTGGCGGGGGCCTGGGTGGCCTCGCTGGGGTATCCGTTCACGACGGTGGCGGAGCGGTTGAAGCCGGAGCGGCTGTTCGACCGGTTCGTGGCGTTCCGCGAGAGCCTGGGCATGGAGGTGCTGCCGCTGACCGGCGGCTCGGTCAACGTGGTGGGCACCCTGGCGCGCCGGCTGCGGGCGGGGAAGCTGGTCTGCCTGGTGGGGGACCGCGACCTGTCGGAGGCGGGCATCGGGGTGTCGTTCTTCGGTGAGGCGACCCGGATGCCGGCCGGTCCGGCGGCGCTGGCCCAGCGGACCGGGGCGGCGCTGATGCCGGTCTCGCTCTGGTACGAGGGCCGGATCCTGCGGGGCCGGATCCATCCGGAGGTGCCGGTGCCGGCGGAGGGCGACCGGGCGGAGAAGACCAGGGTGATGACGCAGGCGATGGCCGACGTCTGGGAGGAAGCGATCCGGGAGCACCCGGAGGACTGGCACATGCTGCAGCGCTTCTGGCTGGCCGACCTCCCGGTCCGTGAGACGGTGGAAGCGGGGCCGGCCCGCCCCGCGGCCCCGGTGGTCGCGGCCCCGGTCGCCGCCGATCCGGTGGTCGCGGACCGGGCCGCCGAGGCCTCGGGGGCCTGAGGCCCTGCCCGTCGTCCGCGCCGCCCGTACCGCCCGCACCGTCCGCAGGATTTCGAGGAGACCCGTGAAGATCGGCATCGTCTGCCCGTACGACTGGGACGTCCCCGGTGGCGTGCAGTTCCACATCCGGGACCTCGCCGAGCACCTGATCGGCCTGGGCCACGCGGTGTCGGTGCTGGCGCCGGCCGAGGACGACGAGGCGCTGCCGCCGTACGTGGTCTCGGCGGGGCGGGCGGTGGCGGTGCCGTACAACGGTTCGGTGGCGCGGCTCAGTTTCGGGATCCTGTCGGCGGCCCGGGTGCGGCGGTGGCTGCACGACGGGCGGTTCGACATCCTGCACGTGCACGAGCCGGCCTCGCCGAGCCTGTCGATGCTGGCGGCCTGGTCGGCCTCGGGGCCGATGGTGGGCACCTTCCACACCTCGAACCCGCGCTCGCGGGCGATGATCGCGGCCTCGCCGATCCTCCAGCCGGGTCTGGAGAAGATGCGGGCCCGGATCGCGGTGAGCGAGTACGCGCGGCGCACCCTGGTGGAGCACCTGGGCGGGGACGCGGTGGTGATCCCCAACGGCGTGGACGTGGGCTTCTTCGCGGAGGCCGAGCCGGACGCGCGCTGGACCGGCGGGGCGGCCGACGGCGGGCCGGGGACGATCGGCTTCATCGGGCGGATCAACGAGCCGCGCAAGGGGCTGCCGACGCTGCTGGCGGCGCTGCCGCGGATCCTGGCGGAGCGGCCCGGGGTGCGGCTGCTGGTCGCGGGCAAGGGCGACGAGGAGGAGGCGGTCGCCGGGCTGGCGCCGGAGGTCCGCGCGCAGGTGGAGTTCCTCGGCATGGTGAGCGACCGGGACAAGGCCCGGCTGCTGCGCAGCGTGGACCTGTACGTGGCGCCCAACACCGGCGGCGAGAGCTTCGGGATCATCCTGGTCGAGGCGATGTCGGCGGGCGCGCCGGTGCTGGCGAGCGACCTGGACGCGTTCAAGCAGGTGCTGGACGGCGGGGACGCGGGCGAGCTGTTCCCGGTGGAGGACGCGGACGCGCTGGCGCGGACGGCGCTGCGGCTGCTGGGGGACCCGGGGCGGCTGGAGGAGCTGCGGAAGGCGGCGTCGCGGCATGTGCGCCGGTTCGACTGGTCGACCGTGGGCGCGGACATCCTGGCCGTCTACGAGACGGTGACGGCGGGCGCGGCGGCGGTGGTCGAGGAGGACGAGCGCAGCGGCCGGCGGGGCCGGTTCGGGCTGGCCCGGGACTGAGCCGGCGGCGGGGCGCGGATAGGGTCGGACGGTTGTCGCGTCGGATGTCCGGTGCGACGTCCGACGTCCTGTCCGCTGTCCCGACCGTGCCTCCGGAGGCCCCCGATGCCGCAGATCTCCGTCGACTACTCGCCGAGCCTGGCCGGCTCCTTCGACCGCCGTGAGCTGGGGGTGGCGATCAACCGGCTCGCGGTGGAGACCATCGGCGCGAAGCCGGAGGGCTGCAAGACGGTCTTCCGGCAGACCGATCCGGAGGTCGTGGTGGGCTTCGGTGAGCGGGCCGAGGCCCAGCTGTTCGTGCAGTTCCAGATCTTCCCGGGGCGGACCCCGGAGGCGAAGGCGGCGCTCACCGAGGCGGTGCTGGCGCTGCTGGCCGAGCGGGTGGCGCCGGCGCCGGGGGAGCGGCTGCAGCTCGCGGTGGACGTGCGCGACATCGACCGCGAGGCGTACCGGAACACGGCGGTCGAGGGGTGAACCGGAGACACCCGGTAGCGTAGCGCCCCGTGACTACGTGGATCTGGGCCGGCGTGGCCGTGGTGCTGTTCGGCATGTACCTGAGTTGGACGGCCGGGAGGCTGGACCGGCTGCACGCCCGGATCGACGCCGCCCGGGCGGCGCTGGACGCGCAGCTGGTCCGCCGGGCGTCGGTGGCGATGGAGCTGGCGACGTCCTCGCTGCTGGACCCGGCGGCCTCGCTGCTGCTGCTGGACGCGGCGCACGCGGCCCGGCAGGCGGAGGACGAGCAGCGCGAGGTGGCCGAGAGCCAGCTGAGCCTGGCGCTGCGGGCGGTGTTCGCGGAGCCGGAGCAGGTGGCGGTGCTGGTGGCCGAGCAGGGCGGCGAGGAGGCGGTGCGGGACCTGACGGCGGCGGTGCGGCGGGTGCCGATGGCGCGGCGGTTCCACAACGACGCGGTGCGGGCGGCGCGGGCGGTGCGGGAGCACCGGCTGGTGCGGTACTTCCGGCTGGCGGGCCGGGCGCCGTTCCCGATGGCGTTCGAGATGGACGACGCGCCGCCGTCGGCGCTCACTCCGGAGGGCGCGCCGGCGTAGGTGCGTGGGCGCGGGGCGCGCGGCGGGGACCGGACGGGGCAAGTCCGGCACGGCCGGGTGGGGTGTGTCTCACCCGCTGCGGCGGGTGGGTCCGGATCCGGCCTGTTTGTCGTATCCCGTCACCCACGCTGGACTTGGTGGCGCATGGAGGGGCCGTTTCTTCCGCCTACCATAGGGCGATAGCACTGGTTCATCTTCGAGTGAGGTCTCACGTGTCCACCACCCCCACCACCGCAGACCAGCCGCAGATCGGTACCGCCCGGGTCAAGCGCGGCATGGCCGAGCAGCTCAAGGGCGGTGTGATCATGGATGTGGTCAACGCCGAGCAGGCGAAGATCGCCGAGGACGCCGGCGCTGTGGCCGTCATGGCCCTGGAGCGCGTGCCGGCCGACATCCGCAAGGACGGCGGCGTGGCCCGCATGTCGGACCCGAACATGATCGAGGAGATCATCGCCGCGGTCTCGATCCCGGTCATGGCGAAGTCCCGGATCGGCCACTTCGTCGAGGCCCAGGTCCTCCAGTCGCTGGGTGTCGACTACATCGACGAGTCCGAGGTGCTGACCCCGGCCGACGAGGTCAACCACTCCGACAAGTTCGCGTTCACCACGCCCTTCGTCTGCGGTGCCACCAACCTGGGCGAGGCGCTGCGCCGCATCGCCGAGGGTGCGGCCATGATCCGCTCCAAGGGCGAGGCCGGTACCGGCAACGTCGTCGAGGCGGTCCGCCACCTGCGCCAGATCAAGAACGAGATCGCCAAGCTGCGCGGCTTCGACAACAACGAGCTGTACGCCGCCGCCAAGGAGCTCCGCGCCCCGTACGAGCTGGTCAAGGAGGTCGCCGAGCTGGGCAAGCTGCCGGTCGTGCTGTTCTCCGCCGGTGGTGTGGCCACCCCGGCCGACGCCGCGCTGATGCGCCAGCTGGGTGCCGAGGGCGTCTTCGTCGGCTCGGGCATCTTCAAGTCGGGCGACCCGGCGAAGCGTGCCGCCGCGATCGTCAAGGCCACCACCTTCTTCGACGACCCGAAGATCATCGCCGACGCCTCCCGCAACCTGGGCGAGGCCATGGTCGGCATCAACTGCGACACCCTGCCGGAGACCGAGCGCTACGCCAACCGCGGCTGGTAATACGCCTCCCACGGCCCGCCGCACGGTGTGATCATCGGCGCGGCGGGCCGCTGCGCGTCGTCCGTTCGAGAGTCAAGAGGTACGAGAAGTGTCCACTCCAGTCATCGGCGTCCTCGCCCTGCAGGGCGACGTCCGTGAGCACCTGATCGCGCTGGCCGAGGCCGACGCGCTGGCCCGTCCGGTCCGCCGGGTGGAGGAGCTGGCCGAGGTCGACGCGCTGGTGATCCCCGGCGGGGAGTCCACCACGATGTCCAAGCTGGCGCTGCTGTTCGGCGTGATGGGCCCGCTGCGCGAGCGGGTGGCGGCCGGGATGCCGGTGTACGGGACCTGCGCCGGCATGATCATGCTGGCCGACAAGATCCTGGACGGGCGCGAGGACCAGGAGACGGTGGGCGGGATCGACATGACCGTGCGCCGCAACGCCTTCGGCCGCCAGAACGAGTCCTTCGAGTCGGGCGTCGCCTTCGAGGGTCTGGACGAGGCGCCGGTGCACGGCGTCTTCATCCGCGCCCCGTGGGTGGAGGCGGTCGGCGCGGGTGTCCAGGTGCTGGCCGAGCTGCCGGCCGCCGACGGGCCGGACAGCCGGATCGTCGCGGTGCGCCAGGGCAACCTGCTGGCCACCTCGTTCCACCCCGAGCTCACCGGCGACCACCGGGTGCACGCCTACTTCGTGCGGATGGTCGAGGAGCACCTCGCCGCCGCGTGACGGTGCGCGAACGACCGTGTGCGGGCGAGGACCGACCGCACCGGTAAGATCTCATCTGTTCATTTCCCATTGGCGACGTAAAGGAGCTGGCGATGTCCGGCCACTCTAAGTGGGCTACCACCAAGCACAAGAAGGCCGTGATCGACGCCAAGCGCGGCAAGCTCTTCGCCAAGATGATCAAGAACATCGAGGTGGCGGCGCGCACCGGCGGTCCCGACGTGGGCGGCAACCCGACCCTCTACGACGCCATCCAGAAGGCGAAGAAGAGCTCGGTCCCGATCGACAACATCAACCGCGCCGTCAAGCGCGGTGGCGGTCTGGAGGCCGGCGGCGCCGACTACCAGACCATCATGTACGAGGGCTACGGCCCGAACGGTGTCGCGGTGCTCATCGAGTGCCTCACCGACAACCGCAACCGTGCCGCCTCCGACGTGCGCGTGGCGATGACCCGCAACGGCGGCTCGATGGCCGACCCGGGCTCGGTCTCGTACCTGTTCACCCGCAAGGGCGTCGTGATCGTCCCCAAGGCCGACGGCGTGGACGAGGACAAGCTCTTCGAGGTCGTGCTCGACCAGGAGCCCGAGGAGATCAACGACCTCGGCGACTCCTTCGAGATCGTGTCCGAGGCATCCAAGATGGTCGCGGTCCGCACCGCCCTGGTGGACGCCGGTGTCGACTACGACTCGGCCGAGGCCAACTTCCTGCCGAGCATGCAGGTCGAGCTGGACGTCGACGGCGCCCGCAAGATCCTGAAGCTGATCGACGCCCTGGAGGACAGCGACGACGTGCAGAACGTCTTCGCCAACTTCGACATCAGCGACGAGGTCGGTGCGCAGCTCGACTCCGAGTGATTGCGCCCCCTCCCGGCCCGGCGGTCCCCAGGACCGCCGGGCCGGTGTCGTCGGTGGCGCTGTCGGTGGTGGACGGTAGCCTTCGCAGGTCGGAGCACGTGCAAGGTCGGGACGGGAAAAGGGGGAGCCTTGGTTCGGGTGCTGGGGGTCGATCCGGGGCTGACCAGGTGCGGGATCGGCGTGGTCGAGGGCGCGCCGGGCCGGCCGCTGCGGATGCTCGGGGTGGGGGTGGTGCGCACCCCCGCGGAGGCGGAGATCGGGCCGCGGCTGCTGTTGGTCGAGCAGGGCATCGAGGCCTGGCTGGACGAGCACGAGCCGGAGCTGGTGGCCGTCGAGCGGGTCTTCGCCCAGCACAACGTCCGCACCGTGATGGGCACCGCGCAGGCCAGCGCGGTCGCGATGCTCTGCGCCACCCGGCGCGGCATACCGGTCACCCTGCACACCCCCAGTGAGGTCAAGGCCGCCGTCACCGGCTCCGGCCGGGCCGACAAGGCCCAGGTCACGGCGATGGTGCAGCGGCTGCTGCGGCTCGACGCGCCGCCGAAGCCGGCCGACGCCGCCGACGCGCTGGCGCTGGCCATCTGCCACATCTGGCGCGGCGGCGCCACCAACCGCCTGGAGGCCGCGATCAAGGCGGCCGCCCGCACCACCCCCTCGCCCGGCCCGAAAGGAACCCTCCGATGATCGCCTTCGTGCAAGGACCCGTGGCGGCGATCTCCGCCGGCCTCGCGGTGGTGGAGGTCGGCGGTGTCGGCATGGCGGTGCAGTGCACGCCGGCCACCTTGGCCAGCCTGCGGCTGGGCGAGCCGGCCCGGCTGGCCACCTCGCTGGTGGTCCGGGAGGACTCGCTGACCCTGTTCGGCTTCGCGGACGACGACGAGCGCGCCGTCTTCGAGATCCTCCAGGCCGCGCCCGGCGTCGGCCCGAAGCTGGCGCAGGCCGTGCTCGGGGTGCACAGCCCGGACGCGCTGCGCGCCGCGGTGGCGAGCGGCGACGAGAAGGCGCTGGTGGCGGTGCCCGGCATCGGCAAGGCCAAGGCGGCCAAGCTGCTGCTGGAGTACAAGGACAAGCTGGGCGCGCCGCACGGCGCGGTGCCGGCGCAGAAGCCGGTCGCGACCGGGCCGGCGCCCTGGGGCGAGCAGCTGCACTCCGCGCTGGTGGGTCTCGGCTACGCGCCCCGCGAGGCGGACGAGGCGGTCGCCGCCGTCACCCCGGAGGCGGAGGCCCAGTCGACGCCGGACGTCGGAGCGCTGCTGCGGCTCGCGCTGCGCGGCCTCAACCGTTCGCGCTGAAGCCAGCTGACGACCCGTCACTTTGTCGACACCGATGTGGGAGCCCCCGCCGATGAGCCCGTACGACTCCGAGCCCGCCGACCGGCTGGTGACCGCCGCCGCCGACGGTGAGGACCAGGCCGTCGAGGCGGCGCTGCGCCCCAAGCTCCTGGACGAGTTCATCGGCCAGGAGCGGGTGCGCGAGCAGCTGTCGCTGGTGCTCCAGGCGGCCCGCCGGCGCGGCTCCGCGCCCGACCACGTGCTGCTCAGCGGCCCGCCCGGGCTCGGCAAGACCACCCTGTCGATGATCATCGCGGCCGAGCTGGGAGCCCCGATCCGGATCACCTCCGGGCCGGCGATCCAGCACGCGGGGGACCTCGCGGCGATCCTCTCCTCGCTCGCCGAGGGGGAGGTGCTCTTCCTCGACGAGATCCACCGGATGTCCCGGCCCGCCGAGGAGATGCTCTACATGGCGATGGAGGACTTCCGGGTCGACGTGATCGTCGGCAAGGGGCCGGGCGCGACCGCCATCCCGCTGGAGCTGCCGCCGTTCACCCTGGTCGGCGCGACCACCCGGGCCGGTCTGCTGCCGCCGCCGCTGCGGGACCGGTTCGGCTTCACCGGCCACATGGAGTTCTACGCCCCGGCCGAGCTGCAGCGGGTGGTGCACCGCTCGGCGGCGCTGCTGGACGTGGAGATCGACCCGGCCGGCGCGGCCGAGATCGCTGGCCGCTCCCGGGGGACGCCGCGGATCGCCAACCGGCTGCTGCGCCGGGTCCGGGACTACGCGCAGGTGCGGCACGACGGCGTGGTGACCGCCGAGATCGCCGGCCGGGCGCTGGAGGTCTACGAGGTCGACGCCCGTGGTCTGGACCGGTTGGACCGCGCGGTGCTGGGCGCCCTGCTGAGGCTCTTCGGCGGCGGCCCGGTCGGGCTGTCCACCCTGGCGGTCGCGGTCGGCGAGGAGGCCGAGACGGTCGAGGAGGTCGCCGAGCCGTTCCTGGTCCGGGAGGGCCTGCTGGCCCGCACCCCGCGCGGGCGGATCGCCACCGCCGCGGCCTGGCAGCACCTGGGCCTCGTCCCGCCGGACCGGGCGGGCCGCGGCGCGGTGCCCGCCCAGCCCGAGCTCTTCGCCCCCGGCGGGCCCCGGAGCCCCGAGAACTGAGCGGGAACCCGGGCGGGAGGCCGAACGGGTGAGGGCGGAGCGTATGCGGAGCGTGTGCGCCCGCTGTCGGGGCAGGTGCGGGATCCGGGGGAGAAGTCCCGGGAAACTGTGCAGGCGGAGGCTCGCCACTTTCGGCGGCAGGATGCGATGCTTGGCGTTGTCCGATCAGTTCGGGGTCGCCTAGACTCCGCCGGACCGCCCCTCTCACCCGACGGGACGACCATTACCACACAGGCCGCCGGCCGGCGGCCCGTAAAGGACCCTGGCTGCAGTGAACCTCATCATCCTTCTCCTCCCGATCCTCGCGATCGTGCTCATGTTCCGGTCGCAGAAGAAGCGCCAGTCGCAGATGCAGCAGATGCAGACCGCGCTGGAGCCCGGGGCGGGAGTCCGGACCATCGGTGGTCTGTACGCGCGGGTGAAGGCGGTCAACGAGGAGACCGTCGAGCTGGAGATCGCGCCGGGCGTGGTCAGCCACTTCACCAAGAGTGCGATCGCGGCGGTCATGGACCCCGCGGACTACGACGCGATCATCAACGGCCGCCCCGCCGAGGACGAGCCGGTCGACGCCGCGGACGCCGTGGACGCCGAGATCGAGCCGGTCGCGGCCGAGCCGCTGTCGTTCACCAAGGACGACGCCGCCAAGGGCGACGCGAAGGCCGAGGCCGAGGGCGGCGCTCCCGCGAGCAAGTAGTACGGCCGGGCAACCCGCCCGGTCGCGCGGCGCAACGCCGCGAGCCCACAGGACTCAGGGCCGCAGTTCCGCCACACCCCGTCCAGCCACGAGCCGGGCGGGGTCCGGTGGGGGGAAGTGGCATGGACAGGGAGAAACGAGCAAGGTGGCAACACCCAAGTCGCGCCCGCGCGACGGCTACCCAGGGCGGGCGCTGGCCCTCATCCTGGTCGTCACCGTCGGACTGGTCGCCCTCATGTTCGGGACGGGCAACACCAAGCCCCGCCTCGGGATCGACCTCGCCGGCGGTACCAGCATCACGCTGAGTGCGAAGTCGAGCGACCCCAAGGCGATCAACAAGTCCAACATGGACATCGCCACCGGGATCATCGAGCAGCGGGTCAACGGGATGGGCGTCTCCGAGGCGGAGGTGCAGACCCAGGGTGACCGCAACATCATCGTGAACATCCCCAAGGGCGGGGACAAGCAGACCGCGGCCGACCAGGTCGGCACCACCGCGAAGCTGTTCTTCCGCCCGGTCCTCGCCCTCGCCCCGAGCGGCGTCCAGGCCCCGGCCCCGAGCGCGACCCCGTCCACCGGCGCGACCGGCACCCCGGCCGCGACCGGCACCCCGGCTGCCGCGCCCGCCGCGACCGGGACGGGCACCGCCGCCCCGAGCGCCGCCGCCGGCACGCCGAGCGCGAGCGCCACCAAGCAGGGCCGCCCGGCCGGTGAGGCCCTCGCGGCCGACAACACGCCGTCGCCGGTCGCCACCACCGGTGCCGCGGCCTCCGCCACCCCGAGCGCCGCCCCGGCCGCCGCGACCGGCGCGCCGTCGGCCGCCGCCACCCCCCCGGCCACCCCGGACCTCTCCGCCGCGATGACCTCGGGCACCGTGCCCCCCGCGCTGGCCGCGCAGTTCGCCGCGCTGGACTGCAGCAAGCCGGAGCAGCGGAACAAGAACTACCAGGGCGAGGACGGCGCGCCGACCGTCGCCTGCACGCAGAAGGACGAGAAGGGCCTGTTCTACAAGCTCGCGCTCGGCCCCGTCGCGGTCGAGGGCAAGAACGTGTCCAAGGCCCAGGCGAGCATCGACACCCAGCAGGGCGGCGGCTGGCAGGTCCAGCTGCAGTTCGACGGCAAGGGCACCGACGCGTTCACCGCCGTCACCGGCCAGCTGGCCACCCAGCCGGACCCGACCAACCAGTTCGCCATCGTGCTGGACGGCCAGGTCGTCTCCCACCCGTACGTCCGCGGCGCCATCCCCGGCGGCTCGGCCGTGATCTCCGGCAACTTCGGCCAGGAGGAGGCGCAGAGCCTCGCCAACGTGCTGAGCTTCGGCGCCCTGCCGCTGGAGTTCACCACCAGCGACGTCACCACGGTCTCCCCGCAGCTCGGCGGCGACCAGCTGAAGGCCGGCCTGGTCGCCGGTCTGATCGGCATGATCCTGGTGGTCCTGTACTCGCTGGTCTACTACCGCGGCCTGGGCCTGGTCTCGATCGCCGGTCTGCTCGTCTCGGCGGCCCTGACCTACTCGATCATGAGCCTGCTCGGCGGCGGGATCGGCTTCGCGCTGAACCTGCCCGCGGTCTGCGGCGCCATCGTCGCCATCGGTATCACCGCGGACTCCTTCATCGTGTACTTCGAGCGCATCCGCGACGAGGTCCGCGAGGGGGCGCTGCTGCGCCCGGCCGTCCAGCGGGCCTGGCCGCGCGCCCGGCGCACCATCCTGGTGTCGGACTTCGTCTCCTTCCTCTGTGCCGCCGTGCTCTACGTGGTCTCGGTCGGCAAGGTGCAGGGCTTCGCGTTCACGCTGGGCCTGACCACGGCGCTCGACGTCGTGGTGATCTTCCTCTTCACCAAGCCGCTGATCACGCTGCTGGCCCGCCGGAAGTTCTTCTCCGACGGCCACCCGTGGTCCGGTCTGGACCCGAAGCGGCTGGGCGCCCGTCCGCCGCTGCGCAGCACCCGTCGTCGCAACCCTTCTTCCTCCGCCGCCGTGAAGGGGGCCTGACACCGTGTCGCGCTTCTCCAATCTGGGCCACAGGCTCTACCAGGGCGAGGTCAGCTTCGACTTCGTCGGCCGTCGCAAGCTCTGGTACAGCATCTCCGGTGTGATCGTCCTGGTCGCCGCGATCGGTCTGGCGATGGGCCTGCACCTGGGCATCGAGTTCAAGGGCGGTTCGGTCTACACCGTGACCAAGCCCGGGCTCTCGGTGTCGCAGGCCCAGGACGCCGTCGACAAGATCGTGTCCTCGCACCCGCTGGTGCAGTCGACCGACAACGGCAAGATCCGGATCCAGATCTCCTCCGAGGACAAGACCACCGCCTCGGAGTTCACCAGCAAGCTCGCCCCGGCGATCGGCGTCCCCGCCGCCGAGATCGACACCCAGGTGATCGGCCCCAGCTGGGGTGAGCAGATCTCCAACAAGGCGATCACCGGCCTGGTCATCTTCATGATCCTGGTCACGATCTACCTGGCGATCGCCTTCGAGTGGCGGATGGCGGTGGCCGCCCTGGTCGCCCTCATCCACGACCTCCTGATCACCATCGGCGTCTACGCCCTGGTCGGCTTCGAGGTCACCCCGGGTACCGTGATCGGCTTCCTGACCATCCTCGGCTACTCGCTCTACGACACGGTCGTCGTCTTCGACACCGTGAAGGAGAACGCCAAGGGGCTCACCAAGCAGAACAGGATCACCTACAGCGAGGCGGCCAACGCGGGCCTCAACCAGACCCTGGTCCGCTCGCTCAACACCACGGTGGTCGCCCTGCTCCCGGTGGCGGCGCTGCTGTTCATCGGTGGCGGTCTGCTCGGTGCCGGCACCCTGAACGACATCTCGCTGGCCCTGTTCATCGGTCTCGCCGCCGGTGCCTACTCCTCCATCTGCGTCGCCACCCCGCTGCTCGCGCAGCTCAAGGAGGAGCAGCCGGAGATGAAGGCCCTCGCCAAGCGGGTGGCCCAGCGCCGCGCCGCCGAGGCCAAGGCCGCCGCGGCGGCGGAGGCCGGCGACGGCGAGGAGATCGCGGACGAGGACCTGCCGGCGGGTATGGTCGGTCAGCGCGGCCGGGCGGCCGGCACCACGCGTGCCAAGGGCCGTCCGTCCACCAAGCGCTGATCCCCGCCGACCGTAAGGACCCTTCGTGACCACCGCCGACACCGCGCTGACCGAGCTGCTCACCAGCCGGATCCGGGACGTCCCGGACTACCCGAAGCCGGGCGTGCTGTTCAAGGACATCGCGCCGCTGCTCGCCGACGCCGAGGCCTTCGCCGCGCTCACCCGGGTGCTGGCGGAGCGGGCGCGGGAGCTCGGGGCCACCAAGGTGGTCGGTCTGGAGGCACGCGGGTTCGTGCTGGCGGCCCCGGCGGCCTTCGCGGCCGGGCTCGGCTTCGTGCCGATCCGCAAGGCGGGCAAGCTGCCCGGCGAGGTGTTCCGGCGCTCGTACGAGCTGGAGTACGGCTCGGCGACGCTGGAGGTGCAGTGCGACGCCTTCGCGCCCGGTGAGCGGGTGCTGGTGGTGGACGACGTGCTGGCCACCGGCGGGACCGTCGGTGCCTCGCTGGACCTGGTCCGGGAGGCCGGGGCCGAGCTCGCCGGGGTGGTGGTGCTGATGGAGCTGGGCTTCCTCGGCGGCCGCGAGCGGCTCGCCCCGCACCTGGGCGGCGCTCCGCTGGAGACGCTGGTCATGGTCTGACACGGTCGTGGTCCTCCGGTACCGGTCACGGTCCGAGGACGCACGACCCGGACGGGCGGCGGTCGGAATCATCCGGCCGCCGCCCGTCGTTGTGTCCGGGGTGTGTCCGGTCCGTGTGCGGGGCCCGGCCGACCGAACGGCCCGGCGCCAGGCTCGGTACCATGAAGATTCATCCCCTCCCGGTTGTGCGAGGCGCGGTTCGAGCCGCACGGCGCCCGCGGGGGGCAGGCCGAGTGCCCCGAGGAGTGTCCTTGCCCGACGAGGTTGTGCCCAAGGCCGCTGCGGCCGCCCCCGAGAACCGTCCCACGCCCTCGGGGGCCACCCCGGCCCGCCCGGCGCCGACCCCGTCCCGCCCGTCCGCGCCGGGCGGCCGGGCCCCCACCGCCGGCGGCATGCGCGCCCGCCTCGCCCGTCTCGGCGGCCAGCGCTCCAGCGTCCTCAACCCGGTGCTGGAGCCGCTGTTCCGCTCCATCCGGGCCAACGACCCCAAGGCCGATCCGGCGCTGCTGCGGGACATCGAGAAGGCGTACGCGGTCGCCGAGAAGTGGCACCGCGGGCAGAAGCGCAAGAGCGGCGACCCCTACATCACCCACCCGCTGGCGGTCGCCACCATCCTGGCCGAGCTGGGCATGGACGCCCCGACCCTGATGGCCGGGCTGCTGCACGACACCGTCGAGGACACCGACTACGGCCTGGAGACCCTGCGCAAGGACTTCGGCGACTCGGTGGCCCTGCTGGTCGACGGCGTCACCAAGCTGGACCGGGTCAAGTTCGGCGAGGCCGCGCAGGCCGAGACCGTCCGCAAGATGGTCGTCGCGATGGCCAAGGACCCCCGGGTCCTGGTGATCAAGCTGGCCGACCGGCTGCACAACATGCGCACCATGCGCTACCTCAAGCGGGAGAAGCAGGAGAAGAAGGCCCGCGAGACGCTGGAGATCTACGCCCCGCTGGCGCACCGGCTGGGCATGAACACCATCAAGTGGGAGCTGGAGGACCTCGCCTTCGCGATCCTCTACCCCAAGATGTACGACGAGATCGTCCGGCTGGTCGCCGAGCGCGCCCCCAAGCGGGACGAGTACCTGGCGACCGTCATCGACCAGGTCCAGGGCGACCTGCGCGGCGCCCGGATCACCGCCTCCGTCACCGGCCGACCCAAGCACTACTACTCGGTCTACCAGAAGATGATCGTCCGGGGCCGGGACTTCGCCGAGATCTACGACCTGGTGGGCATCCGGGTCCTGGTCGACACCGTCCGCGACTGCTACGCGGCGCTGGGCACCATCCACGCGCGGTGGAACCCGGTGCCGGGGCGGTTCAAGGACTACATCGCGATGCCCAAGTTCAACATGTACCAGTCGCTGCACACCACGGTGATCGGTCCCGGGGGCAAGCCGGTCGAGCTGCAGATCCGCACCTTCGACATGCACCGCCGGGCCGAGTACGGCATCGCCGCGCACTGGAAGTACAAGCAGCGGGCGGTGGCCGGCGCCTCCAAGGTGCGCACCGACACCCCGACCCAGACCCGCAAGGACGACAAGGCCGGCGCCGTCAACGAGATGGCCTGGCTGCGGCAGCTGCTGGACTGGCAGAAGGAGACCGCCGACCCGGGCGAGTTCCTGGAGTCGCTCCGCTTCGACCTGGCCAGCAACGAGGTCTTCGTCTTCACGCCCAAGGGCGACGTCATAGCGCTCCCGGCCGGCGCCACCCCGGTGGACTTCGCGTTCGCGGTGCACACCGAGGTCGGCTACCGCACCATAGGGGCCCGGGTGAACGGGCGGCTGGTGCCGCTGGAGTCGACCCTGGAGAACGGCGACACCGTCGAGGTGTTCACCTCCAAGGCGGAGAACGCCGGACCCTCCCGGGACTGGCTGGGCTTCGTCAAGTCGCCGCGGGCCCGCAACAAGATCCGGGCCTGGTTCTCCAAGGAGCGCCGCGAGGAGGCGATCGAGCAGGGCAAGGAGGCGATCGTCCGGGCGATGCGCAAGCAGGGCCTGCCGATCCAGCGGATCCTCACCGGGGACTCGCTGGTCACCCTCGCCCACGAGATGCGCTACCCCGACATCTCCTCGCTGTACGCGGCCATCGGCGAGGGCCATGTCGCGGCGCAGAACATCGTCCAGAAGCTGGTGCAGGCGCTGGGCGGCGAGGAGGGCGCCACCGAGGACCTCGCCGAGACGGCCACGCCCACGCACGACAACCGGCGCGCGGCGCGCCGCCGGGCCAAGGGCGACCCGGGCGTGATCGTCAAGGGCGTCGAGGACGTCTGGGTGAAGCTGTCGCGCTGCTGCACCCCGGTCCCGGGCGACGGCATCGTGGGCTTCATCACCCGCGGCAACGGCGTCTCGGTGCACCGCGCCGACTGCGTCAACGTGGAGGCGCTCAGCCAGCAGCCCGAGCGGATGATCGACGTCGAGTGGGCGGCCACCCAGTCCTCGGTCTTCCTGGTGGCGATCCAGGTCGAGGCGCTGGACCGCTCCCGGCTGCTCTCGGACGTCACCCGGGTGCTGTCGGACCAGCACGTCAACATCCTGTCGGCGGCGGTGCAGACCTCCCGCGACCGGGTGGCGATGAGCCGGTTCACCTTCGAGATGGGCGACCCCAAGCACCTCGGCCACGTCCTCAAGGCGGTCCGCGGCGTCGAGGGCGTCTACGACGTCTACCGCGTCACCTCGGCCCGCAAGTAGCGGCCGCCGACAGCGCGAAGGGCCCCCGGGGAGCGCTCCCCGGGGGCCCTTCGCACGCTGTCAGTGGCCGGATCAGCCGCTGAACTCCTCCTGGCTGCGGTGGGCCTGCTGCAGCAGCTCCTCGACGCCGGCCAGCTCGGACTCCAGCTTCGCCGTCCGGGAGGCGTTGCCGGCCGCGCGGGCCTTGTCGAGGTCGGTGCGGAGCTTGTCGGCCTTGGCCTGGAACAGGCCGACCATGCCGGCCGCGCGGGCCTTGGCCTCCGGGTTGGAGCGCTTCCACTCGTTTTCCTCGGCCTCGCGGATCGCCCGCTCGACCGTGTTCAGCCGGCCGTCCAGCTTCGGGCGGACGTCGCGCGGCACGTGGCCGATGGCCTCCCAGCGCTCGTTGATCTCGCGCAGCGCCGCCTTGGCGGCCTTGAGATCGGTGATCGGCAGGATGGTCTCGGCCTCGGCCGCCAGCGCCTCCTTGAGCTTCTGGTTGGCCACCTGCTCGGCGTCACGCTCGCTGAACACCGCCGAACGCGCCTGGAAGAAGACGTCCTGGGCGCCGCGGAACCGCGCCCACAGCTCGTCCTCGATGTCGCGCTGGGCGCGGCCGGCGGCCTTCCAGCGCGCCATCAGGTCGCGGTAGCCGGCCGCGGTGTCGCCCCAGTCGGTGGACGAAGAGAGCGCCTCGGCCTCGGTGACCAGCTGCTCCTTGGTGAGCCGGGCCTGCTCGCGCTCGGCGTCCAGCGACGCGAAGTGCGACTTGCGGTGCTTGGAGAAGACCGAGCGGGCGTGCGAGAAGCGGTGCCACAGCTCGTCGTCGCTCTTGCGGTCCAGCCGGGGCAGGGCCTTCCAGGTGTCCACCAGGGCGCGCAGCCGGTCGCCGGCCTCCCGCCACTGGGTGGACTCGGCGAGCTGCTCGGCCTCGGCGACCAGCGCCTCCTTGGCGGCGCGGGTCTCGTCCTGGGCCTTGGCGCGGGCGGCCTTGCGCTCCTCGCGACGGCTGTCGATCTCGCCGGTGAGCGTGTCCAGGCGCTTCGCCAGCGCGGCCAGGTCGCCCACCGCGTGCGCCTCGGTGACCTGCTCGCGCAGGTGCTCCAGCGCGGCCTGCGCGTCCTTGGCGGCCAGGTCGGTGGTGCGCACCCGCTTCTCCAGCAGGCCGATCTCCACCTCGATGCCCTGGTACTTGCGCTCGAAGTAGGCGAGCGCCTCCTCGGGCGAGCCGGCCTGCCAGGAGCCGACGACGCGTTCGCCGTCCGCGGTCCTGACGTAGACCGTGCCCTGCTCGTCGACACGGCCCCACGGGTCGCTGCTCATAGCGCGTCCTCCACATGACGTCGCGCCCACCGCCGGGGCGGAAGGCGTCCGTCGTCCACAGTTGATGTGCGGCGGACCGATGAGTCCGCCGTCCCCGTCCGCCGTGTCCTGCTTGCCGAGGGTGACGGCCGGCGGGTCTGGGCACCCTATACAACGCCAACATAGGCGACCAGGCCCGGTGCTGTCCGCATCCGGGCCGGGCGATTTCGGGTCCGGGGCCGCCCGGCGGGCCGCGGGGGCGCCGCCGGGCCGGTCCCGGGGTGGATCAACCCTTGGCGGCGGTCACCGAGTTGAGGGTGACGTCGGCCATCGGGTGGCCGTCCGTGCCGCCTTCCAGGGTGCCCGCGGCGGCGATCTTCTGGAGCACGTCCAGACCGCCGGTGATCTTGCCGAAGGGGGTGTAGTTCGGCGGCAGCTGGGTGTCCTTGTAGACCAGGAAGAACTGGCTGCCGTTGGTGCCGGGGCCGGAGTTGGCCATCGCCACGGTGCCGGCCGGGTAGGTCGCGCCGGTGAGGTTCTCGTCGGCGAACTTGTAGCCCGGGCCGCCGGTGCCGCCGGGGGCGGTCGCGCTGGCGGTCGGGTCGCCGCACTGCAGCACGAAGATGCCGTCGGTGGTGAGGCGGTGGCACTTGGTGTGGTCGAAGTACTGCTCGCCGGCCAGGAAGGCGAAGGAGTTGACCGTGTGCGGGGCCTTGGCGGCGTCCAGCGCCAGCGTCACCTTGCCGCAGTTGCTGTCCAGCGTCGCGGTGTAGGTCGCCTTGGCGTCCACGGTCATGGCCGGCTCGGCCTGCCACTGCTTGCCGTTCGGGGCGCCCGGGGCGGCCTCGCCGCAGCCCTCGACCGCCTTGCGGGTCGGGACCGACGGCTCGGTCGGAGTGGGCGCGGCCTGGGCGGCGGGGTCGCTCTTCTTCTTGTCGTCCGAGTCGAAGGCGCCGGTCGCGAACAGGGTGCCGCCGCCGGCCAGCACGACCACCGCCAACGCCGCGCCGAGCACGCTGTTGCGGCGCTTGCGCGCGGCCGCCGCGGCGGCCCGGCGCTCCGCCTGGCGTTCGTACTTGTCCCGGGCGAGCTGCCGCCGCCGCTGTTCGCTGGTGACCACCGGCTTTGTCTCCTACGGATGTGCTGGTCGCTGATGTGTGGGCCTCGTGTGTGCGATGCCGATGCGGATCATCGCACCCATCGGCGGCCAAGTGTAGGGACCGCGACCGTAAGAACGGGGTGAACCTGTCAGGTCGAAGTGAACCTGTCACCCGGATCTGGTTCGCAACCGGACCCGGACCGCCGGTAGGCTGCCCCTGCAGTCACAGCTTGTAGCAGCAGCCGGAGCCACCGCGGCGGCCGAAGCCCGAGAGACCGAGACCGACACCGAAGGACGCGCGTGTTCATCGCCGGATTCCCCGCAGGAGCCTGGGGCACCAACTGCTACCTGGTCGCGCCGGGACCGGGCGAGGAGTGCGTCATCGTCGATCCGGGCCACCAGGCCGCCGCCGGCGTCGAGGAACTCGTCCGCGAGCACCGGCTGAAGCCGGTCGCGGTACTGCTCACCCACGGCCACATCGACCACGTCGCCTCCGTGGTCCCGGTCTGCGGCGCCAAGGGCGTCCCGGCCTGGATCCACCCCGAGGACCGCTACATGATGAGCGACCCCGAGCGGGCGCTCGGCCGCTCCCTGGGCACCCAGCTGATGGGCGAGCTCACCGTCGGCGAGCCGGACGACGTCCGCGAGCTGACCGACGGCAGCGTGCTGGAGCTCGCGGGCCTCTCGCTCACCGTCGACCACGCCCCCGGCCATACCGGGGGGTCGGTGACGTTCCGGACGCCCGGCGCCGAGGAACTCCCTCCGGTGCTCTTCTCGGGCGACCTGCTCTTCGCCGGCTCCATAGGGCGGACGGACCTCCCGGGCGGGGACAGCGAGGCGATCATGCGCTCGCTGGCCCGGGTGTGCCTGCCCCTCGACGACGCCACCGTGGTCCTCTCCGGCCACGGCGGACAGACCACCATCGGCCGCGAGCGCGCCACCAACCCCTACCTCCGACAGGCAGCGGGGGCGGACGGCGCCCCGGCCTTCCCGCGACGAGGAATGTGACGGAAGAGAAGTTGAGCACCTTCACCGCCCCCAAGGGCACCTACGACCTGCTGCCGCCCAGCTCCGCGACCTTCCTGGCGATCCGCGAGGCCATCGCCGCCCCCGCCCGCCGGGCCGGCTACGGGTACATCGAGACCCCGGTCTTCGAGGACGTCAAGCTGTTCTCCCGCGGTGTCGGCGAGTCCACCGACATCGTCTCCAAGGAGATGTACACCCTCACCACCAAGGGCGGCGACGAGCTCGCGCTGCGCCCCGAGGGCACCGCCTCCGTGCTGCGCGCCGCGCTCCAGGCCAACCTGCACAAGCAGGGCAACCTGCCGGTCAAGCTCTGGTACTCCGGCTCGTACTACCGCTACGAGCGCGCCCAGAAGGGCCGCTACCGCCAGTTCTCGCAGGTCGGCGCCGAGGCGATCGGCGCGGAGGACCCGGCGCTGGACGCCGAGCTGATCATCCTCGCCGACGACGCCTTCCGCGCGCTCGGCCTGAGCGACTACTCGCTGCTGCTCAACAGCCTCGGCGACAAGCAGTGCCGCCCGGTCTACCGCACCGCCCTGATCGACTTCCTGGCCGGCCTGGACCTCGACGAGGACACCCGCCGCCGCGCCGAGATCAACCCGCTGCGCGTCCTCGACGACAAGCGCGAGTCCGTGCAGGCCCAGCTCGTCGGCGCCCCGATGCTGCGCGACTACCTCTGCAAGGACTGCAAGTCGTACGACGAGAAGGTCCGCGAGCTGCTCACCGCCAACGGCGTGGCCTTCACCGACGACCCCAAGCTGGTCCGCGGGCTGGACTACTACACCCGCACCACCTTCGAGTTCGTCCACAACGGCCTCGGCGCCCAGTCCGCCATCGGCGGCGGCGGCCGCTACGACGGCCTGTCCGAGATGATCGGCGGCCCCGCGCTGCCCTCGGTCGGCTGGGCGCTCGGCGTGGACCGCACCTTCCTGGCCCTGGAGGCCGAGGGCGTCGCCCTCGACCTGCCGGCCGCCACCTCCGTCTACGCCGTCGCGCTCGGCGAGGAGGCCAAGAACGTCCTGTTCGCCAAGGTGGTCGAGCTGCGCCGGGCCGGCGTCGCCACCGACCTCGCCTTCGGCGTCAAGAGCATCAAGAACGCCATGAAGTCCGCCGACCGATCCGGCGCCCGCTTCGCCCTGGTCGCCGGCGACCGGGACCTCGCGGAGGGCGTGGTCCAGCTCAAGGACCTCACCACCGGCGAGCAGAACCCCGTCGCCCTCGACGCACTCGTCACCACCCTGAAGGAGAAGCAGCTGTGATCCGCACGCACGACGCGGGCACGCTCCGCCCGGAGCACGCAGGCACCACCGTCACCCTGGCCGGCTGGGTCGCCCGCCGCCGCGACCACGGCGGCGTCGCCTTCATCGACCTGCGCGACGCCTCCGGCACCGTGCAGATCGTGGTCCGCGACCTCGACTCGGTGCACGGCCTGCGCGCCGAGTACTGCGTCAAGGTGGTCGGCGACGTCCGGGTCCGCCCCGAGGGCAACGAGAACCCCGACATCCCGACCGGCGCCGTCGAGGTCGTGGTCAGCGCGATCGAGGTCCTCTCCGAGGCCGCTCCGCTGCCGTTCCCGGTCGCCGAGTACGAGCCCGGCACGGTCAACGAGGAGGTCCGCCTCCGCTACCGCTACCTCGACCTGCGCCGCGAGGGCCCGGCCAAGGGCCTGCGCCTGCGCTCCAAGGTCAACAACATCATCCGCCGGGTGATGGAGGACAACGACTACCTCGACATCGAGACGCCGTACCTCACCCGCTCCACCCCCGAGGGCGCCCGCGACTTCCTGGTCCCGGTCCGCCTCCAGCCCGGCCACTGGTACGCCCTGCCGCAGTCGCCCCAGCTGTTCAAGCAGCTGCTGATGGTGGCCGGCATGGAGCGCTACTACCAGATCGCCCGCTGCTTCCGCGACGAGGACTTCCGCGCCGACCGCCAGCCGGAGTTCACCCAGCTCGACATCGAGGCCTCCTTCGTCGACCAGGAGGACATCCTGGCCCTCGGCGAGAAGATCATCGGCTCGATCTGGCGCGAGGTCCACGGCTACGAGGTCCCGAACCCGCTGCCGCGGATGACCTACGCCGACGCCATGGGCCGCTACGGCTCGGACAAGCCGGACGTCCGCTTCGGCCAGGAACTCACCGACCTCACCGAGTACTTCCGGGGCACCGAGTTCCGCGTCTTCCAGGCCCCGTACGTCGGCGCCGTGGTCATGCCCGGCGGTGCCTCGCAGCCGCGCAAGCAGCTCGACGCCTGGCAGGACTGGGCCAAGGCGCGCGGCGCCAAGGGCCTCGCCTACGTGCTCATCGACGCCGAGACCGGCGAGCTGCGCGGCCCGGTCGCCAAGAACCTCTCCGAGGAGCACCTGGCCGGCCTCGCCGCCGCCGCCGGTGCCAAGAACGGCGACGCGGTCTTCTTCGCGGCCGGCAAGGAGCGCCCCTCGCAGGAGCTGCTCGGCGCCGCCCGACTGGAGATCGGCCGCCGCTGCGAGCTGATCGACGAGTCCCAGTGGGCCTTCCTCTGGGTCGTCGACTTCCCGATGTTCGAGCCGATCGAGGACGACAAGGGCGCCTTCCAGGGCTGGCACGCGGTGCACCACCCGTTCACCGCCCCCACCGCCGAGTCGCTGGCGACCTTCGACACCGACCCGGGCAGCGCCCTGTCCAACGCCTACGACCTCGTGCTCAACGGCTCGGAGCTGGGCGGCGGTTCGATCCGTATCCACCAGCGCGACGTGCAGAAGCGGGCGTTCGACGCGATCGGCCTCTCCGAGGAGGAGGCCGCCTCGCAGTTCGGCTTCCTGCTGGACGCCTTCAACTACGGCCCGCCGCCGCACGGTGGCGTCGCCTTCGGCCTCGACCGGATCGTCACCCTGCTCGGCGGGTACGACACCATCCGGGACGTCATCGCCTTCCCGAAGACGTCCACCGGCGGCGACCCGCTGACCGGCGCCCCCACCCCGATCACCCCGGCGCAGCGCCGCGAGGCCGGCGTGGACGCCCAGCCGAAGGTCCGCGAGGACGCCAAGTCCGAGGCGCAGCCGAAGGCCTGACATTCCGTCGGCCGGCATCGGCTAACCTTTCACGGCCCCGGACAGCAACCGCGCTGTCCGGGGCCGGTCCACAACGGCGTGCGACAGAGAGAGGGATCCCCTGTGAAGGTCAGTACCAGAATCGAGTGTCCCGAGGACGCTCCTGCCACCAGACGAGTCCACATGGCCGCCTTCCCCGGCCCCGACGAGGCCGACCTGGTCGACGCGCTGCGCCGCGACCCGGCCTGGGTGCCGGAGCTGTCGGTGGTCGCCGTCGACGACACCGGGCTGGTCGTCGGCCACGCGCTGCTGTCCCGGCTGCGGGTCGGCGAGGGCGCCGGGCTGGCGCTCGCGCCGGTCGCCGTCGCGCCCGAGTGGCAGCGCAAGGGAGTCGGCGAGCTGGTGGTCCGGGCCGCGCTGGCGGCCGCCGAGGAGGCCGGCGAGAAGCTCGTCGTCGTGCTCGGCGACCCGGACTACTACGGGCGCTTCGGCTTCATCCCGGCCCAGCGGCACGAGGTGAGCGGCCCGTTCGAGGTGCCCGAGGGGTACTTCCAGACGCTCGCCCTGCCCGGCTACGACGGCTCCCCGAGCGGCCTGTGCCGCTACCCGGAGCCCTTCGAGGCCGTCTAGGACGTTCCGGGGCTCTCCGGGGCCTCCTGGGGCGCGTCCTGCGACGGGCCCGGCGGGGTGTCCCGAGCCCCCCGCCCGTCGACCCGGTTCCCGAGACCTACCGTGGCCCGGCAGCTGCGCACGAACGCGGCCATGGCAGGTGTCGGCGTCCGGTCCTTGGGCCAGTACAGCCCGACCTGGCTCGGGCTCAACCCTCGCACCGGCCGGTACGCGACATCCTCGCGCGGTGCCAGCCGACTCATTGTCTCCGGGGCGAAGCCGACGCCCTGGCCGCACACCACCGCGGCCAGCCACTCGTCGGTGTTGTGCGCCACCGCGCCGATCCGCACCGGTCGCCCGCCCCGCTCCCGGACCGCCAGCCAGTAGTCCCGCCAGTGCCCGGACTCGTGCGGGATCGCCACGAAGGGCTCGTCGAGCAGCTCCTCGAAGTCGATCACCGCACGCCCGGCCAGCCGGTGCCCGGCCGGCAGCGCCGCGCAGCGCGGCTCCTCGCCCAGCACGGCCACGTTGTAGCGCCGGGCCAGCGAGGGCGGCGCGTGCCAGAGGGTCAGGTCGATCTCGCCGGTGGCCAGGCCGGAGGTCGGGTCGAACCAGTTGTTCTGCCGCAGCTCCACCTGCCAGCCCGGCATCCGCCGGGCGAAGTCCGCGACCGTGCGCCGGGTCATCAGGTTGATGATGCCGCCCTCGAAGCCCACCCGGAGCGTCGAGCCGTGCTCCGCCGAGGCCGCCCGGGTGGCGCGCAGCGCCTCCTCCCAGCCGGCCATCAGCGCGTCGGTGTGCGCGGCCAGCGCCAGGCCGGCCCGGGTCGGGGTCATGCCGTGCCGCGAGCGTTCGAACAGCTCGACCCCGAGCAGGGTCTCCAGCTGCCGGATCTGCTTGGTCAGCGCCGGCTGGGAGACCAGCAGCCGGGCCGCCGCCGCGGTCAGCTGCCCCTCCTCGCAGACCGCGGCGAAGCCGCGCAGCAGACGGGTGTCGACATCCATGCCCCCAGGTTATGGAACCGGCGATTGGACCCGTTCGGCAGGGCTGGGTCATGGTGGGTCGTTCGGTCTTCGGACCGGTCGACGGGGGAGCCCGGCAGCGACGGTTCAGGGGGCCGCCGGTGCCGGGCCGGAACCCTCCCGGCGCGCTGCCGCCGCCCGGCCGGGACCTGCGGGCGCCCGCCCCAGGACGTACGGTGAGGGATCATCAGCACCCCGCCGAACGGAGACGCCCAGGTGGCAGCCAAGGCCCAGCGCGAGCGGAGCGCCCCCGAGGGGCGGAGCACCCAGGACCGGCCGGCCGGTCCGGACGGGCCCGGCGGTCGGGCCGACAGGCTGGCGAGGAAGCCGTACGAGCGCGAACTGCTCCGGCTCCAGCACGAGCTGGTGAAGCTCCAGGAATGGGTGCGCGCCGAGGGCGCCCGGCTGGTGGTGGTGTTCGAGGGGCGGGACGCGGCCGGCAAGGGCGGTGCGATCAAGCGGGTGACGGAGTATCTGAACCCGCGCATCGCCCGGGTCGCCGCACTGCCCGCGCCGACCGAGCGCCAGCGCACCCAGTGGTACTTCCAGCGGTACGTCGAGCACCTGCCGGCCGCCGGGGAGATCGTGCTGTTCGACCGCAGCTGGTACAACCGCGCCGGGGTGGAGCGGGTGATGGGCTTCTGCAGCGAGGAGGAGTACTGGCAGTTCCTGCACCAGGCCCCGATCTTCGAGCGGATGCTCGCCGAGTCCGGACTGCTGCTGCGCAAGTACTGGTTCTCGGTCAGCGACACCGAGCAGGAGCGGCGCTTCCGGGACCGGCTGGCGGACCCGATGAGGCGCTGGAAGCTCTCGCCGATGGACGTCGAGTCGATCACCCGCTGGGAGGACTACTCGCGGGCCAAGGACGAGATGTTCCTGCACACCGACACCCCGGAGTCGCCCTGGCACGTGGTGGAGAGCGACGACAAGCGGCGGGCCCGGATCAACATGATCGCCCACCTGCTCTCCACCGTCCCCTACCGCGAGGTGGGCCCGCGGCCGATCGAGCTGCCGGAGCGCCCGGCCTCGCAGGGCTACCGGCGGCCGCCGCGGGACCTCCAGAAGTACGTGCCGGACCACGCGGCCCGGCTCGACGGGTAGCGCCTCTCCCGGGGCCGGAGCCGGAGCCGGGGGCGGCCGCCGTCGCGGTCGCGGTCGCCGCGGATCCGGGGCGGGCTGTCGGAGGGCTCGCATAGGCTTCCGGTGTGGACGAACCGGACCTCTTCACCGCCGCCGCCGAGGAACGCCAGGCCAAGGAGCCCGGACGGGCACCGCTCGCCGTGCGGATGCGCCCGCGCACCCTCGACGAGGTGGCCGGTCAGCGGAAACTGCTCAAGGACGGCTCCCCGCTGCGCCGGCTGGTGTCGGGGTCGCGCGGCCCCGCGGCGACCAGCTCGGTGATCCTCTGGGGCCCGCCGGGCACCGGGAAGACCACGCTCGCGCACGTCATCAGCCAGGCCGTCGAGGGCCGCTTCGTCGAGCTGTCCGCGATCACCGCCGGGGTCAAGGAGGTCCGCGCGGTCATCGACGGCGCCCGGCGCGCGGTCGGCATGAGCGGCCGGGAGACGGTGCTCTTCCTCGACGAGATCCACCGCTTCTCCAAGGCCCAGCAGGACTCCCTGCTCCCGGCGGTGGAGAACCGCTGGGTGACCCTGATCGCCGCGACCACCGAGAACCCGTACTTCTCGGTGATCTCCCCGCTGCTCTCCCGCTCGCTGCTGCTCACCCTGGAGTCGCTGACCGACGACGACGTCCGGGCGCTGCTGCGCCGCGCGGTCGTGGACGAGCGCGGTCTGGGGGGCGCGGTGGAGCTGACCGCGGAGGCCGAGGACCACCTGGTCCGGCTGGCCGGCGGCGACGCCCGCAAGGCGCTCACCACGCTGGAGGCGGCGGCCGGGGCGGCGCTGGAGCAGGGCGAGCCGGAGATCACCCTCGCCAGCACCGAGACCGCCGTCAACCAGGCGGCCGTCCGCTACGACCGGGACGGCGACCAGCACTACGACGTGGCCAGCGCGCTGATCAAGTCGATCCGGGGCAGCGACGTCGACGCCACGCTGCACTACCTGGCCCGGATGATCGAGGCGGGGGAGGACCCGCGCTTCATCGCCCGCCGGCTGATGATCTCGGCGAGCGAGGACATCGGCCTGGCCGATCCGACGGCGCTGCCGACGGCGGTCGCGGCGGCCCAGGCGGTGGCGCTGATCGGCTTCCCGGAGGCGCGGATCATCCTCTCCCAGGCGGCCATCGCGCTCGCCCTGGCGCCCAAGTCCAACGCCGCCTACCTGGCGATCGACGCGGCGCTCGCGGACGTCCGGCAGGGCCTGGCCGGGCCGGTGCCGCCGCATCTGCGGGACGCGCACTACGGGGGCGCGGGCAAGCTGGGGCACGGCAAGGGCTACCAGTACCCGCACGACCTGCCGGAGGGCATCGCGAGCCAGCAGTACGCGCCGGACGCGGTGCACGGGCGGGCGTACTACCGGCCGACCCGGCGCGGCGGGGAGGCGCGGTACGCGGACGTCGTGGAGTGGACCAGGGGGCGGC
The DNA here is from genome assembly GCF_000718025.1 of Kitasatospora purpeofusca. Lineage (GTDB taxonomy): Bacteria > Actinomycetota > Actinomycetes > Streptomycetales > Streptomycetaceae > Kitasatospora > Kitasatospora purpeofusca. The sequence continues at coordinate 202,124 of NZ_JODS01000020.1, forward strand.
TGCGGGGCGAGCCGGCCGGGCCGGCCAAGGCGGAGTCGAGGGGCGCGGCGAAGGCGGTACCCAAGGCGGTACCCAAGGCAGAGCCGAAGCCGGAACCCGAGCCGGAACCGAAGCCGGAGAGCAAGGCGGACCCGAAGGCGGGATCGGAAGCGGCCCCGGAGAGTGTGACGGAGGGGGACCGGGAGGCCGGGTGAGGGGGCCGGTGATCTGCCGGTATACTCGGCCGGAGTGCCATGTCCCGGGACGGCGGTGGGGGAGACCCGACCGACCGGCCGCACCAGCGGGACATCGGCCGTAGACCCCCTCCGGGGGGTCCGCACCAGGAGCGTCGCGCACCGTCTCGGTGTCGCGGGCGACCGGTTCCCGGCCCGCCCGTGTGACCAGCACATTCGTGCCCGGCTCCGGAGAGCGGCTGATCGCACTGCCTCAGGGCGGTGGGGTTTTCTCCGGGCCGCGACATGCGACCTCCGTCAACACCTGGTGAAGCCGTAGTCGTCAGTAAGGAAGGTTTGGTTCATGGCGAACCAGAAGCGTCCCAAGGTCAAGATCGCGCGTGCGCTCGGCGTGCCGCTGACCCCGAAGTCCGTCAAGTACTTCGAGGCCCGCCCGTACCCGCCCGGCCAGCACGGCCGTGGTCGCAAGCAGAACTCGGACTACAAGGTCCGTCTGGTCGAGAAGCAGCGTCTGCGCGCTCAGTACGACCTGAGCGAGAAGCAGATGGCGCGCGCGTTCGACCGCGCGAAGAAGGCCGAGGGCAAGACCGGTGAGGCGCTCGTCGCCGAGCTGGAGACCCGCCTCGACTCGCTGGTGCTGCGTTCGGGCATCGCCCGCACCATCTACCAGGCCCGTCAGATGGTCGTCCACGGCCACGTCGAGGTCAACGGCGGCAAGGTCAACAAGCCGTCGTTCCAGATGAAGCCGGGCTTCGTGGTGACCATCCGCGAGCGCAGCAAGGAGAAGGTCCCGTTCCAGGTCGCCCGTGAGGGTGGCAACGCGGGCGAGGGCCAGACCCCGAAGTACCTCGAGGTCAACCTGAAGGCCCTGGCCTTCCGCCTGGACCGCGCGCCGCAGCGCAAGGAGGTCCCGGTGATCTGCGACGAGCAGCTCGTCGTCGAGTACTACTCGCGCTGACCCGCGAGCGGTATCACCTGCGGTACCCAGCGAGCCCCCGTCGCCCTTGTGGCGGCGGGGGCTCGCCCCTGTGCGGGGGAGGTTCTGCCTCGTACCGGGTGTACCGGGTTCGTCAGAGCTGCTCGCCGGTCATCGCGGCGACCAGCCGCAGGTGCGGCCGGGCCTCCTCGTGGCGGCCCTGGCGCTCCAGGGTGCGGCCCAGCATCAGCCGGGCGTAGTCCTCGGCCGGGTCGGCGTCCAGCACCAGGCGCAGCTCCGCCTCGGCCCGGCGGAGCTGGGCGGAGTGGAAGTAGCTGCGGGCCAGCAGCAGCCGGACCGACAGGTTGGCCGGCTCCTCGGCGAGCACTCCCTCCAGCATCCGGGCGGCGTCGGTGTACGCCTTGGAGTCGAAGTAGAAGTTCGCCATGCGGTACTCGTCGGCGAGGTTGGTGGCCACGGGGTGCTCCTTCCGAACGGGCCGGTTGTTCCGCCCCCTCCAGCAAGGGACAAGTTTCAACTATTCCCGGGGCGGTGCCGGGCACCCGCAGGCTTCACCGGGCACCCGCAGGCTTCACCGGGATCACCGGCCCACCGGCGAGGGCTGCGGGGCCGGCGGCAGCGGCCCCGGTCCCGGCCGCGCCCCCGGGCCGCCCGGGTGCTCGCCGCCGCCCAGCGCGCGGTGCACGGCGGCGTCCAGGTCGAGCCGGGTGCCGGTGGTGAAGAAGTCGGCGTACTCCTGCTCGGTCAGCCCGGCGACGGCGCGCTCCTCGCAGGCCCGGTGCGGGCCGTTGAAGGTGCGGGAGCCGAAGAACGGCTTGCCGACCGCCTGCCAGATCCGGTGCGCCGCGCCCTGCAGCACCCGGGCCTCGCGCAGGTCCCCCGGCTCGCCCGGGCCGGCCGGCTCGGTCTCCAGCAGCGCCAGCAGGTCGATCGCCAGCACGATGCCCAGCAGGTCGTTGAAGAGGTGGTTGAGCCGGACGCTCTCCCGGGCCAGCGCCCGGGCCGGGCGGACCTCGCCGTTCAGCCAGTGCGAGTACGCGTATGCGTACAGCCCGTACGCGTACGCCCACTGCTCGCCGTGCTCCTCGCACAGCTCGCGGATCTGGGCGAGCCACAGCTCCCCGCTGTCCTGGTCGCCCTGGAACAGGTAGGCGATGCCCAGCTCGAACATCGCCATCAGGACGTTGCTGTTGAGCTCGCCGATGGTGCGGTAGTGCCAGAGCGCCTCCTCGAACAGCTCGGCCGCCCGGGCCGGTTCGTCGCCGATCAGCGCCGCGCAGCCCTGCCGGTGCACCGCGTAGGCGAGCGCGCGGTCGTCGCCGGTGGCCAGCGCCTGGCGGCGGCACTCCTCCAGCGCGGGCCGGGCGGAGACCAGGTCGCCCTGCAGGGTGGCCGTGTAGCCGGTCACCCAGAGCGCCTTGGCCCGGGCCTCGGTGGGCTCGGGGGCGAGGGCGAGGGCCCGGTCGAGCCAGTGCCGGCCCTCGCCGAGGTGGCCGCAGCCGACCCAGTAGAACCACAGCGTGCCGGCCATCAGCAGGGCGATCTGCTCCTCGCCCGGCTCGGCCAGGCAGAACTCCAGGGCGGCCCGCAGATTGGTGTGCGCCAGCTCGGTCCGCTCGGCGGTCTCGGCCTGCCGGGGGCCGAACCACTCGACCTCGCCCCAGGTGGCCACGCCCAGGTACCAGTCGCGGTGCCGGCACAGCAGCCGGTTCTCCTCGCCGGCCGCGCGCAGCCAGCGCAGTCCGTACTCGCGGAGGGTGTCCAGCAGCCGGAACCGGACGCCGAAGGGGCTGTCCTCGCGCAGCACCACGGACTTGGCGACCAGCTCGGTGAGCAGGTCCAGCAGCTCGTCCGGATCGACGCCCGCGCCGCCGCAGACGTACTCGGCGGCGTCCAGGTCGAAGCCGCCCGCGAAGACCGAGAGGCGCGCCCAGAGTAAACGTTCCTGCTCCGTGCAGAGCTCGTGACTCCAGCCGATCGTCGTCCGCAGGGTCTGATGGCGCGGCAGCGCGGCCGGATCGCCGCCGGTCAGCAGCCGGAACCGGTCGTCCAGCCGGGCGCCGATCTGCTCCACCGACAGCGCCCGCAGCCGCCCCGCGGCCAGCTCCACCGCCAGCGGGATGCCGTCCAGCCGCCGGCACAGCTGGGCGATCCCCTCCGCGTTCGCGGCGGTGACCGCGAACGACGGCAGCACCGCCCGGGCCCGGTCCGCGAACAGCAGCACCGCGTCCGGCAGTGCCCCCGGGGCGATCGCGCCGGGGGCGCCGACCGGCAGCGGCGCCAGGTTCAGCAGGTGCTCCCCGGCCGTCCGCAGCGCCACCCGGCTGGTCGCCAGCACCCGCAGCCCCGGCAGCGCCCGCAGCAGCGCCACGGCCAGCTCGGCGCAGGCCGGCACCAGGTGCTCGCAGCCGTCCAGCACCAGCAGCAGCCGGCGCCCGGCGAGCCGCTCGGTCAGCACCTCCACCGGGGCCCGCGTCGTCCCGTCGGTCAGCCGCAGCGCCTCCAGCACGGCGTGCCCGAGCAGCTGGCCGTCCTGCACCGGGGCCGCCTCGACCAGCCAGGTGCCGTCCGGGAACGCCCCGGCCGCCCGCGCGGCGGCCCGCAGGGCGAGGCGGGTCTTGCCGACCCCGCCCGGGCCGGTGACCGTCACCAGCCGCCGCTCGGCCAGCAGCAGGGCCAGCTCGGTCAGCTCGCGCTGCCGGCCGACGAAGCTGGTGACCTCCGCCGGGAGCCGCCCCGGCACCGGCCGGTCCGGCCGTGGTGTGGAATCCCGATCCAACCCCTGCTCCCCGTTTCGAGGCCCGGGCCGGTTCGGCCCGGGCGTCCGGCGCGGCCGCGTGGGTGGCGACCTGCCTGGCAGAACGAGGTGACCGGCGGGTAGGTTACGCGCGCGGATCGCACACCCGGTCGGTTCGCCGCGCGGCCCGCGGGGGAAACCCGGTCCGGAAACCCGGTGCGGTCGCGATAGGGTTCCCCCTGGGAAACAGCAAGGCGAGGGAGCGCGCAAAGGTGTCCGTGGGAGAGCTGGCCGGTCTGCTCGTCGCCGTGTTCTGGGCGGTCCTGGTCACCCTGCTCGCGGTCGTGCTGGTCCGGCTGTCGCGGGTGCTCAAGGAAGCCACCGTCCTCGTCTCCGCCGTCACCGAGCAGGCCGTGCCGCTGCTGACCGACGCCGGCGCCGCCGTGCGCAGCGCCAACGAGCAGCTGGAGCGGGTGGACGAGATCACCGCCAATGTGCAGGACGCGGCGGCCAACGCCAACGCGCTCTCCTCCACCGTCGCGGCGACCCTCGGCGGCCCGCTGGTCAAGGTCGCGGCGTTCAGCTACGGCGTGCGCAAGGCGGTCGCCAAGCAGCAGGGCACCGCGACGCTGCCCACCCAGCCGTCCGAGCGCGAGGAACTGGCCCGGCTGATCCGGGCCGAGGTCCGCGCCGCGACCGCGCCGAAGACCGGCCTGCTGTCCCGGGTCCGGCGCGCGGTGAGGGGCTGACGGCATGGTGCGACGCATCTTCTGGATGGCGGTCGGCGCCGGTGCCACCGTCTGGGCCATGAACAAGGCCAACGAGGCCGTGCACCGGCTCACCCCGGACAGCCTGTCCGGCACCGCCGCACGCGGCGCGCTGCACCTGGGCGACCTCGCCAAGCAGTTCGCCCAGGACGTCCGGAGCGGCATGACCGAGCGCGAGGAGCAGCTGCGAGAGGACCTCGGGCTGGACGGCACCGCCGTCGTCGAGCCGCGCCGCCGCGGAGCGCTGCGCGGCGAGCCCCAGTACCGAGCTATCTCGGCGGCGCCCGGTAGCCCGGCCGCCGCCCTGCCTCCGCCCAGCCGTGCCCGCGCCTCGTCCGAGGACGGTACGGGCACCACCCCCCAAGCCATCGAGAGAACGCCCCGGCGCGCGATTCCGCCGCGGGGCGGTACGAACCGGAAGGACCACTAATGGAGTCGGCAGAGATCCGCCGCCGCTGGCTGCGCTTCTTCGAGGAGCGCGGCCACACCGTCGTTCCGTCGGCGTCCCTGGTCGCCGACGACCCCACCCTGCTGCTGGTCAACGCCGGCATGGTGCCGTTCAAGCCGTACTTCCTGGGCGAGGTCAAGCCGCAGTTCTCGCGCGCGACCAGCGTCCAGAAGTGTGTGCGCACCCTGGACATCGAGGAGGTCGGGAAGACCACCCGGCACGGCTCCTTCTTCCAGATGTGCGGCAACTTCTCCTTCGGCGACTACTTCAAGGAAGGAGCCATCAAGTTCGCCTGGGAGCTGCTCACCACTCCCGTCGCGGACGGTGGCTACGGCCTGGAGAAGGAGAAGCTCTGGATCACCGTCTACAAGGACGACGACGAGGCCGAGCAGATCTGGCGTGACGTCATCGGCGTCCCGTCGGAGCGGATCCAGCGCCTGGGCATGAAGGACAACTTCTGGTCGATGGGCGTCCCCGGCCCGTGCGGCCCGTGCTCGGAGATCAACTACGACCGCGGCCCCGCCTACGGCGAGGAGGGCGGCCCGGCCGTCAACGGCGAGCGCTACCTGGAGATCTGGAACCTGGTCTTCATGCAGTACGAGCGCGGCCACGGCGACGGCAAGGACGGTTTCGAGATCCTCGGCGACCTGCCGAGCAAGAACATCGACACCGGCCTCGGCCTGGAGCGTCTGGCCGCCATCCTGCAGGGCGTCGACAACCTCTTCGAGATCGACACCAGCCGGATGATCCTGGACCGGGCCGCCGAGCTGACCGGCCACACCTACGGCGCCGACCACAAGTCGGACGTCTCGCTGCGCGTGGTCACCGACCACATCCGCACCGCGCTGATGCTGATCGGCGACGGCGTCACCCCCGGCAACGAGGGCCGCGGCTACGTGCTGCGCCGCATCCTGCGCCGGGCGATCCGCAACATGCGCCTGCTGGGCGCCACCGGCGTGGTCGCCAAGGACCTCACCGATGTCGCGATCAAGGCGATGGCCCCGCAGTACCCGGAGCTGGAGGCCGACCGCAAGCGCATCGAGACGGTCGTGGTCGGCGAGGAGTCGGCCTTCCTGCAGACCCTGAAGGCCGGCACCAGCCTGCTCGACGCCGCGGTCACCGAGACCAAGCAGTCCGGCGGCGCGGTGCTCTCCGGCGACCAGGCGTTCAAGCTGCACGACACCTACGGCTTCCCGATCGACCTGACCCTGGAGATGGCCGAGGAGCAGGGCCTCCAGGTCGACGAGGCCGGCTTCCGCCGCCTGATGCAGGAGCAGCGGGACCGCGCCAAGGCGGACGCCAGGGCGAAGAAGATGGGCCACGCCGACGTCGCCGCGTACCGCGAGGTCGCCGACAAGTCCGGCGCCAGCGTCTTCACCGGCTACACCCTCACCGAGGGCGAGGCCACCGTGGTCGGCCTGCTGGTGGACGGCGTCCCGGCGCCGGCCGCCTCCGAGGGCGACGAGGTCGAGCTCATCCTCGACCGCACCCCGTTCTACGCCGAGGGCGGCGGCCAGCTCGCCGACCACGGCCGGATCCGGCTGGACTCCGGCGCGGTCGTCGAGATCCGCGACGTCCAGCAGCCGGTGCCGGGTGTGGTCGTGCACTCCGGCGGCGTGCTGTTCGGCGAGGTCGTGCTCGGCGCCTCGGCGTACGCCACGATCGACGTGGACCGCCGCCGGGCGATCGCCCGCGCCCACTCGGCCACCCACCTGACCCACCAGGCGCTGCGCGACGCGCTCGGCCCGACGGCCGCCCAGGCCGGTTCGGAGAACGCCCCGGGCCGCTTCCGCTTCGACTTCGGCTCGCCCGCCGCCGTGCCCGGCAGCGTGCTGACCGACGTCGAGCAGAAGATCAACGACGTGCTGACCCGGGAGCTGGAGGTCACCGCCGAGGTCATGACGATGGACCAGGCCCGCAAGGCCGGCGCCATCGCGATGTTCGGCGAGAAGTACGGTGACGAGGTCCGGGTCGTCACCATCGGCGACTTCTCCAAGGAGCTGTGCGGCGGCACCCACGTCGGCAACACCGCCCAGCTGGGTCTGGTGAAGCTGCTCGGCGAGTCCTCGATCGGCTCCGGGGTGCGCCGGGTGGAGGCGCTGGTCGGCGCCGACGCCTACCGCTTCCTGGCCCGTGAGCACACCGTGGTCGCCCAGCTGACCGAGCTGGTCAAGGGCCGTCCGGAGGAGCTGCCGGAGAAGATCTCCGGCATGCTCGCCAAGCTCAAGGACGCCGAGAAGGAGATCGAGCGCTTCCGCGCCGAGAAGGTGCTCGCGGCCGCCGCGGGTCTCGCCGACTCGGCCGAGGACGTGCACGGCATCGCCGTGGTCGCCGCCCGGGTCGCCGACGGCGTCGGCGCGGACGAGCTGCGCAAGCTGGTCCTGGACGTGCGCGGCCGGCTCGGCTCGCGCCCGGCCGTGGTCGCCGCCTTCACCGTGGCGAACGACCGCCCGCTGACCGTGATCGCCACCAACGAGGACGCCCGCGGCCGCGGCATCAAGGCCGGCGAGCTGGTCCGCACCGCGGCCAAGACCCTCGGCGGCGGCGGTGGCGGCAAGGACGACGTCGCCCAGGGCGGCGGCACCGACGCGACCGCGATCGACAAGGCCGTCGCCGCCGTGCGCGGCCTGGTCGCGGAGCGTGCCTCCTGATGGGGTCCGCGTTCTGATGGAGATCGAGGAGAAGCCCTTCCGGCGCGGGCGGCGGATCGCCGTCGACGTCGGGGACGCCCGGATCGGGGTCGCGTCCTGCGACCCCGACGGGGTGCTCGCCACCCCGGTGGAGACCGTCCCGGCCGGAGTGAAGTCGCAGGCCAGGATCGCCGCGATCGTCGAGGAGTACGGCGCGATCGAGGTGGTCGTCGGTCTGCCGCGCTCGCTCAGCGGCAAGGAGGGCCCGGCGGCGGAGAAGGTCCGCGGCTACGCGGTCCGGCTGGCCAACCGGCTCTGGCCCGTCCCGGTCCGGCTGGTCGACGAGCGGATGTCGACCGTCACCGCGACCCACGGGCTGCGCGCCTCGGGGGTCAAGGCCAAGAAGGGCCGCTCGGTGGTCGACCAGGCCGCCGCGGTGGTGATCCTGCAGACCGCCCTTGAGTCCGAACGGGTGAGCGGACGCCCGCCCGGTGAGAGCGTCGAGGTGGCGGGCTGACCGGCCTGTTCTAACGTCCCGGTGAGGGGTCCGTGCGGACGCGTCCGCACGGACCCCTCTGCCATTGCCGTCGTGCCGCACTCCGTGCGGACCGCCGAGGGGGCGTGCCGTGACCGACCTGGACCTCACACCCGGCCTGAGCCCCGGGCACCTCGGTGCGCCGGTGATCGAACCGGAGGGCCGTCCGCCGGGCCCGCCCGCCCCGCGCCCCGAACCGCCGGACCCGCACCGGCGGCGCAACGGACTGGCCTGCCTGCTGACCGCGCTGTCGCTGGTGGTCGTGTTCGGCGGGATCGGGCTGGCGGGCTTCAGCTGGCTGCAGGGGCAGCGCAAGCCGCCGGCCGCCGCAGACTTCACGGGCGGCGGGTCCGGGTCGGTGCAGGTCTCGGTGTCGGAGGGGGCCGGCCTCAGCCAGATCGCCTCCGCCCTGGTGCGCAACGGCGTGGTGGCCAGCTCGCTGGCCTTTACCCGGGCGGCGAAGGGCAGCGCGGCGGCGGCCGGGCGGATCCAGCCGGGCACGTACACCCTGCGGCAGCGGATGTCGGCGGCCGCGGCGCTCGCCGTCCTGGTCGACCCGGCCAACGCCAACGGTCTGACCATCCCCGAGGGCTGGCGCGGCAGCCAGATCTTCGCGGCGATCGACAAGAAGCTGCAGCTGGCCGCGGGAACCACCGAGCAGACGGCCAAGGACCAGGCCGCCGAGCTGGGCCTGCCGGAGAACGCCAACGGCACCCCCGAGGGCTATCTGTTCCCCGCGACCTACAGCGTCACCGAGGACACCACCGCCGCCGAGCTGCTGAAGCAGATGGTCGACCGGGCCGGGAAGGAGTTCGCCCGGGACGACGCGGAGGTCGTCGCGACCAATCTCGGGCAGAGCCTGTACGGGCTGGTGACCATCGCCAGCATGGTGCAGGGCGAGGCCGACAACTCCGAGGACATGGCCAAGGTCGCGCGGGTGATCTACAACCGGCTGGCCAAGAACATGCCGCTCCAGCTGGACTCCACCATCAACTACGCGCTCGGACGCTCCACGCTGAACACCAGCGTCACGGACACCCGGCTCGACTCCCCCTACAACACCTACAAGCACGCCGGGCTGCCGCCGACCCCGATCTCCAACCCGGGACGGCAGGCGATCATGGCGGCGGTGGACCCGGCGCCGGGGGACTGGCTCTACTTCGTGACCGTGAAGCCCGGGGACACCCGGTTCACCGACAGCTTCGAGGTGCAGCAGAAGAACGTCGCCGAGTTCAACGCGACCCGGGCCGCGAGCCCGTCCGCGACGGCCTCGGGTTCGGCCCCGGCGTCCGGCTCGTCCTCGGGCGCGTCCTCCGGGTCGGCGCCCGCGTCGGGCTCCGCCGGGGCGGGGGCGCCCTCGGGCGCGGGCGGTCACTGAGCGCAGCGGCTGCGGCCCCGGCCGGACGGCCGACTGCGGTACGGTAGCGTCTCCGTCCAGGTGTTGCGCTAGCACGCCGGTTCGACAAGCAGCCGGGACGCCGTCCCGGGCGACCGGGCCGATCCTCCGGTCGTCTCCGTCGGTATAAGGGGATCAATGACCGATCTGGGTCGGGGCTACGGCCCCCAGGGCTCCGAGCCGTGGCATCCGGGAGACCCCGGGTACGGCGGTCAGCAGCCGGTCCCCGGCCAGCAGGACGGGCAGTGGCAGCAGAATCCCCAGCAGCAGCAGCAGCAGTACGGCGACGGCGGCCAGGGCATGGGGCAGCAGGGCTATCCCCAGCAGCAGGGCGTTCAGGGTCAGCAGCAGTACGGCGCCGGTCAGCAGGGGTACCCCCAGCAGCAGGGCATGGGCGGTCAGCAGGGCTATCCGCAGCAGCAGGGCGTCGAGGGCCAGCAGCAGTACGGTGGCCAGCAGGGTTACCCGCAGCAGCAGGGCTATCCGCAGCAGCAGCAGGGCATGGGCCAGCAGGGCTACCCGCAGCAGGGGATGGGTCAGCAGGGGTACCCCCAGCAGCAGGGCATGGGCGGTCAGCAGGGCTATCCGCAGCAGCAGGGCGGCCAGGGTCCGCAGCAGGGCGTTCAGGGTCAGCAGCAGTACGGCGGCGGCCAGCCGGGCTACCCGCAGCAGCAGATGCCGCAGCAGGGCACTCCCCAGCAGATGCCCCAGCAGGGCGCGCCCCAGCAGCAGTTGCCGCAGCAGGGTGCGCCCGGCGGCCCCGGCCGGGCCGTTCCGGCGGAGCAGAAGCAGCCGGCCGCCGCGCGGCCCGCGGGCCCCGGACCGGACGGCATCGACTGGGAGGCGGAGGCCGCCGCGCTGGAGGCCGGGGCCGACCCGGTCGGCGCCGGTGAGGAGGCCGGGCACGCCGAGGGCGAGTGGGACGGCCACGAGGACGAGTACGCCGAGGACGAGTACCGCGGCGACGGCTCCGACGAGGACGGGAACGGCTTCCTCGGCGAGGAGGACCAGTCCCGCGAGGCCAAGAAGAAGCGCAAGGAGAACGGCAAGAAGTCGGGCCGGCGCAACGGCGGCGCCTGCCTGGTGGTCGCCCTGGTGCTGCTCGGGATCATGGGCGGCGCCGGCTGGTGGGGCTACGGCTTCTACAAGGACCACTTCGGCCCGCCGCCGGACTTCCCCGGCCCGGGCAGCGGCTCGGTCAAGGTCGAGATCAAGCAGGGCGCGGCCGGCAGCCAGATGGGCCTGGCGCTGAAGCAGGCCGGCGTGGTCAAGAGCGTCGACGCCTTCAGCAAGGCCTGCGACAAGAACGTCAAGTGCACCACCATCCAGCCCGGCACCTACAGCATGCCGACGGAGATGTCCGCCGACGGCGCCGTGCAGTTCCTGGTGGACGCCAACGGCGGTGAGAAGCTGATCGTCCAGGAGGGCCTGACCGCCGCGGCCACCTACGTCAAGATCGACGACAAGCTGAAGCTGGCCAAGGGCACCACCGCGGCCGTCGCCAAGGAGCAGGTGGCCACGCTCGGCCTCCCGCCGTACGCCAACGGCAACATCGAGGGCTTCCTCTGGCCGACCCGCTACTCGATCACCGAGGGCATGAAGCCCGAGGAACTGCTCAAGCAGATGGTCAAGAACGCCGTCGACCGCTACGCGAGCCTGGACGCCGAGGCGTCCAAGATCGGGCTGAAGACCGGCTACGAGGTGGTCATCGAGGCCAGCATCCTGCAGGCCGAGGGCAACAACCCCGAGGACTTCGCCAAGATGGCCCGGACCATCCAGAATCGGCTGGCCGACAAGGGCAAGGTCAACGGCAAGCTCGGCATGGACACCACGCTGCAGTACGCGCTGGGCCGCAAGACGCTGGACAAGAGGGACATCAACGACGCGTCCAACAAGTACAACACCTACTACAACGCCGGCCTGCCGCCGACCCCGATCTCCAACCCGGGCGACGCCGCGCTGAAGGCCACGCTGAACCCGGCGGACGGCAAGTGGCTGTACTTCATCGCGATGTCCCCGACCCAGACGCTGTTCGCCGACACGGACGCGGAGCACGCCAAGAACGTCGAGTCCTACTGCCTGGCGGCGGGGCAGAAGTTCGACGCAGCCTCCGTCCACTGCACCACCAAGTGACGACCGCCGGGAGGCGACGGAGGAAGTGAGCAGCGTGACCAGCAAGCACCGGGCGGCCGTCCTCGGCTCGCCGATCGCCCACTCGCTCTCGCCCGCCCTGCACCGGGCCGCCTTCGCGGCGCTCGGTCTGGACGGCTGGCGCTACGACCGGTTCGAGGTCGACGAGGCCGGCCTGCCCGGTTTCGTCGCCGGGCTGGACGAGGCCGAGTGGGCCGGCTGCTCGCTGACCATGCCGCTCAAGCGGGCGGTGATCCCGCTGCTCGACGAGGTGAGCGGGACCGCCCGGACGGTCGACGCGGTGAACACCCTGGTCTTCACCGCCGACGGCCGGCGCGAGGGCCACAACACGGACGTGCCCGGCCTGGTCAACGCGCTGCGCGAGCGCGGCATCACCGAGGTGCCGGCGGCGGCGGTGCTCGGCGCCGGGGCCACCGCCTCCTCGGCGCTGGCCGCGCTGGCCCGGCTCGGCGCCCGCGAGGTGACCGTCTACGTCCGCACCCCCGAGCGGGCCCGGGAGATGGCCGCGCTGGGCGAACGGCTCGGCGTGGCGGTGCGCACCGCCGACTGGGAGCGCGGCGCCGACGCGCTGGCCCACCCGCTCACCGTGGCCACCACCCCGGTCGGGGCCACCGACGCCTTCGCGGCGCGCCTGACCGCCGGGCCGGGCGCGCTGTTCGACGTGCTGTACCACCCGTGGCCGACCGCGCTGGCCGCCGCCTGCGCGGACCGCGGGGCGACCGTGCTGGGCGGCCTCGACCTGCTGGTGCACCAGGCGGTCCTGCAGAACGAGCTCTTCACCGGGCACACCCCCGGTCCGCTGGCGGCGGTCCGCGCGGCCGGCGAGGCGGCGCTCGCGGCGGGCTGACCGCCGCCCGCACCGTGGGTGGTGCACGGACGGTGTGCGTCCGCGGTGCGCCCACCGTGTCCGTACTGTGCCCGGGGCGTGGTGGTGTCCCGCCGGCCGGCCGACGGTCGCGCGGTGACCGGCCATTCCCGTCCGCCGGTCGGCCGAATGATGTCCGGTGATCGGACTCCAGGTCCGGTCGGCCGTCCGGCATGAAAGGATTCGGGGAGAGAAGGCACGCCCGGACGGGTGCGGCAGCCCCGCGCCGGTCCGCTGATGAAGGAGCTCCGTTGGGTACGTTGCGCTGGCTGACGGCGGGGGAGTCGCACGGCCCCGCACTCGTCGCGACTCTGGAGGGCCTGCCCGCCGGTGTACCGGTCACCACCGCGGTGGTGGCCGACGCCCTGGCGCGCCGCCGGCTCGGTTACGGTCGCGGCGCACGGATGAAGTTCGAGCAGGACGAGGTGACCTTCCTCGGCGGCGTCCGGCACGGGCTCACCATGGGTAGCCCGGTGGCCGTCATGGTCGGCAACACCGAGTGGCCCAAGTGGGAGCAGGTCATGTCGGCCGACCCGGTCGACCCCGAGGTGCTGGCCGGTCTCGGCCGCAACGAGGCGCTGACCCGCCCGCGCCCCGGCCACGCGGACCTGGCCGGCATGCAGAAGTACTCGATCGACGAGGCCCGCCCGATCCTGGAGCGCGCCAGCGCCCGGGAGACCGCCGCCCGCGTCGCGCTCGGCGCCGTCGCCCGCTCCTACCTCAAGGAGACCTGCGGCATCGAGATCGTCAGCCACGTGGTCGAGCTGGCCGCCGCCAAGGCCCCGGCCGGGGTGCTGCCGCTGCCCTCCGACGAGGCGAAGCTGGACGCCGACCCGGTGCGCTGCCTGGACGCCGACGCGTCGAAGGCGATGGTCGCCGAGATCGACCAGGCCCACAAGGACGGCGACACCCTCGGCGGCGTCGTCGAGGTCCTCGCCTACGGCGTCCCGGTCGGCCTCGGCTCGCACGTGCACTGGGACCGCCGCCTCGACGCCCGGCTGGCCGCCGCGCTGATGGGCATCCAGGCGATCAAGGGCGTCGAGGTCGGCGACGGCTTCGACCTCGCCCGCGTCCCCGGCTCGCAGGCGCACGACGAGATCGTGCCGGGCCCCGACGGCGCCAAGCGCGTCTCCGGCCGCTCCGGCGGCACCGAGGGCGGTCTGTCCACCGGGGAGCTGCTGCGGGTGCGCGCCGCGATGAAGCCGATCGCGACCGTCCCGCGCGCGCTGCGCACCGTGGACGTGCGCACCGGCGAGCCCGCCAAGGCGCACCACCAGCGCTCCGACGTCTGCGCGGTGCCGGCGGCCGGCATCGTCGCCGAGGCGATGGTGGCCCTGGTGCTCGCCGACGCGGTGAACGAGAAGTTCGGTGGCGACCACGTGTCGGAGACCCGGCGCAACGTGCAGAGCTACCTCGACAACCTGATCGTCCGATGACCGCTCCGGTCCTCGTGCTGGTCGGTCCGCCCGGCAGTGGCAAGTCCACCGTCGGGCGGGCCGTCGCCGAGCGCCTCGGAGTGGACTTCCGGGACACCGACGCCGATATCGAGGCGCGGGCCGGCAAGCCGATCCCGGACATCTTCGTGGACGAGGGCGAGCCGCACTTCCGCGAGCTGGAGCAGGCCGCCGTGCGCGCCGCGGCCGGGACCCACACCGGGGTGCTGGCGCTCGGCGGCGGCGCGGTGATGGCCGGGCCGACCCGTGAGCTGCTGCGCGACCTGCCGGTGGTGTTCCTGGAGGTCCCGCTCGCCGACGCGGTCAAGCGGGTCGGCCTGGACGCCCCGCGCCCGCTGCTGGCGGTCAACCCGCGGGCCCGCTGGCGCGAGCTGATGGAGGCCCGCCGCCCCCTCTACCTGGAGGTGGCCACCGCCGTCGTCGACACCGCCGGCCGCACCCCCGAGCAGGTCGCGGACGCCGTAATGGAAGCACTGGAGCTGAAGACCCCCCATGACTGACACCACCGTCAGGATCCACGTCGCCGGAAGCGCCGGCCACGACCCGTACGACGTGCTGATCGGGCACCAGCTGCTCGGTGAGCTGTCCCCGCTGATCGGGACCAGGGCCAAGCGGGTCGCGATCATCCACCCGGAGGCGCTGTCCGCCACCGCCGACGCCATCCGCGAGGACCTGGCGGGCGAGGGCTACGACGCCATCGCGCTGCAGGTGCCGAACGCCGAGGAGGCGAAGAGCGCCGAGGTGGCCGCGTACTGCTGGTCGGTGCTCGGGCAGACCGGGTTCACCCGCAGCGACGTCGTCGTCGGTCTCGGCGGCGGTGCCACCACCGACCTGGCCGGCTTCGTCGCCGCCACCTGGCTGCGCGGGGTGCGCTGGATCTCGATGCCCACCACGCTGCTCGGCATGGTCGACGCGGCGGTCGGCGGCAAGACCGGCATCAACATCGCCGAGGGCAAGAACATGGTCGGCGCCTTCCACCCGCCGGTGGGCGTGCTGGCCGACCTCGGCACCCTGGAGACCGTGCCCAAGCACGACTACGTCTCCGGGCTCGCCGAGGTCATCAAGTGCGGCTTCATCGCCGACCCGGCCATCCTCGACCTGATCGAGGCCGACCCCGAGGGTGCCAGGAGCCCGGCCGGGCCGCACACCGTCGAGCTGATCCGCCGCGCCATCCAGGTCAAGGCCGACGTGGTCTCCGGGGACCTCAAGGAGTCCGGGCAGCGCGAGATCCTCAACTACGGCCACACCCTCGGCCACGCCATCGAGCGCAACGAGCGCTACAAGTGGCGGCACGGCGCGGCGATCTCGATCGGCATGGTGTACGCCGCCGAACTGGGCCGCCTGGCCGGCCGGTTGGACGACGCGACGGCCGACCGGCACCGCTCGGTGCTGGCCTCGGTCGGCCTGCCGCTGACCTACCGGGCGGACGCCTGGCCGAAGCTGCTGGACGCGATGAAGATCGACAAGAAGTCGCGCGGCGACCTGATCCGCTTCATCGTGCTGGACGGCCTCGCCAAGACCTCCGTGCTGGAGGGCCCCGACCCGTCCCTGCTGGTCGCCGCCTACGCGGAGGTGTCCGCGTGACCAGGGTGATGGTGCTCAACGGCCCCAACCTGGGCCGGCTGGGCAGCCGCGAGCCCGACGTCTACGGCGCCACCTCGTACGCCGGGCTGGTCGAGCGTTGCACCGCGCTCGGCAAGGAGTTCGGCTTCGAGGTCGAGGTACACGAGACCAACTCCGAGCAGCAGATGGTGGAGTGGCTGCACGAGGCCGCCGACGGCCGGGTGCCGGTGGTGATCAACCCGGGCGCGTTCACGCACTACTCGTACGCGATGCGGGACGCCGCCGCGCAGCGCACCGCGCCGCTGGTCGAGGTGCACATCTCCAACCCGTACGCCCGGGAGACCTTCCGGCACACCTCGGTGATCGCCGCGGTGGCCTCCGGCACGATCGCCGGGTTCGGGATCGGCTCGTACGAGCTGGCCCTGCGGGCGCTCGCCGAGCAGCTCGCCGCGGGCTGACGCCGGGCCCGGTGGGTGACCGGCGGCGGTGCGGCGGTGGGCTGTGTCCACCGCCGCACCGCCGTGTAGTGTCCCGCTGAAGGAAGTCGGGAGGTGCCGTGACGCAGTACGCCGGGGGTGGATCCGTCCCCCCACGTCCCGTCGCTCCGCCGGTGCCGGGGTATCCGGTGGCGGCCGGGACGGTGCCTGTGCCGACGGTCGTGCCACTGGTCGTTCCGCTGCCTGCTGCGGTGCCTGCTGCGGTGCCTGTTCCGCTGCCTGCGCCGGTGCCTGCCGCGGTGCGTGCTGCGGTGCCTGCTGCGGTGGCCGTCGCGGGCGACTCCTCGGGGCCGCCGACCGTTCCGCTGCCGGTGCTGCCGTCCCCTCCGCCCGGACCGGTGCCCGCCCCGGCGCCCGCGCCCGCGCCCGCCCCGGCTCAGGCTGCGCCGCCCGCGCCCGCCCCGGTGCCCGCCGGCTCCACCGGGCACTTCCTGCTGCCCTCCGGCGCGCCCGTCCAGCTGCCCGCCCGGCCGCCGCAGCAGCACGCGCCCGCCGGCCCGATCGCGGTGCTGCTGATCGGCCCGGCCGGCGCCGGCAAGACCACCGTCGCCCGGCACTGGGCCGAGCGGCGCCCCACCCCGACCGCGCACATCAGCCTCGACGACGTCCGGGAGTGGGTGCAGTCCGGCTTCGCCAACCCGCAGTCCGGCTGGAACAACGCCTCCGAGGCGCAGTACCGGCTGGCCCGCCGGACCTGCGGCTTCGCCTGCCGCAACTACCTCGCCAACGGCATCTCCTGCATCATCGACGACGCGGTCTTCCCCGACCGCCCGGCGATCGGCCTCGGCGGCTGGAAGCGGCACATCGGGCCCGGCATGATCCCGGTGGTGCTGCTGCCGAGCCTCGACTCGGTGCTCCACCGCAACGCCCGGCGCAGCGGGAACCGCCGGCTCGGCGACGAGGAGGTGGCGCGGATCCACGGCCGGATGGCCGGCTGGTACAACTCCGGGCTGCCGATCATCGACAACTCCCACCTCGACGTGGCCGCCACCGCCGCCGAGCTCGACCGGGTGATCCTGGCCCGGCTGATGGGCATCCCGGTCCGCTGAGGGGCCCGGTGGCCGGGTGCTCCGGGGGCCCGCCGGCCCGGCGGGTGTGTCGGTGCCGACTGCGATGATGGACGGGTCCTGAACGTTCGACCGGGGGAGCCGCGCCCGTGCCGGAAGGCCACATCATCCACCGCCTCGCCGCCGAGAACCACCGTGCCTTCGGCGGCCGGGCGGTCCGTGCCAGCAGCCCGCAGGGGCGGTTCGCGGACGGCGCCGCGCTGATCGACGGACGGGAGCTGGAGGCGGCGGAGGCCGTCGGCAAGCACCTGTTCCTCGGCTTCGGCGAGGACGCCTGGGTGCACATCCACCTCGGCCTGTACGGGGGCTTCGGCTTCGCCGCGATCGGCGACGGCCCGGTGCCGGCGCCGGTCGGGCTGGTCCGGCTGCGGTTGGAGAACGACGAGCACGTCGCCGATCTGCGCGGCCCCAACACCTGCGCGCTGATCACCGGCGCCGAGAAGGCCGCGGTGGCCGCCAGGCTCGGCCCCGACCCGCTGCGCGCCGACGCCGACCCGGAGGCCGCCTGGCGGCGGATGGCGGCCAGCCGAACGACGGTCGCCGCCCTGCTGATGGACCAGAAGGTGCTGGCCGGGGTGGGGAACGTCTACCGCGCCGAGGTGCTGTTCCGGCACGGCATCGATCCGCACCGGACGGGCCGCGAGCTGCTCCGGGCCGAGTGGGACGCGATCTGGGCCGACCTGGTCGCGCTGATGCGCGAGGGCGCCGGCGCGGGCCGCATCGACACCGTGCGCCCCGAGCACACCCCCGAGGCGATGGGCCGCCCGCCGCGGGTCGACGACCACGGCGGCGAGGTGTACGTCTACCGGCGGGCCGGGATGCCGTGCCTGGTCTGCGCCACCGAGGTCCGGGCGGAGGAGCACGCCTCCCGCAATCTGTTCTGGTGCCCGTCCTGCCAGCCGGCGGGTACCCCGGCCCGCTGACCGGGCCGCTGACCGGGCCGGGTCAGCCGGTGGCCGCGTCGTGCTCGGGGTGCTCGTCGTGCCCTGGGCGTTCCGGGTGCTCGGGGTGCTCCGGGTGCTCGTCGTGCTCGTGGTGCTCGGGGGAGTCGACGGCGCACGCGTCCAGCAGGGGGCGCAGGTTCGCGTCCACGAGCCGATAGCGCACGACACGTCCCTCCTTCTCGCCGGTCACCACCCCGGCCGTCCGGAGCAGCCGCAGGGCCTGGGAGACGGCGGGGTCGCGCATGCCGGTGGCGACCGCCAGGTCGGTGACGGCGAGCGGCCCGGTGCGGTGCAGCGCGAGCAGCAGGGCGAGGCGGCCGGGGTCGGCGAGCAGCGAGAAGCGCTCGGCCCAGGAGCGGACGTGGGCGGTGTCGCCGATCGCCGCGATGGCCTCGCAGACCCGGTGCCCGTCGATGGTGCGGTGGCCCGCGCGGTCGGCCGGTACGAGATGCATACGGGCCATTCTCGCAGGCGGGACGCTGTGATCCTGGACACCTGCGCAGGTGCGCAGCCTTGCAAGGGTCACCGCCCGCCCCCTACGGTGTTGCCCGCCGTGGTGCTCGGGAAGACCGGTGACAGACCCCCAGGGGTCCCAGTCCGGAGCGGCCCTCGCCACTGTGATCGGGGGGAAGTGTCCGTACCCATGTCGCCACTGGGCGCCTCGCGCGTCTGGGAAGGCGGGTACGGGAGCCCCGTCAGCCAGGAGACCGGCCGCGGCATCTCACGAAGTATTTCCACGAGGTGCTGGAGCGTGATCCCAGGATGACCCTGCCCGAAACCGTCGCCGCCCCGGCGGCGCCCACCGCCCTGCCCACCTTCCGATGGCGGCGGGAGGACACCGTACGGACCGCCGGCCTGATGGCCGTGATCCTGGCCATGCACGTGGTGGCCTTCGGGACGCTGATCTTCCTGGTCGCGCCGGAGAAGTACGAGGTGGGCACCCAGGTCTTCGGGGTGGGCCTGGGCATCACCGCCTACACCCTCGGCATGCGGCACGCCTTCGACGCCGACCACATCGCGGTGATCGACAACACCACCCGGAAGCTGATGGCGGACGGCAAGCGGCCGGTCTCGGTCGGCTTCTGGTTCGCGCTCGGACACTCTTCGATGGTGGTGCTGATGGCCGCCCTGGTGGCGGGCGGCGCGCAGCTGGCCAGCACCCTGATGGACGACGAGTCCACCACCCACCAGTGGCTGGGTGTGGTCGGCACCTCGGCCTCCGGGGCCTTCCTCTACCTGATCGGCGCGCTCAACCTGGCCGCGCTGTTCGGCATCCTCAAGGTCTTCCGCTCGATGCGGGAGGGCCGGTTCGACGAGGCCGAGCTGGAGGACCACCTCAACTCGCGCGGCCTGCTGGCCCGGGTGCTGAACCGGGCCACCCGCTCGATCACCCGCCCCGGCCAGATGTTCCCGGTCGGCATGGTGCTCGGCCTGGGCTTCGACACCGCGACCGAGGTCACCCTGATGGTGATGGCCGGCTCAGGCGCGGCCTCCGGCCTGCCCTGGTACGCGATCGTCTGCCTGCCGCTGCTGTTCGCGGCCGGCATGAGCCTGTTCGACACCCTGGACGGCACCTTCATGAACTTCGCCTACCAGTGGGCGTTCTCCAACCCGGTGCGCAAGGTGTACTACAACCTGACCATCACCGGACTGTCCATCGCGGTGGCGTTCATCATCGGGACCATCGAACTCGTCGGCGTCCTGCACGAGAAGCTGGACCTCACCGACCCGGTGACCGGCTGGATCGCGGACATCACCCTGGACAACGTCGGCTACGCCATCGTCGGCCTGTTCGTCGTCGTCTGGGGCGCCGCCATCGCCTACTGGCGCCTCGCCGGCGTCGAGCAGAAGTGGGCCGCCCCTGCCGCCCCCGCTGCTGTCCAGAAACCCGCCCCGGCGCCCGCCCCGGCGCCCGCCGAGTAGCCCTCCGGGCCCGGGTGGGGGCGTTCGGCGGGCGGATCGGGGGTGGGGTTCGTAGGCTCGACGCATGGCTGATGCGTACGCGGGCCGGCGGGAGCGGTTGCGGGAGCACTGCGGTGCGTCCGGGGCCGATGCGGCGCTGATCACCCGGGCGGCGAACGTGCGGTACCTCACCGGGTGTCCGCCGTGCGGGGCGACCCTGCTGCTGACCCGGGACCGGGCGGTGCTGGCGCTGCCCGACGACCTGCCGCCGGACGACACCGGGGAGCACCTGATCTCGCCCGAGGTGACCCGGCTGGAGGTGGCGGCCGGGGCGGACACCGCGCTGGCCGCGGCCGGTGCCGCGGCGGGGCTGCGGGTGGCCGGGCTGGCGGTGGAGGAGCACGATCTGACGGTCACCCGGCACCGGGCCGTGGCCGGGCTGGTCGAGGGCACCCGGCTGGCGGACGTCGGACAGGCGGTCGAGCGGCTGCGGGTGGTCAAGGACGAGTACGAGATCGCCGATCTGCGGATCGCCGCCGAGATCGCCGACCAGGCGCTCGGCGAGCTGCTGGAGTCGATCCTGGTCGGCCGGACCGAGCGGCACCTGGCGATGGAGCTGGAGCGCCGGATGATCGACCACGGCGCGGACCGCGCGGCGTTCCCGGTCTCGGTCGGCACCGGCAGCCACTCCGGCCAGCAGGCGCACCAGCCCACCGACCGCCGGGTCGAGGAGGGCGACTTCCTGACCGTGGTGCTCGGCGCCCGGTACCGGGGCTACGGCGTCTCGACGGCCCGGACCTTCGTGATCGGGGCGGCCCCGGCCCCCTGGCAGGTCGAGTTGCACCGGCTGGTGTTCCGGGCCCAGCGGGCCGGCCGGGAGGCGCTCGGCCCGGGGGTCGAGCAGCACGTGCCCGACCAGGCGGCGCGGGCGATCCTGCAGTCGGCGGGGCACACGGAGACCTCTCCGCACCCGGTCGGCCACGGCATCGGGCTGGAGATCCGGGAGGCACCGCGTCTCGGCCCCACGGACATGGGTAAACTGGACAGCCGCGTGCCGGTCACTGTCGGCCCGGGGGTCCACCTCCCGGGACGCGGCGGGGTCCGGATCGAGGACACGCTCGTCGTTCGCCCCCTTGAGGAGGGCGGGCCCGAGCTGCTCACCATCACCACCAAGGAGCTCCTCGCCCTGTGACACAGGCGTGTCCCAGGACGCGACCCCTTGGTTCCTTGACAGCTATATCCAGGAGTTAGTGCGCCCGTGGCTTCCACGAACGATCTCAAGAACGGCATGGTCCTCAAGCTGGACGGCGGGAAGCTCTGGTCCGTCGTCGAGTTCCAGCACGTCAAGCCCGGCAAGGGCCCGGCCTTCGTGCGCACCAAGCTCAAGGAGGTCCTGACGGGCAAGGTCGTCGACAAGACCTTCAACGCCGGCACCAAGGTCGAGACCGCGAACGTCGACAAGCGCACGATGCAGTTCTCGTACAAGGACGGCGAGAACTACGTGTTCATGGACATGGACACCTTCGACCAGCTGACCATCGAGCCGGTCGTCGTCGGTGACGCCGCCAAGTACCTGCTCGAGGGCTTCGACGCGCTCGTCGCCGTGAACGAGGGCGCGGTGCTGTACATCGAGCTCCCCGCCGCCGTCGAGCTGGTCATCGCCGAGACCGAGCCGGGCGTCCAGGGCGACCGCTCCACCGGTGGCACCAAGCCGGCCACGCTGGAGACCGGTGCCGAGATCCAGGTCCCGCTCTTCGTGACCACCGGCGAGAAGGTCAAGGTCGACACCCGCGACGGCAGCTACCTCGGCCGGGTGAAGTAAGTCCGTGTCGTCCGCACGCACCAAGGCCCGCACGCGAGCCTTCCAGATCCTGTTCGAGGCCGACCACCGTGGGGTCGACCCGCTGACGGTCCTCGCCGACTGGGTGGCCCGGGCCCGGGAGCCCAAGCCGGACGAGGGCACGCCTCAGGTCGGCGAGTACACCATGGAGCTGGTGGAGGGGTACGTCCAGTACGCCCGCCGGATCGATGAGCTGATCTCGCAGTACGCCGTCGGCTGGACGCTCGACCGGATGCCGATCGCGGACCGCAACGTCCTGCGGCTCGGTGCCTACGAGCTGATCTGGGAGGACAGCGTCCCGGACGCGGTCGTCGTCGACGAGGCGGTGGAGATCGCCAAGGAGTACTCCACCGACGACTCCCCGGCGTTCGTCAACGGTCTGCTGGCCCGCTTCATGGAGCTCAAGCCGAGCATCCGCCGCTGAGGCGCGCACCTGTACCGACGGCCGTCGGACCGGAAACGGTCCGGCGGCCGTTCGGCGTGTTCAACCGTTCGGCGTATGGTGTTACTACTCGCCAGTAACCTGGTGCTCCGGCGGCCCACGCCCGTCGGCGACCCCGTAGTGAAGGGCAGGCCACCCCCCATGACCACGGCGATCCGCAGCGAGTTCGACCAGGGCATCGCCCTCACCCCGCACCCGGACGAGCCCGACCGGTACGACGGCGAACTCGGCGCCGGCTGGCAGATCGGCGGCGGCGTCAACGGCGGAATGCTGCTGGCCGTCGCCGGCCACGCGCTCTCGCTCGCGCACACGGCCCGCCCGGAGAGCGCCGACCACACCGACCCGGTGTCGATCAGCGGCTACTACCTCTCCGCCGCCACCCCCGGACCGGCCACCGTGCGCACCGACATCGTCCGCACCGGCCGCACGCTCTCCACCGGCACCGCCGCGCTCAGCCAGGGCGGTGTGGAGCGCCTGCGGGTGCTCGCCACCCACGGCGACCTCGCCACCCACGACGGGGACGTGCGGACCAGCGCCGCCCCGCCGCAGCTGCCGCCGCCGGACCAGTGCGTCGGCGTCGAGCACGCGCCCAAGGAACTGATCGCGCAGGCCGCGCTGCTGGAGCGGTTCGACATGCGGCTCGACCCGGCGACCATCGGCTGGGCGCTCGGACAGCCGTCCGGCACCGGCCGGATCCAGGGCTGGTTCCGGCTCGCCGACGGCCGCGAGCCCGACCCGCTGCTGCTCCTGCTGGTCGCCGACGCGCTGCCGCCGGTCACCTTCGACCTCGGGATGCCGGGCTGGGCGCCGACCGTGGAACTGACGGTGCATCTGCGGGCCAGGCCCGCGCCCGGCTGGCTGCGGGTCGTGCACGCGACCCGGAACCTGGCGGGCGGGTACTTCGAGGAGGACGCCGAGGTCTGGGACGAGACCGGCCGACTGGTCGCCCAGTCCCGGCAACTCGCGCGCGTGCCGCGGTAGTCAGGAGGAGGGGGCTCGGCCGGGGGCGCGCGGGCCGGGGCGTGCGCGGGCGTGGATGGCTGAAACGGTGTGAGCGGGTGGGCACGGGGTGTGACGACGGCGCCTCGCGCGGGGCGGATGCGCGGGGCGCGACCGCTCGGGCGCACAACCGTGCGTGACTCCAAACATCCGATTCACCCTCGGTTACAGTCCTGTGACACGTCGTACGTGTGCGCCACGCGGGGCTGGGGAGGACAAGGTCGGCGGTGCACCCGCCGCCGACCCGCCCGCCCCGCCCGAGGAGCCCCGATGAGCCGCAACGGCCGCGCCCGCCGCACTCCCGACTGCACCGCCGCCGGCCACCGCCCCCGGGTCCGTCCGCGCGTCGCCGCCGAGCGGGCCGAGGGCTGCGAGCGGCAGCGGTCCGAGGGGGCCGGCCAGGCGTTCGTGATCGGGGTGCTCACCAGCGCGGCGGACTTCGAGGCGGCCCGCGCCTGGCAGTTGTCGGACGCCCCGGACCACGAGCGGTACCTGGCCGAGACCGCCGAGCTGCTCACCGACGCCCGGCGCCGGTTCGACACCGTCCGGGCGCGGATGTTCCACCCGCAGGACTTCGCCGAGTTCTGTCTGCTGCACGGCCTCGACCCGGCCGAGCCGGCCGCCCGTGAGCGCTACCTGGTCAACCCGCCGCTGCAGACCCAGCTGTTGGCCTATCAGGGCGAGGAGCTGGTCGGCGACTTCCTGCCCCGGCTGGTGCGGGCCCGGGAGAACGGACTGACGCTGCGCCACGCCGACCTGCTGCTCGACGGCCGCCTGCACGGTGAGCGCGACGAGGCCGTGCGCGGCGCCTACGAGCAGGGCGCGGAGGTGTTCCGCCGGATGCTGCTGGGGGCCGGCAGCGGCGTCTACGAGCTGCGGCTGTCGGTGGACGCGCCCGGTGGGCGGCTGACCGCGGCGGCCCGGGTGCTCCAGTGGGAGGACGGCGTGGTGCGGATCAACGACGAGGACCTCGAACTGCTCTGCGCGGTGTTCTGCGCCGGGCTGGCCCGGGAGCTGCCCGGTCTCGCGGTGCTGCACGGCGCGCAGGGCTCGGCGGCGGCCTGCGGGGAGTACCGGCAGACCGCCTGGGCCTGGGCCAGCGAGGGGCGGGTGTGGACGCCCGCGGCCGGTCCGGTGCGGCTGGACGGCGTGGCGGCCGAGCCGGGCTACCGGCTGGAGACGGTCTGCTGAAACAGGGGGACGCGTACACGCGGGCACGCGGGAGGGTGCGGCGGGGCCCGCCCGGGAACGCCGCGGCGCGGCACCCCGTTCGGGGGCCGCGCCGTGACGTTTCTGCTGGTGTTCGCCGTTCCCGCTCCCGTTTCGTGGGCCGCGAACCGGGGAGCGGGGAACCGAGGGCCGGGACTCAGCCCGTCTCCTCCTCGCGCACCGCACGGCGCGCGTCGGGGTTGAGCACGCCCCAGGAGATGAGCTGCTCGGTGAGGATCGACGGCGACTGGTCGTAGATCACGGCCAGGGTGCGCAGGTCGTCCTGGCGGATCGACAGCACCTTGCCGTTGTAGTCGCCGCGCTGGCTCTGGATGGTCGCCGCGTAGCGCTGCAGCGGGCCGGCCTTCTCGGACGGGACCTGGGTCAGTCTCTCCAGGTCGAGGACCAGGCGCGGCGGCGGCTCGGCCGCGCCGCCGGGCGTACCGCCGGGCAGCAGCTCCTGTACCGGGACCCCGTAGAACTCCGCCAGTTCGGCCAGACGCTGCACGGTGACCGCACGGTCCCCACGCTCGTACGAGCCGACGACGACTGCCTTCCAGCGCCCCTGGGACTTCTCCTCGACACCGTGCAGGGAGAGCCCCTGCTGGGTGCGGATGGCTCGGAGCTTGCCTCCGAGCTGCTTCGCGTAGTCGCTGGACATTGATCTCCCCGGACGAGATTGCTTCGCGTTCAGTGGTGGGTCACGGGCGATTGCCGACGCCGTTACCGGTGGGTTCGACGTCCGTCTCGTAACTCACTGTGAGGTTACGTAGAGTGAGGTAGTTGCGTCAAGCCGAATGGGGCAGTCGTGCGAATGGGCCGCATCAGGGGTGCGTCCGGCACGTGAACCAGGGGAAGCGGAACGATGGCCGTCGGTTGGCCGCAGAATCACGCTGGTAGGATGACCGGAGCCCGCGCCGCAGGTCGGCGGGGGTCTCCCGACATCCTTTAAGACCCGTCCCGTGAGGCGGGGAAGGAGGTCCGCTTCGGCATGACCGCACACCAGGAATCCGCACCGAGGCCGCCGCACCAAGTGCTGGACGGCACGGACATCGCCCGGGTCATCACCCGGATAGCGCACGAGATCGTCGAGCGCGCCAAGGGCGCCGAGGACGTCGTGCTGCTGGGCATCCACACCAGGGGTGTCCACCTCGCCCGGCGGCTGCACGCCAGGCTCGCCCAGATCACCGACCAGGACATCCCGCTCGGCACCCTGGACATCACGATGTACCGGGACGATCTGAGGCTGAAGCCCGCCCGCGCCCTGGAGCACACCGAGATCCCGCCCGGCGGCATCGACGGTCGGCTGGTCGTCCTCGTCGACGACGTGCTCTTCTCCGGCCGCACCATCCGCGCCGCGCTCGACGCCCTGAACGACATCGGCCGCCCCCGCGCCGTCCAGCTCGCCGTCCTCGTCGACCGCGGCCACCGCGAGCTGCCGATCCGCGCCGACTACGTGGGCAAGAACCTCCCCACGTCACTGCGCGAGGCCGTCCAGGTGCGCCTGTCCGACCGCGACGGCGTGGACGCCGTGCTCGTCGGCGACCGCGACTTCGCGGCGCGCTCCTCCCAGGCCCTGGCCGCTCAGGCCACCGAATCGCACCTCCCGGAGTAACCCGCGTGAAGCGCCACCTCGTGTCCGCCGCCGATCTCACCCGCGACGACGCGCTGCTCGTCCTGGACACCGCCGAGGAACTCGCCCAGCTGTCCGGCCGGGCGGTCAAGAAGCTCCCCACCCTCCGCGGCCGCACCGTCGTCAACCTCTTCTTCGAGGACTCGACCCGCACCAAGACCTCCTTCGAGGTCGCCGAGAAGCGGCTCTCCGCGGACGTCATCAACTTCTCCGCCAAGGGCTCCTCGGTCTCCAAGGGCGAGAGCCTCAAGGACACCGCGCTGACCCTCCAGGCGATGGGCGCCGACGCGGTCGTGGTCCGGCACCACGCCTCCGGCGCGCCGGCCCGGCTGGCCCAGTCCGACTGGCTGCACGGCAGCGTCATCAACGCCGGTGACGGCACCCACGAGCACCCCACCCAGGCCCTGCTCGACGCCTTCACCATGCGCCGCCACCTCAACCCGGGGGCCGGCAACGACCTGGCCGGGCGGCGGGTGACCATCGTCGGTGACATCCTGCACAGCCGGGTGGCCCGCTCGAACGTCCACCTGCTCACCACGCTCGGCGCCCAGGTGACCTTCGTCGCCCCGCCGACCCTGCTGCCGATCGGGATCGAGAACTGGCCCTGCGAGGTCAGCTACGACCTGGAGAGCGTGCTCCCGAAGACCGACGCGCTGATGATGCTCCGGGTCCAGCGCGAGCGGATGAACGCCGCGTTCTTCCCCACCGAGCGCGAGTACACCCGCCGCTACGGCGTGGACGGCCCGCGGATGTCCCGGCTGCCCGAGCACGCCATCGTCATGCACCCCGGCCCGATGGTCCGCGGCATGGAGATCACCGCCGAGGTCGCCGACTCGCCGCGCTGCACCGTGGTCGAGCAGGTCGCCAACGGCGTCTCCGTCCGGATGGCCGTGCTCTACCTGCTGCTCGGCGGAGCCACCCTCACCGACACCCCCCGCACCGACTCCGTGGAGAGCGCCAAGTGACCACCTACCTGATCCGCAACGCCCAGATCCTCGGCGGCGCTCCGCAGGACCTCCACCTCGTCGACGGTGCGATCGCGGCGATCGGCACCGCCTTGGACGCCACGGCGGACATCGAGATCGACGCCACCGGGCTGATCGTCCTGCCCGGCCTGGTCGACCTGCACACCCACCTGCGCGAGCCCGGCCGTGAGGACGCCGAGACCGTCCTCACCGGCACCCGCGCCGCCGCCAAGGGCGGCTTCACCGCCGTCCACGCGATGGCCAACACCTTCCCGGTGGCCGACACCGCCGGTGTGGTCGAGCAGGTCTGGCGGCTGGGCCAGGAGTCCGGCTACTGCGACGTCCAGCCGGTCGGCGCCGTCACCGTCGGCCTGGAGGGCAAGAAGCTCGCCGAGCTCGGCGCCATGCACGAGTCCGCGGCCGGCGTCCGGGTCTTCTCCGACGACGGCAAGTGCGTCGACGACGCGGTGATGATGCGCCGCGCGCTGGAGTACGTGAAGGCCTTCGACGGTGTCGTCGCCCAGCACGCGCAGGAGCCCCGGCTGACCGAGGGCGCCCAGATGAACGAGGGCCAGGTC
This sequence comes from Kitasatospora purpeofusca, assembly GCF_000718025.1. Taxonomy (GTDB): domain Bacteria; phylum Actinomycetota; class Actinomycetes; order Streptomycetales; family Streptomycetaceae; genus Kitasatospora; species Kitasatospora purpeofusca. The sequence goes on from NZ_JODS01000020.1 coordinate 229,856, forward strand.
TCCGGCGAGCTCGGCCTCGGCGGCTGGCCGGCCGTCGCGGAGGAGGCGATCATCGCCCGCGACGTGCTGCTCGCCGCGCACGTCGGCTCCCGGCTGCACATCTGCCACGTCTCCACCGCCGGCTCGGTCGAGATCGTCCGCTGGGCCAAGGCCAAGGGATGGGACGTCACCGCCGAGGTCACCCCGCACCACCTGCTGCTGACCGACGAGCTGGTCCGCTCCTACGACCCGGTGTACAAGGTCAACCCGCCGCTGCGCACCGCCGAGGACGTCCAGGCGCTGCGCAAGGCGCTGGCGGACGGCACCATCGACGCCGTCGCCACCGACCACGCGCCGCACCCGGCCGAGGACAAGGACTGCGAGTGGGCCGTGGCCGCGATGGGCATGGTCGGCCTGGAGACCGCGCTGTCCGTGGTGCAGCAGACCATGGTCGACACCGGCCTGCTGAACTGGGAGGGCGTCGCCGACCGGATGTCGCACCGCCCGGCCCGGATCGGTCGCCTCGCGGGGCAGGGCCGGCCGGTCTCGGTGGGTGAGCCCGCCAACCTGGTGCTGTTCGATCCCGCGTACCGTGGTGCCGTGAACCCCGACAGCTTCGCCACCCGCTCCCGCAACACCCCTTACAAGGGCCTCGACCTGCCCGGTCGGGTGCACGCCACCTTCCTGCGCGGCACCGCCACGGTGCTGGCCGGCGAGCTGGTCGAGCAGGGTGGTCTCGCGTGAGCTCCACGACCGGGGGCGCCGCGGCGCTGCTGGCCCAGGAGCAGGCGAGGGTCGCCAACTGGCCCGGGTACATCGGCTGGACGGTGGGCCTGCTGCTGGTCATCGGCCTCGTGTACTGGCTGATGCGCCAGGGCTGGAACTGGCGCCGCACCCTGCAGTCCGGGATCCCGCCGCTGCCCGCCGTGCCGGAGCGCGCCGGCCGGACCATCCTGGAGAGCAGCGGCCGGTACCACGGCACCACCACCGCCGGGAACTGGCTCGACCGGGTCGTCGCGCACGGCCTGGGCACCCGCAGCCGCGCCGATCTGACCCTCGGCGAGAACGGGCTGCTGGTGCAGCGCCCGGGTGACGTCGACTTCTGGATCCCCGCCGAGCACCTGACCGGTGCCCGGACGGACTCCGGGATCGCCGGAAAGGTCGTCCCGTCCGGGATCCTCGTGGTCACCTGGGCGCTCGAGGGCACGGAGCTGGACTCCGGGTTCCGGTTCGACCATCCGGACGAGCACGCCGCCTGGGTCGAGGCGGTCGCTCACATCGCAACACGTACGACGACGAAGAAGACGGAAGAGGCCGCGTCATGACCGCACCTGCCCCCACCACGCAGCGCCAACGGCGGGAGCGTGTGCCCGCTGTGCTCGTCCTGGAGGACGGCCGGACCTTCCGGGGCCAGGCCTACGGCGCGACCGGCGAGACCTACGGCGAGGCCGTCTTCAACACCGGCATGTCCGGCTACCAGGAGACCCTCACCGACCCCTCGTACCACCGCCAGGTGGTCGTGATGACCGCCCCGCAGATCGGCAACACCGGCTGGAACGACGAGGACGACGAGTCCAAGCAGATCTGGGTCGCCGGGTACGTCGTCCGCGACCCCTCCCGGGTCGCCTCCAACTGGCGCTCCCGCCGCTCGCTGGACGAGGAGCTGGTGAACCAGGGCGTCGTCGGCATCAGCGGCATCGACACCCGGGCGCTCACCCGCCACCTGCGCGAGCGCGGCGCCATGCGCTGCGGCATCTTCTCCGGCGAGGCCCTGGCCGACCCGGCCGCGCTGCTCGCCAAGGTGCAGTCCTCGCCCGAGATGAAGGGCGCCGACCTGTGCGCCGAGGTCGCCACCACCGAGCCGTACGTGGTGCCGGCGATCGGTGAGAAGCGCTTCACCGTCGCCGCCCTGGACCTCGGCATCAAGGCGATGACCCCGCAGCGGATGGCCGAGCGCGGCATCGAGGTGCACGTGCTGCCCGCAAACGCGACGATCGAGGACGTCTACGCCGTCAACCCCGACGGCGTGTTCTTCTCCAACGGCCCGGGCGACCCGGCCACCGCCGACCACCAGGTCGCCGTGGCGCAGGGCGTGCTGGAGCGCAGGACCCCGTTCTTCGGGATCTGCTTCGGCAACCAGATCCTCGGCCGCGCGCTGGGCTTCGGCACCTACAAGCTCAAGTACGGCCACCGCGGCATCAACCAGCCGGTGCAGGACCGCACCACCGGCAAGGTCGAGGTGACCGCCCACAACCACGGCTTCGCCGTGAACGCGCCGCTGGACAAGGTCAGCGACACCCCGTACGGGCGGGTCGAGGTCTCCCACGTCTGCCTGAACGACGACGTGGTGGAGGGCCTCCAGGCGCTCGACGTGCCCGCCTTCAGCGTGCAGTACCACCCCGAAGCGGCTGCCGGCCCGCACGACGCGGCCTACCTCTTCGACCGTTTCGTTGAGCTCATGGAGGGCCAGCGTGCCTAAGCGCACTGACATCAAGTCCGTCCTGGTCATCGGGTCCGGCCCGATCGTGATCGGCCAGGCCGCCGAGTTCGACTACTCGGGCACGCAGGCGTGTCGCGTCCTGAAGGCCGAGGGCCTGCGGGTCGTCCTGGTGAACTCCAACCCGGCGACGATCATGACCGACCCGGAGATCGCCGACGCCACCTACGTCGAGCCGATCACCCCGGAGTTCGTCGAGAAGATCATCGCCAAGGAGCGCCCCGACGCCCTGCTGCCCACCCTGGGCGGCCAGACCGCGCTCAACACCGCGATCTCCCTGCACAGCGCCGGCACGCTGGAGAAGTACGGCGTCGAGCTGATCGGCGCCGACGTCGAGGCGATCAACAAGGGCGAGGACCGCGAGCTGTTCAAGGGCGTGGTCGAGGCCGTCAACGCCAAGATCGGCCACGGCGAGTCCGCCCGCTCGGTCATCTGCCACACCATGGACGAGGTCATCGCCGGGGTCGACACCCTCGGCGGCTACCCGGTCGTCGTCCGCCCCTCCTTCACCATGGGCGGCGCCGGCTCCGGCTTCGCCCACGACGAGGACGAGCTGCGCCGCATCGCCGGCCAGGGCCTGACGCTCTCCCCGACCACCGAGGTGCTCCTGGAGGAGTCCATCCTCGGCTGGAAGGAGTACGAGCTCGAGCTGATGCGCGACAAGAACGACAACGTCGTGGTCGTCTGCTCGATCGAGAACTTCGACCCGATGGGCGTGCACACCGGTGACTCGATCACCGTCGCCCCGGCGATGACGCTCACCGACCGCGAGTACCAGATCCTGCGCGACATCGGCATCGCCGTGATCCGCGAGGTCGGCGTCGACACCGGCGGCTGCAACATCCAGTTCGCCGTCAACCCCGACGACGGCCGGGTCATCGTCATCGAGATGAACCCGCGGGTGTCCCGCTCCTCGGCGCTGGCCTCCAAGGCGACCGGCTTCCCGATCGCCAAGATCGCCGCCAAGCTGGCCGTCGGCTACACCCTCGACGAGATCCCCAACGACATCACCGAGCAGACCCCGGCCTCCTTCGAGCCGGCCCTCGACTACGTCGTGGTCAAGGTGCCCCGGTTCGCGTTCGAGAAGTTCCCGAGCGCCGACGCCACCCTCACCACCACCATGAAGTCGGTGGGCGAGGCGATGGCCATGGGCCGCAACTTCCCCGAGGCGCTGCAGAAGGCGCTGCGCTCGCTGGAGAAGAAGGGCTCCCAGTTCACCTGGGTCGGCCCGGTGGGCGACAAGGCCGAGCTGCTGGCCAAGGCGGTCGTGCCGACCGACGGCCGGATCAACACCGTGATGCAGGCCATCCGGGCCGGGGCCACCCCGGACGAGGTGTTCGAGTTCACCAAGATCGACCCGTGGTTCGTCGACCAGCTCTTCCTGCTCGACGAGATCGCCGGCGAGCTGGCCGAGGCCCCCGAGCTCACCCCCGAGCTGCTGCGCCACGCCAAGCGGCACGGCTTCTCCGACCACCAGGTCGGCGAGATCCGCGGCCTGCGCCCCGACGTGGTCCGCGAGGTCCGGCACGCGCTGGGCATCCGCCCGGTCTTCAAGACCGTCGACACCTGCGCGGCCGAGTTCGCGGCCAAGACCCCGTACTTCTACTCGTCCTACGACGAGGAGAACGAGGTCGCCCCGCGCACCAAGCCCGCGGTGATCATCCTCGGCTCCGGCCCGAACCGCATCGGCCAGGGCATCGAGTTCGACTACTCCTGCGTGCACGCCTCCTTCGCGCTCGCCGAGGCCGGGTACGAGACCGTCATGGTCAACTGCAACCCGGAGACCGTCTCCACCGACTACGACACCTCCGACCGGCTCTACTTCGAGCCGCTCACCCTGGAGGACGTGCTGGAGATCGTCCACGCCGAGAAGCAGGCCGGACCGCTCGCCGGTGTGATCGTCCAGCTCGGCGGCCAGACCCCGCTCGGCCTGGCCCAGGCGCTCAAGGACAACGGCGTGCCGATCGTCGGCACCCAGCCGGAGGCCATCGACCTGGCCGAGGAGCGCGGCGCTTTCGGCCGCGTCCTGCGCGACGCGGGCCTGCCCGCCCCCAAGCACGGCACCGCCTTCTCCTTCGCCGAGGCCAAGGCCCTCGCCGACGAGATCGGCTACCCGGTGCTCGCCCGCCCGTCCTACGTGCTCGGCGGACGCGGCATGGAGATCGTCTACGACGAGGAGTCGCTCGCCTCCTACCTGGAGCGGCACGCCGGTCTGATCTCCGAGCACCCGGTGCTGATCGACCGCTTCCTCGACGACGCGGTGGAGATCGACGTCGACGCCCTCTACGACGGCACCGAGCTCTACCTCGGCGGCGTCATGGAGCACATCGAGGAGGCCGGCATCCACTCCGGCGACTCCGCCTGCGCCCTGCCGCCGATCACCCTCGGCGGGTACGACATCAAGCGGCTGCGCGCCTCCACCGAGGCCATCGCCCGCGGCGTCGGGGTGCGCGGTCTGATCAACATCCAGTTCGCGCTCTCCGGCGACATCCTGTACGTCCTGGAGGCCAACCCGCGCGCCTCGCGCACCGTGCCGTTCACCTCCAAGGCGACCGCGGTGCCGCTGGCCAAGGCCGCCGCCCGGGTCTCGCTCGGCGCCACCATCGCCGAGCTGCGCGCCGAGGGCATGCTCCCGGCCGAGGGCGACGGCGGCACCCTGCCGGCCGACGCCCCGATCGCGGTCAAGGAGGCCGTGATGCCGTGGAGCCGCTTCCGCGACGTCCACGGCCGCGGCGTGGACACCGTCCTCGGCCCGGAGATGCGCTCCACCGGCGAGGTCATGGGCCTGGACCGGGTGTTCGGCACCGCCTACGCGAAGGCCCAGGCCGGCGCCTACGGCGCGCTGCCGACCAAGGGCAAGGTCTTCGTCTCGGTCGCCAACCGCGACAAGCGCAACCTGGTCTTCCCGGCCCGCGCGCTGGTCAGCCTGGGCTTCGAGGTGCTCGCCACCGCCGGCACCGCCGAGGTCCTCCAGCGCGGCGGCATCCCGTCCACGCTGGTGCGCAAGCACAGCGAGGGCGAGGGCCCGAACGGCGAGCGGACCATCGTCCAGCTGATCCACGACGGCGAGGTCGACCTCATCATCAACACGCCGTACGGCACCGGCGGCCGCCTCGACGGCTACGAGATCCGCACCGCCGCCGTCGCCCGCGCGGTGCCCTGCCTGACCACCGTGCAGGCCATGGGCGCCGCCGTCCAGGGCATCGACCGGCTGCTGCGCGACGAGGTCGGCGTGATGTCGCTCCAGGAGCACGCCGAGCTGATCAACGCCGGCCGCGCCAACTAGCACCACCGCAGTGGGGGGCACCAGTACCGCCGGGTGCCCCCCACTTCCATGCCCTGGGAGGACTTTGTGTACAAGCTGCTGTTCGACCTCGTGTTCAAGAAGATGGACCCGGAGAAGGCCCACCACCTGGCCTTCTTCTGGATCCGGCTGGCCTCCTCGGTGCCCGGCCTGCGCGGCCTCGTCCGGCTGGTGCTCGCCCCGCGCGACCGGGCGCTGCGCACCGACGCCCTCGGCCTCGCCCTGCCCGGCCCGTTCGGCCTGGCGGCCGGCTTCGACAAGAACGCGGTCGGCATCGACGGCCTGTCGATGCTCGGCTTCGACTACGTCGAGATCGGCACCGTCACCGGCGAGGCGCAGCCCGGCAACCCGCAGCCGCGGCTGTTCCGGCTGGTCGAGGACCGCGCGCTGATCAACCGGATGGGCTTCAACAACCAGGGCTCGGCCCGGGTCGCCGCCCGGCTGGCCGCGCGCCCGCACACCAGCTCCACCCCGGTCGTCGGCGTCAACATCGGCAAGACCAAGGTGGTCGAGGAGGCCGACGCGGTCGCCGACTACGTGAAGTCCACCGAGCGGCTCGCCCGCTTCGCCGACTACCTGGTGGTCAACGTCAGCTCGCCGAACACCCCCGGGCTGCGCAACCTCCAGGCCGTCGAGCACCTGCGCCCGCTGCTGAGCGCCGTGCGCGAGGCCGCCGACCGGACCACCCCGCACCACGTGCCGCTGCTGGTCAAGATCGCCCCCGACCTGGCGGACGAGGACATCGACGAGGTGGCCGACCTGGCCCTGGAGCTGGGCCTGGACGGCATCATCGCGACCAACACCACGATCGGCCGCGAGGGCCTGCGCAGCGACGCCGCCCGGGTCGCGGAGATCGGCATGGGCGGCCTGTCCGGCGCCCCGCTCAAGGAGCGCGCCCTGGTGGTCCTGCAGCGGCTGCGCGCCCGTACCGGCGGCCGGCTGACGCTGGTCTCGGTCGGCGGCATCGAGACCGCCGAGGACGCCTGGCAGCGGATCGTCCACGGCGCCGACCTGGTGCAGGGCTACAGCGCCTTCGTCTACGAGGGCCCGCTCTGGTGCAGGCGCGTCCACAAGGGCCTGTCGGCGCGCCTGCGGGCCGGCGGCTTCCGCAGCCTGGCCGCGGCCGTCGGCAGCGCGGTCGACGACCGCACGGCCGCCTGAGCCCCTCCTCCCACGCCTCTTCTCCCACGCCCCTCCGGAAGGACGTCATGACCCTCGCCCCCTTCGGCGCCCGGCTGCGCCACGCCCTCGACACCCGCGGCCAGCTCTGCGTGGGCATCGACCCGCACGCCTCCCTGCTCGCCGCCTGGGGCCTGGAGGACACCGTCGCGGGCCTGGAGACCTTCAGCCGCACCGTGGTCGAGGCGCTGGCCGACCGGGTCGCCGTGCTCAAGCCGCAGGCCGCGTTCTACGAGCGCTTCGGCTCCCGGGGCGTCGCCGTCCTGGAGCGGTCGGTCGAGGAGGCCAGGGCGGCCGGTGCGCTCGTCCTGATGGACGCCAAGCGCGGTGACATCGGCTCCACCATGGCCGCCTACGCGGAGGCCTTCCTGGCGCCCGGCAGCCCGCTCTTCTCGGACGCCGTCACGGTCAGCCCCTACCTGGGCTTCGGCTCGCTGCGCCCGGCGCTGGACCTGGCGCGGGCGAGCGGCGCGGGCGTGTTCGCGCTGGCGCTCACCTCCAACCCGGAGGGCGCTGAGGTGCAGCGCGCGGTCGGCGCCGACGGCGCGCCGGTCGCCGCCTCGGTGCTGCGCCAGCTGGCCGAGGAGAACGCCGGGGCCGAGCCGCTGGGCTCCTTCGGCGCGGTGGTCGGCGCCACCCTGGCCGACGCCGGGGTGGACCTGGCGATCAACGGCCCGCTGCTGGCCCCCGGCATCGGGGCGCAGGGCGCGACCATGGCCGATCTGCCGCGGGTGTTCGGCGCCTCGGTGCGCAATGTCGTCCCGAGCGTCAGCCGGGACGTGCTGAAGCACGGCCCCTCGGTGGAGGCGCTGCGTTCGGCCGCCGACCGTTTTGTCCAGGAGTACGCCGAAGCGGTCAAGTAGCGGGCGGTGTCGCGGGGTTCGCCCCGGCGGACGCTCCGCAGCACCCCCGTGACGGGTTGCGACGGGGGAGGCGGGACGGCGGCTTGACGTGAGCGCCGTCACATCGGTGCCGCCAAAGCTTCGCAATCACGGTCATTTTGCCCCGGAAAGTCCTGGTCGGCCTTGGCTGACCAGGACTTTTCGTGTTCTTTTCCTGACGCGGCGCCGCAATCCGGGTAGTGTCCGGCGATAGGTCATCGAAGAGCCGCGAATACTGCTGCTCTCGCAGGTCAGGGGCGGCGCGTCGCTCTCTGGCCGGTGTCCTGGGAACCACAACAGTCCTAGTTCAATCCCTTCCATCCACACCTGAGGTGAACGGCGTGGCTCTTCCGCCCCTTACCCCTGAACAGCGCACCGCCGCGCTCGCGAAGGCCGCCGAGGCTCGCCGGGAGCGCGCCGAGGTCAAGAACCGGCTCAAGCACTCCGGCGCCTCCCTGCACGAGGTGATCAAGGCCGGCAAGGCCGACAACGACGTGATCGGCAAGATGAAGGTCTCCGCCCTGCTGGAGTCCCTGCCGGGCGTGGGCAAGGTCCGTGCCAAGCAGATCATGGAGCGGCTCGGCATCTCCGAGAGCCGTCGTGTCCGTGGTCTCGGAACGAACCAGATCGCCTCCCTGGAGCGGGAGTTCGGCGGCGGTGCCGCCTGACCGTGCCCCGTGGTCCCAGGATCGCCCGCGATCCGGGATAATCGGTGCATGAGTGAGCGTCCGCGGCTGACCGTGCTCTCCGGCCCCTCGGGGGTCGGCAAGAGCACGGTCGTCGCTCATATGAGGAAGCAGCACCCCGAAGTCTGGCTCTCGGTGTCGGCGACGACCCGCCACCCGAGGCCGGGCGAGCAGCACGGGGTCCAGTACCACTTCGTCGACAACGACGAGTTCGACAAGCTGATCGCCAACGGTGAGCTGCTGGAGTGGGCCGTGTTCGCAGGCAACCGCTACGGCACCCCCCGGGCGGCGGTCCAGGAGAAGCTGGAGCGCGGCGAGCCCGTACTGCTGGAGATCGACCTGCAGGGCGCCCGCCAGGTGCGCGAGTCCATGCCCGAGGCGCAGCTGGTCTTCCTGGCTCCGCCGAGCTGGGACGAGCTGGTCCGCCGGCTCACCGGCCGGGGCACCGAGCCGCAGGACGTGATCGAGAAGCGGCTGGAGGCGGCCAAGATCGAACTGGCGGCCGAGCCGGAGTTCGACACCACCCTGGTCAACACCTCCGTCGAGCAGGTCGCCACTGAACTGCTAGCCTTGCTCGGTGTAGGCTGACCTGTTGTCTTTTTTTCCACCCTTTCGGAAGGTTTTCGCGTGTCCTCTTCCATGACCGCGCCCGAGGGCATCATCAACCCGCCGATCGACGAGCTGCTTGAGGCCACCGACTCCAAGTACAGCCTGGTCATCTACGCGGCCAAGCGTGCGCGTCAGATCAACGCGTACTACTCCCAGCTCGGCGAGGGCCTGCTGGAGTACGTCGGCCCGCTGGTCGACACCCACGTGCACGAGAAGCCGCTGTCGATCGCGCTGCGCGAGATCAACGCCGGCATGCTGACGGCCGAGGCGATCGAGGCCGCCTGAGGCGTCACCGCGTCTGCGGAAGGGCCCGTCGGAGTTCGCTCCGACGGGCCCTCCGTCTTTTCCGGTGCTTGCCCCGGCGGCCGGGCGGGGTGCCGCTGCGCGGGTGATCGTCGGCGGGTCGTAGGGTTGGCGGGCATCTGGGACCGCCACGAGGAGAGCAGGCGACATGAGCGGCAGCACGGAGCGGACGGGCGCACCGCGCGTCGTCCTCGGCGTCAGCGGCGGCATCGCCGCGTACAAGGCGTGCGAGCTGCTGCGGCGGTTCACCGAGTCCGGCCACCAGGTCACCGTGGTGCCCACCGCGGCGGCGCTGCACTTCGTCGGCGAGGCGACCTGGGCGGCCCTCTCCGGCCGCCCCGCGGCCACCGAGACCTGGGACGACGTGCACGAGGTCCCGCACGTGCGGATCGGGCAGAACGCCGACCTGGTCGTGGTCGCCCCGGCCACCGCCGACCTGATGGCCAAGGCCGCCCACGGCCTCGCCGACGACCTGCTCACCAACACCCTGCTCACCGCCCGCTGCCCGGTGGTGCTGGCGCCCGCGATGCACACCGAGATGTGGGAGCACCCCGCCACCCGGGAGAACGTCGCCACGCTGCGCCGCCGGGGTGTGATCGTGCTGGAGCCCGCCAGCGGCCGGCTGACCGGCAAGGACACCGGCAAGGGGCGGCTGCCCGAGCCGGCCGCGATCTTCGACGCCTGCCGGGCCGTGCTCCGGTACGGCGGCGAGCGGGCCGACCTGGCCGGCCGGCACGTGGTGGTCTCGGCCGGCGGCACCCGTGAGCCGCTCGACCCGGTCCGCTTCCTCGGCAACCGCTCCTCCGGCAAGCAGGGCTACGCGCTCGCCGCGACGGCCGCCGCCCGCGGTGCCCGTGTGACGTTGATCTCGGCCAACGCGGGACTGCCCGACCCGGCCGGGGTGGACGTGGTCAGGGTGGCCACCGCGCTGGAACTGCGGGACGCGGCGCTGAAGGCCGCCGAGGACGCGGACGCCGTGGTCATGGCCGCGGCGGTGGCCGACTTCCGGCCCGCGGCCTACGCCGCCGGCAAGATCAAGAAGGTCGAGGGGGTCGAACCGGCCCCGGTCGCGCTCGTCCGCAACCCCGATGTGCTCGCCGAGCTCTCCGCCCACCGCACCCGTTCGGGCCAACTGGTGGTGGGATTCGCGGCGGAGACCGACGACGTCCTCGCCAATGGCCGCGCCAAGCTCGCGCGCAAGGGCTGCGACCTGCTGGTGGTCAACGAGGTGGGGGACGGAAAGGCCTTCGGGCAGGACGTCAACGAGGCCGTGGTACTGGGCGCGGACGGCACCGAGACCCCCGTTCCGGTGGGCCCGAAGGAGGCTCTCGCGGACGTCGTCTGGGACCTGGTCGCGGAACGGCTAGATCTGCTCGCCCATTGATCTCGAGGGGTGGGCATTCGGTCTTCGATTCCGGAATCACGTGACGTTTCTCGGAAGCTGACCGTTACACTCCAGGAATCAAGTCTTTCCGGAAGTCCCCGGTTCCGACCGGGGCCTTTCAGTCAGCAGCCGCTGCAACCCCAGGGAGCGCTGTGTCTCGCCGCCTGTTCACCTCGGAGTCCGTGACCGAGGGACACCCCGACAAGATCGCTGACCAGATCAGCGACACCATTCTTGACGCTCTCCTCCGCGAGGACCCG
>NZ_JODS01000021.1 GCF_000718025.1 Kitasatospora purpeofusca
GCCCGGTTACATTCCGAACCCGGAAGCTAAGCCTCACAGCGCCGATGGTACTGCAGGGGGGACCCTGTGGGAGAGTAGGACGCCGCCGAACAATCATTCAAAGCCGCGGCCCCCAGCGATTCGCTGGGGGCCGCGGCTTTTTTGCGTTGTGCGCATGTGTGTACGACCGGCAGATCAGGGACTTCCGCCCGGACGCGGGGTGTCCCTGGATGTCGGACAATGGAGAAGGTGCACGGCCAGGAGGTCGGCGCCGAACCGCGAGCGGGCAGTGGTGCTGCCCGGTGCGCGGTGGAGATGAAGAAGCAGAAGGAGTCACCACGATGGCGAACGAGCCCCAGGACCGTCCCGAGCGTCGATCGGACGACGGCCGCGGCTACGAGCCCCGGTCCCGCGGGAGCTGGTCCAACGACCGTGCTCCGCGACGCGACGACCGCCGCGACGACCGTGGCGGCCGTCCCGCCGGCGGCGGCTACGGCGGTGGCCGTGACGACCGCGGTGGCGACCGTGGCGGTTTCCGTCGCGACGACCGCGGTGGCGACCGCCCCTACAGCGGCGGTGGCGGCGGCAGCTTCCGCCGTGATGACCGTGGTGACCGTCCGACCGGTGGTGGCGGCGGTTTCCGTCGTGACGACCGCGGTGGTGACCGTCCGTCGGGTGGTGGCTTCCGTCGGGACGACCGCCCGGGTGGTTTCGGTGGCGGGCGTGACGACCGTGGTGGCGACCGCGGTGGGTTCCGTCGTGACGACCGTGGTGACCGTCCGACCGGTGGTGGCGGCGGTTTCCGTCGTGACGACCGTGGCGGCGACCGTCCGTCGGGCGGTGGCTTCCGCCGCGACGACCGCCCGAGCGGCTTCCGCCGTGACGACCGTGGCGACCGTCCCTCGGGCGGCGGCTTCGGCCGTGACCGTGACGACCGCGGTGGGTTCCGTCGCGATGACCGTGGTGACCGTCCGACCGGTGGTGGCGGCGGTTTCCGTCGTGACGACCGCGGTGGCGACCGCCCCTACAGCGGCGGTGGCGGCGGCAGCTTCCGTCGTGACGACCGTGGCGACCGTCCCTCGGGCGGCGGCTTCGGCCGTGACCGTGACGACCGCGGCGGCTACCGCGGCGGCCGCGACGAGCGCGGCGGCGGCCGGGACTACCAGGACGACCGCCGGGGCAACTACGAGCCGGTCAAGCGCCTGCCGATCCCCGAGGACGTCACCGGCTTCGAGATCGACGCGGATGTGCGCCAGGAGCTCAAGAGCCTGCCCAAGACGCTCGCGGACGATGTCGCCCGCAACCTGGTGATGGTCGCCCGGCTGCTCGACGACGAGCCGGAGGAGGCCTACCAGTACTCGCGCGTCGCGCTGCGGCTGGCCTCCCGCGTCGCCGCCGTCCGTGAGGCGGCCGGTTTCGCCTCGTACGTGACCCAGCGCTACTCGGAGGCGCTGACCGAGTTCCGCGCCGCCCGCCGGATGACCGGTCGCGCCGACCTGTGGCCCGTGATGGCCGACTGCGAGCGTGGCCTGGGCCGCCCGGAGAAGGCGCTGGCGATGGCCGGCGAGCCCGAGGTGAAGCAGCTGGACAAGGCCGGCCAGGTCGAGATGCGTCTCGTCGCGGCCGGTGCGCGCGGCGACATGGAGCAGTTCGACGCCGCCGTCGTCACCCTGCAGAGCTCCGAGCTGGCCTCGTCCGCGGTGCACCCGTGGACCGCGCGCCTGCGCTACGCCTACGCCGAGGCGCTGATCGCGGCCGGCCGCGGCGACGAGGCCCGTGACTGGTTCGCCAAGGCCGTCGAGGCGGACACGGACGGCACCACCAACGCCGCCGAGCGCCTCGCCGAGATCGACGGTGTGGAGTTCATCGACGCCCTCGACCCGGAGCTCGCCGAGGAGGAGGCCGAGCAGGCCGCCGAGCCGACCGCCCGCAAGGGTGGCGAGGCCTCGGACGAGCGGGTCATCTTCGAGGACGAGGAGGACGTCGAGGAGTTCTACGACGAGGACGACCTCGAGATCGACGAGGAGTTCGACGGCGTGGTGCCGGAGCGTTCCGCCGGTCGCGACGACAAGTAGTCGACGACCCCGGCCGCCGGCACCCGCCGGCAGCCGGGGCGCGTCATGAGTGAGGCCCTGCCGCACCCCGGGAGATCCGGAGTGCGGCAGGGCCTCACTGCGTTCGGCGCCGCTACGGCGTCAGCCCAGCTCCAGGTTGCGCAGCACCAGTCCGGTGGCCGGCTTCGGGCCGAAGGAGGTGGACTTGCGGGGCATGGTGACGCCCTGCTCGGCGAGCCGGCGGACCACGCTCTCCCGCACCGGGTGCAGCAGGACGGCCGTGCCGCCGCTGCGGGCGGCCTCGCGCTCGGCGGAGGCGGCGGTGTGCAGGTAGCCGATGTCGTCGGGGCCGTCGGGGACCCGCCAGGTGTGGTCGAGCAGCGTGGCGTGCAGGACGGTGGCGTCCAGGTGGCGCCACTCCTCGGGCTTGTCCTGCGGCACGGTGGCGTCGAGCAGGGCCTCGTCGGGGTCGGTGACGAGGTGGAAGACGCCGTCCCCGCCGGTGAGCAGGAAGCCGCTGCCGCCGTGCCGCTTCTGCTCGGCGAGTGCCTGCAGCGCGCCGTCCAGCGGGCCGGGGACCTCCTTGACCTGCCACTGGCCGCCGAGCCGGGCCAGGGCCTCCTCGACCGGCAGCCGGTAGAGCACCCGGTGGATGGCCCGCACCCGCAGCGGGTAGCGGGCGGTGTCGACCAGCAGCACCAGGCCGCGGTCCCAGGGGCTGCGGGGCAGGTGCCGGTGTTCGCGCTGGAGACGCAGGTACATCTCCCAGCGGTGGTGGCCGTCGGCGATGAGGGCGCGGCAGGTGGCCAGGTCGCGGCCGATCTCGGCGATCTCGGCCGGGTCGGTGACCGCCCACAGCCGGTGGTGGGTGCCGTCGGTGGTGGTCGTGGTGAGCAGCGGCTCGGCGCGGACGGCGCGTTCGATCACGGCGGACGCCCCGCCGCTGCCCCGGTAGGTGAGCAGCAGCGGTTCGAGGTTGGCCCGGGTGGTGCGCATCAGGCCGACCCGGTCGGCGACCGGCCGGGGCATCACGTCCTCGTGCGGGAGGACCACGCCGGCCTCGGTGCCGCTGACGGCGAGGGCGCCGATGAGTCCGCGCTGGAGGACCTCCGCGCTGCCGTTGGCGGCGGGGACGCGCTGCTCGTACACGTAGAGGGCCGGCTCGGGGTCGGCGGCCAGGACGCCTTCGCGCTGCCACTCGCGCAGCAGCCTGGCGGCGTGCCGGTAGCGGGTGTCGCGGTCGGGGCGGTCGCCGGTGTCCTCGGGTTCGGGGCGCGGCAGGATCAGCCGGACCACGTTGTGCGGGTCGGCGGTCTCCAGGTCGAGCCTTCGGCCGGGGTCGACGACGTCGTACGGCGGTGAGGTGACGGCGGCCAGCGCGCCGACCCGGTCGGGGTCGTAGCGGAGGCCGCGGAACGGGGACAGGGACAGGCCTGCGGTGGCGACGTGGCCGGGATTGCCGGGGCCGCCCTGCGGAGACTCCACTCCGCTTTCTGCACTGGGTGTGCTCATTCTGGGCATCGTAACCGGGTACGCGTTGTTCAGAGATCGGAACACCCGTGCCGGTCCGGTGGCCGGGTGTCGTGACCGAGGGCGAGGTTCGGGGTGGACGAGCGCGACGAGCGGGTGGACGACGGCGCTGGTGGGGGTGCGGACGCCGGCGGCGGCGGGATGGCTCCGTCCGGTCAGCAGCAGCGGTCCGGTGAGCCGGAGGGGGACGTCTACGACTGGTTCCGCCGGGGTGCGCGGCTGCTCGCGCAGGGGAACCCGGCGGCGGCCGAGCAGCTGCTGGCCCGGGCGGCCGCGGCCGAGCCGGACTCGCGCAGCATCCGGGAGGCGCTGGCCCGGGCGCAGTTCGACGCGGGGTCCTTCGCGGCGGCGCTGGAGAACTTCCGGACCGTGGCGCTGGCCGATCCGTCGGACGACTACGCTCAGTTCGGGTGGGGTGTGGCGGCGGCCCGGCTGGGCGATTTCGAGACCTCCGCCGAGCATCTGGCGCTGGCCGTGGCGATGCGGCCGGAGAACGACCACTACCGGGCCGCGCTGCGGCAGACCCGCGCGACGCTGGCGGCCCGGGCCGGGGCGTTCGGTCCGCTGCTGCCGGGGGCGCCGGGTTACCTGGAGCCGCCGGCCGGGGCGGAGGGCCCGGCTCCGGGAAGCACGGCGGGCCCGGGAACCACGGCGGGGCCTGAGCCGACCGGTGAGCGGGACCGGCACGACGGCTGAGCCGGTGCGGCGTCCGACAGCCGCGGTTCCGGCCCCGCCCGGACTCCCGACGGACGAGTACGGACGAGTACGCACGAGCAGGACTGACGCGATGAGTGAGGTAGAGCAGGCATGACCGAAACGGCCACCACCGTGCGACGGACCGCCCCGGGCGGCAGCGAGCAGCCGCTGACCGAGGCGTACGACACGGCACTGCTGGACCTCGACGGCGTGGTGTACGCCGGCCCGAACGCGATCGAGTACGCCGTGGAGTCGCTGGACGCGGCCCGCGTCGCCGGGATGCGGCTGGCGTACGTGACCAACAACGCCTCCCGGCCGCCCCGGGTGGTCGCCGAGCACCTGACCGAGCTGGGGGTGCCGGCCGAGCCGGCGGACGTGATCAACTCCGCCCAGGCCGCCGCCCGGGTGCTCGCGGAGAAGCTGCCGGCCGGCGCGAAGGTGCTGGTGGTCGGCGGGCTCGGGCTGGAGGAGGCGCTGGCCGAGCGCGGCCTGGTGGCCGTCCGGACCCTGGCCGAGGAGCCGCTGGCGGTGGTCCAGGGCTTCGACGCCTCGGTGGGGTGGACGCACCTGGCGGAGGCCTCCTACGCGGTGCAGTCCGGGCTGCCGTGGGTGGCGTCCAACACCGATGTGACGGTGCCGACCGCGCGCGGGATCGCGCCGGGCAACGGGATGCTGGTGGCGGCGGTGCGGGCGGCGACCGGGGTGGAGCCGGAGGTGGCGGGGAAGCCGCTGCCGCCGATGCACCGGGAGACGGTGCTGCGGACCGGGGCGAAGCGGCCGCTGGTGGTCGGTGACCGGCTGGACACCGACATCGAGGGCGCGTTCAACGGCGGCGTGGACAGCCTGCTCGTGTTCACCGGGGTGACGACGGCGGCGCAGCTGCTGGCGGCCCCGGCGGAACACCGGCCGACGTACCTGGCGGCGGACCTGCGGGGTCTGCTGACCGCGCACGCGCCGGTCACGGCCGCGGCGGGCGGCGGGTTCGGCTGCGGCGGCTTCGTCGCGGTGGCGCAGGACGGCGTGCTGCGGCTGGAGGGTGTCGGGGCGGACCGCTGGGACGGTCTGCGGGCGCTGTGCGCGGCGGCCTGGACGGCGCTGGACGCGGACGGCGAGCCGGTGGACGGGCGGAAGGCGCTGGCCGAGCTGGGCTTCTGAGCCCGGTGCCGGTGTCGGCGGCCGGGTCAGAGCAGGGTGCGCAGCCGCAGCAGGTCGCGGAAGCCCGCCTCCAGCTTGACCCGGCCGCCGACCCAGGCCGAGGCGAAGTTGAGCCGGCCGCCGACCAGGGCGAGCAGGTCGTCGCTGCTCATGGTGAGCCGGATGTCCGCCTTCGCGGTGGGGCTGCCGGGGTGCTGCTCGACGTCCTGGATGCTCCCGGCCCGCAGCTGCCCGGTGAAGGTCAGGTCGAGGTCGGTGATCCGGCAGCTGAGCGAGCGGTCGAGGCCGGCGGCCGTGCGGACGTCGCCGGTGGCCTTGGCGAGGTTGCGGCTGAGCTGCTCCAGCGCCTCGCGGCACTCCTCGGCGTTGGCCATGGCGGTGGATCCCCTCCTCGAACGGGCCGTCGCGCCCCGGCGGGTGGCGGGGCCGGTCGGCGGCCGACTGCCGGGCCACGGTACCGCAGGAGGGTTTTGGCGGTAGCGTCGTCGGTGGGATGCCCGGATCCGTCCGGGCACCGTGGCGACGGAGCGATGCGCGCAGGCGAATGGGAGGCACCCGGATGCTGCCGAAGACGGTACGAGGAGCGGTGGCGGCCGCGGCCGTACTGGTGGAGGAGGTCGGCAAGCGGGTCGTCGGGACGGCGGCCGGTCTGCTGGAGAAGGGCGGGATCGACGTCACGGAGGTGGAGCGCCGCTTCGGCGGGCAGTTCCCTCCGTCGGCGCAGTCGCTGCAGACGCTCGCCGAGGAGGCGGTGACCGCCGGGCGGGCCGGGGTGGACCTGGCCGTCGGGGTGGCGCGCGGCGAGGTCGAGAAGGTCTTCGAGAAGGTCGGCGACCAGGTGACCAAGGTGGGCGTGGTGCTGGCCTACCTGGAGAGCAAGCTGCGCGAGGTCGAGGACGAGGACGACGAGGAGGGGGCGCGGCCGGAGCAGGCCGGGCCGCCGCCCGCGCCCCGGGCCGGCGGGCTGTTCGAGGACGGCTGGGAGCAGGAGACGCGGGCTTCGGCGGGGGCCGAGCGGATAGTGGTGGACGAGCCGGTGGAGGTCGACCCGCCGGTGCCGCCGAACGGG
Source organism: Kitasatospora purpeofusca (assembly GCF_000718025.1). GTDB lineage: Bacteria > Actinomycetota > Actinomycetes > Streptomycetales > Streptomycetaceae > Kitasatospora > Kitasatospora purpeofusca. The sequence goes on from NZ_JODS01000021.1 coordinate 6,484, forward strand.
ACGGCGGTCGTGGCGGCGGCCGCGGCGGAGAAGGCAGCGGAGAAGACCCCCGCGAAGAAGGCGGCGGCGCGGAAGCCCGCCGCCGCGAAGAAGGCCGCGCCGGTCGCGAAGAAGGCGGCGGCCAAGAAGACGGCGGTGAAGAAGACCGCCGTCAAGAAGACCTCGACCGCGAAGAAGCCGACCGAGGCCGGGGCCGAGCAGCCGCCCGCCAAGCGCACCGCCACCCGCAAGACCACCGTCCGCCGGACCGCCACCACGAAGAAGCCCGATGCCTGAACCGGAGAGCCGGACCGCCCCCGTCCCGGCCCCCGGTGAGCCGCTGCCGCTCGGGGTCGAGCTCACGCCCACCGGGCACCCGGCGGTGGACGCCGGGCTGGCCCGGCTGGCGGCGCTGGACGGGGTGCCGACCGACGCACACGTCGCGGTGTACGAAGATGTCCATCAGCGGCTCGCCGACACGCTGGCCGCGCTCGACCGGGACTGACCCGGGCGAGCGGGAACCACCGTAGGAGCTGAAACACCAGTGGCAGTGGCACGACGCCGACTCGACGCGGAGCTGGTCCGCCGCAAGCTGGCCCGGTCGCGGGAGCACGCCTCGGAGCTGATCGCGGCCGGCCGGGTGACCGTCGGCGGGGCCACCGCGACCAAGCCGGCCACCCAGGTGGAGACCTCGGCGGCGGTGGTGGTGGCCAAGGACGACAACGATCCCGACTACGTGTCGCGCGGCGGCCACAAGCTCGCCGGGGCGTTCGCGGCGTTCGTACCGCAGGGACTGGTCGTCGAGGGCCGCCGGGCGCTGGACGCGGGCGCGTCCACCGGCGGGTTCACCGATGTGCTGCTGCGGGCGGGCGCCGCCGGCGTGCTGGCGGTGGACGTCGGCTACGGGCAGCTGGCCTGGTCGCTGCAGAGCGACGACCGGGTGACCGTGATGGACCGCACCAACGTCCGGGAGCTGACCCCGGAGATGATCGGCGGCACCCCGGTCGACCTGGTGGTGGGCGACCTGTCCTTCATCTCGCTGGGCCTGGTGCTGCCCGCGCTGGCCGGCTGCGCCGCCCCGGACGCGGACCTGGTGCTGATGGTCAAGCCGCAGTTCGAGATCGGCAAGGAGCGCCTCGGCAGCGGCGGGGTGGTGCGCAGCCCGCAGCTGCGCGCCGAGATGGTGCGCCAGGTGGCCGACCAGGCGTGGCAGCTCGGGCTGGGCGTGCGGGCGGTCACCGCGAGCCCGCTGCCGGGGCCGTCGGGCAATGTCGAGTACTTCCTCTGGATGCGCCGGGACGCACCGCAGCTGGACCCCGCGGAGGCGGACCGGGCTGTCGCCGAAGGCCCCCGATAGGGTGCTCTGCGGACGTCCGGTCCGTCATGCTGGGTGGCGCGGCCGTACCGGGCCGACGACGACCCGGCCGGCGTAGGGAGAGGGCAGCGGGCATGAGTGATGAACGTACGGTCTTCCTGATCGCGCACACGGGCCGCGAGGCGGCGCTGCGCAGTGTCGAGGGACTGGTGCACGGCCTGCTGAAGGCGGGGATCCGGATCAGACTGCTGGCTGCCGAGGCGGTCGACCTGGACCTGCCGGACGGCGTGGAGACGGTGGCCGGGGGGCCGGGCGCGGCCGACGGCTGCGAGCTGATCCTGGTCGCCGGCGGGGACGGGACCCTGCTGCGCGGGGCGGAGTTGGCGCGCGAGCACGGGCTGCCGATGCTCGGCATCAACCTGGGCCGGGTCGGTTTCCTGGCCGAGGCGGAGCGGGACGATCTGGCGGTGGTGGTCGAGCGGGTGGTCGACGCCGACTACGAGGTCGAGGAGCGGATGACCCTCGATGTGATCGTCCGCACCAACGGCGACGAGGTGCACCACGACTGGGCGCTGAACGAGGCCTCGATCGAGAAGGCCTCCAGGGAGCGGATGCTCGAGGTGGTGACCGAGGTGGACGGCCGTCCGGTCTCCAACTTCGGCTGCGACGGCGTGGTGTGCGCGACGCCGACCGGTTCGACGGCGTACGCGTTCTCCGGCGGCGGGCCGGTGGTCTGGCCCGAGGTGGAGGCCCTGCTGATGGTGCCGATCAGCGCGCACGCGCTGTTCGCCCGGCCGCTGGTGGCCTCGCCGGACTCGGTGCTGGCGGTGGAGGTGCAGCCGAAGACCCCGCACGGGGTGCTGTGGTGCGACGGCCGGCGCTCGGTCGAACTGCCCGCCGGGGCGCGGGTGGAGGTGCGCCGGGGGCAGACGCCGGTGCGGCTGGCCAGGCTGCACCGGGCGCCGTTCACCGACCGGCTGGTGGCCAAGTTCGCGCTGCCGGTGACCGGTTGGCGCGGCCGGGCGGACACCGCCTGAGTCTCGCGGTCCCGGCGGACCGGGCGGACCGGGTGACTCGGCGTCGCCCGGTCCGCCCGGTCCGCCCGGTCCACCGGTTCGTGCGGTCCGTCCGCTCCCGCTCCGTCAGACCGCGAGCGGCTGGTTGTCGTCGGTGCCCCGCCACCCGCCGTCGTCCTCGGCGCGGGCGGCGGCCTCCGCCAGCCGGCGGACCGCGGCCGGCACGGCCGGGGCGGGCACGGTGAGCGGGATCCGGATGTGGTGCTCGAACGCGCCGTCGGAGCCGAACCGGTTGCCGGCCGCGAGTCGGACCCCGGAGCGCTCGCCGGCCCGGGCCAGTGCGGTGCCCGACACCCCGCCGGTGGCGACCCAGAACGACAGGCCGCCCGGCGGCACGGCGAAGCGCCAGTGCGGCAGCTGCTCGCGCAGGGCGGTGGTGAGCGCCTCGGCGGTGTCCCGCAGCCGGGTCAGTTGGTGGGCGCGGACGGCCGGGAGGTCCTCGGCCAGCAGTTCGGCGGCGATCAGCTGGTCCAGCACGGGGGCGCCGACGTCGCTGTAGACCCGGGTGGTGGCCAGCCGGCGGACCAGCGCGGGGGCGGCGCGCACCCAGCCGATCCGCAGGCCGCCCCAGAGCAGCTTCCCGGCCGAGCCGACGGTGACCACCTGGGCGGCGCGGTCCAGCGCGGCGGTCGGGCGGGGGAGCGGTACGTCCGCGGGCACGCCCCAGCCGAGTTCGGCGGTGGTCTCGTCGACCAGCACCACGGCGCCGGCGGACCGGGCGGCGGCGAGCAGTGCGCGCCGCTGCTCCTCGTCGATCAGCGCGCCGGTGGGGTTGTGGAAGTCGGGGATCACATAGACGGCCTTCGGCGCGGCCCCGCCCAGCACCCGTCGCCACTCGGCGAGGTCCCAGCGCGGCCCGCCCCCGCGGCCCGGCGCGGGGGATGCGTCGAGCAGCGGGACGGGGACCGGCCGGGCCTCGCTGAGCCGCAGCGCCTGGAGGGTGTGGGCGTAGCTGGGGGCCTCGACGGCGACCCGGTCGCCCCGGCCGAGCAGGGCCTGCCGGACCAGGTGCAGGGCGCCCATCGCGCCGATGGTGATCAGGATCTGGTCCGGGGTGGTCGGCAGTCCGCGCTCGGTGAAGCGGCGGGCCACGGCCTCGCGCAGCACCGGGACGCCGGTCGGGTAGTGGCCGTGCCCGGCGGCGTAGGCGGGCAGCTGGTCGACGGCGCGGGCGGCGGCCGCGGAGAGGAAGGGCTGCGGGGCGGGGAGCGCGGCGACGCCGAGGTCCAGGATGTTGCCCTGCTCGTCCGGCGGGACGGGGTGCAGGGCGTCGCTGGGCGGGGCGGAGCCCTCGGGCAGGGCGGTCCAGCTGCCGGCGCCGCGGCGGCTGTGCAGGTAGCCCTCGGCCCGCAGGGCCTCGTAGGCGGTGGCGACGGTGGTGCGGCTGAGTCCGAGGGCCAGGGCGAGTTCGCGTTCGGCGGGCAGCCGGGCGCCGACCGGCAGCCGGCCCTCGGAGACCAGCAGCCGGATCCGGGCGGCCAGCGCGCGGTAGGCGGGGCGGCGGGCGGCGCCGGGCGGTTCGGGCAGTCGGGCGGTGGCGAGCAGCCGGGCGAGCGCCGGGGGAGCGACGGTGGTCTGCCAGTCGGCCAAGGTAATCAGTCCACTTGCTCGTGATTGGCCCTGTCGTGGGCCGTATTGGCTTGGCCATCATGGCAGGGCGGCCGTCGAGACCGCCACCGTCGGGCCGGTCCGCCGGCGGTGCAGCACCACCTGTCCGGAGAATCCATGGCCACCACGAGCGCCCTCCCGTCCCCGTCGCCGTCCGAGTGCCCGTCCGGGCCCGCCTCGCCGTCCCCCGCCGCCGGTGCGGCCCCCGTCGCCGGTGTGCCCCCCGTCGCCGGTGCGACCGTCGCCCGGCCCGGTCCGCTGCTGCGGGTGCTGGGCGACACCCACGCCCTCGGCCGCCGCCTGCCGCAGCTGGTGGTCGGCCTGGCCCTCTACGGCGGCAGCATGGGCCTGATGCTCCGCTCCGGCCTCGGGCTCGACCCCTGGGACGTGTTCCACCAGGGCCTCCAGGGCAGCTTCGGCCTCTCGGTGGGTGCCTGGGTCACCATCTGCGGCGCCCTGGTGCTGCTGCTGTGGATCCCGCTGCGTCAGCTGCCCGGGGTCGGCACGGTCGCCAACGTGCTGCTGATCGGCGCCGCGATGGACCTCACCCTGCGCTTCGTCGGCACCCCGGGGGCGCTCCCGGTCCGGATCGCGCTGATGGTCACCGCGATCGTGCTCAACGGCGTGGCCACCGGGCTCTACATCGGCGCCCGGCTGGGCCCGGGGCCGCGCGACGGGCTGATGACCGGGCTGCACCGGCGCACCGGGGGCTCGCTGCGGCTGATCCGCACGGGCATCGAGCTGGTCGTGCTGGCGGTGGGCGTCCTGCTCGGCGGCACGGCCGGGGTCGGCACCGTCGCGTACGCGCTGGCGATCGGCCCGCTCGCGCAGTTCTTCCTGCCCTGGTTCACCGTGCCCACCGCCGAGCAGGCCGGAAGGGCCGGAAAGGCCGGAAAGCGCGGTCCCGGCGCGTAACGGGTCGCCCGGACCGTCCCGGGGCGGGTCCGCGAGTGGGGCGGGCACGGAGGAACGGTCCGGATCCCGGCGCGGCGGGTCCGGAAACGCCCGGAACGGATGAACTTGGGGGCACGGAGTTGCCGCGCGGCGTTGCCGCTCGTCGCGCGGCGGGTGCGGAACCTCGTAAGGTCGTCTCCGTGTTGGACGAGATGCGGATACGGGATCTCGGGGTCATCGACGACGCGGTCGTCGAACTGGCCCCCGGCTTCACAGCGGTGACCGGGGAGACCGGAGCCGGCAAGACCATGGTGGTGACCAGCCTCGGCCTGCTGCTCGGCGGCCGGGCCGACCCGGGCCTGGTGCGCAACGGCAGCGAGCGCGCGGTCGTCGAGGGCCGCCTCCAACTTCCACCCGGCTCGCCGGTGGCCGCCCGCGCGGTCGAGGCCGGTGCCGAGCTCGACGACGGCGCGCTGCTGATCAGCCGGACCGTCTCCGCCGAGGGCCGCTCCCGCGCCCACGTCGGCGGCCGGTCCGTCCCGGTCGGCCTGCTCGCCGAGCTCGGCGAGGACCTCGTCGCCGTGCACGGCCAGACCGACCAGCAGCGGCTGCTGCGCCCGGCCCGCCAGCGCGGCGCCCTGGACCGCTACGCGGGCGGGTCGGTCGCCGAGCCGCTGGCCCGCTACCGCGAGGTCTACCGCCGGCTGCGCGAGGTCTCCTCGACGCTGGAGGAGCTGACCACCCGGGCCCGCGAGCGGGCCCAGGAGGCGGACCTGCTGCGGTTCGGCCTCGACGAGGTCGCCGCCGCCGAACCGGTGGCCGGCGAGGACGAGGGGCTGTCCGCCGAGGCCGAGCGGCTCGGCCACGCCGACGCGCTCTCCTCCGCCGCGACCCTCGCCCACGCCGCCCTGGCCGGCGACCCGGCCGACCCGGAGGCGCTGGACGCGGGCACCCTGCTCGCCCAGTCCCGCCGCGCGCTGGACGCCGTCCGCCACCACGACGAGCGGCTCGCCGCCCTCGCCGACCGGCTCAACGAGGTCGGCTACCTGCTCGCCGACGTGGCCGGCGACCTGGCCGGCTACGCCGACGACCTGGACGCCGACCCGGTCCGCCTGGCCGCCGTCGAGGACCGCCGGGCCGTGCTCTCCCAGCTGCTGCGCAAGTACGGCGGCCCGGAGAACTCGCTGGCCGAGGTGATCGCCTGGGCCGAGGCCGGCTCCGCCCGGCTCTCCGAGCTCGACGGCGACGACGAGCGGATCGACGAGCTCGGCGCCCGCGAGACCGCGCTGCGCGGCGAGCTGGCCGAGCTCGCGGCCGAGGTCTCGGCCGCCCGGCAGGCAGCCGCCGGGCGCTTCGCGGCGGCCGTCTCCGCCGAGCTCGCCGAACTGGCCATGCCGCACGCCCGGGTCACCTTCGCGATCAGCCAGGTCGACGACCTGTCCGGGATCGAGATCGAGGGCCGGACGGTCGCCTACGGGCCGCACGGCGTGGACGAGGTCGAGGTGCTGCTGGCCCCGCACCCCGGCGCCCAGCCCCGGCCGATCGCCAAGGGCGCCTCCGGCGGCGAGCTGTCCCGGGTGATGCTCGCCGTCGAGGTGGTCTTCGCCGGCGCCGACCCCGTCCCCACCTACCTGTTCGACGAGGTGGACGCGGGCGTCGGCGGCAAGGCGGCGGTCGAGATCGGCCGCCGGCTCGCCAAGCTCGCCGAGAGCGCCCAGGTCGTGGTGGTCACCCACCTGCCGCAGGTGGCGGCCTTCGCCGACCGCCACCTGGTGGTCGAGAAGACCAACGACGGCACCGTGACCCGCAGTGGCGTCAAGGTGCTGACCGACGAGGAGCGGGTCCGCGAGCTCTCCCGGATGCTGGCCGGCCTGGAGGACTCCGAGCTCGGCCGGGCGCACGCGGAGGAGTTGCTCGCCGCGGCCCGGACCCCCCGCCACCGCTGAACCCGGGCGGCCCTCACGGACCGGCCACGACGCGCCCCGCCGGGGGCGCCGACTGTCCAAGAGGGCCGCCGACCTGGCATGGTGGCGGCTGGACACTGGCCCTTCCTGTCCCGAGCGCCGCCGGCGGGCAACCCCCGCCCGGGGCGCGCGTAGCTGATCGAGTCGGATGCGAGACGACGTGGACCATTCCGCCGCCCGGGCAGCCGCGGCCACCCCCGAACCGGGGCAGCTGCAGGTGGTGCTCGTCCTGGCCGCCAGTAGCGGCGGCATCGGTGCGCATGTGCGCTCCCTGGCACAGGGTCTGGTCGCGCACGGAGTGACCGTCACGGTGTGCGCCCCCGCCGGCGCGGACGCGCTGTACGGCTTCTCCCGCACCGGTGCGCGGTTCCACCTGGTCGACATCACCCCGACCGCGGGCGCCCGCAGCGACGCCACCGCGATCGGCGAGCTGCGCCGTGCCTTCACCGGCGCCGACGTGGTGCACGCCCACGGCCTGCGCGCGGGGCTGCTGTCCGACCTCGCGCTGCGCACCGCCGGCCGCTTCCCGGGCCTGCGCCCGGAGACGCCGCTGGTGGTCACCTCGCACCACGCGCTGGACGCCACCGGCATGGAGCGCCGCCTCCAGCGGCTGATGGAGCGCCGGGTGGCGCGCGCCGCCGACCTCGTCCTCGGCGCCTCCTCCGACCTGGTCGCCCGGGCCCGCGAACTCGGCGCCACCGACGCCCGGCTGGGCCCGGTCGCGGCCCCGCCGATGCCCGAGGCCCGGCTGCCCCGGGACGGCGCCAGGGCGGCGCTGCTCGACGGCGGCCCGGACCGCCCGCTGGTCCTCGCGGTGGGCCGGCTCGTCCCGCAGAAGGCCTTCGGACTGCTGCTGGACGCGGCCCGCGACCTGGCCGCGCTGACGCCCGAACCGCTGCTGCTGCTGGCCGGGGACGGCCCGGAGGCCGCCGGACTGCGCGAGCGGGTGGCCGCCGAGAAGCTGCCGGTGCGGCTGCTCGGCTACCGCACCGATGTGTCCGACCTGCTGGCCGCCGCCGACGTGCTGGTGCTCCCCAGCCGCTGGGAGGCCCGGTCGCTGGTGGTGCAGGAGGCGATGCGGGCCGGCGTGCCGGTGGTCGCCACCGCCGTCGGCGGCATCCCCGAGCTGGTCGGCGACGCCGCCGTACTGGTCCCGCCCGGCGACGCGGCGGCCCTCGGCCGGGCGGTGCGGGAGCTGCTGGCCGACCCGGAGCGCCGCCGCCGCCTGGTGGCGGCCGGCCGGCAGCAGGCGGAGACCTGGCCGGACGAGGCCGCCACCGTCGCCCAGGTGCTCAGCACCTACGACGAGCTGGTGCAGCGCAACGGGTGAGCGCGACGGTGGCGGCGGGTCAGACGGTGGCCTGCTCGCCGGCCCGGTCGGCGGCCGGGCCGTCCGGCTGGGCCGACAGGTAGGCGCCGCCGCAGGCGGTGAGCCGCAGCGCGGTGTCGATCAGCGGGACGTGGCTGAAGGCCTGCGGGAAGTTGCCGACCTGGCGCTTGAGCCGCGGGTCCCACTCCTCGGCGAGCAGTCCGAGGTCGTTGCGCAGCGACAGCAGCCGGTCGAACAGCTCCCGTGCCTCCTGCACCCGGCCGATCATGGCGAGGTCGTCGGCCAGCCAGAACGAGCAGGCCAGGAAGGCGCCCTCGTGGCCGGACAGGCCGTCGACGTTGTTGCCGCTCTCGTCGTGGGTCGGGTAGCGCAGCACGAAGCCGTCCTCGGTGGACAGCTCGCGCTGGATCGCCTCGATGGTGCCGATCACCCGCTTGTCGTCCGGCGGCAGGAAGCCGACCTGCGGGATGAGCAGCAGCGAGGCGTCCAGCTCCTTGCCGCCGTAGTACTGGGTGAAGGTGTTGCGGCCGGGGTCGTAGCCCCGCTCGCAGACGTCCCGGTGGATGGTGTCGCGCAGCTCGCGCCAGCGCTCCAGCTGGCCGCCGGCCGGGGCGTCCTCGGGGGTCTGCTCCAGCAGCTTGATGGTGCGGTCCACCGCCACCCAGGCCATCACCTTGGAGTGGACGAAGTGCCGGCGCGGCCCGCGCACCTCCCAGATGCCCTCGTCCGGCTCGGTCCAGTGGTCCTCCAGGTACTCGATCAGCCGCAGCTGGAGGTGGTGGGCGTGGTCGTTGCGGACCAGGCCGGTCATGTGGGCCAGGTGCAGCGCCTCGACGACCTCGCCGTAGACGTCCAGCTGGAGCTGGCCGGCCGCGCCGTTGCCGACCCGGACCGGCTGTGAGCCCTCGTAGCCGGGCAGCCAGTCGAGCGCGGACTCGGTGAGCTCGCGCTCGCCCGCGATGCCGTACATGATCTGGAGGTTCTCCGGGTCGCCCGCGACCGCGCGCAGCAGCCACTCGCGCCAGGCCTTGGCCTCGTCGCGGTAGCCGGTGCGGAGCAGGGAGGAGAGGGTGATCGCGGCGTCCCTGAGCCAGGTGTAGCGGTAGTCCCAGTTGCGCTCGCCGCCGATGTCCTCGGGCAGCGAGGTGGTGGGGGCGGCCACGATCCCGCCGGTGGGGGCGTAGGTGAGGCCCTTGAGGGTGATCAGCGAGCGGACCACGGCCTCCCGGTAGGGCCCCTGGTAGGTGCACTGGCCGACCCACTCGTGCCAGAAGTCGGCGGTGGCCTCGAGCAGGCCCTCGGCGTCCGGCGGGGTCGGCTGCTCCAGGTGGGAGGCCTGCCAGGTGAGCGCGAAGGCGATCCGCTCACCGGCCCGGACGGTGAAGTCCGCGTAGGTGGTGAGGTTGCGCCCGTAGGTGTCGGCCTCGCCGTCCAGCCAGACCGAGTCCGGCCCGGCCACGGCGACGGTGCGGTGGCCGCCGTCGGGCTGCTCCACCCGGTGCACCCAGGGGACGACCCGGCCGTAGCTGAAGCGCATCCGCAGGGCGGAGCGCATCCGCACGGTGCCGGCCACGCCCTCGACGATCCGGATCACCTGCGGCACGGCGTCCTTCCCGGCCAGCGGGCGGGGCGGCATGAAGTCGATCACCCGGACGGTGCCGCCCTGGGAGTCCCACTCCTGTTCCAGGATCAGCGAGTCGCCCCGGTAGCGGCGGCGGTCGGCGGGCACGGCGGGGGCGGCCGCGGTGGGCGGCGGGACCCTCAGGTCGGCGGTGTCGGCGAGCCGCAGCCGTGCGGCCGGGGGGCCGGCCGGTTCGGCGGCGGGCGCGGTGGCCGGGTGCGGCAGTGCGGTGGCCACCGCCTCGGCGGGGCCGATCCGCCAGAAGCCGTGTTCGTCGGTGCCGAGCAGGCCGGCGAACACCGCCGGCGAGTCGAACCGGGGCAGGCAGAGCCAGTCCACCGCTCCGTCCCTGCTGACGAGGGCGGCGGTCTGCATGTCCCCGATGAGTGCGTAGTCCTCGATACGGCCGGCCACGTGATCTCCAGTTCGCAATGTGGTCACGACGCATCGGCGATCCGAGGGAGAGCCAGCGGGACCGCGGACCGGGGGCCACCCCGGGACGTCCGGCCCTCCGTGGGGTGGTGGCGGGCCTTGCCGGAGCATCCGCGAGGGCTCGGTCGAGCCTCTGGGTGGGTGGGAGGAGCGGCACTACGGGGAGGTCCGGTCGCGCATCGGGGACCGAGAGGTTCCTGACCCTCCCACGCCCTCCGCGTGCTCATGTTGTCGGCGATGCGTCCGAGCAGCTTACGACGGACGAAAGGGGCGAAGCACGCGGGCGCAGCGCGATGTGGCGCCGCATTTCGGCGGAAATACCGCGCATTGCGAGAGCGGCCGTCAGGATGGCTCGGAAGGATCAGCTCCGGATGGCACGAAGTGGGGATCCGGTGATGGCCCGGCCGAGGGCTCCGGACCGCCGCCGGGTGGCCCGGTCGGGCGGGTGGTGCAACGGATGTGACGGTTGCGCCGGATGGTGCGCCGGTGGTGCGCCTGGCGTGCGCCCCGGGAGCGCCCCCGCGGTTCCCCGACCGGAAACCGGGGCCCCGAGGCCCTCCGACGGCGGGCCGGAACGCGTCCGGGCCGGGTCACTGATACCCTGGTATCCCGTGGACCGGTGGGATCAAACGCCCCGGACCGGCCGAACCGACGACCCTCAGGGCCCCGTGCGCAGCACCGCCCTCCCCCGTCGCGACGGCGAGCCGCGAGCCTCCCACCACGTCACCTTCGACACGCGACCCACGGGAGCCCCCTCTTGGCACAGCCCCATTCCGGCAAGGCATCGAACGGCCGCGCCGTGACGACCAAGCACCTCTTCGTCACCGGGGGTGTCGCCTCGTCGCTCGGCAAGGGCCTCACCGCCTCCAGCCTCGGTGCCCTGCTCAAGGCCCGCGGCCTGCGCGTGACGATGCAGAAGCTCGACCCGTACCTCAACGTGGACCCGGGCACCATGAACCCGTTCCAGCACGGTGAGGTCTTCGTCACCGACGACGGCGCCGAGACCGACCTCGACATCGGCCACTACGAGCGGTTCCTCGACACGAACCTGCACGGCTCGGCCAACGTCACCACCGGCCAGGTGTACTCGACCGTCATCGCCAAGGAGCGCCGCGGCGAGTACCTGGGCGACACCGTCCAGGTCATCCCGCACATCACCAACGAGATCAAGTCCCGGATCCGCCGGATGGCGACCGAGGACGTGGACGTGGTGATCACCGAGGTCGGCGGCACCGTCGGCGACATCGAGTCGCTGCCGTTCCTGGAGGCCGTCCGCCAGGTCCGCCACGAGGTCGGCCGGGACAACGTCTTCTTCGTGCACGTCTCCCTGCTCCCCTACATCGGCCCCTCGGGCGAGCTGAAGACCAAGCCGACCCAGCACTCCGTCGCCGCGCTGCGCAACATCGGCATCCAGCCCGACGCCATCGTGCTGCGCGCCGACCGCGAGGTCCCGCAGGCCATCAAGCGCAAGATCTCGCTGATGTGCGACGTCGACGAGGAGGCCGTGGTCGCGGCCATCGACGCCAAGTCGATCTACGACATCCCCAAGGTGCTGCACGGCGAGGGCCTGGACGCCTACGTCGTCCGCCGCCTGGACCTGCCGTTCCGCGACGTGGACTGGACCACCTGGGACGACCTGCTGCGCCGCGTCCACGAGCCGCAGCACATCGTCAAGGTCGCCCTGGTCGGCAAGTACATCGACCTCCCGGACGCCTACCTGTCGGTGACCGAGGCGCTGCGCGCCGGCGGCTTCGCCAACAACGCCCGGGTCGAGATCAAGTGGGTCACCTCGGACGACTGCGAGACCCCCGAGGGCGCCCGCGAGCAGCTCGGCGACGTGGACGCGATCTGCATCCCCGGCGGCTTCGGCGACCGCGGCGTCAACGGCAAGGTCGGCGCGATCACCTTCGCCCGCGAGAACAAGGTCCCGCTGCTCGGCCTGTGCCTGGGCCTGCAGTGCGTGGTCATCGAGGCCGCCCGCAACCTGGCCGGCCTGCCCGAGGCCAACTCGACCGAGTTCGACGCCGCCGCCAAGCACCCGGTCGTCTCCACCATGGCCGAGCAGCTGGCCATCGTCGACGGCAAGGGCGACCTGGGCGGCACCATGCGTCTGGGCCTCTACCCGGCCAAGCTCGCCGAGGGCTCGATCGTCCGCGAGGTCTACGCGGGCGAGCAGTACGTCGAGGAGCGCCACCGCCACCGCTACGAGGTCAACAACGCCTACCGCGCGGACCTGGAGAAGACCGGCCTGCAGTTCTCCGGCCTCTCCCCGAAGGGCGACCTGGTCGAGTACGTCGAGTACCCGCGCGAGGTGCACCCCTACCTGGTGGCCACCCAGGCCCACCCGGAGCTGAAGTCCCGGCCGACCCGCCCGCACCCGCTGTTCGCGGGTCTGGTCAAGGCCGCGATCGAGATCAAGACGGCGCCGGCCGACGCCCAGTAGTCCCGGTCCGTTCCCCGGACGGCGGTCCCGCGATTCCTGCGGGGCCGCCGTTCGGCGTTAGATTGTGTCGTACTGACGAAAAGGGGAGAGCGTGATGGACGACCGCAGCACGGCCGAAGTCGCCGACGTGGCGGAGGAGTGGGAGATCCGGGGGAGCACCACCCCCTTCCAGGGCCGGGTCACCGGGGTGCGCACCGAGGAGGTCCTGATGCCCGACGGCAGCTGGGCCCGCCGCGACTACCAGACCCACCCCGGGTCGGTCTCCGTCCTCGCCCTGGACGAGCGGCAGCGGGTGCTGATCCTGCGCCAGTACCGCCACCCCGTCCGCCAGCGCCTCTGGGAGCTGCCCGCCGGACTGCTCGACGTGCCCGGCGAGAACCCGCTGCACGCCGCCCAGCGCGAGCTGTACGAGGAGGCGCACTGCAAGGCCGGCGAATGGCGGGTGCTGGTCGACTTCTACACCTCGCCCGGCGGCACCGACGAGGCCCTGCGGCTCTTCCTCGCCACCGACCTGTCCGAGGCCGAGGGGGAGCGGTACGAGGCGCACGGGGAGGAACTGGAGCTGGAGTCCGCCCGGGTGCCGGTCGAGGAGCTCGTCCGGCTGATCCACGCCGGCGAGCTGCACAACCCGACCCTGATCACCGGGACCCTGGCGCTGTACGCGGCGCTGCACGGGCCCGGAGGGCTGGACGCGCTGCGGGCGGCGGACTCGCCGTGGCCCGCCAGGCCCTTTTAATTGGGCTCGGCTCGCCTCCGGGGCGCTTCCGTCCGGTGCCGACGGTCGGCGCTCCCTCGCTCCTTCGTCGCTCCCTCGCGCTCTCCCTTTCGGCACCGGCGCGCCCCTTCGGCTCGCTCGCGGTAGTGCCTGGCGGGGGTCACGGCGGGTGGGTGGGGGCTTGGGGCGCGGGGTTCGGTGACCGGTCGGCGTGCCCCTTCGGCTCGCTCGCGGTCCTGGCGGAGTGGGTGGGGACTCCTCGTGGTGGTCCGGGGTCGGGGCGGGTGAGTTCTGTCGGGTTGTCGGGCGGGATGGGGCCGGGGGGGTGATTTACCGGTTCGTACGACCGGATGTCACCTCGGTCGGGGCGGGCGGCCGAACTACGCTTCGCAGACGGGGCGTCCGTTGCGGGCGGCCGCCGGTCGGTGCTGGGTGACGTCGGGAGTGGCACGGGTGGCGAGGAAGACGGCGACCATGGAGGCCGGGACCGGCGCGCCCGTCGAGCGCGTTCCCGGGCTGGAGCGGCTGCCCGCCGGCCCCGCCCTGTTCGTCGGCCGGCGCACCGAGCTGGCCGCGCTCCGGGCCGCCGCCGCGCGTCCGGCCGAGGGCCGCAGTCCGGTGCTGGTGCTGGCCGGGCGGCCCGGTTCGGGCCGTACCGCGCTGGCCGTGCGGTTCGCCGTCACCGTCGCCGGCCAGTACCCCGACGGTGTGCTGTTCGCCCGGCTGTCCGCCCCCGACGGCGGCCGGGTGCCGCCCGCCAGGGCCGCCCGTCGGCTGCTGGAGCAGCTCGGCGCGGACACCGCCGACGTCCCGCTGCCCGGCGGCGCCGGGGACGGCCGGGACGACCCGGCGTGCGTCGCGCTGCGCGCCGCGCTGGCCGGGCGGCGGGTGCTGCTGGTGCTGGACGACGTCCGGGACGCCGGGCAGCTGTGGCCGCTGCTCGCGGACGAGCCCGGCTGCCTGGTGCTCGCCACCACGGCCGGGCCGCTCACCGGGATCGAGGACATCGACCCCGTCATCCTCGGCGGGCTCGACCGGACGGCCGCGGCCGAGCTGCTCGGCGACCTGGTCGGCGGCACCAGGATCGGCTGCGACCCGGTCGGCGCGGCGGACCTGGCGGAGGCCTGCGGCTCCCAGCCGGCGGCGCTGCGGCTGATGGCCGGGCGGCTGCGCGGCAAGCCGGAGCTGGCGGTGACGGAGGCGGCCAAGGAGCTGCTGCGGGCCGTCGCCGAGGCCGGGAAGGCGGAGCCGGACCGGGCCCCGGCGAACGACCCGGAGGGCGCGAAGGAGTCGGCGGAGCCTGCGGACCCGCCGGCCGGGAAGGGCAAGGGGAAGCGCGGGGCGGTCGTGACCGCTTCGGAGCCGGCCGCCGCGGTGGCCCCGCCGGCGGAGCCGCCACGCGACCCGGCCGCCTGGGTCCGGCCCGGGCCGGAACCCGCGGAACCCGTCCCGGTGCCCGACAACGACCCGCTGGTCGGCGCCTTCACCCTGGCCTACGCCGGTCTGACCGCCGCGCAGGCCCGGATGCTGCGCGCGCTCACCCTGGCCCCCGCCCAGTCCGCGGACCCGCGCACCGCCTCCGCGCTGGTCGGCTGTCCGGCCCCGGAGGCCGCGACGACCCTGGCCGCGCTCGCCGAGCGGGAGCTGCTGGCCGAGGAGCCGCCGGCCGCCGACGGCACCGCCCGCTACCGCGTCCCCGGCCGGCTCCACCCCCGGCTGGTCCGGCTGCGGGAGCGGGAGGACCGGCCCGCCGAGATCGAGCTGGCCCGGGCCAGGCTGCTGGAGCGGCTGGTCCGGCTCACCGAGTCGGCCCGCTCGCTGCTCGACCCGTCCGAGGGCGCCGGGCCCGATCCGCTGCCCGGCCCGCTGCGGCTGAAGTCCGCCGCCCACGCCAGGGAGTGGCTGCTCGGCGAGCGGGACCCGCTGCTCGGCGCGGTCGCCGACGCGATCGGCCAGGGCGATCTCGACGGTTCGGCGGGCCGGCTGGTCACCGCGCTGCTCCGGTCGCTGCCCTTGACCGGCGCCGCCGCCCCGGCCGACCTGCACCAGCTGCACGAGCTGGTGCTGACGGTGGCCGAGCGCCACGGCCGGCCGCGCCGGGCCTCGGCCGCGCTGCTCAACCTGGGCGACCTCCAGGCCGCCGCCGGACGCTGGGAACAGGCCTCCGGGCACTACCGGGCGGCCCTGGAGCACGCCAGGACCGCCGACGACGAGGCGCTCTGTGCCCGCGCGCTGGAGGGCGCGGCGGGCTGCCACCGGGCGCTCGGCGATGCCGTGCGCGCCGCCGATTGGTACGGCCGGGCGCTGGGTGTCCGGCAGTCGATGGGGGACCAGGCCGCCGAGGCCCGGCTGCTGGCCCGGGTGGCCGAGGCGCACGCGGCCCAGCGCCGGTTCGACGAGGCGGAGCGGGAGTACCGGGCATCGCTCTCGGTCCTGCGCCGGATCGGCGACGAACGGGGCCGGGAGGCCGTCGCCGTTGCCCTCGCCGAGCTGCGGGAACGGGTCTCCACCGGGTGGTAGGTCCCGGTTCGGGAGTATTGTCGAATATGCCCGGTCAGCGCGGCTTTGACAGGAAGATCGCGATGGAAGCCTACGAACCTGCCAATGAGCTCGGCAGATTTATTCACTTTGGAAGGCTGACAGGCCGCCTGGGCTTCATTACACTCGTACTCAGTCGCGCAGCGAGCCGTGCCCCGGTGCCATCCGGAGGCTTCCCCCCGTGCGCGTCGCCCGCCGGTCTTCTCCGGTAGGGACCCCCATGGCAAGAGGACGTGTTTAGCCGTGAAGGTCGGCATCCCCCGCGAGGTCAAGAACCACGAGTACCGCGTGGCCATCACGCCCGCCGGCGTGCATGAGCTCGTCCGCAACGGACACGAGGTCTACATCGAGGACAACGCCGGTGTCGGCTCCTCGATCCCGAACGAGGAGTACGTGGCCGCCGGCGCCACCATCCTCCCCACCGCCGACGAGGTGTGGGCCACCGCCGACCTGCTGCTGAAGGTCAAGGAGCCCATCGCGCAGGAGTACCACCGCCTGCGCAAGGGCCAGACGGTCTTCACGTACCTCCACCTGGCGGCCGACCGCGCCGGCACCGACGCGCTGGTCGCCTCCGGCACCACCGCCATCGCGTACGAGACCGTGCAGACCGCCAACGGCGCCCTGCCGCTGCTCGCCCCGATGTCCGAGGTCGCGGGCCGGCTGGCCCCGCAGGTCGGCTCGTACCACCTGATGCGCCCGGCCGGCGGCCGCGGCACCCTCCCGGGCGGCGTTCCCGGCACCCACCCGGCCAAGGCCGTCGTCATCGGTGGCGGCGTCTCCGGCTGGCACGCGGCCACCATCGCCATCGGCATGGGCTACGACGTGACCCTGCTGGACCGCGACATCAACAAGCTGCGCGAGGCCGACAAGATCTTCGGCACGAAGATCAAGGCCATCATGTCCAACTCCTTCGAGCTGGAGAAGGCCGTCATCGAGGCCGACCTGGTCATCGGCGCGGTGCTGATCCCGGGCGCCAAGGCCCCGAAGCTCGTCACCAACGAGCTGGTCTCCCGCATGAAGCCGGGCTCCGTGCTCGTCGACATCGCCATCGACCAGGGCGGCTGCTTCGAGGACTCGCACGCCACCACGCACGCCGAGCCGACCTTCCAGGTCCACAACTCGGTCTTCTACTGCGTGGCCAACATGCCGGGTGCCGTCCCGAACACCTCCACCTACGCGCTGACCAACGCGACGCTGCCGTACGTCGTCGAGCTGGCCAACCGGGGCTGGAAGGAGGCGCTGCGCCGCGACGCCGCGCTCGCCAAGGGTCTGAACGTCCACGAGGGCCAGATCACCTTCGCCGCCGTCGCCGAGGCGTTCGGCCTGGAGTCGGTCTCCCTGGAGTCCGTGCTCGCCTAGTACGACCCCGTGTCGCCCCCGACCCGATGTCCTCGGGTCGGGGGCTTCGCCGTGCCCGTCCGCGGGGTCACGCTGAGTCCCCGCGGAGGGTGTGAACGAGGGGTGAACCCCGTGGCGACTTCGGGGGCGGAACGGGTGGGTCGCTCTGTCGTCAATTTCTGTGGGTCGTGTCACCCCACCGCAGAAACGTTAGGGTCAAGGGCCCTCGCATCCCTTGACAGAGGGTTGCCCGATAGTCGACACATCCTGCCCACTACCGTGGATTGTGTTGCTGCGAACGCCTTGAACGGCCTAGAGTCGCAAACCGTCGGCATGCTGCCACGCTGACGAATCGACATAGAGTCCTGGATGCCCAAGGAGGTAAGACGACTTGTGAATGAGTCGACATTTGCTCCCGGGGGTGGTCAGCCAGGGCTGGCGGAGCACACCGCCGGCCAGCCGAGTGGGGAGTCCGGGGCCAGGCAGGCCTCCGTGGGCTCGGCCGAGGTCGGCTCGGTCGCTCTCCGTACTTTCGAAGCACGCCAGAACACAGCACAGGTGACCACGGTGACCGACTACGACGCCGAACTGCCGGCCCACGGCCTGGCCTACGGCGAGTTCGCCTACGGCGCCTACGACGACCCCGACGCCGAGTACGAGCCGGACCCGGAGTACGCGGCCACGCTCGCCCCCGACGCCGCGCGACAGCGCCGCGAGCGGATCGGCCCGACCGGACGTCCGCAGCCGTACTTCCCGATCCCGGCGCCGGTGGCCGAGCACGGCCCCGCCCAGATCATCGCGATGTGCAACCAGAAGGGCGGCGTCGGCAAGACCACGTCGACCATCAACCTGGGTGCCGCGCTCGCCGAGTACGGCCGCCGGGTGCTGCTCGTCGACTTCGACCCGCAGGGCGCCCTCTCCGTCGGACTCGGCGTCAACCCGATGGAACTCGACGTCACCGTCTACAACCTGCTCATGGAGCGCGGACTGACGGCCGATGAGGTGCTGCTGAAGACGGCCGTGCCGGGCATGGACCTGCTGCCGTCCAACATCGACCTCTCCGCCGCCGAGGTGCAGCTGGTCAGCGAGGTGGCCCGGGAGTCCGCGCTGGCGCGCGCCCTGCGGCCGCTGCTGCCCGACTACGACTACGTCATCATCGACTGCCAGCCCTCGCTGGGCCTGCTGACGGTCAATGCGCTGACGGCCGCTCACAGCGTGATCGTGCCGCTGGAGTGCGAGTTCTTCGCGCTGCGCGGTGTCGCGCTGCTCACCGAGACCATCGAGAAGGTCTGCGAGCGGCTCAACCCGGAGCTGCGGCTGGACGGCATCCTCGCCACCATGTACGACTCGCGCACCGTGCACAGCCGCGAGGTGCTGGCGCGCGTCGTCGAGGCGTTCGGCGAGCACGTCTTCCACACCGTCATCGGGCGGACCGTGCGCTTCCCGGAGACCACCGTCGCCGGCGAACCGATCACGACGTACGCGACCAATTCGGTCGGTGCCGCCGCCTACCGTCAGCTCGCCAGGGAGGTGCTCGACCGGTGCCGCCCCGCCGAGTGAGTCTCCCGGGGGCCGACGAGCTGTTCCGAACCACCGGCGGGATGGCGCTCTCGCCGTCCCTCGCGTCGCGTTCGGCCGTCGAGGCCCCCAGACCGGAGACCGCCCGGGCGGTCAACGGCGCCGGTGACCCGGACGGCGCCGAGGGCGCCGACGAGGTCACCGCGGCCGGTGGCGTCGGCCCGGCCGACGGCGGCGAGGGGCCGGAGCGCGCCGGGAGCGGCGCGGACCGGGCCGGGGACCAGGAGGGCGGCCGCCGGAGCGCGCGCCGCGAGACCGGTGCGGCGGGCGCGTCCGTGCCCGCCCCCGCACAGCCGGGCGGCCGGACCTCGGCCCCGGCGCCGCGCCAGCACGCCGGTGCGGTCGAGGACCAGACGGGTGCCGCCGGACGGCCCCGTCCGCGTGGCCGTGCCCCCCGCCGCCCCAGCGGGCGCGAGCGGCACGACGAGAAGATCACCGTGTACGTGTCCGCCGAGGAGCTGATGGACCTCGAACACACCCGGCTGGTGCTCCGCGGTGAGCACGGCCTGGCGGTGGACCGGGGCCGGATCGTGCGGGAGGCCATCGCGGTCGTCCTGGCGGACCTGGAGCAGCGCGGCGAGGCCAGCATCCTGGTGCGGCGGCTGCGCGGGCGCTGAGCCCGTGCCTCGGGGCCGCGGGGGGTCCGGGGCGGGTCGAGGTTCGCGCGGGGGCCGGTGGGGCCCGGAACGGCGGCTGTGCGGGCGCTGGGCGCCTGTCCCGGGGCCGCGGGGGGTTCGGGCGGGTCCCAGGGCCTTGCGTGGCCGCGCGGGCGGCTGCGGGGCCGGAGAGGACCGGCGTGTCGGCGGCCCCGGTGCCGGGCGGCCGGTGCCGCCGGGCGAAGATGGACCGTCATGCCGAGCACGTCCGAGAGCCCCGTCGTCGCCCAGGCCGCCGTCGTCGCTGCGGCGGAGCCCGGCGCGTCGGCCGCCGTGGGCGCCGGGGGCGGGGCGGGCGGAGCGGGTACCGACGGGCCGCAGGGCGGCTTCCGGGTCCGGCTGGACAACTTCGAAGGCCCGTTCGACCTGCTGCTGAGCCTGATCGCCAAGCATCGGATGGACGTCACCGAGGTGGCGCTGGCGACGGTCACCGACGAGTTCCTCGCCCACATCCGCGCCATGGGGCCGGACTGGGACCTGGACGCGGCGACCGAGTTCCTGGTGGTCGCCGCCACCCTCCTCGACCTCAAGGCGGCCCGGCTGCTGCCCGCCGCCGAGGTCGAGGACGAGGAGGACCTCGCCCTGCTGGAGGCGCGCGACCTGCTCTTCGCCCGGCTGCTCCAGTACCGGGCCTACAAGCGCGCGGCGGCCCTGTTCGGCGAGCGCTGGGCCGCCGAGCTGCTCCGGCGCCCTCGCAGCGTCGGCCTGGAGCCCCGGCACGCCGCGCTGCTGCCCGAGGTCGTGATCAGCATCGGCACCGAGCGCTTCGCGCAGCTCGCCGCCCGGGCGATGACGCCCAAGCCCCCGCCGGCCGTCTACGTCGACCACATCCACAGCCCGCCGGTGAGCGTGCGCGAGCAGGCCGGCCTGGTGGTCGACCTGCTGGCCGAGCTGGGCGAGGCCACCTTCCAGCGGCTGGTGGCGGACGCCCCGGACACCATGGTGGTGGTCGCCCGCTTCCTGGCCCTGCTGGAGCTGTACCGGGAGCGGGTGCTCGCCTTCGAGCAGCCGGACGCGCTCGGCGAGCTGGTGGTGCGCTGGGTGGCCGAGGCGGACCGGGGCGCGATCGAGGTGACCGACGAGTTCGACCGGCCGGCGGGCGAGGCGGCGGGCGAGGCGGCGGTGAAGGGCGAGGAGGACGGGCGATGACGGTCGGGAACGGCGAGGCGGGCGGTGGACGGCCGGCCAGGCGGGCGCTGGGGGTACCGGGGCAGCCGAGGGCCGAGGAGTGGCAGGAACCGGCTCCGAGCGTCCTGGAGGACGGTCCGGTGGCGGCTCCCGGGGCCGTCCCCGCGGTCATGGCCGCCGTGGCGGCCGTCACGGCCGAGGCGGTGGAGGTAGTGGCGGCGGTGGAGGTGGCCGCGGCGGTGCCGGTGGAGGTGGTGCACCAGAAGTCGGCTCCGTCGACTTCTCCGGAGCGGCTTCCCGAAGACCTTTCCGTGGATCTTCCCGGCCTCCCGGCGGCGGACGGGCCTGGGCTGCGGGCGGAGCTGGAGGCGATCCTGATGATCGTCGACGAGCCGGCCACCGAGGCCCACCTGGCCGCCGTGCTGGAGCGCCCGTGCGCGGAGGTGGCCTCGGCCCTGCGCGGGCTGTCCGCCGAGTACACCGCCCAGGGCCGCGGCTTCGACCTGCGGCAGGTGGCCGGGGGCTGGCGTTTCCACAGCCGCGCCACCTGCGCTCCTGCCGTCGACCGCTTCGTCCTGGACGGCCAGCAGGCCCGTCTGACCCAGGCGGCGCTGGAGACCCTGGCGGTGGTCGCCTACCGGCAACCGGTGTCCAGATCGCGGGTCTCCGCCGTCCGCGGTGTGAACTGTGACGGTGTGATGCGTACCCTGGTACAGCGAGGACTGGTGGAAGAGGCCGGATCCGAGCCCGAAACAGGTGCGATCCTGTATCGGACGACGAACTACTTCCTGGAACGGATGGGGCTCCGCGGCCTGGACGAGCTGCCGGAGCTCGCCCCGTTCCTGCCCGAGGTCGACGACGTGGAAGCGGAGTCCCTGGAGGGCACGATGATCGCGGAGGCGGTCGCCGCCGCTGCCGCGAAGGCTGCGGACGGCAGTGGCGAGGCCGGTCGGGCTGCGCCTGATCGGTAGGGGGCGGTGAGGTCGGCCGAAACGACCGCACAGCCCAAGACGGTAACGACGTACGGACACTTTGATGCGTAGCAGTGGCAACGGCAGGAACAGCAGCGGCGGCGGCAGCGGTCGCGGCGGACAGGGCGGGGACCGGGGCGGCTCCTACGGGGGCGGCTCGGGCCGCGGCGGCTCGGGAGAGCGCGGGGGTTCGTACGGCGGTGGCTCCGGCTCCGGCCGCGGTGGCTCCGGCGCGCCCCGCGGTGGCTCCGGTGCGGGCCGTCCGGGCACCGGCTCGGGCCGTCCCGGTTCCGGTGCGGGTCGTCCGGGCGCCGGCTCCGGCTCCGGCTCGTACGGTCGCCGTGACGACCGGCGCGACGATCGCCGTGACGACCGGCGCGACGACCGCCGTGACGACCGTCGCTTCCCGGACCGCCCGCTGCGGCCCGAGGAGCGCAGGTACGACCGTCCCGAGTTCGGCGGCGGCCCCAACGCCACCCCGGCCCGCGGCAGCTACACCGGGCGTCGGCCCGGCCCGGCCCCCCGGCCGCGCCGCGAGGGCGCGCCCGCCCCGGGCGACCCGCGCCGCCAGCCGCAGCGCTCGCGCGAGCTCCAGGCCCGGATCGAGGACGCCGTCCTGGCCCGCCACGACAAGCCGGCCGTGAAGCTGCCGAAGACCTTCGGCGAGCCCGAGGGCGAGCGACTGCAGAAGGTGCTGGCCCGGGCCGGCATCGGCAGCCGCCGCGCCTGCGAGGAGCTGATCGACCAGGGCCGGGTCGAGGTCAACGGCAAGCGCGTCACCGAGCAGGGCAAGCGGGTCGACCCGCAGAACGACGAGATCAAGGTCGACGGCCTGACCGTCGCCACCCAGTCGTACCTGTTCTTCGCGCTGAACAAGCCGGCCGGCGTGGTCTCCACCATGGAGGACCCGGACGGCCGCCAGTGCCTCGGCGACTACGTGACCAACCGGGAGACCCGGCTGTTCCACGTCGGCCGCCTGGACACCGAGACCGAGGGCATCATCCTGCTCACCAACCACGGTGAGCTGGCCCACCGCCTCACCCACCCCCGGTACGGCGTGACCAAGACCTACCTGGCCGCCATCCAGGGCCCGATCCCGCGCGACCTGGGCAAGCAGCTCGCCAAGGGCATCGAGCTGGAGGACGGCTACGCCCGCGCCGACAGCTTCAAGGTGGTCTCGAACGTCGGCAAGAACTACCTGGTCGAGGTGACCCTGCACGAGGGTCGCAAGCACATCGTCCGCCGGATGCTGTCCGAGGCGGGCTTCCCGGTCGAGAAGCTGGTCCGCACCCACTTCGGGCCGATCGCGCTCGGTGACCAGAAGTCCGGCTGGCTGCGCCGGCTGACCAACCCCGAGGTCGGTCAGCTGATGCGCGAGGTCGGGCTGTAACACCCCGACCCCCGGGTCCCCGGAGGGCCTCCCCGCCACTCGGCGGGGAGGCCCTCCGTCGTTCGGCGGATCTGCTGTGAAGCGGGCCGCATCGTGGGGTGATCACCTTGTCAGCCCGGTGATCCGTGGCCGAGGATTGCCACCTGACCGCGACCCGCCGGGTGGCGGGAGTGCGCCACCCGGGGCGGGGGGCGAGAGGCGAACGGGGGAGCGACGCCGTGTCCGATGCACCACTCAGCGCTCTGGGACTGGCCGGGCCCGACGGGCGGGTCTACGCGGCGCTGGTGGCCAACCCGCAGTCCACGGCCGAGGACCTCGCCGGGCTCTGCGAACTGACGCCCCAGCAGAGCCTGCGGGCCCTGGACCGGCTCGCCCAGCAGGGCATGGCCACCCGGGCCCCGGTGGACCGCCAGCGCTTCCTGCCGGTCGCCCCGGACGTGGCGATCGGCACCCTGATCGGCCACCGGGAGTCCGAACTGCGGCACGCCCGGGCCGAGATGCACCGGCTGATGGACGCCTTCCGGGAGGCGTCCCGGTACACCGACCCGGCGCACTCGGTCGAGGTGCTGACCGGCGGCGAGGCGATAGCCCAGCGCCTGGAGCACATCACCGGGACCAGCCAGTACCAGATCCGCGGCTTCGACTGCCCGCCCTACATCCAGGACCCGGTCGCCAACATCCCGCTGCAGCGGCAGCGGCTGGGCGAGGGCGTGCGGTTCCGGACGATCTACGACCGGGAGGCGGTGGCCTGGCCGGGCCGGCTGGAGAAGAACATCCTGGCCGGGGTCGCCGACGGGGAGGAGGCCAGGGTCAGGCCGGTGCTCCCGATGAAGATGGTCATGTCGGACGACCGGATGGCGATCATCCCGATCAGCGTCGGCGACAGCGTCCTCGACGCCGCCTACGTGATCCACCCCTCGGCCCTGCTCCAGGCCCTGGACACGCTCTTCGAGGCGGAGTGGGAGCGGGCCGTTCAGCTGCAGGCCGCGATCGGCTCCGGGGACGGGGCGCTGGAGCCGGAGGCCGACCACCGCAAGCTGCTCGGCCTGCTGGCGGCCGGCCTCACCGACGAGTCGATCGCCCGCTCGCTGGGCTGGAGCGCCCGGACCACCCAGCGCCGGCTCCAGTCGCTGATGCGCGAGCTGGGCGCCACCACCCGTTTCCAGGCCGGGATGGCGGCCCGGGAGCGGGGCTGGCTGTAGGGCGTGACCGTCGGAGCCCGCCGGGCGGGGCGTCAGCTCCAGGGGGAGAGGGACACCCAGCGGCCGTCCGGGCCCCGCTCGACCTTCTCCAGGCCGACCACGGCCGTGCGGTTCAGCCGCCCGTAGATGTGCGGGAACAGCACCCCGGGAGCGGCCCCGGGCGGCGGTGCGCCGTTCGGGGCCTCCCACTTGACCATCGGTTCCACCAGCGACTCCTCGATCAGCAGCGCCATCAGGGGTCCGCGGGTGTCGGCGAAGAAGGCGTTGGCCACGGCCAGCGCGGTCGGCTCGTCCGCCGAGCAGTGGATGAACCCGTCGGTGAGCAGCGAGGCGGTCGCGTACGGCCGCCCGGGGTCGGCCAGCCAGTCGTCCAGGGGAGTGAGGTGCAGGATCATGCTCCTGTTGTACCTGTTCCGGCCGGACCCGGGCGGGCGCCCGGGCCGCCGCCGCTCACAGGCCCGCCACCTTCGAGGAGGCGGAGATCTCGTACACCAGGGTCAGCGTGCGGCGGGCGCCCGGGCCGAGCGGGACGTCCCAGCGCACGATGCCCTCGGCGTCGAAGGCGTCCGGCACGGGTGAGCACTCCTCCTTGCGCAGCCGCACCTCCACCGCCGCCACCTCGGAGACCGGCACCCGTTCGCGCACCGCTACCAGCTGCTCGTCCCGCTCCTCCGGGCCGGAGAACCGGGACAGGTGCAGCCGCACCGTGCGGGTGGTCACCGAACGCTGGCTCAGGCCCGCGGTGGACCGGCGCTCCTCGGTCTCCCGCACCACCCGGTAGCCGTCCGAGCTGCCGAAGGACAGCTCGGTGTCGGCGCCCGCCGCGGTGAACGGCAGCTGCCCGCGCCCGGTGAACCCGCTGCCGCGGACCAGCTCGACCGGCCCGGCGAGCAGCGGGTGCCCGGCCGTGTTGCGGAACCGGACCACCTGGGTCACCAGCGGAGACAGCTCCGGCGAGCAGGTGAACTCGCTGTGCGCCGGACCGTCGAAGGAGGCCAGCGGCACCCGGTGCGCCTTGCCGTCGGACGGCACGGTGGCCGGGGCCGGGGCGTGCAGCACCCGCACCTCGCCGCCGTCGTCCACGCCCGGCACCACGCCGTCCGGGCCCAGTTCGGAGATCGCCTCCTCGCGCAGCTCGACCTCGACGGCGCGCTTCTCCTCGGTGGTGCGCTCGCGCAGGACCAGTACGTCCTCGGCGAGCGCCGGCGGTTCGGTGGCAAATGCCGACCGGGCGGTGGAGAAGGTCAGCCGGGCCCCGTCCCAGGACTCGCCGGTGCGCTGCCAGACCACCGCCTCGGACTCCAGCCGCAGCACGCCGTCGGCCAGCGTGGCGCGGTAGGACGGCCGCCACAGGGCGCACGGCACCAGGTGGTGCACGGTGAGCCGGGCCGGGCCGGCCGCGGCGGCCTCGACGGTGAGTTCGAGGTGGGCGACGAGTTCGGCGGGCCGCTCCTCGGACTCCTCCAGGGCGCCGAGCGCCGCGGCGCGGTCCACCTCCAGCCGGCGCAGCCGGACCCGGGCGGCGCGCAGCTCCTCGCCGTGCTGCTCGCGGCCGGTGTCGACCCGGTCCAGCTCGCGGTGCCAGCGGGTGCGTTCGACCTCGCCGGCGCCGGCGCCCTCGCCGACCTCCCGCAGCAGGTCGGCGCTGAGCTGGGCGAGCAGGGCCAGCCGGGCCTCCAGCCGGTCGGCCAGCCGCTCCTCCTCGCGGATCCGGACCTCCAGCGCGTGCAGCCGGTGGCGCAGCTCGGAGTCCTCCGGGCCGGGCGGCAGGGGTGCGCGGGGCGTCCAGGCGCGGGTGATCCGGGCGTCCAGGACGCGGACGCCCGGGGTGTCCGACTCGGCGCGCAGGGTGCGGTCGACGGCGAGGGCGGTGAGCGGGCCGAGCCGCAGCCGCTGGACGCCGGCGGCGAGGTCCGGGGTGGCGGTGCGGCCGATCCGGGCGCGGTCCTCCAGGCAGGTGACGGTGGTGACGGGAAGGGTCGTGACGGGGTGCTGCGGGGTCGTGGGGGCGGTGGTTCCTGGGGTGCCTGGCCCCGGGGCGCCCGCGCTCGCGGCGCCGGGGAGGGGGGTGACGGTCATCGTTCAGTTCCTCCGGTTTCCGCCGACGATGGCCTTTCCGGCCGGGATTCTGATCTGGTAGCCGCCGTCCAGCTCGGCCCGGCCGCCCGGCGGCAGGTCGACCCGCCGGAGCCGGGTGCCGGGCGGGCACTCGGGGGACGGTTCGTCCGGTGCGTGCCAGCCGGGCCGTTCCTCGATCCGGACATCGGCGTCGGAGCTGACCGGTACCCGTTCGCGGACCTCGACGGTGACCGGGCGGCCGAGCCGGTTGGCCAGTTCGACGCGCACCCGGTGGTCGAGCACGGTGCTGCTGTTCAGCATGCCCGCGGTGGACTCGTGCAGCTCGGTACGGCGCGTCACCTCGACCGACTCGGCGACACCGATGCCCAGTCGGCGCACACCGCCGGGGGCGAGGGTGGGCAGGGCCCCGGTGAGCAGGAACTCGTCGTCGACGGTCACCTCGACCGGGCCGGCGAGCACGGCGCGGGCGGTGGCGTTGGTGAGCACCAGGGTCGCGTAGACCTGCTCCTCGACCGCCGGCACGGCGACGTACTCGGGCCGGACGCTCACCGCGATGTCGTCGATCGTGACGGTGTGCCAGGTGCCGTCGGACGGGATGTCGGCGGGCGCGGCGGCGTCGAAGCGGTGGTCGAAGGAGCCGGCCGAGACTCTCGGCGGCACCGCGTGCTGCGGCATCGGGAGGCGCTGCAGCCGGGCGCCGTACGGGCCGACCGCCGTCCGGATCCCGGCGCCCGGACGGAACGCCCGCTGCAGGGTGCCGCGCCGGTCGGCGTCCCCGTCCGGGCCGAGCAGTTCGAGCAAGGGGTAGTCGAGCAGCCGTTCGTCCGGGACCGGCGGACCGGGCGGGGGACCGGACGGGGCGGGCGCGCCGGCGAGGAGGAAGTCGGCCTCCTCGGCGAATCCGGCGGGGCCGGCCGCTCCGGCGGCTCCGACGGCTTCCGAGGTGAAGGCGGCGCGGACGCGGCGGGCCTCGGGCGGCATCGGTCCCCCGCCGTAGCCGCCGAACCCGGACGGCTCGTCGGCCGCGCGCATGCCGCCCTGGGTGCCGCCGCGGGCCCCGGGGCCGCGGGGGCGGGAGCCGAAGCCGCCCGGGGCCTGGGGGGCCGGGGGCGGGAAGGAGCCCGGGGCGGGGAACGAGGCCGCGGGGGCCGGGGGCGGGGGCGGCACGGCGACGGTCGGGCTGACCGGGGCCGACACCGCGAGCGGCGCCCCGGGGGAGAGCAGCGGACGGTCCGGGACCGGGCGCGGGCCGACCGCGTCGTACGCCGAGAACAGGTCGGACAGTCCGGCCGGGGGCTCGCGCCAGCCGGAGGGCGGCGGGGCCGGCTGGCTGCGGCCGATCCGCAGTGAGCGCAGCTTGGGCAGGTCGGTGCGGCGTTCCAGGTCGGCGGTGGAGAGCGCGAGGCGGACGCCGGTCCAGTCCTCGTCGGTCTGCTGGGCGACGGAGGCGCGCAGGAGCAGGCGGCCGCTGTCGTCGCCCTGGCGGTAGGACAGCCGGTAGGAGGGCACCCAGCGGGCGGCCTGGACGGTGTACTCCAGCTCGATGTCCAGCTCGGGGGTGATGGCGTCGGTGGTGTCGGTGGCGTCGGTGGGGGCGCTGGTGGTGAGGGTGAGCAGGGCGGTGGTGGCGGTCGTGATCGCCTCCTGCGGGTCGGCGGTGGTCGCCCGGGCGATCCGGTCGGCGAGCAACTCGGTCTCGTGCTCGGCGAGTTCGATGTCCCGGGTGAGCAGCTCGGCGCGCCCGTGGAGCCGTTCGAGGCGTTCGTCGACGAAGTCGGCCAGTTCGAGCCAGGCGTCGGCCGGCGTACGGCGCAGCGGCTCGTCGCGGCGCCGGGCCGGCGGGACGGCGCGCAGCGCGGTGGTCTCGGCGACGGCGGCGAGCACCAGCCGGAGGCGTTCCCGCAGCGTGCTCTCGTGCTCCCTGGCCGCGTCCAGCCGCAGGCGCAGTTCGGGCAGCTCGGAGGGGTCGCGGAGTTCGGCGACCGCCTCCAGCCGGGCCCCGGTGACGGCGGTGCCGGCCGGGCCGGCGAGGACCCGGGCACGCAGCGAGCGTTCGTCGAGTCTTCCGGGCAGGCCGGTCAGCCGGACCCGGCCGTCCGGGGGCAGGGCCACCCGGGCCCGGCGGCGGCAGACCGCGCCGGAGGCGTGGACGACGACGGAGTCCAGGACCGAGGGGACGGTCGGGACGGTGCTTCCTCCTGCGGTTCCTCCGCCGGTTCCCCTGCCGGTTCCTTCTGCGGTGTTCCCGATGTCCGAACCGATGTCGGAACCGGTGGTGGTGCTGTGGTCCTGCGGTTGATGCTGGTCGCTGCTGTGCTGATCGTTCACCCGGCCAACCCCTTCGTCGCGTACCTTCGGCGCCGAGCGCGCGCCGAGCCTTCTCCCGGGCGGCCCATCCTGCCGTGTGCCCGTTCCCGCGTCCCCGGTTTTACGTCGTGCGTGGCGTGCGGTCGGCCGCGCTCGAGCGGTGGCGTCCGGCCCGTGTCGTTCGGCCGGTCCGTGTGGGGGCGGTGCCGGGGGCGGGTGGTGCGGGTCCGTGTGAGTGGGGACGGCCGCGGGGCCCGGTGCGGTTGCGGGTGGCGGCCGCGTGGGCGGTGGCGATGGGGGAGGATAAGGCGGACCCGGTCCGCAGTCCGTTCCGCGCCGCTCCGTGCCGGTCCTTGATGCCCCGTGCTGTTCCGTTCCGTTCCGTTCTGTGAGGAGAGCCACCCCGCCATGCGCACAGCTGTCGTCGTCGGTACCGGACTCATCGGCACCTCCGCCGCGCTCGCCCTCACCGGACGGGGTCTGACCGTCCATCTGGAGGACGCCGACCCGGACGCCGCCCGCACCGCCGCCTCGCTGGGCGCCGGCACCACCGAGCCGGCCGACGGCCCGGTGGACCTGGCGATCATCGCCGTCCCGCCCGCGCTGGTCGGCAAGGTGCTCGCCGACTGCCAGCGCCGCGGCCTGGCGGAGTACTACACCGACGTCGCCAGCGTGAAGGACGGTCCGCGGGCCGAGATCGCCGCGCTCGGCTGCGACACCGTCCACTACCTCGGCAGCCACCCGATGGCCGGGCGGGAGCGCTCCGGCCCGCTGGCCGCCCGGGCCGACCTGTTCGAGGGACGGCCGTGGGTGCTCACCCCGACCCCCGACACCGACACCGGGACGCTGAACGCCGTCCTCGAACTGGTCGCGCTCTGCGGGGCCATGCCGATCGTCATGGACGCCGCGGCCCACGACCGCGCGGTCGCCCTGGTCTCGCACGCCCCCCAGCTGCTCTCCTCGCTGGTCGCCGCCCGGTTGGAGCACGCCGACGAGACGGCCATAAGGCTCTCCGGCCAGGGCGTCCGGGACGTCACCCGTATCGCTGCCTCCAACCCCGCGATGTGGGTGGACATCCTGTCCGCCAACGCGGGCGCGGTGGCGGACGTGCTGGCGGAGTTCGCCACCGACCTCGAGGAGACCGTCACCGCGCTGCGTGCCCTGCAGGCCGCCGAGGAGGCCGAGCGGCGGGGCGGCACGGCGGGCATCGAGGCGGTCATGCGGCGCGGCAACACCGGCCAGGCCCGGATCCCGGGCAAGCACGGCGCACCGCCCACCCGGTACGAGACCGTCGCCGTCGTGCTCGGTGACCAGCCCGGTGAGCTGGGCCGGCTGTTCGGCGAGGTCGGCGCGGCCGGCGTCAACATCGAGGACGTCGTGATCGAGCACTCGACCGGCCAGCAGGTGGGCTTCGTCCAGCTCGCGGTGGCGCCGGGGGCGGTCCGGGCGCTGACGGCGGCGCTGCGGGCGAGCGGGTGGAGCGTCCGGGACTGAGTTCCCTGCCCTGGTCCCTGGTCCTTGGTCCTTGGCTTTGGCCCTTCTGTCCTTGTCCTTGTCCTTGTTCTCGGTCCCTGTTCTCGCTCCTTGCCGGGCCGGTTGCCGGGCCCGGCAGGGGTGGGTGCGGCGGGGGCCGGACGCGGGGTGGGGCGGGAGGCTCGGCACCGGCGGGGCCGGGTCGGGCGCCGGTCCATTAACCTTGAGGGAGACAATCCCCCGGCTGCCCCGTAGATCCGGGTCGCCATGCTCAGGGATCAGAGATCCGAGTTCCAGAGAGAGGTTCGCGCCGTGGACACTGCCGACCGAGCGCACGCCCCGGTCGTCGTCGCCATCGACGGACCCTCCGGCTCCGGCAAGTCGACCGTCTCCCGGGCGGTCGCCGCCCGGCTGGGCCTGAGCTTCCTGGACACCGGTGCCATGTACCGGGCGATGACCTGGTGGATGCTGGCCAACGACATCGACGTGGCCGACCCGGAGGCGGTGGCGGTCGCCTGCGGCAAGCCGGTGATCGTGTCCGGCACGGACGCGGACGGCCCGACCATCACGGTCGACGGCCGCGACGTCTCCGGCCCGATCCGCGGCCCCGAGGTGACCGCGCAGGTCAGCGCAGTCTCCGCGGTGCCGGCGGTGCGGGCCCGGCTGGTCGAGCTGCAGCGCGGCTGCGCCGGCGTCGCCGAGCGCGGCATCGTCGCCGAGGGCCGGGACATGGGGAGCGTGGTCTTCCCGACCGCCACCGTCAAGGTCTTCCTGACCGCGTCGGAGGCGGCCCGGGCCGAGCGTCGGGCGACCGAGCTGCGGGCCAAGGGCCTGGACGAGGCGACCATCACCGCGATGGCCGCCGACCTGGCCCGCCGGGACGCGGCCGACTCCTCCCGGGCGACCGCGCCGCTGACCCAGGCCGCGGACGCCGTGCTGGTGGACACCAGCGAGCTCACCCTGGAGCAGGTGATCGACCGGATCACCACGCTGGTCGAGCAGCGGGCCGGAGCCGCGCTGTCGACGGTCTGAGACCGGCCGGACCGCTCGGTCCGGCTCCTCCGACTCGTCGACTTCTCGACTCTTCGGCTTCTCGAATGATCGACCGGAACTTCCGGCAAGAACTTTCTGACAACAACGGGGCGCCACGGTGGCACCCGAACCCATTCGCGCTGCCCCGGCGGGGCAGGTACGCACGGTGCGTCCCTGGGAAGGGCCGTACCGGGAAACGGACAGTACGAACATGACCGCAGAGCACACCTCCACCGGCCCCGGCGAGCTGGACGCCGCCGACTACGCCGAGTTCATGGCGCTCGCCGCCGAGGAGGGCTTCGACCTCGACGACGTCGACGGCTTCGGCGACGGCGCCCACGCCCCGCTTCCGGTGCTGGCCATCGTCGGCCGCCCGAACGTCGGCAAGTCGACCCTGGTCAACCGCATCATCGGCCGTCGCGAGGCCGTCGTCGAGGACAAGCCCGGCGTCACCCGCGACCGCGTCAGCTACGAGGCCGCCTGGAACGGCCGCCGCTTCAAGGTCGTCGACACCGGCGGCTGGGAGATCGACGTCCTCGGCATCGACGCCATGGTCGCCGCCCAGGCCGAGCTGGGTATCGAGCAGGCCGACGCGGTGCTGTTCGTGGTCGACGCCACCGTCGGTGCCACCGACACCGACGAGGCCCTGATCAAGATCATCCGCCGGGCCGGCAAGCCGACCGTGCTCTGCGCCAACAAGGTCGACGGCCAGTCCACCGAGGCCGAGGCCGCCTACCTCTGGTCGCTCGGCCTGGGCGAGCCCTACCCGGTCTCCGCCCTGCACGGCCGCGGCTCCGGCGACCTGCTGGACGCCGTGATGGCCGCCCTGCCCGAGGCCCCGCCGCAGACCTTCGGCGACGCCGCCCCCGGCGGCCCGCGCCGGGTCGCGCTGATCGGCCGCCCGAACGTCGGCAAGTCCAGCCTGCTGAACCGGGTCGCCGGCGAGGACCGCGTCGTCGTCAACGAGATGGCCGGCACCACCCGTGACCCGGTCGACGAGATGATCGAGCTCGGCGGCAAGACCTGGAAGTTCGTCGACACCGCCGGCATCCGCCGCCGGGTCCACATGACCGCCGGCGCCGACTTCTACGCCTCGCTGCGCACCTCCGCCGCGCTGGAGAAGGCCGAGGTCGCCGTCGTCCTGATCGACTGCAGCGAGACCCTCGCCGAGCAGGACACCCGGATCATCACGATGGCCGTCGAGGCCGGTCGTGCCGTCGTCATCGCCTACAACAAGTGGGACCAGCTCGACGAGGAGCGCCGCTACTACCTGGAGCGCGAGATCGAGCGCGACCTCGTCCAGGTGCAGTGGGCGCCGCGGGTCAACGTCTCGGCGAAGACCGGCCGGCACATGGAGAAGCTCGTCCCGGCGATCGAGACCGCGCTGCAGGGCTGGGAGACCCGGATCCCGACCGCCCGGCTGAACGCCTTCCTCGGTGAGCTGGTGGCGGCCCACCCGCACCCGATCCGCGGTGGCAAGCAGCCGCGCGTCCTGTTCGGCACCCAGGCGGGCACCCGGCCGCCGCGGTTCGTGCTGTTCGCCTCGGGCTTCCTGGAGGCGGGCTACCGGCGCTTCATCGAGCGCCGGCTGCGCGAGGAGTTCGGCTTCGTCGGGACGCCGATCTCGATCTCGGTGCGGGTGCGGGAGAAGCGCAACCGGAAGAAGTGACGGCTGACGCTCGGGTGGAGCCGCTGAGGCGGTGATCCGGGCGGGAGCTGTGGGGAAGGGCCCTGTCGGCCGGTCTTCGGACCGGGTGGCGGGGTCCTTCGTCGTGTCCGGCCGGGTGTGGGGTGTGGGGTGCGGAGTTCGGGGTGCGGTGGGGGCGCGGGTTCAGTGGTGGTCGCCGCTGCGGCCCGGGGGGAGGGAGAGCAGGCTGCGGTGGCGGCCGCCGCTGGTCGTGCCGGGGCCGCCACCGGGGCCGTAGGAGGTGCCCACGGTCGGCACGGGGGCCGGGACCGGGACCGTCACCGGGGCGGGCGCGGGCAGGTGCGTGGCCATCGGGTGCGGGACGGCGCCGAGGTAGCCCGCCGCCACCCAGCCCTGGCCGGTGCCGAACTGGGCCTGGGCCGGTCCCTGGGGGTGGGCCGGGGCGGCGACGGGGTGGAAGCCGGTCGCGTACGGGCTCGGCGCGTGGCCGGGGTGGCCTCCGTGGGTGTGGCCCTGGTCGTGCGCGTGGATCTGGGCCGGGAGGGCGGGGAGGTTGCTGTGGCCGTGCTGGTTGTGCTGGCCGTGCTGGGTGTGCGGGCCCTGGTGGCCGGTGCTGGTGTGGTGGCCGGTGTGCCCGTGGTGCTCGGCCGGGCCGGTGGGGTCGGGGTTGCCCGGCTGGCTCGGCATGAACTGGGGGAGGCCGATCGCCTGGCCCGCGTACGTCTGGAACGCCTGGTGCTGGGGCGGGTAGCCGCGGTGGTCGGTCCGGTGATCGGCGCGGTGGTCGGTCCGGTGGTCGGCGCGTCCCGGGCCGGTGTCGCGGACGGCGAAGCCCGCGAAGGCGAGGTCCTCCTCGCCGGAGCGGTCGCCGGGCAGGGCGCGGAAGAGGCGCCGGTACTCGGAGTACAGCTCGTCGTAGATCGGCGTGGCCGAGTGCGGGTGCTCGGCGTCGTACGACGGGCGCATGCCCGGGATCGCGCGGGAGGCGGCGGACCGCCGGGGGGCTGCGGGGACGTCGTAGCTGTACACGCAGGGCCCAACGAGTGAGGACGCCGGGGGATGCGGGGTGCGGCGGCGGGGCGGCGGCTGCCTGCTGGGCCTGTCTGTCGGGCCTGTCTGTCGGGCCTGTCGGGCCGGGCAGCCGGGGTGGTGGCCCGGGGGGTGCGGCCGGACCCGGGCTCCCGCCGGTGGAGGCCGCGTTCGGGCAGCGACCTCCACCGGCGGGAGCTCCGGCCGGCGTCCCGGGCGCGGCTCAGGTCCCGGCGAGCGGGAGGGAGGCGGACACCACCTGGCCCAGCGCCACCGCGCGCTCCAGCGCCTGGCGCAGCAGGTCCTCGCGCGGCTGCCGGCCGACCGTCCCGGCCGGGACGGCGTACATGGTCACCTCGCCGAGCTGGTTGGCGGCGAACCGCCAGGCGTCGGTCACCTGGAGCGGCTGGTGGGCCTGCCACCAGCCGGTGCTGCCCCCGGCTGCGGCCGGCTGGAGGATCGCGTGCAGCTTGCCCATCGCGACCAGCACCGACCAGCCGGGCAGCTGGTCCGGCGTCTTGTCGAGGTCGGTGACCGGCTGGAAGCCCGCGTCCTGGAGCAGGTCGAGGAACTCGTCCTCGCCGGTGGTGTTGCCGGGACGGCCGACCGGCCCGGTCGGCTCGACGACCAGCGAGGCGTGTCCGGTGTCGCCGTGCAGCACCAGTCCGCAGGTGATGCCGAGGATCGCGGCCTGGCCGGGTGCGCCCGTCCGTCCGGCCGGGTCGGACGTCGGGGCGGGAGCGGCAGGGGTGGGAAGGGCCTGGGCGGGCAGGGACGGCTGCAGCCGGGCGGCGTCGGCGGACACGTCGCTCCGGGCCTGGCTGATGCTGCGGACGGCGCCGGCCAGCTGCTCCTCGGCGACCGGGACGACCTGGGACGGGATGCAGCGGGCGTGGGCGAAGGCGAGCACGGCCGTCTCGTCGCCGACGAACAGCACGGTGCTGGTCGGCTCCAGAAGGGCGTCGCCGGGGGTGCGGCAGGAGGTGCATTCGTAGTTGTCGGGTGCGTGGGCGCCGCCGAGCAGGCGGTCGGCCTCGTCGTCGCCGATCTCGGATCGGACCTCGTCGCTGACGTCGAGCATGCGCGGCACTGGGTCTCCTCGGTGCGGGGTCGGAAATACCGGTTGGGGGCTGTCGGGGCGGGCGCCCGGGGTCTCGGGGCCCGGCCCCCGGGGTCGAACGCGGTGGAGCCGGAAGGTCGGGTCTGTTCGAGCCGGGAGGCGGCGGCGGCCCGGCCGCCCTTACCAACGGGCCCTTGTGGCAGGGGTCACGGGTGGGGGGTAGGGGTGACGGGAATTGCCTCTGATCCGATCGCGGAGGGTGTTCTCCGCGTCGCAATCTGTCGATCTCGATGGCGGGACTGCCGGAATGAAGCGGTGAGGTGAGTCACGGCTCGTCGATGTTTGATCTAGGAAATGACGGTTAAAACGGACAAATTGGACACATTTACATGGTCGTTACCGCCGGTAACGCCGTGCTGAGCTGGGGAGACCTCCGGCTGTTTGAACCCCGGCCGCCCGCCTCGTAGCTTCATTGGCGGTGCAACGAGCACCACCCGGGTTCACCCCCGACGCACAGCCCGCCGGTTTCGCACCGGCGCCGGCAGTGCCCGCCGAAGCGACCGCTCGAACAGGTCGCCGGTGTGTGGAGGTGGCCGGGGCGGCACGGAACGTCCGACACGTCTCCGGCCGCCCGACGGACGCGGCGCGCGATTTCCAGACCCTCCAGGGCTTGGTTCCGCATGCCCTCCCGGGGCTGTCGAGAGGAACCTCATGACCTTCCGTAACGAGACCGCCGCTGCCACCACCACCGCCACCAAGCGCAACCGCGTCCGGATGGCTGTCGTGGCGGGCGCCGCTGTCGCGGCCCTGCCGGTGGCCGGCCTCGTCACGGCCACCTCGGCCTCGGCCGCCTCCGTCTCCACCTGGGACGCTGTCGCCCAGTGCGAGAGCGGCGGCAACTGGGCCATCAACACCGGCAACGGTTTCTACGGCGGTCTGCAGTTCACCTCCAGCACCTGGGCCGCCTTCGGCGGCACCGCCTACGCCTCGCAGGCCAACCTGGCCACCAAGGCGCAGCAGATCGCCGTCGCCGAGAAGGTCCTCGCCTCGCAGGGCCCGGGCGCCTGGCCCGTCTGCTCCGTCAAGGCCGGTCTGACCAAGGGCGGCGCCGCCCCCGTGGTCGACACCTCCGCCCCGAAGGCCACCGAGGCCCCGAAGCCGGCCGCCCCCAAGGCGACCGAGGCTCCGAAGGCCGCCGCGCCGAAGGCCGTCGAGGCCCCCAAGGCTGTCGAGGCCCCCAAGGCCGCGCCGAAGGCTGTTGACGCCCCGAAGGCTGTCGAGGCCCCCAAGGCCGCGCCGAAGACCGACGCCGCGCCGAAGGCCGACAAGGCCGCGAAGTCCGGCAAGTCCTGGACCTCGAACGACGCCAAGCAGGTCAACGGCACCTACACCGTCAAGGCCGGCGACACCCTGAGCAGCATCGCCGCCGCCCAGGGCGTCGACTGGCACGCCCTGTACGACAACAACGCCAAGGTCATCGGTGCGAACCCGGACCTGATCCTCCCGGGCCAGACCCTCACCGTCTGATCCGACGCCGGTCGATCCGGCGCTGGTCGATCCGACGCCGGGTGATCCGGCGGTTGATCCACGCCTCCACGGCCGCCCTCCCGCACCACGGGAGGGCGGCCGTCGGGGGTTTCCGGCGGTTGCCGGGGCCGATGGCTGTCGGGCCCGGTGGCTGTTGCCGGTCCGGCCGTTGTCGGAGGGGTGCGCGAGGATGGGGATGTGACCCAGGGCGAGTTGTTCGGCGGACTCTTCGACGCCTCCCCCGAGCGCGGGCGGTCCGAGCCGGCTCCGGGGGCGGTGCTGCTCCCCGGCTGGCTCGACGCGGCGGCGCAGCTGCGGCTGGGCGCCGCCTGCCGCGACTGGGCGCGCCCGCCCGCGGGGATGCACACCGTCCGGATGCCCACCGGCGGGACGATGTCCGTCCGGATGGTCAGCCTGGGCCTGCACTGGTATCCGTACGGCTATCGGGGCGTGGCCGAGGACGGCACCCCGGTCAAACCGTTCCCGCCCGAGCTCGGCGCGCTCGCCCGGCGGGCGGTGGCCGAGGCGTACGGGGCGACGGTCGGCGGCGGTATCAGCGGCATCGGTGGCATCGCCGGGGCCGTCGACTACGAGCCGGACGTCGCGATCGTCAACCACTACCCGCACGGCGCCCGGATGGGCCTGCACCAGGACCGCGACGAGCGCGCCGACGCCCCGGTGGTCTCGCTGTCGCTCGGCGACACCTGCGTCTTCCGGCTCGGCAACACGGAGACCAGGACCAGGCCGTGGACCGATCTGGAGCTGCGCGGCGGCGACCTGCTGGTGTTCGGCGGCCCGGCCCGGTTCGCGTACCACGGTGTGGTGCGGACCCTGCCCGGGACGGCGGACCCGGCGCTGGGGCTGACCGGGCGGCTGAACATCACCGTCCGGCAGTCGGGCCTGTGAGCGGCGCCGTCCCGCTCCCACCTGTGGCTCCCAGCTGCGGGTCCCCGCTGCGGCTCCCACCTGCGGCGACGTTCCGCGCAGGGACTACTGTTCGACCTCGTTCGAGTGAATTGGTGCGGCCGGCCCGGGTGCGGGGAATGTCCCGGCTCGCTGAGGAATTCGATTGAGCTGGAGAATTCGAGAGAACGGGCAGCCGGCGGCGGGGCGGAAGACCTCCGGCCCGGGCGGCGGCCCGGAGAGGACGTGTCCCATGGCTACCCCCGTCGACGATCTCGTCGCACTGCTGGACCTCGAGCAGATCGAGCTGAACATCTTCCGCGGGCGAAGCCCCGAGGAGGCGCTCCAGCGCACGTTCGGCGGGCAGGTGGCCGGCCAGGCGCTGGTGGCGGCGGGGCGCACCGTGGACGACGACCGCCCGGTCCACTCGCTGCACGCGTACTTCCTGCGGCCCGGCGTGCCCGGGGTGCCGATCGTCTACCAGGTGGACCGGCTCCGGGACGGCCGCTCGTTCACCACCCGCCGGGTGCTGGCGATCCAGGGCGGTCGGTCGATCTTCGCGCTGACCGCCGACTTCCACGCCCCGGAGCCCGACAGCATCGAGCACCAGTACCCGATGCCCGACGTGCCCGGCCCGGAGAAGCTGCCGAGCGCACTGGACGAGGTCGGCTCCCGGCTCGGCGAGCTGCCCCCGTTCATCAGCCGGCGCCAGCCCTTCGACATCCGCTACGTCGACCGGCTGCGCTGGACCACCGAGGAGCTCGCCGGGGTCGAGGCGCGCAGCGGCGTCTGGCTGCGCACCAACGGGGCGCTGCCGGACAACCCGCTGATCCACGTCTGCGCGCTCACCTACGCGTCGGACATGACGCTGCTGGACGCCGTCCGGGCCCCGGTCGAGCCGCTCTGGGGCACCCGGCACTTCGACATGGCCTCGCTGGACCACGCGATGTGGTTCCACCGGCCGTTCCGCACCGACGACTGGCTGCTCTACCAGCAGGAGTCCCCGATCGCCCACGGCGCCCGGGGCCTGGCGCGCGGGCAGATCTTCGACCGGAGCGGCCAGCTGGTGGTGTCGGTGGTGCAGGAGGGCCTGTTCCGCCGGATCAAGTCCTGAGGGGCGAGTGGTGGCGGTGTCGGCGCGGGTGCGAACGGCGTGTTGACCGGTATGACGGTGGCATGGCCGCGGTGTGACCGACGTGGCGGGCGTGACGGGCGTGCGACGACCGTGCGACGGTGTCCGGGACTGGGAATGCCCGGCCCGGGTACCGGATGTTCGATGGGGTGACGGAGAACGGACGGCCCGCCCTGCGGGCCCTGGACCGGATTGGGAGGGCGAGCCGATGACGGCGACGGCCGCGGAGGAATGGCAGCACTGGAGCGACGGACGGGCGGCGACCGTCAGCGCGCCGCACGGCCAGCTGGCGCTCACCGGTACGCACTGGCTGGAGCCGGAGCCGGCGGCGATCGCCGGACTGCCCGGAGTCTGGTGGGCGGACGCGGAGGGCGTGCGGCTGCGGGCGGTGGCGGCCGACGGTGTCACTGTCGCGGGAGCGGACACCCCCGTCGACGGCGAGGTGCTGCTGCGCCCGGACACCGACCCGGCGGCGGACACCGCCGCGCTCGGCGAGGTGTTGCTGGTGCCGATCGAGCGCGAGGGCGAGCCGGCCCTGCGGGTCTTCGACCCGAACTCGCCCGGGCGGGCGTCGTTCGCCGGGATCTCGGCCTACCCCTACGCGCCGGAGTGGGCCGTTCCGGCGGTCTTCACCCCCTTCGAGGACGGTGGTGAGGGCGGCGGTGTGCACGGCGCCGGGCGGACGGTGCTCGTCCCGAACGCCGACGGCAAGGAGCGTCCGCTCGCGGTGACCGGACAGATCGCGTTCACCGTCGCCGGCGAGCACCGCACCCTGACGGTCAGCCGCTCGGGCGACGGCCGGCTGAGCGGGGTGATCGCCGACGCGACCAGCGGCCGGGACACCTACCGCTTCCGCTTCGTCACCCTGCCCGCCCCGGACCAGGACGGCCGCACGGTGCTCGACCTCAACCGCGCCTACCTGCCGCCCTGCGCCTTCGCGGACCACTTCATCTGCCCCTTCCCGCCGCCCGGCAACCGCCTGGACTTCGCGGTGGAGGCGGGCGAGAAGCAGGTCCTCACCCGGTAGGGGCCGGCTCCGCGGTGCACCCGCCGGGCCTCGGTGCGTTCCGGGGTCCGGCGGGTTCTGCGCTACTTGCTCCGTAGTCCATCTGCCCGGTCCGGTCGGGGAGTTGAAGGCCGGGGTTCCCGTTGACAGCCTCCTGGGGGCGTGCCACTCTGGCTAGATAGATAGCAAGCTACCTATCTATGTTGCGGACCAGGATCCTGTTCGGCCGGTTCCGCCCGTTCGCCTGTTCCGCCTCGGCTGGGCGCCTGCACCGGTGGGACGGAGGATCTCGTGACGATTGGGAGGCGCGGATGCCCGGCCGGCAGAGCGCAGAACGGTTGGCCGCCGAGGCGGATGCCGGTCCGACCTGGCTGCGGAGCAGCGTCGCGCCCAAGCTGCACCTGACCGCGAAGTCCTGTCGCGCGTTCTTCGAGGAGCGCCTCGCCGAGGCCGGTGCGACCTTCGCGGCCTGGACCGTGCTCGCCGCCCTCAAGCTGGAGGGCCCGATGATCCAGCGCGCACTCGCCCAGTACCTGAGCATCGAGGGCCCGACGCTCTCCCGTCACCTGGAGTCGATGGAGCGGCGCGGCCTGGTCGTTCGCAGGCGCACCGACCTCGACCGCCGGGCGGCGACCGTGGAGATCGCGCCCGACGGCGAGGAGATGTACAACCGGATCTCCTCCGTCGCGATCAGCAGCCAGCAGGACATGCTCAAGGGCCTCAGCGACCGTGAGATCGCGCAGCTCTCGACACTGCTGGACCGGATCCTGGAGAACGTCGGGCCGCGCTGACGCCCGCGTCGAGCGGCCGCAAACGCCCCCCGGTGTCCGGGGCCGGGGCGGGCGGGACGACGATGGGGCACTGTGTCGACCAATCATCCTGCCAATTCGCCGGCCGACGGGGACTCGCCGCCGACCCCCGCCCCGCCCTCTGCGCCGCTCTCCGCGCTGCCGTCCGCGCGGCCCTCCGCGCCGCCGCGGTCCCGCTACCGGCGGCTGGCCCGGGGAGCCTTCGCCGACCTCAGCCCTCTCCGGTACCACGCCGACTACCGGCGGGTGTGGTTCGGCCAGTCCATCTCCTCCATAGGCCAGCAGATGACGGCCGTCGCCGTCTCCGTGCAGGTCTACGACCTGACCGGCTCCACCTTCGCCACCGGCCTGGTCGGCCTCTTCTCCCTGGTCCCGCTGATCGCCTTCGGCCTCTACGGCGGCGCCATCGCCGACACCGCCGACCGCCGCCGCCTCGGCCTGATCGGCTCGGCCGGCCTCGCCGTCGTCTCCGCCGTGCTCGCCGCGCAGGCGATCGCGGGCGTCGGCCTCGTCGCGGTCCTCTACGCCGCGGTGGCCCTCCAGGCCGCCTTCTTCGCGCTCGCCTCGCCGGCCCGCTCGGCGATGATCCCGCGTCTCGTCCCCGCCGAGCGGCTCCCCGCCGCCAACGCCCTGAACACCGTCAGCATGAACCTCGGCCTCACCGTCGGCCCCATGATCGGCGGCGTCCTCATCGGCGCCTACGGAGTCCAGGCCGCCTACCTGGTCGACACCGTCGCCTTCGGAGCCACCCTCTACGCGATGTGGCGCCTGCCCGCCATGCGCCCGCTCGGCGACCGCAAGGGCCGCGCCTCCGTCCTCGACGGCCTCCGCTTCCTGCGCGAGCAGCCCAACCTTCGCACCAGCTTCCTCGCCGACCTCGCCGCGATGATCTTCGGCATGCCGCGCGCCCTCTTCCCGGCCCTCGCCATCACCTTCTACGGCGGCGACGCCCGCACCGTCGGCCTGCTCGCCGCCGCCCCCGCCGTCGGCGCCCTGGCCGGCGCCCTCTTCTCCGGCTGGGTCGGCCGCATCCACCGCCAGGGCGCCGCCGTCATGACCGCCGTCGCCGCCTGGGGCCTCGCCATCGCCGCCTTCGGCCTGGCCCGCAACCTCTGGCTCGGCCTCCTCCTGCTCGCCGCCGCCGGCTGCGCCGACACCATCAGCATGATCTTCCGCAACACGATGATGCAGGTCGCCGCCCCCGACGAGATGCGCGGCCGCCTCCAGGGCGTCTTCATCGTGATCGTCGCCGGCGGCCCCCGCCTCGGCGACTTCGAGTCTGGCGCCGTCGCCTCCCTCACCAGCCCGACCGTCTCCGTCGTCAGCGGCGGCCTCGCCTGCGTCGCCGCCATCCTCCTCCTCGCCGCCCGCTGCCCCGCCTTCCTCCGCTACGACGCCCGCCACCCCACCCCCTGACCCCCACCCCACCCACCCCCCGACAACCCTGCAGCGAGCACCCCCCGACGTGCTGTATTGTTTTCCTCGTCGCCGGGTGAACCGGCCGACAAGGTCGAGAAACCCGAAGCCGAGCCCCCCAGGCTCAGCCCGGGCCACGAGACCACGGGACGTGGCGCAGCTTGGTAGCGCACTTGACTGGGGGTCAAGGGGTCGCAGGTTCAAATCCTGTCGTCCCGACGTGAGTCGGAAAGGCCGTTGGCCGGGAGAAATCCCAGGTCAGCGGCCTTTTGCGTGACGGTCCGTCAGGGACCAGGGAAATTGGTTCGCACACTGTCTGGGACCACTTTGGGACCAGGGTGCCGGGTTGTGGGGTCGACCCCCTTTCGGGATGCCCGATTTGCCTGCTCTATTGATCACGCTCAGTGAGCGATGCTGGATTGTAACAATTGATTTTCGGCCATGTTCTTGGCGGAAATCCCGCTTGCGTGGCGGAAGTTGGCCACCGCTGACAGTCTCTCAGGTGGCGGTGTTGCGTCAAAGAGGAAGCGTTCCGGGTCGCGCCACCGACGGCCAGGCAGTCCCGGCGGTCGGTGGCGTTGCTATGCGTGACGGCCCGCCGCTGGGGCGACCATTCCGCGCGCAGCCCGCACTCCATGTCGGACTGCATCGCCGGGAGCACACTTGACCCGGGCCCGAGTAGCCTTTCGTCCGGTTACGTGCCGGGAAGGCCCAGCCGGTCGAAGGCGGGATCGCCGGGGAACGCGACCGACTCGATGCGCGCCGGCGGGATCGGGGACGTGTAGTGGACGGTGGCGTCGGCGGCTTCGCCAAGCGCCTTGCCCAGGAGCACGTGCGCCAGCGACGGGGCGGTGCTGTGAGGCTGGCCGTCGGTCAGGTCCAGGAGGCAGGTGACGACGGCCGGGCGGCCGAGCGACCGCAGTAGGTCCGTCATCTCCGGGTCGTTCTCCCAGGGCTGGTAGACCGCCTCCCCGCCCCAGAACTGCTGCAGGCGCCAGCCGAGGGTCTGGTTGGGGGCGAGGGCGTCGCCGGACAGCGTCAGGAACACGAAGCCTTTCCGTCCGCCGGCCTTGCGGGTGATGAGGTTCGCTTCCTTCAATGCCGTGTACTGCGGGGTGGTGAGGTGGCCGAGATCGGCGGCGCGGGCGAGGCGGTCGGCGATACCCTGGTCGTCGGCGAGTAGTAGTCCGTGCTCCTGGATGCTGTCCGCTTCGTGGTCCAGCAAGCGAGTGCAGTGCCGTGCCCGGACGAAGTGCCCGGCGAGCAGCGGGGCTATCGCGTCCAGGTCGGTGTAGCCGCCGATGTCGGTGTCAGTGAAGCAATCCCGGGGAAGTGCGGCGGCGGCATGCCGCTGGGTGAACCCGGTGACGAGGTCGGCCAGCGGGGTGGGCCAGGTCGCTGGGGCGTCCACGTCGATGACGGGGCGTGTGGAAGTCATGCCGGGCATCCTCCCGTACAGCGGTGGTGTCGTGGCTGGCGTCACTGTGCGGCGTGACGCTGGCTGCTCGCTAGAAACGGTCCTCCGCCGCGTCGATGTATCCGAACGCCTGAGCCATCCGAACCAGCGCGCGGCGAAGCAGAAGCCGCCGTTTCCCGTCGGTCAGCTGCGGATCGGCGGTGATGGTGACGCTCATCTCCGTCAGCGGCGCGCGGTCGCTGCTGCCGAACGGGGCGAGGTCGACGAAGCGGTCCAGCGAGGGGGCCGCAGTGCCGTGGGGCGAACCGGTGGCGATCTGGAGCAGCACCGTCGGCGGCTGGGACCACGGTCGAGGTGCGTTCGTGTCGCCGACGGCGCTCGGCAGGACCTCGGTGGCGGTACGCCAGGCCGCGAGCAGGGTCTCCTCGACCTCCTCCAGCGACAGTATTCGATAGGGCCTGGAGGCACGGGCCTCCGGGGCGGCAGGTTGTGCCGCAGTGCCTTCGAGGCGTACCTCGGCGCAGGAGACGACCGCTGAGTCCGTGGCGTTCGGAAGGGCGAGCATCACCGCTGCGGTGAGCGCCGGACCGTCCTCGCTGTGTCTGGTGCTGGAATAGCTGACGGCGTCTGCGGCATTGCGGTGCGGACCCGGTGCCCACATTCCCATCGGCATGTCGACGCCGTGCCGAAGGGAAAGGGTCCTCGCCGCGGCAGCGAGAGGGCAGAATGGCAGCGCCTGCAGAAGGGTGCGCCGGCGTTCCGGTATGACCTCCAACTCCCGTGCCGCTGCCCAGGGGAGAGTGGCCAGCGCCCGGACGCGGAGTTTTGGAGCGGGGGCGTCCGCGGTCCAGTTGCCAGCCGCTCTCGGCAGGTCGAAGCTGATTGCGGGAGTCGGCCGCCAGATCGGCTCCCCGTCGGTGGTGACCGTCAGCTGACCCGGGCCCCAGGCGCCCCCGACGAGCTCGACCGTCTCTGCATCCTCGAGCAGCGCCGTGGGGGTACCGCCAGCTGGCGGAGCAGGAAAGCCGACGGCCGCGAGCGCCTGACCACCCGGCGCACCGGAGCCGCCCGCGAGCAGGTGCTGCCAGAGCGGCTCGGCCACGGCGACCACCGACCGGCCCGGCAGCGCGCACAGCACCCAACCCGTTTTGTCTCCCAGGGCGGCGAAGTGCTGCACGAGACCCGGGCCATCCTCGTAGGCCGCGGCGGTCGGTTCGCCGAGCACCGCGCTACCTCCCAGACCGTCGTACGCGCGACGGAACGCCACCTCGCGCCCTGGGGCACCCTGGCCGACGTGGTACCGGGGTTCGGCCTTGTCGCCGGCAGTGAGCTTGTCGACCAGGTCGTGAAGGGTACGGGAGGGAGCGCCGCTCACGGCCAGGCCCAGGGAGAGAAGTCGCTGGACCTCCGTTCTCGGCAGCCAGTGCGTCCCGTCGGACTCGCGCAGCGGCACCGCGACGGTGACCGGGTTCACCTGCCCGGGCTTGCCGTTGGGCGCGGCCACGACGTGCGGGAGATTCCCTACGGCCTGCGGCGGTACGTCGATGAACACGATGCCCTGCCCGGGGCCGCCGTGCTC
This sequence comes from Kitasatospora purpeofusca, assembly GCF_000718025.1. Taxonomy (GTDB): domain Bacteria; phylum Actinomycetota; class Actinomycetes; order Streptomycetales; family Streptomycetaceae; genus Kitasatospora; species Kitasatospora purpeofusca. Next base: position 51,079 of record NZ_JODS01000021.1, read on the forward strand.
GATCCACTCGATCGAGACGTTGCGCGGCGCCGGGGTGATGCGTTCCCGGAGGAGCTTGCGCATCTGGTCCAGGTCCACGGATGACCGGTCGAACGGCAGTAGCCGGTCGAGGATCTCCTGCCCGTTCTCCAGCCGGGTGCCGATACCGAGGACGATGACTCCTCCTTCGGTGGAGTTGGCGAAGGAGGCGATGTCCTTGGCCAGCTCCTCCACCGCCGAGGGGCTCTTCAGCTCGTACGGGGCGCCCTTGGCGTCCAGCCAGCGGCATTCCAGGAAGCCGAGGAGGGCCGAAGGGTTGTAGGCGTACAGGGCGGTTCGGGCCTGTTCGAGTCCGGTCTCTGGCACCAGACCAGTATCCCGTGCGTGTCGGCGAGGATTCTCGGATTCGGCCCAGGTGGTGATGCTGGGGCGGCCGAGGGGAAGGGAGAAGTCGCGTTCGGCCGGCGGCGCTCGACGGCCGCCTGCACGTGCTGCTGCGCACGCAATGCCGACGAAGGGGGCGGGCGGCCGAATATCCCACACCATCTCTTGTTGTAGGCGTTTCATAGGCGGACAATTGGTACAATTCGCGCTGCGAAACGGGGAAGTGCCGGATGACTACGGATCCTCCCGAAGGCGACCTGCCTCAAGGCCCAGACGACCTGCCGAGCGGCCTCAGCCCACGACAGCAGGCCCTGAACGTGCGTGCATTCAGCGCAGTGGTCGCCAAGTTCAAAGAGGCGCTTCTGGAAGGACCGGAGGCACTGGCCGCTGCTCGCGACATCGTCGCCGCCTTCGCGGACAGCGAGGCATCTGGAGGACCGACCAAGAGCGATGTCTGGGCGCTGATCCGCGAGCGGCGCTCGCCGCAGTACGGCGAGGGGTTCTTCGAGGCCCGCTGGGCGATCTTCGAGCACTACGGTGCGATCCAGCCCTACCTCGCGAAGAAGTACCAGCAGCGCTATGCGCTGCACCCGGCCGTCGGGCCGGCCCTCCTGGTCCACGGACGGTTGCGCCGGCACCGCGGGATCGACGAACTTGTGGCGCTGCTCGACGAGACCAGGTCACTGATCGGACAGCGCACCCGCGACCGGGCCACCATCGAAGCCAACCTCTTGGACTGCCGGCACATGCTGAGCATCTACGCGATCCACCTCGAACGCCTGGTAGCCGACGCCAGCATCCGGGAACTGGCTGAGGAGCAGCGGGAGCACAACCATCCCGGTCTGACAGAGAAGGTGAAGTTCCTCAACCAGGAGGTCTCCGATCACTTCCCGAACGACCACGCCCTCGACTTCCAGGCAGTTGCGCTGCTGAACGTCGAGCAGCGCTACCAGCGGGCGCTGACTGCCGCTCTCCAGCGGATTGTCGAGCAGGGTGGTCGTACTCTCGACTTTGCTGTGCTCAGCGCGGAGGAATACCTCGAAGCTGCCCGGCACGCCCCGCTGGCCCAACTCGGCGAGTTCGGTGCCGATCTTGTGGTGGATCCGCCGACCGTGTGGATCGACGCGGGCATGCTGATGAGGGCGGTCGAGGAGTTCGCCCCCTACACTCGGGTCCGTCGTCGCCCGGCCATGCCGCAGGTCTCGCCGGAGCCCGACCCGGTGCAACGGATGGGCGAGGCTCGTGTCCGCGAACGCAGCCGACAGGATCACCTGGCCGAGCGTGTCCTCGTGGAGGGTGACCGCGCAGATCTCACCGGTGAGCTCCAGCGCTCCCACTGGCCGGCCGCCGCCCGCCTGCTCGCAGACCTGATCGGGCTCGACGCGGACCCGTACGCGCCGTACCGCCTGGAGATCGGCATCAACCTGATCATCGACCGGATCGGCTGGGTCACCTACCTTCACCCCGTCGTCCTCCACCGGCAGGACGCCGAGGCAACTGAACACCTGCATCGCCGCAGATACGAGGAGCGCCATGGAACCCTCTGACCCCGCCTATCTCCTGGCCGCCGCCCGTGCTCAGGGACTGATCGACATGCATGGCCTGTCGGCACAGGCTGTCGAGAGCACGCAGCACCGGGCACTCGCCTGCGGTAGACGGCTCGTGGACTGCTCCGCTCCTGTCCCACCGCCTGCTCTTACTTCCGGCCGACCGGGCGAGATCCGCCGGGTGCGGACCCTGGGGTGGTCCGTTCCGCCGGTGCCAGAGGAAACGGCCGCCTACCCGGTGCGGCGGCTGAGCCCGACGCAGTCGCTCACCTTCGCGATGTGTCTCGCGGCGGGCTGGCGGGACGTTCGTCGGCCGGTGTACCCCGGCAAGCCGTTCGACCGCGCGCTGATCATCGATGCCTTGGTGGAAATCGGCGCCGACTCCAAGACGGTCAAGGACGCTCTCGACACCGAGCTGCCTCTCCTGCTGCTCGTCTACAGCGAGGGCGCCAAGCTCCATCTCGGTCCCGCAGTCGCGGCCCTGCCCGACACCTTCACCGAGGCCGTCCGCCGCATGCACGACCACCTGCCCCGCCCGCCCGAGGGCGGCGACCACCCCCCGCAGGAGGGTGCACCATGACCGAGATCCTCTCCGACCGGGAAGAGACCCTCGTGCTCGCTGCCGTCGCCGCCCTGGAGGCGGCCGACGGCCTTGTTCCGGCTGAGGTGTTTCCCGCGCTCGCCGACGATGCACTGCGCGCCGTCGTCGCCAGCCGCCTGAGAGCCGCCGGCCGTACTCTCCTCGCCCGTGAGCACCGCACTGTCGCCGGGTACACCAGCGGCTACGACGACACCGTGGCACGCACGCTCGCGTCCGACGGGATCGGCCTCCTCCCGGAGGCCGACCGAGTCGTGCTGGCCATCGTCCTGCTGCGCACCGTGGCGATACCCCGCGCCGGCGGCAAGCACCAGTCCACCTCCTGGCTCAGCGACGGCCCCGGCACCTCCATCACAGAGATCCACAGCAACACCGACGACGACCTCACCTACACGCTGATCCGCCCCGCCGTGCGGCGGCTGAAGGCCCGGCGCCTGCTGCGCACCGGGTACCTCGGGCAGATCCTGCCCGGCCCGGCCCTGCTACGGCTCACCGACGCGCAGTCGGCCCGCCTGTGGGAGGACCTGGTCCTCGTCACCCTGCCCGACTCCCCGTTCGCCGACGTCATCCGGCGCCAACGCGAGCGGCGGAACCCGGCACCAGCGTCCCGCCCCGCCGAGGAGCTCGAACCATGACCACCCAGACGAGTCCTGCAGAGCCCACCAGCACCCGGGAAATCGACCTGGGCATCATCGGGGACCGCCAACTGGTAGCCGTCCAGACCTTCGACATCGCCCGACACCCCTCGGCCGCCATCGTCACCGTGCCCGGCTGCTTCGTCGCGGTGACCGGCAAAGGCCCGGAGGACTCCAACGAATCCGGCAAGACCAGCTGGCTCGCGGCCGTCGCACTCCTGCTCGGCGACCCGGAGTGGCGCATGTACGGGGCAGGCCCGGCATCCGTTGCCCAGCTTCTCTTCGAACCCGACACCGCCGGCGTCGCCGCCCAGCGGTACCCGGCAGCGACCTTCGGCTTCATCGTGGGCGTCTTCGTCGATCCGGACGACGTCCTGGCGAGCGCCCACACCGTGTGGATGAGGATCTCCGCCACCGCCCCCTACGTCCAAGTCCGCCATGCCGCAGGGATCCACCTCGCAACCTCCCGCGAAGACGAGGATCGCCACCAAGCCGCCACCGCGATCTTCAAGTCACTCCCAGGCCCCTCACTGGGAGCTATCCAGTACGCCGAACGGCTCTACGGACCCGTCCCTCGCTGCCTCGCCTACCTCACCTCCCGCGGCAAGCGCCGAGGCGGCCCCTCACTCCTGAAACTGGAGACTGGGCTGTTCACCCCCGCCGGCATCGGAGCAGCCCTGATCGACCTGACCGGCCGGGCCCACCTGCTCGAAACCGACGAGAACATCCGCCGAGACCTCGCACGCGAGATGACCCGCCTCGCCGACCTGGCAGCAGAGAACGAGAACGCCACCATCGAAGAGGACCGAGCCCTGTCCGCGGTCGAACAACGGGACAAGGCACGCTCCAACCTGGCCCAGGCCAACGCATTCTGGGAACTGCACTACGCCCGCGGCCTGCTGGACGTCCTCGCCAGGAAGGACCAGCTGACCAAGGGCAAGAACAGCCTCCAGACACCCCGCGATGACGCGGAGCGGGCTGTGGCCCACACGACCACCGAGTTGGACGCGGTGCGCGACAGCCGCCAGACCGACGAAGCGTTCCGCGCAGCCTCGGAGAAGAGCCAGCTGGCCGCCAACCTGCTGGAGAAGGGCCGCGACCGGACGGCGGGCCTGAAGAACGACATCACCCGCACCGAAGAGCGCATCCAGGAGGAGGAACACCTGGCAGCCGGCGCCCACGGCACCCTGACCGACGCCCGCCACCTCGCCACTGAGGCACGCCAGGACACACTGGCCGCCGAAGTCGCCCGTACCGCTGCGGACGCCGCCCACGCCGAAGCCAAGCACAACGTCGAACAGGCCGAACGAGGCCACTACGGTCAGGCCGGCCGCGCCGTACAGCTCCTGTCCGCCGCCCGCATCGACGCGGTCGGCCTCCTGGACGGCCTCGACATCCCGGCCAACCAGCGTGATCGCTGGGAGGCACGCCTCGCGCTCTACCGGGACGCCGTCTGCATCGACGCCGACCAGGCCGACCAGGCCGTTCAAGCACTCGCCGAACTGCCAGGTGCAGTCCTGGTCCTACGCCAGCACGGCCACTCATCACGCTCCCCGGCATTCGCGCCACCCGCCCTGCGGCCCTTCCTGCACACGCTGGCCGAACGGCTCCACACAACCACGGACCCGATCGCCGCCCTCGACGACGAGCTCGGCCTGCGGATCCTCGGCGGATTCCCGCAGCCCATCACCGGCCGCGACGCCCTCCTCGAACGCCTGCGCCACGTGGCAGACGAGAGCGCAGAAGCCCTTCTAACAGCCGGACGGACCGCAGAGCGGGCCCACGTGACACAGGCCGACGCCGAGCTGCTCGTCAGCCGGCTCGAACACGCTGAGCGAGCTGCCGCACTGCGCGCAAGGCGGCAGGTCCTCGAAAGCGAGCTCGCCCAGGCCGAACCACGACTGCAGGAACTGCTGGAGTCCGCGAACAAGGCCGAGCGGCACATGCAGGATGCTCTGGTGAAACAGCGGACCCTCGTCCTTCAACGCCGCAATGCAGAACACCTGCTGCGCGAAGCAGAGCAAAATCTGGCGACCATCCAGGCCGACATCGACGAAGCCGACCGGCTGCTCGCCGCCCTGAACACCTCGTACTGGCAGGACCGAGCAGGCAGCCGCGAACAGGCCCTCACCGCACTTCGCTGGCCTCTGGACGGCGAAGAGCCGGACCCCGCCGCGCAGCCCCCCGACCGCCGAAGCGAGATCTCCCTGCGAGAACTGGCCGGGCGCTACCTCCTGCAAGCCATGGCCGACCTCGGCATCAACTCCATCACCGGTGCCAACGCTCCAACCCCCGCCATCGCGAACGCCGTCCACCTGCGCGCCAACCAGGCCGGTGATGAAGGCACGCGGCAGTTCCCAGGCGCCGAGGCATTCGAGGCGCCGGCCGAAGCGATTCAGGACTGGCTCGACACCCGGGCCGACACCGACCGCGGAACCCGCACCCGCGTCGTCACCAACCGCGAGGAACGCGAACTCGGCCTTACCGCAGGCCAACGGACCCTGGCCGACCTCCAGCACAGTGTCCACGCCATGCAGGACAGCATCACTCTGCGGCTCGACCAGGCCCTGCAGGACATCGAGAACGCCCTCGACCGCCTCAACCGCGGAGCTGGCCTCTACGGTGCCGAACTGCGCCGCACGCTCACACCGCCCGCCTCCCTGTCAGACCTGTGGCGCTGCGAGATCACTCCCTGCTGGCGGCGCACCCCCACAGGCCCCATGCTCCCCTACGACAACATCACCAACGCCGCGCAGGAGAAGCTGTTCTCCATCCACCTCGTCCTCGCGGCGCTCCTCGCATCTCCCCACCCCCGAGGGCGCCTGCTCATCCTCGACGAACTCGGCGACGCGCTGGGCTACCACCACCGCCGCGAGATCCTGTCCGCCATAGCCGACACCGCCCAGCAGCACGGCCTCACCATCCTGGGGACCTGCCAGGAAACGCTGATGGACGACGCCGCGGACTTCTGCGGCAGCATCCTCTACTTCCACTACCCCAGCCACACTGAGGCGCTCAACACCGCCACCCGGATGTTCGGCTACGACGACAACAACGAGCGCGTCGAGATCACCGTCGAAGCCCTCCTGGAAGGACGCACCTGGTGGTGACCGCCACACCCGACCCCCACCACGGCCCCGTCGTCCACCTGTCCGGAACACCGGCCGGGCTGCACGCACGCTTCGTCCAACGCACCCGCCGCCAGGACGACGGAACCCACCGCACCGTACGGGTCAAGGGCAAACGGCTGCGGGATACCCACGCCGACCTCCTACCCGCCACCGCGCCGGACCCGGCCGCGCTGGACCTCATCCTGTCCACACGCCGGCAGGGGGACCGCAGGTTCATCCTCGGCGCGACACCCCGCTCCTGGTCCACGGTCAAAGCCCGCTTTGGCGAAGACGCCTGGGAGCTCGCGATCGAACTCGTCCTGGCCGGCACTGTCACCCTGCGGTGCGAAGTAACCGACGACATGGCCCTCGGCGCCCCGACCCAATGGCACCTCACCACCGCTGGCCGCGGCCACGCCAGAGTCGACCAGGAAGCCCGCGACGTCCAGACCCAACGCCGCACCCGCGCCCTCCAACGCGCCCGCGACGCCATCGCCAACCTCCAGGTGCTCCCCGAAGGAATCGTCGAAGACGACCTGAGACAGCTCGACGAAGCGCTCGCCCGTGAACTGGAACGGCCCGCACCCGCGAACAAACGCATCGCCCTGCTCACCGCACTCGCAAGCGATCTGCACCAAGGCACCCGGCACACCAGCACCCGCGCCTTCTCCCTCGCACACACCCGGAACTCCAAGACCTGGGACGACGCGATCCGAGCGCTACGCGAGTCGGGAGTCCCCACCACCCTTGCGGAGGCCATCGGCCTGCGCGGGCACAGCCGGATAGGTCTCGGCGGACCCATCACAGCGATGCCAGGAGACCACCGCCGGCCTCTCGACGACCTCGGGATCGTCCTCATCCCGGCCGCAACCCGCGGCCTCAACCTTCAACTGCACAGCCGCACCCTGATCGTTGTCGAGAACCTCCAGGCCGCAGACGCCGCCTACGAGGAGCTTCGGACGAGTCGGCGAACACCAGGGATCGTGTACCACGCCGGCATGCCGAGCCACGACATCCGCCATCACATCGCCAACCTCGCCGAACAGGCAGCCACCATCATCATCGCCCCCGACGCCGACCTCGGTGGAGTCCGGATCGCCACCGCCATCTGGAACTCGCTGACGCCGCACGCCCGACAGCGAAGCACGATCTGCGACGTCGGACTGACCCCAACTCATCCGCCACAGGCTCCCTGGCCACCCGACAGTCCTGTCTGGCGAGACCTCCGCGCCATGCTTGCCAGCCCTGCGGCGGCCCTGGCAGACGGTTGCCTTCGCCGCGGCTACCCCGTCGAACAGGAGGGCTGCATCACCGAAGCCGTGGTGGCACTCGTCGAGAGCGACCCGTCCTGAGCGTGGCGGGCAAGGAACCGTCGTGAACGCCCTACCTGGATCACATGGCCAGGGCCCGGGCGACGGCAAGTACCCAGAGCCCGGCAACTCCAATGAGCTGACGTACCAAGGATATTCAGCGAACCTTCGTGCTCTGCCCCGCGCCCGAAGGCGGGCCCGCCCTGGTAGCTAACAAGGCCGGCCCGACGCACAGTGTGCGCCGGGCCGGCCTTTGTCGTAGCGGGGACAGGATTTGAACCTGCGGTGTGTTGACTGAACTAACTCACACGTTTTCGCAGGTCAGAGGGCTTTCTGTTAAGTTCCGGCGGTGAGTGGATCAACGTCCCTTGAACGGGATCTGAAGAACTTTGTACTGCCCGAGATCGGACGGTTGGACGAGACAGGAGACGCGTGGGAGCCGTACCGGTTGACCGATCCTCTGGGGCAGACTGTGGAACCGGTCGCGATCTACTTCAAGGACCTGCTCGCCGCCGACAGCCCCGCCACCACGTTGTATTCGTACGGCAACGATCTGCTGCGCTGGTGGCGATTCCTGTGGGCACACGACCTCGAGTGGGACCGCGCAGTGCGCGAGGACGCCCGGGACTTCACCCTGTGGATGCAGCTCGCGGACAAGCCGGTGCGTGTGCACTGGCGGCACCGTGGCAAGGATCCCGCAGAGATAGCTGCGCGCACGCCCCGGACCGGCCGACTCGCGCCCGGAACGCCCAACCTGGTGACGGGAAAGCCGTCCATCGGGAAGAAGTACGCGCCCACCACTCGGGCACACAGCGAGACCGTCCTGCGGACCTTCTACGACTTTCATCTCAACCGCAACAGCAACAAGTTGCTGGTCAACCCCTTCCCGCTGGACCGCACCCGCCGCAACAGCCGGCCTCATGCCCACCACAACCCGGCGGACGAGTTCAAGCACGAACGCACCGGCCGCTACCGGCCGACCATCCCTACGCGTATCCCCCGCCGAATACCGGACGACAAGTACACCGAGGTCTTCGCCGGCCTGCGCTCGCACCGCGACCGCGCCCTGCTGGCCTTCTGGGTCTCCACCGCCGCCCGCTCGGTCGAGCTGTTGACCGCGACCGAACGCGACGCCCTGCCCGGCCAGCAGGTCATCGGCGTGATCCGCAAAGGAACCCAGGATTACCAGCAACTGCCCGCATCTCCCGACGCCTTCGTTTGGCTCCGGCTTTACCAGGAGGCTGCCTGGCGCAAGGGAGTCCCGCGGGGCCGCAACCAACCACTGTGGTGGACCCTGCGACGCCCCTGGCGGCCACTCAACTACCACGCCGCCCGCGCCATGTTCACGCGGACGGTCGAGCTCCTGGGTGCCAACTGGACCCTCCACGACCTGCGGCACACCGCGACCTACCGCATGACCGAGGACCCGGCGATGTCGCTGGTCTACGTCCAGCACATCCTCGGCCACAAGGACCAGAGCACGCTCCAGAAGTACCTCCGCCCGAGCCGGGACGAGGTCATCTCAGCAGGTCTGGCCCATCACGCCCGCCAGGAAGCGAAGAAGAACGCCCCGCCGCCGGCTCCCACCGCCCCCGCCTACAACGAGGACTCGCTGAACACCCTCTTCGGGGGGCCCGTCGCGTGACCACCGCAACACTCACGGCGCCGCCGCAGACTGCCCGCAAGCTCGCTGGCGCCGAGGCAGCCTCGCTGCTGCAGAAGTTCCCGCCCCGCCACAACCTCGACCCCTGGCTAATGACCGAGGCCGACACCGACTACGTGCTCGACACCCTCCAACAGAGCCCCTTCCGCGCCGAAGGGCAGGGCGCCCAGTACACCCGCATGGTCGGCGCCCGCGTCATCCTGGCCTGGCTCCAGACCTTTCCCGGCTCGACCTGGCAGGCCAGCTGGGACGCCAGCCCAGCGGCTCACTCGACCGCCGGATGGCACAGCACCGTCCTCAACTGGGCCTCTACCAGCATCGGTCGACGGCCGACCTCGGCCTGCCTTGCCTCCGGGGCACTGGCCTTGATCTGCGCGGACGTCATCCGCCCGTCCCCGGCATGGCTTGCGGCCAGTTCCTCCAACGCCCTCCGGCCCGCCATTGCGACAACCCGCGACCCCGAGGGATTCGCCCGCCTGGAGGCCAAGTTCCCCGCGGCCATCCAGTCCACCCGTCATGCCTCCGGGGCCCTCAAGGCGGTCGCTGCCCTGCTCGCGGCCTTCGGTGGCCGCGTCGAGGACATTGTCGTTGGTGATCTTCTCGCCCTGCTTCAGGAGACCACCCACGATGCGGCGCGCGGCGTTCGCATCGCCTACACCGCCTTGCGCGAAATCGGCCAGTTCCCGTCGGACGCTCCGTTGACCCTGATCCGGCTTCAGACCCGAACCGGACAGGTGACTCCGGCGGAACTCGTGGACCGCTACGACCTGCGCTGCCGTCCGGTTCGGGACCTCCTCGTCGACTACCTCACCGAACGTCAGCCCTCCCTCGACCACAAGTCCCTGATCACACTGGCGGCGGCCCTGGCCAGCAACTTCTGGGCCGACCTCGAACGCCACCATGAAGACATCAACTCGCTCCACCTGACACCGGAGGTCGCCGCAGGCTGGAAGGCCCGCGTCAACACGGTTACCCGCCGTCGGCGGATGCCGGACGGCCAGGTCGTCGAGACCACAACCCCACGCTCCAGCGCGCCCGCGGTCAAGACGCTCGTTCGGGCCTTCTACCTGGACATCGCCCAGTGGGCCCTAGCCTCCGTGTTTCGGTTCGCGTCGGTTGATCTGGAGCGATCCCTGTATCGGAGGTTGCGGGGGCTGCCGCCAGACGTTGGGCATGCCGAGGGCCCGGCGCGATGGCCAGGTGCTCCTGGGTCCTCGTGTCGTGGTGGTCAGGGGCGGCTTGGCCTGTCAGGTGGCCGGTCGGGGTAGTGCCACCAGGCGGCTGAACGCCGCGGTCAGTTCGTGGCGCCAGGGCCAGGTGGCAGCGATCCGCAGGTATATGCGGCGGGCTCCGCGCGTGATCCGGGCCGCAGCGTGCAGGAGGCGGTAGCGGAGCTTCTTGGGCTCGGCGGTGGCCAACTCGCCTTCCAGTAGCAGGGTCCGGGCCCAGACGAGCAGGTCGATGGCGGTCAGGGACAGCTCCAGCCAGGCCTGGTTGATGGCGAAGTGGCGGGAGGGGAAGCGGCCGAAGCCGGTGGTCTTGCCGCGGCGGATGTGGTCCTCGACTCTGGCGTGAGCGCGGTGGCGGACCTCCAGGTACTGGATCGAGCCGCCGCCGGCGACGGGCGTGTCGGTGAGGAAGACCTGGTGGCGCATGCCTTCGTCCTGGTCGAACAGGGACAACTGGGCGCCTGGGTGGGGACGCTCGCGGCGGACGATGATGCGGGTGTCGTCCGGGTATCCGGTGAGGTCGACCAGGCCGGTCAGCTCGGCGACCTCGGCGCCGGCACGAAGGGTCCCGTCCTGTTCCAGGGCTGGGTGCCAGACCTGGTCGGGTAGGACCCGGATGGCCTTGCGGACCTGTTCGGTGACGGCGTGTCCGACGGAGAAGATGGTTTGGATGCCTCGCTGTCGCAGGGCGCGTAGGTGGGCGAGGAAGGTCTTGGCACTGCCCGCGCTGTCGGCGCGGATGAGGATCGGGGTGCCGTGGCGGTGGGCGTCGGGAATCTGCGCGAGGGCCGCGTCGAGGACCGTGATGTGGTCAGCTGCGGTGTTCGCTCCGGCGTTGCCGGGCCGCAGGATGCCGGCCAGGGCCTCGCCGGTGTTGTCCAGGAAGCAGAGCATCGGGTGGTAGCCGAAGCCGCGTTTGTAGGTGGCGGCCGCTTCTTCCTTCTCGGAGTGGCAGGTGACCAGGGTGGCGTCGATGTCCAGGACCAGGCCGGGCAGTTGACGACCTGCGGCGCGGGCCGGCGGTATCCCGTCCCTGGTCTCGGCGGTCTGCAGCCAGGCGACCTCGCGGGCAGCGGCCCGGGCTGCCCGCAGCGCGTTCAGGTTGTCGGTGTCGATGCCCGCCAGGACGCGCAAGGCGGTCGGGGTGGAGGCGACCGGCCCGAACACATCGCGCTGATCGCGCAGCACGGCCAGGTCCCGGATCGCCTCGCCTCCGTCGGCGAGCATCACCGCCAGGTCCACCGCGACGCGGCCGGGATCGTGCCCGGTCCCGCGCGGCCGCAGCCGGTGCAGGGCATCACTGAAGGCGCTGGTCAGCGAGGTGGCGTCGGCCAGATCCGTCAACAGACGCGAGCCGGTGTGGTTGACCACCCCGCGCCCGTCGGCACGGACGACGAGCCTGGGGCGTGACCGGGTAGCGTGCACGCAGAAAGTGCCTTCCTGCTGGTACGACTGGGACCTTAGACAAGCCTCATCGTTGCAGCTCAGAAGGCACTTTCGCTTTTCCGATCACGATCCGGACGCGACCCCGTATGAAGCGCGCAGGCTAGTTGGGTGTGTTGAAGGCACTACTTCACGTCATTGGGCGGAGCTACTCGTAGGTCCAAGTCTCCTGGGCGCTGGTGTATTGGACCACGCCCTCGGGGATCCAAAGCTTAATTTCGTGTTCGGTGAGGTCGAGGTCTTCGCCCTGCCTCACAGTCGGGATGTGCCTGGGGATCGCCCTGCCGCCGCTAATGACGATCACCGGCTTACCGTCGCGGTACTCGATCGACAGTGCGCCGATGTCCTCGGGCTTGACCTGGTCAGCCGGGACCAGGGTCGGCTCTGCAGGCGCCGAAGCCTCGGGGGTGGGAGTCCGCCCGAGGCTTGCAAGCATCTCGGGTGACATCTGCGCCTGGGCGGGGCCCTTTGAGTTGGTCTCAGACATGGCGTCTCCTCACTGATCGGCCCACTGCCGACCCGCCTGGATCTTTCCGTGACTGTCAGTCAGCAAACCATCACGCTTGAAAGATCGGAGGTGCCCCATGTCATGTAGGCCCCGCCCCCGCACTCGGTACCCGGATCCCCGGAGCTGACCTCACGCGGACGATGCCCGACGCACCAGCAGCCGGCACGGACGACGAGCCTGGGGCGTGACCGGGTAGCGTGCACGCAGAAAGCGCCTTCCTGCTGGTACGACTGGGACCTTAGAAGCCGTTGTCGTATCGATCTTGGTGGACGTGGGTTCGACTGGACAGCACGGTCGGGTGATCTTGCCGATTGCCGAGCATGAAGACAGGGCCTCTGGTGCAGCTCGGGGTTGTCGAGGCCTTGAGCACGCCAGGAGGCCCTGTTGTCGCTGTTGTACGCCCTTGCGTCGACTGACTCCAACTCAGCTGCCCGGGAGTGTGATTGTCTCGCGCACCGGTTCGGGAACGCCGGCGACCAACCGCACAGGCGACCGAGGTATCCGTCCGACATGAACGACGCGGAGTGGGCGGTCGTGCGCGACGCGATGCCCGTCCCGGGCTGGCTGGAGGGCCGCGGAGGCAGGCCGGAGGGCTATTGCCACCGACAGATGGTCGACGCGGTGCGCTACCTGGTCGCGGGCGGCATCACCTGGCGGGCGATGCCCGGGGACTTCCCCGCGTGGGACCGCGTCTACGCGTTCTTCCGGCGCTGGCGCGACAAGGGCCTGGTCGCCGAGTTCCACGACCGGCTGCGCGACCGGGTCCGTAAGGCAGCGGGCCGCGACCGGGAGCCGACCGCGGGGATCATCGACGCGCAATCGGTGAAGGCGGCCGCGTCGGTGCCGGCCGAGAGCCGGGGCTTCGACGGCGGAAAGAACGTCAACGGCCGCAAGCGGCACATCATCGTCGACACCCTCGGGCTGCTGCTGACGGTGATGGTCACCGCGGCCTCGATCACCGACCGCGAGGCCGGACGGACGCTGCTGGCCCGGCTGCGCGAACGGCACTGGCACATCACGCTGGTGTGGGCCGACGGCGGCTACACCGGGCGCCTGGTCGACCTTGCCCGCGACGTCCTGCGGATCGCGCTGACGGTGGTCAAACGCAACGACGACGCGGCCGGGTTCACCGTGTTGCCCAAGAGGTGGCTGGTGGAGCGCACGTTCGCGTGGTTGATGCGCTCACGCCGCCTGGCCCGCGACTACGAGACGCGCACCGATACCTCGGAGGCGGTGATCCGCTGGTCGATGAGCATGGTCATGAGCCGCCGCCTCGCCCGGCGGGCACGCTGAACAGCCCCGGGCGGTCCTCGACCAGCCAGCCCCGCGCGGCCAGACGCTTCGCCTTCGACCGCAACCCCTCAACCTTCGCGGGAACCGGTTCCAGCCCGAGCGCCCCGGCCAGCTGCCGGCAGTCCATCGCCTCCCCGCCCGCCCCGTTCCCGCCGGCCAGGACATCCGTGATCCGCTGGTAGTCCGGTGCCAGCACCGTTGGGGCGAGCCCTTCCCGCCAGTGCGGCACGACCGAACCCGGCACCGCCGCCTCGACCCGAACCGGCCGTTCGCCCGCCACCACGACCGGCGACGCCTCCTCGCCCGCACGTGGTCCCGCCAAGACCTCGCTCACCGTCTCACGGGCGATCACCAACCGCTCCCACGCAGCCTCCGCCTCCCGCAGCTCGACCTGAAGGACCTCCACCCGCTGCCGAGCGACGCGTTCGTGCTCCTCCAGCAACCCCATCACCGACGGCATCCCGGCACCTCCACCGAAGAGACGACACGACACCCCGTCTCTGCCGCCGAAGCACCGACCCTATGCCTGACCAGCGGAAACGCACCAATCACTCTCGGAAAGACAACGGCTTCTTAGACAAGCCTCATCGTTGCAGCTCAGAAGGCACCTTCGCTCTTCCGATCATGATCCGGACGCGACCCCGTATGAAACGCGCGGGCTAGCGGTTAGTGAGTCTTGGGCTTAAAGCCCAAGCCACGGAGCGAGCGAGTCCCAGGCCATGCCGCACAGACGTTTGGACCGCTCCTGAACGAACTCGACCGTCCAGTCCTCCTCTCGCTGGGCAAGCGCTGCGACCAGGGGAAGATGGCGGGCTCGGCGGATGATGGCCTCAGCACCATCGCCGATCTCGATGCCTTCCTGAGCGGCCTGCGCCAGCGTCCGCTCCGCTTCCTCAACGGTGGTGGCGGAGAGAGCCTGGAACATCAGCCGCTTGATCGGCCACGGACGCTGCTTCGCGGACGAGTTCTCCACCCCGGGGAGAAGGGTCAGGTTCCCCAACACGTCGACGACGTTGTCGTCGTAGAGCTTCGCGTCCCACCCAGGTGCCGTCTTCTGGGGAGCGACGTGCTCGATGGTTGAAAACGCCTGGTCGTGCCAGCTCTCGAGGTTAAGGGTACTCAGGAGCCCCCTCCTGCCGAGAGCGATCAGGCCGCGCTTCTCCTGATCGGGCGTCGAGTCATTGGAAGCCGCGAGGAGCAGAAGCTTGGTGAGCTGATTGGAGCTCTTATAGACCGTGATCTCCGAAGCCTTCGCGACCCAGCGATCCTTCTCGGCCAGCCCGGCCTCCTGGAGCTGCTGCCGCAGGAAGCTCAGCATGTCTTCCACAGGCGGCACCTCGGTGAGTGGGCGGCCGAGACGCTTGAACCTCAACCCGTCGACGCTGGCGGACGGTTCGTCCATGAGGTCCCGGTAGACCTTGTCAATCCCGTTGGTGCCGCCGAAGGCTCCTCGCCACAGGCCGAAGAACGCACCGCAGGCACGGACGGCAGTGAGGAACTCGCGCGCACGGCCATCGATGTCGTCCTGCTCCAGCCGGTGAGCCGCGTAGTACCGAGTGAGCGGTGCGATCACAATGTTGTGCTTGGCCTCGGTCAGCACCTGCGCGCACAGGGCGGCCTGGTTCCGCAGCTCGGCGTCTGAGCACTCGGGGAGCTTGCTCGGATCGGCCCACGGGCCGGAGACAAACTTGGTGAGCTGCGCCAGCGCCTGCAGGAAGACTCGCTTCTCTGCCTGGCCGGCCTCCTTGTCGAAAGAGGTGCGAAGGTAGCGGCGCTGCTCGCTGAGGCGCTTGCTCAGCCGATATCCATCGTTGAGAAGCGCGAACGGGATGAGGATGTTGTCCGTCGCCGTCTGCCGCTTGTCTGCCGACGAGGCTCCCTGGGCATCGAGGTACTTCTCGATCGTGTCGAAGTGGCCATACGACTCCGACGTGTGCCACTCCTTCACCGGCTCGTTCTTGATGGCCTTCGGCTTGAACGTCTCGATGGCGGTGAGCGGCTGCCCCGTCGTGTTAAGCGCCTCGAACATGTCGAAGCCGTAGTCCTCGTGCTTGGACGTCACGACCGCCACGGTCACCCGGTTGAGCAGGTAGTTGGCGAAGACGATCAGCCGGAGCAACGCCGCGATGCGCTCATCCTCGCGAGCTGCCTCCATCACGAACTCCGGGAACGGGCTGTTGAACAGGGCTTCTTGGAGGACTTTGGACTCCGCCATGGCTACGGCGGAGATGAGCTCGGCCTCGTCTTCCTTGGCCTGGCGCTGCGGAGAGACCGCCTGGCGAAGGGCTCGGCGGATGATGACACGCGTGCCCTCGAGATGCTTGTGTGCCTGGGCGTTGGCATCCTTCGCTTCACCCTCGAGGAACGGGGTGTGCTTGTACTCCTGAGTTCCGATCTGGCTGCGCCCGTACTGGGCGTACTGGTGGAGGTAGTAGCCGATCGGAGACTCGTACTGTGCCTCGCCCTTGTTGCGGGACCAGACGTCATGGTATGAGCGGATCATGCGAGGGTAGAAGCGGAATTCTCCCTCCCCGTAGCGCATGTCCTCTTCGAAGGTGTCGGTGAGGCGTACCGTCACGTCGACGGCCTGGTTGAAGCACCAATCGCGAGCTTCGCCCCCGCCCTTGGGGAGCCGATTGGCTCGGGTCGTGATCTCTTCGTGCAGGACGGTGGTCAGCAGGAGGAGCGTGGTCATCCGTTGCTGACCGTCGATGATGCTCATGACGCGCGGGGGCACCATCGGCCGGTGGATGGGGTCGACAGTGGTGTACTCGAGGTCGCGCAACGCGATCACGGACCCGATGAAGCAGATCGAAGCCTGGAACTTCGTGAGCTGCTCGACGCCGTGGGCGACGTCTGCAATGAGACGCTTTACTTTGTTCGCATCCCAGCTGTACGCGCGCTGGTACGGCGGGATGTAGAGACACTGCCCGGTCTCGCTGAGGAACTGGGCCACTGTGTAAGGGGCGGCGTCAAAGATTTCTCGGGTTTCCAAGATGAAGCTCCCGTGCATTTCGCGGTTCCGTTTGCCGTTCAGGCTCTCTTCGCGCGGTGATCGCGGCTTTCTCGGTTCCTTGGCGGACGCGGGCGGCCTGCAGGCCCGCGTCGTCGGAACTTCATTGCTGCTGCGGTTCCTGCCGGCCCCCTCGCCACGTGCCCCTGGGTAGCGGCGCTACTTCTTCCAACCGTCCCCCTCGGCCTGCCCAAAGCCTGACCGTCGCGGCCTGCTATTCCACGACCAGCGATCACCCTAGACCGAGTGGCTGACATGCGTGAGTTCCTCCCGGAAAAACGCATGCGAAGAGCCGGGCATATCTGGCATATGCCGCAAAAGTTCGACGATTGCGATGCGGGGGACGCGGAAGCGGTAGACCCCGGTGGTAGCGCAACGTGTCCGGCCGGGCGGTTTGGGTGAGCTCGCGTCGGCAGTCCCTCCGGACCGATAGGATCTCAGTGCACTCCTGGCGGAGGAGATCGGCCCGCCGAGGAGAGTCGCCAGGAGTGAGAGTCGGAACGCGCCGGAACGAGGGGGGCAACATGGTCGAGGGACGTGCCGCGGAAGCAAAGATCGTGTACCTCGACTACAACGCCACAGCTCCACTGCGCCCGGAGGCCCTCGAGGCAACGCTGGCGGCGCTGAAGAGCGTCGGCAACGCCTCAAGCATGCATCACTTCGGCAGAGACGCTGCCGCCAGGGTCGATGGCGCGCGCCGCCAACTTGCCGACCTGCTCAGCTGCTCCCCGGGAGAGATCATCTTCACCTCGGGAGCAACAGAGGCGAACAACCTCGCTCTGCGGGCCGCGCTGGCCCGCGGGGGTGCGCTGGTTACCACTGCGGTCGAACACCCTGCCGTGCTTGAAGCGGGACGTGCGATCACTGAAGGGGAACCCGATGATTTTGTCGTACTCCCCGTGGACGGCGATGGTGTCCTCGACCTGCAGCCACTCCACGACGCCCTCAAGCGGCGGAACGTCGCCCTGGTGTCGGTCATGCTCGCAAACAACGAGACCGGAGTCCTGACCGATCTGGTCCCCATCGCCAAGGCCGCGCACGAAGCCGGCGCCCTGGTCCACACTGACGCGACGCAGTACGTCGGGCGGCTGCCTCTGGACCTTGCCGAGTTGGACATCGATCTGCTGTCGCTCTCCGCTCACAAGTTCGGCGGCCCGCAGGGGGCGGGGGCGCTGTTCGTCCGCCGCGGAACCAATCTTCCGCACCGTCCCCTCCTGATCGGAGGTGGCCATGAACGTGGATGGCGAGCAGGAACCCTCAATGTGGCCGGCATCGCCGCGCTCGGCGCCGCAGCAGAGGCTGCCCGACGCAACCTGCCGTCGGAAGCCGCCCGGGTGTCCGAGCTGCGCGACAGGCTGGAAGCCGGTCTGACCGCTCGCGTGTCGGACTGCCAGATCAATGCGGCGCAGGTACCTCGCCTTCCTGGTGTGACCAGTGTCACTTTCCCGGGAGTGCCGGCCGACGCGGTGCTCGCCGCTATGCCCCACGTAGCGGCATCGGACGGCAGCGCCTGCTCGTCGGGAGCGCCGGGCCCGAGCCACGTCCTGCTGGCAATGGGCCGCAGCCGTGAGGACGCGGACGCCACTGTGCGCTTCTCCCTGGGATACGCCACCACCACGGAGGACGTCGACCGCGCAATCGACGCCGCTGCTGCAGCGGTCGAGCGAACTCGGTTGCTGATGGCCGCTACCGCCGAACAGTGACCGACGTTATCCCCTATTAGCCCTTCTTTCCTGCGATTGACCCACCGAGAGGCATCCCCGAATGTCAGACAGCCGGCTCGCTGAGGCCGTCGAGCTCAATTTCAACCGCCACGAGACCTTCGCGCCGCGGTTCGGTTGGATGCACAAGGCCTATACGCAGGTGAAGGATCACCCCGACATCTTCTACCGCGAGGACGCACCCGTCCTTCTCGGCGTCGGTCGGAACATGGTCAACGCGATGCGCTACTGGTCGAAGGCGTTCAAGCTGACCCAGGAGCATGCGCACACCGACCCGTCCAAGAAGGCACGCCTGTCCGCACCGACATGGCGCGCCCGGTGGCTGCTCGACGAACACGGCGCGGACCCGTATCTCGAGGACACCGGCAGCCTCTGGCTGCTGCACTGGTGGCTGCTCTCCGCCGAACCGGACTCCAAGTGCCAAGCGCCCAGCTGGTACGTGATGTTCAATCTGGCGCCACGCTCCCGAGTTACGACCGCAGAGATGACGAGCGTCATCACGCGTTTCGTGCATGAGAACTTCGACGAGGACAAGTGGCGGGCGGCGGAGTCGGTCAACCGTGACGTGGACTGCCTGATCAAGATGTACGCCCTGGACCAGGAGTTCAACCCGCTGTCTCCGGGGAGTTTCGAGGACCTGCTCATGTCCCCGTTCAGGGAGCTCGGACTGTTGGAAGGGCAGGGCAAGGGCAAGCAGCGGACCTGGCGCTTCACCAGCGGATCCCGGTCGAACCTGCCCGCGCCGGTGCTCGCCTACGCCTGCCTGGACTACGCCTCTCGGCTCGCCCCGAACGCTGGCTCGATCACGTTGGCACGGCTCGCCGCAGAAGAAGGGTCACCGGGCCGCGCGTTCCGTATGCGGGAGCCTGAGTTGGCCAAGGCCATCGAGTCCGTGATCAATGATCACCCTGACCTCCAGCTGGTCGAGGCCCTCGGCCAGAGGAGCCTGGCCTACCTCAAGCCCCCACAGACGCTCGCGTGGGACATCTTGGATGAGTACTACGGCCGTGTCCGGGATCGGGACGGGTTCCCCAGTCCGGAGCGATGGACCGAGATCTACCCCGGGCTTGCCAAGACCGCGGTGAGCAGTGCGCGTAAGAAGACGTCCCAGCAGGCCGAGGAGCTGGTGTTCGGCGAGGAGAACTCCTGATCATGACGACGAAAACCAAGCAGCGCTCCCGCCAGAGCACCGACAGTTTCCAGCTCCCTAAAGGCATCGCCCTGGTCGGATCGGAGCTGCGATCCACCAACCTCGAACGTGACGTCCGCGAGCGCCAACTGAACTCGCCCTACGTCGGCGCGCGCGCCCTCGATGTCCTCGAGCGCGTCACCAACGCCGTCGGCGATCTCGGACGTACCCGCGCATGGTCGTTCACCGGCCCCTACGGCTCCGGCAAGTCCACGCTCTCCAACCTCTTCGACGCCTTCCTCGGACACGACAAGGCTCGCCGCGCCGAAGCAGAAGCGGCCGTTGCGGCAACCAGCCCCGGATACGCCGCGCGGCTGTCCCGCGTCCGGGACGAGCTGACCACGGACGGCTTCCTCGGCGCTGTTGCCACAGCCCGTCGTGAACCTCTTGCCGCAACGATTCACCGAGCCCTGCAGACAGCCGTCGAGCGCAGGTGGAAGAAGCGGCCCCCGAAGGTCGTCGCTCAGGCCCTCGCCGCGTGCGCCGAACGGGAGGTCCCGACTGCGCAGTGCCTGCTTGATGCCGTCACCGTGTTGTGTGACGCTGCCCCCGTCCTGCTGATCCTCGACGAGTTCGGCAAGACACTCGAGTACCTCGCCGCGGCCGGCGACACCGGAGACGCCGACAGCGACGTCTTCCTGCTCCAGATGCTGGCAGAGAAGGGAGCAGGCCGCTCGGGCCTGCCACTGTTCATCTTCACGCTCCAGCACCTGGCGTTCACCGACTACGCAGCGCGATCCAGCTCCGTCCAGACCCAGGAATGGGCAAAGATCCAGGGCCGGTTCGAGGACATCACCTTCGCACCGAACCTCGGCGACGCCGTCCACCTCATGCGCCGCCGCCTCGACCTGTCCGCCGTTGCCGAGCCTGGCCGCGCTCTCATCGAGGCCCAGGCAGAAGCTGCCGCGAAGGCGTGGAGGGAGGGGCACGCACTCAACTCCGTTGTCGACATCTCGGCCGAGATGTTCGCCGGCCTTTACCCTCTGCACCCGCTGACCGCTGTCGCGGCCCCGCTGCTCGCATCCCAGATCGGCCAGCATGACCGAAGCCTCACTGGCTTCCTCGCCAGCGACGAGCCCCACACGGTCCGGCGGACAATGGAGACGCTGTCCTCGGACGCGCCCGAGCGCGCCTCGACGGTTCGCCTCCCGCAGCTGTACGACTACTTCTTCGCATCGGGCCGCACCACCATCCTCGCCTCGTCGAACGCCAGCCGCTGGCTCGAGGTCGACATGCGGCTCAACGAGGCCCACGGCCTACCCGATGAAGACCAGGAAGTCCTCAAGGTCATCGGCATCCTGAACCTCATCGACGCCGACGGTCTCCTGCGCGCAACGCCCGGCATGATCCAGTTCGCGCTCAACGACCCACTCGACGCCAACGACCCGGACCGCTTCGCAGCCCTGCAGAACAAGCTGGACAAGCTCGTCCAAGACGGCTTCGTGGTTCACCGCGCCTACAGCAACGAATACCGCGTCTGGCAGGGCACCGACGTCGACATCGACGCCCGGGTCCGCGAAGTCGCCACCCGGATCAAGCCCGCGGACGTCGTCGACTACGTCAGCAAGCACCTCGGCACCGTCCTTCCCGCCGCCGTAGTGGCCGGCAAGCACAGCCAGCAGACCGGAATGCTGCGCTACTTCGTCACAGCGGTCAGCCACGAAGGCGAGAAGATCGACGGCCCCGAGGTGGTCAAGGACGCCGCCGACGGCCTCATCGTCTACCACCTCGGCACCCTCGACACCCGGCCTGCCGTCAACTCGCCCCTTCCGGTGCTGATCGGCGTTACCCAGAACCCCGAGCGGGTCCTCCAAGCCGGAATCGACCTCGTCGCACTCGAGGAACTCCTCGACGACGACACCATCGACCACGTCGCCTCCCGGGAGATCGCCGAACGCGCAGCAGAGATCTCCCAGCTCATCGGAGCGCAGCTCGACGAAGCGTTCAACCCCCGTAGCCCGCAGGCCACCTGGCACCTCTGGAACACCGCTGCCGACGTCACCAACGCGCCCGACGCAGCTCTCGAAGCGCGCAGCTACGCCAGCCTCGCCTCCCAGGCATGCGAACTCGTCTACCCCCACACTCCGCGCATCCGCAACGAGATGGCCGGCCGTCACCAGCTCACCAGCAACGGCTCGCGAGCCCGCCGCGAGGTGCTCACCGCCATGATCCAGCGATCGGGCGTGCACCTCCTGGGCTTCGACCCCGACAACTACTCCGCGGAACGCGCGATGTACCACGGAGTCGTCGAGTACCTCGGCCTCCACCGCGTCGCAGGGGAGAGCGGCAACGCTGTCGACTCCGACACCATCCTCACCCACGGAATCTCCAGGCCCAGCAAGGAAGCCAACGCCGAAGCCAACGTCACCGAAGTCTGGGACACCCTCGAGGCAGCGCTGACCAAGGCCACCCGACCGACCCCTCTGGGCGATATCTACGAGCAGCTCATGGCGCCGCCCTACGGCGTCAAGGCCGGCGTCGTCCCGATCCTCGTGGTCACTGCCCTGATCCTTCGCAGCGACGACATCGCACTGTTCGAGGACGGCAACTACTGCCAGCGGCTGACCCCGGAGATCATCGAGCGGCTCAACGTCAACCCGGACCGCTTCATGGTCAAGGCCGCACCCGTCGGCCGCGGTCAGCGCCGCCTCGTGGTCGAAGGACTCGCCAAGGCCCTGAACATCACCGCGCCGCGATCACGCTCGGCCCGTAACCCCATGCTCCTGGCCGTCACCCGGACGATCCTCGGCCGCTACATGGCGCTTGACGACTTCGCCAAGGCCACCAAGCGCCTGAGCGCGCCGGCGCTGAAGCTCCGGGACGTCCTGAAGGAAGCCACCGACCCCGACGAGCTGATCTTCACCGCCCTGCCCCTTACTCAGGGAGTCGAGCCCGTCCTGGCCGAGACCGCCAAGGACGAACAGGGCGCCAAGACGTACGTCGCGGGCCTCGTCGCCACCCTCGACGAGCTGTCCGGCGCGAGTGCTGCCCTACGCCAGCAACTCGTCGCGGCCCTCGCAAAGGAATTCCGCCTCCCTGCCGAGATCGCCGAACTCCGCTCTGGTCTCGCCGAACGGCTTCGCGGGTTCGCCAACGCACCCCTCGAACTCAGCCTGCAGGGCTTCGTCTCACGCGTTCTCGACGAGAACCTGCCAGACGAGGACTGGCTCGAGCCGATCACCATCCGTCTCCTCAACAAGGCCCTCGTCAACTTCACCGACCGCGACACGGATGCCTTCCCGGCCAAGGTGAAGGAGGTCGCCCGCGCCCTCGACCGAGTCAGCCACCTCTACGAGACCAACGACGAGCCGGAGGTTGCCCAGAAGCCGGCCTCGCCGCGGCGCATCGACACCCGCCTTCTCACGCTCACCACCCCCCAGGGCACCGAGGAACGCACCCTCATCCACGTGCCGAAGCAGTCACGCAAGGCAGCCGACAAGCTCGTTGTCAGTGTCATCAGGCAGGCTGAAGAGGCGCTCGGCCCGGACGGCGCCCGCATCCTGCTCGCCGCCCTCGCCGAACGCCTGGCCGCCGCCGCCACCGACGCGGCCCCCGAGACGAAGGAGAAGCTGTGAGCGACACCAGCTCCGGCACCAAGAAGCGCCACGTACTCGGCCTGTCCGGGGGCAAGGACTCCTCAGCCCTCGCCATCCACATGCGCGACCGTGTACCCGACATGGAGTACTTCTTCTGCGACACCGGCGCCGAGCTGCCCGAAACGTACGAGTACCTCAACCGCCTTGAAGCCGCAGTCGGCAAACCGATCGTCCGGCTGAACGCCAGCCGCGACTTCGATCACTGGCTTGAGGTCTACCAGGGCACCCTGCCCAGCCCTCAGATGCGCTGGTGCACCAAGAACCTGAAGATCAAGCCGCTGGAAGAGTGGGTCGGCGACGACGAGGTGATCTCCTACGTCGCCATCCGCGCAGACGAGAACCGCCTCGGCTACGTCAGCACCAAGCCGAACATCACCGCGGTGTTCCCATTCCGCGAGGATGGCATCGACCGCGCCGGCGTAGACAAGATCCTCGACGAGGCCGGCATCGGCCTGCCGGCCTACTACGAGTGGCGCACTCGCTCGGGCTGCTACTTCTGCTTCTTCCAGCGCAAGCACGAGTGGGTCGGGCTGAAGGACCGTCACCCGGACCTCTTCGAGAAGGCCATAGCTTACGAGGAGAAGGTCAACTACCGGCACACTGCGATGCAGGGCCGAGAGTACACCTGGTCCCAGGGCGAGTCTCTGCATGACCTGATCGAGCGCCGCGAGGAGATCGAAGCCAAGCACCAAGCAGCTCTGGAGAGGGCGGCCACCCGCGTAAAGCCGAACCGACCGCTGCTCGAGATCCTCGCCGACGCCCACGACGAGGACGACGACGAGGCAGGCTGCTCCGTCTGCCACCTCTGACGAATAACACCTGAGCCCCCGCTGCGACCGGCGACAGCCGTCCGCAACGGGGGCTCAGGTGTACCGATGGCGCTCGGAGCAACTCAGCCGCGCCGCCAAGATCCAGTACGGCACGCCGGAGAGCGCTATCGTTTGGGAGCCCGCACGTGAGCCGGGCCTGAGTAGACGATGTCCCCCGGAGAAGCACTGGTCATGGCCGCACAGCTGCCGTACCTGGTCGGCCACACCGAGATCGCCGGCCTGTTTGGCATCGAGCGCCAGACATCTCAAAAGTGGCGGACCGACGGCATCCTCGGCGAGCCCGACCTCATCGCGTCCGGGAACCCCTACTGGCTACTCGCCACGGTCCTTCAGCTCGATGGTCACAGTGGGCGGGAGATCACCGAAGAGCGGCTGGCGCAGTACAAGGCGACGATCCCAGGTGGATACAGTCTCTTGGACCCGGAGGGCCTCCCGGTGATCGTAGGGATCAAGGAGGCGGCTCTCGTACTGGGGGCCGACGAGCGAGCCATCGCTCGATGGCGGAATCGGCGGACGATTGCGGACGAGGATCTCAAGCTGTCGGGTTCACCGCTCTGGCGTCTCGACACGCTCATCGCTGACGCCCAGGCCCGCGGCCGAGCAGTTGATCCAGAAGCACATGCAAGGCTGCTCGCCGGTGATCGGCTGAGTCAGAAGCCGCGAGGCCGAAAGGCAGCCTCGGAAAAGTAGTCAGGGAGGAGGCCGCACGCCGCGAACCCCGATGACGCTACGTCATACACCAGCCGGAGTCGCACAACCCTTCGTCGTCAACGACAACGAGAGGCTCCACCGCTATCGCCTCGGCCAGCGGACGGCCGTAGCGGGTCAGATACACCGGATCCCGACCGAGAGCCTTGCGTCGGCGATTGACCAGTTCCTCGATGTACACCGACTGGGCGAAGAGCTCGGGCTCCAGCGACCGCTGACGGTGCCAATCCCCAACGGTGCGAAAGGGGCAGAAGAAGCACGAACTTTTCGGAGGGACGGGAAGCCCCGCTTCCTCAATGACGCGCACACAGTCCGTCCTCCGAAGCCCGAGCTCCAGAAGCGGGTACTCGATCAGCTCATACGGTTCGCTACGCCTGCGGTTCGCACGATGGATCTCGTCGACGGAAATTCCGATGCCCACGTGAGCCGGTGCGGCGGTCGTGGCTCCGTGTTCGCGAAGCCATCGTCCGATCACCTTGATCTTGAAATCAGCTGTGCAGGACCTTCTTCCTGGCGCCCCGTTCGCCATGCGAACTGGGATCGGGATGGAGCGAGTGTCAGGTCTGCTGAGCCGTTGTACCAGCGTTTCGGACTCGCCATCGCGCCGCAGCCGCCGGAGCTGCCTGAGATCGATCCCAGCGCTGGCAGCGAACGGAACTGCGACATCGCGTACGTACGTGAGTGTGGCCGGGTGCTCGCTATCGTCACCGACGTTCGCGAACAAGAACGTCGGGTAGTCGATTTCTCGGCGAGCTGCGAGGACGAGTAGCGCGGTGGACTGAACGCCGCCCCCGTACGACACCGCCCTCAACGGACCGGCCGTCCAGTCCGTACGCCCGGACATTGCATCTACTGACGGTTGACCCATGGAGACTCCCAGGTTGATCACTCGAACCTGAGATACTCTATGGATGATG
This sequence comes from Kitasatospora purpeofusca, assembly GCF_000718025.1. Taxonomy (GTDB): domain Bacteria; phylum Actinomycetota; class Actinomycetes; order Streptomycetales; family Streptomycetaceae; genus Kitasatospora; species Kitasatospora purpeofusca. Next base: position 76,752 of record NZ_JODS01000021.1, read on the forward strand.
ATCGAACAGATCAAGTGTTTATCTCGCGCGGCTCGATGTCCCGTATCGCCGACCCCTTGGGTGGCGAAGCGGGACATCGAGTGGACCTGCGAGTGCAGCAAGGTGCCCGGCTTGCGGCTGCCGGCGGACTGCCTCAATGTGCCAGCTCAGCGTCGGGGCCAGTCGCCAACCGGCGAGCGCCAGTGCTCGGGACCGTCATGACCAGACCGGGCCTGCGGGTCTGTCGGGGAGCCACAGTCGGGCGGGACGTGTCTGTGGCGACCGCAGGTCATGTCCTGCGAATCCGCCTGACCGGTCGACAGTCGACCACCCTTGATCGAGTGGCGCGCCCACTTAATCGGACAATTTTCCGAAGGGTGTCAGTATTTGTGGCGATTATTCAGTCTTGCCCGTATTTGAAACTGTGGGTGAGGGTGACTCATGTTTATGACCGGAAATGCGCGACTTGCCCAGTTCGATGTCTCGGCGGCGAGTCTCTTCCAAGTGTCGAATGAGGATTTCCTCCATGAGATCGAGATGAAGGCCATCCTTTCGATATTTCTCTAGGAGGCGTTGCGCATCATATCGAAATGACCGGGCGGTGTTGCCCTCTGTAAACGTCAGTGGCTTATCTGCCATGGTCTGCAAGGACCGTCTCCGCTCCGTACGGTCCCAACCGGCGAGCCACACGCCAGCTGCGCTCTCATGGATCCCGCACGCCCTCACGAAGGATCCTACGAATCGCCTGGTCGGCACGCGGCGACCCTTCAGGACGCCGTGGATCGTGCCGCGAGAGAGATTATCGCCCGAGCTTCGAGCGCGGCGCTCCAGTTCTCGCAGCGATAGTTCTCCCGTCGCCTGATGAAGTTCGATCAAGGCGAGGCGAAGCGTGGCGTGATCTCTGATGTACTCGGGCCGCATTGGCTGAGGCGAATTGACCCCCCGCCCAGCCGCCCGTGCCCTCTCATGCCGTGCACGCTTCCACAATTCACGGCCAGGTGTGGGGTCCACTCTGCATACTGTCGCGAATGCTTCCACGATCTCCAATGTGGGCACAATCTGCCCCGAGGCTGCGCGAGAGAAAACTGTTGCAGAAAACGGGGCCTGCTGGGCCATCTCGCGGTATGTCAGTCCGGACCGTTGCTTATGTTCGCGGAGCCAGAGTGCCAACTGGGCCCTGTGGTGCCATGCACCTCTGTCGAGCTTTCTCTGAGGCCGGCCCATGTTGGCCGCCTCAGCGACGGCGACCAGGGACCAGGGTCGCCATCTCCCTGGCCGCTGGCATTGCAATGGCGACCGCACCGGCCAGCAGCTCAAGGATGTTGGTGGTTGGGGTGCTGGCGAGAGCCAGAACCGCGGCGAGGAGCACGATCACAAGCACGATGACGACTGGAGCCGGCGGGAGCATCTTTCGGTTGCGCCAACGGGGCGTCCCGGTGGAGCACCGGAGCCCGGTCAGGTTCTGGCGGTTGCTCTTCATTATTTCCTCCCTGGCGGCGAGGCGGGCTGGCGTGGTCGACGGATGTCGACGTGTTGGTCCGTCAGGCCGCTTGTGTGTTCCCGATCCTGCTGTCGGGGAGGCCGCTTCAGCAATGATGATCATGGTCCGAGTGCCGCGTTGATGTGTGCGCGTCCCAAAAGGGGGTCAGCGCCCAGGTTTTTTTGAAGCGTGATCGAAAAGGGGGGCGCTGACACATCTGCCCAGGTCGGCAGATTTGATCTTGCTGAGCCGGTCGGAGTTGATGCACATCTGTCCGCAGCATCGGGTAAGGCCCTCCCTGAGACAGGGGGCCGGGCGTCGGTACGGTCCGCAGACGCAGTCGCGTTCAGCAGGTCGGGCCGACCGGTTCGCCGGCCGACGCCAGGTGAGAGACCTCGGATTGCGCTCGAACGGAGAACGAGAGCCTTACGCAGTGCAGTGGGCGGTGGCCGGACGGCCAACCCTGTGCTGCGTCTCGGTCTGGTCGAGGGTGCTGCCGTGTACGGCGCCCGTCCTCCTGGGGGCCGGCGTTGGCCGAGGCAGCTGGCGCGCGGCCCGGCGTCAACGGAGGTGACCCCACAGTGGGCATCCGCACGGTCAAGCGCAGTGGCCAGGGCGACGACGGTGTTGTTGGCGGAGTCCTTGAGGAGGCGGCCGTAGAGGTCGACGGTGATGGCAAAGTTGGAGTGGCGCAGGGTCTTGGAGACGACGGCCAGGGGAATTCCGGTGGCGATCATGCTGCTGGCGGCGGTGTGGCCGAAGATCGTGCAGGCCGATCCGGCGGAGGCCGAGCTCGGCAGTGCGCTTCCGGGCCAGCTCGATGGCTTGGCTGGTGCTCGACAACGAGTGTGGGGGTACGCCGCCCCACAGCCCCGAGCCGCACTGCGCGCCGTCGGACTTGACCGCCTCGTCACCTTCGAGACCGACGAGCCACCCCTTCGGGCCCGCTGCTACTACTCCAATCTGCGGTGGGAACGCACACTCGACGATCGCCGACGGGCGGATGTAGCAGAGCTGAACCGAGGAGCGTTCGGCAGCTGAAACCGCCGGGAGGCCAAGCGCGGCGAACTAGCAGCCGCCAACTACGCATCCTGGCCCTGGCATGTCCGGCGACAGAGTCTGACCCCCTTCGCCCGGAGCCGGTCGTGGCGGACGCCGTCGATCCTGCAAAGCATTCCGGCCGCGCTCGGCGGACCGGACGGACCGTGTCACCGGGCGTGCGGCAGTGCGATGCGGCCGTGAGCTCCATCGCAGTTGTGGGTAGCTCGGTCTACTGTGGCTTGGAGGTGGCATCGGAGGTGCGCAGCTGTGGCGAGCTTGAGGGACGCTGACCGCCGGTTGCTGTGGGGTCGATCTGGCAACGAGTGCGCGTTCCGGGACTGCGGAGCCGCACTGATCGAGGCTGTCGATGGCAAGACGGACGCAAAGGGGCATCCCATCGCCGTGGCGGTTGGGGAGGAAGCCCACATCGTCGCCGTGAAGGACGATGGGCCTCGCGGCGATCCGAGCATGCCTCTGTCGGAGCGCAACTCCTACCACAACATGATCTTGCTCTGCCCGGCGCACCACACCATCGTCGACCGGGACAACGGGCGCCACTTCACCGTGCAGGAACTGCACGACATGAAGGACGCTCACGAGGAACTCGTGAGCCAGCGGATGTCGGCTGTCCAGCGGTCCCGACGGCAGCGCGAGGAAGGACTCGCGGAGATGGCCGTCCTGTCCCGCGCACGGCTGATCGCCCGATGGGCCGCGGCCGGCCTGAATGACGACCTGAGCAGCGCACTCGCTGACGACCCTTCGGTTGGTCGGGAGCGAGATGCACTCCGGGACCTGCCGCAGCAAGGTGTCGTGGTCCTGGAAGGCGACTACGGATCCGGGAAGTCAGTGACGGTCGAGAGGCTGCATCAGACCGACATCGAGGGGGCGACCGAGGACCGCGACGCTCCACTTCCTCTGTACCTCTCGGCCCGCGACGTTACCGGACCGCTGCAGGCTGCGGTTGCGCGAATGGTTGAAGCTCTGGGCGATCCAAGCCGCAACGGTGTCCGGCTCATCCTGGACGGGCTGGATGAGGCCGGAGCGAGCCGCGCGGCAGACCTGCTGACCGAAGCGAGAGTGATCGCGAAATCGTGGCCCCACACCCGGATTCTGGCAACGGCACGACCTGGCCTGGACCTCCTGACGGAAGAACGCATCACCCATCCGGTGATGAGCTACGACGAGGCCATCACATTGGCGCGACGGGTCGGCGGACCCGGTGCCGCCCTCTACTCCGAGTCCGAGGCCGTCAGCGAAGCGCTACTCCTGCCGCTTTTCGTGATCATCGCAAGTTTGGACCGCATCGAGGGCCGGGCGGCTCCGCGATCCCGGGTGGACTTCCTGGACGACCTCGTGGCCCGGGCTTTGCGCCGGCCTGGAGCAGACCATGATCCGGCGCAGTCCGCACTGGAGCGCCTGGCTGTCCTCACCATTGAGGCGGGGGGACCGATCCCGGCTGGCGAGATCGAAAGCGAGTCGGAGGTACGGGTCCTGGTCGCGTCCCGTCTCGTCAGCCGGCGCGGGCGTACCATCGCCTTCAGCCTTCCCGTGCTCGAGCAATACTTCGGCGGGAAGGCAGTGCTGGCCAAGGGCTTTCCAGTCGGGGCACTGGACAGTCCGGCGGCGCTGGACCGCTGGCGCTACCCGCTAGCGCTCGCCGTGGCCGGTGCCGGATGGGAGCGCTCTGCTGCTCTCCTGGAACCGATCGTGGCTCGCCATCCGGGCGTCGTCGCCTGGATCGTCCGGGAAGCGGTGCCGGAGGCAGGCGGTGGGCTTTCCTCCCCTCCTCCCGCTGTCGAATGCGCTCGACGGATTCATCGCGCTCTGACTGCATGGCTCCCCTCACTCACCCCGGCGGCGGGCCTTCTTCGGCTCGGCAGCCCAGGGGGCTCGTCACTCACCGTCGGTGTCCTCGCCAGTGACACGGGACTTCTCACCGTGGCCCGTAGCGCGACCGAGGCGGGAGCTGAGACGGTGGTTCGGCTGCCAGCAGGCCTCGACTGGGATGAACTGAAGGCATTTCGAGGACCGGAGGGCTCGACCAAGAACGGATGGCCTGCAGCTGACTACCCGGCCTGGCCGTGGCGGTGGACGCTGGACTGGATTGCCTCGCAGTTGGAGCCGCTGCTTCGGCGACGGAGGCTCAGTGACGGACTGGCCGGCCCGGCGGCCCTCGAACGTCGGTGGGAACTGTGCCGTGCACTTGTCGGCGACCGAGGCCTACTGGTCCCGCCGATCGAGGCCGAGGCAGTCGTCCGGGCCGCGCGTCGACACACCGACGAGCCGAATCTGAGACGGGTCACCTTCGCTTCCGGACGACCCGTGACGGCCAGCGCGGAGGACCTGCGAAATCTGGTGGATGGCCTCGAGGCCGGCCGTGATGTCGAGCCGGATGGCAAGATCCTCTGCCCCTACCCGGGCCCCGATCGTTCGGACGGTGGCCGATGGGTCATGGACCTTTTCAGCGATGACGCTCTGACACAGCTCGTGACGCACGTCCACGCAAATGCCCTGGCCATCTACAGAGAGATGTGCGAGGCATGGTTTCCCCGCCTGATCCCTACGCTGGGGCTGGCGTGCATTCTGCCCGTCCGCATCACGGGCTACGTCACCCGCACCGGTGGCGGCGGCACGACCGGCTTCGCCGAACACGGATACTCGTTCCGCATGGTCCCGCTGCCGGTGGAGGAGAGCGATCAGGTGGAGTTCCGGTACCTGGCACACGGACGGGAGGAGGTCGACGAGGCCGAATATCTCGCCCGTCGCGAAGAGAAGCGGCGGGTCATCCGCTTGATTCACCCGGACTCTGAGCCCTGGGCCCGCCCGAGAGTCGGCGAGGCCGCTCTATCCGCCCCAGATGAGACACCGGCAACCGACCTTGCATACTCGTGGCTCTGGGAAGACCTCCGCACATTGGGCCTTGTAGCAGGCTTCCCGCCACGGTCCGGCTGGTGAACCCGCCCCGTCGACGGGTTCTTCGCTGCCCGTCTTCCGGGGCGAGGTCGACGCAGTACGTCCACGACCCGTGACCCGCCTCCTCCAGCAATCGCACGCACCACGGACCCAGCTGCTTGCGGTGCTCGTCCGTACACCCGCACCGCCGGTAGACCCGACCCCGCCGCACACGCTGTCCCATGAGCTTCCCCTTCGCCCGATCGGGCGATCTTGGGACCAAGAGTCGATGCTCGGTCGGGCGTGGCGGCAGAGTGTGAGGGGCGGTGCGCGAGGCACGTCAGAACCAGACGGCGACGACACGCTCAAGACGACACACCGCCCGGAAGATCACTGCCCGCAACCGATGGGTAAGCGACCATGATCGGCCCGCAGGAGCTGGCCCTGCGGGCCGGCTGACGGCATCGACACAGGGGCAATCGGGCCGGAACGACGCCGCTTGCTGAAGGGCCGACAGGTCTCGATCACGGGCCGTAGCTGTCGCGGGGCGGTCGGCCTGGGGACCACTTTGGGACCACACCTGATGAGCGCCTATGGACGCCTGGGGGTCAAGGGGTCGCAGGTTCAAATCCTGTCGTCCCGACTGTGAAGTCGGTTGTGAGAGCTGGTACTTGGGAAACCGAGTGCCCGCTCTTCTTGTTGTGGCGTCAGCTGGTGGTCGCACGGTGGTCGCCGGGCCACATCGGCCAGGGTGCGGTCGGTTCGTCTGTGCGGGGCTGCTGGTGTGCGGGCAGTTGCCGGTGGGGGCGCGGGTTCTGGTGCCAGGGGCGCCGGGCGCGGCAGACGGTGCGGCCGAGTGCGGCGCGGTCGGCGTTGTCGAGGATCCAGCCGACGGCGTCGACGGCCGCGCGGGCGGCGAGGAACGTCAGGTCGGTGTAGATGTTCGCGCTGGTGGACAGGGTGCGGTGACGCAGGGTCTTGGAGATGACGGGCAGGGGGACGCCGGCGGCGGTGGCGAAGCTGGCGGTGAGGTGGCGCAGGTCGTGCAGCGCGATGCGGGGGACGCCTGCTCTGTCGCAGAGCAGGTGGAAGCGGTCGAGGACGTTCTTGGGGTGCAGGGGGCGGCCGTGGCGGTGGAAGACGTAGCCGGCGGCGGGGGTGGTTTCGCCGAAGGTCCGTGGAGCGGCCCGGTCTTCGAGGGTGTCGACGACGCGGTCGGACAGGGCGACCCATGCCTTGCTGGACCTGGTCTTGGGGGCGGTGAGCAGGAGCCGGTTGTTGTCGACGACGGAGAGGGTGGCGCGGACGAAGAAGACGCGTTCGGTCAGGTGGACGTCGTCCCAGCGGAGGGCGAGGGCTTCGCCCTTGCGGATGCCGGTGCCGATCATGAGTTCGGCGAGGTCGGCGTAGAGGGGGTCGGTGACGTGGGTGAAGCGCAGGAAGCGGGCGGTCTGCTCCTCGGTCCACAGGCGTCTGGGGGCTGAGGCCGGGCGGGGGAGCAGTGGGGGTTTGGCGGGGTTGCGGGCGAGGCGGCCGTCGTGGACGGCGGTGGACAGGGCACTGGATAGCGCAGCGAGGATCCGGTGGACGGTGACCCTGCCGCGGCCTCGGCGCAGTTGGGTGGTGACGAACGCCTGCAGGTGCTGGCGGGTGAGGTCGATCAGGGGGACGGTGCCGAGGGCGGGGATGAGGTCCTGTTCGGTGTAGGCGCGGTAGCGGGCCATGGTGGTGGGCTTGAGGCGCAGCTCCGTCTCGCTCAGCCAGTCCCTCAGGTAGTCGGCGGTGCGCTGCCTGGGGTCGGTGATGACGCACAGGGCCAGGCCCTCGTTGAAGCGCCGCAGTGCGGTGCGGGCGTCGATCTCGTCGGGGAAGCCGGCGCGGCGAACGGTATGTCGGTGGCCGTCGACGGGCGGGGTGTCGACGGCGAAGACCCAGGTGCCGTGGCGGGGGTCGGCGGCGAGGCGGGGGCAGGCGGTGCCGAGCTGGTGGCGGTGGTCGTCGCGGCAGCCGCAGCGCCGGTAGACGCGCCCTCGGTCGAACGTGCGGGTGGGTGAGCAGCGCATGATGATCGCCTCGAAGGGTCGAGCGCGCGGGTCTCTCCCTTCCAGTGTGCGCCCGCAGGGGCGACCACCGTGCGACCACCCGGCCACGAAAACACTGATTGACCTGCGGCTCTCCCTTGACCAGCGGCCAAGGGAGAACCGGTCGGCCGCCGGGCTGCGCCGAGTGCGCTGCCGCTCGGGGCTCGGTCAGACGAGGCGGTCTCGGTTCGCGGCTGCGGTGTCGCGGACGAGTTGGGCGAAGCGGTCGCGGCTGCGCCGCTGGTGTTCCTCGGCCTGTTCGTCGGTCCAGTCCTGGGCGTCGCCGAGGTCTTCGTCCGTGTCGAGGTCGTCGTACTCGGTGTGGAGGAGCCAGCAGCCGTGGATGCCGGTGAGGAGGTCTTCGAGGAGGTCGCGGGCCGGGCGCCGGGGGTCGAGGGGGGTGAGGCGCAGGCCGGTGTCCTCCGGGTCGGCCTCCTCGTCGTCGGTGTACTCGGTGAGGGCGTCCTCGAGGTTCTCGAGCTGTTCGCGCAGGCCGGCGGGGTCGGGGAGGAGACCGTCGGCGACGTGCATGGCGTGGCGTACGAGGCCGGTGACGACGTCGTACGGGGTGGCACCGTCCTCGATGAGGCCGAGGACGAGGGTGGGGGTCTCGTGGGGGAGTGCCTCGATGTTGTCGGCTTCCAGGACCACCTGGGCGGGGTTGCCTCCGGAGGCTTCGGCGGTGACCTCGGCCGCGGCGGCGAGCCAGTGGGCCGCGGCGACGGCGGCCGCGGTCGGGTCGACGGTGGAGAAGAGCTCGGCGGTGCCGAACGGGTTCTGTTCCAGCAGTCGGTCGGCGGCGGCGACCTGGACGGGGGAGGCGTCCTCGCGGCTCAGCAGGACGGCCTGCCGCGCGCGGCCGCCGAGGTCGCCGAGTTCGGAACTCTCCACAGCGGCGAGTTCGGTGGCGGCCTCGGCGAGAACGGCCTTCGTGAGGTCGGGGTTGTCGAGGTGGTGGAGGGCCCGGCCGACGCGGTTCGCGGATTCGATCAGGGGCTGTAGGAGACGACCATCGAGCCGCCACTGGGGAGGTTCGGCTTGGCGATGGCGTCGAGGGCCTCGCCGAAGTGACCGCGCTCCCGCTTGCGGCGCCAGGCCTCGCTGTTGGGCTCCTGGGAGCCGGCGGCGCTCGCGGGGTGGGTGTAGGTGCGCCAGGCGGCGTCGGAAAGGTGGCTGAGCGCGCGGGCCAAGCCCAGGAGAACGGAAGTCCCGGCCTCGGCGGGGAGGGTGGCGACTCGGGTGGCGAGGTCTCCCTCGCCCGTTCCCCAGGCGGCGATCAGCTCACTCCGGTCGGGGTCGATGCTGTAGCGGGTCACGAATCCGTACCTCCAGAACTGCCGCAGTGCACTGTCGCAAATGCCGAGCCTCATTCTGACCGACCGACGGGAAGTGGATGCACAGGTGCAGGCCGCTATGCCGGGGTGCGAAGTCGGTTGCGGTGAAGTGGAGTTCGGGATCTGCATGGGCCGCGCTGGAGGGTCACGATGAATCCGCTGGGCGGCGACCGTCCCAGCCCCATGGTCAGTGGAGGAACTGGGCCAGGGTACCGGCGAGGGCGCTCGCAAGGGTGAGGACAGTGGCGAAGGCTACGGCGCCGCGTGTCAGCGCTGCAGGAAAGGTCGCTCCGTCCAGGCGCGCGAGCAGGCCGGCGGCTGCGGCCACCAGAAGTGCGAACACGGCCACGAGAGCGGTGGCGAGCAGAACAACGGCAGTACGGTCCACGATGCTGTCCTTCGAACGGTTCGGCTGTCGGTCCGGCCCAAAATGGCGCAAACGGCGTCCGTCCGGGTCCGCCCTGGACGATGATGAACGCCGTCGGACACCGACGGACCGGAGATCGGAGCGCGCATGAACGGGCCGCAGGGCCAAGGCGACCGGGAGCAGTCACTCCTACTCCTGCGCTCGGTCCTGTCCGACCGTCTGGCCTCCGCCCGCATGAGCAGGACCCTCCTCGCAGCCAGAGCCGGACTGGGCCGCACCACCGTCCACGAAGCACTGCGTGCCGACGGGAACGTGCCGTCCGCGGAAACCGTCGCCGCCCTGGCGACCGCACTCGGCCTGCCCGAGACGCAGCGCCGGGAACTGCTGGAGCTCCGCCGGACAGCAGCAGATCTCGGGACCGTCCCGGAAACGGCCCCGGGCAGGCCGATCCGTACCTGGGACCCGCACGTCCTGGAGGTCCACCCCGCCGGCACCGCCGACGGCTCACCGCAGACCCAACCCGGCTACGTGCGCCGCGCCCACGACGAGGTCCTGGCCAACGCGGTGCACGCAGCGCAGAACGGTCACAGCCGGATGCTGGTGCTGGTCGGATCGTCCTCGACGGGCAAGACACGGGCCTGCTGGGAAGCCGTGCAACCACTCTCGGACAGCGGATGGCGACTGTGGCACCCGGTCGATCCCACACGCTCCGAGGCCGCGATCACGGGCATCGGGCGCGTCGGCCCACGCACCGTGCTCTGGCTCAACGAGGCCCAGCACTACCTCGGCAACCCGAAGACAGGCGAACATATCGCCGCCGCCCTCCACACCCTCCTGAACAACCCCGACCGCGCACCCGTCCTCGTTCTGGGCACCCTGTGGCCGGAGTACGCCGACCGCTACGCGACCCTGCCGGAGCCCCACGGCACCGACCCGCACAGCCGCGTCCGCGAACTCCTCGCCTACCGCACGCTCACCGTCCCCGACACCTTCCCCCGTACGGCGCTGGCCGCGGCTGAAGCTCTCGCCGGAGCCGGGGACGAACTCCTCGCCGCCGCCCTCACCCGTGCCGCCGCACACGGACGCCTCGCCCAGGAACTCGCCGGCGCCCCCGAACTGCTGCGCCGCTTCGAACACGGAGCCCCCCGGACCCGCGCGCTTCTGAAAGCCGCTATGGATGCCCGCCGACTCGGCGTAGGCCTTCACCAGCCGCAGGACTTCCTCGTCACCGCCGCCACCGGCTACCTCGACGACCACGAATGGGAGGAACTCCCCACCGACTGGGGCGAGGCCGCCCTCGCAGACACCACCCGACGCGTCCACGGAAAACTCGCGCCGCTGCGCCGCATCGACCCGCGGCGCGCACACCGTCCCCTCGGCCGGCCGGTGCCCGGCACGCAGGCCGGGCTGCCGGAGGAGGCGGGAGCCACCTCTTCCTCTTCCTTTCGCCTCGCCGACTACCTCGATCAGCACGGCCGCGCCATTCGCTGGAGACTCTGCCCACCCGCTTCCTTCTGGTGGGCCGCCTACGCCCACCTCGACAGCCCCGACGACCTCGACCGCCTCGCCGAGGCAGCCCAGGACAGATACCGCATGGAATGGGCGTCCATGCTCAGGGACCGGGCCGCGCACCTCCGCGCGGGCGAAGCGCCCACCGGAGCGGCACAGGACAAGGAGCAGGGCGGCGCCCCCAGGCGGCCGGACGGATCGCAACCGACGACACCGACGCGGTTCTCAGGCCCGCGTTGGCGCGTCTGCGGGCCCAGACCGAAAGCTGGAAAGGCGCCGAGATCCTCTACCGGCAGGCCGCCGACGCCGGATACACCGCTTCCCGGACCGAACTAGCACGGCTGAGGGAACAACACGGTGACCTGCAGGGCGCCGAAGCACTCGTTCAGCGCGCCGCTGTCGCCGCGCACGGCACTGTCGTGGCCGAGCTCACCCGACTGGGTGAGCAAGGCGGCGACACGAAGGGTACGGACGCCCTCTACCGGCAGGTCGCCGAGGCAGGCTACGCCGCCGCCCTGACCGAACTGGCACGGGCGAGCGGACAGGAGCCCGACCCAGCAGGCGTATTCGCACGACCGGCCGTCGATGCCGGCTACCACGCCGCATTGACCGAGGTGGGACGGATCAGGGAACTGCACGGGGACACGAACGGCGCGCGAGGCCTCTACCGGGAGGTCGCCGCCACCGGCGACGCCGCGGCCCTGTCCGAACTCGCCCGCCTGGACGAAGACACCGGACCGCAGGAAGCCGTGGCATTGCCCCGCCAGTTGGTGGTAGCAGAGTCCATGCTGCCGCATCCGCCGAGCTGAGTCGGATCCGTCAGGGTTCAGCCCCCTGGTTGCTGGAACGGGCCATCGCCCGTTGTTTCGTAGGACATCGCCTGGCTCTACCTATGTGAACGGGTTCTGGTCCAACTTCCGGGATCCGTTGCTGATTGAGGGGGCCACGCCGACCAGGAGCAGGTTGTGGGCAGAAGCTGGGTGCGACGGATGTGTGCTGGACGACGGCCGAAGTGCTCGTCGACCGCACGGCAAAAACCGTCCCGGGAGTGGTCCGGTTCCTTCGCGGCACGGTCGTTCCGTGACTCGACTTCACAGCAGTTCGGCCACGTTGGTGGTGCGTACCGACTTTTCCGGCCCCGCTTCGTGGGAGCGTCTACGCAAGGTCCTGGCCACCCCGAACGAGGACGGGTTCCTTTCCGACATCGAGCTCGTGGACGATCCCTGCTTCGCGGCTGAGACCTGTGCCGAGGCGAGGAAGCTACTGCCGGGCGACTACCGGCACCCGCTACTCGTCCTGGTGGACACGGTGGCGCTTGGCTCGCTCACCGGTCGCAGCGCCGCCGGACCGGAGTCAGTGCCAGGTCCGATGCGTACGGGTGGCGAGTGACGCATGACGGGCCGGGACGGGTGAGGGTACGCCCGCGAGGCATTGCAGAACCGGGGCGGTCGTGGGGGCGAACTCACGGCTGGGCGCGTGACGCAACCGAACTGGCAAGGCCTTCAAACTCTTTCCTGAAAGTGCCGTCCTGGTCAGCCTCCCGTGGATGGATGTCAGTAGGTGTCGTGCGAGGAAGAAAGACAAGGAGCTCTTCGCGAGCCGGGTCTCCCACCCTGAAAGCCGCTGCCACCTGATTCGTCGCCCCGGGCCTGATCGCGGGGGCCGTATCAACAGGGCCAGGCGGGCGTTGGCTTCGCCGCGCTCCACCGCAGGACCCTGACAGAACTTCTCGAACATGGCTTCCACCTCTTCCGGGGCGGGGCGGCGGCGATCCGTGTGATCGCGCACAGGACTTCGTCGAACGCGCCACAGGTTCTCCTGGGGCTCGGTCTGTCGCTGGCTCCTTCCGCCGCATGTCCGGTGATCCCGCCCAACGGACTTGCGTCAGGAATCCATGGGTCTGCCCCGAGCCCGCACCCATGGCTGGCCGTCCCACTGTGAAATCCGCTCCTTGTGCTCACAGTTGGCAGGGGCAGGCCCAGCGCGGCGCCCCTGATCGTGGGCCAGATGCGATGGGGGTGGGCCTCCGTACCCGGTCGGCCAGTGAAGTGAGGCGCATGACCCCACGGCCTGCCCACGCCTTCGTGTGGGCAGGCCTCGTAGGGCCGGGCGGCTCCGGACGGGCCGCAGGGTTTCCCAGGGCTCACCAAACTGTCTACACGCCGATCGGAGCCCGTCGCACAGAGACCGAAGCATCGCGGGTACTCGACGGCTGCAGGGAACTACACGAGGACCGGTACTCGCCCTAGGGCGACCGGAAGCTTGCCTCTCGGGTCGGCTCCGTCGATGAGATCGATGCCCAGTGATGTCGGTGAGTGCAGGGTGGTTGCCCGCTGGCGATGGCTCGCGATCAAACCCGCCTTGCGGAGGACCGTGGCATGTTCGGATGCCGATGCCACCGAGATGTGTACGCGCTCGGCGAGGCCACTTGTTGTCATTCCGGGTGTGTCGGCGACGGCCTGAAGAACGGCCGAGCGCGTACGCCCGAGCATCGCAACGAGTGATTCGGACACAGTCCCGCTCACGGAGGCGTCGCAGGAAAGTGGCCCGGCACTGCGGGGCGCGAATGCCACCGGATACGCCAGGATCGGCGTCCCGGACTCGGAAACAAGCCGCGGCAGGGGGCCGGAAAAGAATTGCCCGACCAGGGTCAGGCCTCGGCCGCGCAGATATATGTCGCGATTTACCTCGGATGGTATTTCCATCACCGACGCATTCCAGCGGGTCGCCGGATGAAGACTCGTGATAAGAGCCTCGATTCCCCGGCTGGCCATCAGGCGGCTTCGAATGGTTCTCTCGGTCTCCAACTGTGCTCTGATGGACCGTGCGTACGGCGTAATTGCAAGGGCTTGATACTCCACCAAGGCGCGTCCGATAACCGTCGCCGAAACGGGGCTGCGACCGAGCGGCGGGTTCCGCCCACCAGCCGCCTGGCGGGCGGAAGCGAGCCCCGTCAGTGCATCGGTCAGAGTTTGAAAGACCTCGACCGCAGCTTCGCCGGAATCGAGGATATCTCGAGCAGGAGTCAGGGTTCTCGGAAACCAGTCGGCTTTAGGTATCAGTCCCGAAAGCAATTGTGCGGCATGCGATCTTTGCCGTATGACGTCCTGTCGCCAGTAGGCGAATCTGGGTGAAATGTTGCGGTTCTGTAGCTGTTGAAGGCTCAGTACGATCTCACTCGCCGGCGCGATCCGGGCCGGTGCCAGTACGAGACGGGTCAAATCGACCCCGGTGAAGTGGATGCGTAAGGCCATCGAAGCCCCTCCCCAGGGCTCGTCCAACAGTTGCCATGATTCTGCCGGGTCGGACCCGTCAATTGTCCAGCGGGTTTCGGCTCTGGCCGAAACAACGTGACCTCCGGCGTCGAATGGCTGAACGTAGAGGTGCCTGGCCAGGTCGACGGCGCCCAGCGACCGAATGTGTGGAACTGGACAGAACCGGGCGTATGGAAGGTTTCCGACCAGCTACCCAATAGGTGCATCGTCAGCGAATTTTAATATTCCGCCGACGGGTCGATCGGGACTTCAATGTAGCGACTATCAGTCGGGAGGGTAGACTTGAACGAGGACTCACATCCTGGTGCCAAGGATTTTCAGTCGATCCTGAATGGATTCACTCGATCGGTTCACCAGGATCCAGGGAAGACAGCGGTCCGCTGCGGGGACCGCGCGCTCACGTATGCCGAATTGGACGACGTGTCCGACGGCCTCGCGGCGGGAATCGCTCGGACGGGCTTGGCCGCGTCCGTGGTGGCGGTCATGCTCCCGCGCGGGGTCGATTTCGTCGCCGCGCTGCTCGCGGTGGGAAAGGCCGGCGCGGCTTTCCTGCCGTTGGACCCCTCGCATCCGCGTGACCGCCTGGAGCGCATGCTCGGTCTCGCCGACCTCTGCGTGACTACGGACGCCGGGACCGAGATCGCCGGTGCGGCGGGAGTTCCGACGATCGGGATGGCGTCGGCGGCCGACCCCCAGGTGAGCAAGCCATTGCACCCGGAACAGTCCGCCTACGTGCTGTTCACTTCCGGAACCACCGGCGTGCCGAAGGCCGTACGAATCTCGCACGCGAGCCTGGCCAACCATGCTTCCGCGCTTTCCGCCGCGTTCGGTCTGGTGCCGTCCGACCGCGTTCTGCAGTTCGCGACCTACTCCTTCGATGTTGCCGTCGAAGAGATCTTCAGTACGCTCCGGGCCGGCGCAGAAATCGTGGTGCTCCCGACCGCTGCTCCCTCGATCGAGGAGTTCTCGGCCTTCCTGCTGGAAGAAGCCGTGACGGTCGTGAATATTCCCACCCCCTACTGGGAGCAGTGGGTTCGTGGGCTGGAGTCCGGCGAGTGCCGAATCAGCCCCTCCTTGCGTCTGCTGATCGTGGGCAGCGATATGACGAGGCGGTCCACCCTGGCCGCCTGGCGCCGGCTCAGCTCGATCGATGTCATCAACGCGTACGGTTTGACCGAGAGCACGATCACAGCCACGACCCGGCGCTTTTCCGGGCCCACCGAGGGCATCGGCGAGGACGACCCCGAGGCGCTTCCCATCGGCTCGGCCGTCTCCGGGCTCGAAGCCTGGGTCCTTGACGAGACCGGTGCCGTCGCCGGCCCCGGGGAAACCGGCGAGATCCACATCGGTGGTGCCGGCGTCGCGCAGGGCTACCACGCGGATCCCGTGCTCACCGCGGACCGCTTCGTCCCCGACGCGATTTCGGGTCGGGCGGGCGCGCGTCTCTACCGCACGGGCGACAGAGGGCACGTCGACGCAAAGGGTGACCTGCGCGTCCTCGGCCGCGCGGACGACCTGGTCAAGATCCGGGGCCAGCGTGTCCATCCCCAGGAGGTTGTCCGGCACCTGACGGCCCACCCGCACGTCGCGTCCGCTCATGTGCTGGCCACACCGGGCGACCACCGGTCGCCTCGTCAGCTGGTCGCCTACATCGTTCCCACCGACCCGCACTCGGTTCCCACCGCCGGACTGCTGCGGGCCCACCTGGGCGAGGCACTGCCGGCGGCGCACATCCCCGACCGCTATGTCGTCGTGGACGCGCTCCCGCTGCGCAGCAACGGAAAGATAGATGTCGACGCGCTCCCGCAGCCCCTGCTGTGGGGCCGTTCCGGCGACGTCCCGCTGCGGGCGCCCGCCACTCCCGTCGAGATCCGCCTGGTGGAGATCTGGCGTGAGGTCCTGCGTGTCGACGAACTCGGTGTGGACGACTCGGTGTTCGACCTGGGAGGCCACTCGCTCGCGCTCATGCAGATCGCCAATCAGGTCCGGCGGGCATGGCAGGTCGAGCTGACCGTACAGGACGTCATGAGCGCCCCGACGATCGCCCGGTTGGCGGTCGTGATCGGGAGCCGCGAGCAGGACGGCGCGGGGTTCCCGTCCATCGTGCGTGCCGGAACCGGCGAGGCCGCTCCCCTGACCTCGCAGCAGCAGCAGGTGTGGTTCCTCGACCGGCTCGCACCCGGAAACGTCGCCTACCACGCGCAGACGACCATGCGCGTCGTCGGCACGCTCGACATCGAGGCGCTGCGGCGCGCGATCAAGGTGATCACCGCTCGACAGTCCGTCTTCCGCACCACGTTCCACGAGCGCGACGGAGTCCCGTACCAGCAGGTGCACGACCGGGACGATCACGCTGACGTCGAGGTCATCGACATTTCCGGGCTGCCGGCCGCTGAACGCCGCCCCCGCACCGAGGAGCTCGTCCGCGAGCGCATCACCACCCCGTTCGATCTGGGCAGCCTGCCCCTGGCCCGGTGGTCGGTGGTCCGCCAGGACGAGCAGGAGTACGAGATCGTCTTGGTCGAGCACCACCTCATCCACGACGGCTGGTCGTTCGGGCTGCTCATGAAGGAGCTGAGGGCGGCCTACACGGCCGAAGCCGCAGGGACAGCACTCGGGCTGCCGCCGGTGGAGTTCGACTACGCCGACTACGCGCGCTGGCAGGCCGCGGCTCTGGACTCGCCTGCGATGGAGCGCAGGAGGGACTACTGGTTGCAGCGCCTGGCCGACCGGCCCGCCCCCACCGCGCTGCCCACCAGCCGGCCCCGAAAGGCGCCGCAGAGCTTCCGCGGCGGCATGATGCGCCTGGAGGTGCCGGCCCGCACGGCGTCACTGACGCGTCGCCTCGCCCGTGACACCCGGTCCACGGTGTACTCGGTGATGCTCGCCGCCTTCCAGGCCACGCTCGCGCGTTTCACCGGTGAGAAGGACATCGTCGTCGGCTCCGCCTTCGCGAACCGGCAGATGGCCGAGGTCGAGGACGTCATCGGCATGTTCGTCAACCCGGTCGTGCTACGCACCCCGATCCCTGCGGACTCCGCGTTCCGAACACTGCTCGACGCGACCCGCAAGACGGTGGCCGAAGCGGCGGCACACCAGGAGTTCCCCTTCCTGGAACTGGTCCGCAGTCTCAACCCCGACCGCGATCCCACCGCGAACCCGGGCTTCCAGATCATGTTCAGCGCCAATGACTCCCGGATGCCGGACCTGGAGCTGCCCGGAGCGGCCGCCACCGTCTACGAGCTGGACAACGGCTCGGCAAAGGTGGACCTCAACATCGTGGTCATCCCGCGCGCCGAGGCGGAGCCGGGAGCCGACGGCCGGGTCGACAGCCGCATCGCCATGCTCTGGGCCTACAACTCCGACCTCTTCGACGCTGCCTTCCTCTCCGCCGTGGGGGATTCGTACCTGCGGATGCTGGACGCCGTGGTGGCCGACCCCGACACCGACGTCCTCTCCGTGGACATCCTCGGTCCGACCCGCAGCCGGGACCTGCTCTCGCTCTCGCCGGCCCTTCCCGCCGAGGCCCCGACCGCGTTGGAGTCGTTCGAGGCAGCGCTGGCGGAAGGCCCCGACCGTGCGGCGGTGTGGAGCACCCGCGGCTCGCTCACCTACGCGCAGCTGGCGACCCGGGCCCGGGCGGTGATCCGGGCCCTCGACGGCGCGGCGCCGGTCTCCGAACGGCCGGTGGCCCTGCTGCTCGGCCGCACCACCGACACGGTCGCCGCCATGACGGGGATCCTGCTGTCCGGCCGGGGGTACCTGCCGCTCGACCCCAACCACCCGGCCGAGCGCACCTCGCACATGCTGCGGGACTCGGACGCCGGCGTGGTCCTGGTCGACTCCGCCACCAGGGACGCCGTACCGCCCGGCCCCTGGTCCGTCATCGATGTGTCCGACCTGCGCGACGAGCAGCCGAGCGCGGAGGAGGTGCCGTTCCGGCCCGCCCACCCCGAAGCCACCGCATGGGTCATCTACACCTCCGGCAGCACCGGACAGCCGAAGGGCTGCCGCGCGACGCACCGCAACCTCGCCCGGTTCGTCCAGCTGACCCTGGACGGCGTCGACCGGGACCTCTTCGGATCCTCCCTCGCCGCGACGTCCTTCTCCTTCGACATGTCGGTGAACGAGATCTTCCCGACCCTGTTCACCGGTGGCTCGGTCGTCCTGGTCGACAGCCTCTTCGACCTGCCGAAGCTTCCCGCTGACAGGGTTCCGCGCCAGGTCAACGCCGTACCGAGCCTGATGTCGGAACTCCTGATCGACCACCGGGTGCCGGACGGCGTCCAACTGGTCAACCTCGGGGGCGAGTCGGGCAGCCATGCCCTGGTGGAGCGCCTGCGCGCCGACGGTGTGAAATGGGTCCGCGTCAACTACGGCCCCACCGAGACCACCGTCTACGCCGTGGCGTGCGAGGCGACGCCCGGCAACGAGGCCGGCTGGCCGATCGGGACACCCGGACCCGGCTCCCTCGCCTATGTCCTCGACGACGACCTCCGACCGGTGCCGTACGGCTGCGAGGGCGAGCTCGTCATCGGCGGGCCCGTGGTGACGTCCGGCTACGTGGGCAGGGCCCGCCTCAACGCGGACCGCTTCGTTCCGGACCCGTTCACGGCGGTCACCGGCGACCGGATGTACCGGACGGGCGACCGCGTCCGTTGGCGTGACGGCCGCATCGAGTACCTCGGCCGCCGGGACCACCAGGTCAAGATCCGCGGTCTGCGCATCGAGCTCGGCGAGATCGAGCATGTGCTGCGCGCCCACCCCGGTGTGGCGGCGGCTTTCGTCCAACCGCATCCGCAGGCACCCACCGAGTCCCTGCTCGCCTATGTCCGCCCCGCACCCGGGCACGCCGTCGACGCGGACTCGCTCGCCGCTCACGCCGGGCGCAAGCTGCCGGCGTCCTACCTGCCGTCCGGTTACGTCGTCCTCGACGACATTCCACTGACCACGTCCGGCAAGGTCGACCGGTCACGGCTTCCGGTTCCCGCGCTGTCCGCGGCCCCGGCCGGACGCGGGCCGCGAACGGCCCCGGAGGGATGGACCGAGCTGGAGCGCCGGCTCGCCGCCATCTGGTCGGACGTCCTGCGCCGCGATGCCGTCGACCGGGGGGACAACCTGTTCCTGCTCGGCGGCCACTCGCTGACGATCCTGCGGCTGCAGCACCGGATCCAGGACGAGATCGACATCGAGGTACCGCTGCCGGCCTTCTTCGCCCACCCGACCGTCGCCGACCTCGCAGGCTACCTGACCGAGGAGACCCGATGACCGCCGCCGACCGTCCGAGCGCGGACCGTCCCGGAAGCGGTCCGCGGTCCCCCGCACGCAGGTTGTTGACGGCGGCGCAGCGCGGCCTCTGGGCTGCGGAACAGATGGACCGTTCGGTGAACGACGAGGCCGTCTTCACCGCCAGCGGTGCGGCCGGCTCAGCTGCCTTCCACATCAACGCATCGCTGCGACTGCGTGGACCGCTTGACTCCACAGCTCTGCACACGGCCCTCAACGGCCTCCTGGAGCGGCACCCGATTCTGCGGGCAAGGGTTCTCGACGACGGCGAGCTCCGGCTCGAGGACCGCGGGCCGACGACCCTCGCGCTGCCGCTGATCGACTTCTCGGCCTCGCCCGGTACGGCCGAGCAGGCGGCCCTGGCGCGGGTGAACCAGGAGGTCCGCCGGCCCTTCGTCATCACGCAGGGACCGATGCTCCGCAGCGTCCTGCTCAGGCTGGCGGCCGACGACCACGTGCTGTGCCTCGTCGTGCACCACCTGGTGGCCGACGGCCTTGCCCTGGCAACCGTCTACCGGGACCTCGGCGCGCTCTACCGGCACCACGCCCGGGGCGAGGCAACCGCATTGCCGGAACCGGTCTCGTGGTTCGACCTGGGACAGTCCGCGCCTGCTGGTGCCACGCAGCTGGAGCGGCTCGCGGGACCCCTGCGCGAGGCACCGGTCAGCACCGAGCTGCCCTTCGACCGGGCGTACACCGACCGGCCGAGTACCGCAGGTGCCGCGTTGCAGCTGGCCGTTCCGGACGAGTTGTGGCAGGCGCTGCTATCGGCGTGCGCACGGTTGCGGGTCTCGCCCTACATGATCCTTCTTGCCACGTACGCGGCACTCCTGTCCAGGGTCACCGGCAGCCGCGACCTGGTCATCGGCACCCCGTCCGCCGGGCGGACGACCGCGCGGGAGCGCGATGTCGTCGGGATGTTCGTGACCACGTGGCCGCTGCACGTGCGGATCGACGGTGACCCCCTGGTCTCTGAACTGCTGTCCCAGGTGCGGGACACCGGACTGGGTGCGATGGCCGCGACCGGTCTCTCCTTCGAGGACGTCATCGACCACCTGCGGCTGCCGCGCACCCTCGGCAGTACCCCGCTCGTCCAGGCGGTCTGCAGTTTCGAGCAACTCGACAACGAGCCGCCCGCGTTCGGTGAGCTGACCGCGGAGCGTGTCTCCCTGCCCTGCACAGCGAGCAAGTTCGAGCTGAGTCTCGGCGTCCAGGCGTCCGCTGACGGGGTGCTCACGGACTGGGAGTACCGTACCGACCTCTTCGACGAGGCCACCGTCGTTGCGATGGCCGAGGCGTATCTGGCGGGCCTGCGCGGCGTCGTCGCCGAGCAGGACCGGCGGCTCTCGCAAGTGGAGTTCGCGGCCGCGCCCTCCGTCCTGGAAGGCAGGCGCACGGCGGCCGACGGGCCCGTTCCGGCCGGCACCCCGGTCTCGCAGCGGATCGCCGCGCAGGCGGCCCGCACACCCGACGCCGTCGCGCTGATCTCGGCCGAGCGGACCATGACCTATCGCGAACTCGACCAAGCAGCCCGCGCGATGGCCGCCCGATGGCTGTCCGCCGGGGCGCGGCCGGAGGAGCCCGTCGTCGTGGCGGTCTCGCGCGGTGTGCACTGGGCCGTCGCGGTCCTCGGCGCCTGGTACGCCGGTACCGCGATCGTGCCTGTCGACACCACGCTGCCACGCAGGCGGGTCCGGGCAATGCTCGACCAGCTCGACGTCAGGCGCGGGGTGGCCGACACGCTCGCGGGGGGTGCGGAGCTGACCGAACTGTGGGGGATCGACCTCGCGTGGATCACCGCGGACGGCGCAGCGGACGGGGGAGAGGACGGCCGGGTCACCGACCGTGCGACGGTGCCGGGCTCGCTCGCCTACATCATGTTCACGTCCGGTTCCACGGGGACCCCCAAGCCGGTCGCGGTGGGGCACGACGCGCTCGCGCACCACGCCGGCCTGTTCGCCGCAGGTGTCGACCTGACCGCGTCGGACGTGTCCTTGCAGTTCGCCGCGCTGTCCTTCGACGTCGCGTTCGAAGAGGTGGTTCCGCTGTGGTGCGTCGGCGGCGCTGTCGTGCTCATCGGCAACAACGCCGTCACCCCGGCGGACCTCGAGACCGTGGTGGCCGAGCACGGGGTGACCCTGCTCAACCTGCCGAGCTCGTACTGGGCGGAATGGGTCCGCGATCTGCGTCGCACGCCGCGGCAGCTGCCGGCGTCGCTCCGGACCGTGGTCATCGGCAGCGAGGCCGGCTATCGCGCCGACCTCGACGCCTGGCTGCGACTCACGGGCGTCGAGGTCCTGAACGCCTACGGCCAGACCGAGACGACCATCACGTCGATGACCTGGTCCTCCCGGGCGGTGTCCGGCAAGGACGCGGGTGGCGAGGTGCTGCCCATCGGGGCTCCGATGCTGGACACCCGCCTCTATGTGCTCGACGCCGAGTCCAAGCCGGTCGAGGCGGGCCTCGTGGGCGAGCTGTACCTCGCGGGGCCCAGTGTGTCCCGGGGTTACCACAATCGCCCGCGGGAGACGGCTGACCGTTTCCTGCCCGACCCCTTCTCCCCGGTGCCGGGACAGCGGATGTACCGCACCGGAGACCGCGGCCGCATCGGCCCGGACGGGCAGCTCAGGTTCCTCGGACGGGTCGACGACGTGGTGAAGGTCCGCGGGCAGCGGGTCGGCCTGCGCGAGGTGGAGGCCTTGATCCGCAGCCACCCCGGCGTCGCGGACACGGTGGCCAGGGCCAACAGGACTGCGGGAAGTACCGAGATCGTCGCTTACATCGAGCCTGCGGCCGGCCCGCGGGCCCTCACCTCCGCAGAGGTGCGAGCACACCTGGTGGAGCTGGTGCCGGGCTACATGGTCCCCGCGCACCTCGTGATCGTGCCGAAGCTGCCGCGAACACCGGGTGGCAAGCTGGACCCGTCCGGGCTTCCTCCGCTGACCCGCGCCGCGACGGACCGGGACCGCACCCCGGCGCCGGTCGCCGCCCCCGGGACAGGGGGTGACCTCCAGCAGGTCTGGGCCGAGGTGCTGGGTGTGCCCGATGTCGCTCCCGACGACAACTTCTTCGCCCTCGGCGGCGACTCCATCCTCGCCATTCGGGTGGTGTCGGCGGCCCGGGAGCTCGGACTGGACATCGCGGTGGTCGACCTGTTCCGCCACCAGACCCTCGCGGCCCTGGTCGAGCACACCACGCCGGCCGAGCGGGCCCGGGGCAACAGGGCGACGACCGTGACCCGGTCCAGCCCGGAGATGCTGGTGTCCGCGCTTGACCTCTCGGAGGCCGAGGCGGTCCGGCTGCTGGCCCGGTTCGTCGACGCGGAGGAGGTCCAGCCTGCCGGGCCTCTGCAGGAATGGGGCCTCGATCGTCTGCGAGCGGCACCCCGGCCCGGCTTGTTCCGGGTCCACGAGGCCTTCGACCTGACGGGTACGGACGCGGACGCGGACGCTCTGGTGCTGGCCTGGCAGGCGGTGGCCGAGCACCACCCGGCCCTCCGGACATCCCTGCACCGCGACGGCGACACCGCGTTGCAGGTCGTCCATCGCAACGTGCGGGTTCCGGTCGAACGGCACGACCTGCGGGAACTCGACACCACAGCAGTCCAGGCCCGCCTGGGTGAACTGCTGACCCGGATCAAGCGTGAGCCAGTCGCCCCTGAGGACCCGTGCCAGGTGCGGCTCCACGTCCTCGACCTCGGCCCGGGATCGGCCTGTCTGTTGTGGACCTTCTCATACCTTGTCGTCGACGGATGGTCGTTCCCGCACATCCTCGCAGACCTCTTCACGGTCCACGACGCGATCCGTGAGGGCCGCCCCTGGCAGCTTCCTGCGCGCCCGGCCGCCGGAGCCACCGACAGGGCTTTCCGCACCTCGGAGGCACAGGCCGAGGCGTTCTGGAAGAGCAGGGCCCGCGTCGAGAGCCGGGGCCTGGCGGCGCTGGCCTCGGCGGCGCCCGAACCCGACGGGTACGCGCACCAGCGCGTCTGGCTGGGCCTCGACGAGACCACTGCTCTTGTCGAAGCCGGGCGGCGCGACGGGCTGACCCTGCACACCCTGGTGCTCGGGGCCTACGCGTTGTCGCTGGGCCGGATGCTGGAGAGCGACTGTGTCGTCTTCGGCACCGTCCTCTCCGGACGGTCGGATCCAGCTCTCGACGATGTCGTGGGAAGCCTCGGCAGCAGGCTCCCCGTATGGGCCGACATTCCCGACGACATGTCGTGCCTGGACTGGCTTCGCCAACTGCAGTCCGAGCATGCGGAGGTGTCGGCCCATGGACACGTCTCCCTGATCGACCTGCACCGATGGGTCGGCACCGCGCCGGGATCGCTGTACGACACGGAGGTGATCGTGCAGAACTTCCCGTTCGGAGAGGGGCTTCAGGGCCGGCTCGCGGGATGGAACCCGATGAGCAACGGGTCCCGGGGAGATTCTGCCGTCCGGCTGACCGTGTGGCCCGACCCCTCCATGCTGCTCAAGCTGAGCCATGACACCGCCGCGGTGTCGGACCGCCGTGCGCTCGCGTTGCTGGAGTGCATGCGTACGGTGCTCGAGCGCATGTCTTCCGACCTCACCCTCCCGCTCGGCGACTATTCGACCGGGATTCCCACCATGCCCATGACCAAGGAAGGTTGACCGATATGAGCGCGAACTACACGGTGGTGTACAACACTGAGGAGCAGTACTCCGTTTGGCGCGCCGACACACGGCCGCCCGCCGGATGGTCCACCACGGGGTTCACCGGAACCCGCGAGGAGTGCCTGGACCAGATCGAGGCCGAATGGACCGACATGCGGCCGCGATCGCTGCGCGAACACCTGGCGGCGGCCCAGTAGCAGGTCCGTCGCGACCACCGACCAGGAACGAGGGAATGTGACAGTCGACTCCGAAGCCACTCCGGCAACAGCTGCCGCCCGACCGACCAGCGTATGGCGGCAGCGCAACTTCCAGGCCTTGTGGGCGGCTCACACAGTCAGTCAGTTCGGCACCCAGATCACGTTCTTCGTCATCCCCGTGCTGGCACTGACGACCCTTTCGGCGTCCACCGGTCAACTCGGCCTCATATCGGCGTTCGAGACGTTACCGTTCCTCCTGGTCGGCCTCCCCGCCGGCGCACTGCTCGACCGGTGGGACCGCAGGCGTGTGATGGTCACGGCCGACATCGGCCGGGCCGTGGCCATCGCACTGCTGCCGATCGGCCACCTGACGGGGCTGTTGAGCGTGCCCGTACTCTGCGGGGTCGGATTCGCCATCGGCCTGTGCACGGTGTTCTTCGACATCGCGGACCAGGCGTTCCTGCCGACCGTCGTCTCCCGGGAACAGACCCCGGACGGCAACAGCAGACTGGAGTTCTCCCGCTCGGCAGCGGAACTGGCCGGGCCCAGCCTCGGCGGACTCCTGCTGCAGGCGATCACCGCGCCACTGATCCTTGTGACCAACTCGGTCAGCTACCTGGTGTCCGCGCTGTTCCTGGGCTTCATCCGGCTGCCGCGGGTCGAAGTGCCCCCGCCCCGGGAGAAAACCAGGATGCGCACACAGATCGCCGAGGGACTCAGGTTCGTCTTCCGTCACCGGACCCTGCGGTCCCTGGCGCTCGCGACCGGCATCAGCAACCTCGTGGGCCTGAGCGGCGCACTGGGAGCGGTGCTGACCGCGTACGCGCTTCGCGACCTCGAACTCTCCCCAGGAGAACTCGGGCTCGCGCTGACTGTGGGCAACTGCGGCGCCCTGCTGGGTGCCACGCTCACTGGTCGGCTCATCAGGCGCATGGGTCTCGGCCGGGTTCTGATCGTCGCCAAGTCCATGTCGGGAATCGCCGTGATCATTCTGGCGACGGCCGCGCCCGCCCGGGCGGTTCCCACCCTGATCGTCACCACCGGCGTTATGGCGTGCGGCATCACCGTCTACAACATCGGACAGGTCAGTCTGCGCCAGGCCATCACCCCCACCGGAATGCAGGCCCGGATGAATGCCTCCATCCGGTTCGCCATCTGGGGCACCCTTCCCATCGGGGCACTGGCAGGCGGCTACCTCGGGTCGGTCATCGGCACACGGCCCACCTTGTGGCTGATCGCAGGGATCGGCCTGCTCTCGTGCCTGCCGCTGATGTTCACCAAGGACGTGCGGGCGTTGCGTACCTTTCCGTCGCAGCTGCCGTAACGAGGGACGGTATCCATTCTCCGGACAAGCCGCACAGTTCTCGTTCGTAAAGCAGAAGAAATTGACCTGGGGGAGAAATGAAACGCTATGCGATTTTCGAAGTGGTCCGGAGTACCCGGGTTTCCGCCCGTGTCGGACGGTGCGACCGGGTGATCGCCTGATGGCGGAGCGCGGCGCGATCGTCTCCGGTGCCTTCCGCACTCAGGTATCGCGTCCTGGAGCAGACACGGTGCTGTTCTGCTTTCCGCACGCCGGCGGCGCGGCCAGCTTCTTCGGCCCCTGGGCGGAAGAAGCGCCTGCTCATGTCGAGGTGCACGCCGCCCAGTATCCGGGGCGCGAGGACCGCTTCGGTGCGCCGCCGGTTGCCGGGATCGGTCAACTGGCAGACATCCTGGCCGACGAGGTGGGCCAGGTCCGGGGGCGCCGGGTGATCCTCTTCGGGCACAGTATGGGAGCCCTCGTAGCCTACGAGGTGGCCCGCCGGCTGGAGGCTGTCGATGCTCCGGTAAGCCGACTGGTGGTCTCCGCGATGGGAGCACCCCACAGGGTTGCGGGAACCTTCGCCCGTCTCGACGGCCTGCCGTCCGCGATGGCGGAGCTCCGCAGGCTGGGTGGAACCGACAACGCGATCCTGGGTGCTCCGGGATTCCTGGAGTTCCTGGCCCCCACGTTCAAGGCCGACTCCGACCTGGTGGCCGAGTACCGCCACGCGCACGACGGAAGGCTCGACTCGACTCCCGTGGATGTGTACCTCGGCGAGTTCGACCCGGGCCTGCGGCGTTCTGAGATCGAGTACTGGGCCGAGCTCGCGACCAGCGTGAAGATCACAATATTCACCGGAGACCACTTCTACCTCACACCGCAGCGCGCCGAGGTCATCGCATCGGCCCTCCGCCCTGCGGTCGTCTGACAGGCGGGACCCAGTCGGGCGGCGCCACTGGTCCTCCGGTGGTGCCGCCTCGTCGGATGCCCCGGCCGGAAGGCCATCGGTGCGGCGGGCATGTTGCCCTGGCCCAGCCACTCGCCTGCTCCACAGTGCTACGGAACCGTGTGAGGTGATTGTTCTTTACTGCCGTGGCTTTCCCAGAAACTGGCTGACGCCGCCGGGCAGTTGACCGTTGGGGCGCCGGGTGCGCAATGGGCCGCGGCGACGGTGGCGGCGCGGCCGACGGAGAGAATCCAGGCTGGCGAGGTGTTGTGGGCCGGTACACATACGCGTGCCGCAAACTGAGAGCTTCGCGGTCAAGGGGTTCGTCTGGGCTTGGTCGAGTGCTCGGGCGAGGGCGTTGACGGCCTGGTCGGCGGAGCCTTTGAGGAGGTGGCCGTAGAGGTTGATGGTGGTCGCGATGGTGGCGTGGCGCAGGGTCTTGGAGACGATGGCGATGGAGATGCCTTCGGCGATCATGATGCTGGCCGTGGTGTGGCGCAGGTCGTGCAGGCCGATCCGGGCTGGTCGGCGTACTGCTCGGAGTTGTGCCGCAGGAACGCCGCAGCCTGCGCCGGTGTCCAGCAGGTGCGTTCCTCGGCGTGGGGCTTGGGCGGCACGCAGTGCTCGGCCGGGTTGAACTTCAGCCGCCAGGAGCGCACCGCGTGGTTCAGCGCGTTGCGCAGCGTCGAGACGACCCGGTACAGCGTGACCCCGGCCCCGCCCGGCCTTCCGTTGCGCGGCCGTCCAAGCCTCGATCTGCTTCGGCCGCAGGTCCAGCAGCCGGCAGCGCCCGAACGCCGGGATCAGGTCCCTCTCCACGTAGGCCTTGTAGCCGGCGTAGGTGTTGACGGTGAGCTCCTCCTTCCGCGCGGCCAGCCACTCCCACAGGTAGTCCGCCACGGTGGTACGGCGCTCCTCGTACGCCCCGCTCAGCTCACCCTCCAGCACCGCCGCCAGCTCCTGCGCGGCCTCGGCCTCGGTCGCGAACCCGCCACGGCGCCGGGTACGACGCCTGCCGTCCTGCGGCGCCAGATCGACGCAGGACGTCCACGACCCGTGCCCCGCCTCCTCCAACAACCGCACACACCAAGCACCCAACTGCCGCCCGCCCCCGTCCCGGCACCCGCACCGCCGATACACCCTGCTGGGGGTCAAGGGGTCGCAGGTTCAAATCCTGTCGTCCCGACCAGCGTTTATGCAGGTCGGGGGCCGTTCTCATCGAAATGATGGGGGCGGCCTTTTCCTTTGGTGGTCGCAAGGTGGTCGTGAACGGCCGGGCGAAGTGGCTGCGGCTGGGGTCGTGCGGCTGTCCGGCGTGCTCGGCGTCGAGGAGGTCGCGGGCGGGGCGCTTGGGGTCGAGTGGGGGTGAGTCGCAGGGCGACGTCGGTGTAGTCGGCGAAGGTCTCCTCGAGGTCGTCGAGCTGTTCGCGCAGGGCGTGGGGTCGGGGCGCAGGCGGTCGGTGATGTGCATGGCGTGGTGGACGAGGCCGATGACTGTGGCGTACGGGGTGGCGCCAAGTGGCGGTCGTGGATCCGCGCGGCGGGTACGGAGACGGGGCGGGGGAGGCGAGGGACGTCGTAAGGCGGCCCTTCCGCGGCTCGCGCCGGGCAGCGCCGTGCGCCGCCCGAGCGGCAAGGCCCGGCGGCGCACGGCGTTGAAACTGTCGGGCCCGGAAGCGGGTGGTTCGGAACGGGCGGCTCAGAGGAAGCAGGGGTCGTCGAGCGCGGGGCCGCCAGCCTGCCCGGGCACCCACTGGCCGCGGGTCGCGCGCCAGGCGCGCTGCTCGTCGGAGTCGGCCGCCGCCTCGGCCAGCCGCTCGGCCTGCCGGACACCGGACAGGCTCGGCGCCGGGGTGGCCTGGTAGCCGCCGAAGCGGGCCACCGGGCTCCACAGCGGGACCACGGCCGGCAACTCCGGGGCGAGGCCTTCGTGTTCCTGGGCGCCGTACACGATGCGGCCGCCGACCACGGTGAGCACCGACTCGATGTGCGGGATGTCCGCCTCGGGGACGGTGAGGTAGTCCGCGCTGAGCACCGTGAGGTCGGCGTAACAGCCCACCCGGAGACGGCCCTTGACCTCCTCCTCGCCGGTGAGTCGGGCGCCGCCGAGGGTGTACAGCTCCAGCGCCTCCTCGCGGCTCAGCCGGCCCTCGGCCGGGCGGAGCGTACGTCCGCTGACGGCCCGTCCGGAGACCAGCCAGTGCAGGGCCACCCACGGGTTGTAGGAGGAGACCCGGGTGGCGTCGGTGCCGGCGGCCACCGTCAGGCCGCGCTCCAGCATCGCCCGCACCGGCGGGGCGTCGGCGGCCGCGGCCGCGCCGTAGCGTCGGACGAACGCCTCGCCCTGGAAGGACATCCGGTTCTGCACCGAGACGGCGCCGCCGAGCGCCGCGATCCGGTCCAGGCTCGCGGTGGAGACCGTCTCGGCGTGGTCGAAGAGCCAGCGGTTCCCACCGGGGAACAGGCCCTCGGCGGCCAGTCGCTCGAAGACCGCCAGGTCGCGGCGGATCGTCTCGTCGTAGCTCGCGTGCAGCCGGAAGCCCCAGTCGTGCTCCATCAGCAGGCGTACCGCTTGCTCGAACCCAGCCTCGTACGGGCCGAGCTCGGGGCGCGGTTCGGAGAAGTTCTCGAAGTCGGCGGCCGCCCAGGTGAGGTTCTCCCCGGCCCCGTTGAGCCGCAGCCATTCGTCCCCGTCGCCGGGGCGGACGGTCTCCACCCAGCGCCGCAGGTCGTCCAGCTCCTGCCCGGCGGTCTGCGGGAAGAGGTGGTAGGCGATCCGGAGTGTCAGCTGGCCCTTCTTCGCCAGCTCCGTGACGGTGCCGTAGTTCTCCGGGAAGCTCTGGAAGCCGCCCGCCGCGTCGATGGCGGAGGTGAGCCCGAAGCGGTTGAGCTCGCGCAGGAAGTGCCGGGTGGAGGTGGCCTTGTCGGCCTCGTCCAGGGTCGGTGCCTTGGCCAGGGTGGAGTACAGCAGCAGGGCGCCCGGGGCAGCCAGCAGCATGCCGGTCGGCTCACCGTCGTGTGCGCGCACGATCTGCCCGCCGACCGGGTCGGGGGTGTCCCGGGTGAAGCTCGCGGCCCGCAGTGCCGCCCGGTTGAGCAGCGCCGACTGGTACAGGTGCAGCACGAACACCGGGGTGTCGGGGGCGGCGGCGTTGAGTTCGGCGAGGGTGGGAAGCCGGCGCTCGGCGAACTGGTCGGCGGACCAGCCGCCCACCACCCGCACCCACTGGCCCGGAGGGGTGCGTTCGGCCTGGGCGCGCAGCATGGCCAGTGCCTGGCGCAGCGTCGGCACGCCGTCCCAGCGCAGCTCCATGACGTAGTTGAGGCCGCCCCGGATGACGTGCAGGTGCGAGTCGTTGAGGCCGGGGACGGCTCGCCGGCCGAGGGCGTCGACCACGCGGGTGCGTGGGCCGACCTGCGGCAGGACGTCGGCGTCGTCGCCGATGGCGGTGATCAGTCCGGCGCGGATCGCGACCGCGCTCGCCCGGGGGCGCAGGGGGTCGCCGGTGTAGACCTTGGCGTTGCGCACGACCAGGTCGGCGGTGTGGTCGGGGGAGGCGTCGGGGGCCGAGGGGCCGGGACGGATCCCGGCGACGGGCATGCTCGACATGCGATCTCGCTTTCGGGGAGCAGAGAAGAGGGGAGCGGAGGAAAAGGCGGAGGAGGGCGCGGGGAGCGGTCGATCACTCGCCGATGAAGGCGAGCAGCTCCTTGTTGACCTCGGTGGCGTGCGTCCAGATGAGACCGTGCGGGGCACCTTCGAGCACCACCAGGCGGGCGCCCGCGATGGCCTTCGAGAGCGGGACGGCGGTCGAGCGCAGCGGCAGGGTGCGGTCGGCGTCGCCGTGGATGATCAGGACGGGGACGTCGATCCTCGGCAGGTCCGCGCGGAAGTCGGTGAGCCAGGTCGGGACGCAGTCCGCTGTCGCCTTCGCGGAGGCCGAAACACCGATGTTCCAGCTGTACTGGACGACCTGGTCGCTCACCCGGTCGCCGCCGAGCACGTCCACGTTGTAGAAGTCGGCGAGGAATCCGGCGATGAAGGCGGGGCGGTCGGCGCGGATGGCGCCTTGGATCTCCTCGAAGACGATGCCGTCGACACCGTCCGGGTTGTCCTCGGTCTTCAGCAGGAACGGCGGCACCACGCCGAGCATCACGGCCCTGGAGATGCGCTCCGAGCCGTAGGTGCCGAGGTAGCGGGTGACTTCGCCGCTGCCCATGGAGAAGCCGACGAGCACCACGTCGCGCAGGTCGAGGTGGGTGAGTACGGCGTCGAGGTCGGCCGCGAAGGTGTCGTAGTCGTAGCCGAAGGACGGCTTGTCGGAGGCGCCGAAGCCGCGGCGGTCGTAGGTGATCACGCGATGGCCGGCGGCCAGCAGCGCGGCCTCCTGCTTCTCCCAGGACGCGCCGTTGAGCGGCCAGCCGTGGATGAGCACGACGGGCCGACCGGTGCCGTGGTCCTCGTAGTACAGGTTGATGACGCTGGAGTTCTCCTCGTCGACGGGGAGGAAAGGCATGGGTGCACTCCGTGCAGGTGTGGTGCTGCCGACATCGGAGGCCGGCACGGTGGGGACGCGGTACGGACGAATCCAGGGAGCCGGGGGGAGGCGGCTTTCCTCTGCACGCACCGGTTCTGGCCCGTCCGGGCAGTTCCGGATCAAACGCCGGCCGGTCGTTCTCCCGGCCGGACCGGGCGGGGCGGTGCGGGGCTGCGCCAGTACGGGCGGGAGCAGCCGGGGGCGTGGCGGGGCAGCGGCTGTGCGAACGCGGATGGTCAGCGTTTCGGCGCGGGCCCGGGCGGTCCTTGAAGCCTAGGAATCCGCATTCCTGATACCGCTGGAAAGGATCTCCGCCAGAACCCTGTCGAGCTCGGCCTGCGCCTTGTCCTCCCATCGCTCCTCGGCGCACTGCGTCCTGGCCACCACGTCGCGCACATGGGCCGACGCCATCCTGACGACGCACCAGGACTGCCCCGAGATGAGCTCGACGTCCGTCTCGTCCTCGCCGTGGGGCCGGACGCGCACGTCTCCCTCGCCCGTCGGCAGGAT
Source organism: Kitasatospora purpeofusca (assembly GCF_000718025.1). Lineage (GTDB taxonomy): Bacteria > Actinomycetota > Actinomycetes > Streptomycetales > Streptomycetaceae > Kitasatospora > Kitasatospora purpeofusca. The sequence goes on from NZ_JODS01000021.1 coordinate 108,130, forward strand.
GAGCCCGGTGGCGAGCAGATCCCGGCCGAATACCCAGGTCGCGGCCGGTGGATCGTCCTCGGCTGCGAAGAGGTCCATTCGGACTGCCAGTGCATCGTCCGGCGAATGCCTCATGCGCAAGGTCATTTCATGCCATTCACACGCTGCTGTCATCAGTCTCGCGCTGATCGTCTTTTCGAGGGGGAGCTGCATTGCGGTTCCTTTCGCCTTCATTGAAATTACCGGTGTTCCGGATGTCGTCGAGCCGTTCCATGCACGCGTTCTTGACCTCTGGTGCACGCGATTCGAAAAGCAACGTGGCGCGGACGAACCGGGATTCGTACGCGCCACTCGGTGCGTTCCGGTCAGCTCGTCGCCCGCACGGCGTCCCGGATCAGATCGGCGACCTGCTTGGGCTCCGACAGGGCGACGGCGTGGGAGGCGTCCGGGAGCTCGACGACGACGGACCCGGCCCGCTCGGCGCCGAAGCGCTGGACCTCCGGGTTGATCGCGCGGTCGGCTCCGGCCACCAGCGCCCAGGACGGCTTCAGCTGCCAGGCGGCGGCGGAGGCCGTCTCGGTGAAGGCCGCAGTGGCGACCGGGCGTTGGGCCGCTGCCAGGACTCCGGCGACCTCCTCCGCCACGTCCGCGGCGAAGACGGCGGGGAAGGCCGCCTCGTCGATGGTGACCTCGACCGCGGAGTCGCCGTCGACGAGCGGGTAGGTCCACTTCTTCAGATTGCTCGTGAGCGAGGAGTCGGGGAAGCGTCTGTCGAGATCGTCGAGGCTCTCGCCCTCGTGGAGCACGTACGCGGCTATGTAGACGAGTCCGACGACGTTCTCCGCGGCGCCGGCCACGGTGATCAGCGCACCACCGTAGGAGTGGCCGACCAGAAGGACGGGGCCGGCGATCTGGGAGACGACGGACGTGACGTAGGCGGCGTCGGAGGCGAGGCCGCGCAGGGGGTTCGGCGGTGCGATCACCGGGATGCCGCGGCTGCGCAGTTCCGAGATGACGCCTATCCAGGCCGCTGCGTCGCCGAAGCCGCCGTGTACGAGGACGACGGTGGGGGTGGTCATGGCGGTTCTCTTCTCGGTGTCAGGCCGCGTGCGGGGCGTCGGCGACGGCCGAGGACGCCAAGGACTGCCATTCGCTCGGGGTCATGCCGTACGCGCCCCGGAAAGTGCGGCTGAAGTGCGAGGGGCTGCTGAAGCCCCAGCGGTGCGCCACCGCCGCCACGGTGAACCGGCGGTTGGACCGGCCCAGTTCGACCCTGCAGGACTCCAGCCGACGTCGCCGCACCCACTGGCTCACCGTGATGCCCTCGTTCTGGAAGAGCTTGTGCAGGTACCGGACGGAGATGTGGTGGGCGCGTGCGATCGACTCCGGCGAGAGGTCCGGGTCCATGAGGTGCTCCTCGATGAAGCACCGGATCCGGGACAGCATCTCGCTGCCGATCGTCGGCGCCTCGGCCTCCTCGCCCTCCTCCCCGGTTCCGAGGAGTTCCATGAGCAGGACGGACAGGAGGTGGACGGCCGTACGGGCGAGCCGGTCCCCGGGCCTGGACCGGCGGAAGTCGGCCTTGTCGGCGAGCGCGGACAGGAAGTCCGACACCAGCGCCCCCAGCCCGTCGCCACCCGGCACGGGAACACCCACCACCTGGTCCAGCTCCGACTCCGTGACTCCCAGATAGCCGCGGGGCACCCGGAAGAAGATCATGCGGCAGTCGTCGCCGAACTGCAGAAGGTGGCGCCTCGCCGGATCGCAGAAGACCAGGTCGTGCGGCTCCAGCGCCGTTCTGACGCCTTCGCGGACACTGGTCGCCGCCCCCCGGACGTGCATCCCGAGATAGAGGAAGTTGCCGTCCCCCTCGCTCGGTATGCCGGAACGAATCTCGACGAGCCATTCGGAGGCGGACACCGGCCGGAGAGCGGCTGGTCGGTGTTCCTCCTTTTCCGGCGCGCGTGACATCACTGACTGGGTCATGAGAACTCCAGGCCTACGGTTCTTTACGGTGGAGCAGCCGTTCGCGCGGCCGCCGGAACGGAAACGGAGGCGGTCTACGCTCCCAGGTCCGGTTCCTCGGCGAGGAACTTCTCCACCACCGCGTTGAAAGCCGCCGGGTTCTCGAGGAACGGGAAATGCGAATTCGCCGCCTCGGAGGTGAACACATGGATTCGGGCGCCGGGAATCTGCCGGGCGATGAAGCGCTGCGACTCGGGGTTCACATGGCTTCCCTCGCAGCCGATCACCAGGGTCGGCACATCGATCCGGGGAAGCACGTCGCGCCAGTCCTGGGCGCAGTGGTCGAACAGCAGGGGGACGCCGGCGTGGGCGGGCGTCGAGGTGATCTCCTGTGCGACGAAGGCGAGGATCTCCGGGTCCGGCTCACCCGAGAACATGCCGCGCACGAAGTCGGCGCGCACCCGGTCACCTCCGGGGGCCGCGAGCGCGGCGAGCAGTTCGAGGAGCTGTGACACGTCGAAGATGGCGCCGGACTGCTGCTGCTCCTCCCCGGTCGTCCAGGGGACGGCGGCGACGGCCGCCGGCTGGTCGACGGCGACGAGGCGCCGGATCCGTCCGGTGCCGTACTGGTCGATGAAGCTCCACCACACCGAGACGCCCATCGACCACCCCAGGGCGTCGAACCGCACCAGCCCGAGGTGGTCGACGAGTTCGAGCACATCGCGGGAGAACCGGGCGATGCGGTAGCCGTGCTTCGGCTTGTCGGACAGCCCGTGGCCCCGGAAGTCGACGGTGATCACGCGACGGCCGGGCGACAGGCTCTCGACCTGGTGGCGGAACATCGCCTGCGTCTGGCCCCAGCCGTGGAGCATGACCAGGGGGACGCCCTCGCCACCGGTGTCCCGGTAGGCGAGGCGTGTCCCGTCGGTGGTGATCAGTTCCTTCATGACCTCTTCCTTCCCTGGCCACGGGCCTGTGGTCGTGCCCGCGCCGTCTCTCACATCTTCGATCACGGCCCTTCGCCGCCACCACCGCGCGCTGTAGGAATCGGGTCGCGGATCCTTCTCGCTTTGTCGAAGCGGCGGGGACCGGCGGGGACCGGCGGGGACCGGCGAGGGCCGGCGGGGACCGGCGAGGGCCGGTGGGGGCCGGCCGGGATCAGGCGGCCCGGTCGTCGCCGGTGGCGAGGAGTTCCTCGATCCTGAGCCCCAGGTGCAGCGTGAGCCGGTGACCGCCGTCGTCGAGGTCGAGTCCGGTGATCTCCTGGATCTGGCGCAGGCGGTAGTAGAGCGAGGTGCGGTGGAGCCGCAGCGCCTCGGCGGTCCTGGGGATCGATCCGGCGTGTTCGAGGAAGCAGCGCAAGGTGTCCCGGAGCCGGTCGTCGCCGTGAGCCTCGTTCAGGGTGCGCAGTGGCTCGGGGACGAGGGAGGCGTTCAGTGCGTGCTCGGGGAGCTGGAGGAGCACGGCGAACTCCCCGAGCAGGTCCCAGTCGCCGATGCTTCGCAGCGAGGGGATCCGGCGCGCGGCCCGGGCCGCGACGAGGGACTGCTCGTACGACCGCCAGGCGTGCTGCAGGCCCGGGTGACGCCCGCCGACACCGATGACCGGAGCCGCCGACGGTTCCAGGAAGGTGGCGAGTTCGTCGAGGATGCGGGCCGACTGGGCGGCGACCTCGGGCGGGGTGGGAGGCCGCTCACGCACTTGGAGCAGGACCGCCCGGTCCTGGTCGACCGCGAGGACGCCGTGCGCCGAACGTGTTTGCCGGAAGCCGTCCAGAGCCCCCCACAGAGCCGCTTCGCGTTGCCGCACGGGCTCCGTGCCGCGGCGCAGCTTGACCAGGGTGACGAGGACCTGTTCGGCCTCCCCGAGCAGCCCGAGTTCCACGGCCCGCCGACGCGCGGCGGTGCGGGTGACGACGTTGGTGTCGACGAGTTCCAGGACCAGGGTCTGCTCGTCGGTCTTCCGGGTGTCGGCGCCGAGCTGCTCGACGTACATCTGGGCGGCCATCAGGCCGGCGGCCCGCCCGATGGCTTCGGTCTCCTTCGGTTCGAGCGTCATCTCGGGCGCCACCACCATGAGCAGCCCCAGGAGGTGCCCGCGCTCGCGCAGCGGCACGACGTAACGGGGCAGGAGTCCGAGGTCGTCACGGCCCTCGATGAATCCGGGCCTGGGCCACTGGGTCACTCCTTGGGCGAGTACGTAGCGGATCGTCGCGTTGTCGGCACGGCCCTGGAGCAGCGTGCCGATGCGTACCGGGTCCTCGTCCCCGAAGTGGCGACTCGTGCAGACCACGCGGACCAGCGGATCATCGATCGCGACGGACCGGCCGAGCTGCTCCGCGAGCTCGTCGACGAGCGCCTGGAGTCCAGGGCTGCCAGGGCGGGCTCGCTGGAGCCTTGCGGTCATGCGCTGTTCCTCTCTCGACCAACTGTTCCCTGCGGAACGCCTCCTTTCCGCAGCTGTTGATCATTTTGAGGAGACGGCGATGTCCGCACATCGCATGAAGGGTCCATAGGTACGGCGTCGGCAGGGGATGCGAAGCGATCACTCTCCGCTGTCGCGTCTCTCCACCAGTCGGGCCAGCTCCGCGCGGGAGGCGATGTCGAGCTTGGTGTAGGCGCGGCGCAGGTGCGAGCCCACCGTGTGGGGCGACAGGGAGAGCTGTTCCGCCACCTGCGGGTTCGTCAGCCCCTGGACCACGAGCCGTGCCACCCGGAGCTCGGACGCCGTCAGCTCGGGCCATTCCTCGGCAGATCCGGCCGGTGAGGGGCGTCGGCGCACTCCGGCGGCCCGCAGGCGTCGACGGACCCGCGCGACGTGCCGCTCGGCGCCTGCCCGGCTGTAGAGCACGAGCGCCTTGTCCAGGTACGGCACCGCCTCGGGCCTGCGGGTGGTCGCGAGCTTGCGTCCGACGTCCTCCAGCGCCGACGCCCGGGCGATGGGGCGTGAGCACCCCTCGTACAGCCGGACGGCGCGCATGAGGTGTGCCAGATCGTTGTCGAGCAGCCCGCGGGCGTGCGCGGCACTGGCGGCGAGGATCGTGAAGTCCGGGTTGCGCGCGGCTCGCCGCTCGGCCACCTCGACGGCCGGAGCGGCCCGCTCGGCTGCGCCGACGCGCAGGGCTATGCGGACGAGGGCGGGAGTGTCCATCGGGTCGACCGGGCTCACCAGGGCCGGCCGTTGCTCGGCGAGCGCCGCCAGCACCTCGTGGAGTTCCGCCAGGGCCCGGTCGGGCCGGCCGTCGAAGTCCGCCAGCTGTACCAGAATCCAGGCACTGACGCTACGGGCGAGCGGTGCGCCCGTACCCCGCACGCGCCGCGCCTGCGCCGCGCACCGCTGAGCGGCTTCGCGGTCGTCGGTGTGGATCGCCACTCGCGTCAGCGTGTAGAGGAGCATGAGTTCAGCGAGGTCTCCGCCGTCGAACGCACCCCTCATGTCGGCGGCGGCTTCCGCATCGGCCCGGGCTTCCGCCAGCCGCCCGGCGTCCAGGAGCGCCCGGGCGCGGTGCATGAGCCACATGCGTGCGGCCGCCGCCCGGCCCTGGTGGCGGGTGTCGTGGACCCCGGCCTCGGCGAGCGCGAGCGCCTCCGCGGTGCGGCCGGCCACGGTCAGCAGCAGGCACTGCCACAGCGCCTCCGGAATCCAGACCGAAGGGGTGATGCCCAGTCCGGCCGCCAGGGCGGCCGCCCGGCTCGCCCGGCGGAGCGCCTCGTTCCAGTCCATCCGGTAGAAGCACAGGGCCGAGTCGACCACCATCATGGTGGCCTGGGCGATGCCGTCCTGGGCCGCATCGGTGGCCTCCCGCGCCTCGGCAGCGGTCTGCTCCGCACCCTCGGGGTCACCCGCCAGCGACAGGCCCAGGCACAACAGGGCGAGCAGCCGGGCCCGCAGTGCGGCCGGGATCCCGGGCAGTGCCGCCCCCGTACGGGCCTGGCGGACGGCCTCGGCGAAATCGAAGTGACTGGCGAGGCGCGCCATGGCGAGGCGTATTCGCGCCTCGTCGTCTGGCCCGAGATCACCGGCGGCCAGGGCCGACGTCCCCAGGTCGTGTGCCTGGGCCGGCTGCCCCATCTGCCAGAGCAGTGGGAGCGTCTCGGCGATGACCTTCGGCCGTTGCGCCGGGTCCTCCATGGTGAGTTCCAGGGCTCTGAGGCTGAGCTCCGCCGCTGCTTCGGGTGCGGTGGCCGCGAGATCGGCCGCGGCGGCACGCAGCCGTTCGACGGCCGTCCGGTCGCCGAGCCGCACGCCCACGGCCGGCGGCGTGCACGGCTCGATCGGGGACGCCGCGCGCGCCGGCGGCAGCTCGGCGGCATGGTTCCGCAGGGTTCGGCGCAGGGCGGGAGGGAGTCCGGCTTCCACAGCCTCACGGATCAGCTCGTGGCGGAACTCCAGACGGTCGTCCCTTTCGACGAGCAGACCGGAGTCGAGGGATTCCTGGATCGTGGCGATCAGCGTCGCAGGTCGTCTGCCGAGCAGCCCGGCCAGCAGCTCCACGGGGACGGGGCCTCCCACCACGGCCGCCGTTTCGACGAGTTCGCGGGCCGCGGTGGGAAGCCGGGCCAGCCGGCCCTCGACGGACGGCAGTTGCGTGAGGGAGAGGGAACCGGCCGTGAGCCGTGCTGTGCCGTTCTCGATCGTCACCAGCCCCTCGTCCCGCACCGCGTCGAGCAGTTCTTCGAGCAGCAGCGGCACCCCCTCGGCGCGGCGCGCGACACGGAGGACGCCCGGGTCGGGAACCGCGCCCAGGACGTCCTCCGCGATCCGGGCGACCGCCGGGTCACCGAGCGGCCCCAGAAGCAATTCGTGCGCCCCGGCCTGCCGAATCCTGTCCAGTGTCGTGCGGACCCGGGAAGGCACGCTCCCGTGGCGCACGGCGACCAGCCACAGGATCGGGTGCGGCGCGAGTGCGGCCGCCAGGGTGTGGAAGGTGAGGAGCGTCAGTTCGTCGCACCACTGGAGGTCGTCGAGGACGATGAGCAGCGGCCCGCTTTGAGTGGCCTCCCGCAGGCGGTCCCCCAGTTCCTGGAGCAGCCAGAACCGCTGGCCCGGCGTCGCGGCGAGGTCCCGTAGCCGGTCGGCACCCGCGAGCGGTTCCTCCCCCGCGAACAGGCCGTCCAGCAACGGGCCGAGCGGCACGAACTGTTCGTCGGGGTCGGCTCCGCCCTGGAACACCCTCGTCCCGCGCCGTTTCGCGGACGCCGACGCCTCCGCGAGCATCCGCGACCTGCCGATGCCCGCAGGGCCTTCGACGAGGACGATCCCGCCTGCCCCCCGGGTGAGGGCGTCGAGTCGCGCCTCGATGAACGCCAGTTCCTCACCCCTGCCGCGGACCGGTGTCCCCTCACCCTCGACGTCGCCGGGGAAGGGCCATGTCGTCAATCGGTTCACACTCACTCCGCCGGCCGGGGCCGCACGGGACGGGGCTCGTCCAACGGGCGGTACGGCGGATCAGTATGCGGCACGGCGGCTTCGCCCGGGCAGGCGGCACCTCGGAGCGACCGGTCTCAGTCGAAGCGCAGGTCGGCGAGCTGTCGTTCGAGGGCGGTGACGTCGTCCTCGGGTTCGGCTCGGGCCGGGCGGTCGGCCATGAGCGCGGCCAGCTCGCCGCCCGCCCGGCGGATGCGGCCGGGCAGGCCGTCGGCGTACTCGTCTCCTCCGGATCCCCAGTCCGCGGACGCGGCGTACACCGCGGTGGGGACGACGGTGGCGCGCAGGTACGCGAAGAGCGGTCGCATGGCGTGCTCCAGCACGAGGGAGTGGCGAGCCGTACCCCCCGTGGCCGCGACCAGGACCGGTTTGCCGGCGAGGGCGTCCGGGGCGATCACGTCGAAGAAGGACTTGAACAGGCCGCTGTAGGAGGCCGTGAACACGGGGGTGACGACGATCAGGCCGTCGGCTCCGGTCACCGCGTCGATCGCGGCGGCCAGGCGCGGTGCCGGAAAGCCGGTCACGAGATGGTTGGCGACATCGCCGGCCAGTTCGCGCAGCTCCACGACCTCGGCCGACACGGCGAGGCCCCGGGCGGCGAGTTCGTCGCGGACCGAATCGGCCAGCCGGTCCGCGAGCAGGCGGGTGGAGGAAGGGGTGCTCAACCCCGCGGAAACGGCGACCAGTTTCACGCGGCGCCCACCTCCTGCGCAGTGGCGGCGGCCGTGACCCGCGCCGCGTGGGTGGGGGCGTCCGGCACGTCGTCCGGGCGTCCGATCGCGAACTCCCGGCGCAGCACGGGCACGACCTCCTCGCCGAGGATGTCGAGCTGCTCCAGGACGGTCTTGAGGGGCAGACCCGCGTGGTCCATCAGGAAGAGCTGGCGCTGGTAGTGGCCCACGCTCTCCCGGAAGGACAGGGTCCGTTCGATGACCTGCTGGGGAGAGCCCACGGTCAGCGGGGTCTGCTCGGTGAACTCCTCCAGCGACGGACCGTGCCCGTAGACCGGCGCGTTGTCGAAGTACGGACGGAACTCCCGTATCGCGTCCTGCGAGTTCTTGCGCAGGAAGACCTGGCCGCCCAGCCCCACGATGGCGTCCTCCGGGCGACCGTGGCCGTGGTGGGCGTACCGGCGCCGGTACAGCTGCACCATGCGCCTGGTGTGATCGGCCGGCCAGAAGATGTTGTTGTGGAAGAAGCCGTCGCCGTAGAACGCGGCCTGTTCGGCGATCTCCGGTGACCTGATGGATCCGTGCCAGACGAACGGCGGCACCCCGTCCAGAGGTCGGGGTGTCGACGTGAAGGCCTGCAGGGGCGTGCGGAACCTGCCCTCCCAGTCCACCACGTCCTCACGCCACAACCGGCGCAGCAGCGCGTAGTTCTCCTTGGCGAGGTCGATGCCCTGGCGGATGTCCTGTCCGAACCAGGGGTACACCGGTCCGGTGTTGCCACGCCCCAGCATGAGGTCGACCCGGCCGTCGGCCAGGTGCTGGAGCATCGCGTAGTCCTCCGCGATCTTCACCGGGTCGTTGGTGGTGATCAGGGTCGTGGCGGTGGACAGGACCAGCTTCTCGGTGCGGGCGGCGATGTGGCCGAGCAGGGTGGTCGGGGACGACGGGACGAACGGGGGGTTGTGATGCTCTCCGGTCGCGAAGACGTCCAGGCCGACCTCCTCGGCCTTGAGGGCGATGGCGACCATCGCCTTGATGCGCTCGTGCTCCGTCGGAACACGGCCGTCGGTGGGGTCGGGTGTCACGTCCCCGACGGTGAAGATGCCGAACTGCATGATGCTTCTGCTCTCCTGAACCTGTCTGGATGCGGTGGTCGCGGGCCCCGAAGCCGGAGGACGCCCGTCGTCCGGTTCGGGGCCCGCGGCAGCCGGGCCGGTCGTCCGGCTGCCGCGGGCGGGGTCACCCCGTGTGAACCGGCGGGAGCCGCCTCACTTCGCCAGGAACGCGAGGAGCGCGGCGTTGACCTCCTCCGCGTGGGTCCACAGCAGGCCGTGCGGGGCGCCGTCGATCTCGACGTAGTCGGCGGACGGGAGGGCGGTGTGGAAGGGACGCGCGGTGTTTTCGGCCGGGAGGATGCGGTCGGCCGTGCCGTGCAGGATCAGGGCGGGGACGTCGACGGCCGGGATGTCGGCACGGAAGTCGGTGTACCAGGTCGACGGCGCCGCCGAGGCCGCGAAGGAGCCGCCGCCGGCCGCGGTGTTCCAGCTGTTGCGGACGGCCTCCTCGCTGATGCGGGTGCCCAGGTTCTCGTCGAGGTTGTAGAAGTCGTTGAAGAAGGCGGTGTAGTAGGCGTAGCGGTCGGCCTTCACCGCGGCGACGATGCCGTCGAAGAACTCCTTCGGGGCGACACCGTCCGGGTTGTCGTCGCTCTTCAGCAGGCAGGGCTCCAGCGAGGCGAGGAAAGCGACCTTGGCGACGCGGGCGGAGCCGTACGCGGAGACGTAGCGGGCGACCTCGCCGGTGCCCATGGAGAAGCCCACGAGGACGGCGTCGTTCAGGTCGAGGGTCTCCATCACGGTGTGCAGGTCGGCCGCGAAGGTGTCGTAGTCGTAGCCGGTCGTCGGCTGGGAGGACCGGCCGAAGCCGCGGCGGTCGTAGGTGATGACGCGGTAGCCGGCGTCGAGGAGCGCGGCGCTCTGGCGCTCCCAGGAGTGGCCGTCGAGGGGGAAGCCGTGGATGAGCACGACCGGCTGGCCGGTGCCGTGGTCCTCGTAGTAGACCTCGACGGCGGTGGTGTTCTCCTGGCCAACGGTGATGTACGGCATGGCTGTGTGTTCCTCGCTTCGGTTCGGCTGGTCCGCGCGTCGTCGCGGCGCGGAATGCCGTCACGCTATGGCGGGGGAGGCGCCGCCGATTGTCGTGCGACGCCCCGGGCCTTGCCCGCGGGCGCAGAGTGCGCGGACGCGGACGGGCCGGTCGCGTCGACTGCGGCCTGCGCCAGTACCAGCCGGGTCAGGTGGACCCGTGAGTTCACCGAGAGCTTGCGGAAGATCGACGTCAGATGCGTGTTGACCGTGTGCGGAGACACGATCAGGGCGGCAGCGGCCGACCGGTTGGTGTGTCCTGCGGCGATGAGCCGGGCGACCTTGCGTTCCGAAGCGGTGAGCGCGTCCCACCCCTGGCTGGGGCGAGGGCGGGCCGGGCGTCGACCGGAGCCCGTCACGGCCCGGTCCAGTTCCGCCCGGACCCTGTCGGCCTCGGACCCGGCCCCCGCGTGGGCGTACGCCTCGTAGGCCCTCGTCAGGGCGGGTATCGCGGCGGCGTCTCCTACGACAGACAGCGCGCGGCCGAGGTCGGCGCGGGCCGCCGCGAGGTGCAGCGGCCGGGGCCCGTTGAGAAGGATCCGGACGGACCGTTCCAGAAGGCCGGGATCGGCGTTCACCAGCGCCGCCGTGTGCGTGGCCGTCCCCTGTGCCGTCGGCACGGCGGGGTTGTGGGAGGCGTAGTCGGCCGCCTGGGCCGCGAGGTCCACGGCCAGGGCCCGGTCTCCGGCACGCAGGGCGATCTGCACGGCCTCGACGAACCGGGTGCGCAGGAGCCTCCAGCGGACGAAGGGGTGGTCCCGCTGGGCGGACCGCAGCCGTTCGGCCGCCGCCGCGTGATCGCCGTCGGCGTCGGCGAGGAGGGCCTCCAGGTACTGGTGGGCGGCGTGGTTCCCCGGGTTCGGCCGGCCGGCCACCGCCGCCCTGACGACCTCGACGTGTTCCTCCGCGGCTTCGCGATCGCCACGCAGCAGCGCCAGCCAGCCCCGGTGGACCCGAACGTTGACCAGGTTCGCGGGCACGTGGATGTCCGCTTCCAGCCGCTCGGTGGTGACGAGGTCGGCCTCCGCGTCGTCGAGCCGCCCGAGCCCCAGATTCAGGCTTCCCTGCGCCCACATCAGCATCGCGGGCCGCAGCGGATCGTCGCCCGCCGTCCGCAGCAGGTGCCGGGCCGTGTCGAAGTCGTCCAGGTGGACACGGGCGACGACCTCCTCGGGCAGGAACGCCGCGTCGAACGCGCTGAGCGCCGTGTGGTGGTCGACGGCGGACGCGCACTCGCCCGCGTTGAGGGCGATCTCGCCCAGGCCCCACAGCGCGATGACGCGGGCCTCCCGGTCCTGTGCGCGCTCCGCCTCGGCGAACGCCCGTTCCGCGGTCGTGCGAGCGCTGCCGAGGTCGCGGCCGCGGGACTGGGCGAGCGCGAGTCGCGCGGTCAGCCGGGCGCGGACCGCCGGGTCGGTGACGACGCCCAGGGCGGCCCTCGAGCGGCGGGTCAGCTCATGGATGTCGTCGAGGTGCCACAGCGTGTCCCCGAGGACCGACTGCAGACGGGCGAAGACGTCCAACGGGGGCTGCCGGGCCAGGAGGACGTCGCCGGTCTCCCGTGCCCGGGTGTACCGGCCCGCGCGGGTGAGGGCGGTGATGGCCCGTTCACCCACGTCGAACTCCGTGGGATCGTGGGGCGGCACCAGGTCCATGGCGCGCACGGACAGATCGGCGGCGAGGTCGGGCATGACGGTGAGTACGTCCGAGGCAGCGCGGCCGAGCAGCCGGATCGCCTCCCGGTCACCCGGTTCGGCGCTCTTGAGCAGGTGCGGGACAGCGTCGGCCGAGGTGCGGCCCGCCGCGACGAGCAGACTCGCCGCCTCCCGGTGCAGTGCCCGCCGCGCGGAGGGTGCGAGGTCGGCGTAGACCGCCTGCCGGAGCAGATCGTGGCGGAACACGAGGCGTTCGCCGTCGTCCTCGATGAGCCCGGCGCCGATCGCCTCGTGCAGTTCGCCGATGAGGCCCGAGGCCGGCCTGCCGCACAGGGCCGCAGCGTCGGCGAGGTGGAAGGCGCGGCCCAGGACCGAACCGATCCGCAGGAATGCGAGGGTGCCCGGTCGGAGCGCGGACAGCTTGCCGCGGACCCCGAGCACCAGCCGCTCCGGCGGCTCGGCCCCGTCCGCACCCGACGCCGCGATGCCTTCCAGCACCTCCGTCGCGAGGAACGGGTTACCGCCGGCGGTGTCGAGCAACCCGGTGACGCGATCCGGCACCGTCCCGCCGAGTACGTCCCGCGCCAACTCGGCGAGCGCCGCACCGGACAGCGGCCGCAGCGCGAGCGTCGCCGTCCGGGTGGCGCCCCCGCGCAGGTCCGGGTTCTCCCTCCCCGCGAGCAGCCAGAGAACCGGGGAGGCCAGCAGTCGCGCCGGCATGACGTTCAGTGCGAACCGGCTCAGCGGATCGGTCCACTGGACGTCGTCGATCGCGATCAGTGTGGGAGCGCCCGTCGAGCGCTCCTCGATCAGCCGGGCCAGCCGTTCGACCAGCCAGACGCGCTGGTCGTGGTGGCCCGCCAGGTGCGCGAAGTCCTCCGCGGCCAGCAGCGGCGGGTCGCCGTGCAGCAGGCCCGAGGCCAGCGACGCCAGCGGTGCCAGCTCGTGCAGCTCCTCGGCGCGCCCCCGGCTGACGGTGAACCCGCTGGCGCGTGCGATCGAGACGGTCTCATCCAGCAGGGCGGTCTTCCCGATCCCCGGCTCGCCCAGGAGCAGGGCGATCCCACTGCCGTCGCCGGCGCGCACCGCCTCGACCATGGCCCGCAGCTGTTCCAGCTCGGCTTCCCGGCCGCGCAGACCCGGCCGGCTCAGCCGGGCGTCCGTGCTCATCTCCTGCGGTGTCATCCCTTGACGGACCCCGCGAGCAGACCTCGGGCGACGTGCCGCCGGAAGAGGAGGAAGACGAGCAGCGGGACGAACGCCGACACGAACGCTCCCGCGGTGAGCCGCTGCCACTCGTTGCCGCGCGTGCCGGCCATGGCCGCCAGTCCGACCGTCACCGGAGCGGTCTCGGCGGTCCCGCCCGACAGCGTCATCGCCACCAGCAGGTCGTTCCACACCCAGACGAACTGGATGACCGCGAACGTCACCAGGACCGGGCGGGCCAGCGGCAGCACGATCCGGAGCAGCAGTGTCGCGTGTGACGCGCCGTCGACCCGGGCTGCCTCGATCAGGTCACGGGGCAGTCCGGCCAGGTAGTTGTGGAGGAGGAACACCGCGACCGGCAACGCGAAGACCGTGTGCGCGAACCACGCCTGGCTGAACCGAGCCGCTCCGGTGGCGTTCCAGGCGGGCAGGAACAGCCATCCGCGGGAGAAGAGCCGCAGCAGTGGGACGAGCACCATCTGGAGGGGCACGATCTGGAGCGCGAAAATGCCGACGACGAGCACATCGCGCCCCTTGAAGTCGATCCACGCCAGGGCGTACGCGGCGAGGAACGCCAGCGTGAGCGGGAACAGCACCGAGGGCAGGGTGATGACGATCGAGTTGACGAGGTGGTCGGCGAGCCGGCCCGACGCGTTCCCGGTGCCGAACAGCACCTCGCGGTAGTTGGCGAGCGTGAGGTGGGGCGAGCCGAACACGGTCCACCAGCCGGTCGTCTTGATCTCGGCCTCGGGACGGAACGAGGAGAGGAACAGACCGAGCGTCGGAACGGTCCACAGGATCGCGGTCACCACGGCGGCCAGCGAGAACACGCGGGAGGACAGCCGCTCCCGGACACCGCTCACCCCGCGTACCCCGCTCACCCCACGCTCCGCTGCGTACGGACCTTGTAGGCCACGACAGGGGTGACGAGGAGGAAGAGCAGCACCGCGAGGGCCGCGCCGTGGCCGGTCCGGCCGTAGCGGAAGGACTGGTCGTACATCTCGTGGGCGATGACAGCGGTGTCGAACTGCCCGGCGGTCATGGTTTTGACGATGTCGAACGCCTTGAAGGTGCCGATCACCTCGGTGAGGACGACGACGAGCAGCGTGGGTCTGATCGACGGCACGGTGATGTGCCGGAGGATCTGCCGCGGTGACGCGCCGTCCAGCCGGGCCGCCTCGACGATCTCGCCGGGAACCGCCGTGATCGCGCCTGCCAGCAGGAGGGCCGCGAAGCCTGTCTGGGCCCACACCATCGCCACGATGAGGAACAGGACGTTCCAGGGGGAGTCCACGAGCCACTGTCTCGGCTCGCCGCCGAACGCCACGACGAGTTCGTTCAGCAGCCCGATCTGCTCCGCGCCGGCCGGCCGGTAGGCGTAGACGAACTTCCAGACCAGGCCGGCGCCGACGAACGAGATCGCCATCGGCAGCAGGACGAGGGACAGGGCGAGCGCCCGGAACCGCGCACGGACGACGGCCGCGGCGTAGAGGAGACCGATCCCCGTCACCAGCGGGGGCACGAGCACCACCCACGCCAGGGTGTTGCGGAGCGCGATCAGCGCCTCGGGGTCGGTGAACATCCACACGTAGTTGTCGACGCCGACCCAGGTGTCCCCTTCGTCGTCCATGAACGACAGGCCCAGGGTGTGCAGGCCGGGCAGAAGGAGGCCAATGGTGAGCAGCAGCAGGGCGGGGGCCAGCAGCAGGAAGGCCGCGCCCCGCCTCCGTGCCGGCCCTCGGTGCAGTGCCAGGAGGATCAGGCCGACCACGGCCGAGAACGCGACGACGCCCTGGAGAAGGTGGGCCAGCTTCGGTTGCTGAGCGACGACGTCGAACGGCATCAGTGGCTCGGCCAGGACCGTTCGATGGCCGCCGCCACCGATTCGGTGTCCTTGCCGCTGATCCAGTCGACGGCTCCCTTCCAGAAGGTGCCCGCGCCGACGGCCGCGGGCATCTGGTCGGAACCGTCGAACCTGAACTGTGTCCGGGGATCCTGGAGCAGCTGGATCGAGAGTTTGTCGATCGGGCCGGCGGCGTCGGCCGGATCCACTCCCTTGTTCGCGGAGACGAAGGGGCCCTTCTTCATCCGAGCGTTGGCGAAGTCGGCGCTCGCCAGGTATTCCCGGAAGGCTCGCACCTCGGGGCGGTCGGAGAACGCCGTGGCGAACGTCCCTCCGCCCAGGACGGGCTTGCTGGTCGTGTCCGCCCCCGGAAGGAGGAAGGCGAACACGTCCCCGTCCGGTCCGATCCGGGTGCCCTTCGGCCAGTGCTCGGCGTAGAACGACGCCTGGCGGTGCATCGCGCAGTCGCCGGAGAGGATCGGCGTGCCGCCGTCCTGGTAGGAGATCGAGGCCATCGAGCGGGCCGATCCGTAGCCGCCGTTGGCATAGCGGTCGCTCCTGAGGATCGATCCCACCGTGTCCATGGCCCGGACCACTCGCGGGTCGTTGAACGGGATCCGGTGGGAGACCCACTGGTCGTAGACGTCCGGCCCCTGCTGGCGGAGCAGGACGTCCTCGATCCAGTCCGTCACGGGCCATCCGGTGGCCTCGCCGGATTCGAGGCCCGCACACCACGGTTTGACCCCCGATGCGGCGACCTTCTCCGTCACGTCCATCAGTTCGGCCCAGGTGCGGGGGACGGTCAGCCCCCTGTCGCGGAAGAGCTTCGGCGAGTACCAGACGAAGGACTTCACGTTCGCGACCAACGGAGTGCCGTAGAGGGTGCCGTTCACGGTCGCGTAGCTGTTCCAGTCCGCCGACCAGCCCTGTTCGGCCAGGGAGACGAGCTCCGCGCTCGCGGGTCGGAGCTTCCCCCCGCGCGCGAATCGTTCCAGGAGCCCGGGCTGGGCGAAGAACGCCACGTCGGGGGCGTGGCCGCCCTCGACCCGGAGTTGGATCTGGGCCTCGAACTCCCCGTTTCCCTCGTACTGGACGTCGATCCCCGTGCAGGCGGCGAAGCCGGCCCAGGTCTCTTCGAACAGGTCTGCTTCCCTGTCCCGGCTGGGCGCGTAGACGGTGACGTGGGTCCCGGGGTGTTTGCCGTACCGCGTGTACGGCCCGCAGTCCCCGGCCTCGCCGGACGAGGAAGCGCTGGGAGGGGCGACGCATGCGGCGGCCGTGACGACGATGGCGATAACGGCGAGCGCGAGCCTCGCGCCGAACCTCATGGGTGTGCTTCCTCCGTTCGCCCGCCGAGTGTTCTCGGGGGCGGACCGAAGCTACCAGCGTTCGAACATAATCAACCAATCGTTCGAGGTCACAGGCTTGTGTGCCCGTCCGAGCCCACACCGGAGGGTGGGCTCGGACGGGCACCGGTGGCGCGGGCGGGTCAGCGGGTGACGGACCGGGCCGCGTCCTGGATCAGCGCGGCCACTGCTTCGGGCCGGGCGAGCATGACCAGGTGCGAGGAGTCGACCTCGACGGTGGTCATGCCGGCCCGCTCGTAGCCGTAGCGCTCCACGTCGGGGTTGATGGTCCGGTCGGAGGTGGCGACCAGGCCCCACGACGGCTTGCTCTTCCAGGCCGCGACCGGGGCCGCCTCCGAGAAGGCCCGCGCGGCCAGGGGGCGCTGGGAGACGGCGAGCACCGCGGCGAGCCCGGGGTCGACGTCGGCGGCGAAGAGGGCGGGGAACCGCTCGACATCCACCGAGACGTCGGTGCCGGCCTCGGCGGATCCGATCGCGGGGAACGGCGTGAAGACGAGCGCGTCAGCGAGGCCGGAGTCGGGGAAACGCCCCTGCAGCTCGCCCAGGCTCTCGCCCTCCTCCAGCGCGTATCCCGCCAGGTAGACGAGTGCCCGGACGTTCTCCTCCACGCCGGCGAGGGTGATGACGGCGCCACCGTAGGAGTGGCCGACCAGGATCACGGGTCCGTCGACAGCACGTATCACCGAGGCGATGTACGCGGCGTCTTCCACCAGGCTGCGGTTGGGCACGGCGGGAGCCACTGCCTTCAGGCCCGCGGCGGTCAGCTCCGGTATGACGCGGGCGTAACTGGAGGCGTCGGCGAAGGCGCCGTGGACCAGCACGACGGTGGGTTCGGCGGATCGGGACATGGGGGAACTCCTGTTCAGTCGTTGTGACGGTGCGGTTGCGGTGTTCACGAGCGCGGGACGGTCAGAGCGTTCGTCGCACGCCGGCCTGGCGTTCCAGGTTGCGGAGCTGGACCGCGAGGTCGCCCTCGACAGCGGTGTGGGCCGGCCCGCTGCGGCCGATGGGCAGGACCTCCTCGCTGCGCATGTCCTCCAGCATCAGGGCGAAGGCGGTGTACATCGCGACGATCGCCACCACGAGACCGAGGGCCCCCGACGTGCGGGTGAGCCATTCGGCGCCGGTGAGACCCGACAGACCGGTGGTCGCCCAGCGGGGCAGGGAGACCAGCAGGACGAGCCACAGTGCGCGCTTGGGCCGTGTCACGGCGGTCATCAGCGCCCCGAAACACAGAAAGGCAAGGTTGAAGACGCCCAGCACGCGCAGACCGTCGGGCGCGCCGCTGAACATGACGAGCGCGTAGGCCAGCCAACTGCCGGCGAAGATGCCCATCAGCGTCGCCGCGATCACGTCCCGGGCGCCGAATGCCAGGATGCTCACCAGGAACTGCAGCGCGAAGGCCGGCAGCACGCACAGGGCGACGGCGCCGCGGGCCTCTGCGTCGAAGAGGCCGAGCTGCATGCACCCCGTCATCACGGAGGCGATCGCCACCGTGAAGAAGCCCAGCGGCATGGGGGAGGCGATGGGGCGGAGGTTGATCCGGGTCATCGACCGGAGGTCGGGTTCGAAGCGGCGTTCCGGGGGAACGTCCGGCCGGCTGCCCTGTACGTCGTCGGCGCCGCCGGTGGTGGAGGGGGAGGTCGGACTCATGGTGGGGATCTCTCGTTCAGCGCCCGGAGCAGGGGCGGGGGAGGCGAGCAGGGCTCGCGGAGGGCACGGGCGGAGGTCGCCTCAGATGCCGTACGCCTCAAGGAGGCGCAGCCAGACCTCGCTGACCGTCGGGAAGGCGGGGACGGTGTGCCGCAGACGTTCGAGCGGGACTTCGCCCACGATGGCGACGGTGGCGGTGTGGATGAGTTCGGTCGCCATGGGGCCGGTGAGGGTGCAGCCGACGACGACTCCGCGGGTCTCGTCCACGACGAGCTTGGCGTAGCCGCGGTAGTCGTCGGCGTACAGCGCGGCTCCGGTGACGTCGCCGATTCGGTACTCCACCACGCGTACGGCGACACCCGCTTCGCGTGCCGCTCGTTCGGTGAGGCCGACGCTCGCGATCTCGGGATGCGTGAAGACGGCCTGCGGGACGGCGACGTGGTCGGCCTGCGCGCTCCAGGCCTGCCAGTCGCCGCTGTCCGCCGGGCGGCCTGCGGCTCGTTCGGCGATCGCCGCGGCGCAGGCACGGGCCTGGTACTTGGCCATGTGGGTGAGCGGCGCGCGGTGGTTCACGTCGCCGACGGCGTACAGCCAGCTGCCGTCGAGGGCGGTGACGCGACAGGTGTCGTCGACCGGGAGCCAGTCACCGCCCGGCAGCCCGACGGTCTCCAGGCCGAGGTCCGCCGTGCGGGGGCGCCGGCCGACGGCGGCCAGTACCTCGTCGCACGCCAGGACGGCGCCGTCGTCGGTCTCCACGGTCACGGTGCGAGCGGCCCCGTCGCGGGCGACCCGGAGGGCCGAGACCCCGAAGCGGACCGTCACGCCCAGGGTGGTCAGTCCGCGGGCGACTTCCTCGCCGGCACGCGGTTCCCAGCCCGTCAGCAGAGCCTGGTCGCGGACGAGCAGGGTGACGGTGGAGCCGAGTGAGCCCCATGCGGTGGCCATCTCGCAGGCCACCACCCCGCCGCCGAGGACGACGAGCCGCTCGGGCACCGCATCGGCCGTGGTGGCCTGCCGGTTGGTCCACACACCGATCCGGTCGAGCCCTTCGACCGGCGGCAGCGCGGGTTCCGTGCCGGGGCTGAGCACGACCGCGTACCGGGCCCGCAGGATGCGGACGGCGCAGTCGGCCCCGGTCACCTCCACCCGGCGCTCCCCGGCGAGCCGTCCGTGCCCTCGTACGAGGGGTATGCCGGCACTGGTCAGCCAGTCGGCCTGTCCGGTGTCGTCACCGCGGCCGGTGAACCGGTCACGGCGGGCCAGGACCCGCGCCGGGTCGAGTGCCGCCGTGACCGCCTGCCGGGACCCGTCGACCGACCGCGCGGCCTCCCGGGCCGCGCCGGGACGGAGCAGGGCCTTGCTCGGCACGCACGCGCGGTAGGAGCACTCGCCGCCGACCGCCTCGGCTTCGACGAGGACGGCGGTCATACCGGACCGGACGATCCGGTCGGCGACGACCTCGCCGCCCGGCCCGCCGCCGACCACGACGACGTCGAACGTCTCCTCCATCAGCTCTGCACCAGAGGGGTGTCCACGAGGTGTTCGGCCAGGAACCACACCTGCGCCTCGCCGGGGCGGATGACCTCGGAGACGAGCAGGTCGGTGCTGCCCTCGTCGCCCTCCGCCGAGATCCGGGCGGCGGCGTCCCGCGCGTCGATCAGGATCCGCTCGTGCGCGTCGAGGAGCCGCGACAGCATGACGGGGACCTTCTCCACACCGTTCGGCGGTCGCGGAATGGCCGTCAGCTCCGCGACGTGGCGCGGGTCTGCGACCGCGACACCGCCTAGGCTCTGGATTCGCTCGGCCAGCGCGTCCACGACGGCCAGCTGGGCCTCCGCGTGCTTGTCCAGCATCAGGTGGAGCGAGTAGAAGGTCGCCCCGCGCATCAGCCAGTGGTGCTTCTTGTAGAGGGAGTACAGGATCTGCGTATCGGCGAGCACGCGGTTGAGGCGCTGGCAGGCGTACATGCGGGTGTCGTGGCCGAGGCCGATCGGCAGCTGCTTCAGCGTGCCGAACGCCTGGGTCTCGCCGCCCTTCTGGTGCAGCAGCGGCTGACCGCCGCCGCGCGAGGGTGCGGTGGTGGATGCGGTGGTCGCGGTTTCCATCGGTACTCCTGGTGTGGAAGGTGGGAGGGCCCGGCCGCCCGCGCGGGGGTCGCAGGGCGGCCGGACCCGGTCTGTGGCGGCTCGTACTCAGCGGCCGCCGGGGGCCGCGGTCCGCGCCGCCGCCGGGGCCCGGCCGTGCAGTACGAGCCGGGTGAGCAGCCCGCTGCCGAGGCCGGCCACGAGGGCGGCGGCGACCCACCACAGCGGGTACGGAGTGAGGCCGAGGGCCGCGTCCAAGGACCACGCGCCGGGGCCGGTGGCAGCGAGAGCGGCGGCGGTGCCGATGAGGACGAGCGGGTACTCGTACCCGTCGTTCTGCACCCAGAGTCCGTGGTGCCACTTCACGGTGAGCGCGACCGTCATGACCCCGATGACGCCGGTCGCGGCGAGCGGGGTCAGAAAGCCGGCGGCGAGCAGCAGCCCGGAGCCGATCTGGCCGCCGCCCGCCGCCAGGGCGGTGACGACACCGCCGCGGAAGCCGTCGGCGCGGAACTCCTCCGTCCCGCCCTCGAGTCCCTTGCCGCCCAGGTGGGAGCTGATCTTCTGCACGCCGTGACCGGCGACGAGCAGGCCCGCCAGCAGACGAAGGATCAGAATGCCGGTGTCCACGGGCGTCAGCCCGCGGCGTGCGCGCCGATGACGCTCTGCGCGTACACGACGCCCAGGCCGTACGCACCCGCGTGGGCCTTGACGATCTCCATGACCGCGCCGTACGTCTCCTGGCGCGCCCAGTCGCGCTGCAGCTCCAGGAGCACCTGCACCCAGGTCACCGGCACCGCGCCGGCGGCCAGCATCCGCTGCAGTGCGTGCTCGTGGGCGGCCGGGCTGACGCCACCGGAGGCGTCCGAGACGACGTACACCTCGTACCCCTGCTCCAGCGCGGAGAGCGCGGGCAGCACCAGACAGACCTCGGTCCACAGGCCGGCGAGGACGATCTTCTTGCGCCCGGTCGCCTTGACCGCCGCGACGAGGGCCTCGTCCTCCCAGGCGTTCATGCTCGTCCGGTCGATGATCTCGTGCTCGGGGAACACCTCGGCGAGCTGAGGCAGCAGAGGCCCGGAGAAGGACTCGGCGGCCACCGTGGTCAGGACGGCCGGCACGCCGAAAGCCCGAGCCGCCTTGGCGAGCCCCACGGTGCTGTTGATGATCGCGGTGCGGTCACCGCTGCCGGTGCCGAAGAACATCTGCGGCTGGTGGTCCACGAAGAGCATGACCGCGTTGTCGGGCGTGAGGAGGTCCGAACTCGGGGCGGCCTGAACCTTGGTGATGTCGAACATGAGGGATCCTTTCGGAGCAATCGGTAGGGTGCTCACCGCATTCGCGGCTTCGGCACACCCCGAAACTACGGCCGGATCGATCGGCCGAATCCTCCCTCTGTGCTCAGGAATTGGCACCACAGCGCACTACCGGGGGATGAATCGGCGCGGTGACGCGGTGACGCGGAGGCAGCAGCCCACCCGGTGACGCCGCTTCTCGGCAGACTGCGGCCCGTCCGGAGCGCCCGTACCTCCACCGAGCTGGCCCTGGACGGCCGGCTCGTGCTCGGCGAGGACCGGTTCCTCGACATAGACGCGGGGGCCTCCCACGGTACATCTCATCCGTGGGAGGCCCTTAAGCATGCACCAGGTGTGCCGGCCGGACGGCTCGCCGGTTCTCTCGCCTACTCCTGGCGATTCGCTTCCCGTCGGCCGCGACCGGGCAGCCGCAACCCCTCGCTGGTCAGGAAGTAGAAGACCGGCAGCACGACGAACACGGCGAGTGCGACGACCGGGGCGGTCAGCGCACCGACCGCACCGGCGAGGAGATACGCCATCACGCCGGCCCACGAGCGGAGCCTGCCGTGAGCGACGTAGGAGGGTTCGACAGCGTGGTGCAGCAGTTCCGGACGCCGGTCCAGATGGCTGTAGAGCACGATCCAGCTGCCGCACATGCCTGCCGCGATCCCGGCGTACAGCGCGACGGCCACGCGAGCGTCGCTGTCGATGACGCTGTTCTGCAGCGCGCCCGACAGCACCGCGGTGGGAAAGGCGAGCGCCGCCGTGGTGAAGAGCAGGAGGAGATTGGCCGCGTGCAACCCGCGATCCATGGCACGTATCCGAACGAAGGCCTGATGGTGATTCAGCCAGATGACCGCCACATAGCTGAAGGAGGCCAGGTAGCCGAGGTAGACCGGCCACTGGCGGAGCAGGGCCCGCCCGAGTCCGCCCGGTTCGTGGGGCGGATCCGTGAGCCCGAGGACCAGGATGGTCACGGCGATGGCCAGCACGCCGTCGCTGAACGCCTCCGCGCGGGCGGTCTCGGAGCGAGCGAGCCTCCGCGGGAGGCCGTGGTCGTCCGTCATGTCGTTCTCTCCTCCGGTCCCGGGCCGCACCACCCGATGAGCCCGAGGTCGTTGTGCCACCGACGGCACACCGGAGCACTCCGGGCGGAATGGCCGCCGCTCGTCGACATCCACCAGGCCTCCGCCGGGGAAGGCGGAGGCCGCGGCGCGCCCTACGGGGCGAGTGGGGCATGGACCGGGCTGCACGGGCAGGCGAGGTCGACACCGGTCGTCACCGTACGTCCGCCGGTCATAGCCGGTCGGTCCATCCGTGCCCCGGTTCTGGCCTGTGCGCGAACAGCCGTCGGAGGTCTTCGTCCTCCGACGGCTGCACATACCTGCTCTTGCCGAAAACCTCATCCGCCCCGATCAGGTCGCATGTTGGTACTCGTGGAGGAGGCCGCCGAGTGTGTCAGGCGAATGAGAAGTGTGCGGCGGCTTCGCGGGCCGTCGAAGGCAGGAGGCCGGCCGGCAGCATCTCGGTTGTCAGGGCCAGGAACACGGCCGCCGACAGGCTGAGCGGCCCGCTGACGGGCGCGGCCCGGGACGGGGCTCACGGGGGCGGCTGCCGGGGGCGGTCGGCGACGACAGGACGGCGGTGCACTGCTGGTCAAGGGCCGAGGCCCTGACGGCACATCAATGGATCACAGGGTCGATTAGCGTGCCGACAGCGCGCCGTGGGTGCTCGCCGTGTGCGAAAGCCGGTGGCCGGGCGGGCGCGCTGACGACCTGTCGTTACACGATCGAGGGATTCCCGCATGCTCACAATGAACGGACCCGGTGCACTGGTACGCGTGCGCCGACGGCTGGTCGGCTCACTGGTCGCCCTGGCGCTGGCGGTCGGGCTCATGGGTATGACACCGCCCGCGGCGCACGCCGACACGAACAACCGTCTCAGCAACATCAACTGGGAAATCAGCGACCTGAGCGGCGGCGGTGCTCAGGCGCACCAGCGGTACTGGGACGTGATCGCCCAGCTCCACTCGCTCAGCAGCCACGACTGGTTCAGGACCGACCTGGACGAGACCGTCGTGGCGGACAACGACCAGCTCATCCAGATCAGCCTGTTCCAGAGCGGCGCCTACCAGGGGGCCATTTACTTCTGGCCGCACAACCTGTACCTGGCCGGCTTCTACCAGGTCGGGGGCACGCACTGGGTATTCAACGACGGCAACGCGTCGAGGGAGCGCTTCAACCGGGTGCTGGGCGTCCAGGCGAGCACCCTCCCCTGGTCCAGCAACTACAACGGCCTTCCCGGTGGTGACACTCGGTACAACCAGCAGATCAACGGGCCGAGGCTCGACAACGCCCTGCGGCAGGTCCGTCAGATCGCCGCTCTCCAGAACAGCGCCAGCGGGCGCGCCGTCCTGGCGGACTCCCTCATCATGATGATCCAGGCCACCTCGGAGGCAGCGCGCTTCGGGCGGATCTTCGACAACATCCGCGGCAACATCCGCGATCACGGTCTCGCCCAGATCGGCCGGGACAACGTCAACCTGGAGACGAACTGGGCCGGGATCTCGAACTGGGTCTACCGGGTCATGAACAATGCCGGTACCCCGCCCATCTTTGCCGGTGGTCAGACGTTCTACACGTTGCAGCAGCTGATGCTGTACGTGGGCTACCTGGACCTCTACAGCGGGTCGCGTCCCCGCTAGTAGTGCTTTGTCGGGAGGCTTGTCGCATCGTGTCATCGGTAGTTCTCCGTTGGTATGAGGGCTGGGGACCTTGCGTTGCGGCGGGGTCCGTCGTTGAAGCGGGCGTGGTTCCGAATTGGGCATGGCTGTGAGGCCCGTGGCACCAGCCGTTGTGACGGGCCGTGGGTCGAAGTCCTCTCGTGGCGTGACGAGTTGGGGGTGGAGGTACTGCCGCCCGAGTGCGCGCGGGTCGCGGGCCTGGTCGAGCGCGACGCGGCCGGCGGCGGGGAGGGGGTGCGGGCGCGGGTGATGCGCGAGCATCTGGGCTGGCCGGCGAGTGACGGGAAGGAGCAGGCGGCCCGATTCAGGGCAAAGCGGCTGGTGGAGCGGGGCTGGTTGACCGAGGCGTGGCCGGGGCTGTTCAGGCCGCGGACCGCTTGACGCGGCGCGGGGAGGTCGGCCCGAGCGAGCCAGTCGGCGGGTGGCCGGGATGCCCGCGACCCACCAGGCCATCGCCTGTGCGCTGTTGATGCGGGTCTCGTAGTCGCGGGCCAGGCGCCGGACCCGGATCAGCCAGGAGAAGGACCGTTCCACGATCCACCTGCGGGGCAGTACCACGAACCCTTTGGCGTCGTCGCAGCGCTTGAGGGCCGGGGCATCGCCCGGATCGTGTGGTCCGGCGGTGACGAGGAGGTCGGCTCCGAGGGGTGGTGACGGTGAAGCCCGAGGCGCCGAGGACTTCCGACAGGGCGAGTACGAGCGCGCTGCGGATGCCGCGGAACTCGGCGCGCCCGGCAGCGTCGGCGGGATGCGGACAGGCTTGGAGGCTGGTGTCGATCAGGTCCTGGCCGGGACTCCGTGCAGCACCAGGCCGGTCCCTGGTCGGTGCTGGGCGGAGAGCCCGGCGGCCTGGGGCGGCACCGGCTCGAACCCTCGGAGGGAGGGCACTGCGCAGACGGACTCAAACGGGTGTTTGTCATCCACGCACGGAGTTTGTCGCCCGCCCGGCCCGCTGTCGGCCGCCAAGGGCGACTCGTCGCGCGTCTTTCCGGCCGTTGCAGGTGGGACTCCGGGCCGGACCGGTGGGCGCGGTTCGGCCAGGTCGGGGTGTGCGTCTCGTGGACGGCATGCCGTCCACGAGACGCACCCTGTGCGCTGCGGTGTTCCCGGCCGGGAGCCGCGTGCGTCCTGGGTCAGAGTTTGAACATCGCGGTGTAGGGCTGGGTGATGCGTTCCCGCCGCGATCCGAAGTCGACGAGTACCGCGATGTCGCTGTCGCCTTCGACCCCGACGGCCCGGCCGAGGCCGTAGGTGTCGTGGGTGACGCGGTCGCCGACGGCGAAGTGCTTGCGCGGCGCCTCGATCCGGGCCTTGAAGGGACTGGTGGGCAGGACGCGGCGAACTGCTGCAGATTTCGTCATCCCCTGCAGTATGCGCCGAAAATCGCGGGAGCGGGCCTTCTCCGGCGTATTCGATTTCGCAGCTGCGACAAGAATTTCGCGCACGCCGCCCGCAATGATCGCCGGTCGCGCCGGTGGGCGCGGTGCGGGGCCGGCGTGGCAGGGCGGGCGCCTCAGGGCCTGCGCGACCCGCCCGTCCAGGTAAGCCGGGCAGTGGCCTCCGAAGGCGCTGCAGCTGGCCAACCAGGCTGCCAATCAAGCGTGTTGACGGTCCTGCGGCCTCGTGGTCGGCGGCGCCCGGCGCGAGGCGCCGCAGAACCGGGGGTGGAATATCCGCCCGTGGCGGGCTGGGGCCTGCTAGAGTCTCCCTAGTTGCAGTAGTGGTTCCCATGAACTTTGTGTGCGCCTGCTGATGTTTCGCAGGCGCCTTTTTGTTTCCCGGCTCTTCCCCGGGTGGGTGCTCATCGCGGCGACTCGGAGCGCGCACTGTGCGGGTTTCGGACAGCCCCTTGAAGGAGATTTCTTTATGGCTAATGGCACTGTGAAGTGGTTCAACGCGGAAAAGGGCTTCGGCTTCATCGAGCAGGAGGGTGGCGGCCCGGACGTCTTCGCCCACTACTCGAACATCAACGCCAACGGCTTCCGCGAGCTGCTCGAGGGCCAGAAGGTCGAGTTCGACGTCACGCAGGGCCAGAAGGGC
>NZ_JODS01000022.1 GCF_000718025.1 Kitasatospora purpeofusca
GCTTTCACACCGGCCCTCCGGGCGCTTCGTTCTTTCGTGTTCCCAGCTTATCAGATGTTTTCCGTGCCGTTCCCGGCGCTTCCTTCGTCCAACTCGCTGATGTCTTCTGCGGCTTGACGCCCCGTCCGACGTTCCAAACTCTAGCCGACCCCCGCTCCGAAAAGCGAATCCGGCCGTAATCCCCACAAATGGACACGACAAAGAAACCCGAAGCCGGGTGACGATGTTATTTCCAGAGGATTGGCCACCTCGGGACCGTCCGCGCTGTTGCGTGTCCGGTGCTCCCTGCCAGGCGACTGGGCGACAGTACTCCTCCTGCGCGCCCAGAACAAATCGGGTCCGCCCCGACCCGACCGTCGGCCGTCCGTGCCGGTCCGCTGTCACATTCCCGCACCGCCCCGGGTCAAGGGGGCAGGACCGACCGACCTTCCCGAGGAGCGCTCCATGAACGTGTTCGCCCGCGCCGCATCCGTCGCCGCGCTGACCAGCATCCTGTCCGTCGCCGCCACCTCCGTTCCCATGGCTGCCTCGGCCACCGCCACCGGGGGCGCGGCCCCGGCGTACTCGCAGCGCTGGTCGGCCGCGTGGTCCGCGCCGATGATGCGGCCCTCCGCCGCGCCGTGGTTCCGGACCTGGGCCGTGCAGGGCTTCGACCACCAGTCGGTGCGGCAGGTGGTGCGACTCGGCACGGGCGGCAAGGCCGTCCGGTTCCGGCTGTCCAATCTCTACGGGACGACGCCACTGCGACTGAGCGGGGCCACTGTCGGCCGGGCCGCCGACGGGGCGGCCGTCGTCCCCGGGACGGTACTGCCGTTGCGCTTCGGGCACCGGGACTCCGTCGTCGTCCCCGCGGGCGGCGAGATCCTCAGCGATCCGGTGCCGCTGCCGACGGCGGCCCGCGACCGGGTGGCGCTGACCCTCTGGTTCGACGGCCCGACCGGCCCGGCCACCTACCACCAGCTGTCCATGAGCACGACCTACCGGGCCGACGGCGACCATCGCGGTGACACCGGCGCGGCGGCGTTCACCGACGCCGTCCGCCCCGGGTACGGCTCCTGGTACTACCTCGGCGGGGTCGAGGTCACCGGCGGGCGGCCCGTGGGCAGGGCGGTGGTGGCATTCGGCGAGTCCACCACCGACGGGTTCGGCGCCACCGTCGACGGCGACGACCGCTACCCCGACCTGCTCGCCGAGCGGCTCCTCGCCACCGGCCGACCGCGGCCGGTGCTCAACGCCGGCATCGGCTCCAACAAGCTGCTCGCCGATTCCGCCTGCGCCGGGGACAGCGCCCTGCGCCGGTTCCGGCGCGATGTGCTCGACCGGCCGAACGTCGGCACCGTCATCGTCTCCCACGGCATGAACGACATCCTCCGCAGCGGCGACCAGATCTGCGGCGTGGACCGCGACGACCCGCCGGTGACGCTCCAGCGGCTGATCGACGCCCACCGCACCCTGATCCGGGCCGCCCACGCCCGAGGCGTCAAGGCCGTGGGCGCCACGCTGATGCCCTTCGGCGGCGCCCCCTTCTGGACCGCGCAGACCGACCGGCTGCGCCGCGACCTGAACGAGTGGATCCGTACCTCCGGCGCGTACGACGCGGTGGCCGACTTCGACCGGGCCGTCGACCCCGAGGACACCGGAGCGATCCCGGACGGCTACCACGCCGGCGACCACCTCCACCCCGGGCCGCTCGGATACCGCGTCATGGCGGACAGCATCGACCTCGACAGCCTGGGCTGACGAACCGGGCCGCAGGGGCGGACACCCCCGCGACCGGGGCCCGTCAGGTGACGCGGAGGGCCTCGGTGAGGCGGTCGGCCGCCTCGACGACCGTCTGCGAGAGCAGGGCGCCGGGGTGGCGGGTGAGCCGTTCGATCGGACCGGAGACCGTGACGGCGGCCACCACCCGGTTGGCCGGGCCACGGACCGGCGCGGAGACGGACGCGACCCCGAGCTCGCGTTCCCCGATCGACTGGGCCCAGCCCCGGCGCCGGACGCCGCTCAGCGCCGTCGCCGTGAAGCGCGCCCCCTGGAGGCCCCGGTGGAGCCGCTCCGGTTCCTCCCAGGCCAGCAGGACCTGGGCGGCGGCGCCGACCTTCATCGGGAGGGTGACCCCCACCGGGACGGTGTCGCGCAGGCCGGAGAGGCGCTCGGCGGCGGCCACGCAGATGCGGACGCCGCCCTGCCGGCGGTAGAGCTGGGCGCTCTCCCCGCTGACGTCGCGCAGCCGGGCCAGGACCGGGCCGGCGGCGGCCAGCAGCCGGTCCTCCCCGGCGGCCGCCGAGAGCTCGCCGAGCCGGGGGCCGAGGATGAACCGGCCCTCCACGTCCCGGGCGACCAGCCGGTGCTGCTCGAGCGCGACGGCGAGCCGGTGCGCGGTGGGCCGGGCCAGGCCGGTCACGGCCACGAGTCCGGCCAGGGTGGCCGGACCGGCCTCCAGGGTGCCGAGGATCGAGGTGACCTTGTCGAGCACGCCGACGCCACTCGTGTTCTCCATGGATGTCTCCGTCTCAGATCCCGCGAGCCGCCAGGGGGCGCGCTCACGGAGGCCCCCCGCAGGGAGCCGGGGGGTGGTCAGCGAGGGCGGGCCGCAGAAGTCGGCCGATTGCCTGCGCCGGGCACGAGACGGGTACGCGAAAGGTCCGGGACGGGAAGCGCCCGGGGGAAGGACAGCACAGAAAGCACCGTGTCTCCTCATCTTTCCCGCGCCACATTGGCGACAGGCCGGAGTTGGCACTGATCCCGATCGGCACGGCGCGTACTTCGGACGCCGGGTCGAACGGGGAGCTGCCGGGGCTTCGTAGGGCCGGTCCCTCCACCCCTCTGGATGATTCGCGGAGAACGATACAAGACTCCCCCTCCCGCCTGCCAAGCCCGCCCCCCGGCTGCGGCCGGGCAGTGCCGGCGGGAGCCCGGCGCTGTCGGCGCGGTGTCCTACAGTCGGGCCGTATGACGACCTTGATCACCGAGGGCGGCCCGGTCGCGGCCGACGCGACGGTCACGCGCATCGGCGGCGTGCCGCTCGCCCCGCCCGGCACCGCCTGGCCGTCCTGTGCCGATTGCGGCGGCCCGATGCAGTTCCTCGCGCAGATCGTGCTGGACGGGTCCGGCGCGGCCGTCACCGGAGGTCCGGGCCCGCAGGACCGGCTGCTGGTGCTGTTCGCCTGCCAGAACCGTCCGGGTGTCTGCCAGGACTGGGAGGCCCGCTCGGGTGCCAACCTCGCGCTGATCCTCCCCGCCCAGGGGCTGGTGCCGATCCCCCTTCCGGTGCCGGCCGACCTCGACGAGGGCGAGGCCGAAGGGGAGGAGAAGGAGGACGACCCGGACGACCCGGACGAGTTCGAGGACGAAGAGGAGGACGAGGACGAGGACGAGGTCCTGCTCCTCGGCGCCACCCGCGCCGCCGAACCCCAGCACCTCCCGGACGCCCCGGACTTCGACAGTGCACGCGCCGCCTGGGCGGCCCGGACCGGCCGCCCCCGGAACCACGTCCTCGGCCGGCTCAACGGCACACCGGCCTGGCTCCAGTACGACCAGACGCCGAGTTGTGCGACCTGCGCGGAGCCGATGCGGCTCGCCGTCCAGCTCCAGGAGGGCCCCGATCCCCTCACCGCCATGAACTTCGGCAGCGGCCGGGCCTACGCCTTCACCTGCTCCCCCTGCACCGAGGCGGCGTTCCTCTGGCAGTGCTGAGCGGTATCCGGCCGGCTCACTCCGCCAGGACGGTGGCGATCCGGCGGATCAGTTCGCGGCTGCGCTCACGGTCGGCGACGTCCACGACCGTCAGCACCTCCGGGTTCGCGGCCGCCCACAGCATCGCGACATGGACCAGCAGGGCGAACAGCACCTCGGGCTCGAACCGGGTCGAGACCCGGCCGTCGGCCTGCCCCCGGGCGATGTCGGCGCTGCGCCTGCGCACCTCGGCGACGGCGAGCTCGTTGAAGGCGTCGCCGTGCTCCAGCCGCTGCCAGGTGATGATCCGGGGCATGTCCGGGTCCGCGGCGTAGAGGTCGCCCAGACCGGCCGCGAACCCGGGCAGGTCGTCCACGTCGAGCGGCACGCTCACCACGATCTGCTCCACCAGCTCGTTCCAGACCGCGTCGAACAGTCCGGCCTTGTTCCCGAAGTAGTGGTAGATCTGCGCCTTGTTGCTCCGCGCGGCGGCGGCGATGCGGTCGACGCGCGCGCCGTTCAGCCCGTGTGCGGCGAACTCGGCCCGGCCGGCCGCGACGAGTCTCCGCTTGGTGGCCTCGGCGTCGCGCTCCATGCACCCTGCTCCTAACTAACCGTTTACTTGACAGGTTCACCAGAGCCACAGTGTAATCAACTAACCGTCCAGTTGAATACGGCCGCGGTCGCGCGCCTTCGGGTCAGGGGAGGGAACCGGGCGTGGAACCGGGCATGGTGATGGTCGGTCGGGACGCCGAGCGGGCGCGGCTGTCCGCGTTCGTCCGGGCCCCCGACGGGCAGGCCCTGGTCCTCAGGGGCGAGGCGGGTGTCGGCAAGAGCACCCTGCTCGACCTGGCGGCACGGCTCGCGGCCGAGGACGGGCAGTCGGTCGTCCGCGCCACCGGGGTCGAGGCGGAGAGCGGGCTGCCGCACGCCGGGCTGCACCAGCTCCTCTACCCGCTGCTCCCCACCTCCGACGACCGATCCTGCGACGGTCGGCCGTCCGACGACCGGCCCTCCGACGCCCCTCTGCTGAGCGCCGGCGCCCGCGCCGCCTTCGACGCCGCCTTCGGCCGGTCCGACGGTCCGCCGCCGCCCGTCATGGCGCTCGGCATCGCCGTACTCGACCTGCTGTCCTGGACGGCGGCGAAGGGCCGCCCTCTTCTGCTCGTCCTCGACGACGGCCAGTGGCTGGACGGGGCCAGCGCCGAGGTGTGCGGATTCGTCGGCCGCCGACTGGCCGGCCGCCCCGGCGTCAAGCTCCTGGTGGCCGTCCGCGCCGACACCGCCTCGCGGTTCGACACCGCCGCGCTGCCGGAGGCACCGGTCGGTGCCCTCGGCGACGCGGACGCCACCCGCCTGCTGGACCTGCACCACCCGCAGCTCGGCCGGCAGGTCCGCGGGCTCGTCCTGGAACAGGCCGGCGGCAACCCGCTCGCCCTGCTGGAACTGCCCGCCCACCTCACCGCCGGCCCCGGCGACCGGGCCACCCAGGACCTCCTCGGCCTGCACGGCGTACCGCTCCCCCGGCGGATCCAGGAGATCTACGCCGCCCGCCTCGCCCGCCTCGGCGACACCGTCCGCGCGGAACTGCTCCGGGGCGCCCTCGACGGATCGGCCGCCCGGCCCGGCGACGGCCCGGCACCGATCGCGCGCTACCGCATGCGCGAGGTCGACGAGGCCGTCGCGTGCGGCCTGCTGGTCGTCGAACCGGTCACCGGCGAGCTGGCGTTCCGGCACCCGCTGGTGCGGTCGAGCGTCGTCCAGCTCGCCACACCGGACCAGCGCCGCTCCGCCCACCGGGTGCTGGCGGAGCTGCACCGGGAGTACCCGGAACGGCGCGCCATCCATCTGGCGGCCGCCACCGTCGACCCCGAGGAGGGCGTGGCCGCCGACCTGGAGGCCGCCGCCCGGTCGGCCACCCGGCGCGGCGGCGCGCGGATGGCCGTCTCCTGGCTGACCCGAGCCGCGGAGCTGAGCGAGACCCGGGTCGACCGGTCCAGGCGGCTCGGCGAGGCGGCGTACGTCGCCGGGCAGGCGGACCACCTCGGCCGGGCACGCAGCCTCGCGCTGGCCGCCGCCGCCCCCGGCGCGGACGAGAGCCCCGCCGCCGTCCTCGCCGACTCCTACCTGGCGCTGTACCGGGACGGCGAGGTCAGGGCCACCCACCGCCGGATCGTCGCGGCCGTCGAGCGGCTCCGGGACTCCCCCGACCGCCGCCCCGGCCACTCCGACCGGGGCCCCGACTCCCCCTTCCCCGACGAGGTGCTCGACCGGCTCGTCAGCCTCCTGCTCGCCGTCAGCCAGTACGCCGGCAACCGCGCCACCTGGCAGCGCACCCACGAGGTCCTCGCCACCCTCGGCGAGCTCGCCACCGAACGCGCCTGGATGTACGGCAGCACCTGGAGCGACGTCGTCCGGCACGGCGCCGGCTGGTCCCGGCGGGTGGAGCGGGCCTCGGCGAGCCTGGCGGACCAGGACCCGTGGGACGTCACCCGCCTCGCCGTGTCGGCGTACCACCTCGACGTCCTGAGCCCGCTGCGCCCGTACCTGGAGCGCATCGTGGACCGCGAGCTCGACACGGGCGCCATGTCCAGCGGCATCGTCATGCTGCACCTGGTCCTGCTCGACCAGCTGGCGCTCGGCCAGTGGGACGCCGCCGAACGCACCGGGCACCGCGCCCTCGCCCTGGCCACCGAACGCGGCCACGGCCTCTTCGCCCACCAGACCCGGGCCTACCTCGCCCAACTCGCCGCCGTACGCGGCCGGACGACCGAGGCCCGCGAGCTGCAGGCCGCCGTCGACGCGTGGGCCCGACCGCGCGGCGTGGGATTCCTGACCCAGATCGCCGACGCCGTCGGCGCCACCGCGGCACTCGGCGACGGCGACTACGAGACCGCGTTCCTCCACGCCATCGGCATCACGGCACCGGGCGCGTTCCGGCCCTACGCCTACCAGGCCTCGCGGACCCTGCTCGACCTCGTCGAGGCGGCCCTGCACACCGGCCGCGCCGAACAGGCCCGGGCCCACGCGCTGGCCGCGAGGGACGCCGGCCTGCCCGACCTCTCCCCCCGGCTGGCCCTGGTCACCCACGGCGCCCTGGCCATGACGGCGGAGGACGACACCGAGGCCGCGGCCCACTACGCCCGCGCCCAGTCCCACCCGGCCGCCGAGCGCTTCCCGTTCGAACTGGCCCGGATCCGGCTCGCCCACGGCATCGGCATCCGCCGCCTCCAGGGCGCGGCGGCCGCCCGCCTCCCCCTCACCCAGGCCGCCAAGGCCTTCGACCGCCTCGGCGCCCCCGCCTGGGCCGCCCGCGCCCACGCCGAACTCCGGGCCGCAGGTGTCGCCCCCCACACCCCCTCGCCCGCCCCGCTGCCCCTGACCTGGCAGGAGCGCCGCGTCGCCGAACTCGCCGCCGGAGGCCTGACCAACAAGGAGATCGGCGAACAGATGCGCCTCTCCCCCCGCACCGTCAGCGCCCACCTCTACC
Source organism: Kitasatospora purpeofusca (assembly GCF_000718025.1). Taxonomy (GTDB): domain Bacteria; phylum Actinomycetota; class Actinomycetes; order Streptomycetales; family Streptomycetaceae; genus Kitasatospora; species Kitasatospora purpeofusca. The sequence goes on from NZ_JODS01000022.1 coordinate 7,163, forward strand.
GCGCCTTCCCCAAACTGGGCATCACCACCCGCGCCGCCCTCCGCGACGCCCTCACCCGCATCTCGCAGCCGACCCCGGCACCCTGAGCGCAGCGGCGGCGGCCGGCGGCTCGGTCAGCCGAGTTCCTCGGCGAGGCCGACGACGATGCCCTCGGGGCCGCGGACGTAGCAGAGCCGGTAGACGTTCTCGTACTGGACGATCTCGCCGACGAGTTCGGCGCCATGGGGGCGCAGGCGGGTGACGACGTCCTCGATGTCGTCGACGGCGAACATGACGCGGCGCAGGCCGAGCGTGTTCGCCGGGGCGTCCTTCGGTTCGGGGGTGATCGCCTTCGGCCGGTGGAACCTCGCCAGCTCGACCCGGCCGGGACCGTTGGGAACCCGCAGCATCGCGACGTCCTGGCGGACGTCGTGGAGGCCGATGACACGCTCCGCCCCGGGCCAGTCCAGCGGCCCCGCCCCCTCGAGTTCCATCCCGAGCTCGACGAAGAACGCGACGACGGCGTCGAGGTCCTCGACGACGATGAGGACGTTGTCCATGCGCCGGATCGCCATGCGGGGGCCTCCTGGGTGGGTGCGGAACTCCGGCCACGGTAACCGCCGGGCGGCCGCGACCCCGGACCGGGCACCCGTTCGGATGCACCGCGCGCCCGGCTGGGGGCGCGGAAGTCCGGGGCACCTCCGAGGCTGGAGTGGGCTTCGGCCCCCACGGTTTCCGTCATGGCTAGACATCGACGCAGGAGGACAACATGACGACCAAGGCCAGCATCGTCTTCGCCCACGGACTCTGGGCCGACGGCTCGTGCTTCAACAAGCTCGTCCCCGTGCTCCAGGCCGAGGGCCACACGGTGGCGAGCTCGCAGCACGGCCTCGACTCGCTGGCGGGCGACGTCGCGTGCGTCACCCGCTCCATCGACCATGTGCCCGGCCCGGTCGTGCTCGTCGGGCACTCCTACGGCGGCACCCTGATCACCAAGGCGGGCGTCCACGACCGCGTGGGCGCGCTGGTCTACATCGCCGCACTCGCCCCCGACGAGGACGAGACCTCGCAGGACCAGCAGAACAAGTTCGCCGGCACACCCGTCTTCCAGAGCCTCGACATCTCCGGCGGCCGCATCTGGCTCACCGAGGCGGGCATCGGCGACTTCTGCGGCGACCTCCCGGCGGAGGAGCAGCAGCTCGTCCTGGCCACGGGCGCCGTGCCGGTCCCGGACCTGTTCAGCCAGCAGGTCCCCGGCACCGCGTGGCGCACGAAGCCCAGTTGGTACATCGTCGCGAACAACGACCGCACCGTGAACCCGGACCTGGAGCGGGCGGCCGCCGAACGCATGGGCGCGAAGACCTACGCCGTCGACAGCAGCCACGTGCCGATGCTGTCCCACCCCGACTTCGTGCTCGACGTCATCCGCGACGCGGCACGGAGCCTCGCGGCGTAGCCCCCGGTCACCCGGCCCGCACCTGCTGCCCCGGTCGGCCGGTCTCCGGGTCGAGGGCGACCACGAACACCTCGCCGCCCCGGGTCGCGAGCCGGATCCGGTCCGGGCCGTCCCACTCCGCCGAGGTCAGCTCGTTGTCGGTGGCGTCGCCGTTGAAGAAACCGACCGGCCACCGCCGCGCGGTCAGCCCCGAGCCCTCGTCAACGGACACCCACCACAGCGGGTCGATCATCGCGGCGCCCTCGTGGATGACCAGGCTGCGGTCCGGCCGGCCCGGCGCCGGCCGGTCCGCGGTCTTCTCCGGCATGTCGTCGAAGAGCAGCAGCGCAACGGGTGAGATCAGCAGCGCCCCACCGAGGAGCAGGGCGATCAGCAGTGCCCTGGCCGACACGGAGCGGATCCCGATCAAGACCGCGAGGGCGAGCAGCACCCCGACCAGGGCGCCGAGAGGCAGCGGGTGGTCGAAGACCTCGATGAGCACCACCAGCCCTCCGGACTGGCCGGCTCGCATCCCCGCGCAGGTCAGCACGACGAGCAGTGCGGCGAGCGCGAGCAGCCCGAGCCCGACGGACCGACGCCTGCCGCGCGACCAGCGGCGCCGGGCCGGTCGCGCTGGCAACTGCGGCGTCGGTGTCGCCTCCGGCTCCGGCTCCGGCTCCGGCTCCGGCTCCGGCTGACCGAGTGGCGCCGATTCCTCGATCGGACGCCCGCCGTGCTCGTCCCCGGCCCCGCCCCGGCCCACGACCTGCCCCTCGCCCACTGTCCCGCCCCCGGTCATGACGCCCCGTCGCATCGGTCGATCCCCGCGGGGAGGCTATCGGGCGGCGGGCGGCGGGTGCCGGGGTCAGTCGCGGTCGGGGGCGAACGGACCCTCGTCGAGGAAGCGGCGCAGGAGGCGGGCGAAGGTCCGGGCGTCGGCCGGGGGCCAGCCGGCGAGGGAGGTCTCGATGTCGGCGGCGAGTCGTCGGCGGGTCACGGCGACGATGTCGTGGCCGTCGTCGGTGAGCGCCAGCAGGGTCGCGCGGCCGTCGGCCGGGTCGGGGTGGCGTTCGAGGAGGCCGGTCCGTTCCAGGCGGTCGGCGCGGCGGGTGACGGTGGTGCGGTCGAGCCCGATCTCGCGGCCGAGGTCGGCGGCGCTGAGGGGGCCGGTGCGGGCGAGGCCGCTGAGCAGCGGGTAGGTGAGGTCGTCGACCCCCTCGCCCAGTCCCTCGGTCAGCCGGGCGTGGAGGTTGGTGCGGGTGCTGCGCCGGAGGAGCAGCCCGAGGGCCTCGGCGATGTCCTGTCCTGTCGTATCGGTCACCCCCGAAGATTAGCGTGCGCGGGGCACGCTTTCCCTGCTACAGTCATAAGCGTGCTCAAGGCACGCATTTCAGCAGGGTGTCGCAGGGACACCCGCCACCCCACCGGAGGAACCCGTGAACGCCACCACCGCCGCCACCACCACCACCACCACCACCCGCACCGACATCCGCGCCGCCCTCACCGACCTCCTCCTCACCCCGGGCCTCGACCTCGACGAGGCCGCCGACCGGCACTTCGCCCCCGACTACCGCCAGCGCACCGACGGCAGCTGGGCGGACCGCACCGAGTTCCTCGCGCACATCGCCCACCTGCGCACGGTCGTCGCCGGCGGATCGGTCGCGGTGCACGACGAGCTCGCCGACGGCGACCGCTACGCCGACCGGCACACCATGGAGGTCGTCAAGACGGACGGCTCCACCGTCCGGATGGAGGTCTACGTCTTCGCCGAGTTCGCCGCCGACGGCCGCTTCCGCCGCATCGAGGAGACCACCCTCATGCTCGAAGGCAGCGACGCCGACCGGAACCTCGGCAGCGCCCGCTGAACCGACCGGGCCCGGCGCAGGTCACCGGCGCCGCCCCACCGGCACCGAGGCCGCGGTCCCCGGCCCCGGTACCGTCTCCTCCCCCTCCACCGGACCGCGCCGGTCGGCGTAGACCGCCCAGAGCACCGAGACCAGGGGCACCGCGACCACCGCGCCGATGACACCCGCCGCGATGCTGCCCGCGAGCACCGAGACGGCGACCACCACCGGGTGCAGGCTGACCGCCCTGCTCATCACCAGCGGGTGGAGCAGATGGCCCTCGATCTGCCCGATCACCACGATCAGCAGCAGCACGACGATCGCGATCACCGGCCCCCGGGCGGCCAGTGCCACCACCGAGGCGACCAGCATCGCGATCGGCGAGCCGACCAGCGGGACGAAGGAGGCGAAGAACTCCAGCACCGTCAACGGCAGGGCCAACGGCACGTCCAGGAAGTACAGGGCGATGCCGACCATCACCGCGTTGGTCGCGGCGACGACGAAGATGCCCCGGGTGTAGCCGGCGAAGGTCCGCCAGGCGACCCGGCCGCCCCGGTCGAGGTGCTCCCCGGCGGCGGCCGGGAACTGGGCGGCGGTCCACCGCCACATCCGGTCCCCGGAGTGCAGGAAGAACACCGACATGAAGACCGCGAGCGCGGCCCCGGTCCCCACCTCGACCAGCCGCCCGGCGCCGCTGAGGGCCGTGCTGATCAGCGTCGAGCGGTGCTCGGAGACGAAGTCGGCGACCTTCCGCTGGAGGTCGTCGAAGGTCGAGGGATCGAGGCGGAGCGGCGCGCCCTCCAGCGCCCGCTCCAGCCGGTCCAGACCGCCCTGGAACTCCCGGTCCAGCCGGTCCACATCGGCCGCCACGGTCTCGCCGATCAGCGCGAGCAGACCGGCCGGCACCAGGATCGCGACAGCCAGGCCGATCAGCACGGCGAACGGACGCGGGACGACCCGCCCGGCCAGATCGACCAGCGGCCGGACCACCGAGGTGATCACCAGCGCGAGGAAGGCGGCCAGCGTGATCAGGTGGAACCGCCCCAGCACCGTCAGCACCAGGTACGCGGCCACCGCGACGACGAGCAGCCGCCAGGCGTAGTCGGACAGCCGGCGCAGCACGGGGCCAGCCCCGGTCGCCGGGCCGACCGCCTGGCCGGTGACCGACCCGGTCGGACGCCGCGGGCCGGGCCGCCTCACCGGCATGCCGCACCGCCGCCGGGCGCGGGGCGCCGTCCGGGAAGTCCTCCGGTACTGCTGGGGTGCGAGAGCGGCATGAACCCTGGATAGCGGGTGGAGCGGCCCGCGGGGTGTTCCCGCGCCGACGGGCACCCACCCGGCCGATCCGGCGGGCTCCGGTCCGGCCCGGCGGCTCCGGCGGCTCCGGCAGCTCCGTCCGCGGCAACGGCTCCGGTAGCTTGGCGCCATGATCACCGGTCACTCCCTGGCCACCCGTCTGCACGCGCTGGCGGCCCGCGTCCCGTTCGACCTCGCCGTCCGCCCCGGCCTCGGCGCCACCGGCCTCCCGTTCCCGGTACCGCCCGCCGAGCGCGAACTCCTGCACCACCTGGGCGGCTTCTCCGTCCCGCCGGTGGAGGTCCGCCTGACCGGCCACCCGCGTCAGCGGAGCAACCCCGCCCTGCCCGACCCGCGGTACATGGTGTCGGACGACGGCGGCGGCGGGCTCACCTGGGTGGACATCGCCCCCGACGGGACCTGGGGCCACGTGCTGATGCAGTACCGGGAGGGCGGACTGTACGTCCAGGCCCCCTCGCTCGCCGCCTGGCTGGACCGGCTGATCACCACCGCCGAGGACCTCGTCGACGAGGTCGGCTTCGAGGACGGCGTCCAGCCCTACGCCGACGAGTTCTGGGACGCCCTGCACCCCGACGGCCCCCGACTCCCGCTCCGCCCCGCACCTCTGCTCCGCGCCGCCGACGCCGACCCGGCCCTCTCCGGCCTGGCCCGACTCGTCCCCGACAACGCCCTCCTCGCCGACCTCCGCGACGCCGCCCCCGGCAGCCACGCCCGCTTCGACCGCGACTGCGGCCCGCACCGCCTCCGCCGCGCGGCCGACGCCCCGGTGTTCGCCGCCGTCCCCTGGGACTGGCAGCACGACCGGCCGCGCTGAACGGCACCGAACACCCTTGCCCCTCACAACAGCCCGATTAGGCTTGCCCGGCCAGGACAGTGTTCGAACGAGGGGGGACCACCATGTCGTACGCGATCGGTGCCAGGGTGAAGCTGACCAGGGACGTGCCGGTCACCGCCGACGGCAGGGCCGCCGGCCTCGGCGCCCCCGGCCCCCTCTCCCTCGCCGGAGGCCTGGTCGGCACCGTCACCGGCGCCGGCCCGGCCTCGGCCGGCACCACTGGCACCGCCGACGCCCTCCGCGCCAGCTTCGAGGAACAGGTCCGCGGCGCCCGCCTGGACAGCTTCGCAACCGCCCTGGTCGACGACCTCCGCCAACGCGTCATCGCCGCCACAGGCCCCGGCGCCGGATTCGCCCCCGGCACCGGCTACCGGGTCCGCTTCGACAACGGCTTCATCCTCGACGGCCTCGACGAATCCGCCCTGACCCCGGCCTGACCACCCACCCCGCTGCGCCCGGCCCGCCGTACCCCGCCCGCGACCGTCCGACGCCGACGGTGCGCCCGCCCGGGCCAGGATCCGCCCGGGCCCGCGCGCCGAGGCGCGGGACGGGGCAACGAGGGCGACACGCCGTGGTGGTGTCACTCGATGAGGTGACAGTGGAGGTCGGGGCCTGGTCATCGTGCGGACGGGATTCCTAGGCTTGATGTGCCCGCTTCCTGACTGCTCGCCAGATCGACGCGTCCGGGGGGACGACCATGTCCGATCACGCATCCGAGCCCGCCACCACCGCCGGCCACCCGTCGTCCGCCGCTCCGGCAGCGGCAGTTGGCGTCCCGACCCCTGCCAATCCCCCGACCCCCTCGACCCCGACTCCCCCGACCCCGGCGGCCCCGACGGACCCTTCGCCCGTCCTGGCGCCGGCCTCGCGGCACATTCCCAAGGCCACCCTGGTCGCGCTGGACATCACGCCGCCGTCCGGTGGCCAGGCGCTGCTCAAGCACAGCTTCGCCCACCAACTCGCGCTGCGCCCGGGCGAGGTGGAGGCCGTCGCGCAGGCCGCCGGCCAACCCGGCGGAGCGGCGCTCGCCCGGCTGCTCGCCGGTTACGAGGAGGGCGCGGCGGAGCCTCCGGGGCCGGCGCCGTTCGCCGCAGTGCCGGTCGGCGAACTCGTCGCGTTCGGCCTCGCGGTCGCGCAGCTGCGGCGGAGCAGGAACGGGAACGGGAGCGGCGGGCAGGACGGGGACACACACGCCGACCGGGCCGTCCTCGCCGTCCAGAACCTGGTGTTCAACACCCGCTCCAGCCGGCTGAGCATGCTCAACCTGGAGCGCCTGGAGATGGCGCCGGCCGGCATCCAGCGCGGTGAGCTGATCGCCACCATCCCACTGGCCCCGCTGGAGGAGACGGCCGTCACCCACAAGGAGTGGTCGGTCACCTCCCGGGAGTTCACCTCCATCGTGACGGACTCGCTGGAGAGCTACAGCGAGACGGGAGTCACCGACAACACCGAGCTCTCCCAGTCCACCGCCAGCCAGCAGCAGCACTCCAACCAGTTCAACATCACCGGCACCGTGTCCGGCGGCATTCCGGTGATCAACGGCTCGGCCTCGTCGGGGTTCACCGCCCAGGACAGCTCCTCCACCTCCGCGTCGGAGAGCCGCAAGCACGCCTCCGGGCTGACCCAGAAGGCGTCCTCGCGGGCCAAGCAGGAGCACAAGGTCACCATCTCCACCCTGACCGTCACCGGCACCGAGGAGACCACCACCCGGACGGTGAAGAACCCGAGCCAGACGCAGGCGGTCCGGATCGACTACTTCAGCCTGCTGCGCACCTGGCGGGTCCGGCTCTACCGGTACGGGCTGCGGGCGGCCTACGACATCGTGGTCCCGGAGCCCTCCGCCGCGATCCGCAAGGACTACGTCGAACTCGCCGCGCTGCGGGCCGCCCTCGGTCCGTTCGTCTTCAACCTGCCGCACGACGACATCACCGACGACGTCCGCCCGGCGGACCAGGCGCCCGGGTTCCCGCCGAACCGCAAGCACTACCGCTACCTCGGCGATCTGTACGGCGTGCAGGTGCCCGATCCGCCCGAGGCCACCAAGGAGCTCTTCCCCAACGACAACGTGCCGGCCGGCGGCGGCTGGCACTTCTACCCGATGCGCTTCCGGATCGAGGACGGCTACGCGATCTCGGCCGTGACGGCGGAGTTCCACCTCGGCATGCTCAGCGACAACCCGCGGATGCACTACGGCGTGGAGGGCAGCGGCTTCGAGAGGGACTCCGGGGATCCCCTGCACGACGCCGTGGTGCTCAGCGACCCGCCGTACAACGCCTTCAAGGGCCGCACCGGCGAGCAGAACGTGCTGATCTTCCTCCATGACGTCGGGCCCGCCTGGGTGGGTCTGAAGGTCACCACCGCCCGGACGCCCGAGCTGTTCTCCCGCTGGCAGTCCCAGGTGTGGAACATGCTGCACGACGCCGCGCAGACCAGGTACCTCGCCGAGCAGCAGGACATCGCCAACCGGATCTCCGCCCTGGAGGACCGCCTCGCCGGGGTGGACACCCTCACCCTGCGGCGCGAGGAGAACGACGAGATCATGAAGTGCGTGCTCCGCCATCTCCTGGGCACCGAGTACGAGTTCATGGCCCCCGGCGCGGTGGACGCGCTCCGCGCGGCGGGCGTGGACACCGCGCACGGCGCCGGGTTCGCGCCGGGGATGCTCCACCCGCCGGACGGCGCCTGGGCCGGGCTGAGGCGCCACGAGGACCTGGTCCGCTTCGTCAACCAGGCCGTGGAGTGGGAGAACGTGGTGACCTTCCTCTACTCCTACTTCTGGGACGCCCCCGACTCCTGGGACTTCATCCGCCGCATCCGCCACCCCGACCCCACCCGGCAGGCCTTTCTGCGGGCCGGCGGCGCACGCATCGTGCTGACCATCCGCAAGGGCTGGGAGGACGCCTGGGTGCGCTTCTGCGAGGGCGGCTTCAAGGACGCCGACATCCCCGCCGACCACCCCTACCTGACCGTCGCGCAGGAGATCGCCGCCTACGACGACCGCTACTACCCCGGCATCCCGCCGGCCAACCCGGGCCGCGGCACCGTCCGGATCGAGGACACCGTGAGCACCGAGTGCTCGGTCGTCATCGGGCCCAACCCGGCCAACCCCGCGCTGCCGGTGACCGTCCCGGTCACCTCCAGCCGGGGCTTCACCGTCGGCGCGCCGGTCGTGATCGACTCCACCCGCCACCGCGACCTCCAGGAGACCTGCACGGTCGTGGCGGTCCCCGACCCCGGCCGGCTGACCGTCGACCGGCTGCTGCACCGGCACGACGGCACCGTGACGCCGGTTCCCGTCGTCCAGCCCGGGGAGAAGGGCGAGCTGATCGCCGAGTGGAACGAGTACACCCCGTCCTCCGGCACCGACATTCAACTCAACACCAATCTCCCGCAGATGAGCTGAGCCGGCGGAAGCCGAGCGTTGGAGGTCCTGATGGAGGTCGGGGTCAACTACCCCTGGATGCGCAACGACCCGATCACCATCGGGCCCAACATCCACGAGAAGGGCAGACCGCATCCGTGGCAGGCGGCCAGCTCCGGCCTGGACCGGAACCTGGCCACGCTGCGCGGCCTCGGCGTCACCGTGGTGCGGATGTGGCTGATGGCGCACGGCGTCAACTACGACGGCACCGTCTTCTGCGTCAGCGCCCTCAACGGCGCTGCCCGCTGGCGTTTCGAACCACCGCAACGGATCCATCCGAAGTTCCTCGACGACGTGGAGGAGCTCCTGGTGAAGTGCGAGAAGGCGGACATGCGGATCATCCCGGTCCTCCTCGACTTCGGCTTCTTCGACGAGCCGGAGGCCTGGTCGCTGAAGTACTTCGGCCCCGGGCCGCCCACCCCCACCGACCTCAACTACGGCCGCGGCCGGCGGGCCGTGGCCGAGGACCGGAACCTCCGGGCGACCTTCGTCAACGGCACCGTCAAGCCGCTGGTCGCGGCGATCGCCAAGCACCGCAAGGTCGTTCACGCCGTGGACGTCGTCAACGAGCCGTACTGGTGCGTCAGCCCGATCACGGGCGACCTCTTCGGCCAGTACGTCAATCAGGACGCACTCACCGCGCTCATGCGGGACTGCGTCGCGGCCGTGGAGGCGGCCGGTCTGCCGTCCACCGTCGGGCACCGCTTCCACCGGGACATCGCCAACGTCTTCGGCAGCGTCAAGGTGACCCGCCCGCAGTTCCACTACTACGCCTCGCTCCGGGGGGTGGACGCCCTGCCGGTGCTGTCCGGCCTGAGCGGCCCGCGCCCGTTCCTCGGCGAGTTCGGCTGCATCACCGCCGGGGAGCTGGACGCCCTGCAACGGGACGCCGCCGCCCGCGGCGACAAGGTGGTGCTCGACCAGATCGGACCGATGCGCCGCACCCAGAACCCCTGGCCGGTCCTCCAGCAGTCCCGAAAGACCCAGGCACCGGGCGCCGTCCTCACCGAACGCCTCGACTGGCTCGCCGACTTCGGCTACGAACTGGCGCTGGTCTGGCCCAATGCCGTCCTCCCCGACCCCAGCCGCGAGGACCTCAAGTTCGACGCCCTGCGGCGCTCCCAGATCGCGGAGTTCACCCGGCGCCGCCCCAACTGATCCCGCCGCGTTCGCCGTTCGTGCCCCACCCCCGGACGGAGGGGCGGGGCACGGACAACGACGGGTTGCGGTCGTTGCGGTCGTGACTAGCCGAGGCCGCGGGCGTCCTGCTTCAGCGCGGTGTCCACGGTCAGCGCGGTCGCCACGACCAGGCTGAGCAGCGGGTCGGAGAGCGGGCGGTGGATCTGGAGCACGTAGTTGTCGGCCGTGGTGAACATCGTCTTCGCCAGGCCCTCCCAGGTCTTGGTGATCCGGGCGATCTCGGTGTCCGTCTCGTCGACGATGGAGAAGTTCCAGGCCCGCCAGTTCTCGGCCTTGACGGCGCCGACCTTCTGCCCGCCGACCTCCAGCGCGAAGTTGATCTTCCCGATCGCGTTCTGCTGAACGATCTGGCCGACCTCCTGGCCGTTCGGAAGCTGCACGATCACCCGCGACTTGATGAACTTCGCCGGGCGGGTCAGCAGCAGCACCGGGGCGCCGTTCGCGTCCCGGATCTCCAGCTTGTGGGTCAGGTACTGGTCGAGCGAGGTGAGCAGCCGTATCGCCTTGCGCAGCGCGCCCTGACCGACCTGGACCACCGAGCCCAGCGTGGCACCGCTCTGGTCGAAGACCGCGTACTCGTTGGTGAGCTCGATCAGCTTGGCCTTCTGGTTCACCACCAGAACGGGCTCGGAGAAGAGGGTGCCGCCGCCACCGGTGACCGGTCCGACGCCCGCCTGCTTCTGCACCTGGCGCTGCACCTTGGCGGAGTCGCCGGCCGGAGCGGCCGGCTGCCCGGGGAAACCGGGAGTGTTCGTGTTCTGGGACATGGCGGGCAGGCTAGGCCCAAACCTCCCCGGCCAGCCAGATCATTCACCCGCCCCCGGCCCGCCCGGAGCGCCGCATGGTGCGCATGACCTGCGGATTCGACCACTGCGAGCGCCAGTTGACCACCTCCTGGCGGGCACCGGTGTGGCCGATGTCACACCCGGGACACCGGCGTCGGACCGGACCGGGCCTCAACCGCCGGGCCGGTCGGGCCCGGTGGACGGCGATCAGATCGCGGTACCGGGCGTCCCGGAAATGAGGATTTCCGGCAGAAGCCGAATCCCTTTCCCGGCCGGTGGCTCTTATGGACGGGTCCGGCAGCCGTGGGGCACCGTCCGCGCGCCGCCAGTGTTCCCGCCGTTGCCCGACCACCGAGGAGCTCCTGATGACTCGTTCCCCTTACCCCGTCCCGCCCCGAGGAGTGCTGTTGGTGCACGGCGCGTGGCACACCGGCCATGCCTGGGACGGCGTCGCCGCCGGGCTTCGGGCCCGCGGTGTCACCGTAGCCGTCGCCGAGCTGCACCGCGGGTCGCTGGCGGCCGACAAGGCCGCAGCCGAGACCGCACTGGACCAGTTGTCCGGGGGTGGCCCCGCCGTCGCGTGCGGCCACTCCTACGGTGGCGCCGTCATCACGGGCCTTCCGCCGCACAAGGTCGGACACCTCGTGTACCTCGCCGCGATGATGCCCGACCGCGGCGAGACCGCCCTCGGCCTGCTCGCCGGCGCGCCGCCCACCGATCTGCGGTCCAGCATGATCGCCGGCCCCGCCGGCACCACCACGATCGACCCGGAGGCCGCGGGCCGGCTGTTCCACGCCCAACTCGACACCGGGGAACGCGCCCGCTACACCGCCCGGCTCGTCCCCCAGACCATGGCCCCCGGCCATCAGCCGACGACCGACGCCGCCTGGCACCACCGCCCCAGCACCTACGTCGTCTGCACCGAGGACCGCGTCGTGCACCCGGACCTGCAACGCCGGTTCGCCACCCGCGCGACCCGCGCGGTGACCTGGCACAGCGACCACGGAGCTTTCGCGTCGCACGAGGACGAGACCATCGACCTGCTCCACAGTCTGGCCACCGCGAGCCACCTCGCCCCGGCCCGCTAGCGCTGTCCGGACCGTGCCGGTCGCAGCCGCTCAGCAACGGCTGCGACCGGCACGGTCGCCGAGCCGACGAAGCCGACCACAAGCCCGTCGGCCTCTGCGGCAGCGCGTGCACGCCGCTTCGCTCGCACCCGGCAGGCCCCTGTGCCGTACACCAGGACACGCACTACGCCGTATCCGGCCAGACAGCGAGGGCCGCCGGATCGTGCACCAGGATCTGTCCACGCGAGACAGCAACCAGGCGGCGCTCGGTGAGCTCGCGGAGAACCCGTACAACCGACTCCCGGGACGCACCGACCGCTCCTGCCAGTTCCTGCTGGTTGACGGCAAGCCGACGAGCCGCACCGCCGCCCGGTCCGGGCACTGGCGAACCGTAGTTCCGGGAGAGTCGCGCAAGAACCAGCGCGGTCCGCGCAACCGTCGGCAACGCCCCGAGATCCGACCGACCGATGTCGGACTCCCTCAGTCGAACGGCCACGAACCGCAGGACCGCGAGCGCGAACCCGCCGTGCGCTTCCATGAGAGTGATGAACCTCGGTGCGGCCAGCGCCACCCCCGAGACCGACGCCATCGCCGTCGCTGTCGCGGACCGCGTCTCGCCGTCCACGCATGACAGCTCACCGATCAACTCCCCCGGGCCACGTATGGCGAGAACGCTGGTGAAGCCGTTCGTCGAGGCCGCAGTGATCTTGACCAATCCGCGCTCCAGGAGAACCACCCGATCCGGGGTCTCACCTTCCCGTATCAGGACCTCACCACGCCTCCATGACACCTCGTGGCCTGCCGACCTGATCAGGTCCCTCCACTCCGCGGGGAGCGCCGATCCGACCACCTTCCACCACCCTTCGCCTCCAAGGTATCCGCTCAGCCGTCTGCGTCGTTTGACGCAGACGGCTGCCTCCGAACCGGGGTACCAAGGTCACCGGACAAGTCGTCACGCCGGCGAACCCGGACGCCAGTCGAGGGGAGAATCACGTGAGCCTTTCAACCAACGGATCAAACGGTTCTTCGGATTCCGAGAACATGAACGACACCGCCAGCTCCACCGCGATCGACCGGGCCTGGCGGATCCACGGCTCGCTCTCCGACTCGATAGGCCGGGTGGACGTCAAGGCCGCATTCGCACTGAGCCTCGAAACAGCGGCCCTGGTCGCGATCACGAGCGCCGTACGAAGCATGCCGACCGGGCCGTCCCCTCAATGGCGGCACCCGGCCCTTGTCGTGATCCTCTGGCTCAGCGCGGTACTGGTCGGTTCGGCCCTCCTCTTCGCCGTCGCCGCGGTCGTTCCGCGCATCGGTGCGAACGACTCGACGGACGACTGGCCGAGCAACACCGTCTACTTCGGCCACCTCAGGCGTTGGCCTGCAGCGGAGTTGGCCGAATCGCTGGCCGAACAGGACCTGCTCCCGGCGCTCAGCAGGCAGCTTGTGGCGCTCTCCCGCATCGCCTGGGCCAAGCACACAAAGGTGCGTACCTCTCTCGCTCTGGGCGGAATCGGGGTAGCGCTCGCCGGCTTGGCGGCCATGATGAGCTCCATGACATAAGCAGCCCGAGAACGCCCTGCCCCTCCCGCTCGACGAGAAACGGAGTTCCCTCCATGGACCTCACCGTTCCGGCCCATCCCTGGGACCTGCCTCCCGAACGCACGGTCTTCGCGACTGACATCAAGGACTTCAGCCGGGCCCCCGAACACCGCCAACCCGCGCTCCGGCTTGCGCTGGACAACGCCCTGGAGTCCTCGTTCGCGCTGAGCGACCTGGCAACCGAGTGGAAGGAGAGGAACCCGACGAACTTTCAGGACACCGGTGACGGCTGCATCCTCATCCTCCCACCGGCTCGAACCTGGCGACTGGTGGACCCGCTCATCCGCTTCCTGGACGAGGAACTGCACGAATACGACCGGAGTCGGCAGCGGGACGATCCGCCACTGCTGGTTCGGGTGAGCGTGCACGTCGGCCCCATGCCCCCGAGCAACCTGGCCGACGCCATCAACGACACGGCGCGGTTCGTCGACTCCGACGCCGTCCGGGCCGGCATCGCCGCAGCAGCCGCCCACGGGAGCTACACAGCCCTCGCGCTGTCCGACGAGATGTACCGCAGAGTAGTGCTCGCCCGCCGGAGCAGGCTCATGCAGGAACGCGACTTCCTCGAGGTACCCGCTTCCGTTCCGGGAAAGGCCTTCGCCCGATCCGCGTGGATCCACGTACCCCGACTGAGCCCCGACCTGATCGCCCAGTACGTGGAGCCGAACAAGGCAGCTGCGGTTCAGGACGGAAGCGCCCCCTCCGGAGCGACCGACCCGGGCGCCATCCACCTGTCCGGCAACGTCAACATCAACACGATGGCCAACAACATCAACACGCTACGGACGCAGCAGGTCAATCACGCCGGCGCCGCGCCGGCCGAAGGGCAGCCCACCAGGTGAGCTCCGAGGCCCCATGGACACCGGACGACCTGGACAACCTGCTCGCTTCGGTCCCCACTCGAAACCGTGCACGCGAGACCGACATCGAGAGCCGACCCACGCAGTTCGTGCTGCCCCCACCGTACGACCCTCGTTCCGGACACCCTCCGCAGAACACACCCCCGGCCCGAACCACCAATATCGGTGTACTCGCCAATAGGATCGAGAACTTCAACCAGGAGACACGCAGGCGCGACGTTCTCGACGGAACAGAGATCGACCGGGCCGGGCTGAGAGACTCCCCGGCCTTCTTCCTTCCGCCGGAGTGGAGTTCGGCTTGGTCCGCGGGCGCAGAAGCACTCCGGCCGAGCGGAACATGCGGTGTTCTCATCGTCGTGTCACGCCGGGGGTACGGTGTCACGACCTTCGCGCAGCACCTCGCCGCACGCCATTCAACCGACTCCGTCCTTCTCGACCTGGAGGCCGACTGGAGTCATCCATCAGTCGGACGGCTCCCGATCGAACCCCGTCACACCCTTCTGCTGGAACTGAAGGACCCCGAAACCGATCGGTTCGACAGCGGCTTCATGCACCATCTGGCGAGTTACGCGGGGAAGCTGCGCCAGTGCGGATCCCGCCTGATCCTGACCGTCACGACCGAGCTGCTGAAGGGTCATCACCCGCCCTCCGGAGCGGGGATCGAGGTCGTTCGTCTGACGGCGCCGCCCGATGCGCAACAGCTCGTCGAGCACCGTCTGAAGGCGAAAGGCCATGCTTCGCTGGTCCAGTACGTCCGATCGACGAGCGCCAGGAATTCGATTCGGGGGCGTGACGCGGTCGAGGCCGTTCGGTGCGTGGAGACGGTCCTCCAGCAGTGGAGTGCGCACCAGCGGCAACGGACCGGCCCCGGTGACAGTTCCACTCCCGGCCTCATCGCCCGTCCTGTCAGGGTGGAACACCTGGCGTCCCAGACGGCTCCTCCCGACGGCCTCCAGAGCGAGATCGAGCTGGCACTGGCCGACTGGCGGGCCGACTTCGACGTTCTCTTCGGCGACCCCGGCGAGCGCCCGGTCGCCGAGAAGAGTCCGCTCTCGCTTTCGGACCGCTGCCTGCTGCTCACGCTGGCCGTCCACCGAGTCGCACCGGCTTCGGTCATCGGAGCGGACGCCCATGCTCTGGAAGCGGCCGTCGTAACGGAATCCGGGGGACCGCGACCGGTGAGTTCGCCCAGCCTGGGCACGATCTTCGCCCGGCGAGGTCTACGCCCCCGTCTCGCTGCCATGTCCGCCGAAGTGGACCCGCAGGACCGGGTCACGTTCGACCGGCCCGGCTACGCAGAGGCCGTCATCGACTACGCCTGGGACAACTTCCCCCCGCTTCGCGACGTACTGCTCGCGTGGCTGGTACATCTGCCGATCCGTTCCCGGGCGGAGGCGGACCCGGCTCCGCGGGCGTTGTCCGCACTGATCCTCAGACACGGCAAGGCGGAACACCTGGACAAGGTGAAGGATCTGACCGTCGACGCCAACCGCGCGAGCCTCCTTGTGGACGTCACCGAACAGGTGCTCGCGGACGAGCACATGAGCGGCACCGCCTGGCGGCTGCTCACGAAGTGGGCGAAGCAGGGGAAGCCGTTGCGTGCGGTGGTCGCCGACGTCTGCCGGCGAGTCCTCACCTCGGCGGACAGCACACCGAGAGCCCGCCGACTGGCGATGACGCGGGTTCGCAACCTCGTTCAGACGGACGACCTCGACATCCGAGCACAAGTACTGGACATCCTCGACGGCCTCGCCGGGACGACCGATACGCGCCCGCTGCTGGTCCGCGAGGTGGACAACTGGTTGGTGAAGGACTGGCCGCCGTCGGCCGGGCGGCTGGCCCTGCTCGCCCTGATGAGTTGCACGGATGCCAGGCTGCCATGGCTGCTCGGCGCGAACTCCCCGTTCGAGGACACTCAACTCCGCCGTGGGCTGCAAGACTTGTTCGGCAACCTCGCGGACTCGGCCGAGGCCGTTGCTCGCACCACGGCCTGGCTGCGCGCCAGGGCCGCGGACCCGGCCGCAGCCGACATCGTCGCCGGCCGGGTCGCGCCGTCACTGCGCGGCCGCTCCCGAGCGCCTGCGGTCGTGGAACTGTTGCAGGCGCTGCGCGAGACCGTCCTTCCGGACGGCAGCCGGGCCAGCGACCTGCTGTTCGAGCGGATCGCGCCCGAGGCTGCCTCCGATCCGAGCCTGTCGAACCGGTAGCGCACGTCGGTGACGGGCGGGACCTGATCACCGCTGGTCCACGGCCGGCGACAGGCCTGCGGTGCGCGCGGCGACGCCCGCCTGGACGGCGAAGAGGCGGTCCCGCGCTTGCTGGTCGAGCATGTGGAAGTGGCCGTGCGCCTCGAGGGTGACGAAGCCGTGAACCGTGGCCCAGGCCAGCATCAGGGCTTCCGCCGGGTCCGGCACCAGCGAGCTGCCGAGCCGGCCGCGCTCGGCCGTGTCGGCGACGAGTTCGGCCATGTGATCCATCGCCCGTTGACCGGCCGCCACGGTCGGCCCGTCCGGCGGGGCCGCGTACCCGGGTACGGGGGAGCCGAAGATGAGGGCGAAGCGCTCCGGATTCCGCTGCGCCCAGGTGCGGTAGGCAGTGCAGGTGGCCCCGAAGCGGCCGTCCAGGTCGTCCGGCGGCACGGTCCCGCGGGTTGCCGTCAAGGCGTCCGACAGGCTGTCGTAGGAGTCGGCGACCAGGGCGGTGAGCAGCTCGTCCCGGTCGGCGAAGTAGCGGTACAGGGCGGGCGGGGTCATCCCCATGCTGCGGGCGATGTCGGTGAAGCGGAGGTTCGCGGCGCCGCGCTCGACGATCAGGGTCAGGGCCGCGCGCTTGATCTCCTCCACGGTGTCGGCGCGCAGCCGTTCGCGGCGGCTCAGCTGCCCGCTCTCGTCGGTCGACCCATCCGTCATCGCATCTCCGTCCGCCCGCCGTACCAGTCACCGCGTTGACAATCCGTGCCCACCGAGGGGAACGTTACGCTTCATCATGTGCGTTATGAAGCGTAACGCATTGTCTGGGGGCGGAGCCCCTGACGACGCACGGAGGACCACATGTCCCAGGGACTGCGCGACGGCCGGCGGACAGCCGCCGGCGAGAGCGGGTCACACCGGCCCGGCCCCCTCGGCCGCACAGCCGGTTGGAGCTTCCGGAACCGGGGCCGCACGGTGCTGCTCTGGCTGCTCGCCGCCGGCGCGGCCTTCGGCCTCTCGGCCGGCCTCGGCGCCAAGTACAGCGCCGACTACAGCGCGCCCGGCTCGGACTCCAAGCAGGCCCAGCAGTTGCTGACACGGGACTTCCCCGGGCTGGGCGGTGAGTCGATCAGCCTGGTGCTGACCGCGGACGGCAGCGTGACCGACGCCGCCACCCGTGACCGGGTCAAGGACCTGCTCGCCCGGATGGCGGAGGTTCCGCACATCAGCGGCATCGACGACCCGTACGGCCCGCGCGGCAAGGTGTCGGCGGACGGCCGCACCGCCCTCGGGCAGATCCACCTGGACGTCGCCGTCGCACCCGACATGCCGAAGGCGGACACCCGGCGGCTGCTCGACCTCGCCCGCCCCGTCGACGGCGGCCTGCGCGTCCACCTCGGCGGCATGACGGTCCAGCAGGCCGAGCAGGGCGCGATCGGCTCGGAGGCCATCGGCATCGCGGCCGCCGCCGTGATCCTGGTGATCACCTTCGGCTCGGTCGTGGCCGCCGGCCTGCCGATGCTCACCGCGCTCGGCGGGCTCGCGGTCAGCGCCACCCTGCTGCCGGTCCTCGCCGCGATCATGCCGGTCCCGGACTGGTCCACCTCGCTCGCCGCGATGCTGGGCATCGGCGTCGGCATCGACTACGCGCTGCTGCTGGTCACCCGGTTCCGCGAGTGGCGCGCCGAGGGGCTCGAACCCGAGGCCGCCACGGTCGCCGCGCTGGACACCGCGGGTCGCGCGGTCGTGGTCGCCGGAACGACCGTGGTGGTCAGCATGCTCGGGCTGTTCGCGATGGGTCTGTCGTTCATGCGCGGCGCCGCGGTCTCGGCGATCCTCTCCGTGCTCGTCGTGATCGCCGCGTCCACCACGCTCTTCCCCGCCCTGCTCGGCTACCTCGGCCGACACATCGAGCGCCTCCGACTGCCCCTGCCCCGGCGCCGCACCACCCGGGGCGGGAGCCCGGTGGGCGCCGGCTGGCTGCGCTGGAGCAGGCTCGTCGAGCGTTACCGCGTCCTCGGTGCCGTCACCGGCGTCGTCGTCCTGCTGGCGCTCGCGGCACCGTTCCTGGGCGTGCGCTTCGGCTTCCCGGACGCGGGCAACGACCCCGCCGGGCGCTCGAACCGGCTGGCGTACGACACGGTGGCCGCCGGCTTCGGACCGGGCAGCAACGGACCGCTGGTCCTGGTCGCCGAGTTGGCGCCGGGCACCCCCGCCGACGCGACAGCCGCGCTGCCCGCCGCGCTGAAGGCGGTGCCCGGCGTCACGGCGGTGACCCCTCCGGTGCCCGGCACCGACGGCCGTTCAGTTCTGCTCACCGTCGTCCCGGACAGCGGTCCGCAGTCCAGCGCCACCAAGTCCCTGGTCCGCGACCTCCGCGACCACGTCGTCCCGGGTGCGGTCGGCCCCGGCGTCCGGGTGCACGTCGGCGGGGCGACCGCGAGCGCGATCGACAGCACCGACAACATCTCCCGTCGCATCCCGCTGCTGGTCGGCGGCGTGGTCACGGTGTCGATGCTCCTGCTCCTGGTGGCCTTCCGCAGCCTCGCCGTCGCCCTCAAGGCCGCGGTGATGAACCTGCTCTCCGTCGAAGCCGCGTACGGCGTGGTCGCGCTCGTCCTCGAAGGCGGCACCGCCGGCCGATTGATCGGCATCGACAGCCCCACCCCGCTGCCGGCCTTCGTTCCCGTGCTGACCTTCGCCGTCCTGTTCGGCCTCTCGATGGACTACGAGGTCTTCCTGGTGAGCCGGATGCGCGAGGCCTGGCTCCGCAGCAACGACAACGCCGAGTCCATCGTCAGCGGACTGGCGGGCACCGCACGGGTCATCACCGCAGCTGCGGCCATCATGGTCGCCGTGTTCGCGGCCTTCGTCCCGTCCCCCGACCTGCCGATCAAGGTCATCGGCGTCGGCATGGGCTCGGCCATCCTGATCGACGCCACGCTCGTCCGACTGCTGCTGGTACCGGCCGTGATGCACCTGCTCGGCCGCGGCAACTGGTGGCTGCCCACCTGGCTGGACCGCCGTCTCCCCCACCTCCACGTCGAAGGCCACACGGAGCACTACCAGCCGAAGCCCACCCCCGAGGCACCCCGCCCCGTGGCGGCGGTCCGGTAGCGGCAACGGCGGACCGCGGGGCCGTGGGGCGCCCGCGGTCCGCCGTCACGAGACCGACGAGCATTGACTCCCGCCCTTGGTGGACGGGAGCGGACAACGAGTGGGGCCTGTCCGGGGTACAACCTCGGTTCACACCCACTCAGGATCCACCGCACGCCACCCACAGCATCGCCTCGCGGCAGCAGTTGCCTCTTCTGCTGCTTACCGGGCACAGACCCTGGTTGCGAGACCAGGATCGACCACCGCAATCCGCACAGGGCCGAGGTGTCCTGGGCCGGGTTCCTGCGTTCCCTCCCCTCCCGAGCGCAGCCCGACCGGCAGCCGGCTGGTCATCGGCAATCACCGCACGAGTCCGGTCAGGGCGATCCGCAGGATTGTGCTCGGCACTGTCTCTTCGCCGTGGACGAAGGCCACGTCCCGGCTCGGTCAGCCGTCGGAGAGGCAGCTGCGGAGCTGAACTCACTCAGATCAGTTTTCTTCCGTCCCCGCCATCCCGCTCACTTCTGCGATTCCCTCCACCGTCGCACGGTCGCCCGCCCGCCGGCCTTCCACCGCGTCGAACCTGTCACGCAGTCGGCGCAGGCGGGTCGGGTCGGAGGCAACCTCCGGCGGTACGAGCGACATGGCCCCCTTGACCCACTCACCGTCACCGAGGTCGGCCACCACCCGGTCGGCGCGGTCCTCGTGCCCAGGTGCCATGGCACCGAGCAGGCCGAGGAGAACGAGCAGTTCGTGCTGCACGGCAGGTGTGAACAGCTCCCGCTCCTCGTCGCCCAGTTTCACCTCGATCCGGCCTCCGCCGAGCTCGGCATAGCCGTACAGAAGGTCCCTCAGAAGCTTGAACTGCGGCTCGGGCATCAGGAGCTGGAGCGACTCTAGGTAGAGCCTCAGTCGCAGCGCCGCCAACTCCGATGGGTTCGCATCGCCGTCCTCGTGCTTGCCGTCCGCCACCCGACCCCTCCCTGACGTGTCAGCCGACCGGCGTCACCGCCGCCACCGGCCCCCCGATGGTACGGGGGCCCTCGGTCCGTCGAACAGGCCGGCCATGACGGGCAGATCTTTAGCGGCAGTCACGACTCTCACGAACTCTACTGTGCTGCAGCTAAGTTACCGGCTCGGTGACGCATCCCGCGCCCGGCAGGCGGCGATCATGTCGCGGTACCAGGCGTACTGGGCCTGCGAACTGCTGACGGTGACCCAGTGTTTTCCTTGCGCACAAGCGTCCGTTTTCACCCCTCAGCCTTCATGGGCGCTCATCTGGCGTGGTCCAACGTGGTCCCAGGGCCGGTGCTTCGCGCCCACGTGGCACGGGGTCACGGAACGCATGCGGACAATCCGCGACACCGCCCTCGCCCGCGACGGCGAGGGCGTTGTCGCGGACGACCTGCGTTGCTGGAGGTGTTCGTCTCGGTGCGGGTCGCCCTCGGGAGAGCAAGCGGGAAGTCGATGTGACGGACCGTCCCCCAGCCACCGACTTGTTGCCTCCTTCGGGGCACACATCCACAACCCGGGGCACACGTGTCATGATCGGTCTGAGTGTTCGCGCGCTCCGGGGTCGGTGCAATTCCGAACCGGCGGTCAAAGTCCGCGACCCAGCCGAAGCCATCGGCTGGTTGACCTGGTGAAACTCCAGGACCGACGGTGAAAGTCCGGATGGAAGGCAGTGCGCGGCGACACCGTGTCCGGCCGGTAGTGGGCTTGCCGCCCCACCGTACGGACCTGGTGCTCGCTTTCCCCGGAACGGCGTCTGTGCACGGGGGCGAGCTGCCGTTCGCCGTCCCTCCCCGCGCACTCGGCGCCGTCCATTGTGGAGGGCCGTGCGCGCAAGCATGTGTCTTTCCGGATGGCCGCGTTCTCTCGCAGACCAGTGAACCCTCCGGACCTCCCGGTCCAGGGTTTCCCGACCTCAGGAGAGAGCAGATGGCAACCACGCGTTTCCCACGAGCCGACCGCCTGCAGCAGGTTGAGCAAGCGATCGAGGCCTTCCGCCGTGGCGCTTTCGTGATCGTCTTCGACGACGAGTCCCGCGAGAACGAAGGCGACCTCATGGTGGCTGCCGAGTACACCCACGAGACCGCGCTGCGGTACATGCTCGACCACACCTCCGGCGTGGTCTGCGCGGCCGTGCCGTTCGAGCGGTGCGAGGAACTCGACCTGCCGCAGATGGCGGCGGAGAACTCCGGTCTGCACGGCACGGCCTTCACCGTCTCGGTGGACCTGATCGCCGGTGGAACCACCGGCATCCCGGTCGAGGAGCGGGCGCGCACCGTGCAGGCGCTGGCCGACCCGGCCGTCGCGCCGGGCGACTTCGCCCGGCCGGGCCACGTCTTCCCGGTGCGCGCCGCTCGCGGCGGCGTGCTGGAGCGCGACGGCCACACCGAGGCCGGGGTGGACCTGTCCCGCCTGGCGGGGCTCTCCGGTGTGACCGCCATGTGCGAGGTCGTCCGGCCGGACTGGCGCATGGCCCGCCTCCACGACCTGCAGCAACTCGCCGCGCGCGACGGGCTGGTGCTGATCTCGGTGGGCGACCTGGTGGCCTACCGGCTGGCCACCGAGCCCCCTGTCTGAGCGTCCCGACGTTCCTCGATCCGATCGAGGACGGAGGACGATCCCCGTGCGCAGTTCCCACCGGTCCGTCCGGCTCCGGCGGTACATCACGGCCGGCCGGGTCGGATCTCACGGGTTCTGCTGCCCGCGGTCGGGTACGGCGTGCGCCGGGGGGCGTTCGGCCAGTCGCTCCAGGAGTTCCCGCACGTCCGGGTGGCCGGCGTGGGGGGCCAGGTAGCGGCGGAAGCGGTTGGCGAGTCCGGGCAGGAAACCGCCGGTACGGTCGATGGCGCGGCGGATCGTGGCTGCGGCCTCGTCGATCCGTCCGGCGTCCAGCTGGGCCTCGACGGCCGGGCACAGTTGGACGGGGTCGTAGGGGCTCGGGGACCGGTCCGGGGCCGCTCGGTCGCCGAGCAGGGCACTGAAGCAGGACAGTGCGCGGGTGGGCTGCCCCAGACGCAGCCAGGTGTGGCCGCGGGAGAAGTCGAGGTAGTCCTCGTTGATGTTGCCGCTGGTGGGATCGGCTTCCGGGTCCCACTGCGGTGAGGCCGCGGCGAGGGCGTGTTCGGCGCGGTCCAGGGCGCGCAGGCCGGCGGTGCGTTGGGCGAGCCGGGCGGAGAGGACGGACTGACGGGCGTGCAGCTTGACGGCCAGACGTGGCGTGGGGCGGGGGACGATCGCGCGGGCGGCCCGGAGCAGGGAGAGCGCGTCGCGGGGGTCGCCGCGGCGCAGGTGGCGGTAGCAGAGCTGGGTGAGGTAGGCGACGGTGTGATGCGGTGCTCCGGCGGCAGAGGCCGCACGGATCGCCGCGAGGTTGTAGCGCTCGGTCCAGGCTTCGTCTCCCGCGACGTGACTGGTCCAAGTGCACAGGGTGGCGGTGCGGGCGCACAGCAGGAGCAGTCGGGTGCCGGTGGCGCGGTCGTATCCGTGGCTGGTCAGCAGATCGGTGATCAGCCGGTACTCGGTGCGGGCGGCGAGGTAGAGGGCGTGCTGGGGGACGGGGCTGCCGGTTTCGAGTCGTTCGAGGGCGAGAATGCGCTGCTCGGCCCAGACGAGTGCTTCGGGGGCGATGCGGGGACCGCCGCGTTCGGGCGGGCGGGCTCCACCTGCGAGGGCTGCGAGGACGCCGCGGATCTGGGCGGTGAGGCAGGAGCCGGTGGCGATCAGCGCGGCGCCGGGCTCCCCCGCCGCGGCCGCGGTGAGCCGGGAGACGGCGACGGCGCCCTGCGGGGACCACGGCTGCTGGAGGAGGTCGTCGTCCCCGGTGGCGGCCATGAGCCATTGCGGCCATCCCAGACGCAGCACGATGCCCTCGTCCACCTGGTGGATACGGGCCATGGCGAGCTGGGCAGTGAACTCGGGGGCAATCCGCCCGGATTCCCATCGGGACACCTTCTCCCGCCGCGCGGCCATCTGTCCGTGCCCGAGCTCCGCGTGGGTCCTGGCGATCAGCCGGGCGTAGGCGGCCTGCGAGAGGCCGGTCGCGGTTCTCAGCGCGACCAGGGGGTGCGTTGCCATGTCGATGCGCCTCCGACGCCCGCCGGATCCTGTCGGCGGACTACGGGAATTCGGTCGAAACGTCGACCAAGATCCAATCAATCGTAACAAGTTGACTGCGGAGCGTCAACGAGCTGAGTGGTAGCCCAGGCGCCCTGTTCCGCCCTGATCTCCCGCCCCATTCATTCCGGCAGACGCATCGGCACCTCGCGCGAGTGCTCGGACGGGAAAACCCGTCCGAGCACTCGCGCGAGGGAAGGGCTAGAAGGGAGACCCTCCGTGCCCGATGATCGACTTGAGCATTCCGGGTGACCCCACCCCGTATGCGCCGACGAGCGCGTAGCCGAGCGCGGCCTCACCAGGGGTGAGGGCGGTCCGGGATGCCCAGGAAGCCGTGATCGAGCCCATGGGCGTCCGCTCGAACACGGCCAGCTCAGCCCCGTTCCGGGTGAAGCGGGTGAGGCTTTCCGAGACAGGCGCGAACACGTAGGAGGCGTCGCAGAACTCGACGTCGACGCGGTACGACCTGCGGGTGGCGAACCCTGTTCCAGGAACGACCCGGCCCGATTCGTTCCCCACTGTCAGCACGATCTGCTGCGGGTCACGGGTGCCGATGGGCGATGGGTCACCGGCCACGGACCCTTCGCGGCGCATCATGGTCGTATCCGGCAGGGAGGAGGATCGGACATCGATCACCCCTCGCTCGCGATCCACAGAGATCTCCACCCGTCCGTGGAGTGGGTCACCGATCACCAGGTCCATTCACCCGGCTCCTTTCCTAGCGCCTTCCTGCTGTGCAAGCGAATCATGCACAGTGGGTCAACGGGTCTCGAACGAAAACCCTGCCGTGCTGGAGCTGAACCCACACATCGCGACAGACTGCTCGCCTATCTTCTGCCACGGTCCCCATACGGAGAACGTGACGTCATGGGCATTGTTACGGCCACGCAAAACAGTACATTTGATCACGGCGCGATGCTCCTTCATCTCCCTCGGCCCGGGACTGATGCACCACGAGGTCGCCTTCCCCCGCCCCAGGTCCAGCTCGGCCTTGACGAAACATGCGGCAGGCTGCGCGGAGGCCGTCGCGGGGACCGCCACGGCAGCGCCGCCCGCGACCACCGCGACGACGGCCACCCTGAAGAAAGTACTGCGCATTTCTTTTGTCCCTCCCGAAAATCTGGCAAACCAGCCGGACCCTGGACTTCCATCGATGGAATCCCGGCTCGTTTTGCACAACCTAGACGCCGCCGGGCGCCGCATTCAAAAACAGGAAGCAACTCAGGAGGCACGCTTCTCCCGCTTGACGGCCGACGCACTTCTGGACAGGTGGTCCGGGCGGATTTTGAGCGGACCGACAGACGACAGTGCCTTGAAGCCGTGGTGGTAGAAGGTGTCGAGGAGCAGCCACCGATCCTGGTTCGCCACCTTCACCGACTGCGGGAAGCCCTGCGGACCCTCACCGACATCGGCAGGCTCCGGCGCGACCCCGTGAGCGGCCTTCGCCTGTCACCACCGGTTCCACTCCGACCGGCTCGGCCTCAGCCACCAGGACCAGGCGCTGCTGGCCCCCTCGCACCGCTGAGGGTTCCGCGGCGGACCGTGGCATGCGTGCGCGCCCCGCGCCGCCCCGGCCTTCGACCCCCCCAGGGGGTGTCGAGGGTCTGCGTCGTGCAGGGCCGACAGCTGGAGGCACTGCGGCGGCAGGACCCTTCCCTTCTGCGGCAGATTCCCCCGGTACGCCGGTGGACTTCCTGGCAATCGGTCGCGGCGTGACCGCAGTTCCAGGGGGAACCGACCAGTGTCAGCGGCATCTCGCATGGGCGCCGTCCGCACGGACCGGGCGGATTTCAGGGTGTCCGGACGAGGCCGCCATCGATGACGGAGTCGCTGCCGGTGACGTTACCCGCCCGGTCGCCGGCCAGCAGCACGACCAGATCGGCGACCTCCTGGGGGAGGCTGAAGCAGCCGATCGCCGACTGCGGGACGGCGGCTCGAGCGATGTCCTCCGGATCTCCGCCCGCCGCTTTCGCGACAGTCGCGGCGACGCCGTCGTCACCGAGCCACAGCGCTGTGGACACCGGCCCGGGGCTGACTGTGTTCACCCGCACTCCGCGCGGACCGACCTCCTTGGAGAGGGCCTTGCAGAAGTTTGAGAGCGCCGCCTTGGCCGCGCAGTAGTCGATGATCGTCGGGTCGGGCAGGAACGCGTTGACCGAGCTCACGGTCACGATTGAGGCGTTGCCGCGCTCGATCAGACGGGGCAGGGCCGCTCGGGCGGTTCGGACTGCGGCGAGAAAGTTGATCGTCAGTCCCTGGATCCAGTCGTCGTCGGTGACCGACAGGAGACCGGTCAGCCGGAGGCGTACCGCGCCGACGTTTAGGTCGACGGACACCGGGTGCACCTGCGGGGCGAGCTCGGTCAGCGGACCGGTGATACCGCGCGCTACCGCGACCACGTTTAGCAGGCGGCGGTACTCGTCGTAGTCGTAGCCCCGGTCGGCGAAGAGCCGCCGGAGCCTGCGGCGGGGGGTGTCCTCGGAGTCCTCGGATCGGCGGTATCGCGTCCAGCAGGGGCAGCAGTCGGGTGATGTCGTGACGGTTGCCTCCGGTGAGCGTCACGGCGAGCGGGGTGCCGCAACGGTCCACGATCACATAGTGTTCGGGGCCGAGTCGGGCACGGTCGGCGGGTGAGGGGCCGACATGATCCTCCCTTTGAGAGCTCGGACGTGTGAGCCGTCCACGGCGCAGTCGTCCAGGCCCAGCAGGTCCGTGCGGCGCAGTGCGGTCAGCAGTGCGGCATGCCGACGGGGCCAAATGCCGGCCTCGGTCCAGTCCCGCAGGCGGCGCCAGGCCGTGACTCCGGAGCAGCCCACGGCCCGCACGGGGACATCGCGCCATGCGACACCGGTCCGCAGCACGTGGATGATGCCCGCCGGGGCCGCCGCCCGGTCCGGGACCCGCAGTCGCCCGGGGTGGCGGTGGCGTCGTTCGGGAGCGGGCGGCAGCAGCGGAGCCACCCGCCCCCACAGGTCATCCGGGCACAAGAGCAACACGCACCCGGACAGCCTGCCGACCAAGACTCATTTTGAAACGATCAGTTGACCGCGCGCAGGGCGTTGACGATGCCGAAGCCGTAGAACCCGTTGACCCGCTTGCCGCCCACGCAGACGGCGTCCGCGGTGGCCTCACCGGCTCCGGCGGTACCGGCGGCCGGGGCCGTCGGGCAACCCGGGTTGTCCGCCTGGGCCTTGAGCATCGCCTGCAACTGCTCCGGGGTCGCGTGCGGGTGGGCGGACTTCAGCAACGCCGCCACACCGGCGACGTGGGGCGTGGCCATGGACGTGCCCTGCTCGTAGCCGTACTGGTTGTTCGGCAACGTCGACAGGATGCCGCCGCTCTTGGACGGCGTGTCCGAAGCGACGTACTGGTCGCCGCCCGGCGCCGCGACGTCGATCACACCGAGGCCGTAGTTGGAGTAGTACGCCCGCGTGTTCGTGGGGCCGGTCGCGCTGACCGTGACGACGCCCGGCAGTTGCGCGGGCAGGTCCCAGCAGGTGTGCGGGTCGACCGTCCGGCTCGACGGGGTGGAGTCGTCGGGGCTGCCGCCGTCGGTGAAACCGTCGGAGGCCAGGTCGTGGTTGGCGTTGCCGGCCCCGGCGACATTGAGGGTGCCCTTGCGCTGCGCGTAGAGCTGGGCGCGGTCGACCGCGTCGATGATGGCCTTCTGGTCGGGGTCGTCCAGGCAGTTGTACTGCCAAGGGTCCACGTAGTAGCTGTTGTTGGTGATCTGCACGCCGTGGTCGGCGGCGAACACGAAGGCGCAGACCACGCTCTCGGCGTAGATCAGCTGGCGCGGAGTGGGCTGGGAGACCGTGATCCCGGAGACCTTCACCCCGGGCGCTACGCCCGCGACGCCGACGCCGTTGCGGGCCGCGGCGATCGTGCCCGCCACGTGGGTGCCGTGGAAGTAGTTTGGGTCGACCGGCCGCCAGGCGCCGTACGTGGTGTCGGCCTTGCCGCCGGCGCAGTTCGCGGACTGCGAGGGGGAGAAGTTCAGGGCGAGGTCCGGGTGGGTGTCGTCGACGCCGGTGTCGATCACGGCCACCGTGACGTTCCCGCTGCCCGGGTCGATCTTCGCGGCCTGGTCCGCGCCGATCGCCCGCAGCGCCCACTGCTCGGCTTCGAGGGGTTCGGCGCCGCTGCCGGACGCCTTCCCTATGCTCGCGACCTCGGTTGCGGACAGAGGCCGCACCAGGCCCGTGTCGCCCGCCCCCGCCGGGCTCAGCGGCGAGGTCCGCGTGGCCCCCGCCGACTGCACGCCGGGCACCGCGCGCATGCGCCGGGCGAAGTCGGGATTCGCCGAGTGGACGACGATGACGCCGATCCCGTCGTAGGTGACGACGATGCTGCCGCCGGCCGCGGTGACGGCCCGCTGCACCGCTGCGATCGTGCGACGGTCGGTCCTGGTGTTGACCACGTACGCCAGGGCGTTCGCGTCCGCGGCCCGCTCGGCGACCTGCGCCCGGGGAGCCGCCGAGGCCGTCGCGGGGAGGGCCCCGAGCGAGGCGGTCAGCGACAGCACGACCGGTGCGGCCAGGCCGAGCCGGAGTAAGGAATCTATTCGAGCCATGTGCTCTCCACATCATCCGGGTGCGGGACCCGGCCGGGGAACGGAGCGCCGGCCGGACTGGTACGGGACGGGTGGTGCAGGAGTGAAGCTAACCTGCCGCCTCGCGAACCGGCAATGACCTTGCACGAACTCTCCGGAGGCGGCGCGCTTCGGGTCCCCGTACAACCGACCCGCGACTGAGACCACTGGCGATGGGCTGCGGATTCATAGAACGCCCTGTCATTTGCGCAGCTCTCGGGCCCAGCCGCCGCAGGCCGCACCATCCGGATGACCTCTCGGCCACTGCCGGAAGGCCATACATCCCGCAGCGATTGAAGCCAACTACCTTGGCAGCCGCGCCCGGTGGGCGGCAACCAGGTCGCGGTACCAGGCGTAGGAGGCGCGAGGGGTGCGCTGCTGGGTGTCGAAGTCGACGTGGACGAGGCCGAAGCGTTGGTGGTAGCCCTCGGCCCATTCGAAGTTGTCGAGGAGGGACCAGGTGTAGTAGCCGCGGACGTCGACGCCTTCCGCTGCGGCGGTGGCGAGGGCGTCGAGGTGGGTGGAGAGGTAGGAGATGCGGGTGGGGTCGTCGAGGCCCTCGGGGGTGGAGCAGCCGTTCTCGGTGATGGTGATCGGTGGGAGGGCCGTGCCGTAGCGGTCGTGGAGGGATACGAGGAGTGCGCGCAGGCCGTCGGGGACGATCGGCCAGCCGAAGGCGGTGTGGGGGACCTCGGGGATCTCGGCGAAGGTGAAGGGGAGGCTCGGGTCGGTGGGGGCGGCGATGCGGGTGGGGTTGTAGTAGTTGACGCCGAGGCCGGTGAGGGGGGTGGCGGTGATGAGGTCGAGGTCGCCGGGGCGGACGGCGCCGTGGAGGTCGGGGCCGGTGCCGAAGGCGGTGAGGTCGGGGTAGCGGCCGAGGAGGAGCGGGTCGGTGAACAGGCGGTTGTGGAGGGTGTCGTAGGCGTCGGCGGCGGCGAGGTCGGCGGGCGAGGGGGAGGCCGGTTCGACCGGGGTGAGGTTGTTGGAGATCAGGACGTCGAGGCCGCGCTCGTGGAGGAGGGTGGCGGCCAGGCCGTGGGCGAGGAGTTGGTGGTGGGCGACCGGGAGGGCGTCGAGCATCAGGGCGCGGCCGGGGGCGTGGATGCCGAGGGCGTAGCCGTAGACCATGTGCACGAAGGGCTCGTTGAGGGTGATCCAGGCGGGGACGCGGTCGCCGAGGCGGTCGGCGACGAGGGCGGTGTAGTCGGCGAAGCGGTGGGCGGTGTCGCGGTTCAGCCAGCCGCCGCGGTCTTCGAGGGCCTGCGGGAGGTCCCAGTGGAAGAGGGTCGGGAGCGGGGTGATGCCGGCTTCGAGGAGGGCGTCGACCAGCCGGTCGTAGAAGGCGAGTCCGGCGGGGTTGGCGGGCCCCGCGCCGGTGGGCTGGATCCGGGGCCAGGCGATGGAGAAGCGGTAGCCGTCCAGCCCGAGGCCGCGCATCAGCTCGATGTCCTCGGGATACCGGTGGTAGTGGTCGCAGGCCACCGCACCCGTGTGCCCGTCGCGGACGGTGCCGGGGCGGGCGGTGAAGGTGTCCCAGATCGAGGGGCCGCGGCCGTCCTCGTTCACCGCCCCCTCGATCTGGTGGGCGGCGGTGGCGACACCCCAGCGGAAACCGGTGGGCAGGTCGAAGCGGTCCGGCATGGCAGCCTCCCGGATGGAAATATGAGGACTGCTCATGTTACTGGCGCTTCGCCGGGACGCCAGGGGGACGACGGCCCCGGGCGGCCGCCCGGATTCGACGTGGGTCGAAGGGTGTTGGTCGGGCGTGGCGGGACTGCTGAGACTGGGCGTGCCGGCCCGGCCCCGGGCCCACCGATCGCCACAAGCGGCACGCCGCACGTCATCGAGGAGTTCCCATGATCCGTACGTCCATGGTCCGGCTACGCGTCACCGCCGTCGCCCTCGCCGCCTCGGCCTGCCTGCTCGGGGGCGCGGCCTCCGCCCAGGCCGCGACGACCGGTGCGGGCCGGGCGGTCGCCGCGACCGAGACGGCGAAGTTCACCGGCAGCGGGACCGGGGGCACGATGGGGTCGGCCATCGAGAGTGCGACCAATGTCGCCCTCTCCTACGCCCAGGCGGCCGGGTGGCAGCGCAGCCAGTGCTACCGGCTCGCCTCGGACGTGCGGCAGTCCGGCGGCTGGTTCACCGCGGTGTCCCAGGTGTTCTGCCAGCGCTGACCCGGCTGCGGGCCGCGCCGCCCGGTGGTCAGGCCGTAATGTCAACCGCAATGTCCGGGAGGTCGCGGCCGGCCACCGAGCGGAGGTGCTCCTCGAAGAAGCGGCGCGGGTCCCCGCCCATCCGGGTGAGCATCACCAGGGCGGACAGCGCCACGTCGCAGGCCTCCCTGCGCACGTCGTCCCAGTCGTGCGAGAAGCCCTTCCTCGGGTTGACGCCGAGGGCTCCGATCACGGCCTCCGCGACCTCCCCGGCCTCCTCCTGGAGCTTGAGGGCCTGCAGCGTCCAGCGCTGCTCGTCGGTGCGGTCGGAGTGCGCGTCCAACCGGTGCGCAAGGGCGTTGACGATGTCCCAGCTGTCGTTGGTGTCGTTGACGTCGTTGGTGTCGTTCATGAGTCAGGATCCTGGCCCGCGCCGGGGGGAGGGATCAACCCCGCCGGTCAGCCGAGGACGGGGGCGGGAAGGTCCGCGGGTTCGAGCGTGGAGAGCTGGTCGGGGGTGGGGGTGACGGCCTCGGCCATCCGCTGGGCCTGGCGTTCGGTCATCTCCTGGAAGGTCTGGCGGGCCGAGCGGCCGTTGCCGAAGCCGGCGCCGCGCGGGAGCGTCTCGAAGTGGTGCAGCAGCCGCAGGCGCGCCGGACCGGTCAGCTCGTAGCGGTGCTCGCGCGCCTGGTGCTCGACGATGGCCACCAGGTCGGCGGCGGAGTAGTCCTCGAAGAGCAGGGTGCGGGTGAAGCGGGAGGAGAGGCCGGGGTTGGAGCCGACGAAGCGGGCCATGTCGGCCGGGTAGCCGGCGGCGATCACCACGACGTCGTCGCGGTGGTCCTCCATCAGCTTGACCAGGGTCGCCACCGCCTCCAGACCGAAGTCGTGGCCGCCGGACTCGGGGACCAGCGAGTATGCCTCGTCGATGAACAGGACGCCGCCGAGCGCCCGGTTGAAGGCGGCCGCCGTGCGCGGGCCGGTGTGGCCGACGTACTCGCCGACCAGCGCGCTGCGGTCGACCTCGACCAGGTGGCCGCGGCGCAGCAGGCCGAGGGCCTTGAGCAGGCGGCCGTAGAGGCGGGCGACGGTGGTCTTGCCGGTGCCGGGGTTGCCGGCGAAGACGAGGTGGCGGCTGAGCGGCGGCGCGGGCAGGCCGGCCTCCTCGCGCAGCCGGACGGCCTGCATCAGCTTCACCATCGACTGGACGTCGTGCTTGACCCGGTCCAGGCCGACCAGGGTGGCGAGTTCGGCCAGCAGGTCGTCCAGGTGCTCCTCCTCGGGCTCCGCCGTGGGGAGTTCGGCGGGCGCCGAGGCGGGCGGGAGGGGGACGGCCGGCACGGCAGGTGTGCCGGGCAGAACGGGTGCGCCGGGCAGGACGGGCGCGGCGGGCGCGGCGGGCGGCTGGAGTGCCCCGACGAAGGCCAGCGGCACGCCGTCGACGTCGCACTGCTCCAGGACGGGGGCCGCCGACCCGTCGCCGCCGAACGCGGCCGGGCAGTCCAGTACCCGGCAGCGGCGCAGCCTCGGCGCGGCGCCGGCCGCCAGGTGCAGGGCGGGCAGCCTGGTCCCGACCAGGTCGCAGGAGGTCAGCAGGCCGCCCGCGCCCTCGGCGAAGTACACGCCGTTGCGGCCGGTGCCGTCGATCCGCAGGCCAGTGATCACCGGGCGGGCGCCGGTCCAGACGACGACGCCGGAGCCGCTGCCGCCCTCGACCGAGCCGCCCTCCACGGTGGCCTCGGAGCCGGAGTCGAGCAGGAGTCCGGCGGCGCCGGAGCCGGTGACCCGGTTGCCGGTCAGCACGGCGCGGCCGCCCGCGGAGACCTCCAGGCCGGCCCGGGCGGCTCCGACGACCGTGCTGCGGTCGATCCGGGTGCCGGCCGGGGAGGCGACGGCGACGCCGGTGTGCGCGGTGTCGATCCGGCAGCCGGTGACGGTGGCCCGGGCCTCGTCGGTGACGGCGACGCCGGTCAGGGCGATCTCGCCGACGGTGCTGTCGGTGAGGCCCAGCACCGCCGAGCCCGCCACGTGGAAGCCGTGCTCGGCGCCCCGGCGGACCCGGCAGTCGGTGAACGCGGCCTCGGCCCGGTCGGAGATGTGGACCGCGCTGAACCCGCAGTCCTCCAGCCGGCAGTCGGTGAGCCGGGCGCGCGCCGTGCCGGTGGCGAGCAGCCCGTTGGCGCCCGGGGCGGTGACGGTGCAGCCGTCGGCGGTCAGCCGGGCCGAGTCCTGGAGCACCAGGGCGCTGGCGGCGGGGCGCAGCACCCGGGTGTCGGTCAGGTCGGCGTGGGAGTCGCCGCCGAGGTGGAGGCCGGCGGTCCCGGGCGTCTCGATCCGGGTGGTGGTGACCAGGGCGTGGGCGGTGTCCTCCAGCAGCAGCCCGGCGCGGCCGGGCGAGGTCAGCCGGGACTCGGTCATCCGCAGCCGGGACCTGCCGCGCAGCCGGATGCCCGAGCCGGTGGTGGATTCCAGGCGCAGGCCGGTGACGTCCAGCCGGGCGGTGCCGGCGAGCACCGCGCCCACCCCGTCGATGTCGGTGACGGTGGTGGACTCGATCCGGACCCGGGCGCCGCCGGACAGGCGCAGGGCGGCGTGCCGGGCGCCGGTCAGGCGGCAGTCGCGCAGCAGGACGGCGGAGGTCCCCTCCTCGCCCTCGCGGAAGTCCCCCGGTTCGGCGCCCTCCGGCCCGCGGACCTCGATCCGGCCGCCGGTGACGGTGCAGCGGTCGAGGACGAGGCCGGCCCCGGCGGTGACGGTGACGGCCGGGTCCCCGGGGTCGGCGCCCTCCAGGTCGAGGCCCCGGAGCAGGCAGTCGGGGCCGAGGACGCGGAGCGCCGGGGCGCCGCCCGGCGGGGCGGCGAGCACCACCGTCCCGGGGCCCTGCTCGGCGACCAGGACGACCCGGCGGGCCAGTTCCAGCGACTCCTGATAGCGGCCGGGCGCGACGACCACGGTGTCGCCGGGCTGCGCGGCCTTCAGGGCGTCGGCGACGAGGCGGTGGGCGCCGCGGCCGCGCGGGCCGACGGCGTGGGTCCGGGTGGTCCGGTGGGGCATCAGGGCTGCTGTCCTTGCTTCGTTACGGGGGCGGGCGCGGGGGCGGGCAGGGGCGCCCGGTACCAGGCGGGGTCGATGCTCGCCCGGTAGGCGTTGGTCAGCCAGAGCGAGGTGACCGTCTTCTCGAAGATCTTGAACGGGAGCTGGAGCCAGAACTCGGCGAAGCCCTGGCGGTGGAAGAGGCGGCTGCCGCCGCCGGCGATGATCGCGTTCTTGGCGAGCGCCGCGCTGCTCGCGGTGGTGAGGCCGGCCAGGCCGGCGATGCCGCCGTCCAGGAAGGCGTCCATGCCGCTGAGCACATGGGTCTTGCCGTCGGCGCCGGTGACGCCCCAGACGGAGGCGTTCATCGCGCCGTTGACCCAGCCGACGACGCCGCCGAGCGCCGCGTTGTAGAAGAAGTCGTAGGTACCGCCGCGCCAGCGGGTCGGGGTCTCGTTGCCCGCCCACTCGTTGGCCCAGTGCTTGTCGTGGTTGTTGGGGTGGCGCAGCTCGTGCTTGCCGCCGTCGACGTTGCCGAGCACCGACTTGGGGCCGCCGACCGCGCTGCCGCGCAGTTCGTGCATGCCGGTGGAGACGAGGCTCTTGACGCCCGCCCCGACCGCCGCGTTGGCGAAGGACTTGAGCACGTCCTTGCCGGTGAAGGGCTTGTTGTTGGCGGCGGCGACGATGCCGTTGACGGCCAGGTTGGCGCCGAACTCCAGGACGAACTCCTGGCCGAACTCCAGCGCGACCTTCTTCGCCAGCACCTTCCAGTACGGCTGGTAGAGGGCCTCGCCGAGCGGGACGACGCCGTTGTGCGCGGCCGGCAGTCCGGGGACGCCGGCGAGGGCGTTCTGCATCCGCGGCACCCGCACCTCGACCGAGTCGCCCCAGGGCAGCCGGTTGGCCTCGCGGACCCGTCGGCCGAAGCCGCGGATCTCGGTGAGCGGGCCGCGGAAGTCGTACTCGTTGCCGGTGACCCGCAGGTTGCCGCCGGGCCCGGTCTCCCAGACCAGGCCGCTGTCGGTGCGCTGGGCGATGATCCGCTGGTGCTGGTCGTAGCGGCGCCACTGGCCGCGCCAGGCGTCCTTCTCCAGGAAGGTGCCGTCGCCGAGCGGCTTGCGCTCCCGGACCACCGAGCCGTGGTCGAACTCCTTCCAACTCCCGGCCGGGTGCGGGGCGTTGCCGCCGGGCACGTACTGGCGCACCCGCAGCGGGCCCTCGCCGAGCGCGAGGTGCGGGGGGACCTCGCGCAGGGTGAGGGCGGGGCCGCCGGCGGCCGGACGGAACTCGTCGCGGAAGTGCCGGGTGCGGGCCGTCCAGTCGTCCTGCCAGGCCCGGGTGTCGGCGTTCCACCAGCGGCGCACCTGCTGCCCGGCGCCGAAGTCGACGGCCGTGCCGTTCGCCTCGTACTTGGCGGTGTGCCAGTGCTGCCCGCCGCCGGGCGGGGCCGCGCCCCGCCAGGAGTCGACCCAGCGGCCGCCGTCCAGCATGTTGCGCTCGCGGAGCAGGGCGCCGCCCGCGTCGAAGTCCCGGAAGGAGTCGTCCCAGGGCAGCCGGGGGTCGTCGGAGCCGCGGAAGGACTCGCGGCGGCCGGTGGTGCGGTTGCCGAGGTGGTCGGTGGCGGTCCAGGTCCACCGCCCGGAGTCGGGGCGGCCGGTGCCGGTGACCTCGATCCGGTTGCCCTGGGGGTCCTGCCAGATGTCGTGGCTGCCGGTCAGGTTGCCGTGCGCGTCCCGCTGGACCCAGGCGTGGGTGCCCCGGCCCTGGACGTTGCCGGTCGCCGGGTCCACCTGGGGCGGCACCCGGTACTCGCGGACCGAGCCGTCCGCGAAGCCCTCCCGGGCGACCTGCCAGTTGGCGCCGCCGTCCGGGCTGAACCGGTCCTGCCACACGGGGTGGTCGCGGCCGGCCCCGGCGGGCGGGACCAGCTCGGCCCGGTAGCCGCGGCGGCCGGGCTCCTCCCAGGGCAGGTGCGCCGGGTTGGTGGGCGGGTGCGCGGGCGGGTTGGCGTGGTCGCCGACCTTGAGCGTGGTGCCGCCGTGCAGCTTCCCGGTGGAGCGGACGAAGCGGCCGTCGGCGCCGAGGTCGACCGCCGCGCCGTCCATGCCGACGTAGCGGACGCCGCCGCCGGGGTTGACTCCGCCCGCCTTGTCCCACAGGAAGACCTGGTAGCGGGTGTCGTCCGCGAGGTGCGCGGCGACGCCCTGCGGCCCGCCGGCGCCCACCAGGTGCCGGCGCACCCATACCGGCGGACGTTGCTCGGACCAGCGGCTGGTGGTCAGCACGGCGTTGTCGGTGGCGAGGACCTCGCGCTTGCCGACCTCCTTGCCGTGCGGGGAGTGCCGCTCCCAGGTCTGCCGCACGCCGCCGCCCTGCCAGGTGTGCTCCAGGAACTGGCCGGCCTTGCCCGGGCCGTGGCCCATCCCCCACTGCTTCTGGACCAGGGTGCCGTCGGCCAGCCGGTCGGTCCAGCCGGCGTCCCGGTGCTGGGTGCGCGGGCCGTGGGCGAGTTCCTGGCCGGCGCCGTCGAAGCGGTGCCAGGTCCAGCTGCGGTCGGCGTTGCGGACGGCGAAGGTGTGGCCGGTGACGCCGCCGGTCTTCTGCAGCCCGTCCCGGTACTCGTGCACGGGGTTGCCGCGGTGGTCGAGGTCCCGCCAGCCGAAGCCGGAGGTGTCGTAGCGCCGGGTGCCGTGCGCGCCGAGGCCGCCGGCGGCGTCCCACTGCGTCCAGACCGTGCGGCGGTCGAGGTCGCCGAACAGCAGGGTGTCGGTGCGGCGGAAGGAGTCCAGCAGGCCGCCGCCGGGCAGCACCCGGCGTTCGAACACCTCGACGGGCGTGTAGGTGGAGGAGATCAGCCGGATCCGGTTGCCGCCGCCGAGGGTCTCCACCCGGCCGTGGTGGAAGGCGCCGGTGCCGGCGGGCGGCGGGGCGGCGGCCGCCGGGTGCGGCTGCCTGCTCCAGGTCGCGCCGGCCGCCGGGGTGTGGTCGACGACGTACTGGTGGTCGGTGCGCCGCCCGCCGTCGACGACGTTGAAGCCCTGCTGGGTGATCCGTCCGTCCCCCGGCGCGTGGGCGGTGAACTCGCCGTGCCGCGGGCCGTTCGGCCGGTCGACGGAGACCTGGAGGCCGCCGTCGGCGCGGACGGTGACGGTCCGTTCGGGGACCCGAAGGCCGGCCGCGTCCTCCAGGTGGCCCGGGAGCGCGGCGCCGCCGGGGCCGGGCGGCGGCAGGACGGCGAAGGTCCGGTCCGGATTGCCGTCGGGGCCGCGCAGCGCGGTGCCGGTCTCCAGCCGGCCGCCGTCGGCGCCGTAGCGGACGAAGCCGTTGTCGGCGGCCGCGTCGGTGACCTGGAAGCCGCCTCCCGGCCGGTCGGCGGCGGTGAGGTTCGGCACCGGCGTGCCGGTGGCGTCCAGGACCTCCAGGGTGCGCGGGCCGCCGGGCGGGGTGTGGACCACCACCCACTGGTCGAGCGCGCCGCCGCCCGGCGCGTGCAGCCGGGCGGCGTCGTCGGTGAGGCGTCCGGCGTCGTCGAAGACCCGGTAGGAGCCGCCCGGCGCGGTGACCCGCAGACCGGCGCCGTCGGCGGTGACCACCCGGGTGGCGTCCGGCTGGAAGGCGGCGTCCAGCCAGGCCGGCTGCCCGGCGGGCGCCGGGTGGCCGGGCGCGGGCACCGGTCGCTCCAGGTGGCCCACCACGGTGCCGTTGCCGTTGAGCAGTTGCCGACCGCCGGCGGTCGGCGTGCCGTCGGCGGCGAACCGCTCGTACGGGACGCCGCCGCCCGGGACGGCGGGCGCGCCCTCGATCCGGAACCCGCCGCCGGGGTGCGCCACCACGCGCTCGGGCAGCACGGCCCCGGCCGCGTCGGTGAGCGCGTGCCCGCCGCCGCCCTGCGGGACGACGAAGCGGCCGCCGCGCACCCCGGCACCGTCGGCCAGCGCGACCCCGCTCTCCACGACGGCGCCCTGGGCCGTGTACCGCGTCGACACACCGGACACCGGGTCCGTGACCCGCCAGCCACCGCCGGCCAGGCCCTCGCCGGACAGACCTGTCGGTCCGCCCGTCACGTCGGTCACCCGCGGCGGGTTGCCCTCCAGGAACCGGGCACCGCGCACCCCGGCACCGTCGGCCAGCGCGACCCCGCTCTCCACGACGGCGCCCTGG
The DNA here is from genome assembly GCF_000718025.1 of Kitasatospora purpeofusca. Lineage (GTDB taxonomy): Bacteria > Actinomycetota > Actinomycetes > Streptomycetales > Streptomycetaceae > Kitasatospora > Kitasatospora purpeofusca. Next base: position 44,862 of record NZ_JODS01000022.1, read on the forward strand.
GCCGTGTACCGCGTGGACACCCCCGACACCGGATCGGTGACGCGCCAGCCACCGCCGGCCAGGCCCTCGCCCGACAGACCCGGCACCGCCGCACCCGTCGTGTCGGTCACCCGCGACGGCGCTCCCTCCAGGAACCGCGCACCTCGCACCCCCGCCCCGTCCGCCAGCGCCACACCGTGCTCGACGACGGCGCCCTGCGCCGTGTACCGCGTCGACACCCCCGACGCCGCGTCCGTGACGCGCCAGCCGCCGCCCGCCAGGCCCTCGCCCGACAGACCCGGCACCGCCGCACCCGACACGTCCGTCACCCGCGGCGGGTTCCCCTCCAGGAACCGCGCACCTCGCACCCCCGCCCCGTCCGCCAGCGCCACACCGCGCTCCACCTGGAGACCGTCCGCGCCGAAGCGCACCGAGCCGCCCGACACCGCGTCCGTGACCCGGACCCCGCCGCCCGCGACGCCCACCGCCGTGGAACCCGGCAGCACCGCCCCCGCCACGTCCGTCACCACGAACCCGCCGCCCTGCCGGGTCGCGAAGCGGTGGCCGCGCAGGCCCGCGGCATCGCCCAGGGCCAGGCCCTCGGCGCGGAAGGCCCCGCCGTGGTCGAACAGCGCCGAGCGGCCGGTGGCCGGGTCGGTGACCCGCAGGCCGGCGCCGCCGGGCAGTTCGGTGAGGGTGTGGCCGCCGCCGGACAGCGAGCGGGTGACCGTCCCGTTGTCGTGCCCGAGCAGCAGGACCGGGCCGAACGGCGTGCCGTCGCCGCGGAGCAGCGGACGGCCCTCCTCGACCAGCCCGCCGGCGTGGTCGAAGCCCCGGTGGCCGCCGGTGGCGGGGTCGCGCAGGTCGAAGCCGCCGCCGGGACGCGGGGCGGCCTGGAGGCCGGTCGCGCCGTTGGGGTCGAGCACCCGGTGGGTGGCCGCGCCCTGGGCATCGAAGTCGGTGTGCACCCGGAGGCCGGCCGGGGTGCCGTCGAGGCCGGTGAGCGGCAGGTCCTCGGCGACCAGGCGGCCGTTGCCGTCGTACGAGTGGGTGGTGCCGAGCCGGGTGTCGTGCAGGTCGAAGCCGCCGCCGGGACGGGGCGTCGGCTGCAGCATCGGGTCGGGCACGTGGTGGGAGTCGAGCACCCGGTGGACGGTCCCGTTCGGGGTGACGGTGGACTCGACCCGCAGGCCGTTGGGGCCCGCCGTGCCCTGGTCGGCGAGGGCGAGCACGACGGGCTGCGGCGCGGGCGGCTGCGGCTGGACGTGCTGTGCCTGGATGTGCTGTGCCTGGATGTGCTGCACCGGCGGCGGCGCCTGGACGTGCTGCGGGGGCTGGACAGCCTGGGCCGGCCCGTGCTGCGGAGCCGGGTGCGGCGCGAGCTGGGGCTGCTGGCCGACGTGCGGCGGCACCCCGCCGCCGCCGTCCGAGCCGCCGAGCAGCCGGGGGCGCTCGCGGAGGCTGTCGGCCGTCAGCGCGGCCAGGTCGCGGTCCATCCGGGCGGGGTCGATCCCCAGGCCGGTGACCCGGTCGAGGGCCGCGTCGACCTTGAGCGCGGCCGCGTCCACCGACGCCTGGGCGTGGATCACCACCGGGCTGGGCCGGGAACCGCCGCCGGGACGCGCGTGGAGGTCGGACAGCAGGCGCTCGGCCCGGCCGAGGTCGTGCCGGGCGAGGGTGAGGTCGGCCCAGGCGTCCAGCCGGGCGCCGCGGCCGGGGTCGTCGCTCGCGCCGAACAGCCCGGCCACCCGGTCGCCCTGCTCGCGCCAGAGCCGGTCCAGCTGGGCACCGGTCAGCCGCTCGGGGCCGGTCAGCCGCTCGGGACCGCCGTGTCCACCGTGTCCGCCGGTCGCGGGCACGGTCGGCAGGTCGTGCGCCGACCCGGCGGCCGGGTGCGCCGGCCCGACCGGCGGCAGCGGCGCGGCCGGACCCTGGACCAGCGGCGCGGCCGGCGGCAGCGGCGTCGGTGTCGGTGTCGGCGTCGAACCGAGGACGGCGGGCGGCAGCGGGGCGGGCGCAGCCGGGACCGGACCCGCGAGTCCCTGGACCGACCCGTGCCCGGGGCCGGGCTGGAGCAGGCCGAGCGCCTCGTCCACCCGGCCGAGACCGCCGTGCGCCCCGGCCCCGACGCCTCCGAGGTCCGTGACGCCGCCGGGGCCGGGTACGCCGACGAGGGCGGTGGGCGGGGTGACGGCGTGCACCGACGGCAGCACCGGCGCCGGGGTCGCGGCGACCCGGGGCGCCGCGAACTCCCCCAGGTGCAGGTTGACCTGGCTGGCCGCCAGGGCGCGGGTGCTGTGGTCGCCGAGGTTCCCGCCCGCGGTGAAGACGGGGGCGTCGGCCCGGTTCAGCGGGGAGCCGGTGGCCAGCAGGTCGAGGGCGCCGTTCAGGTGCGCGCCGTGCCCGGCCGTGCCGAGGCCGGGCACGGTCACGGCGCCCGTCACGGTCGACGGCAGGCCCGCGCCGCCGCCGTGCAGTGCGGCGGTCGGGAGCGTGCCGGTGGTCAGGTGCGGGACGGCGACGGCGGACGGGGTGAGCAGGTCGGCCGTGTGGACGGCCGGGGCCGCCGGGGAGGCGGTGTGCAGCGCGCCGGTGCCGAGGGCGGTCGGCGCGCCGCCGGCCTGGTGCAGGGCGAGGGCCTGGGTCTGGAGGTTCGGGGCGTGGGCGGTGGCGGGGCCGCCGGCGGTGAGGGTGTCGGCCAGGTGCACGGGGGCGGGGGTCGGGGCACCGGTGAGTCCGCCGATCCCGTGCAGGCCGCCGGGCGCGGCGCTGACGCCGAGTCCGGTCTCCACGTGCAGTCCGCCCGAGGTGACGACCGTGCCGCCGGTCCAGCTGCCGACCGGGTGCAGCTCGCGGACCGGAATGTCCAGCAGCGCGTCCAGCTTGCGGACGGCGTCCGGGGCGAGCGAGAGGCGGTCGGCGAGGTCGTTGTGCAGGCGGAAGTCGGACGGCCTGGTGTAGGAGAGACCGGAGCCGGACGGTTCCAGGTGCGGGATCTCCAGCCGACGCGGACCGGCCCAGTCGCCGACCCTGACCTTCGCCAGGTCGGTGCGGGAGAGGTCCACCAGGGCGTCGACCGTGTGCACCGGGGGCGGCACGGGGACGGCGGCCGCGGTCCGCCCGGCGGTGCCGAGCAGCGGGGCGCCGTACCGGAAGTTGCCGAGGACCCCGCGCTCCCAGAGGCCGATCCGCAGGGCGCCGCGCAGCCCGTAGCGACCGATCTCGGCCGCGTCGACGGGGAGCACCAGCCGCAGCCACTTGGCGCCGCCGAGCTGGGCGCGCGCGAAGTCCCAGGAGGCGGAGCCGAACCGGCCGAGGTTGGCCGGCAGACCGCGGACCAGGGCGGGCAGCCCCTTGACGCCGTTGACCACGGCGATCCCGCTGGCCCGGAAGGTGATCCCGGCGAAGTGCGGCAGCCGGGTGACCCCGTTCAGCACCCAGAGGCCGCCCGTCCTCACCCAGCCACCGGTCATCCGGGCGAGATCGGCGAGGCCCGGCAGGAAGGCGAAGGCGTGCGAGCCGCCGCCGGTGAAGACGCCGCGGAAGAAGCCGCCGATCGCCTGGGCGACGCCCTTGATCCCGGTCCAGGTGAACTTGGCCCCGGCGCTGATGAGTTTGAGCAGCGGCAGGCCCTTGGTGGTGGGGGCGATCATGCCCAGGCCGGACAGGAAGAGGTCCAGCGCGCTGGCCTTGCCCTGGGAGAAGTCGACCGCGGTCTTCACGAAGATCGCCAGGTTGACGCCGATGGCGATCAGCGCGATCGGCCCGCCGAAGATCAGCGCGGGCAGGATCAGCGCGATCGCCAGCCACTGGAAGGCCTCCCAGAACAGGTCGCAGTCGGAGACCGGCTGCTTGATCCCGCGGGCGGCGCTGCTGAGGGCCGAGCCGGCGGTGCGGCCGGCCTCGTCCTGGGCGGTGCCGGCCTGGCGGGCGGTGCTCGCCAGCTCGGTGCGCCGGGTGTCGTCCTGGGCCAGGCCGCGGCCCTGGGAGAGCGCGTTGTCGGCGCGCCACTGCTGGTCGCGGACCACTCCGGCGTAGGTGGTCAGGGCCCGCGCCGAGTTCTCGAAGCCGTCGGCCACCGACTGGACGAAGGCCCGCAGCGGCCCGCTGATCTTGTCCCGGAGGGCGTCCGCCGTCTGCCCGGTGAACGCGCCCTGGCCGGTCTTGTCGAGCACGGCGGCGAGCGCGTCGTCGATCTCCCGGGCGGTGCGGCCGAGGTCGGCCAGGGAGCGCTGCACCTCGTCGATCCGGTCCGGGTCCCCCGGTGTGGGGTCGGCGGACAGGCCGATCGCGTTCCAGTCGGTCGGACGCTGGGGCACCGTCGTCTCCTCCTCGTCCGTGGGCACGGCCCGGCCGCCGCGGCGCGCGGCACCTCTCGGGAGGACCACGTGCCGGGGTCCCGGGCGGTTCACGGCGGGCGGTTCACGGCTCCTGGCTCACGGCTCACGGCCCACGGCTCACGGCTCACGGCTCACGGCTCACGGCGGACGTCACATGGCCTCCGGTGAACCGCGGGGGCCGCCGGCACGTGGTCGACCGGGAACCGCGTGCCGATCCGACCGGAGGGAAATCCCGTGCCCGACTTCTCGATGGACTACGGCGTCCTGCACGAGGCCCGCAAGGACCTCCACAACCTGGCCGACCGGATCTCCCCGACCCTCCACGACAGCCTGTTCTCCCAGTACGGCTCGGGGAAGCTCGGCGACGCCCAGGCGGTGTTCGGCGACCCGAACGTCACCAACGGCTTCCGCAGCCTCTACCGGCTCTCCAAGGACCCGATGAACCGGGCCGTGGACCACCTCAAGCAGCTCGGCGACGTGTTCGGCGCGGTCGCCGACGGCTTCTTCGACGTGGACGCCCAGATCGCCGACGGCCTGGGCGTGATGGGCGCCAACATGGGGCTCGACCAGTGGCGCGACCGGCAGGCCGCCTGGGAGTACCGCAACGCCCACGCCGACCAGTGCCACCCCGGCGCGGACGGCACCGTGCCGGAGTTCTGCCGGGCCACCGACCCCGGCGCACCGCCCGTCGACCAGACCATCGACACCGCGAACGGCTCGGTGCACACCCACCTCACCCTGGACGCCGACCACAACGTGATCAAGGAGGAGACCACCGTCACCCACGACGGGCAGAGCTACACCTCCACCACCTCCTACTCCGACCACGGCCGCTCGTTCACCACCGACACCGTGTACGCGGACGGCACCAAGAACCACGCCGAGACGCATCTGCACGAGGACGGCAGCGGCGACATGACCGTCACCGACAACGACGGCACGGCCACCCAGTACCACCGCAACGGCCCCGGCCAGGAGTGGCAGCAGACCGGCGGCGGAAGCTCCCAGGACGACTGAGGGCGCCGCCCGAACCGGCCGGGACCCATGACCTCCCCGGCCGGCCATCCCCCCTTCGAAAGGACCGCGACATGCCCAACATCTCCCTCGACTTCGAGAAGATCGAGACCACCTCGGGCCAGCTCGACTCGGCGGCCGAGAACATCGTCCCGATGCTCAACGACCTGAAGAACAACGTGAACAACCTGCTCGGCGACGGCATGGTGTTCCAGCAGTCCAGCCCGGCGATGCAGGAGGCGTACGACAAGTTCAACACCAGCCTGCTGGCCGCGATGGAGGGCATCAAGGGCTTCGCGAAGCAGTTCCGCCAGATCAAGGACCAGATGCACCAGATGGACCAGGACATGGCGAGCAGCCTGCGCGAGAGCAGCTGACGCCGCCACCGAACGGGCCGGGGGCGGAGCGGCGCATGACGCCCGCTCCGCCCCCGGCCCCGCTCAGCCCTCGGCCCCGGCCCCGCTCAGTCCTCGGTGCGCAGCACGGTCAGCGGCACCTGCACGGCCATCGCCTCGCCACCGCGCCCGGTGGTCCAGCCGCGGCCCGCGACCGGGGTGGCCCGGATCAGGTGCACCGGCAGCCGGACCCCGATCATGTCGCCCTCCTGGAGGCTCTTCGGCCCCAGCAGCAGTCCCCGCCGGGCCCGCTTGGCCGCGCTGAGCCAGCTGCCCATCGCCACCTGGAGGGCGTCCGCCGACCCCGCGTAGAGCAGGCCGAGGCCGCGGTCCCGGCCGAAGGCGGCGACCTCCTTGAGCACCCGGTCGCAGGCGGGTGCCGCCAGCAGGTCCGCGTCGTCGACCACCACTACGCGGGGGCCGGTGAGTTCGTCCAGGGCGGCCTGCACGTCCTGCGCGGACGGGTCCGCGTCGGTCAGCACCCGGACCCCGGCGTGCCGGGCCAGCGCCCGCAGCGGGGAGTGGCGCGGCGCGAGGACGACCAGCCCGGTGCCGCCGGCGAGCAGGGAGACGGCGAGCGAGGCGAGCGCCGTGCTGCGCCCGGATCCGGGCGGGCCGAGCACCGCGAAGGCGGCGGCGGCCCCCGCGAGGTCCACCCCGACCGGTCCGGCGTCGTCGCCGCCGAGGCCGAGCAGGCCCCACAGCGGGCGGCGGGACTCCTCCGGGACGGCCGCGTAGGCCTCCGCGAAGTCCACCGAGCGGGGCAGCGCGGCGACCGGGAAGGGCCGCAGTCCGGCCGGCACCGCGCTGTCGCGGCGGGTGCTGTCCGCGCCGATCGCCGCCAGCGCCCTGGCCTGTTCCCGGCCGCCCGCGCCGGGGGCGAGCAGCGCGACCTGGGTCTCGGTGCCGCTGAGCGTGTGCCAGCCGCGGCCGGCCGGGATGCCGGCCGGCACCTTGCTCGGCGAGAGTCCGACCAACTGGTAGTCGTTGCGGTCGCCCTGGCGCAGCAGCAGCTTGTGGTCGTTGTGCGCGGCGAGCCGGCCGCCCAGCAGTGACCGCTCGGAGGTGGCGACGACATGGATGCCGGCCGCCGCGCCCTCCCGCAGCAGCCGGGTGACCAGGTCGGCGAGCCGGCCGTTGTCGTGGTCGTCCAGCAGCCCGGACAGCGCGTCCCAGCCGTCGATCAGCAGCAGCACGTGCGCGGGCCGCTCCGGCTTCGGCAGAGCGGCGCGCAGCTCGTTGAGCCCGGCCGCGTTCCGCTCGCTGCACAGCTCCTGACGTCGCGTCAGTTCGGCGGTGAGCCGGTGCAGCAGCCGTTCGAGCCGTTCCTGGTCGTGCCGGGAGACGACCGCCCCGCAGTGCGGCAGGGCGTTGAGGGCGGCCAGGCCGCCGCCCGCGGCGTCGATCCCGTACAGGTGGACGTCCGCGCAGGACGCCGCCCTGGCCACCGAGCCGGCCAGGGTGCGCAGGACCTGGGTGCGGCCGGACCGGGGGGCGCCGATCACGTACAGGTGGCCGAAGGAGGCCAGGTCGACGGTGGCGACCCGGCGCTGCTGGAGCTGGGGGACGTCCTCCAGCGCGTAGGGGACCACCGGGAGCGCCGCGTCCTCGGGGGGCGGCAGCAGCGCCGTCACCTCGTCGAGCAGCACCTCCTCGGGCAGTGCGGGGAGCCAGGGGCTGGGCTGCGGGGTGAAGTCGTCGAGGGCGGCGGCGGCCTCGCGGACGGCGGCGACCAGGGCCTGCAGGTCGGTGGGGACGGGCGCGGCGGGCGCGGCGGGGTCGCCCGCCGCGAGCGGCAGGGCGAGCGGGCGGCCGAGGCCGGTCCAGGACAGGGCGGCGGCGCGCACCGTCCCACGGGGCCGCTCGACGGCGGCCGCGCCGGCCGCGCCGGCCGGGTCGGGGCGGGCCGCACCGGCCCAGGCGCTCTGGAACGGCACCGTCGAGCGGTGCCCCAGCCGGACCAGGGCGCGCCCGGGCGCGGAGGCCGGGATGTGCACCGCCTCGGAGGTGTCGATGATGTCCTGGCTCTCGGAGGAGTCGGTGACCCGCAGCGCGATCCGCAGATTGGTGTTGGCGCGGATGTCGCTGGTGACCGCGCCCGAGGGCCGCTGGGTGGCGAGCACCAGGTGGATGCCGAGGGAACGGCCGCGCTGGGCGATCCCGATCAGCCCGGGGACGAAGTCGGGCACCTCGCGGACCAGGGTGGCGAACTCGTCGATCACCAGCAGCAGTCGCGGCAGCGGGGGCAGCGTCGGGTCCGCGACCCGCTTGGACCGGTACTCGGGGTGGTCCTTGGCCGCGACATCGGCCAGCAGCCTTTCCCGGCGCCGCAGTTCGGCGCCGAGCGACTCCAGGGCGCGCTCCACCAGGTGGGCGTCCAGGTCGGTCACCATACCGAGGTTGTGCGGGAGTTCGGCGCACTCTCGGAACGCCGAACCGCCCTTGTAGTCGACCAGGACGAAGGTGAGCTCGTCCGGGCGGTTGGCGGCGGCCAGCGAGGCCACGAAGGACTGGAGCAGCTCCGACTTGCCGGAGCCGGTGGTCCCGGCGACCAGAGCGTGCGGTCCGTCGCGGACCAGGTCGAGGGTGAGCGGGCCGTCGTAGCCCGTCCCGATCAGGAAGGACGTGGCGGCCGGGCGCCGGCGCCAGCGGGCCAGCAGGGCGGCGGGGTCCGGCGGTTCGAGCCGCAGCAGGTCCAGCAGCCGGACCAACTGCGGCAGACCGGCGTCGTGCTCGGGGCTGACGTCGCGGACCGGCGCGAGCGCCCTGGCCACCTGCTCGCACCAGTCGGCGTCGACCAGGTCGGCGCGCACGTCGGTGAGGTCGGGCGCGCCGGTGCGGCGGACGGTGAGGCGGTGCCCGGCGGCGAGGACGACGGTGCCGCACTCCTCGGGCAGCAGCCGCTCCTGGGCGTCGAGGCAGACGCTGAAGACCCGGACCCCGGGTCCTTCGGTGAGCACCTGCACCATGCCGGGCACGTCGCGCAGGTGCCGGGCCCCGTCCGCGATCACCAGGACGTCCGGTTCGTTGAACATCGCCTTGCCCATGGAGGAGCCGAGCACCCGCCGCCGGGCCTGGATCTGGGCGACCAGTTCGGAGATCCGGTTGGCGGTGGACTCCGGGTCGTTGCCGACGGCCACCACCGGTCCGGCCCCGCCGCCGGGCGGGCGCAGGTGCGGCAGCCACCGCACCCAGGCCCAGCCGTCGGCGCGCGAGCGGTCGGAGAGGACGACGACGCGCAGGTCCCGCGGGCTGTGCAGGACGGCGGACTGGGCGACCAGCCAGCGGGCCAGCGCCTGGACGGCGGGCCCGGTACCGGCCACCCCCACCACGCCGAACTCCGCGACCTCGATGCCGATCGGCACATCGGGGATGCTCCAGCGCACCAGGCGGTGGTTCTCGTCCCGCGCCGGGTCGTCGATCTCCTTCACCGACGGCTGGTCGACCGTGCCGATCCGCAGCACCAGGTGGTCGGGGTCGTGCCGGCGCCGCTCCCAGAGCCGGCCGCCGGGGCCGGTGGCGGTCAGCGCGACCGTCGCGGGGTCCGGCCCCGCCACTCCGCGCACCCGGCGCTCGCGGTCGGCGGCGGTCCGGACCTCCTGCTCCAGGACCCGGCGCCGGGCCTCGTAGCGGGCCACCGCGTCCTCGTGCTGCTTGCGGTTGCCGCGCCGTCCGACGATCCAGTTGGAGACGGCCATCAGCGGGCTGAAGAGGATGAAGACCAGGTAGAAGTACGACTGGAAGACCGCCACCATGACCATGCCGAGCACGACCGGGGCCAGCATCAGCAGCAGCGGGAAGGGCCGCCGGGAGGGGGCGACCGGCGGCAGCGGCAGCCGGATCCGCTCGGCGTCCAGGTGCGGGACGATCCGCGGCGGGCGGTTGTAGTCGACGCCGATGCCGTCGGCGGACGGCACCACGGCGGCGTCCGGCTCGACCGGCTCGACCAGGCGCAGCAGGGCGGCACCGACGGTGAGGTCGGCGCCCGGCGGCCAGGCGGTGCCGCCGTCGGCTCGGTGGGCGGCCGGACGCGGGTCGTTCCGGCCGGCGCGGCGGGCGGGGGCGGTGTCGCGCTCCCCGGTGCCGCGCTCCCCGGTGCCGCCGCGGTGGGTGCGGTCGGTGTGGGCGTTGCGGTCCTTGGCGGGCGGGCTCGGCGTGCGGAGCGCGACCGCCTCGTCTCCCTCGTCCGCGGGCGGGGTGCCGCCCCCGGGGGCGCCCGGGGCGGAGCCCTCGCCGTCGCTGTCGCCGTAGCCGTAGCCGTCAGTGTCGAAGTCGCTGTCGAAGTCGCTGTCGAAGCCGCGGTCGGCGTCGCTGCCCAGGGTGCTTCCGGGGCTCTTCGACCGGCCGGGGCCGACGGGAGCGCGGTGCCAACTCGCGGAGCCGTCCGGGCCGACGGTCAGCCAGAGGCCGCCCGCGGGCGCGCCGGCAGCCCGGAGGCGGACCGTGCAGGAGGGGTCGGTGCCGATCTCGTGGCTGCCGGGTCCGAGCCGCCAGACCCGCCCCGCTCCCGGACCGGACACGAGGTGCAGTTCCAGTTGGACGGGGTCGCCCGGGCGCCGGTCCGGCGCGCTGCTCCGGACCCGGTCGGGCTCGTCGGCGGGGGCGCCGAGGCCGAGCACGGCGCCCTCCCGCACTCCCGTCCCGGCGACGGCCGTCCCCGGGTCCAACCGCCGCGGCCCGAGGTGGAGTCCGCGCGGGGCGACGGCTCCCGTTCCGGCCAGGAAGGCTTCCACGTCGCCGCCGGAGGGACCGGGGCCGGGACCAGGACCGGGGCCGTAGCCGGGTCCGGCGGTCGCGACGGCCGCCGCGGGGTCGGGGTCCCGCCGGTCGAGCGCCGCCGCCAGCTCACCGACGGTCGCACCGGGAGGCAGGTCGAGGACGTGGTCACGGCGGTCGGTGCCGTCGGCGACGGTGACGGTCAGCTTCACCGGGTGGTCTCCAGGAGGTCGGGCAGGCGGGACTGGGCGGGCGGGTCGTCGGCCGGGGTGCCGGGGTGCCGGGGCACGGCCCGGTCGCGAGGTCAGCCGACGGGCCGGGGCGCGGGCAGCAGGGTGGTCCCGGAGGGACGGGCGGAGACACCGGCCGGGTGCCCGGCCGGTCCCGGCTCGGGCTCGGCGAAGTCGTCCTCGACGTCCGGCTCGGGCTCCGGTTCCGGCTCGGGCTCCGGTTCCGGGCTGAGGTTCGGTTTCGGGTTCGGCGGGGGCCAGGACGCCGCCTCCGGCGGGAGCCAGGACGCCGACTCCGCCTCCGCTTCCGGGAGGGGCTCCGGCCACTCTGCCGCCCCGGGCTCGGCCGGCTCGACCGGCTCCTGCTCCGGTTCCGGTCCACGCAGCAGCAGCCGCAGGGCCGTCGGGTCCGGCACCACCGGGCCGACCCGGAACTGCGGCGCTTCCGAACCGGATCCGCTCCCCTCGTCCGGCTCCGGATACACCGGTCCGACCCGGAACTGCAGCGGCACGAGCGCCAGCGACGTTCCGGTGCCGGGAAGTTCGCCGCCCGGACCGGACTCCTCCGACGGGTCCGACGGGTCGGAAGAGCCCCCGGGCGGTTCCTCGGACGGATCCGGATCCGTCGTCATCACCGTGGCCGACACGGACCCTGCCGTCGACTCCTCGGGCTCCTCGGGCTCCTCGGGCCCCTCCGGCTCCTCCGGCTCCTCCGCCCCGGGGGACTCCGAGGGCTCCTGCCGCTCCGGCGGCTCCTCCGCCTCCGGCAGCTCCTCCGGCTCCACCGGCACACCGCCCGGCTCCACCAGGTCGGAGTCGTCCAACTCCGCCGGTGCGAAGGCCGGGTAGGGCGGCAGGGCCCGAAGGATCCGGGCCGTGGCCCGGGCCAGTGCGACCGCCTCGACCCGCAGCGCCGTCCCGCGCAGCCGGAGGCCGTCGCGGTCGACCGTGACCAGCCGGGCCGAGCCCCGCGCACCGCCGAGCACCAGCAGCCGGGCGCCCGCCGCGGGGCGGAATCCCGCGGGGGGGACGGGACAGACGGCGAAGGCCGGCTCCCCGTCCGCCGCGACCCGGTCGGCCGCGGCGAGCGCCTCGGCCGGCGCCGGACCCGTGTGGCGCGCGTGCACGCCGTCGGCGACCGTGACGGCGCCCACCGGCAGCCGCGCGTCCAACTGCGCCGCCACCGCCTGGAGTACGGCGTGGGCGAGCGCCCGGTCGCCGCCGAACTCGGTCACGGCGGGTCCGGTCGCGAGGTCGAGCAGCACCGCGGCGGGGCCGTCGGTGCCGACCAGCGCCAGCAGTGGCGCCTGGCCGCGAGCCGCGGCTGTCGACCGCAGCTCGTCCCGGGCGGCCCACCAGAGCCGCGGGTCCGCCGTGTCCACCACCCACGGCTCGGGCGGGACCGGCGGCCGGCCCGGGCCGCAGGACACCAGCACACCGACGGTGTGCGCGCCGAGCAGCACGGCGTACGGGCGCGCCCCCGCCACCCGTCCGGCGTCGAGGACGGCCCGCTCGGCGTCGGCCCAGCCGGCCCGGTCGGCCAGCAGCAGCCGGACGGTGCGCAGTTGGCGCCCGTACCGCAGGCGAGCCGCGAACGGGGCGGCGAACGCGGCCGCTGTCGCCGCGAGTTCGCGGCGCAGCCGGCGCCGGAACGCCCGCCAGCCGCCCGCCCGGCGGGCGGTGAGGTGGGCGAGGACGGCGAGCAGCACCAGCACCCCGCCGATGCCGATCAGCGTTGTGGTGCCGGGCATCGCGGGCAGCAGGCCGGACGGCGGGAACGCCGCGACGGCGGCGGCGGAACGGACGGTTGCGACAGAGGAGGCTCCGGTCGCGGAACGGAGGGCGGCGACGGTCACGAGGCGACCGCGCCCCGGTCGACCAGGTGCCGGCGCAGCGACCGGACGCCGTGGTGGGTACGCGACTTGAGGGTCCCGACGGGTATCCCGACGGCGCGGGCGACCTCCGCGCCGGGGCGCCCGAGGAGATGGACGTGCACCACGGCCTCCTGGTGGATGCGGTCGAGCGAGCGGAGCGCGTCGACCAGCACCAGCCGGTCGAGGATCCGGTCGGACGGGTCGGCGGCGTCCGCCGCCACGGGGGCCGGGAAGCCCTCGACCGCGATGCCGACCGGCACCGCGCGGTTCTTGCGCCATTCGTCGATCAGCAGGCGCCGGGCGACCGTGAACAGCCACAGCCGGATCGGCCGGCTGTCCCAGTCCAGGGCCTCGGCGGCCTGCCAGGCCCGTAACATCGCCTCCTGGACGATGTCCTCCGCCCGGTGCGGATCGTTGTCGCTGAGCCCGCTGATGAAGCGGAACAGGACTTCGCGTTCGGCCAGCAGGAGTTCCGCCCACGGTGCGGCGGTCGGCCCCGACCGGGCCTCGTCGGCTGTCTGCGCCATGTTGGTGCCTTGCTCTCTCGCGGGACCGGTCCGGACGGTGCCGCGTCCTCGGGTGGATCACGGGTCCGTCCCCGGACGGCCGTCACCGTAGCGCCGCAGGGGAACGGGCGGCCGATCCTCCGGTGAACTCCGGGCCACCCCCGTCTTTCATGAGATGGACACGCATGAATGTCGGAGCGCCGCCACGCGCAGGACACCCCTGGTTCACGCTGCGGCCGGACGGCCGGAGGAACATCCCCAGCGCCCGCCCTCGCCCTGGAGGCCACGTGTCCGGACCGCCCGACCCGCCGTCAGCCGCCGTGCCCGACAGGGAGTCCCCGCCCGTTCCGGCGCCCCGGCCGCACCGGGACGGCGGCACACCGGCCGCGGGCCCGGACCCCGCGCCCGCACGCTTCTCCGACAGCTTCCTGCGCCACACCCCGAACCCGCCGCGCGGGCTCCTGCCGCAGGCCCGGGTCTGGACCACCACGGCGGCCGCGGCCGCGCTGGTCGGCGCCGTCGCCCTCGGCTCCGCCCTGCTGCCCACCGGGAACGGAGCCGCACCGCACGCCGCACCGAACGCCGCCGCCCCCGCCGCGACGGTGACGACCGTCGCGCCCGGGGCCGCCGACCCGACCGACGGCCCGCCGAGCTCCCCTCCCGCCCCGGAGCCCTCGGCCGCCGAACCCGCCGAGCCGCCTCCGGCGGCCGAACCCGCCCCGGTGGCCGCCGAACCGGTGCCGACCGAGGCGGCGGCGGACCGGCCGGACACCACCGACCGGAGCGCCGACCGGCCCGCCGCCCTCCCACCGGTCGCCGCCCGACCGCAGACCCGCGCACCGGCACCGGTCACCACCGACCGACCGGCGGCCGCCGCCCCGGCTCCCGCCGCCGCCCCGGCCCCTGCCGCCCAGCCACCCGCGGCCCAGCCGGCCGCTCCGGCGGCCCCGCCGGCCGTCGCCACCCAGGCCCCGGCACCACCGCCCGCCGCACCCGCGCAACCGGCACCGGCGCCCACCACCCAGGCGCCCGCACCCGCCGCACCCGCTCCGCCGCCCGGCCGCCCCATCGCGGGGCGCGGCTCGCAGCGCTGCATCGGCACCATCGGCCGCCGGCTCTCCGACGGCGTCGGACTGGAGCTCCAGGACTGCACCGGCGGCGCCTGGCAGACCTGGGACTTCCGCCCGGACGGCACCGTCCGGGCCGGCGACCTCTGCATGGACGTGGCCTGGGGCTCGGTCGTCAACGGCACCCGGATCCAGGTGGCGATCTGCAACGGCAGCCCCGCCCAGAAGTTCGTCCTCGCAGGCCCGGAGGACCTCGTCAACCCGCAGGCGAACAAGTGCGTGGACGCCAAGGACAAGGGCACCGCCGCCGGCACCACGATCCAGCTGTGGGACTGCTCCGGCACCCCCAACCAGAAGTGGTACCTGCGCTGACCCGTCCGGTTCGGGGGACGGCCCGGGCGCCACACTGACACCGCCCGCCGGGCACCGGCCCGCGCGACGCGGGCCGGTGCCCGGCGGAAACTCGCTCGCGGACAGCCGCGCGCACCGGCATGATGAACCGCATGTTCCAGTACGCCATCGCCGAGTTCCCCGCAGTCGCGGGCGCGATGGCTGCTGCCCCGGCAGTCGCAGCCGCATTCGACGGCGCACGAAGCTGACCTTCCCCGGGTCGTCCCCGGGACCTCGGACGGGGAAGGTCGGCCCGTCGCAGAGGTCCCGTCAGCACATTGACGACTCCCGGAGAGAAACCATGGCCAAGCAGGCCTTCGTGCGCAGCAAGCCGCACCTCAACATCGGCACCATGGGTCACGTCGACCACGGCAAGACCACCCTCACCGCGGCCATCACCAAGGTCCTGGCCGAGCGCGGCGGCGGCTCCTTCGTCCCGTTCGACCGGATCGACCGAGCCCCGGAGGAGGCCGCCCGCGGCATCACCATCAACATCGCGCACGTCGAGTACGAGACCGACACCCGGCACTACGCCCACGTCGACATGCCCGGCCACGCCGACTTCGTGAAGAACATGATCACCGGTGCGGCGCAGCTGGACGGCGCGATCCTGGTCGTCTCCGCCCAGGACGGCATCATGCCGCAGACCGCCGAGCACGTGCTGCTGGCCCGCCAGATCGGCGTCGAGCACGTCGTGGTGGCGCTGAACAAGGCCGACGCCGGCGACCCGGAGCTGCTGGAGCTGGTCGAGCTGGAGGTGCGCGAGCTGCTCGGGGCGCACGGGTACGACGGCGCGGCCCTGCCGGTGGTCCCGGTCTCCGGGCTGCGCGCGCTGGAGGGCGACCCGTACTGGTCGGCCGCGCTGCTGCGGCTGCTGGACGCGGTGGACGCGTACGTGCCGACACCGGTGCGGTACACCGACGCGCCGTTCCTGCTGCCGATCGAGAACGTGCTCACCATCACCGGTCGCGGCACGGTGGTGACCGGCGCGGTCGAGCGCGGGCGGGTGCGGACGGGGGACCAGGTGGAGATCCTCGGTCACGACGCGGACCTGCGGTCCGTGGTGACGGGGGTGGAGACCTTCGGCCGGACGATGGAGTCCGCGGAGGCCGGTGACAACGTCGCGCTGCTGCTGCGCGGGGTGCAGCGCGGACAGGTCCGGCGCGGCCAGGTGGTCGCGGCGGTCGGCAGCGCCTCCGTGCACACCGGCTTCACCGCCGGACTGCGCCTGCTGTCGGCGGCCGAGGGCGGCCGCCGGACGCCGGTCGCCGACGGCTACCGCCCGCAGTTCTACCTGCGGACGGGCGACGTGGTCGGCGAGGTCCGGCTGCCCGAGGGGGTCGCTGTCGCGCGGCCGGGCGAGACCGTCGAGGTGACGGTGACGCTCGGGCACTCCGTGCCGCTGGAGCCCGGCCTCGGCTTCGCCGTCCGCGAGGGCGGCCGGACGGTGGCGGCGGGGACGGTGCGGACCGTACTCGACTGAGCCCCCGCGCGGGCGGCGGACCCTCGGGTCGGCCGCCCGCGCGGAGGTCGCGGGCCGTCCGTCGAGCGCGGTGGCGCGAGTGCGACCGGCCGAGAAGGGTGGCGGGATATTGGCGGACGGCGGCGATCACGACACTCGTGGGTGGGGTGGGCCATCGGCCAGGATCGGTGCATCAGCCCGTACCGCTCGATCCCAGGAGTACTCGATGAGCAGCGCCGTTCTCTCCGTTCCGCCCGCCGAGCCGGCCGTCGCCGAGGCGCACTTCCTCTCCCGGCTCAGCTTCGAGGCAGATGTCTCGGACGTGCGCGCCGACCTCACGGCGGGGGTGCCCGGGCTGGTCGTCGTCGACTCGCGGAGCGAGGTGGCGTGGGCGCAGGGGCACATCCCGGGTGCGCTGCACCTGCCGACCGCCCGGATCCCGGAGCTGGCCGGGCAGTTGGTCGACCCCGGGGCCACCGTCGTCACCTACTGCTGGGGACCCGGCTGCAACGGTGCCACCCGGGCCGCGCTCGCCTTCGCCCGGCTCGGCTACCGGGTGAAGGAGATGCTCGGCGGCTTCGAGTACTGGGTCCGCGAGGGCTTCGCCTTCGAGACCGCCGAGGGCACCGAGCGGCGGCCGATCGACGACCTGACGGCCCCGCGCTCGGGCATCTCCTGCGCCTGCTGACGGCGCCGGGCTCACAGCTCGCGGATCTCCGGGCGGGTCAGGGCGTAGCCGAAGGCGCCGAGCAGGCAGACGCCGGTGGTCGCGAGGACGCCGCTGCTGCCGAAGGCCTCGACCGCCGCGCCGGCCGCGATCACGGAGACGGGGAAGACGCCGAGACCGCAGAAGGTGATGGCCGCCATGACGCGGGCCAGCAGGGCGGGCGGGGTGCTCTTCTGGACGCCGGTGACGACCAGGACGTTGGTCACCGTGCTGGCGCCGCCCGCGACGAGGAGCAGCAGCACCGCGCCGACCAGGCCGGTGAACGGCACCAGGCCGATCGCCGCGCCCATCACCAGGCCGGAGCGCATGGCGGTGCGGCCGCGCGAGCGCACCGCCGTGAGGCCGGCCGCGAACAGGCCGCCGACCAGGGCTCCGCCGGTGAAGGCGGCCAGCAGCAGGCCGAGGCCGACGGCGCCGGCGGCGAAGCCGTCGGTGGCCAGGGTCGGCAGGGCGACCCTGGTGGCGCCGCCGACGGTCAGGTTGGCGATCACCGTCACCGTCAGCACCGCGCGCAGCAGCGGCGACTCCCGCAGCAGGGCACGGAAGTTCCGCGGTACGGAGGCCCGTTCGGAGATCGGGCGGGGCGGTGCGACCGTGCTGCCGCGGCCGATCAGCAGCAGCGTCGCCGCCGACACGGCGAAGGTCGCCGCGTCCAGGCCCAGGGCTACGGCCGGGTTCAGCCAGGCGACCAGGGGGCCGGCGGCGGCCGGGCCGAGCAGGCCGGCGCCGAAGGTCACGGTGCTGTTGAGCGCGTTGCCCGCGTGCAGGTCCTCGGCGGGCAGCAGGGTCGGGGTGATCGCCCAGGCGGCGGGCAGGAACACGCCCGCCCCGAGGCCGACCAGCAGCGCGAGCGTGCCGATCAGCCAGTAGTTCGCCGAGCCTGCGGCGGCGGTCGCGCACAGTCCGGCGGTGGCGAGCAGTCGGCCGAGGTCGGCGGTCATCATCACCCGCCAGGCGCCGAACCGGTCGGCGAACATCCCGCCGAGCGGGGTGGCGGCCAGCCGTCCCGCGCCGTAGGCGGCGACCACCAGGCTCAGCTGGCGGGCGCCGCCGCCGAGGGACTGGACCAGCAGCGGCAGGGCGACCACCTGGAACGCGTTGCCGAACTCCGAGGTGCCCTGGCCGATCACCAGCAGGCGGTAGCCGCGCGAGCGCAGCGGCGCGAGGCCGATGCGGGGGCGGAAGCGCAGCAGTCCGCCCGGCTTCGGGCCGCTGTCGGTGCCCGTGCTGCCGCCCGTGCCCGTGCCGCTACTCATCGAGCGAGACCGGGAGCGACTCCAGACCACGCAGCATGATCGTGTTGCGCCACGGCAGGGTTTCCTCCTCGGCGGCCAGCTCGATCCGGCCGAAGCGTTCCAGCAGGCCGGTCAGCGCCACCTCGCTCTCCAGCTTGCCGAGGAAGGAGCCGAGGCAGCGGTGCAGGCCCTGTCCGAAGGCGAGGTGGCCAGGGTCGTTCCGGTCCAGGATCAGCCGGTCCGGGTCGGTGAAGCGGGCCGGGTCGCGGTTGGCCGCGCCGAGCGAGAGCAGGACCAGCTCGTCCGCCGGGATCTCCACGTCGTCGACCGTCACCTCGGCGTTGGTGAACCGCATGGTGGCCATGCTGACCGGGGACTCGTAGCGCAGGAACTCGTCGATCGCGACCGGCATCGCCGCCGGGTCGGCGCGCAGCAGGGCCAGTTGGTCCGGGTGGTGGAGCAGGGCCAGGGTGGCGGTGCCGAGCAGGTTGACGGTGGTCTCGTGGCCGCCGATCAGCAGCAGGAAGACCATCGAGAACACCTCCTTCTCGGTGAGTTCACCGGCGTCGCAGGCCTGCACCAGGTCGGTGAGGATGTCGGTGCGCGGGGCCGCGCGCCGGGCGGTCATCAACTCCCGCAGGTAGTCGTTCAGTTCGCCGGTG
Organism: Kitasatospora purpeofusca; assembly: GCF_000718025.1. Classification (GTDB taxonomy): domain Bacteria; phylum Actinomycetota; class Actinomycetes; order Streptomycetales; family Streptomycetaceae; genus Kitasatospora; species Kitasatospora purpeofusca. The sequence goes on from NZ_JODS01000022.1 coordinate 63,459, forward strand.
GCCTGGTCGAAGGTCATCTCGCCGCCCTGGGTCAGGATCGCCGTCGACCAGGTGCGGAAGGACTGCATGTCCTCCGGGGGGAAGCCCAGCAGCTCGCAGATGACCATGATCGGCAGCGGGAAGGCGAAGTCCGTCACCAGGTCGGCCGTCCCCCGTCCGCGCAGCCCGTCCAGCAGACCGCCGGAGATGCGCTCGACCATCGGCCGCATCAGGTCCACCCGGCGGCGGGTGAAGACGCCCTGGATCAGCCGGCGCAGCCGGGTGTGGTCCGGCGGGTCGCTGTTGAGCATGTGGACGACGTCCGAGCCGAGGGTCAGACCGGCGCCCCGTCCGCTGGCGATGGCCTGGCTGCGGCGGACGTCCTGCCCGAACCGCGGGTCCATCAGCGCGGCCCGGACGTCCTCGTACCGGGTCACCAGGTAGACCGGCAGGCCCTCGCCGAACTCCACCACGGAGACCGCTCCGGCCTCGCGGATCCGGGCGAGCGTGGGGTAGGGGTCGCGGATGAACGCGGACATCCGCGCGGCGGCGTCGTCGACCGCGGTGCTCATGCTTCTCTCCTCGAACGGGTCGGACGGGTCGGACAGGCCGGACGGGTCGGACAGGCCGGACTGCTCAGACGGTCAGGGACGGGAACGGCCAGCGGCGCACCCGCATGGGCAGGAACCAGGCCCGCCCGGCCTGTTCGGCGATCAGGCCGGCCTCGGCGAAGTCCCGGTGGACGGCCTCCGGCAGCAGGCCGACCTCCACGCCGTCGGCCAGCGCGTCCAGTTGGGCCAGGTGACCGGGCTCGTCGACGGTGAACAGCTCCAGCGTCCCGAAGCGGCGGTCCCGCACCTCGACGAAGCCGGGGCCGCGCCGGTAGACGCACTTGCTCGGGAAGTAGCTCGCGCGCCAGTCGGCGGCCACCTCGGCCGCCGCGCCGCCGGTCAACTCCTCGGGCGGGTAGAGATGGTGGAACCGCCGCTGCTCGACGCAGCCGTCGGTGCAGACCGCGTGCCAGAGCGCGGCCAGCCCCTGCCCGGTCGCCTCGCGCAGCAGCATCAGGGCCCGGGCCGAGGCCGCCGGCGCGTCGGCGCACAGCCGCACCGGCTCGGTCAGCCGCAGGCAGCGGACGCCGGCCCGGTGCAGCTCGGTGATCTCCTCCCCCGCCGGTCCGGTCAGGGTCCGGCGGCCGAGCCCGATGCCCGGCAACTCCCTGACGGCGGGGTCGTAGTCGAGCCAGAGCTCGGCCTCCGGGCCGGCCGCCTGCCAGGCCGCGGCGTCGGTCCGCTCAGCCGATCGGGACGGCATCCAGCACCTCCTCGGTCTCGGTCCCGGCGCCAGGACCGCCAGGACGGGCGGGACGGGCGGGACGGGCGGCGGCGGGGCCGTGCCGGTGCCGCATCCGCATCAGCACCTGGTTGTCGGACTCGACTGCGACCTGGAGGTAGCTGTCCCCGTCGTGGAACAGCAGGCCCAGCGCGGTGAACCGCTCCAGCACCGGTTCGACCGCCGCCGCGCCGCCGGGGAGCTTCGAGGCCAGCGCGGCGGGCGAACGGGGCTGCCCCAGCAGCCGGAAGGCGGCGATCTCCACCGGATCGGTCAGCTCGACCACCCGCCAGTCGTAGCCGGGCCGGGTGTTGACGAGCACGATCCGCCCGCCCGCCTCCCGGTAGGTGAGCCGGCTGTCGGGGAACCGGGCGAGCCAGGTGTCCACCGCCTCGCCCAGCCGCTCCGCGACCGCGCCGCCGATCCCGCGCGGCGGTGCGGTGAACACATAGGCCAGTTCGGCGAGTTCGCTCTCCGGCAGCCGGTAGGTCGCGCGGTACTGGAAGGCCGGCCTGGTGATCGCGAAGCCCAGTTCGGGGCGGTCGAAGTACGGGCTGAAGCGCTCGATCGCGATCCGCCCCGCACCGGTCGGCGGGTCCAGGTGGTGCAGCACGGGCAGTTGGCGGATCACCGACTCGTAGTCGTCCGGCTGCTCGCCGGGGAAGCCGTAGAGGTAGTTCCAGGTGACCGAGACGCCCGCGCTCTGCGCGTCCCGCAGCGCGCGCACGTTCTGGCAGCCCGTCACCCCCTTGTCCATGATCCGCAGGACCCGGGTGCTCAGGTTCTCGATGCCGGGCTGCACCTGGGCCGCACCGGAGTCGCCGAGCAGCTGGAACTGGTGGCGGCGCAGATTGGCCTTGATCTCGAAGTGCAGCCGGAGGTCGACCGGGAGTTCGGCCAGGGACTTCAGGACGGTGTCGAAGTAACCCATGTCCAGGATGTTGTCGACCACGTAGACGTCCAGCAGCTGGTGGCGCTCCGCGAGGGTGAGCACCTCGGCGAGGAAGTCCGCCGGCGGCTTGGAGCGGAACTCCATCGAGGAGCCGTTGAGACCGCAGAAGGTGCAGTGGTGCTTCTCCCCCCACCAGCAGCCCCGGGAGCCTTCGAGCACGAGCTTGGGGTCGACCCAGCCGGCCGCGACGGAGGCGTCCAGCCGCTCGTAGAAGCCGTCGTAGCGGGGGGTCAGGATCGCCGCGGGCGGCAGCGGGCGCCTGGACATCTCGTTGGCCGTCGACTTCCCGGACCCGTCCCGCCAGCACAGCCCGGGGACGTCCGCGAGGTCCCCGCCCGCCAGCAGCGCCGGGAAGGCCGCCTCGCCCTCGCCGCGCACCACGTAGTCCAGGAAGGGGAAGTTGCGGTGCAGCGCCGCGCCCTGCGGGCCGTCGCAGTTCGCGCCGCCGAACACCGTGCGCACCTGCGGGCAGCGCTGCTTGAGCAGCCGGGCGGCGGCGAGGCTCGCCGTGTTCTGCTGGAAGGTGGTGGTGAAGCCGACCAGGTCCGGCGGGTCGGCGGCGATCTCCTCGACCAGTCGGGCGATGAACACGGGGGCGAGCGCGCGGGTGGCCCGGGTGAGGGCCATCTCCTGCTCGCTCGCGCCGTTGGTGGCCAGGTACTCGAAGTACCGCTCGGCGTCGGCGGATTCGGCGAAGCCCGGGGCGGGCTCGTCCTCGCCGTACAGCGCGCCGGCGAAGGCCCAGTCGCCGGCGCCCTGGAAGTAGGACTTCTCGGAGAAGTACTCGTAGTCGTCCACGCCGAATCCGGCGGTCTCGGCCGCCCAGTCCACGAAGTCCAGGTTGGCGTAGCGCACTTCGACCTCGTGGCCGGCGCGGGCGGCGGCGGTGTGCAGGATCCCGAGCGCCAGCGACGGCACGTCGATCGCACCCCAGGGCATGTGCAGCAGGACGATACGCATGATGGCCACTTCTGTCGTGCGCGGGCGGTGGACTCGGGCGGTGGCAAATAGGCTGTGGGCAGGGGCGGTGCGCGGAGTGTCGCTCCGGAGCGCCGAGGCGCCCCGGAGCGACCGGGAATCACTTCTTGGACTCCGGCTTCGGCTTCGGCTGCCCCTTGAGGGCGGGCGCGACCGGTGCGGCCTTGGTGATGTCGAGCGCGAAGTTCTGGACGATCACCGCGCCACGGTCACGCTCCGGGGTACCGATCGGGTCGTTCTGGATGCTGCGACGCTTCATGGCTGTTCACCTCCTTCCATCGGCTGGGCGGTTCCCCCGGGGCGGTCGCCCCGAGGTGGTCGGTGGGGTGGTGCGGGTGGTGTCGGCCAGGCCTGTCCGGCGAACCGGACCATCGCGGCCAGCACCGACCGGTGGTCGGCGGTCCGGCGGCTGTAGTGGCCGCCGTCCACCCGGAGCAGTTCGTGCGGCACCGCCAGCCGGCGCAGGTCCGCGGCGTACCGGGCCACCTGCTCGGGCGGGCACCGCTCGTCGTCCCGCGAGACGACCAGCAGCACCGGCGAACGGACCCGGTGCACGTACGACCGCGGGTCGGCCGCGCGGTAGCGCTCGGGCACCTCCTCGGGGCTGCCGCCGAAGAGCTGCCGGTCGAGCGCGCGCAGGGCCGGGGTGGTGCCGCGGTAGGTGGCGGGGTAGTCCGCGATCGGCTGGGCGGCCATGCCGAGCGACCACAGGTCCGGCTGGACGCCCATCGCCAGCAGGGTCAGATAGCCGCCCCAGGAGAACCCGCAGAGGCCGGTGCGGTCCGCGAGCGCCGTGCCGTCGGCGACCAGCTCGGCGCGGACGGCGGCGAGGTCCTCGATCTGCGCCAGCCCGACCCGGTAGTCGTACTCGTGCTGCCAGCGGGTGCCGTAACCGGTGGAGCCGCGGTAGTTGGTGCGCACCACCGCGTAGCCGTGGCCGACCAGGATGTTCACCCTGGGGTCGTAGGAGTCCCGGTCGTGGGTGGCGGGGCCGCCGTGCACCAGGAACAGCGTCGGCCACGGGCCCCGGCCGGGCGGGGTGCTGACGAAGCTGTGGATCCGTCCGTAGGGGCGGGGCGTCCAGCGGCGGCCGCGGGAGGTGCCGTCCAGGTCCAGGCCGGGGTGGTCCGGGTCGGGGCCCGATCGGACCGCCGCCCCCGTCCGCGCCTCCGTACCCGCCTCCGCCCGCTCCTCCGGGCGCAGCACCAGCGGGCGGGGCGGGGTGGACTCCCGGCTCCAGACGCAGTGCAGGGTGCCGTCCGGGGCGCAGGACAGGTCGTGGATGGTGCCGCCGGGTGTGCCGAGCTCCCGGACGACGGGCGACGGGTCGAGCTCGGCGAGCAGCAGTCGGCTCCGTCCGGCCCGCTCGTGCTGGATCAGCACCCCGCGCGGCCCCCGGTACCAGCCGGCCGATATCTGGGCGTCGAAGGACAGGCCCGGGTAGCGGCGCAGCCCGGTGTCCGCGCGCCAGGTCGCGACGGTGTACCGCTCCTCCTCCTCGACCACCAGCAGCAGTTCGGGGTCGTGGACGGCGAGCGGGTTGAACTCGATCGGCCAGAGCCGCAGTCCGCCGCCCCCGGCCGCACTGACGGCCGGGCCGCCGTCCGTCCGCCACAGGAGCACCGCGTCGTCCCCGTCGGGCCGCCCGCCGAGGGCGAGCAGCCGGCCGTCCGGCGACAGGTCGGCCAGGCTCAGGTACCCCGGCGCGGAACCGATCAGCCGTGCCTCGCCCGCGGGCGGTCCGACGTAGCAGTGCGAGGCCCCGTCGACGCCGACCGCCACCGCCGCGAGCGCGCCCGTCCGGTCGAAGGCGACGCCGTACGGGCGCCCGGCCGGCACCCCGTGCAGCGCCTCGCCGTCCGGCCCGCCGGCGAACGGCTCCCGCCGCCACCGGCCCCGCTCGTCGCTGTCGGCGTCGAACCACCAGATGGCGTCGCCGTCCGGCTCGATCTCGCTCAGGTGCACGCCGCCGGGCCGGTCGGTGACCACCCGTCGCCGGTCCGTTCCGAGGTCCCAGGCCACCGCCTGCCAGCGCTCCTCGACGAGCCGCGTCTCGACCGCTCGGCCCGCCGCGAGCGCGGCGAAGCCCGGGGACTGGAACGCCTGTGTCACGGACCCGCCCTTCCGGCTCGATGGTGGGAAAAGGCTGCGCCGAACGTTCGAGGAACCAGCGAACTCCTGTGACACAAAGGTCACTTGTGGAGGAGCGCGGTCCACTCTAGGGGGGTGCTGCGGACTCGAACAGACCTCTCGCACGGTTGGCCGAAAGAAAATTGAAATGGACACCGCCCGACGGGAGGCACCGTCTAGAAGTCCCAGCCGTCCGCCTCCACCGCCACCGCGGCGACGACCGCACCGGCGGCCCGGAAGGCGTCGCCCGCCATCCCCGCGGCCAGCGTGGTGCCGTCCACCGGGTCGATCAGCAGGAACGCCCCGGTGCGCCGGGAGTCGGCGTAGGAGTCGAGGGCGAGCGGCTCGGCGGTGCGGACCCTGACCCGCCCGATGTCGTTGGCGACGAGGCTCCCCGGCTCCGGGTGCTGGGAGAGGTCGTCGAGTGTGAGCCGCGACGGGATGTCCTCGACGATCGCCTTCACGGTGCGGGTGGTGTGCTTGAGCAGGACCCGCTGGCCGACGGTGAGCGGGGTGTCGGCGACATGGCAGACGGTGGCCTCGACCGTCTTGGCGATCCGCGGCGGCCGCGGTCCGGCGGTGAGCATGTCGCCCCGGCCGACGTCGATCTCGTCGGCGAGCCGGACACTGAGCGAGGCGCCCGCCGCGACCGCGTCCGCCGCCTGTCCGAGCACGTCGAGCGCGGCGACGGTGGTGACCCGGCCGGAGGGCTGCACGGTCACCGCCTCGCCCACCCGGAGCCGCCCGCTGAGCAGTTGGCCCGCGTAGTAGCGCTCCCCCTGGTGCCGGATGACCATCTGGACCGGGAAGCGGGTGGCACCCTCGGCCGCGCCGTCCCCGACCTCCACCGACTCCAGGTGCTCCAGCACGGTGGGGCCGCCGTACCAGTCCATCCGCGCGGAGGGCTCGACCACGTTGTCCCCGGCCAGCGCGGAGATCGGGATCGCGGTGACCTCGGGGACGCCCAGCGCGGTGGCGTACGCCGTGAACTCCTCGGCGATCAGGGCGAAGACGGACTCCGCGTAGCCGACCAGGTCCATCTTGTTGACCGCGAGGACGACGTGCGGGACACGCAGCAGCGCGGCGATGGCGGCGTGCCGGCGGGTCTGCTCGACGACGCCGTTGCGGGCGTCGACCAGGATGACCGTCAGTTCGGCGGTGGAGGCGCCGGTGACCATGTTGCGGGTGTACTGCACATGGCCCGGGGTGTCGGCGAGGATGAACCGGCGCCGGGGGGTGGCGAAGTAGCGGTAGGCGACGTCGATGGTGATGCCCTGCTCCCGCTCGGCGCGCAGGCCGTCGGTGAGCAGCGCCAGGTCCGGCACGGCGGCGCCGCGCGCGCGGGAGGCGTGCTCGACGGCCTCCATCTGGTCGGCGAGCACGGACTTGGAGTCGTGCAGCAGTCGCCCGACGAGCGTGGACTTGCCGTCGTCGACGGAGCCGGCGGTGGCGAAGCGCAGCAGGGTGGTGGGCGACGGGCCGAACAGGCCCTCGGCGGCGGTGCGGTGGCTGCTCATCCTAGAAGTACCCTTCCCGCTTGCGGTCTTCCATCGCCGCTTCCGAGAGCTTGTCGTCGGCGCGGGTGGCGCCGCGCTCGGTGAGCCGGGAGGCGGCGATCTCGGCGATGACCTTCTCGATGGTGGTCGCGTCGGAGTCGACGGCGCCGGTGCAGGACATGTCGCCGACCGTGCGGTAGCGGATCAGCCGGGTCTCGACCGGCTCGTCCGCCGTCGGGCCGCCCCAGTCCCCCGCCGTCAGCCACATGCCGGCCCGCCGGAAGACCGGCCGCTCGTGCGCGTAGTAGATCGCCGGGAGGTCGATCTTCTCGCGGGCGATGTACTGCCAGACGTCCAGTTCGGTCCAGTTGGACAGCGGGAAGACCCGGACGTGCTCGCCGGGCGCGTGGCGGCCGTTGTACAGCTGCCAGAGTTCGGGGCGCTGGCGGCGCGGGTCCCACTGCGAGAACTCGTCGCGCAGCGAGAAGACCCGCTCCTTGGCGCGGGCCTTCTCCTCGTCGCGCCGCCCGCCGCCGAAGACGGCGTCGAAGCGCTCGGTGCGGATCCGCTCGGTGAGCGGCACGGTCTGGAGCGGGTTGCGGGTGCCGTCGGGGCGTTCGCGCAGCACGCCCCGGTCGATGTAGTCCTGCACGGAGGCGATGTGCAGGCGCAGTCCGCGTTCGGCCACCACCCGGTCGCGGTAGTCGAGGACCTCGGGGAAGTTGTGGCCGGTGTCCACGTGCAGCAGCGCGAACGGCACGGGCGCGGGCGCGAACGCCTTCAGCGCCAGGTGCAGCATGACGATGGAGTCCTTGCCGCCGGAGAACAGGATCACCGGCCGTTCGAACTCCCCCGCCACCTCGCGGAAGATGTGCACCGACTCGGACTCCAGGGCGTCCAGGTGGCCGAGGGCGGAGAGGTCGTCCGTCATCGTGCCGATCGGGCGGGGGTTCATGTCAGCCGCCTTTCCGCCAGCAGGTTCAGCAGGTCCGCCGCCGATTCGGCGACCGTCTGCCGGTGCGCGGGGATGCGCAGATCGGGGTCGGCCGGGGCCTCGTAGGGGTCGTCGACGCCGGTCAGTCCGGTGAGCTCCCCGGCGGCCTGCCGGGCGTAGAGGCCCTTGACGTCGCGTTCGGCGCAGGTGCTCGACGGGGTCGCGACATGGACCTCCAGGTAGGGCGTGCGGGAGGTGTCGTGCCGTTCCCGGACGGCCTGCCGGCTGTCCGCGTAGGGCGCGATGGCCGGGACCAGCACCAGCACGCCGTTGCGCGCCAGCACCTCCGCGACCAGGCCGATGCGCTGCACGTTCGTGTACCGGTCCGCGCGGCCGAAGCCGAGGCCGGAGGAGAGGGTCAGGCGGAACTCGTCGCCGTCCAGCACCTCGACCCGGCGGCCGTCGGCGCGCAGGCGCTCGGCCACGGCATGGGCGATCGTCGTCTTTCCCGAACTGGGCAGGCCCGTCAGCCACACCGTCGCACCGCACTCGCACGCGCGCGTCGTCGGGCTGGTTCGCAACTCCGTTTCCACCGGTGTGTCGCTCTCTTTCTGGAAGTCGGGAAGTCGGGAAGTCGGGAGGTCCGGAAGCCCGGAAGTCCTTGGGTGGGGCGGCCCGGCTCAGGCGGTCGCGGCCAGCCGGTCGAACAGGTCCCGCACCGGCACCCCGGGGTCGGCCGCGGCCGCCGCCAGCGCGGTCCGCCACTGCCGCAGTACGAGCGCCGCCTCGTCCGCGCTGAAGAAGTCCAGGGCGTAGTCGGCCCGGACGTCCCACCCGTCGCCGTCCGCGACCACGTACTGGAGCCAGTCGAACTTCGCCGCGGCGCCGCCGACGTGCACCCGTTCGCAGCGCAGGCCGGGCAGCTCCAGCCGGCTCGGCGACTGGTCGAGGACGAGACAGATCCGGCTGAGGTGCTCGCCGGACAGCACGCCCCGGGTGCGGCCGACGCCGCCGCCGAGCCGGGCGTAGGGCACGTTGCGGTGCCTGAGCACGTCCAGCGAGCGGCGTTTGGCGGCGGCGCACACCTCGGCGAAGGTGGAGTCGGCGGGGACCCGGTAGCGGACCGGGAGCAGGTCGGTCAGACAGCCGAACACGCCGTCGAGGTCGGGCTCGCCGCGGCGGGACACCGGGGTGCCGATCACCACGTCCTCGCCGTTCACCGCCGCGGCGGTGACGGCCGTGCAGGTGCTCATCAGGACGTGCGGGGTGGTCCGCAGCGCGCGGGCCGCCGCGCGGACGGCCTCCCCCAGTTCGGCGGGCACGGTGGTCCGCACGGTGTCGCAGGCGGAGCCGCGCCGGGCGGCGAGCGGTCTCGGGCGGGGCGGCAGCTGGGCGAGGGCGGGCGCCCCGGCCAGCAGGTCGGCCCAGAACGCGAGGTCCGCCGGGGCGGTCCCCACCGCCCGGGCCCGGACGGCGTGTTCGCCGAGCAGCAGCGCGGGCGGTTCGAGCCCGGCCGGGGCGCCGCCGGTCTCCTCGGTGTACAGGGCGGACAGTTCCCGGTCGAGCAGCACCAGGGAGGCGTCGTCGACGGCGACGTGGTGGATCTGCAGCAGCAGCACGTGCTCGTCCGGCGCCCGGTCGTAGAGGGTGAACCGGGCGGGCGAGACGGTCAGGTCGAGCGGTCGCTGCCCGGCCCGGCGCAGCGTCTCGTACAGATCGTCGTGGTCCGGCTCCCCGCCCGGCCAGGGCAGGCGTTCCAGCGGGACGGTACCGGCCGGGTCGACGCGCTGCACCGGGCCGTCGTCACCGAGGTCGAACCCGCTGCGGAGCACCGCGTGCCGGGCGACCAGGGCGGCCAGGGCGCGCTCCAGGGCCGGGACGTCGAGCGGTCCCAGGATGCGCTGGGCCCAGGTCTCCAGGAACGGTGAGGGCTCGCCCAGGAACCGGTCGGCGATCCAGAGCGCCTCCTGCTCGTAGGTCTGCGGGAATTCGCGCATCAGCGGGGGCGCCTCTCCAGAGCCGACAGGTCGACCTTGCCGTTCTCGCGCCTCGGCAGCTCGTCCAGTTGCTCGAACCGGCCGGGCACGGCGTAGGCCGGGAGCGTGCCGGTGAGCTTCCTGCGGACGTCCCGCGCGGTCAGTTCGGCGCCCTCGGCCAGGGTGTAGACGAGCGCGATGTGCTCGACCGTCCCGCCGGCGTCGGTCCGCGCGACGGCGGCGCAGGTGCGGATCTCCGGCAGCGCGCCGGCGGCGGCCTCGATGTCGCCCAGCTCGATCCGGTTGCCGCTGAGCTTGACCTGCCGGTCCCGGCGGCCGTGGTAGTGCAGGACGCCGTGCTCGTCGAGCAGGCCGAGGTCGCCGGTGCGCAGGGCGCGGCGCCGCTGGCCGTCGATCTCCAGGGTGGGGAACCGCTCGCGGGTCAGCGTCGCGTTGTTCAGGTACCCGAGCGCCACGCCGGGGCCGAGCGCCACGATCTCGCCGCGTTCGCCGCGCGGCGCGGGTGTGCCGTCCTCGCGCAGCAGCAGCACGGTGGTGCCGGGCACCGGCCGGCCGACGGGGATGCCGGTGGGGACGGTGGTGTCGGCCGGCCGCATCCGGTGCACGGTCGTCAGCATGCAGTTCTCGGCCGGGCCGAAGCCGTTCCAGAGCGGCAGGTCGGGGAAGCGCTCCAGGAAGCGCGCGACGTGCCGGGGGGACTGCTTCTCACCGCCGACGTAGAGCGTCCCCAGGCCCGCGAAGGCGTCCGGGTCCTCGTCGACGACCAGGTTGAACAGGGAGGTGGTCAGCCAGAGCGTGTCCACGCCCTGCTCGGCGACGAGGGCCCGCAGCCGGCCGGGCATCAGGTGGTTCTCCTCGACCACCACGCAGGTGCCGCCGGTGGTCAGCTGGCCCCACAGCTCGAAGGCGTACATGTCCCAGGCGCCGGGGGCGACCTGGGCGGTGGTGTGCCCGGGGCCGAAGCCGTCCAGCCCGCCCGGGCCGAACATCCGGGTCACCGCCCGGTGCGGGATCAGCACCCCCTTGGGGACGCCGGTGCTGCCGGAGGTGAAGAACACCGTGGCCAGGTCGTCGGGGGCGGTCCGCACCGGGGTGAACGGCCTGGTCGCCGCCCCGGCCGCCAGCGCGGCCAGCGGACCGGGGGCGAGCGTCCTGGTGACGCCGAGCGGCTCGCCGCCGGGCCGGCCGACCACCACCGGGTCGTCGAGCTGGGCGAGGATCGCGGCGAGGCGGCTCGCGGGCCAGCGCGGGTCGAGGGTGGCGTACGCGGCGCCGCTCATCAGCACGCCGAGCTGGAGCGCGATCAGCTGGGCGCCGCGCGGCAGCAGCAGCGGGACGATGTCGCCGGGCCGCACGCCCCAGTCGGTCAGCCGGCCGGCGAGGACCCGGGCCGCCGAGGCGAGGGTCCGGTAGTCGATCCGCTCCTCGCCCTGGACCAGGGCGAGGGCCCCGGGCGCCCGGTCGGCGTGGGCGGCCACCGCGGCGTGCACGCTCCGCGGCGGCGGGACGTAGGCGGCGGGGACGTCGGGCACGGGGACGTCGGTCTCGGCGGTCATTCCGCACCGAGCCGGATCTGCTCGGTGAAGTCGGCCAGTTCGTCGTACTCCAGCAGCCAGGCGGGGTCGACCTTGAACCCGAGCCGGCGCTCGATCCGGGCGCAGATCCGGATGGCCGCCAGCGAGGTGCCGCCGAAGTCGTAGAAGCTGTCGCGGCGGCCCACCAGGTCGACGCCGAGCACCTCGGCCATGACGTCGGCCACCTGCTGCTCCAGCTCGTCGGCCGGGGGCTCGTACTCGGCCTTGCACACGACGTCGCGGTTCTCGGTCACGGGATCTCCTGTTCTCGGCTGATCGGCTGCTCGGCCTGTCTCGACGGCTGGGTGTGCTCAACGGCTGGATGCGGAAAGGCGACTGGGCGACTGGGCGCAGCGCGGCCCGGCTCAGGCGATCGGTTCGACGGCGCTCGCGGGCCGCACGTCCCGCTCGGCCTCGCGCAGGGCGCGCGTGGTCACCCGGGAGGCGAACACCACGGCCGCCAGCGCCAGTCCGACGCCGCAGACCACGAAGGCGTGCGCGGGGCCCAGCCAGCGGCCCAGGCCACCGCCGGTCAGCGCGCCGACCGGCACCGCGCCGAGCACGATCAGCCGGTAGGCGGCGGTGACCCGGCCGAGGAGTTCGTCGGGGACGGCGGCCTGCCGCAGGGTGCTCACCACGATCTGGTTCAGGGCCGTGGAGATCGCGGCGAGGAACATGACGATCTCGGAGAGCACGATGCTCCCGCTGAGCCCGAGGACGAGGTAGCTGGCGGCGGGCACCAGTGCGGCGAGCCAGGTGACCGGCCCCCCGCCGATGGCCGGGACCACCCGCGCCGCGATCAGCGAGCCGATCACGGCCCCCACGGCCGGCACCGCGATGAAGACGCCGTACCAGGACTTGGAGACGCCCAGCGGCCCGGTCGCCAGGAGGACGAGCAGACCGGCGGTGGCGGAGGAGAACAGGTTGATCGAGCCGGAGATGAACGCCACCCGGCGCAGCAGCCGGTGCTCCCAGAAGTAGGACCAGCCGGCCCGGATGCTGCGCAGGACGTCGCCCGCCGAGTGCTTGCCGCCGCTGGTGTCGCTCGCGGTGGGGAGCATCCGGGGCAGGGTGACCGCGGCCAGCGCGGCGAGGGCGAAGAGCCCGGCGGTGGAGGAGAACACCATGACCGCCGACAGGGCGAACAGGGCGGCGCCCGCCGTCGGTCCGACGAAGTTGTTGATCGCCGACTGGGTGGCGAACAGTCGCCCGTTGGCCCGTTCCAGGTCGGCGCGCTCGACCAGCCGCGGCGGCACCGTCAGCGCCGCGTTGTCCACCAGCGTCTCGGCCGTGCCGGCCAGGAACACGGCGAGGTAGAGGACAACGATGCTGTGCAGGTCGGCCGCCAGCGTCAGGACGAGCAGGAGGAAGCCGACCGCCCGGATCGCGTTGCCCCACACCATGATCAGGCGCCGGTCGATGCGGTCGGCGAGGGCGCCGGACGGCAGGGTGAAGATCAGCCAGGGCAGGAACTGCGCCACCGTGATCCCGGCGACCAGCAGCGGGTCGCGGGTCAGCTCCACGGCGAGGAGGGGTACGGCCGCCAGGACCAGGCCGTCGGCCAGATTCGACAACCCCTGCGACCACCACAGCCTGGTGAAGCCAGGGCCCAAACTCATGTCCGCTCCTCTTGTTCGTGCGTACGTGCAGGTGTGCCGTGCGGATCGTGCATGCCGTGCATGCCGTGCGTTCTCGCGTGCCTTCGAGGACCGGATCAGCCGTTCGCCGGCGCCGGGGCGCCGCCCAGGGCCGCCGTGATCCGCGCGTAGTAGGGGAGTTGGTCCCGCTCGAACGCCTCGGCGATCGGCTCCAGCTCCGCCGGGAACGGCTTGCGCCCGGCCGGAGCGGCACCCAGCGCCCGCGACTCGCCGGCCGCGGCGTGCCAGCGCCCGGTGGCCTCCCAACTGGCGGGCGGCTGCTGCTTGAAGGCCAGCGCCTCGGCGCGGAAGTCGATCCCCATCGCCTCGCAGTACCGCCGCACCTCCGCCTCCGCGCCGCCCGCCAGCCGGTCGCCGTCGACCAGGTGCATCGGCAGGCCCGCGGCGGTCACCGTCTCGACGATGTCCCACAGGTGCCCGAAGCCCATCGCCGAGGAGGTGGCGTCGGCCTGCATCACCAGGTGCGAGCGCACGGTGTCCCGGGGGTTGCGGACCATCGCGGCGTGCCGGCACCGCCGCAGGAAGGCCAGGTCGGTGCCGAGCCGGTCGAGCGGGAAGTCGGTGGTGTCCTTGAAGAACACCGGCCGCTCGGCCGCCGTGTCGACCAGCGCGGCCATCACCTCCTCCTGGCTGGCGCAGCTGCGGCCGGCCACGTCCGCCTCGCCGAAGTCGCACACCCGGGAGAACGGCTCGTGGACCACCAGGAAGTCGCCGCGCTCGTACATCGCGCGCTCGAACGCGGTGGAGCGCGACCTCGGCACGCTCCAGAGCGCCAGCAGGCTCGGCTGTTCCGTCATGACGCCGCCTCCGGAAGGGTCTTGTCCAGTTCGGCCAGGGCGGCGCGCAGCACGCGGATGCCGTCGAGGTACTCCTGGACCAGGATGTGCTCGCTGTCGGTGTGGTCCTCGTGGCAGTCGCCCGGGCCGTAGGTGGCCATCGGTACCCGCCAGGTCCTGCTCAGGGTGTTCATGTCGCTGGTGCCGGTCTTGAGCTTGTGCGCGGGGCGCAGCCCGGTGGCGGCGATGGCGCGGGAGAGCGCGCGGACGCAGGCGGAGCCGCGCGGCACGGTGACGGCGGGCACCTCGTACACCGCCGACACCTCGACCTGTTCGCCGAGGACCGCCCGGACGTCGCGCAGCAGGTCCTCGGCGGAGGCGCCGGGCGGGGTCCGGAAGAGCAGCGAGCAGGAGCTGACGAAGGGTTCGAACCGGCCGTCCCGGACGACCATGCCGATCCCGTCGAAGGTGTCGTTGCCCCGGGTGCCGTAGGTGTCGAAGAGCCGGGCGAGGGCGCGGACCAGGGTCTCGCTGGACTTCGGTCCCGGGGTGGCGGTGTGGGTGCGCTCGACCTCGCAGCGCACCGCCAGCTGGACCATGCCCTTGTAGCCGACGGTGACCGAGGACGCCCCGCTCGGTTCGCCGACGATCACGGCGTCCGGGACGGGGACGGTTACCCGGACGTGCTCGGCGCCCCGGGAGTGCAGCGTCTCCTCCTCGACCGCGCCCACCCAGTGGATCCGGATGCCGAGGTCCCGGCTGTTGAGCGCGGCGACGAGCATCGCCGTCAGCGGGCCCTTGGCGTCGACGGCGCCCCGGCCGCGGACCAGGGTCTCGGTGTGCTCGAAGGGCACCTCGCCCGGCACGGTGTCGAGATGGCTGAGCAGCATGACCGTGCGGGTCCCGTGCCCGACCAGGACGTGCACGTTCCCCACCTCGTCGAGGTGGCTCTGCGCGCCGTGGGCGGCGGCGATGTCCCGGAGGCGTTCCGCGAGCTTCCGCTCGCTGCCGGAGACGGACGGGACCGCCACCACCTCGGCGAGCAGGGCGACGGCTTCGCTGTCGCTCAACGCCCGCGTTTCAGTGTCCAACTGATGGATCGTCATATGCTGCCACGGCCCTTTCCGATGAGGGTACCGCTGCCGCGCAGGGCGGCCGCGATCGGGGCTTCCACCCGGCCGTCGCAGACCTGGACCGCCAGGGCGCCGTGGTCCAGTGCCTCCACGGCGGCGGCGACCTTCATCCGCATGCCGCCGCCCAGGGTGGCCACCAGCTCCGCGGCGGCGTCCCGGTCCAGTTCGGGGACGACGGAGGCGGGGTCGTCGCGGTCGGCGAGCACGCCCGGGGTGTCGGTGCAGAGCAGCAGCCGGTCGGCGCGCCAGGCCGCCGCGATGGCGCAGGCCATCCGGTCCGCGTCGACGTTGGTGGGCTCGCCCTCGGCCGTCATCCCCGGCGGGCAGACCACGGGCAGGATGTCGCAGGAGTGCAGCGCCTCCAGCACCCTGGTGTCCACGCCGACCACCTTGCCGGCCAGGTTGTCGCGCACCACCCGGACGCTGTCGCCGAACACGGCGCGGATCGCCGCCTTGCGCCGGGTGCGGACCAGCCCGCCGTCCATGCCCGAGAGTCCCGCGGCGGTGACGCCGCGCGCGGCCAGCTCGGAGACGATCCGGGCCTGGGTCCGCCCCCGCATCGCCATCATCAGGGCGGTCAGGGTCGCCGCGTCGGTGTACCGGGTCACCATGCCGTCCGGGGACCGCAGGGTGCGCCGGGGCAGGCCGAGTTCGGCGACGGTGTCGTCGATGTCCCGGGAGCCGCCGTGCACCACGACGATGCGGTGCCCGGGCCACAGGGCGGCGATGTCGTCGGCGATCGCGCCGCTGTTCTGCTGGAGGCTTCCGCCCCACTTCACCACGATTCTCATGCCGGTCACACCGGGTGCAATCCGGGGAAGGTCAGCCCGGACGTCTCCGGCAGACCGAGCATGAGGTTCATGCACTGCACCGCGCCGCCGGCCGCGCCCTTCACCAGGTTGTCGAGGCTGCCCATCACCAGGGCCCGGCCGCGGTGGTCGGCGACGATGCCGACATCGCAGAAGTTGGAGCCGAGCAGCACCTTGGGGTCCGGGTAGCGGAACGTCCCGCGCGCGCTGTTGACCAGCCGGACGAACGGCTCCGGGCCGTAGTCCTCGCGGTACATGGCGAGCAGTTCGCGCTCGCCGACGTCCCCGACCGACACCTTCGCCAGCGTCTGCACACCGCGCACCTGCGGGGTCGCGGTGACCGTCATCGACACGTCGACCCCGAGCGCCTCGGCCACCTCGGCCTCGTGCCGGTGGTCGAACGGCGCGAACACCCGCATCACTCCGCTGCGCAGGGCATGGGAGTTGGCGTCGCCGCCGGAGGCGCCGGAGCCGCTGCTGCCGGTCCTGGCGTCGACCTGGACGTCCTGGAGCAGCCCGCGGGCGGCGAGCGGCGCCAGGCTCAGGATGGCGCTGGTGGCCATGCAGCCCGGGACGGCGACCCGGGTCGCGTCGACGATCTGCTTGCGGTGCAGCTCGGGCAGGCCCCGGACGAAGGCCGCGGCGTGCTCCCCGTCGCGGCTCCAGCCGTAGTAGCGCTCCATCAGCGCGGGGTCCTCGATCCGGAAGTCCGCGGTGAGGTCGACGATCCTGGGCGCGAGCGCGGCCATGTCGTCGAGGATCTCCGCCGTGGACCCGTGCACCCCGGCCAGGAACACCAGGTCGACCGGTTCCAGTTCGGAGCGCCTGCGGTAGCGCAGTCCGCTGCCGCGCAGCGGTGGGTGCGCGGTCTCCACGGCGCGGCCGGCCTGGGTGTCGGAGGTGACCGCGGCCACCTCGACCTCGGGATGGTGCACGAGCAGGCGCAGCAGCTCACCGCCCACGAAGCCCCGCCCACCCACCACTGCGATGCGTTTCATACCGGTTCCTCCACCTCGACCATCTCGGCTGTCCAGGCCTCGACGATGCGGGCGGCGACGTCGACACCCGTCGCGCGCTCGAACCCCTGGAACTCGACCCGGGAGTTCACCTCCAGCACCGTGTGGCTCCCGTCCGCGCGCTCGACCAGGTCCACGCCCGCGATCGTCGCGCCGACGGCGGCGGCCGCCCGGACGCAGAGCCGGTGGACCTCCTCGTCGGGCGCGTGCTGCTCGACCGTCGCTCCCCTCGCCACGTTGTTGCGCCAGTCACTGCTGGACCGGGTGATGGCGCCGACGCACACGCCGTCGACGACGATGCCCCGGATGTCCGGCGAGCCCGGCCGGACCGCCTCCTGGACGATCACCGTGCGCGCGACCGCCGAGGGCAGCGCGGCGCAGTGCTCCAGGACGGCCTCGGCCGCGTACTGATCGGTGATCAGGCTGACCCGGTTGCCCCAGGAGGCGCTGAGGGGCTTGATCACGGCGGGGTAGCCGAGGGCGGCGACCGCCGCCCGGCCGGCCTCCGGGGTGGGGGCCAGCAGGGTGGTCGGGGTCGGTACGCCTTCCTGCCGCAACCGCAGGTAGGTGGACCACTTGTTGCCGCACACCCGGATCGCCGCGGCGTCGTTCAGGGTGCGGGCGCCGAAGGCCTCCAGCGACTCCCCCGCGAGGGCGGCGCGCTGGCTGGAGATCTCCCGGTTGAGCACCGTCGTCCCCCGCAGTTCCTCGGTCTCCCCGGGTCCGAACGACATGGTGCGGGGGTCCAGTCTGGCGACCGGGATCCCGCGGCGGTCCAGCTCGGACAGGAGCCGCCGTTCCTCGTAGCGGACGGTCGACAGCAGGATCCCGAGCCGTGTCGACGCACTCCGCGGATCACTCACCCCAGTCCTCTTCGGGCTCGGGCGCGAGGGCCAGCTCCAGCGGGTCGACGGACTGGATCTCCAGCTCGGTGGCGCAGCCGGGACAGCTCACGATCTCCCCCTGGTAGCTGTCCCCCGGTATCTTCAGCGGGCCGTCACAGCTGACGCACAGTGCATC
Source organism: Kitasatospora purpeofusca (assembly GCF_000718025.1). Taxonomy (GTDB): domain Bacteria; phylum Actinomycetota; class Actinomycetes; order Streptomycetales; family Streptomycetaceae; genus Kitasatospora; species Kitasatospora purpeofusca. The sequence continues at coordinate 81,243 of NZ_JODS01000022.1, forward strand.
CATCTCTTCCTGTCCTCTCTCGGTCTCTGCTCGGTCGTTTCCCGGTCACTTCGGTCGGTCGTCTCTCGGTCGCTACGGTCGGTCGAGGAACTCCAGTACCCGGCGCAGAACGGCTCCGGCGGTGAGTCCGCTGTCCTCCAGCAGGTCGCCGTGGCTGCCGGGCGGCAGGAATCCGGAGACGCCGACCGGCAGCCAGCGGATCCCGCGCGCCCCCAGCGCCGACGCCACCTGCGCGCCCATGCCGCCGGAGGTCCACGCCTCCTCCAGCGTGACCAGCCACCGGCAGTCGGCGGCGACGGCCCGGCCGACCGCGCGGGCCGCCTCCGGGTCGACGGTGTGGGCGTTGATCACCTGGGCGTCGTACCCGGCGGCGGCGAGCCCCCGGGCGACCTCCAGGGCGGTGGCCAGGATCTCCGGGCCGGTGGCGACCAGGGCGAGGTCGCGGCCGGGCCTGACCTCCTGCGGCACGCCGAGCTCCGGCTCGGGCAGTCCCGCGAACACCGGCGAGTCCTTGCGGCCGAGCCGCAGGTAGGTCGGGCCGTCGTACTGCAGGCACTGCCCCAGCAGGGACACAGCCTGGCGCGCGTCGGCCGGCACGACCACCCGCATGTTCGGCAGCGCGTTCATCAGCGCCAGGTCCTCGGTGGCGTGGTGGGTGGGCCCCAGCCAGCCGCCGCTGGCGCCGCCGTGGGTGCCGACCACGCACACCCGTCGCCTCGGGTAGGCGATGTCGAGCTTGATGAACTCGAACGCCCGGCTCACCGAGAAGGCGGCGAAGGTGCAGACCAGGGCGCGGCGTCCGCAGTGCTCGGCGCCGGCGGCGAGCCCGACGGCGGCGTTCTCCGCGATGCCGACGTTGAGGTAGTCCATCCCGGGGGCCGGCTTGACGCTCCCGGTGTCGGTGTCGACCACCAGTACGTTGTGGCGCGCGGCGAGTTCCGGCAGGGCGTCGGCGAACGCCGCCCTGGTGCTCGCCCGCTCCGGTGCGGTCTCAGCCACGGCCGGGCCTCCCCCCGCCGGTCGCGGCGGGCGCCGCCGCCGCTCCGAGGCTGCCGCGGACCCGGGCGAGCTTGCGCTCGGTGTCGAGCCGGACGAAGTGCGAGGCGGAACGGCCCTCCAGGACGCCCACGCCCTTCGCCTTGACGGTGCGGCAGACCACGGCCGCCGGCCCGGGGGCGCGGACCGCGCCGTCGAGGGCCTCGCCGAGCGCCGCCAGGTCGTGCCCGTCCACCTCGACCGTGTGCCAGCCGAAGCCGGCCCAGCGGTCGGCGACCGGAGCGCCGTCGCTGACCTCGCGCACCGCGCCGGTCTGCTGGAAGCCGTTGACGTCGACGACCGCCACCAGGTTGTCGGCGTTCAGGGCGCGGGCCACCTGCGCCGCCTCCCACACCGTGCCCTCCTGGAGCTCGCCGTCCCCGATCAGCACGAACGTACGGGCGGGGGTGCCGCCGGCCTGGCGCTGCGCCCACGCGGTGCCGTTGGCCAGCGCCAGCCCGTGGCCGAGCGAGCCGGTGGCGAACTCCACCCCGGGGACGGCGACATTGCCGTGGGTGGCCAGCCGGCTGCCGGGACGGCAGAAGGTGGCGACCTCCTCGCGGGGGACGAACCCCCGTTCGGCCAGGGTGGCGTAGAGGGCCATCGCCGCGTGGCCCTTGCTCAGCACGAAGATGTCGCGCTGCTTCCACTCGGGGTCGGCGGGGTCGATGTCCATGGTCCGGAAGAAGAGCGCGACCAGGATCTCGACGGCGGACATCGAGCCCCCCAGGTGGCCGCCCTCGGGCCCCGCGCACATGTCCACGATGTGCTCGCGGACGGCGCGGGCGCGGGCCGCCAGCTGCGCGGTCGTCGGCTGGTGCTCGGATCCGGTCAGCGGCCCGCACCTTCCGCGAGTTCCGGCAGGACCTTCAGGTGCGACCAGACCTTCTCCACGGCGTCGGCGAAGCTCTGGAGCAACGGTCCGGCGTCGGGGGGAAGTTGGCGCTGCTGGAGGGTGAAGCTGCGGTCGATGACCTGCTGGGTGACCGGCCAGGAGGCGGGGGTCTGCCGGTTCAGCGGACGCAGGGCCGGCTGGTCGGCGAGCGGCATCATCTGGTACCTGGTGACCGGCATGCCCTCGGCGCGCAGGGCCCGCATCAGCAGGTTCCTGGCCTCCCCCGGCTCCAGACCGGGCAGGACCCGCTCGAAGTCGACCACGAAGCGCAGGATGTGCCACGCGTGCTCGTAGCCGTCCGGCTCGGACGGGCAGGTCAGGCCCTCCAGCGGGCGCAGCCGGGCCAGGAAGGCCTCGACATTGGCCCGGCGGGCCGCGTGGTACTCGTCGAGCCGCTCCAACTGGCTGGAGGTGTAGGCGGCCTGGACGTTGCTCAGCTTGGCGTTGAAGCCCAGCCGGTGGCTGACGTAGCGGCGGGGGCGGTCCGGGCGGATCGTCTCGCCGAACTGGCGCAGTTGGACGATCCGGTCGGCGACGCGGTCGTCGTCGGTCACCACCAGGCCGCCCTCCCCGCAGGTGGGGAGGTTCTTGGTCATCTGGAGGCTGAAGGTGGCGGTGTTGCCGGACGCGCCGGACAGCACCCCGCGGTGGCGGGCGCCGTGGGCCTGCGCGGCGTCCTCGACCACCACCAGACCGTGCCGGCGGGCGACCTCGCCGATCGCGTCCAGGTCGGCGCTGAGGCCGTGCAGGTGGACCGGCAGGACGGCCCTGGTGCGCCCGGTGATCTCGGCGGCCAGGCTGTCCGGGGACATCGTGAAGGTGACCGGGTCGACGTCCGCGTACACCGGGGTCGCCCCGACGTGCACCACGGCCATCGCCGTGCCGACGAAGGTCAGGGCGGGCACCACGACCTCGTCGCCGGGGCCCACGCCGTGGGCCAGCAGGGCGAGTTCGATGGCGGTGGTGCCGTTGCTCACCCCGACGCAGCGCCGCACGCCCAGGTAGTCCGCCCAGGACCGCTCCAGCCGTTCGACGGCGGTCTCCTCCGTCCGGTCGGAGACGAAGACGTTCGACTCCAGGACGGACAGCACCGCCGCCCGGTCCGCGTCCGTCGTCCTCGGCCAGTCCACCGGTGCCAGCGACCCCAGTACGGGTTCGCCCCCGGCGAGCGCCAGCCCGCCCACAGACCCGCCATCCATCAGACGTCCGTCCATTCCGTCGCCAGGGCGAGCTGCCAGTCGGCAGCCAGCTGCTCGTACGCGTGCACCAGCTCGGCGCCGCGGCGCGGCACGAGTTCCGTGGTCCCGGCCGTCTCCGCCGCGTGGGCGCCGAGCAGCCGGACGTTCGACCAGGCCGCGACCACCCGGTCCGCCGAGGCGGCCACCTCCAGCAGTAGGGGCTGCTTGCTCCGGTGCGCGAACTCCTGGGCGAGGCGGCCGTGCAGGAACGCCTGCGACTGCATCGACCAGCCCAGGGTGTAGGCGCTGCGGAGTTCCGCGGGGTCGCCGCGGTGCTCCGTCAGCCGTTCGACGAAGCGTCCGAGTCCGGCCCGGCCGGTCCAGAGCCGGTCCCCGGTCCCGGCGGTGCCGCCGGTCCAGCGGTCCAGGTTGCCGCGCAGTGCCAGGGCGACCCGGTCGGCGGTGAGTTCGCCGGGCTGCTCGCGCACCGAGGTGGTGAGCACCCGGCCGCCGATCTCCCGGCTGGAGAAGAAGACGTCCTGGGCGTCGGAGGGATTGCCGGACAGCCAGCTCGCGAGCAGGTGCTCGGCGGCCAACCAGCCCTGGAAGCGCGGTGGTTGGGCGTCCGAGACGTAGAACTCCACGGCGCCGGCGGCGGTCCGCCGCCAGCCGGGCACCACCACCAGGTGGGCCGCGTGCACGTCGTGGAAGGCCGGGCGGAACGGGAGGTGGTAGTTGTCCACCGCCACCACGACGCCGGAGTGCTGCTCGATCAGCCCGATCAGGTCGTCAGCGTCCGCGCCCGTCGTCCAGGCGGACTCCACCTCGTGGTAGGGGCACAGGTCGCCCGCCACGCCCCGGTCCCCCTGGGCCGGGCGGTAGAACTCCTCGCGCGGGACGTCCTCCGGCGCGAAGACGAACTCGCAGGAGAGGCCCAGGACTTCGACGGGCCGTAACCCGTGTTCCAGCAGTACGCCGCCCAGGGTGGTCTGCAGGCAGCTCAACGGGTCCTCGTACCACTGGGGGTAGCTCCCGGCGGCGCCGTTCCACCGGGCGGCGCGCGGCGCGGTACCGGTCGTCCCGGCTCCGGTCGTCCTAGCTGAGTGCACGGCTGGCTCCCTGTATCAGCGGTTCGCCGTCGGCGCCGGCGCCCAGGTGGCGGCCGACGAGCGTCAGGGCGAAGAGATGGACGGCCGGGTTCCTGGGCAGCGACATGGCGGTGAGCGGCTTGCGCGAGGTCACCGGGACGCGCTGGCACCAGAGGGTGATCCCGATCCGCTCCTGCACATGGTGCGGGTAGTGGATGACGTCGGTGCGCAGCGCCAGCTCCTCGCCGAAGTCGGACCGGCCCTCCCACAGGTCGGAGAGCGCGAGGTGGTCCCGGTCCACGGTGCCGTCGGAGAAGTGCCAGGTGAGCACGTCCCTGACCCGGCGTTCCCCGCAGCCGATGAGGTAGAGCCAGTCCCACCGGCGCTCCGGGACCTCGATCCGCTGCCCGGCGCAGCGGACGTTGTCCGGGCCGGTGCCGTCGAGGCGGGCGGTGCGCAGCGGAACGCCGTCCACGAGGAGTTCCAGCGGCGCGTCCTGGGCCGGCAGCGAGTTGCGCCAGACGTTGAGGCGGCCGTCGGCGAGGTTCGCCAGGGTGGTCGCGGCCTGGTTGTTCATGAAGGGTTCGAGCGCGAGCACCTTGTGAGCGGTCTGATCGGTCGGAGCGGTCTGATCGGTCGGAGCGGTCTGAGCGGTCTGAGCGGTCTGAGCGGTCTGAGCGGTCAACGGAGATCCTTCCGTACCAATGCCCTGCTCTGCAGACGGGGTTCGACGACGGTGAAGCCGCAGGACTCGAAGGTGGTGACCCGGCCGCGGAAGCTGCCGCGTTCGAAGGCGGCCGCGGGGTCCCGGTCGTCCTCGGGGTAGGCCTCGATGAACTCGGCCTTCTCGTCCCGCGCCCACTGCGCGGCCCGGTCGATGAGCACCTTGGTGAGTCCCTGGTGCCGGTGGTCGCGGGTGAGGTAGAGACAGACGACGGACCAGATGCGCTCCGGGTCGTCGCCCTTCAGCAGCTTGGCCGCCCGGGACCTGGCCAGCCGGGGGAAGCCGAGCCGGGGGCCGACCCCGATCCAGCCGGCGGGGACGCCGTCGACCGTGCCGAGGACACCCACCCGTTCGCCGCCCTCGACCAGTTCGCGGAGCCGGTCCTTGCGCGCCGCGGTGCCGCAGGAGGAGCGTTCCTTGGCGGTCATGCGGAAATACGTGCACCAGCAGTTCTCCACGAGGCCTTTCGGCTCGAAGAATTCGCCGACCGTCGGCCAGTCGCCCGGCCCGACAATCGTGGTGACGAAATCGCTCATCGCTTCTGCCTTCCGCGGTGCTGTCGCCGTCCCGGTCGCCGATTACTTCCAGGCCACGGCGAGCGGCAGACATACTACGCCGTTCAGGAAGTTCGAGATCAGGTGCCCGGGTTCGCCGTCGAGGGCCACCGACCGCACATTCTTTCGCCAAAGGTCGAAGAATATCTTCATACCGATTGCGGCGACATGCTGGCCGATGCACCGGTGCACACCGAGGCCGAAGGCCAGGTGGCGGTTGGGCGAGCGGTCCGGGACGAAGCGGAAGGGATCGGCGAACACCTCCTCGTCGCGGTTGGCCGAGGCGATCCAGGCGGAGACCAGCGACCCGGCCGGCACCTCGGTCCCGGCGACCAGGCTGTCCCCGGTGGTGCGCCGCAGCACGTGGTTGACCGGGCTCGCCCAGCGCAGCGCCTCGTCGACGAACCGCTGGTCGGTCTCCTCCTGGCGGGTGAACCAGGACCACAGGTCCGCGTCCTCGGCCAGCATGATCAGCATCTGGTTGATCGTCTGCGGCACGGTCGGATTGGCGCCCATCAGGAACGCGTAGGCGTTCAGCAGCGGCACGTCCCGACCGGTGGTGTCCCCCACCACCTCGGCCGTGGCCGGGCAGCGGCCGCTCACCGAGTCGGCGGGCGGGGCGTCCTCGAGGACGTTGCCCAGCACGGACATGATGGTGGTGTGCGCCTGGAACAGCTCGATCCGGCGCTGGCGCTCGGACTCGGCCGCGTCCACCCCGCCCATCGCGCGCACCGTCGCCCGGCCGGTGACCGCCCACTCCTCCTGCGGGATGCCCATCAGCAGGCCGGTGATCGTCATCGGCAGGGTGACCATGGCCTCGCAGAAGTCGAAGGACTCCCGACCCCGGAGGGTGTCGAACAGCTCCGACATCCGGTCCGTGATGCCGCGCTCCAGGCGCTGCGCCGCCTGCGCCGTCATCAGCGGGGTGAAGACCCGCTTGATCGCGGGGTGCAGCGGCGGGTCGGTGAGGTGGATCGCCGCTCCGGCCGCGACGTCGCCGTCACCGCGCACCGTGAGCATGGTGCTGTACGCGGAGGAGAACGTCGCGGGGTCGTTCAGCACCTCGAACACGTCCGCGTGCCGCAGGGCCGCGAAGAATTCCTGGCCGTCCGGCGTCCGCTGCAGCGGCAGCCCGTCCTGCTTGCGCAGGTCCTGCCAGAGGGAATGCATGTTCCGGACCGCGTACTGCGATTCCTCGTAGAGGTCCGGGGACAACAGGTCCGACGACAGCAGGTCGGAGGATTCGGGGCCCGCGGGAGAAATTCGCATCGAAATACCGCCTTCACCTGGGATAACCGACACTCGAACAACACACGCGCACGGTCCGGGTCTATCCGCCGGCCGCCGCGCCCTCCCGGTCGAGGAATCCGATGCTCTCCGCGCATTTCATGTAGAAGCGCGAGCCGACCGACCACTCGGTGATTCCCTGGGCGCCCAGCACCTGCATCGCCGCCCGGACCACGCGCACCAGGGCGTCCTGGGCCACCAGCTCGAAGCGGCCGAGCACCTCCCCGTCCACCTCGGCGACGTGCTCCGCCAGCTCGTGCAGCCGGGTGCCGACGGCGTTCAGCTCGGCGTAGCCGCGGATCAGCGGGAACATCAGGGCGTCGAGGTCGACCAGCTTGCGGTCGAACTGCTCCCGGGCGGAGGCGTGCTCCCAGGCGGTCCGGAACAGTCCGAGGCCCAGGCCCAGCGCGTGGGCCGCGTGGCGCAGCCGGCACTCGGGAGCGGCGCAACCGCCGTGGGAGTCCTCGTCGGCCGGGCCGACGCCCCCGGCCGACCCGTGGCCGAGGCGGCAGGACCGGTAGGCGTTCTCGTACCCGAGGTAGCCCAGGCCCAGGGCGATCGCGCAGCCGACGGTGAGTCCGAGGCCGAGGCCGCCCTCCTCCTCCGGCCGCTCCACCCCGTCCAGGCCGAGGTCGGCGAGGGTCTCCGCGAGCGCGGTGCGCCGGGCCGGCGAGTGGGCGAACAGCGGCTCCACCCGGACGGCGGCGCCGACCGGCCCGAGGACCTCCAGCACGGTGTCGACCAGCTCCTCGCCGAAGCGGTGCAGGATCGCCAGGCAGCGCCGCTCGTACTCCTCCTTGAGGTCCGCCGCGATGGTGGAGAGCATCATCTCCGAGGTGCCGGCGGACAGGGTGAGCCCCGGTGACTCGGTCAGGCCCGAGAACAGCTCCTCGTGCACCAGGTCGTCGACGCCGGTGGTCAGACCCGGCGCGGTCCGGTCCGGGGTGCTCCGGCCCAGCGTGCTCCAGCGCCGCAGCACCTCGTGCCCGACCTGCTGGCAGGTCTCGCTGGTGTACAGCTTGGCGACGGCGGTGTCGATCGCCCGGACGTCGGCCCGCAGGAACACCTCGGTGGCCGCGCGGGCCAGCGTGGTGGCGCACTCGACCTGGCCCTCCAGGCGTTCCAGCCCCGGCGCCCGGCCGACCGTCGCGCGCAGCGCCCGCAGCCAGCGGGCCGCCCTGACGACGTGGTCGATGCCGGTGCGCTCGATGGCCAGCGCGCCGTCCAGCAGGGCCCAGCCTCGACCCTCCTCGCCGACCCGGCGCCAGTCCTCGACCTCGACGTCCTGCAGCCGCACCCGGCACATCCGCTCGCGCTGCACCGTCTCCACCAGCTCGACGGTGACCCCGGCGGCGGCCAGGTCGACGACGAAGAGCGTGATGCCGTCGTACTTGTGGCCGTCCCGGCCGGTGCGGGCGGCCACCAGCGCCGAACCCGAGATGTCGCTGTAGATGCTGAACACCTTGACGCCGTTGAGGACGTAGCGGCCGTCCCGCCGCTCGGCCCTGGTGCGGAGCGCGGCGAGGTCGCTGCCGGCGCGCGGCTCGCTGTAGAGGACGGTGGCGAACTCCTCGCCGCCGGCGAGGCGCGGGAGCAGTTCGCGCTTCAGGCGCTCCGAACCGGACTTGAGCACGAAGTTGCCGACGATCTGCACGGTCAGCGCGTGGACGAGGTCCGGCAGCCCGGTCGAGCAGAAGCCCTCGAACAGCTCGATGGCGAGCCGGGTGGGCAGGCCGCCGCCGCCGAACTCGCGCGGCCAGTCCGGGGCGAGCAGTCCACGCCGGCCGAGCTCCCGGTAGGCCTCGGCGATCGCGTCCGGGTCCATCCGGCGGGAGCGGATCACCAGGTCGCGCCAGTGCGGGGTGTCGACCAGCTTGGCCAGTGCCGTGTGCAGGGCGGCCTCGTCGGTCCCCTCGGCCCCGTCGGCCACCACGGCTTCGTCGGGCCCGACCGCGCCCGGGGCCGGTCCCGCGGCGGTGGCGGTGGTCCGGTGCTCCCGGAGGATCCGCTCGATCGCGGCGACGTTGCCGCTGTCGCCGAGCAGTCCGTAGTGGTCGCCGGGCAGGTCGTGGAGGTGCACGGCGCCCGTGGTCGCGGTGCGCCAGTCGGAGGTGAGCGACTCCGCCGCGCGCACCGAGACCAGGTCGAGGTCGCCCGGGGTGGGGTGCCACTCGCAGACCAGCCGCCGGTTGCGGGTGAAGAGGGCCAGCCGCTCGGCGAACACCTCCGGGTCCATGTCCAACCGCGCGGCGGCCTCCTCCGCCGTCCCGGCCGTGAACCCGGCGTCCTGCCCGCCGAGTTGCAGCGCGTCCTGGACGAAGCCGTGCAACGCCTCGGCGGGCGTCCACACCGGGACCGCCCGGCCCGCCCAGGTCGAGTCCAGCAGCACCACCTCGGGGCGCTCCCCGCGCTCCGCGAGCAGGCAGGCGATCTCCCAGGCGAGGGCGCCGCCGAACGACCAGCCGCAGACCACGTCGATCCGGGGGCCGTGCTCGCCGAAGCTCTCGACGTGCCGACGGGCGAGCTCCTGGATCGAGCCGGCCGGCCCGGCGTCGGCGACCGCGCGGGCGGTCGCGTCCAGCCCGAGGCACCGGTGGTCGGCCAGTCGCCGCACCAGCGGCTGGTAGGCCAGCAGGCTGCCGCCCACCGGGTGGGCGAACAGCACCACCCGGCCCGCCGTTGTCGTACGGCTCAGTTCGACGAGACTCGATGTGTCCGCCGGCGCCGATCTCGTCCGGAGATAGGCGTTCAGGCGTTCCCCGCCGTCGTGCGTCACATGTCCCCCAGCGTCGCGGTCCCTGTCGCGGTTACTGTCGCGGTCCGTGTCCCGACCGCCGTCCCGAACTCCGTCCCGAACTCCGTCCCGGCCCATCCCCCGGCCCTCACTCGGCCAGGAGTCGGGCGACGTCCTCTTCGGTCATCCCCTCGATGGCCGCCTGGAGCTCCTCCGGGGAGAGCCGGGCCAGCTGGGCGCGTTCGACCTCCAGCGCCAGGGCCTGCACGCTGGAGTCCGCGAAGAAGGCGGCCAGCGGGATGTCGGTGCCGAAGAGCTTCTTGATCTTGGACACCAGCTGGGCGGCCTGGAGGCTGGTCCCGCCCAGGTCGAAGAAGCTGATGTTCTTCGCGAAGTCGGTGCGGCCGAGGATCGGGCCGAACGCCTGGGTCAGCATTCGCTGTTCGACCTCGGTGAGCCGGTCCGCCGGCTCCGGCTCGACGGCGCCGGCGTCGTCGACGCCCGGCAGGGCGCGCTCGTCGATCTTGCCGCTGGCGTTGATCGGGAGCTCGTCCAGCAGCACGAACCGGCTGGGCACCATGGTGGACACCAGGAGCTTGCGGCAGTGGTCGCGCAGGGCCGTCTCGGAGGCCTCGCCGGTCCCGCCGGTCGCGCAGTAGGCGACCACCCGCTTCTGCTCCTGGTCCTGCTGGACCTGGACGAACACATTGCGCACCCCGCGGGCGGAGCGGACGGCGCTCTCGATCTCGCCGATCTCGATCCGCACCCCGTTGATCTTGACCTGCTTGTCGGCCCGGCCGATGTACACCAGCCGGCCGTCGCCGTTGAAGCGCGCCAGGTCGCCGGTCAGGTAGAGCCGGACCGAGGGGTCGTCACCGACTGGGTCGGGGATGAACCGCTGCCGGTTGTCCTCGTCCCTGTTCCAGTACCCGGCCGCCAACCCGGCGCCACCAATGGCCAGTTGACCGATGACACCCTGCGGCACCGGGACGTTGCGCGCGTCCAGCACGTACGCGAGGTGGTTGTCCATCGGCCCGCCCATCGGCAGCGCGGACGGCGCCAGCGGCTCCGCCAGCTCCTCCACGATGCTGGTGACGGTGCACTCGGTGACGCCGTAGCCGTTGAAGATCCGCCGGCCCCTGCCCCAGGCCCGGACCAGCTCGTGCGAGAACGCCTCACCGCCGACGAAGACGATCCGCAGCCCGTCCAGCGGCTCCGGGTCGAGCAGCTTCATCACCGACGGCGGCAGGTCGGTCACCGTGATCCGGTGCTCCTCCAGGAACCGCTGCACGCCCGTCATGTCGAGCCGCGTCGCGGCCGGCACCAGGTGCAGCGAGGCCCCGGTCAGCAGCGCGCCGAACATCTCGAAGACCGATACGTCGAAGCCGCAGGACGCATAGCCCAGGAACCGGTCCTCCGGGGTGAGTTCGAACAGCGTCCGGACGTTGCGGATGAACGCCAGGATGTTGTCGTGGGTGACGAGCACGCCCTTCGGCGTCCCCGTGCTGCCCGAGGTGTGCATCAGGTACGCGACGGCTCCGCCGCCGGGGGCCTCCGCCGGGGCCGGGCCGGCCGCCGGGAGCTCCGCCGGCAGCGGGGACTCCAGGGCCGGTGCGACCCCGGCCGTCGTCGCGTCGCAGACCACGAGCCTCGGCGCGGCACCGTCGAGGATCGACGCGATGCGGCCCGGCGGGTTCATGGCGTCGACGGGGACGTACACGGCGTCCAGCGCCATCAGCGCCAGGACGGTCGCGGGGTGGTCGGTGGACGGTTCGAGCGCCACACCCACCCGGTCGCCGGGGCCGATGCCCTGCGCCGCGAAGTGCGCCCGGAGCGCCTCCGCGCGGTCCAGCAGCTCGCCGTAGGTCAGGGTCGCACCGGGGGTGACCACCGCCGGCCGCTGCGGGTGCTCGGCCGCGACGGCACGGAAATGCGTGAAGACGTTGCCGGTCGGGAGCGAGGTCTCGCGGCCCTTTCCGAGAACGGACTGCACCGCCCGGGAATCCTCGTCGTGGGCCCACGCCTCACCGATGCAAAGGTTTGGAAAAGCGATGGCCCGGTCCAGGATTCCGACGAACGCGCGCTGCATCGTGGAAATCGTCGCGGCGTCGAAGACATCGGTGTTGTAAGCGGTGTGGACATCGAGGTCCGCACCGTTCCGGGTGACCGTCCAGGACTGGAAGAACTTCGCGTGCGTGGTCTCCGGCTCGGTCTCCACCGCGGTGATTCCGTCGAGCCGCAGCGGCTCCGCCCATTCGTTCATCGTCAACGTGTACTGGAACAGGGTGGAGCGCGCCGATTCACGCCGCACACCGGCCCCGGCGATAATCTCCTCCAGCGGCAGGTGGCCGTGCGCCTGCCCGTCCCGGAACCGCCGCTGGACATCCACCAGACATTCCCGGAACGTCGCCCCGGGATCGACCCGGCAGCGCAGCGGCAGCATGTTGATGAAGAAGCCGATCGTCCTTTCGCATTCGACTTCGGTGCGGTTGGCCGTCGGCACTCCGAAGATGATGTCCTCGGACCCCGAGTATTTGTTGTAGAGCACCGCCATCGCCGTGGCGTAAACGGTGATCGGCGTGGTCGACAGCGAGGAGGCGAGCTCGTTCACCCGGGCCGCCAGGCCCTCCCAGGTGGTCACCTCGGCGGCGCCGGCGTAGGTCGTCTCGGGCGGCAGCGGACGGTCGCCGGGGATGTCCATGACGTCGACACCGCGGAGCGCCGCGGCCCAGTGGTCCACGCTCTCCTGCCACGCCCCGGAGCTCATGCGCTTGCGCTGCCAGGCGCTGAAGTCGGCGAACTGCACGGTCGGGGGCTCGACCTTGGGCTCGGCGCCGACCCGGCGCGCGTTGTACTCCTGCTCCAGCTCCTCGAAGAAGATCGAGGTCGACACGCCGTCGAAGACGATGTGGTGGACCAGGAAGCCGAAGTAGTGGAGGTCGTCACCCACCCTGACCAGGGAGGCGCGCCAGAGCGGGAACGCGGTCAGGTCCAGCACCGTCCCGGCGAGCTCGGCCATCAGCCGTTCGGCCTCGGCCGCGGATTCCGCGACGGTCCGTTCGACGACGATCTCGGGGTTCTCGACAACACCCTGGAAGTACTCGTCGTTCTCCACCAGCACATGGGTGCGCAGTGCCTCGTGCCGCGCGACGATGCTCGCGAAGGAATCCGTGAGCGCGGCGACGTCGAGATCGCCCTCGAGCCGGAACAGGAAAGCGACGTTGTAGGTCGTCGTACCGGTCTGCAGCCGGTCCACGAACCACAAAGTGTTCTGTGAATGCGAGAGCGGTACATTGTTCCGGTCCTGGCGCGGGCGGGGGCCTTCGGTGATCTTGGCCCGGGCACGCGCCAACATACCCGCGAGCGACTGCTTCCTGTCCAATGCGGCACCGTCATGTGCTGAACTCACACAAAGCTCCCTTGTCGTCAAGTGCGATCAAAAGCAGCAGTTCTGCGGGTATTTCAGCAGTGCAGGAACGGGGTCGTGCGACTCAGATGCGCGTTCCGACCATCGGGCATCCTGCCGCAATGAATCAAGGCGGTCAAGGTCACCAACGCAAGGGGGATCCCGCCGCGGCCGCGTTTCGCGTCGGGCCGCGGCGGCGTTTCTCCTGGTGGAACGAGAAATTCGCGCACGTCGGCGGCGGAGTCCGGCGGTCCGCTCCCGTCCCCGCCACCGCCCTTGGCAGGTTCCGGACACCGGCGGTCAGCCGCCCAGCGAGTCGATCCAGCGCTCCAGCCGGCCCCCCTCGGCCAGCATCAGCCCGGGGTCGCGGAGGGTGTTGGTGAGCAGCGAGATCCCCTGATAGGCGGCGACCATTGCCACGGCCAGCTCGCGGGAGTCCTCCCGCCCCATCTCCGCGAACTGCGCCTCGACCCAGTCGAGCAGCCTGCGCATGACCTCCGCGACGGCGACGTCGAGGCCGTCGGCGCGCTTGTCGAGCTCCGAGGCGAGGCTGCCGGTGGGGCAGCCGTACCGGGCGGTGAGTTCGCGCTGCCCGACCCAGCCGGCCAGCAGCGCCTTCAGCCGGTCCTGGGGGGCGGGGAGCGCGTCGAGCTGCTCGATCAGCTCCTCCAGCCCGCCGCCGTGGGCCTGGATCGCGGCCTCGACCAGCTCGTTCTTGGTCTTGAAGTAGTAGTAGACGTTCCCGACCGGGACGTCAGCCACCCGGGCGATGTCGGCGAGCGTGGTCTGCTCCACGCCCTTCTCGTGCAGCACCTGGGCCGCCGCGGCGGCCAGCCGCTCGCGCTTGCCCGGGGCGCGGCCGGCGCTCTTCGCGGCCTTCGTGCTCGCGGCCTTTGCTGTCTTCGCCGTCTTCGAGGTCTTTGAGTCAGTCACCTGACTAAGAGTAGACGTCCGCCCCGGGCATCGGCTACCGTCCCTCTCAGTCAGCCAACTGACTAACTCGATCGGGACGGCCGACCACCGTCCCTCACAGGGGGTTTGCCATGATTGTTGTCACGGGTGCGACCGGTAACGTCGGCCGCGAGCTGGTCCGGACCCTGGTCGCCGCCGACGAGCGGGTGACCGCCGTCTCCCGCCGGCCCGGGCCGCTCCCGGCCGGCGTCCGGCACGTACCGGCGGACCTCGCCGACCCGGAGAGCCTGCGCCCCGCCCTGGACGGCGCCACCGCCCTGTTCCTGCTGGTGGCCGGGGAGGAGCCGCAGGAGATCCTCCGGCTGGCCCGGTCGGCCGGGGTGCGCCGGGTCGTCCTGCTCTCCTCCCAGGGCGTCGGGACGCGGCCCGAGGTCTACCGCCACGCCGCCGGGTTCGAGGAGGCCGTGCGCGACTCCGGCCTCGACTGGACGGTGCTGCGCTCCGGCGGCCTGAACTCCAACGCCTTCGCCTGGGCCGACTCGATCCGCGCCGACCGCACCGCCGCCGCGCCGTTCGCCGAGGTCGGACTGCCCACCGTCGACCCGGCGGACGTCGCCGCGGTCGCCGCCGCCACCCTGCGCGAGGACGGCCACACCGGCCGGACGTACGAGCTCACCGGCCCGGCCCCGGTCACCCCGCGCGAACGGGCCGAGGCGATCGGCGCGGCACTGGGCACCCCGGTGCGGTTCGTCGAGCAGACCCGCGACGAGGCCCGCGCCCAACTGCTGGCGTTCATGCCGGAGCCGGTGGTGGAGGGCACCCTCGCCATCCTGGGCCGCCCGCTGCCCGCCGAGCGGACGCCGGGCCCGGACGTCGAGCGGGTCCTCGGCCGCGCACCGCGCACGTTCGCCGACTGGGCCGCCCGCACCGCACCGGCGTTCCGCTGAGAACCGCCGGACGGGAAGAACTGACGGGCCGTCAAGAATCCTTGTCCGCCCGCCGGTCCACTCCCGTACCGATGCCCCCGGGAGCGCGTCCGCCGCGCTCCCGGGGGCCGGGCCCCGCCTGATCAGCCGAGGGTGACGCCGCGCTCGGCGGCCAGCTCCTCCAGGCCGTACCGGGCCACGTGCTCCGGGTTGGCCAGGTCGACGGTGCGGACGCCCTCGGCGGCCAGCCGCTCGTTGATCTCGTCCAGGTGCTCCCGGACGACCTGCTTCTCGGCGTCGGTGGTACGGCCCTTGTGCGGACGGCCGGCGTGCTCCGGGCTCGCGTAGTTGACCCGCTCCCGGCCCGCCCCGGCGGCCGCGGCCTGCACCGGCACCGTCCGGGCGGCGACCCGCTCGGCGCCGCGCAGCACCTCGGCCATCGGCGTCACCGTGGCCAGCCGGTCGAAGGCCTCGGCGGTCATGACGACCGTCTCCGGCTCCTCCGCGTCCGGGCGGTGCAGCTCGATCGTCACCAGGTCCAGCGCCAGCCCCCGCACCTCGGCCAGCTCCCCGGCGAGCGCCTCGATCGCGACCGGTCCGTCCGCGAGCTCCGGGTGGGCGCGGACCACGACCCGCACCAGCTGGTCCTCGTCCTCGGCGTGCCGGCCGGTCAGGTCCGAGAACCGGATGATCTTCTGCCCCATGGCTTCCTCTCCTGCCCCTCATGATCAGCGCAGAGAGCCTACGGCCTGTCCTGCGGGGATCGGCCCGGGGATCGGCCCGGGGATCGGCCCGGGGATCAGGTCGGGGATCAGGTCGGGATCGGCCCGGGGATTGGCCCGCCGAACGGCAGATGCGGCACAGTGGCCACATGAGCGCGGACACGAGGAGTCACCGGACGGCGGGGTGGACGGGCCCCGGGCGGCGACGGCCGGTGCAGCAGCGCAGCCAGGAGCGCTACGAAAGGATCCTGGACGCGTCCGCCGCGCTGCTCGACGAGGCCGGGGCCGCCGCGCTCACCACCAAGGAAGTGGCCCAGCGCGCCCAGGTGCCGATCGGCACCCTCTACCAGTTCTTCGCGGGCAAGGAGGACCTGCTCGCCGCACTGGCCGGCCGCAACCTCGACCACTATCTGCACCGGCTGGACGACCGGCTGCGCACCGAGGCCCCCATCGGGCCGGCCGGGTTCACCGACCTCGCGGTGGACGAGTTCGTCGCGATGAAGCGCACCGTCCCCGGCTTCGGCCAGGTGGACTTCGGGCTCTCCGGACCGGCCGCGCCGGGCGGCGGCCACGAGGACCGGCACCTGCTGGACGCCGAGGTGGACAACAACACGGCCGTCGCGCTGCGGCTCCAGGCCCTCGGCGGCAGCCTGTTCGGCACCACCGACCCGGCCGCGCTGACCCTCGCCCTGCGGGTGGTGCTGGAAGCGGCGGACGCGGTGCTCAAGCTCGCCTTCCGCGGCGACCGGAACGGCGACCCGGCGATGATCACCGAGTGCAAGCGGCTGGTCCGGTGCTACCTGGCCGACCAGCTCGGGCCGCGCTGAGCCGGTCCCCCCGCCCTCGGCGCCCGGACGCGCCGTTGCGGGGCGTGCGCGCCCGCAGCAGAGTGGAGACAGTGGACGGGGACCCGGGCGGCCGGTCGGCCGCCGAAGTCAGCACACACCCGAGGAGCACGACCATGCAGGCAGCGGTAGGTGACCAGCTCCACATCCACAGTCGGGCGGTGGGCATGATCGACCAGAAGGGCGAGATCGTCGAGGTGCGCGGCCCGGACGGCTCGCCGCCGTACGTGGTCCGCTTCGAGGACGGCCACGAGGGCCTGGTCTACCCCGGCCCGGACTGCAACATCGAACCCCGCGGGGCGACCCGCTGACGCCACCGCCCACCGCCCCGCGCCCGTCCGGCCCGGGGCGGTGAGCCGTGCCCCTCCCACCCTGGACGGCGCGGCTCCTCGCCGAGGCCGCGCCCGAGCTGCCGGGGCCGCTCGCCGCGCTCGCGCCGCTGCTGCAGCAGTACGGCTACGCGCTGGTGGCGCTGTTCGTGCTGCTCGACAACTGCGCCGTCCCCGCGCCCGGCCAGACCGTGCTGGTGCTGGCCGCCGTCTACGCGGGCACCGGGCACCTCGACTTCGCCGCCGTGGTGGCGATCGCCTTCACCGCGGCGGTGCTCGGCAACACCCTCGGCCATCTGATCGGCGCCACCGGCGGCCGGGCCTTCGTCCACCGCTGGGGCCGGTACGTGCTGCTCACCCCGGAACGCGCCGCCCGCGCGGAGGTGTTCTTCGCCCGGCACGGCGGCAAGGTGGTCACGGTGGCCCGGTTCGTCGACGGCCTGCGGCAGACCAGCGGCATCATCGCCGGGACGACCGGCATGCCCTGGCCCCGCTTCCAGGTGTTCAACGTGCTCGGCGCGGCGCTCTGGGTCGGGGTGTGGGCGGGCTTCGGTTATGTCGCGGGCGCCAACATCGGCACGGTCTGGCGGACGGCGCTGCGCTACCAGCTCTGGCTGCTGATCGCGCTCGGCGTCCTGGTCGCCGCCCTCGCCGTCCGGCAGCTGCTGCGCCGTCGACGGCGGCCGGCACCGGAACGGGAGCCGGAGCGGGAGGGCGAGCAGGAGCAGGAGCGCGAGGGAGAGCGGCCGAACGGGTCCTGAGGACCTCAGCCGAGCGGGAAGACCTCGAACGGGACGGCGAAGCGGGTGCCGAGCCGGGTGCCCGCCTCGCGGCCGAAGCCCTCCAGGAAGCCGCGCGCGTCCGCCATCGCGCCGCCGAGGCCGGCCAGGTACGCCTTGTGCTGCTCCAGCGAGGCGACGCCCCGGTCGAAGTGCTCGGTGATGTCGACCGCGTGCCCGGACTCCGGCGAGCCGGAGACCCAGATCGCCCGCACGCCGTTCCACGGCTCGTGGCCCTCCGCGGTCAGCTCGCGGAAGACCCAGCGGTTGCCCGCGTCCCGCACCCCGTCGAGGAGAGCCCGGCCGACCGCGATGTGGTCGGCCTGGTTGAGGTACGGCCCGCCCCAGGTGTCGTGGAAGTTGATGGTGATGACGATGTCCGGGCGGTGCCGGCGGACGGCGCGGGCGATGTCGCGGCGCAGCGGCAAGCCGTTCTCGACGGTGCCGTCCGGGTGGCCGAGGAACTCGACGGTGTCGACGCCGACCACGGCGGCGGAGGCGATCTGCTCGGCCTCGCGCAGCGGGCCGCACTGCTCCGGGTCCATGCTGTCGATCCCGGCCTCGCCGCTGGTGGCCATCACGTAGACGACCTTCTTGCCCTGGTCCGTCCAGCGGGCGACGGCGGCGGCCCCGCCGTACTCCATGTCGTCGGGGTGGGCGACGACCACGAGGGCGCTCTGCCAGTCCTCGTCGACGTGCTCGAACGGCTTCGGCTGCGGCTCGGTCATGGTGCTGCCTCTCCCTGGAACCGGTGCGCGAGGGTGGAGCGCACCGTGCGGTCGTACGGTCCTACCGCTCGCGACTCTAGAAGATCATCGGACCGCTCGGGAGGCGATTCGGGACAACGGGAGACTTGCAGAGGTTTCTCTGCAGACACCCCTATGCAGAGGATCCTCTGCAATCTAGGCTGCCGACATGACCACCGAGCACCCCGACGCCTCCGCCACCCCTGACACACCCGCCACCGCAGGACCGCCCGATCCCCCCGGACCGCCGCAGCGCCGGCTCGACGCCCGCAGCCTGCGCGGGCTCGCGCACCCGCTGCGGATGCAGATCTTCGAACTCCTCAACCTCGACGGGCCCGCGACCGCGACGCGGCTCGCCGAGCGGCTCGGCGAGAACACCGGCACCGTCAGCTGGCACCTGCGCCACCTCGCCGAACACGGCTTCATCGAGGAGGAGACCGGGCGCGGCACCAAGCGCGAGCGCTGGTGGCGGCGGGTGGAGGTGTCCAACCGGCTCGACACCGCCGACTTCCGCAACGACCCGGACACCCGCGGCGCGGTCTCGCTCTACCTGCACCAGCTGGTCCAGCAGTACTTCAACCGGGTCAACGACTACATCAACGAGGACTGGCCGGACGAGTGGCGCAACGTCGGCACCATCTCGGACTGGCGCCGGCTGCGGCTGAACCCGGCCCAGCTCCAGGCGCTCAACGACGAGATCTTCGCCGTCGTCGAGCGCCACACCCCGGCCCCGGACGCCGCGCCGGACCCGGCGGCACTGCCGATCGTCGTCCAGCTCCAGTCCTTCCCGCGCCGCTCCCGCACCGACGGGCCCGGGAGCACCGACGGGCCCGGGAGCACCGACGGACCCGGGAGCGCCGAGTGACGCGCGACGGGCAGCGCCGCAGCCTGCTCCGCCGCCACCGGGACTTCCGGCTGCTCTGGTGCGGCGAGACGGCCGGCAAGTTCGGCGCCTCCGTGACCGGCGTCGCGATGCCGCTCGTCGCCGTCTCCGAACTGCACGCCTCCACCTTCCAGATCGGCCTGCTCAGCGCCGCCTCCTGGGCGCCCTGGCTGGTCGTGGGCCTGCCGGCCGGCGTCTGGGTGGACCGTTCACCCCGCCGGACCGTGATGCTGGCGGCCGCCGCCGTCTCGCTCGTCCTGTTCGCCGCCGTCCCCGCCGCCGCCTGGGCCGGGCGGCTGAGCACCGGTCTGCTGCTGGCGGTCGCCCTGCTCACCGGCACCGCGGCCGTGTTCTTCCAGACCGCGTACACCGCCTACCTGCCCGACCTGCTCTCCCCCGCCGACCAGCCCGAGGGCAACGCCAAGCTGCACGGCAGCGCCTCCGCCGCCCAGATCGTCGGCCTCGGCTCCGGCGGCCTGCTCGCCCAGCTGGCCGGCGCCGCCAACGGCATGCTCGCCAACGCCGCGACCTTCCTGGTCTCGCTGCTCTGCCTGGGCCGGATCCGGCACCGCGAGACCCGCGCCGACAACAAGCGCGGCGCCGAGCGGGCGCTGCGGCGCGAGATCGGCGAGGGCCTGCGACTGGTCGCCCGGGACCGCTGGCTGCGCACCCTCACCCTCTACGGCGCCACCTCCAACCTGGCGCTGATGGGCTACCAGTCGATCCTGGTCGCCTTCCTGGTCCGCGAGGTCGGACTCGCCCCCGGCACCGTCGGCGCCCTGGTCGCGGCGGCCGGCAGCGGCGGTGTCCTCGGCGCGTTCGCCGCCCGCCGGGTTGCCGCCCGGGTCGGCACGGCGCGCGCGATGATCCTGTTCGAGCTGGGCCTGCCCGCGCTGGCGCTGCTGATCCCGCTCACCGGGACCGGCGCGGGCGTGCTCTGCTACGCCGTCGGCGGGTTCGGGGTCTCGGCCGGGGTGGTGGCCGGGAACGTCATCAAGTCCGGTTTCCAGCAGCACTACTGCCCGCCCGAGCTGCTCGGCCGGATCACCGCGAGCGCCGCCGTCCTCAACTACGGCACCATCCCGGTCGGCGCCCTGCTCGCCGGTGTGCTCGGCACCGCGGTCGGCCTGCGCCCGGCGATGTGGATCACCACGGCCGGGGTGCCGCTGGCGGCGCTGGTCCTGCTGCTCTCCCCCGTCGGCCGGGTCCGCGACCTCCCCACCACCCGCCGCCCGGCCGACCCGGCACCCGCACCGGCGCCCGGACGCGGCACCACCGCCGCCACCGCCTGACCCGCCCTCACCTGCGCGGTCGACCCCACGCGGTGGACCCCGCCCGCCCGAGCGCGCCGCGCCCGGGGCCGTAGCGGCGGGCGCCGTAGGTTGGGCCCATGGCACAGCACGCGCACGGCGTCCGGCTCTCGCCGCCGACCTGGTTGACGGCCGGGCTGCGGCCCGGACCCGCGCCGGTGCCGTGGGCGGCGGTGGCCCGCGCCTCGGTCGCGCTCTCCGCGCCGCTGGCCGTCGGCCTCGCCGCCGGCCGGCCCGCGTACGGCGCGCTGGTCTCGATGGGCGCCCTGTCCGGCGTGATCGGCGACACCGCCGACGCCTACCGGATGCGGTTCTTCAACATCGCCGTCCCCCAGCTCTTCGGCGCCGTCGGCGTCACCCTCGGCACCCTGGTGTACGGCCGCGACTGGACCGCCGTCGCCGTCCTCACCCTGGTGGCGCTGGTCTCCGGGATGATCTCCTCGATCGGCTCGGTAGCCTCGGTCTCCGGACTCCTGCTGCTCCTCAACGCCGTCGTCGGGGCCGGGCTGCCGATGCCCCGCCCGTGGTGGACGGCGCCGCTGCTGCTCACCGCGGGCGGGGCGGTGGTGCTGCTGCTCACCCTGTTCGGCTGGCCGCTGCGCGGCGGCGTCCCCGAACGGGCGGCGGTCGCCGCCTCCTACCGCTCGGTCGCCGCGTTCGTCCGGGCCGCCGGCACCCCCGAGCACGACGAACGGCGACAGGACGTCACCCAGTCGCTCAACGCCTCCTACGACCTGCTGCTCGCCCACCGCACCCGCCGGCACGGCCGCTCCCCCGGGCTGACCCGGCTGATCGCCCGGCTCAACGCGCTGATCCCGATCGTCGAGGCGGCCTCCGCCGCCAAACTCCGCCCGGCCCGGCTCGGCCCGCTGCCGGAGGCCTGGCCGGCGGCCGTCGCGGCACTCGCCGACGGCACCGAGGACGGCACCGAGGACGGCACCGAGGACGGGGCCCGGACCGACCAGCCCCTCCCGCTCGACCTGCCCGCGCCGACCGGCCCCTCGGAACGCGCGCTGGAACGGGCGCTGCGCTACGCGGCCGCCGTCGCCGCCGAGCCCGACCACGCGCACACCGCCGAACCCGACCGCCTCGGCCGCCCCGCCGCGCCCTGGGTGCGGACCCGGCGCGCGGCCCGGGCGGCGCTGCTCTCCGGCGCGTCCTGGCGCTACGGCCTGCGACTCGCGCTCTGCATCGGCCTGGCCCAGGTGGTGGTGTCGGTGCTGCCGGTGCCGCGCTCCTACTGGGTCGCGCTGACCGTCACCTTCGTCCTCAAGCCGGACTTCGGCTCGGTGTTCTCCCGGGCCGTGCTGCGCGCCCTCGGCACCGCCGGCGGGCTGCTGCTCGCCGTGCCGGTGCTCGCCGAGGTGCCGCGCGGCTGGTGGGACGTGCCGACCGTCGCGGTGCTGGCCGCGCTGATCCCGGCCTTCTCCGCCAAGGGGTACGCGTTCCAGACGGCGGCCATCACCCCGGTCATCCTGCTGCTGTCCGACCTGCTCAACCACCAGGGGTTCGGGCTCGTCCTGCCCCGGCTCTACGATTCGCTGATCGGCTGCGGGATCGCCCTGGTCGCCGGGTACCTGTGCTGGCCGGAGTCCTGGCACACCCGGATCGGCGACCGGCTGGCCGACACCGTGGCGGACGCCTCCGCGTACGTGGCGCTGGCCTTCGCCGGCGCCCCCGGCCACGACCGGCCCGCCCGGCCGGTCCGGCGCCGGCGGCTCTACCGGGACCTCTCGGCGGTCCGCTCCGAATTCCAGCGCGCGCTCACCGAACCGCCGCCGACCGGGCCCCGGGCGGCCGCGTGGTGGCCGCTGGTGATCGCGGTGGAACGGGTGGTGGAGGCCACCACCGCCACCCGGGTCCGGGTCGAGCACGGGGAGCCGGCGCCGCCGCCGGACGAGGTCGCCGCCATCGCGGCGGACCTGACCGCCCTGGCCGGGGCGCTGCGCACCGGCACTCCACTGCCGAAGCCGGACGGGGACGCGGCCGCCGGGGCGGCCGGGGCGACCGGCCCCGACGTGCTCGGCCCGCTGCGCAGCGAGGTCCGGGCCGCCTGCGCGATCGCCTCCCCGGTGCTCGGCTGACCGGCCACCGCGGCGCCCGGCCCGCTGCCCGCCCTCGGTCCTGTGTCCGCCCTCAGTCCTGTATCCGCCGCCAGGGCCGGTCCGCCTCCAGGGCGAACGCCAGCTCCAGCAGCACCCGCTCCTCCCCGTGGGCCGCCGACAGGTGGACGCCGATCGGCAGGCCGTCGGCGCTCGCACCGGTCGGCAGCGCGATCGCCGGGCCGCCGGTGACGTTGTTGACCGGGGTGATCGCCACGTACCGGGTCAGCCGGTCGATCAGCTCCTCGAAGGCGACGTTCGGGCTCAGGTAGCCGATCGGCGGCGCGACGTGCGCCAGCACCGGCGAGAGGACCACGTCGTGGGTCCGGAACATCCCCGCGTACGTCTCCTCGGCGCTCCGCAGCCGCCGGACCACCCCCGGCACACGCCGGAACTCCCGGTGGAAGAGCCGCCGCAGCCCGGTGGTCAGCCCGTCGAGACGGCTCGCCCGGAAGCCGGGGTCGACCGTGAGCCGGCCGGTGGTGGCGATCAGGAAGGCGATGTAGCCCCAGTAGAGGACGAAGTCGCGGGAGAACTCCTCGCCGAACGGCATCACGGCCGGGGTCACCTCGTGCCCCAGGGCCTCCAGCCGGGCCGCCGTCCCCTCGACCGCCGCCCGGGTCGCCGCGTCGCTGGTCGCGACCGGCGAGTCCACCACCAGGCCGATCCGCAGCCGGCGCTCGCCCGGGCCCTCGACCAGGCCGAGCGGGGGCAGCGCGGGGTTGCGGTAGTGGCGTTCGGCGGCGGCGAAGAACGCGGCGGTGTCGCGGACGGAGCGGGTCAGCACGCCGTCCGTCACCAGGTCCACCGGCAGCCGGCGGCCCTGGGCGTTGGGCACCACCCGGCCCCGGGTGGGCTTGAGTCCGACCAGCCCGCAGCAGGCGGCCGGGATCCGGATCGAGCCGCCGCCGTCGTTGGCGTGCGCGATCGGGACGACACCGGAGGCGACCAGGGCGGCCGCGCCGCCCGAGGAGGCGCCCGGGGAGTGCGAGGTCAGCCAGGGGTTGCGGACGGGTCGGGCGGAGGCGAACTCGGTGGAGGCGTTGAGCCCGAACTCCGGCAGCCGGGTCTTGCCGAGCACGCCCAGGCCGGTGCCGAGGAACTGCTCGGCGAAGCCCGCGCTGCGGCGGGCGGGCCTGGCCCGGTAGGCCGAACTGCCCTGGCCGGTCGGCATCCCGCGCAGGTCGGTGTTGTCCTTCAGATAGCTCGGCACGCCGTACAGCGGGGCGTCCCGCGCACTGTCGTCCGCCCCGTGCGGCCGCCCGTACGCGGCGAAGGCGACCGGGGCGAGCGCCGCGTCGACCCGTTCGGCGCGGGCCGCGGCGGCCGCCGCCAGCTCGGCGGGGGCGACCTCACCGGCCCGCACCAGGGCGGCCAGCGCCACCGCGTCGTGCTCCCCCAGCGCGTCGTCCGCGTACGCGTGCACCCGCTCGTCGGCCATCCGGACTCCCCATCCCTGCCAGTCGGTGGCGGCGCCCGCGGATACGTACCTACCCGTCGGTAATGCCGCGCGAGCTGAGCAGTCTAGGGCCGGAGCGGCGTCCGGAACAGCCTGCGCCGCGGACGCGGAAGGACCGCCCGGGCGGGGTGCCCGGACGGTCCTTCGTCAGGAGGAGCGCCACCGCGTCAGGTGCAGTGGATCTTCCCGCAGTTCGGCGTCGAGATCCGGTGCTGCGTTCCCACCCCCCACTCCCGGCGCGGGATCATGCGGGCGAGCGTGATCACCAGGTCCAGAAAGCTGCCGCCGAGGCCCGGCCCGGGGCGGCCCGCCTGGCTGCGCGCCTGCTGGAACTCGTTGTCGTCGACCCACCAGATCGTCAGCGTGCCGCTCCGGTTCACCTCCAGCCAGGCGTTCTGGTAGCCGCTCGTCCCGGAGGACCAGCAGCTTCGGTTGCCGTCGCCGTAGACGACGAAGTTGCCGTCCGTCTGCATGGTGGCCGTCCGCCCGCACCCGGTGGTGTTCGGGGCGGTCCAGCTGACGGCCGAGACCATCCGGCTGGTGGTCTCGCTGTACCAGGAGTAGACGAGTTCGACCGTGCCGTCCTCCCGCATCCGCAGCGCGGTCGACTGCTCGCTGTCGCCCGTGGAGATCTCGGTGCCGCGGCAGATGCTCCAGTTCTTCCACATCCAGCCGCCCCGGTGTTCGGCCGTCGGCTCCTGGAAGCCGCAGCCGCCCGGCTCGGAGCCGTTGCCGCCACCGCTGCCACCGCCGCCGATGCCGCCGTCCCAGCCGCCACCGCCGCCGGTGTTACCGCCACCGCCGCCGCCACCCGTGTTACCGCCACCGCCGGTGTTGCCACCGCCGGAACCGGCGCCCGGGGTCGGACCGGTCTGGACGTTGTCCAGCCGCCAGCGCTGCTTGTCCGAGCCGTCGCAGCGCCAGACGCCCAGCTGCTCACCGGCGTTGTTGGCGGTCAGGCAGCCGCCGTCGGCGGCACTGACCAGCCAGTACCAGCCGTTCCCGGCATCGCGGAACGACCACCGCTGGTTGGCGTTGCCCGCCTGGTTCTGGGTCAGGTGGGTCCGGTGCGGACCCGGGTTGTGGTCCATCACCATGCCCTGGCCCGGGGCGGACTTGCCGTCCGTGAGCAGGGTCTCGACGATCCAGCTGCCGTTGCCGGCGTCCCAGAACGCCCAGCGCTGGGCGGGGTTGCCGTTGCCGCCGAGCGCCTTGATCGAGGTGCCGGAGGCGGTGCTGCCGGCGTCGAGGTCGGCGACCAGGCCGTTGTTGTTCGACCGCAGGGTCGCGACCTGGCTGTTGCCCACGGCCGGCCGGACGACCGGGCCGCCGCCACCCGAGCCGCCGTTGCCCGGCTGGGGCTGCTGCGGGGCCGCCGGTCCGTCCGTGACGTTGTCCAGCCGCCACTTCTGCCGGTCGCTGCCGTCGCAGGCGGAGACAGCCAGCGCCTCACCCGGGTTGTTGGCCGTCAGACAGCCATTGTCGGTGTCACTGGTGATCCAGAACCAGCCGCCGCCCGCGTCCCGGAACGCCCAGTGCTGATTGGCGTTCCCGTCCATCGTCCGGATCAGATGCGTCCGGTGCGTCCCCGGGTCGTGGTCCATCACCATGCCCTGACCGGCCACGGCCTTCCCGTCCGTGAGCAGCGTCTCCAGGATCCACCGGTTGTTCGCGGTGCTCCAGAACGCCCACTTCTGCGCGTCGTTGCCGTTGGCGCCGAGCGCCTTGATCGACGTGCCGGAGTTGGTCGTCCCACCGTCGAGGTCGGCGACCATCCCGTTGTTCGCGGAACGCAGCGTGGCGACACGGTTGTTCGCCACCCCGGGGTTGACCACCGCGCCCGTGGCCGGGTTCGGCGGGTTCGGGCCCTGGGTGAGGCCGTCGAGCCGCCACTTCTGCCGGTCGCTGCCGTCGCAGGCGGAGACGGCAAGCGCCTCACCGGCGTTGTTGGCCGTCAGACAGCCGTTGTCGGTGTCACTGGTCACCCAGAACCAACCACCGCCCGCGTCCCGGAACGCCCAGTGCTGATTGGCGTTCCCGTCCATGGTGCGGATCAGATGGGTGCGGTGCGGGCCCGGGTCGTGGTCCATCACCATGCCCTGACCGGCCGCCGTCCTCCCGTCGGTCAGCAGCGTCTCCAGGATCCACCGGCCGTTGCCGGCGTCCCAGAACGCCCACTTCTGCGCGTCGCCGCCGTTCGGCGCCAGCGCCTTGATCGACGTGCCGGAAGCGGTGCTCGACCGGTCAAGGTCCGCCACCATCCCGTTGTTCGCGGAACGCAGCACCGCCACCTGGTTGTTGCGGACGCCACCGGGGGTGACCGCCGGGCCGGTGGCCGGGTCCGGCCGGTTCGGCTGAGGCTGACCGGGCTGGCCGGGCTGCGCCGGGCCGTCGGTCACGTCCCCGAGCCGCCACTTCTGCCGGTCGGAGCCGTCGCAGGCGGAGACGGCCAGCGCCTCACCGGCGTTGTTGGCCGTCAGGCAGTTGTTGTCGGTGTCACTGGTCACCCAGAACCAGCCGCCGCCCGCGGCGCGGAACGCCCAGTGCTGGTTGGCGTTCCCGTCCATGGTGCGGATCAGATGGGTGCGGTGCGGGCCCGGGTCGTGGTCCATGACCATGCCCTGACCGGCCGCCGCCTTCCCGTCCGTGAGCAGCGTCTCGATGATCCACCGGCCGTTGGCGGTGCTCCAGAAGGCCCAGCGCTGCGCGTCGTTGCCGTTCGGAGCGAGCGCCTTGATCGACGTGCCGGAGCCGGTGTTCGACCGGTCCAGGTCGGCCACCGTCCCGTTGTTGGCCGAGACGAGGGTGGACACCTGGGAGGTGCCGATCCCCGGATTGACCACCGCTCCGGTGCCCGGCGGCGGGGTCGGGTTCGGGGTCACCGGCGCACGCGGCGGGACGGTACCCAGGCCCCAGCGCTGGGAGTCGGTGGCGTTGCAGTCCCAGATCTGCAGGACGGTCCCGTTGACGTCGACGCCACCAGTCACGTCCAGGCACATGCCGGAGTTCGGGTTGACCAGCGAGGAGTCCGGGCCCTTCTGCCAGCGCTGCGCCGGCGAGTCGTTGCAGGTGTAGAGGCCGACCCGGGTGCCGTGCGCCGTGAGGCCCCCGGAGACGTCCAGGCACTTGCCGAACGCCTTCAGGGCGAACACACCGGTGCTCGCGGACGCCGTCCAGCGTTGGGCGGGCGTCCCGTTGCAGTCGTAGAGGTCGATCGGGGTGCGGTCGGCGGTGTTGCCGCCGGTGACATCCGCGCACTTGCCGGGGAAGGCCGAGTGGACGGGGGCACCGTCGGCGTTGCCGTCGCCGCCGGCCACCACGCCGTTGAGCCGCCACTTCTGCCGGTCGGAACCGTCACAAGGAGCGACGGTCAGCGGCTGGCCCTTGGCGGCGAGCGTCAGACAGCCGCCGCCGTTGCGGTTGGCGATCGTCGTCCGACCGTCACCGGCGTCGGCGAACCGCCACTGCTGCTCGGTGCGGTTGGCGGCCACTGGCTGGAGCGCGGTGCGGTGCGTGGCGGGGTCCTGGCCGAGGACGAGGCGGGACGCGGGGTCGCTGCCGCCGTAGGTCAGCCGCGTCTCGATCAGCCAGTTGCCGTTGCCGCGGTCCCAGAACGCCCACCGCTGCGAGTCGGTCTCGTTCGGCGTCCACGCCTGCACGGGCGTCCCGGAGGCGGGAACGCCGCCGGCGACGTCGGGCACCAGCTGCGGGTCCGCGGCTGACACCAGGCCGATGCCCTGCACCGGGTCGGGCTTCTGCCCGCCGCCGGGGCCGCCACCGGGGCCGGTGGGGGGCGTGCCCCACGGTGGCAGCATGGGGAGGAAGGGGAAGCTCGGCAGCCCGATCCCGGGCGGTGAGGGCACGGGCCCACCGGGGTCGGTGGGGTTGGTGCCCGGGTCGGTGGGGTTGGTCCCCGGGTCGGTGGGGTTGGTCCCCGGGTCGGTGGGCAGCTTGCAGACGATCGGCACGGACGGGGTCTTCGGCACCTCGGGGAAGTCGGAGGCCGAGGGCCACGGCGCCCGCTGCACATCGGGCAGCGACGGCCACGGCACCCCCGGGAAACCGGGGATGTCCGGCCAGGTCCAGTTCGGGAAGCCCGGCAACGAAGGCTTGGCGGTCGCGGGCAGGGTCGGAGCGCCCGGCCAGGAAACGGCGGGCATGTCCGGGTGGCCCGGCCACGGAACGTCCGGGGATCCCGGCACCGACGGCCACCGTACGTCCGGGAAACCGGGAACGGTGGGCCACGTCAGCTCGGGATGACCGGCGACGGTCGGCCGGTCGGGCACGGGCCGACCCGGGACGACGATCCCGGCGCCGGCGTCGGGACCCGTCCCGGGCACGACCGGCAGCGGCAGGATCGGCCAGGGGACGTTCTTGGTCCCCGGCATGATCGGCCAGTTCACCTCGGGGAAGCCGGGAACCTTCGGCCACGGCAGCTGCCCCGCCTGCGTCGGCCAGGACACCTTCGGCAGCGCTGGCGCGCCCGGCCAGTCGACCACCGGCAGATCCGGTCGGCCCGGCATCGGGACGTCGGGGCTGCCCGGCACCGCGGGCCACGGAACCCCGGGAGCGCCGGGCACCGACGGCCAGGTCAGCTCCGGGTGGCCCTTGACGGTCGGCCACTTCAGCGCGGGGTACCCGGGCACGGTGCGGCCGGTGGCCGGCAGCGAGGCCGGGTCGGTCGGCACGCACGGCACGGCCAGGGTCCACTTCTGCGCCGGGCCGCCGTCGCACGGCTTGACGCTCAGGCCGACGGACTCCTGCCCGGCCATCGTGAGGCACTTCTGGTCGGCGGCGCTGACCAGGCTGTAGGCCCCGTCACCGGCGTCCTTGACGGTCCACTGCTGGTTGGGCGTGCCCTGCGAGCGGCCCTGGTCGTCACGCTGCAGCGGCCAGAGCAGGGTGTTGTGGCTGTAGAGGTCCTGTTGCAGGACCATGCCCGGGGCGAGCGCGCTCTCCAGGACGAACCGGCCGTCCGGGGCCGCGCGCAGCCGCCAGTTCTGCGAGGCGGTGCAGTTTCGGGGATACGCCTGCACGGTGGTCCCGTTGGTGCTCACCCCGCCACGCACGTCCAGATTGTAGATCGGACCGTTCGCCGACCCCGCCGCCCTGAACTGGTACATCGCTCCGTCGATCGGGGACGGCACGGGCGGGGCCGTGGGCACCGGCTCCGTCGCGGAGGCCGTGGCGAGCGCGACACTCCGCACCCCGCTCTTCGCAACCGGCGCGGGGGTTCCACCGGGGGTCGTGCACTCCTCTTCGTCCTCGAACTCGAAGTCCCCTTCGTTGGCCTTCCCACACAGTTCCTTCGCATTTTCCGGGAGGTTCGGCGCGCCGACCCCGACCATGCGCCATGCCGGACGCCTGAAGCCGAAGCTGTTGAGGTCCGGGATCTCCGTCCGGTTCGGCTGCCTGAACCCAACGTTGGGTACCTCGCCCCCGATCTCCACGGGCTCGCCGGCCAACATCTCTCCGGCGACGTTGCGTGTGTAGGTTGTCCGCACCTTCCTGGCCGACTTCACGCTGCTGGCTGGGATGGCACCGATGCCCGCCCACTCGTACTCGCCATTGGCCTTAAGGGGGAGCTTCTCGGGCAGGTACTGCTGCACCACACCCACGTACCGGAGGTCGGGCACGATCGTGTAGACCCAGCCCTCCTTGTACCAGGCGGAGTTGTCGTCCTGCCCGGAGAAGCCGGAGTGCAGCGAGGCGAACTCCCGGGCCACAGTGTAGAGCTCGCTCGTACTGACATAGCCCGAATCGGCCGGGGCGCTACCGTCCTTATCACCTTCGATGTGTCGCTTCAGCGAGAAATTCTGCCCTCGCGCGGTGAAGCCGACCTGGAACACTGTGTCCGGGTCCACGCCCTGGGACTCCGGTGCCTTCTGGGGGTTCGCATCGTTCTTGCTGCTTCCGTAGTTGAGACCCACCCCCCGGAAGACCTCCAGCGGAGGCGGACTGTCGGTGTTGAAACACGGATGGAGACCGGTGAACGAAGCTGGCTCCACCGCGTGGGCGGCCGGTGACACGGCGCCCACCAGGGGGACCGCCATCACCCCCGCGATCATCGCGGCCACCAGCGACCGCGTTCTGCTACTGAGGGAATCCCGGCGCATGGGCGTCGGCGACCTCGCCTTCCTACGGAGTGTTGCGTGCCCGCCGAAACGTAGGTGGGACGCGTACACACGTCGTATACGCTGGCTGGACGAGGGCAGGCCCGGTGGGCCGACACCCCCGGGCCGGCTCCGACGCAGCAGTACCCGACCGACGACCGCGTCAACCGAAAGCTGGTCCGCATGATCGAGCTCGACTTCGACGACGACGGCTTCCGCCGCAACGGCGCGCCGCACCGGATCGTCTCCGGAGCGCTGCACTACTTCCGGGTGCACCCGGAGCTGTGGGACGACCGGTTGGCCCGCCTGCGCGCGCTGGGCGCCAACACCGTTGACACCTACATCCCCTGGAACTTCCACGAACTGCCCTCCGGCGGGATCGACTTCACCGGGTGGCGGGACATCTCCCGGTTCGTCCGGACCGCCGAACGGCACGGTCTGGACGTGATCCTGCGCCCGGGGCCCTACATCTGCGCCGAGTGGGAGTCGGGCGGCCTGCCGGCCCGGCTGCTCACCGCCGAGGGGATGGGGCTGCGCAGCTCGGACCCGGCGTTCCTCGCCGAGGTGGACGGCTGGTTCGACGCCGTGGTGCCGGAGCTGCTGCCGCTGCTGGGCAGCCGGGGCGGGCCGGTGGTGGCCGTGCAGGTGGAGAACGAGTACGGGAGTTACGGCAACGACGCCGCCTATATGACGCATCTGCGGGACGGGCTGGTGACGCGCGGGGTGGACTGCCTGCTGTTCACCGCCGACGGTTCCGAGGACTTCATGCAGCAGGGCGGGGCGATCCCGGGTGTGCTGGCCACCGGCACGTTCGGTTCGCGCGCGCCGGAGCGCTTCGAGGTGCTGCGGCGGCAGCAGCCCAAGGGACCGCTGGCGGCGATGGAGTTCTGGATCGGCTGGTTCGACCGGATCGGTCAGCCGCACCATGTCCGGGACGTCGCGGAGACGGCTGCCTCGCTCGACGAGCTGCTCGCGACCGGCGCCTCGGTCAACCTCTACATGGCGCACGGCGGCACCAACTTCGGGTTCTGGGCGGGCGCCAACCACTCGGGCACCGGGCCCGAGACCGCCGGTTACGAGCCGACCGTGACCAGTTACGACTACGACGCGCCGATCGGCGAGGCGGGCGAGCTGACCGAGAAGTTCCACGCCCTGCGGTCCGTCATCGGCAAGTACGTGCCGCTCCCCGAGGGGGAACTCCCGGCCCGGCCGCCGCGACTGGAGCCCCGCCGGCTGGAGCGGGCGAGCGGCCGGGCGCGGCTGCTGGACTCCCTGGACGCGCTGTCGATGCCCCTGCACCGGCCGACCACCGAGCCGATGGAGCGGGTCGGCCAGTCGCTCGGCCTGATCCACTACCGCACGCACGTCCCCGGGCCGCGCCCGGAGATGCCGCTGCGGATCGACGGCGTCGGGGACCGCGCGCAGGTGTTCGCGGACGGCCGCCCGCTCGGCGTGCTGGACCGCAACTCCCCGGGCGGCACCCTGCCGCTGGCGGTGGGCCCGGCCGGGGTCACCCTGGACATCCTGGTCGAGGCGCTGGGTCGCGCCAACTACGGCCCGCAGCTGGACGATCGCAAGGGCATCCGGCGCGGCGTCCAGCACGAGCGCCAGCGGCTGCACAACTGGGAGATCCGGCCGCTGCCGCTCGCCGACCTCTCCGCGCTGGCCTTCCGCGAGGACGTCGGCGCCGCCGGGGGCGACCCGGTCTTCCACCGGTTCGAGGCCGAGGTCGAGGCACCGGCGGACGCCTTCCTCGCGCTCCCGGACTGGGGCCGGGGCCTGCTCTGGCTCAACGGCTTCCTGCTCGGCCGCTACACCCACGAGGGCCCGCAGCGCACCCTGTACGCGCCGGGTCCGCTCTGGCTGCCGGGCCGCAACACCCTCGTGGTGCTCGAACTGGACCGCCACGCCGAGGCCCTGGAGATCCGCGACGAGCCGGACCTCGGCCCCACCACCCGCGCACCCAGCGCGGACTACTGACACCGACCCGCCCGCTCCCCGCCCCGGCGCCGGAATACTGCGGCGCCGGGGCGGGTTGACGCCCCGGCAGGCCGGTGATCAAGGCCGCAGGAGCGCATTCAGGGGGAAGCATGTCCAGCAGTGACGTCGTCGGCGGAAGCGTGGCGCCGGGGTTCGAGGCGGTGCGGGAGGAGTTCGCCGCCGTGGTGGCGGAGGAGCCGGCGGGCGGTGGCGCGCAGCTCGCCGTGCACCTGGACGGGCGGCGGGTGGTGGACCTGTGGGCCGGCGAGGGGGTCTCCGGCGAGTCGCTGTTCGCGCTCTACTCCTCCGCCAAGGGGGCGGCGCACCTGGTGACGGCCCTGCTGGTGCAGGAGGGCGTGCTCGACCTGGACAAGGAAGTGGCCCACTACTGGCCGGAGTTCGCGGCCGAGGGCAAGGGCGCACTCACGTTCCGGCAGTTGCTGGAGCACCGGGCGGGGCTGATCGGGGTCGACGGCGGCTTCACGACGGAGGAGCTGGCGGACGACCGGCGGATCGCGGATCGGCTGGCCGGCCAGAAGCCCTACTGGGAGCCCGGGACGGCCTACGGGTACCACGCCTACGTCATCGGCGCGCTGACCGGCGAGGTGGTCCGCCGCCGGACCGGCCGCACGGTGCAGGAGCTGTTCGAGGAGCGGATCCGGGCCCCGTACGGGCTGGACTTCTTCCTCGGCCTGCCCGCGGAGCTGGAGTCGCGGTACCTGTCGGTGCTTCCGGCGGTCCCCCTCCCCGGTCAGCAGGGCGAGCAGCCGGCACCCGACAGCCTGATGGGGATCGCCTTCAACCTGAACGCCTCCCCGCCCACCGACCTGGCGGGCTTCGGCAACCTCCGCCCGGTGCAGGCCCAGGGCCCGGCCTCGACCGGCAGCTTCGGCAGCGCCCGCGGTCTGGCGGCGATGTACGCGGCGGCGGCGCAGGGGCTGGACGGGCGGACGCCGTTCCTGGCACCGGCCACGATCGCCGAGTTCGGTCCGGTCCGCACGCACGGCACCGACCTGGTGACCGGCGAGGTGGACCACTTCGGCCTCGGCTTCGAGGCGCAGAGCACCCGCTTCCCGTTCCTCGGGGCGGAGGCCTTCGGTCACAGCGGCGCGGTGGGCGCGCAGTCCTTCGCCGATCCGCGCAGCGGCGTCGCCTACGGGTACACGCGGCGCCGGTTCAGCTCCCTCCCGCTCGGCCCGGAGAACCACCGGCTGGCCGAGGCCGTCGTCCGCGCCGCCGGGGCGGTGCGCGGGGCGGCCGGCTGACCGTCCGACCTCCGGGCCCGCGACAGCGACAGCGACAGCGACAGCGCTCGGAACGCGCCCCCGGGGCCGGCCGTGGAGCACGGCCGGCCCCGGGGCGCGTCCGCGACTACTCGACGGTGACGCTCTTGGCGAGGTTGCGCGGCTTGTCGACGTCGCGCCCCAGCGCCACCGCCGCGTGGTACGCGAGCAGCTGGAGCGGGATGTTGAGCAGCAGCGGGTCCAGCTCGGGCTCGCTCTTGGGCACCAGGATGCAGTGGTCCGCGAGCTTCGCCTCGGGCCGGCGGTGGGCGACCGCGAGCACGCGGCCGGAGCGGGCCTTGATCTCGCCGAGGGTGGTGAGGTTCTTGTCGAGCAGCTCGTCGTCCGGGACGAGGGCGACGGTGGGCAGCTCGGGGCTGATCAGCGCCAGCGGGCCGTGCTTCAGCTCGCTCGCCGGGTAGGCCTCGGCGTGGACGTAGGAGATCTCCTTGAGCTTCTGCGCGCCCTCGCGGGCGACGGGGTAGCCGCGCACCCGGCCGATGAACATCATGCCCTCGGACCCGGCGTACTCGGCGGCGAGTTCGGCGATGGCGTCGCTCTGGGCGAGGACCTCGCGGATCTGGTCGGGCAGCGCCTTGAGGGCGGAGACGATCCGGCGGCCGTCGGCGGGCGAGAGGTCGTGGATCCGGCCGAAGTGCAGGGCGATCAGCGCGAAGGCGACCACGGTGGAGGTGAACGCCTTGGTGGAGGCGACCGAGATCTCCGGGCCGGCGTGCAGGTAGATGCCGCCGTCGCACTCGCGGGCGATGGCGCTGCCGACGGTGTTGACGACGCCGAGCACCCGGCCGCCCTTGCGCTTGACCTCCTGGACGGCGGCGAGCGTGTCGTAGGTCTCGCCGGACTGGCTGACCGCGATGTAGAGGGTGTCGGCCTCGATCACCGGGTTGCGGTAGCGGAACTCCGAGGCGGGCTCGCTGTGCGCGGGGATCCGGGCCAGCTCCTCGATCAGCTGGGCGCCCATCTCGCCGGCGTAGTAGGCGGAGCCGCAGCCGAGGATCTTGACCCGGCGGATCTCGCGCAGTTCGCGGGCGTCCAGGTTGAGGCCGCCGAGGTGGGCGGTGGCGAACCGCTCGTCGAGGCGGCCGCCGAGGGTGCGCTCGACCGAGCCGGGCTGCTCGTGGATCTCCTTGAGCAGGAAGTGCTCGTAGCCGCCGGTGTCGTAGGAGTCGATCTCCCAGTCCACGGTGGACGGCTGGCGGTGGGTGGTGCGGGCGTCCTCGGTGAAGGTGCGGAAGCCGTCGGCGCGGACGGTGGCCAGCTCGCCGTCCTCCAGGTGGACCACCTGGCGGGTGTAGCGGACCAGGGCGGAGACGTCGGAGGCGACGAACATCTCCTTCTCCCCGATGCCGAGCACGATCGGGCTGCCGTTGCGGGCGACCACGATCCGGTCGGGCTGCTCGGCGTCGAGCACGGCGATGCCGTAGGTGCCGACGACCTTGCCGAGGGCGGCCCGCACGGCCTCCTCCAGCTCGACGCCCTCGGCGGCGTGGGCGGCGATCAGGTGGCCGAGCACCTCGGTGTCGGTCTCGGAGCGGAAGACGGCGCCGTCGGCGGCGAGCTTGGCCCGCAGCTCGTCGGCGTTCTCGATGATGCCGTTGTGGACGACGGCGATCCGCTCGGCGTTGTCGAGGTGCGGGTGGGCGTTGGCGTCGCTGGGGACGCCGTGGGTGGCCCAGCGGGTGTGGCCGATGCCGGTGGAGCCCTTGAACCGGGCGGGGACGGCGGCGGCGAGGTCGGCGACCCGGCCCTTGACCTTGCGGACCTTGATGCCGCCGGTGCGTCCGGCGACGGCGACGCCGGCCGAGTCGTAGCCCCGGTACTCCAGTCGGGCGAGGCCTTCCAGCAGGAAGGGCGTCGCGTCCTTGGGGCCGATGTAGGCCACGATTCCGCACATGGTGGTGGACTCCTTGGTTCCGTGGTTCCGGTCGGCCGACCGTCAGCCGTAGACGATCCGGCGCAGCTGGCGGGCCGAGAGCTCCGGGGCCGCGACCCGGCGGGCGGGCAGCTCCTCGGCGAGCCGGGCGAAGATCTTCTCGTTGGTCAGGCCGCGCGCCTGCAGCTCGCCGTGACGGCGGCGGACGTACTCCTCGGTGGTCTCGGAGAAGTACGCCAGCACCTCCGCCACCACCCGCGCCGCCTCCCGGGGCCCGAGCGGGCTGGTCCGGGTGAGGTGGGCGAGGAGGTCTTCGTGAGGGTGCGAGGAACCGGTCGAGCTGGACACAGTCGGTGACTCTAGGCCGCCCTCCCGGGAAAGATCAAAGATCCTGCCCGAAATCGGGCAGGATTCTGCGGCAATCGGCGCAGCATCGGGGTCTTGTCCGCACCGGGGCGACCACGTAGCGTGATGACCTGCTCACACACCGGGGGGAGTCACGCGGTGACCAGGGGGGCGGGAGCATCGGAAGAGTGTCAAAAGAACCGGAGGCTTGCTGATGTGCGGGATCACCGGATGGGTCGCCTACGACCGCGACCTGACCCTCGAACGCGAGGTGCTCGACGCCATGACCGCCACCCAGCTCTGCCGCGGCCCGGACGACGGCGGCGCCCATCTGGAGCGGCACGCCGCCCTCGGCCACCGGCGCCTGGCCGTGCTCGACCCCGAGGGCGGCGCCCAGCCGATGACGGCCGAACACGACGGCCGGCTGCTGGCCGCCCTCAGCTACAACGGCGAGGTGTACAACCACCACGAGCTGCGCGCCGAGCTGGTGGCGGCCGGCCACCGCTTCCGCACCCGCGGCGACACCGAGGTGGTCCTGCGCGGCTACCTGGAGTGGGGCGAGCGCGTCGCCGAGCGGCTCAACGGCATGTTCGCCTTCGCCGTCTGGGACGCCCGCACCGAGGAGCTGCTGCTGGTCCGCGACCGGATGGGCGTCAAGCCGCTGCACTACCACCCCACCCCGGACGGCGTGGTCTTCGGCTCGGAGCCCAAGTCGCTGCTCGCCCACCCCGCGGTCCGCCCGGTGGTCGACCTGGACGGGCTGCGCGAGCTGATCGCCATGACCCGCACCCCCGGCCTCACCCCGTACCGGGGCATCGCCGAGGTCCGGCCCGGCCACCTGGTGCGGGTGCGGCGCGGCGGCGTCTCGGTCCACCGCTACTGGGCGCTGGAGGCACGCCGGCACACCCAGGACCTCGCCACCACGATCGGCACCGTCCGGGCCCTGCTGGAGGACATCGTCCACCGCCAGCTGGAGGCCGACGTGCCGCTCTGCTCGCTGCTCTCCGGCGGCCTCGACTCCAGCGCGGTCACCGCCCTGGCCGCCCGCAGCCTGGACGCGGCGGGCGCCGGACCGGTCCGCTCCTTCGCGGTCGACTTCACCGGGCAGAGCGAGCACTTCCACCCGGACGCGGTGCGCACCACCCCGGACCGGCCGTACGCGGAGTTGCTCGCCCGGCACGTGGGCGCCGACCACTCGGTGATCGAGCTGGACAGCGCCGCCCTCACCGACCCGGCGCAGCGGCTCGCCACCCTGCGGGCCCGGGACCTGCCGGGCGGCGTCGGCGACATGGACACCTCGCTGCTGCTGCTCTTCCGCGGGGTGCGCGAGCACTCGACGGTCGCGCTGTCCGGCGAGTCCGCGGACGAGCTGTTCGGCGGCTACCGCTGGTTCCACGACCCGAAGGCCCTCGACGCGGACGACTTCCCGTGGGCGACCGCGGTCAGCGGCTTCGGCGGCGCGGGCACCGGCCCGCGCGAGCAACTGCTGGACCGGGAACTGCTCGCCAAGCTCGACCTGCCCGGCTACCGCCGCGCCCGGTACCGGGAGGCGCTCGCCGAGGTGCCGCACCTGCCGGACACCGACCCGTTCGAACGGCGGATGCGGGAGGTCTCGTACCTCAACCTGACCCGCTTCGTCCGGATCCTGCTGGACCGCAAGGACCGGATGAGCATGGCCAACGGGCTGGAGGTGCGGGTGCCGTTCTGCGACCACCGGCTGGTGCAGTACGTCTTCAACACGCCGTGGACGATGAAGTCCTTCGACGGCCGGGAGAAGAGCCTGCTGCGCGCCGCCGTCCGGGACGTGCTGCCGGCCGAGATCGCCGACCGGATGAAGAGCCCGTACCCGATCGTCCAGGACCCGCGCTACCCGGAGCTGCTCCGCCGGGAACTCGCCGCACTGGCCGCCGACCCCGGCTCCCCCGCCCTCGCCCTGCTCGACCGCCGCGAACTCGCCGACGCGCTCGCCCCGGACACCGACCCGCAGACGGTCCGGCTGGCGGCGGATCTGGCCCTGGACCTGAACGCCTGGCTGACGGAGTACCAGGTGTCGCTGGAGCTCTGATCCCCGGTTGCGCCGAGTGCCCCGGGTGGTGCGCCGTTGCGCCACCCGGGGGAGGGTGACCCGCCGCGAACCCGCCTCGTTGACCGGGCGGGACGTGCGATAGCGTCGCCGACACCTCCCGAATGGCGGCCGAAAACACGGAATCCGAGACCCGTGCCGTCAGGATGGGGAACGTCCCGTCCGTCTCGATCCGCCGGGGGATCTCCGTCATGCAACCGCGAGCCTTCGCGATTCTCACCGCCCTGCTGCTCGGGGTGCTGGGCCTGGGGTCGGTGGCCGTCACCGACTGGACGCCCGAGCAGGCCGCCGACCGCGCGGCCGTCGCCCCGGCCGTCCCGGGGACCGAGGGCAGCACAGGTACGGCGGGCGCCGCGCCCGCCGGCACCGGGCAGCCGGCCGCGTCGGCCACCGCGACCGGGGACCCGGCGGTGTGGACCCGCTCGACGCTGCGCAACAAGCTGATGGCCGAGATGGACGCCAGCGACCCCGGCGTCGCCCTGGCCGACCTCGACCGGATCACCAAGCAGCTGCCGTACACCGTCCGGTTCTGCCACCCGATCGCCCACGAGCTCGGGCACGCGGCGGTCAAGCGGTTCAACGCCGACTTCCAGAAGGTCATCTCCTTCCCGCACGAGACCTGCGCGGCCGGCTACCTGCACGGCGCAGTGGAGGAGATGCTCAACGCCTCCGCCCAGCCGGAGACCGACCTGGTCAAGCTCTGCGCGCCCAAGAACAGCGGCCCGTGCATCCACGGCGTCGGCCACGGCACCATGTTCGTCGCCAAGCAGGACGTCGCCAAGGCGCGCGAGCTGTGCAACAAGTTCACCACCGACCAGAACCGGATCCGCTGCTCCGAGGGCCTGTTCATGCAGCTCTTCGGCCCGGACGAGGAGGACGAGAAGGCCAAGGCCAACCTCCCCGCCGACAAGCTCGCCCAGGACCCGCTGTACCCGTGCAAGGACCAGCCGGCGCTGTTCCAGTCCGCCTGCTTCTTCTACGCGCCGACCTTCTACCTCTCCTCGCACGACTACCCGAACCACCCCGAGGTGTACGCCGAGGCACTGAAGTGGTGCCTCAACGGCAAGGCCTCCGGCGGGGCGGTCGACTGCAGCCGGGGCGTCGGCTCGCGCACCATGAAGTACAACCTGGACCGCGAGGACTGGGCCGCCCAGCAGTGCGCCACCGCCGCGGACGGCTGGCAGCGCAAGGCCTGCGCCGAGGGCCTCGTCAGCTACTACACGGTCAACTACACGGACGGCGGTGCGGCCGGCCGGCTCTGCGCCAAGTTCTCCGACAAGGAGATGCAGGGCTACTGCCGCTCCGCCGGCGGGCTCTCCGCCTCCCTCGACTGACGCCCTCGCCCCGCTCCCCCCACTGACCCCCTCCGCTGATCCCCTCCACCGGGACCGGGGGGAATCCCGGATACCGGGCCCGCGCCGCACGGCGCGGGCCCGTTTCCGTAGGATCGCGGCGTTCGGGTGCGCCGAGGACGCCGCGCCACCGGGCCCCGCACCACCAGGAGCCACCGCATGACCTCCGACGACTTCCGCGCCGCCGCGCACACCGCCGCCGACCTGGCCGCCGACCACCTCGCCGGGCTCGCCGCCGGCCAGGTCTGGCAGCCGATGGACGACGCCGCCCGCCGCACCCTGCTGGACGCCCCGCTGCCCGCCGCCGGCCGTCCGCTGGACGAGCTGCTGGCCGCGGTCGGCCGCGACGTCCTGCCCTACCCGATGGGCAACGGCCACCCGCGCTTCTTCGGCTGGGTGAACTCCGCGCCCGCCCCGGCCGGTGTGCTCGCCACCCTGGCCGCCGCCGCGATGAACCCCAGCTCGGCCGGCGGCGACCACGCGGACGTCCACCTGGAGCGGGCCGTGGTCCGCTGGATCGCCGAACTGGTCGGCTTCCCGCACCCGGCCGGCGGCGGGCTGCTCACCTCCGGCACCTCGATGGCGACCATCGTCTGCCTCGCCGCCGCCCGCAACCGCGCCGCCCGCGACGCCGGGTGGGACGTCCGCGAGGACGGCCTGGCCGGGATGCCGCCACTCGTCGGCTACGTCACCGGCGAGACCCACTCCTGCGTCCGCAAGGCCGCCGAGCTGCTGGGCCTCGGCAGCAAGCACCTGCGCGTCGTGG
Organism: Kitasatospora purpeofusca; assembly: GCF_000718025.1. Lineage (GTDB taxonomy): Bacteria > Actinomycetota > Actinomycetes > Streptomycetales > Streptomycetaceae > Kitasatospora > Kitasatospora purpeofusca. Next base: position 120,973 of record NZ_JODS01000022.1, read on the forward strand.
CCACCGGCCCCGACGGCCGCCTCGACCCCGCCGGACTGCGCACCGCGATCGCCCGCGACCGGGCCGCCGGACTGCTGCCGTTCCTGGTGGTGGCCTCGGCCGGCACGGTCGGCACCGGCGCGGTCGACGCCTTCGACCCGATCGCCGACCTGTGCGCCGAGGAGCGGCTCTGGCTGCACGTGGACGGCGCCTACGGGGCGTTCGGCGTGCTGGACCCGGAGATCGCCCACCGCTACGCCGGGCTGGCCCGCGCCGACTCGCTCGCCCTCGACCCGCACAAGTGGCTCGGCGTCCCGGTCGACTGCGGCTGCGCGCTGGTCCGCGACCCGGCCGAGCTGCGCGCCGCCTTCAGCCTCGTCCCCTCCTACCTGCGCGACGAGGCGGCCGGCGAGCTCGGCTGGTTCTCCGAGTACGGCACCGAGCAGACCCGCCCGTTCCGCGCCCTCAAGGTGTGGGCGACCATCGCCCACCGGGGCCGCGACGGCCTGGCCGCCGACATCGCCCGGACCACCGCCCTGGCCCGCCGGCTCGGCGAACTCGTCACCGCCGACCCCGACTTGGAACTCCTCGCCGAGGTCCAGACCTCCATCGTCGCGTTCCGGCTGCGCCCCGCCGACCCGACCGGCCCGGCCGACGAGGCCGCCCTCGACGCCCTCAACCGCGAGCTCCCCGCCGCCGTGCAGCGCCGCGGCCGCGCCTTCCTCACCGGCGCCCGCCTCGACGGCCGCGAGATCCTCCGCGCCTGCCTGCTCAACCCCGCCACCACCGAGGAGGACCTCGCCGTCCTGCTCGCCGAAGTGAAGGCCGCCGGGCGCGAGCACTCCGGGTGACCGCCGACGGTGATCGAGTCACGGCACCATTAACCGCGGGGTCACGGAGGATTCGTGATCGTGAAACACGGAAGCGGCAGATTGATGGCATGGAGCACACGGAGCAGCTGACGCCCACGACCGATCCGACCACGACCCCCTCCCGTGCCCAGCGCCGCGGCCTGCGCAACCACCGCTGGCGGCGCGACGCGGTGGAGCTCTCCGCCGTCTTCCTCTCGGTGACCGCCGCCGACCTGGTGGCCAAGCTCGTGGTGCACGGGCCGGACGGCCCGGCGGTGCTCGGCGCCTCCGCCGTCGCCCTGCTCGCCACCGCGCTGTTCCACACCTGGTGGGCGCACCGCCACCAGCTGCACGGCCCCCCGGCGCCGGACGCGCCCGCGCCGCCGGGGGCGCCGGAGGCCGAGCCGCTGCGGGGACCGCTGCACGACTTCGAGGGCAGCACGCTGTGGCGGGTCCGCACCACCGTGCAGGACTCCCCCGGCAGTCTGGCCCGGGTCTGCGCGGCCCTCGCCGGGCGGCAGGTGAACATCGTCTCGATGCAGTCCCACCCGCTGCCGACCGGCGCCGTGGACGAGTTCTTCGTCCGCGCGCCGCGCTCGCTCAACCGGGCCGACCTGACCGCGCTGGTGGCCGGGGCCGGCGGGCACGACATCTGGACCGGCCCGGCCGACGCGCACGACCTGGTGGACGTGCCCACCCATGTGCTGGCCCTCGCCACCCGGACGGCGCTGGACGCCGCGGAGCTGCCGATCGCGCTGCGCCAGCTCTTCGGGCAGTGCAGCATCCGGCAGTACCCGGGGGCGGCCGCGCGCGGCACCGCCGGGGTGGACGGCCATGTGATGCGGCTGCCCGTCCCCTCGGGCGAACTGATCGAGCTCACCCGCCCGCAGCTGCCGTTCACCCCGACCGAGTTCGCCCGGGCGCAGGCCCTGGTCGAGCTGGACACCCTGCTCGGCCCCCGGGTCCCGGACGTCCGGGCCCGGCTGAGCGTGCCGGCCGGCGCCGAGCTGACCGTGCGGCGCGCGGACGCGGCCGACAAGGCGGCCGCGCTGGCGATGCACCACCGCTGCTCCCCCGAGACCCTGCGCAAGCGCTACCACGGGCCGGTCCGGGACGCCGACCGCTACCTGGACCACCTGCTGGACGCCCGGCACGGGCAGGCCCTGGCGGTGGAGACGGCGGACGGGCGGATCGTCGCCCTGGGGCACCTGATGTGGGACGACGACAGCGCCGAGGTGGCGGTGCTGGTCGAGGACGCCTGGCAGCGGCGCGGGCTGGGTCTGGACCTCATGCGGCGGATGTCCGCGCTGGCCCTGGAGGCCGGGGTGGAGACGGTGTACGCGGTCACCCAGTCGTCCAACACCGGGCTGATCGCGACCATGCGCCGGCTGGCGGCGCCGCTCGACTACGAGGTGGACGAGGGCACCCTGGTGATCACCGCCCATCTCGCGGAGGCCGCCGAGGAGCTCCCGGTGCCCTGGCAGACCCGTCCGGGCCGCTGAGAACGGAGCGTCCCCAGAACCGCTCACAGGCTGTCCGCGGGGCCGCGCGACCCCGCGATCGAGCCGTACCGGTGAGCAGATCGGACAGGTCCGGTAATCGTCCGGTCATTTCTTCACCACATCCTCACCAAGAACCTCACCGGCCCCGGGCCGGGCGGCCCCCGCGCCGCCCGGCCCGGGGCGCGCGCGGAACCGCCGCACCCCGCTCACGCGTCCCCGACGGCGAACGGCCCGTCCGTACACCGCCGATCCTGACCTCGCGTCAGGACCTCCCGGACCGCCGCTCCCGGGGCGTCGCAGCAGGCGGCACGGGGTCCGGGGCGTCGAGCCGGGCGGCGGAGTCGGTAGGCTGATCCCGTCCCCGCCGCCCGACGGCCCGTAGTCCGGCCCCCGGGCGGTGCCGCAGCAAGGAGGAACCACTGAGCATGGCAGGCACCGAATCGGAGCCCACAGGCGCACGCGACGCCTCGCTGCCGGCACGCGCGAAGATCGCGGTGACCGCCGGCAAGGTGGCCGCCGCCGTGTCCCGCAAGGCCGGCCGAGGCAGCGGCTCGGTGATCGGCGGCAAGGTCGCGCTCAGGCTCGACCCGGATCTGCTCGCCACCCTCGCCGACCACCTGGACGTGGTGCTGGTCAGCGCCACCAACGGCAAGACCACCACCACCCGCCTGATCGCCGAGGCGCTGCGCGCCGCCGGCCCGGTGGTCTCCAACGCCCTGGGCGCCAACATGCCGGCCGGCATCACCTCCGCCCTGGCCGGCGGCTCGGAGGCCCGCTTCGGCGTGATCGAGGTCGACGAGAAGTACCTGGCCGGCGTCGCCCGCGACACCCGGCCCAAGGCGATCGCCCTGCTCAACCTCTCCCGCGACCAGCTCGACCGCGCGGCGGAGACCCGGATGATGGCCGAGAAGTGGCGCGAGGGCCTCCAGGACACCGAGGCCGTGGTGATCGCCAACGCCGACGACCCGCTGGTGACCTGGGCCGCCTCCTCCTGCAAGAAGGTGGTCTGGGTGGCCGCCGGACAGGCGTGGAAGGAGGACGCCTGGTCCTGCCCCGCCTGCGGCGGTGTGATGCAGCGCCCCGGCGACGACTGGTTCTGCCAGGAGTGCGGCTTCCGGCGACCCAACCCGCACTGGGCGCTCCAGGGCACCCATGTGATCGACCCGCAGCGCGGCGCCTGGCCGATCCAGCTCCAGCTGCCCGGCCGGGCCAACCTCGCCAACGCCACCAGCTCGGCCGCCGTCGCCGCCGTGTTCGGCGTCTCCCCGCAGGTCGCCCTGGAGCGGATGCGCGGCGTCAGCGCGGTCGCCGGCCGCTACGACGTGGTGCAGTACCAGGGCCGTGACATAAGGCTGCTGCTGGCCAAGAACCCGGCTGGCTGGCTGGAGACCTTCTCGCTGATCGACGGCCCGCCCACCCCGGTGGTGCTCTCGGTCAACGCGCTCGACGCGGACGGCACCGACACCTCCTGGCTGTGGGACGTCGACTACGAGCGGCTGGCCGGGCACCCGGTCTTCGTGCTGGGCCAGCGCAAGCTGGACCTCGCGGTGCGCCTGGAGGTCGCCGGGCTGCAGTTCCACGTCGTGGACTCGCTGGAGCAGGCCGTCCGGATGGCCCCGCCCGGCCGGATCGAGGCGATCGCCAACTACACCGCCTTCCAGCAGCTGCGGAAGGTCGTGGCCGGCTGATGCCGGAACGGCACCCGCAGCCCCCAGCAGCCCACCGCACGTACGTCATGGAAGGCCTTCGAGGATGAGTGAGAGCAGCCTGCGCGTGGTCTGGGTCTACCCCGACCTGCTCAGCACCTACGGCGACCGGGGCAATGCCCTGGTCGTGGAGCGCCGGGCCCGCCAGCGCCATCTCAACGTGACCCGGATCGACGTCCGCTCCGACCAGTCGGTGCCCACCAGCGGGGACATCTACCTGATCGGCGGCGGCGAGGACCGCCCGCAGCGGCTGGCCGCCGAGCGGCTGCGCAACGACACCGGGCTGGTGCGGGCGGCCGAGAACGGCGCGATCATCCTCGGGGTCTGCGCCGGCTTCCAGATTCTCGGCCACGAGTTCGTCAACGACCTCGGCCAGCGCGAGCCGGGCCTCGGCCTGCTGGACGTGTGGACCACCCGCGGCGAGGGCGAGCGCTGCGTCGGCGACGTGCTGGCCGACGTGGACCCGCAGCTCGGCCTGCCGCAGCTGACCGGGTTCGAGAACCACCAGGGCGTGACCCACCTCGGCCAGGGCGTCAAGCCGCTGGCCCGGGTCACCGCTGGCCGGGGCAACGGCACCGGCGACGGCACCGAGGGCGCCTGGCGGGACACCGTCTTCGGCACCTACCTGCACGGCCCCGTACTGGCGCGCAACCCCGCCGTCGCGGACATGCTGCTCAAGCTGGCGCTGGACGTGAACGCCCTGCCGCCGGCCGACACCACCTGGTACGACGCGTTGCGCGCCGAGCGCATCGCGGCCACGACGCGCCCCGCGTAGTACTCCCCCGGTCCGTCCGCCCGGTGCCCGCGATGCGGTCATGGGCTCCCCGGGCGGGCCGGGACGTACGACAATGGGGCTGCCCCGTCCCGGGGCTGCCGGCTGCACACCCTCCTCGGCAGCAGGCTGCATTTCCACGCGGGGGCGTCGACGACGCCGCTCCCGCGTCGGCTCCTGCCCGGCCGGACGCAGGCGCCGTATGCTCGACTCCACGGCCGGTTTCGGATGTTCTGTCCGAATCGGCCGGTCCTTCACCCGACGGTCACCTCCGCGCCCACCCGGCGCGGGTACGGCCTGTCGTGGTGGCGGTCCGTCGTCCCAGCCTGTAGTCCGGCCGTTCCTCGGTTCTGCTCGGGAGTTGCAAAGCAATGCGTATTGGAGTGCTGACCAGCGGCGGTGACTGCCCCGGCCTGAACGCGGTGATCCGGTCCGTGGTCCACCGGGGGGTGGTCGACCACGGCGACGAGATCATCGGGTTCGAGGACGGCTGGCGCGGTTTCCTCGAAGGGCACCACCGGCCCCTGACCCTCGACTCGGTGAGCGGCATCCTGGCCCAGGGTGGCACCATCCTCGGGTCGTCCCGGGTCCAGCCCAGCCATCTGCGCGACGGCGTCGAGCGCGCCAAGAAGTACTGCGCGGACCTCGGCCTGGACGCGGTGATCCCGATCGGCGGCGAGGGCACCCTCAAGGCCGCCAAGCTGATGAGCGACGCGGGCCTGCCGATCGTCGGCGTCCCGAAGACCATCGACAACGACATCGCCTGCACCGACGTCACCTTCGGCTTCGACACCGCCGTCTCGGTCGCCACCGAGGCGCTGGACCGGCTGAAGACCACGGCGGAGTCGCACCAGCGCGTCATGGTGGTCGAGGTCATGGGCCGCCACACCGGCTGGATCGCCCTCAACGCGGGCATGGCGGCCGGCGCGCACGCGATCATCGTGCCGGAGCGCCCGTTCCACATCGAGAAGCTCACCGCGGTCGTCCGGGAGCGCTTCGACCGCCAGAAGAAGTTCGCCATCGTGGTGTGCGCCGAGGGCGCCAAGCCCGAGCCCGGCACCATGCACTGGGAGGAGGGCAGCAAGGACATCTACGGCCACGAGCGCTTCACCGGCATCGCCACGCAGCTCTCCGGCGAGCTGGAGCACCGGCTCGGCAAGGAGGCCCGTCCGGTCATCCTGGGCCACACCCAGCGCGGCGGCACCCCGACCGCCTACGACCGGGTCCTCGCCACCCGCTTCGGCTGGCACGCCGTGGAGGCCGTCCACAAGGGCGCCTTCGGGCACATCACCGCCCTCCAGGGCACCAACATCAACCTGGTGCCGCTGGCCGAGGCGGTGGCCGAGCTGAAGACCGTCCCGGCCGACCGCTACCTGGAGGCCGAGACGGTCATCTGACCGCCCGCCCCCTGTACGTCCGGTGCCCCGGCCCCCGAGAGCGCGAGTCTCGGGGGCCGGGGCCGTTCGCGGCGACTGCCCCGCCGGGAGCGGAACCGGACCGGCGGCGATCAGCGATCAACCGGTCAGCCGGTCAACCGATCAGAACCCGGTGTCGTAGGTGTAGGTGCCGCTGTGGTCGAGCAGGTCGGCCGGGGTGACCGTGTTCCACGGCTTCATCCGCTCGTTGAGGTCGACCACGTCGGGCGTGCCGGCCGTCGGCAGATAGGTCTTGCCGGGGTTGCGCTTCTGCCACTCGGACCACAGCTTGTCGACGAAACAGTGGTGCAGCCAGAACACCGGGTCGTTGGGCGACATCCCGGTGGCCATCTGGCCGCCCACCCAGACGTGCACCCGGTTGTGCAGGTTGACCCCGCGCCACCCCTCCAGGTTGTTGCGGAAGCCGGCCGAGGAGCTGTTCCACGGCGCGGCGTCGTAGGTGGTGATGGCGAGCACCGACTCGGTGTCGGCCCGGCTGGGCAGCTGCGCCACCCCGGTGCCGAGCTGGCGGCGCAGATAGGTGCGGCTGTCGGTGTTGACGTTGAGCCGCCAGTTGCCGCCGGAGAAGGCGAACGGACCGGTGGTCACCTGGCCGTCGCTGCTGCGGCCATTGCCGCCCATGAAGTCGGCGCCCCAGATGCCGGCGGTGGCGGTGCGGTCGGCGGTCCAGTCCCAGTACGGGAGGTTGACGCTGGGGTCGACGGCCTGCAGCGCCCGCTCGAACTCCAGCAGGTACTGGCGGTGCCAGGGCAGGAAGGAGGGCGAGCGGTGCCCGGTGCGCTCGCCGTTGTCGACGTCGCTGACGATGAACTGGTTGTGCGTGGTGACGAACGGGTCGTAGCCGCCGTTCGCCTTGAGTGCCAGCACGGCGTTGACGAAGGCGCGCTTCTCCTGGGCCGTCAGGTTCGCCTGGTTCTTGCGGACTCCCATGAGTCCCCCCTCTGGTGGTGGTGGTCTGTCGGTCTCGGGTGGCCGGGTGGGCCGGATGCGGCCGGTGGGCCGGTGGCCGGAATCAGGCGGTGACGATCGGGACGAGCGTCGCGCCCTGGAGGTCGTTGACGGCGGCCCGGGCGAGCGCGCGCGGCGTCGCGAAGGTCTGGTAGTGGTTGACGACGCTGATCCAGGTGCCGTCGGCGTTGCGCATCATGTGCAGCTCGTCGCCGTCGATCCGCACCTCGTAGCCGGTGCCGGCGCCGCCCCCGTGGTGGTGGCTCCCCCCGTCGGCCGGGCGGCCCTGGATCCGTCGGCCCTGGAAGACCTCGTCGAAGCTGTCGGACGCGCCCGGGTCCGCGGCGGTGGCGGCCCCGCCGCCGGGCCCCGCGAGACCGATCACGACGGTGCCGGTGGCGACGGTCAGGGCGGCCGCGGCCCCCTGGAGCATCCGTCGGCGCGTCAGCTCCGTGGCATGGGTGTCTTCGGACATGGTGGTACCCCCTCGAGTGCCCGGGGCTGTGGTTCGGGCACTGTTCACGAACGATTGGTTAATCGTTAAACGAAGGTGATTCCTTGATCGAATCACTCGTTTCGATGGTCGCAAGCCTTGTTGACCTACGGAACAGCCGATCGGCGGGGGTACGTAGGGTTGCGTATAAATTCGGTCATTTTCTGTCACGTGCCGAACACGCACCGATCACACCGGCGGGTACCCCGGCGGCCGCCCAGCAGTCACCCGACGGCCACCCCGGCGGCGTCCGCCTGGCGGGACCGGGCGAAGGCGCCCTAGCGTGACCGGAGGAGCGCAACGGACCGGACGGACCCAGGAGGGACCAGGCGATGGAGATCCTCGCGTACGGCGTACAGGCCGACGAGCGACCGCTGCTGGAGAAGGCCTTCGCGGGCCGGCACGCCCTGCGCTGCCTCTCCGTCTTCCTCAACCGCGACACCGCCCCGCTCGCCGCCGGGTACCCGGTGGTCAGCAGCAGCGTCAACGCCGAACTCGACGCCGGCACCCTCGCCGTCCTCGCCGCCGGCGGCACCGAGCTGGTCGTCCAGCGCTCCACCGGCTTCAACAACATCGACCTCGACGCCGCGGCAAGCCTCGGCCTGACCGTCGCCCGCGTCTCCCACTACAGCCCCTACGCCGTCGCCGAACACGCGTGGACGCTGGCCCTGGCCGTCAACCGCCGCCTCACCCGCGCCGCCAACCGCTCCCGCGAGTTCGACTTCCGCCTCGACGGCCTGCTCGGCCGCGACATCCACGGCATGACCGTCGGCGTCATCGGCACCGGCAAGATCGGCGAATGCTTCGCCCGCATCGCGGCCGGATTCGGCACCCGACTCCTCGGCTGGGACATCGCCCCCAACCCCGCCTGCCTCGACCTCGGCATGACCTACACCGAACTCCCCGAACTCCTCTCCCGCGCCGACCTCGTCAGCCTCCACGTCCCCCTGCTGCCCTCCACCCACCACCTCATCGACGCCGCCGCCCCTCACTGCATCTCCGAGGTGACGAGGGCCCCCGGGGTGCTCGACGGTGTGGTCCTGGTGGTCTCGGCCGTCGAGTGCATCCAGGCCCAGACCCGTCTGCTGATGCACACGCTCGTCGCGATGCGGATGCTGGTCCTGATCTTCGTGAACAAGGTCGACCGGATGGGCGCGCGCCACGACGACCTGCTGAAGTCCATAGGGTCGCAACTCGCGCCCGCCATGGTCTCGATGAGCCGGGTGGAGCGGCTCGGCACCGCACAGGCCTGGTCCTTCGCCCGGAGCGTGCGCGAGGAGGATTTCACCGCGGACCTCGCGGAACTGCTCGGCGATCACGACGAAGCATTCCTGGCGCGCTACCTCGACGATGAGAAGGCCCTGGGCGAGCAGGAGTACCTCGCCGAGCTCGCCAGGCAGACCTGCACGGCTCGGGTCACTCCAGTGTTCTTCGGCTCAGCCGTGACCGGCACGGGGACCACCGAGCTGATCGACGGGATCACGCGTCTCCTTTCGGGCGACCGCCACGAGTTGGCGCGGACGTGTCCACTGAGCGGGACGGTGTTCAAGATCGAACGCGGCTGGGCCGGCGAGAAGTCACCTACGTCCGGCTGCGTTCGGGGGTCCTCGGGCCCCGGAGCAAGGTCTGCTTCTATCAGCGGGACCAGCAGGGAGAAGTCATCGAAGTCACCGGCCGCACCACGGTGGTCGAGGTGTTCGACAAGGGTGCCGAGGTGACCGCCAACCCAAGCGCAGTCACGGTAAGCACCGTTGCAGTCCCCAGCCATCGGCTGCGCACGCCGCTGCGCCACCGATGGCCGTTGCCGTCAGAACGGCGATGGCATGGCTGACGAGCTGATTACCTGGCGACTGAGAGAAGCGCCTTCTCCATGGCCTCACACGCCAGGTAGTTGCCGAGGGTGTGGAAGTCTACGGGTGCGATGCTCGTCTCGATGTCTTCCTCAATGCCGTCGAACGCCCGAGTGAGCAGTCGGGGGACAGCGACGAGATCGCCTACGTCCGCGATGTTGATCCAGCGCCCGACAGCGGGTGGCCGTCGTCCCCGTCCGGCGACCGGTGCGGGATCGAGCCGGTCGAGAACAGCTCCCGGCAGCGCCAACGGCGAGCCCACCGTCACCAGCAATTCGATGGGAACGGACGAGGCGGCCGAACTCCAGAGGGCCTCGTACGTCACGACGCTGCCGAGAGAGTGCGCGACGATGACGCGAGGCTGGACGCGCGCGATGGTCGCGGCGACGTGGTCACGGGCAGCGGTCCTGCGCTCGGGGTGCTCAAGGTACCAGGCGACCTCCCGTACGAAGCGGGCCATGAAGCGCAAGAGACCGTTGAAGGGCTTGCCACTGCGCTCCGCGACCCAGCTGAGCTCCTGACGCATCGCGCGGGTCAACCGGCCTTGGGCGATCTGCTCCGGGACTCCGTAGGCGTTGAGCCAGTCGGACAGCATGGCTGCCTGGGGGCCGGTCAGCCCGTCGATGTCCGCCCCACCGAGCTGCGAGTTCCCGGCACTCTGGACACCGGTCGGCCGTAGCAGATGAGCGTAGTACGCGGTGTGCAGATCGGCCGGTTCGCGCAGGGACCGCGTCCAGGTCGTTCGCAGGGACTCCGCAGCGTCCTCCGGTGTCTGGTGCGGACGGTAGTTGCCGATGCCGTGCACGGCGACGATCCGGTTCACTTGTGAGGCCATTGCGCGTTCACTGTCCTTCTATCAACCAGTCGAGCTCTACAACGTCCGGGCCGCAGCTGACTGCGAGGCGCCGCGAGCTGATCCAGGTCACGGCGCGCGGTGTGTCGGGTAGCCACATCGGCGGCCCCAGCACCCGCCGGGTCTCGACATCGAGAACGCGCAGGGACCGGTCGCCGTGCCCTGTCGCGATGAGAGGTCTCCCTCCATCAGGAGCCGCGGCGACGCAGGTGGCATCGTTGGCCAAGTGCTCGACTCCGCGGCTGAGCGTAGTCGGCGCCTTGCGCGGAACCAGGTCCCACAGTTCCAAGGAGCCGTTCTCCGAGAGGGCTACCACGCCTGCTGCTGTCGCGGCCAGCTCCACGACACGGTGGTCAGCCGACGGTGGTTGGACAGACAGGATTCGCCCACCGCTCCTCCACTCGATGAGGGCGGTCCCGTCCTGTGCCGTTGCCACGAGCAGACCACTTGGCAGGGGCGCCATCGCGGTGACTGCGGAGGGGAGCCGGAGGGACCACAAGGTCTCCGAGCTGTACTGCCCCGCCTCCGCAACTAGCTTCCAGTAGCGCAGGCGTCCGGCGGCCGAGGTGATGAAGCAAGCATCGCCCACAGGCAGGATCCGTGTAACGCGGTTCCGGTACCGCGCTATCCTCCTGGTCTTCGGCGTCTTCTGACCCCAGCCTTCCACGACATTCAGGCGTCCCTGAACACCGGCTGCGAGGACCACAGGACCGATGTCCGGTACTACCGCGGCACAGATGGAACTGAGGCCGCTCACTCGGAGGACAGCGCCAGAGTGCAGCACCGTGTCGTCGGCACCCCTGCTGACCGCCCGGTCCTGGACATGCGTCAGTTCCACAACGGGTTTGCTGTGTCCGACGACCTTCACGCGAGTGGCGGCAGCCCCGGGCATGAGACGCCACACATGGATGGACCCGTCAGGCTGCGCGACCAGCACCGTGTGATCCCCGCCGACCTCCATCGTGACGAACGCGGCCGAGGGGGACGGGAGCAGGGACGCGGTCTGTTGCGCGATCTCGTCCACCGGCGGTTCCTGAGGGGCGGACTTCTGCCGACGTCGAGGGAGTGGGCGGTTGGTGCGGCCACGACTCAGACGCCTGAGTCCACTCGCGCTTACATGGAGTCGGCGAAGCTCGTCCCATATCTCGTCCTCGAGGTCGTCCAAGACCTCCCTTTCCGGGTCGTCCGTGTCGGCCGGTGGTTCTGGCTTTACAGGGGTGTATCCGATGAACCTGCGGGCCTCCATGTCCCAGATGAGGGTCTCCACGCCTTTCCTCTTGCCGGTGAACCGCAGACCGAGGGCCTGGCCTTCGAGCGCCTCCGTGGAAATCTCCACCGGACTGGGCTTTCGGATCCCCTTCTTCCCCAGCACCACTCCTTCTTCGAGGTCCCACATCTGTACGACACCGCCGCTTGACCGGGTGACCAGGTAAGGCCCGTGCGTTGCCGGATAGGTGTGCATCTCGGTCACCAATCGGTCCGCGTCTCTGAGGGCGCGGCCTCGCGGTCGCAGCGAAGGCAAGTCCCACAGCCGAATCTGGCCGCTTTCAAGAGTGAGGGTGACCACGACCTCCTCGCCGCCAATCACGATCGTGTCCATCGCGTCAGCGTCGGCGTCGGCGTACGCCTGCTGCTCGAAAGCGGTGAGGTTCCACGCTCGTACGGAGCGGTCCTCGCCCAGTGAGACAACAAGCCTCTCCGATGTCTTGGCGACGAGAAGCTTGCTCGCTGGACCTTCGTGCCCCTGCAGGCTGCCGAGGTAGCTGGTGTAGACCCCGGACCCGGTCGCCGTGGTGCAGGCCCATGCGGGCGGCGGTGCGTCCGGATGGTGCATGACGTCCACCGATGCCCGCAGATCGGCCCATCGAGCGAGGTCGACACTGAGCAGCTGCCGGCGCTGGTAGGGCGAGGCGGTCAGGTGGTGGGGACCGCTGGTGCGGTAGGCGGCGGCCATGAGACGTGCGGCTTCGCTGTCCGCGCCGTCCAGCAGCGGGACCAGATGTCGCGGGTCGGCATGGGCCAGGAACTCGCTGTCGAGTACCAGCTCATCGGCCCGTCCCGCCTCGGTCGCGTGCTCGAGCAGGTGCCGCAGTAGATAGGGCTCGGCGTTGCGCCAGTTCGGACGGTGGAGCGGGGAGGGGCGTTCGGAGTCGAGGAGAGCCTCGTACACGCGGTTGGCGACCGCCGCGGGCGCGATGGGATCGCTGCGGCCGTACGGATGGAGCGTCATGTGGTCTGCGAGCGCTTGATGAAAGAAGCGGTACACGGTCAGTCCGTCTGGTCCCGCGGTCGTACGGAGGTAGAAAGTGACAAGGCGCAGCACCTCCTCGATGGCGGCTTCCGCCCGAGGCACTGGCGATGCAGCGGAGCCAGGGCCGAAGGCACGGGCTGCGTGGACGAGCAACCGCCGAGACATACCTTCTCCCTTGACGCGACCGAGCGCGGCGAGCACGGGCCGCAACCACAACTGCCCGGGGCCGAGTTCACGAAGGTGGAGTTCCAATACGTCGCCGAGCGAGCGTGGCACCTGGGCCGCTACCGTGGCGGTACTCATCTGCTCAACGGGAAGCGCGGTCAGCAGTTGGACGTAGAGTCCTGCTACCAGGAACCTGCCGCCCATGTCGGCCATGCTCAGCGCATCGGCGATGATGCTGGCCGCCTCAGTACGGAGGGTTCGGTACTCGGGGACGCCGTACACGGTAGATCCGGCGAGCAGTGCCCTCACGTAGTCGGCCAGTTCCTCCCTCACGCGTTCCAGAGGGACCTGGTCGAGGTTGACGAGTCCGCCCTCGCTCTCTCGAGCCGCAGCGAGGAGCGGCTCGAACTGCTGCCAGGGACGCACCCCGACCAGCAGTCGGCATCCGTTCCCGCCATGGCGGCCCTTCATCGTGGCGAGTGGGATGAGGAGGTGATTGAGAATCGCCTCGGGCTCCGTCGCCTCGTCCAGGGCATCCAGGACCACCGCCGGAACACCGGCCTCCCTGCTGATGACCTCGAAGCAGAAGTCCCGCGGGTTCCATCGCCGGCCGAGTGGCTGCTCCATATCGAGCTGGCGGGCAAGCGAGTCGATGACCTCGTTGAGGGACAGGCCACGTGCGTGGACGGCTATCAAACGATGGTTGAGGGACGGCAGCCGGTCGGGGTGAACCCGGGACGTGATCCCGGTTGCGAGAGGACGCAGTCTCGGATGGGCCGCACAGACCAACATGCCGATTAGCGCGGACTTTCCGACACCCGGACTGCCAGTCACCACCCGTAGGTTGCCGTGCCTCCCTGTCGTGTCCTCCAACCACGTCGTCAGCTCCTCCAGCTGCTGCTCCCTGCCTGTGAAGTAGCACTGCCCAGTCGCCGATCTTCGGTCTGGATCGCCGGACGCGCGGCTCAAGTAGTGGACAGGGTCGAAGGCGGGGTCCAGGTCTCGCAGAAACATCCCGAGTGCGCTCTCGCGCACGGCCAGGACGGTGTCGGTGTACTCGGTCCGGTACCAGGGATTGCAGAAGAACGCCGGCGCGCTGTCGAACGGGTGGAACTGTGGTGTCATTTCGAGCTTCTGAGGAACCGAGGCTCCCTCCATGACACACAGTCGGTCGAGCTCACGCTGCACTTCGGCGGCGAACACCCGCACAGGGACGTGCTTCAAGGAAGGGTGGACGTCCAGCGCCCCTTTGGCGAGCCCCCGCAGCGTGGTGGCGACGGCTTGACTGAACCTGCCGTCGAAGGCTGCCGAGCCGTGGCCCGCGGCGCCGACAACCCACACCTTGCGGTCGGAATCGTCCATCATCATGCGCACTTGGGCCCGGGCCGCCTTGCCGGCCTGGCAGACGTCCAGAAGCAGCAGGACATCGGGGCCTTCGGGGCTCTCCTCGAACCTGTTGATCAAGGCGTCTACGTCGATCGTGGTCGCGCCGGACCTGTTCTGGGCCCAGTCTCGACCTGGCAGGAGCAGGGAGCCGCCTCGGCCCACCAGGCCGTGGCCGACATGATGGATGACAACCTGGCCGCCGCCTGCGCTGTCGCTCACACGGTTCAACCGTCCAAGCAGCTCGCTCGATGCGACGTCGACGTGCGGCCGGCCGCCGTCGATGGAGAAGCCAAGCGCGGCGAGCGACTCTGCAACCAGTTCCGTGCGGTCGGAGACGAACCCGAGCGGATCCAATGGTTCCGGCTCAGAGCCGTCAGGCTCGGAGTCGTCAGGCTGCGTCGGCCCATACGTTGAGATGCCACTGACAATCGCCCTGCGCACGCCACTCCCATGCAGCAAACCGTTCTGACCGGGCCAGCATATGTGTGTTGGACAGCCAGAGCCTCCGCCGGACCGGCGCAGCGTGAACGGCAAGGGCCTCAAACTGGGCTCATGGAGACAGAGTCGTGTCAGCCCACCACTCTCGTCGACCGACCACAACGCGTTTCGCGGTCGGAGGACACTGGCGCGGACCGGGCCTCTGCGGCCGGAGGCGAGGTACTGGGTTCCCAGCCGACGGCGGAGGCCCTTGCGCGGCCAGTCGACGACGAGCTGGCTGTAGGGCTTGTCGATGACGAAGCGCGGGTCGGTGGCCGTCAACCGGTCGCGGGCGTCGCCGACGGCCATGCGGAACCCGGGCTCCGGTGCGGTGTTGCCCCAGCCGTCGTGCCAGGCGCGGATCTCGGTGACGAGGTGCTCGGCGAGGTCGGCGGCGCGGGAGCCGTGGCCGATGACGCCGATCTCCCAGAAGCGGTCGGCGTCGTCCTCGCCTTCGCGGATGGTCAGGTAGGCGAGGGAGTCCGCGTCGAGGGCGGCCACGGAGCCACAGCCGAAGTGCGGGCTGAAGCCCGGGCGGGAGCCGGGCATGCGGGACAGGCCGTCGCCGACTCGGCCTCACCTACACCGAACTCCCCGAACTCCTCTCCCGCGCCGACCTCGTCAGCCTCCACGTCCCCCTGCTGCCCTCCACCCACCACCTCATCGACGCCGCCGCCCCTCGTCGACAGCGCCGCCCTCGTCGAGGTCCTCCGCGCCGGACACCTCTCCGGCGTCGGCCTCGACGTCTACGAGGAGGAGACCGGCGTCTTCTTCACCGACGCACCGGAACCGACGACCGTCAGGGACTTTTGCACGAGCCTCGCACCCGACGGGTGATCCGGCGGCTGTCGCCAGCGGAGTGGAGCCGGACGTCGACCCGGGGGACCGTCCGCCGTACGGCAGGGCCGCACGGCGGGGCCCCGGGCCGTCAGGGGGCGGCGCTCCCGCGGGCGGTCTCGGCCGCCAGCAGCTCGGGGAGGTCGCCGAGCCGGTCGAGCCCCCCGACGGCGCGGGCGGTGCGGTGGTTGGCGGCCAGCAGTGCGCGGTGGCGGTGGACGAAGGACCAGTAGCCGGCCGTGAACGGGCAGGCACGCTCCCCGGTCCGGTCACCGGGCCGGTAGGCGCACGGGCGGCAGAGGTCGCTCATCCGGTTCAGATAGGCGCCGCCGCAGGTGTAGGGCTTGGTGGTCGTGGTGCCGCCGTCGGCGTACTGCGACATGCCGATCACGTTGGGGACCATCACCCAGTCGTAGCCGTCCACGAAGCTGCGGTGGAACCAGTCGGTGACCGCGGCCGGGTCGTAGCCGTGCTGCAGGGCCCAGTTCCCGAGCACCATCAGCCGCGGGACGTGGTGGGTCCATCCGGTGTCGCGGACCTGGGCGAGCACGCGGGAGAGGCAGCGGGCCCGTACCGCGTCCGCGTCCAGCTCGGCGAACCAGTCGGGCAGCGGGGTGCGGTGGCCGAGTGCGTTGCGGTTCCGGTGGTCCTCACCGAGGTACCAGTACAACTGCCAGACGTACTCGCGCCACCCGGCCACCTGCCGGACGAACCCCTCCACGCTGTTGAGCGGCGCGTCCCCGGAGCGGTAGGCGTCCTCGGCGCGGCGCACGCACTCGCCCGGGTCGAGCAGGCCGAGATTCAGCGGGACGGAGAGCAGGCTGTGCGCCATCCACGGGTCGGCCGCCAGGACGGCGTCCTCCCAGCGACCGAAGTGGGGCAGGCGGGCGGTCGCGAAGTGCTCCAGCGCTTGTACGGCCTCGGCGCGGGTGGCGGCGAAGCGGCGGGGGCCGTCCCGTCCGACGAAGCGCACCTCGCCGGACTGCTCCCAGCGGTCGAGGTCGGCCCGCACCTCCTCGTCGATCTCGTCCTCCTCCGGCCACAGGGGCGGCGGCACGGGCAGGACGGACCTCCCGCGCGGCGGCGGCTCCCGGTTGTCGGCGTCCAGGTTCCACCGGCCGCCGACGGGCTCCCCGCCGGGGTCCAGGAGCAGGTGCTCGGCCCTGCGGACCCGCCGGTAGAAGTCCTCCATCAGCAGCCGCCGCCCGCCGAGGCCGTCCGCCCAGCGGCGGAAGTCGCCGAACGGCACCAGGAAGCCGCGTGGCGGGAGCACCTCCACCCGCGGCAGCGCCGTGACCAGACCGAGTGCCGCCCTGGACGTCGGGTGGCAGACCGTGACGGAGCTCTCCCCCACGGCCTGCCGCAGCCCCTCCCGGTAGGTCTCCGCCCGGACGTAGCGGGCCCGCTCGCCGAGTTCGGCGGCCCGGTGCCGCATCGCGGACAGCACCAGGTGGGCCTTCGCCCGGTGGAAGCGCCGGCGGCGGAACACCGACCGGGCCTCGACGACGACCACGGGCGCGTCGGGATCCGGTCCGGGCCCGTGCGGGGCAAGGAAGTGCGGGCCGAGCTGGTCCCCGAACAGCCAGTGCGGCCGGGGCCCGCTCACCGGGCCGCTCCCGCGCGACCCGCCCGAACGGAGCGGTGGTCCGCGGGAGGCCCGTCACCGAGGTCCATGACGACCCCCTTCTCCGACGGGGAGGCGGACGCCTCCAACGTCCAGCATCGGCGGCCCGAACGGTCCGGCCGATCCGCAGCGTTCGCGCAGCGTTGCGCCGAGCGGCCGGCGGGTACTCCCGGTGAGTCCCGGCCGGGTGCCCGCCCCGGGGCCGCCTGCCGCCACGGTGTGCGCCCGGTGTTCACCGGACGCGCCCGGCCGTCGTGGGCGGCGAGGCCGCGGGTTCGCCCCGCCGCCCGGACGGAGCCAGCACGGCCGCGCCCTGGACCAGGGCGTCCAGGACGGCGCCGACCCAGCTGTCCAGGTCCGCTCCGGGCGGGAGCGGAGGGGCGGAGCCGGCCAGGGCCCGGTCGGCGAAGCCGGTGTCGAGGTGGGGCAGACGTGCGTCCAGGACCGAGACCCCGTGGTGGGCGTACTCGACACGTGCGGTGTCCAGCCAGGCCGACAGCGCGGCCTTGGAGGCCCGGTATGCGGCGGCGCCGCCGAGCGGGCGGTCGACGATCACGCCGGTGATCGCCCCGACGGACCCGCCCGGGCCGATCAGGGGGAGTGCGCCTTCGAGCACCGCCATGGGGGCGAGGGCGTTGACGGTCATCAGGTGCTCCTCCATCTCCGGGCCCAGCTGCGAGCAGTGCCCGAACGCGACCGCGCCGATCGCGACCAGGACGGCGTCAAGGCCGCCGAGCTGCTCGACCGCCCTCGGTCCGAGGGCGCGGCCCCCCTCGAGGTCGTACGCGTCGAAGACGAGACCGGGACCGGCGCGGGCGCGCCGGGCGGCGTGGGCCAGGCGCTGCGGATCCCGGCCGGCCACCGCCACCCGGGCGCCCCGTGCCGCGGCTGCCGCCGCCAGCTCGCCGCCGATGGCACCGGAGGCGCCGACCACCAGGAGCTTCAGATCCACGATCTCCACGAAGGACCTCCGGCGTTTCGGGTTCGGCGGGTGTCGGCCCGGCCCGGTGTCGGCCCGGCCCGGTGTCGTCACGTGCCGGCGAGGACCACTGGCAGGCGCGCGGCGACCGCGTCGGCCAGGAGCTCGAACTCGCGTCGGAGCAGGGGCGCCGCGAGCCGCGCGAGGCCGTTGAACCTCAGCTCGGCCCGATAGGTGAGGACGGCGCCGGCGCCGGCCGCCAGTACGGTGATGTCGTCGGTCGCCGTCACGGTGCGGTTGCGTCCGACGAACACCAGCCGGTCGGGAGCGAGGCGTTCCAAGCGGTACAGCAGTTCGGTCTCCCGCCCCCGGAAACGCGAGACGTTGCGCCAGGTGGAACCCTCGGCGACCGGACCGCCGTCCAGGCGGTCGCACCGCACCGTGCCCGGATCCCACTGCTCGGTGTTGCCGAAGTCCGCGAGGTAGCGCAGCACTTCGTCCGCCGCCCGGTCGAGGGTCACCGTGCGCAGCACTCTGACCATGAGCTTCTCCCGCCGTCCGCGGACCGGCCGACTGCCGGCCCGTTGTGGCTTCGTTCGTGGCTTCGTTCCGGAACGCCGCTGCGGATTGCGTCGGCCGTCTCCCGCCGTACGGTCCGGCTGCCGGGCCGGGCACCACGAGGACGAGGCGGTGCACAAACGCTGCGAGTGTGCCTCCAGCCCTGAAACGATGCACGGTGGACACGTGAGCATCCGAACCCTGGCCCTTCGCGCGAGCCAACCGGGCGGTTCGGCCGGGCCCGACCGGCGTGGGCCGCCGAGAACCGGGGCCGCCGGGAACCGGGGTTGTCCGAGCAGGCGGCACCCGGCGCCCCGTACGGATCGCCCACGCCCCCGACAGCACCTCCGCCTGCTCCGACCCGCGCTACTGAGGAGTCGTCATGTCAACACAGCAACCGGTGTCGAGGAAGCCCGTCGCAGGACCGGCGCCCACCGAGACGCCGGAGTGCGAGGCGTCCACCTGCCACGCGATCTCGGTGCCCGAGGCCGTGGAGCTCCACGACGCCTGGCCCGGGTGGATCCCCCTGACCCTGATCCTGGTGACGGCACTCGCGGTCGCGGCCTTCGCCGTCGGTCGCATCGCGGGATGGTGAACCCCGCCCCAGGCCGGGCGACCGCCGAGGGAACCGCTAACGGGCCGCGGCGCAGCGCGACCTGCCCCACCGACTGCCGCCGCCGGCTCGGCGATGCGCTCTTCGCCAGGATCGCCGGGCCCGACGGCCCGGCGGTGCGGGCCCGGATCCACACCCGGCCCGGACCGCGGCGGTTCGGCCCGGGCCGGGCGATCCGGGTGGTTCACGGCGACGCCTCCATGTTCGTCGGTGGACTGGCCGCCCTGCTGCTGCAGTCCCTGCATCCGGTGGCCATGGCCGCGGTGGCCGCCCACTCCGGCTACCGCGGCGATCCCTGGGGCCGACTCCAACGCACCAGCACCTTCCTGGCCGTCACCACCTTCGGCACCGACGAGGACGCCCGCGCCGCCATCGGCCGGGTCCGATCCGTGCACGCCCGCATCCGCGGCACGACCCCCGAAGGCGTCCCCTACCGGGCCGACGACCCGCACCTGCTCGCCTGGGTGCACGCGGCCGAGACCGACTGCTTCCTGCGTGCACACCAGAAGTACGGCGCCACGCCTCTGGACCCGGCCGGCTGCGAGGAGTACGTGGCCGACATGGCCCTGGTCGCCACCGACCTCGGCGTCCCCGAACCGCCCCGTACCCGCACCGAACTCGCCGAGGTCCTCCGCTCGTTCCACCCCGAACTCGCGGCGACCGCCGCCGCGGAGGACGCCGCTCGCTTCCTGCTGCTCCGTCCGCCGATCCCGCTCGTCGCCCGCCCCGCCCACGGCGCGCTCTGCGCCTCGGCACTCGCCCTCCTCGAGCCGCGCTACCGTGCCCTGCTGGGACTCCCGGCCTCCGCCGGGCTCGACGCGGCGGCCGGCCCGCTGGGGGCGATGGTGGTACGGACGATCCGCTGGGCCATGCCATCGCCGGACGGCCGGGCCTGAGCCGACGGGTCGCCGGGCCGTGCCGGGTCCGGGGGTGATCACCGGCAGGCTCGCGCCGGTGTCCCTGTGGTGGGAGCGGGTGGCGGAGGTCCTCCAGACCTCGGAGCACCTGAAGCCGTTCGCCGCCCTCTTCGCACCGCCCGCCGACGGCCCACCGGCACGGCCGACCCACCTGCACCTCCACCGGGCGAAGATCCTTCAGGGCGACTTCGCGCTGCCCCACACCGGCGGCATGTACCGCATCGCCATCGAGGACATCAGCAGCTGGACCATCGGCGACCTCGGCTACTCCGACACCTGACGACGACGGCGACGGCGGGCCCGCACCGCCGTCGGCCGGATCATCGACGCCACCGTCCGCAACGTCGACGACTTCGCCGCCGGCCGCACCAACGGCAACACTCTCGTTCCCAAGGGCTGAGCCCTCCGGCAGGGGGCCGGGGGGCCGGCCGGGGTAAGGCCCGCCTAGGCTGTACGACGAAGCAAAACGGGCGAACCGGACCCAGCCAGGGACCGCGAGGACGGAAAGCAGGACCCGCCGATGGGCGACGGAATGTCAGGCATGCACCACCACGGCGGGATGACCGAGCTGGGACCCTTCACGCTCTCCAATGTGCTCACCTGGTCGCCCGACTGGGTGTTCCTGGCGGCCGCCCTGGCCGGGCTCGCGCTGTACCTGCTCGGCGTGGTCCGGCTGCGGCGGCGCGGGGACAGCTGGTCGGTCGGGCGCACGGTCGCCTGGGTGCTGGGCATCGGCTCGGTGATCCTGGTCACCTGCACCGGGCTCAACGACTACGGCATGGTGCTGTTCAGCGCGCACATGATCCAGCACATGGTGCTCTCCATGCTGTCGCCGATCCTGCTGCTGCTCGGCGGGCCGATCACCCTGGCGCTGCGCGCGCTGCGGCCGGCCGGCAAGGGGCGTCCGCGCGGGCCGCGCGAGCTGCTGGTGGCGCTGCTGCACTCGACCTACGTGAAGGTGATCTCGCACCCGGGCTTCACCATCCCGCTGTTCATCGCGAGCCTGTACGGCGTCTACTTCACCCCGCTGTTCGACTTCCTCATGCAGTACCGGCTCGGGCACATCGCCATGATGGTGCACTTCCTGGCGACCGGGCTGGTGTTCTTCTGGCCGATCATGGGCGTGGACCCGGGCCCCCACCGGCCGGGCCATGTGATGCGGATCATCGAGCTGTTCATGGGCATGCCGTTCCACGCCTTCTTCGGCGTCGCGGTGATGATGGCCAACCACCAGCTGGTCAAGACCTTCACCACCGAAGGGGCGCCGCCCGGCACCGACCTCCTGGCGGACCAGAAGCTGGCCGGCGGCATCACCTGGGCGTTCGGCGAGATCCCGACCGCGATCGTGCTGATCGCGCTGGTCTACCAGTGGATGCGCTCGGAGGAGCGGCTCTCGCGCCGCCGGGACCGCGCCGAGGACCGCAGCGGTGACGCCGAGCTGGCGGCGTACAACGCCTACCTGGCCTCGCTGGACCAGCGCAACCGGCGACCGGCGGCCGACGCCGGCTGATCCGGCCGCACCGGCGGCAGACCTTCGACGAGCCCCCGTCCGATCACGGACGGGGGCTCCGTCGTGCCCGGGCCCTGTCGCCTCCGGAGGGGCCCGGGCTCAGGCGCCGCGCGGGGACTGCCGGGCGAGGCCGGCGACCAGGATGTCCAGGCCGAACTCGAAGCGCTCGTCGCCGACGTTGCGGGTGAGCGCGGCGGCCAAAGAGGTGATCATCGGATAGCGCTCGGTCGGGATGGTCGCGAAGTAGTCGTGGATCCGCTCGGTGAACTCCTCGGTGTTGCCCCCGCCCCGGGTGGAGGCCTCGAAGGCGGTCGCGGTGGTGTACAGGCCCAGCAGGTCGACCCCGTAGGCGGCGGTCTGCTCGTCCAGGCCGCCGGCCCGCAGTATGGCGAGCATGGCCTCGGCGATGTCCATCGCGTGCGGGGTGATCGGGACGTTGGCGACCACGGCGGCCTTGGCCAGATCCCGGTGCGAGAGCAGCGCCTCGCGGGAGCGCCGCAGCAGGCCCTTGATCTGCTCCTCCCAGCGGGCCGGGTCGGCCTCCTCCAGCTCGATGTCGGCGTAGGCGAGGTCGAGGACCAGCTCGACCAGCTCCTCCTTGGAGCCGACGTGGGCGTAGAGGCTGGCCGCGCCGGTGCCGAGCTCCTGGCCGACCCGCCGCATGCTCAGGGCGTCCATGCCCTCGGTGTCGACGATCCGCAGCGCCGCCTCGACGATCCGCTCCCTGCTCAGCGGCTGCCGCCGGGGTGCCCGCTCCCTGTCCTGCCAGTGCTCGGGCCAGCCGGAGCGCGGGGCGGGACTGGTCATGGGGGCTCCTTCGTGGTCGGTGACAGGACCCACAGTACTTGACACGAACACCGTTCCATGGGAGAACACTGTTCGTTCAAGAAAACAGTGTTCGTGATGACGAACGCCGTTCGTCACTGGCTCTCGCTCCGGAGACCTCCCCATGACCAGTCAGATCGCCCCGCCCGCGCCCACCGGAACGCCGTCCACCGGCTACCGGCTGCGCTGGGCGGGACTCGCCGTCATCCTCGCCGCCGAGGTGATGGACCTCCTCGACACCACGATCGTCGGCGTCGCCGCCCCCGCCGTCCGGCAGGACCTCGGCGGCAGTGACGCCCAGATCCAATGGATCACCGCCTCCTACACGCTCGCCTTCGCCGTCCTGCTGATCACCGGCGGCCGGCTCGGCGACCTCCTCGGCCGCAAGCGCCTGTTCGTCCTCGGCGCGGCCGGCTTCACCCTCGCCTCGGTGCTCTGCGCGGCCGCGCCCGGCGCCGGCACCCTGATCGCCGCCCGCACCGTGCAGGGCCTGTTCGCGGCGCTGCTCATCCCGCAGGGGCTGGGGCTGATCAAGGCGATGTTCCCGCCCAAGGAGCTCGGCGCCGCCTTCGGCCTGTTCGGCCCGATCCTCGGGCTCTCCTCGGTGCTCGGCCCGACCCTGGGCGGCTACCTCACCGGGGCCGACTGGTTCGGCCTCGGCTGGCGGGCGGTCTTCCTGATCAACCTGCCGGTGGGCCTGCTCGCCGTGTTCGCCGCCGGGCGGATCCTGCCCGCCGACCGCACCACCCGAAGCATGCCGGGTGCCGGCACCAACACCGGCACCGGGAGGATCGACCCGGTCGGCGTGCTCCTGCTCGGCGTGGCCGTCCTGCTGCTGGTCTACCCGCTGGTGCAGGGCCGCGAGCTCGGCTGGCCGCTGTGGACCTTCCTCTCGATGGCCGCCTCGGTGCCGACGGCCTGGCTCTTCACCGTCCAGCAGCGCGGCGTCCTGCGCCGCGGCGGCACCCCGTTGATCGAGCCCTCGCTCTTCGGCAAGCGGGCCTTCGTCTCGGCTCTCGCCACCGGGCTGGTCTTCTTCGCCGCCCTCTCCGGCCTGATGCTGGTCTTCACCCTCCACCTCCAGCTCGGCCTGGGCTGGACACCGCTGCACGCCGGACTGTCGATGATCCCGCTCTCGATCGGCGTGGTCGTCGGCGCCGTGCTCTCCGGCGCCCTGCTGGCTCCCCGGTACGGCCGCCGGGTGCTGCACCTCGGCATGGTGCTCGCCGCCGCCGGCGCGCTCGGCCTGTGGGCCACCGTGGACGGCGCCGACGGCCTCACGTCCTGGCAGCTGGCGCCGGCACTCGCCCTGGCCGGCCTCGGCCTCGGCCTGATCATGGCCCCGTTCTTCGACATCGCGCTGGCCGGGGTCGAGGAGTCCGAGACCGGCTCCGCCTCCGGTGTCCTCAACGCCCAGCAGCAGCTGGGCGGCTCGATGGGTGTCGCCCTGCTCGGCACCGCCTTCTTCGGCTGGGCCCGCACCGACGGCTTCGGGCACGCGGCCGGCCTGACCTACGGCCTGGTCGCCGCGCTGCTCGCGGCGGCCTTCGTGATCGCCTTCCTGCTGCCCCGGCAGGCCCGCCCGGACGGCGAGGGGCACTGAACCCGCCGCCGCCCCCGGGCGGTGGAACGCCGGGAGGCCCCGGGAGTCCGTCGGTACGGACTCCCGGGGCCTCCCGGGTCGTGCGCGGTGCGGGTGGGATCAGCCGAGGTTGGCGATCGCCTCGTTGAGCGTCTTCGACGGACGCATCACGGCCGCGGCCTTGGCCGGGTCCGGCTGGAAGTAGCCGCCGAGCTCGACCGCGGTGCCCTGCACGGCGACGAGCTCCTCGACGATGGCCGCCTCCTGCTCGGTCAGCGTCTTGGCGAGGCCCGCGAAGGCCTCGGCCAGGGCGGCGTCCTCGGTCTGGCCGGCCAGCTCCTGGGCCCAGTACATGGCCAGGTAGAAGTGGCTGCCGCGGTTGTCGATGCCACCGAGGCGGCGGCTCGGCGACTTGTCCTCGTTGAGGAAGGTGCCGGTGGCGCGGTCCAGGGTGTCGGCCAGCACCTGGGCGCGGGCGTTGCCGGTGGTGCGGGCCAGGTGCTCGAAGCTGGCGGCCAGCGCGAAGAACTCGCCCAGGCTGTCCCAGCGCAGGTAGTTCTCCTTGACCAGCTGCTGGACGTGCTTCGGGGCGGAGCCGCCGGCGCCGGTCTCGAACAGGCCGCCGCCGTTCATCAGCGGGACGACCGACAGCATCTTGGCGCTGGTGCCCAGCTCCAGGATCGGGAACAGGTCGGTCAGGTAGTCGCGCAGCACGTTGCCGGTCACCGAGATGGTGTTCTCGCCGCGACGGATGCGCTCCAGCGAGAACGTGGTGGCCTCGACCGGGGCCAGGATCTCGATCCGCAGGCCGGTGGTGTCGTGCTCCGGCAGGTACGCCTTGACCTTCTCGATCAGCACGGCGTCGTGGGCGCGGGTCTCGTCCAGCCAGAAGACGGCCGGGTCGCCGCTGACCCGGGCGCGGGTGACGGCCAGCTTCACCCAGTCGCGGATCGGCAGGTCCTTGGTCTGGCAGGCGCGGAAGATGTCGCCCGGCTGGACGGCCTGCTCCAGGACGACCTCGCCGGTGGCGGCGTCGACCAGGCGGACGGTGCCGGCGGCGGCGATCTCGAAGGTCTTGTCGTGGCTGCCGTACTCCTCGGCGGCCTGGGCCATCAGGCCGACGTTCGGGACCGAGCCGATGGTGGCCGGGTCCAGGGCGCCGTTGGCGCGGCAGTCGTCGATGACGGCCTGGTAGACACCGGCGTAGCTGCTGTCCGGCAGCACGGCCAGGGTGTCGGCCTCCTGGCCGTCCGGGCCCCACATGTGGCCGGAGGTGCGGATCATGGCCGGCATCGAGGCGTCGACGATGACGTCGCTCGGCACGTGCAGGTTGGTGATGCCCTTGTCCGAGTCGACCATGGCGAGCGCCGGACCGGCGGCCAGCTCGGCCTCGAAGGAGGCCTTGATCTCGGCGCCGTTCTCCAGCGCGTCGAGGCCGGCCAGGATGCCGCCGAGGCCGTTGTTCGGGTTCAGACCGGCGGCGACCAGGGCCGCGCCGTACTTGGCGAAGGTCTGCGGGAAGAACGCCCGGACCACGTGGCCGAAGACGATCGGGTCCGAGACCTTCATCATGGTGGCCTTGAGGTGCACCGAGAACAGCACGCCCTCGGCCTTGGCGCGGGCGACCTGCGCGGCCAGGAACTCGTTCAGCGCGGCGGCGCGCATGACCGAGGCGTCCACGACCTCGCCGGCCAGCACCGGGACCGACTCGCGCAGCACGGTGGTGGTGCCGTCCTCGGCGAGCAGCTCGATGCGCAGCGCGCCGGCCTCGCCGATCACGGTCGACTTCTCGGTGGAGCGGAAGTCGTTCACGCCCATGGTGGCGACATTGGTCTTGGAGTCGGCCGACCAGGCACCCATGCGGTGCGGGTGGGTCTTGGCGTAGTTCTTGACCGACGCGGGGGCGCGGCGGTCGGAGTTGCCCTCGCGCAGGACCGGGTTGACGGCGCTGCCCTTGACCTTGTCGTAACGGGCGCGGACGTCCTTGTCCTCGTCGGTCCGCGGGTCGTCCGGGTAGTCCGGCAGCGCGTAGCCCTGCGCCTGCAGCTCGGCCACGGCGGCCTTGAGCTGCGGGATCGAGGCCGAGATGTTCGGCAGCTTGATGATGTTGGCACCCGGGGTCTTGGCCAGGGCGCCCAGCTCGGCGAGGGCGTCGCCGATCCGCTGGTCCTCGGTCAGACGCTCCGGGAAGCTCGCGATGATCCGCCCGGCGAGGGAGATGTCGCGCGTCTCCACCTTCACGCCCGCGGTCGAGGCGTACGCCTGGACGACCGGCAGGAACGAGTACGTTGCCAGGGCAGGCGCCTCGTCGGTGTGCGTATAGATGATGGTCGAGTCAGTCATCGGTACTCCGCTTCACGTCTCCAACGTCTTGACGTCAAGATATCTCGTGACCGGCCCTCCGCTCCACCTCCCCCCGGCACGGATCAGCTCCACGGTCGGCCCGATGCCCTCGCGGGGCAAGCCGAACAGGTCACCGGGAGGGCCGGGAGGCCCCGTTCCGGGCCTCGCGCAGCGCGTCGATCCGGGCGTCGAACTCGGCCTCGTCGGCGAGGAACCACAGCTGGCGGCCCCTGTTGCTCTCCCGGACGAAGTCGCGCAGCGCGCCGCTGGCCCCGGTGTACGCGGAGAGGTCGCCGACCACGGCGAGGCCGACCCGGTACTGGGCGAACTTCTGGGTGACCTCCCCGGCGAGTCGTGTGCCCAGGGTGAAGAACTCCGGCCCGAACCGGGCGGCGGGCACGACCAGCCATTCGGCGTCCTCGGCGAAGGCCTCGCCGAGCAGGTCCATGCCGTCGCGCGGGTCGCGGACCACCGGGCCGTCGGCGGACAGCCGCACCACGACCGGGGAAGGGGCAGCCGAGGGCGCGGGCACGGGGGCGGCGAGGGCGGAGGCGGGGGCGGGCGTCGGGAGCGGCTCAGACATGGCGGTTCTCCGTGGTCAGGGTGTGGATGAGGAGGAGCAGCTCGGCGGTGTCGGCCGGGTCGCCGAGGACGATCACCTTGAGGGTCGAGCGCTCCTCGTTGTGCAGCGTCTCGATCCGCAGCGGCACACCCCCGCCGCGCGGGCCGGAGACCGCCGCGAGCAGGGTGTTCGACAGCCGCGCGGCCTCCCGGAGGCCGATGCCGTCGATCTGCACCACGGCGGACGCCTCGGCGTGCAGCGGTCCCGGTGCCGCGGGCGGCGAGCCTTCGGACCCGGAGGAGGTGGCGTCGGGGCCGTCGGAACCGGGGCCCCCGGCGAAGGACTCGAAGTCGCGGCGGGCGATCCGGTACTGCTTGCCGATCCTGGTGGCCCGCAGCCTGCCGTCGCGGACGTAGCCGCGGACCGTCCGGACGTGCAGTCCGAGCAGTTCGGCAACCTGCTCGACCGAGAAGTACTCCGGGGGGTGCTCCGGCACCGGCCGCCTCCTTCGCCTTGTCGCTTCGTTACGCAAACCACTATGGCACAGGGAAGGATACGGAAGGATAGGGAAGGGCGTCCGATGAGCGGTGCACCCGACCGTCAGGACTTCGTCAACGCGGCGCTGCATTCGGTCAACGCTGCGTCAGGAAGGTTCTCCCTCCGGCCGCGACGGTCCTAGCGTCGGAGGTGCAGTTCCGGCAGGCCCCTCTCCACCACTCGGGAGCACCCGCATGGCCCGCGTCGTCGTCTGGCACGTCCCGGTCACCGTCACCGGACGGACCACCTCCCTCCGCCTCTTCCGCCTGCGCGACGGACGCCGCTGCGCCGTCGGCTTCAGCTCGGCGGGTGCGCTCGCCGAGCTCCTCGGCCCGGAGCAGGCCGCCGTCGAACTCGGCGAACCGGCGCTGCGGGCGCTCACCGCGCCGCTCGGCGTCGACGAGCTCGTCCTGGACCCGCGACTGGTCGCCGCGCCGGTCGTCTCCCCGGCCGTCGCCCCGGCCGTCACGGCGGCTCCTGGCGATCCGTCCGCCGACGGCGCCGCCCGCCCGGCGGCCGGGCGTCCCACCACCCGGTCCGGTGCGCAGCTGCAGCGCCGGTGAGCGCACTCCATCTGGTTCCCGAGGCACCCCGGCCCGAGCCGGCCCGGCCGCTCCAGGCCCTGGCCCGGGTGAGCTTCGGGCCCGTCCCGCTCGACTTCGACCGGCTGGTCGCCGAACTCCCGGCGGTGCAGAGCGGGTTGGCACTGGCCGGCGGCGCCGACCTGGAACTCCGGCTGGCCTGCACGGGACCGGAGGAGCTGCGCGCCGTCTCGGCCGCCCTGCTCCGGGCCGGCGCGGCCCATGTCCACGTCGATCTGGTGCTCCGCGCCCTCGTCCCGGCCCGGCCGACCCTGCGGCCGGTGCCCTGAGGCCCCCTCGAGAACCCCCGGGGGCCCGGGCCGGTGCACCCGAGCCCCCGGGCCCCCGGGTCACCCCGCGTCGCGGCGCCCGGGCCGCTCAGCCGATGCCCTGGCGGTCCGGGCGCAGGGCGAAGGCACGGACCTCGGGGTCGCCCTGCTCCTGGGTCACCGCGCGGACCAACAGGACCTGCTGCTCCAGGAGTTCGGGCCGTCGTAGGTCCGGGGCGATGCGCAGCAGGTCGTCGAGCGCGGCGGTCAGGCGACGGGTCACCTGGGGGTGGCCGGCGCCGCAGAGGCGGATCTCGGTGAAGGCGAGGTCGACGATGCTGGACCACCCCGGCACCGGTTCGACCAGCCGGACCGCACCGTGCCGGTCGCGGTGGCAGAGGTCGCCGAAGCTCTCGTGGAGCAGCGTCGCCAGCAGTTGGTGGATCCGGTCGACGGCCTGCACGGCGGTGGTCGGGTCGTTGACGGCGGGCGAGAGCGCGCGGATCGCGATGTCCACGAGCTGGCGGAAGCCGAAGCTCAGGTCCTGGTGCATGGTGCGGTCGACGCCGACGTTGAGCGCCTGGGCGATCCGCCGCGAGCGCGGCGGGCGCTCGCCGGCCACCCGGACGATCGGGGTCCCGGGGGCGATGAAGTCGCCGATCCGCGGCACCAGGTGCAGTACCGCGTCGTGCTTGCGGGCGATCCGCAGCAGCCGTCCGATGTTGACGTCCCGCAGCACGCCGGAGCGCCCCTCGTGGAGCAGGGTGTACGCCTCGGCGGGTGCGGGCGGCGCGGGTTCGGCCGGCATCAGGCGGTACTGGAGCAGGACGGCCATCGACTCGTTGGCCACCCGGTCGATCACGTGCGGGACGCGCAGCAGCCGCATCGTGGACTGCACGTAGAGCACGAACAGGGCGAGGCTGAGCACGACCAGGACCACGGCCACCACGCTGGAGAAGACCGGCACCGAGGTGAGCTTGGCCGGGTCGGTGGAGTCGTCGTAGCTGAACTGGACCAGCAGCGCGAAGAGGAAGGTGGCCAGGCAGACCGAGAAGGCGGCCTTGGTCAGCCGGCTGCGGACGTAGAGCCGCAGCACCCGCGGGCTGAACTGGCTGGCGGCCATCTGCAGGGCCACCAGGGAGATCGAGAAGACCACGCCGATGAACGTCAGCATCGCCGAACTCACCGTGGAGACCACGGACTTGGCGGCGCTGTTGAAGCGCAGCAGCTCGTCCACCGAGCCGGTGTCGGCGACGCTCTGGCTCACCACCGCCTCGTCCAGCTCGGCGGTCAGCCCGGCCAGCAGCACGGCGGCGACGCAGGCGAGCAGCGGGGCGAACCAGAACGACTCGCGCAGGTGCTCGCGCAGCGGGGAGAGCGGTCGGTAGCGGACCGGCGGCCGCGGCCCGGTCTGGCGGTCGGTCATCGCCCCAGGCTAGGTGCCCGCACGCGGCAGCCCCCGGCACGCCACGCGCCGGTATTTCTATGCACTCCGACCGATTTCTATAAACCGGGATGCCGTCCATATTGCACGAGTACGGACCGAGGCTCAATTCGCGCTCAAATAGCGGAACTACTCACGAGTCACGTAACGGGCACATGAACACATGGCCTCCTACCTGCGGGAATATCCCGCGAAGTAGGTAAACATTCAGTAATGAAATCTGTGCAGAGGTCTATGAATACGCCTACTGTGTGGCAACTCTCCGCGCTCCGTACAGCCGGAGCTCCCACAGCACAGAGAGATTGCGCATGGCTTCCCTCAACCAGCTCTCTCCGCCCGGATCGAGCACCGGCACCACCGGCACCACCACCCACCGCTCGCTCCGGCGCGAGGTCGGCCTGATCGGCCTCATGTGGGCCTCGGTCGGATCGATCATCGGCTCGGGTTGGCTCTACGGAGCCAAGAACGCCGTCGTCGTCGCCGGCCCGGCGGCGATCGTCGCCTGGGGCATCGGCGCGGTCGCGATCGTCCTGCTGGCCTTCGTGCACGCCGAGCTCGGCGGCATGTTCCCGGTCGCCGGCGGCACGGCGCGCTACCCGCACTACGCCTTCGGCGGCCTCGCGGGCATGTCGTTCGGCTGGTTCTCCTGGCTCCAGGCCGCCACCGTCGCCCCGATCGAGGTCGAGGCGATGATCGGCTACGCGGGGCACTGGGAGTTCGCGAAGAGCCTCCTCAACGAGAACGGCACCCTCACCGCCAGCGGCTTCGTGGTCGCCGTGCTGCTGATGGGCCTCTTCGTCGCGGTCAACTTCCTCGGGGTCCGGGTGCTCGCCCGCACCAACAGCGCCACCACCTGGCTGAAGATCTTCGTCCCGCTGTTCGCGATCTTCGTGCTCGCCGTGACCAACTTCCACGGCTCCAACTTCAGCTCGCACGGCTTCGCCCCGTTCGGCGTCAAGGGCGTGCTCACCGCGGTCAGCGCCAGCGGCATCATCTTCGCCCTGCTGGGCTTCGAGCAGGCGATCCAGCTGGCCGGCGAGAGCAAGAACCCCAAGCGCGACATCCCGCGCGCGGTGCTCGGCTCGGTCGCCATCGGCACCGTCATCTACGTCCTGCTCCAGGTCGTCTTCATCGCCGCGCTGCCCGCCGCCTCCTTCGCCAACGGCTGGGACAAGCTGGACTTCCCCGGCATCGACGGCCCGTTCGCCGGCCTCGCCACCGTGGTCGGCCTGGGCTGGCTGGCCTGGGTGCTGTACTTCGACGCCATCGTCTCCCCCGGCGGCACCGGCCTCATCTACACCACGTCGACCTCGCGCATCGCGTACGGCCTGAGCAAGAACGGCTACGCGCCGCAGCTCTTCGAGCGCGTCGACAAGCGCGGCACCCCGTGGTTCGGCCTGGTCATGTCGTTCGTCACCGGCGTCATCTGCTTCCTGCCCTTCCCGAGCTGGCAGGAGCTGGTCGGCTTCATCGTCTCCGCCAGCGTGCTGATGTACGCCGGCGCCCCGCTGGCCTTCGGCGCGCTGCGCCGCCGGCTGCCGCACCGCGAGCGCTCCTACCGCCTGCCCGGCGGCGCGATCATCGCCCCGGCCTCGTTCGTGGTCTCCAGCCTGATCATCTACTGGTCCGGCTGGCACACCCTCTCCCGCCTGGGCATCGCCATCGTGGTCGGCTACGGCCTGCTCGGCAGCTACGCCTTCTACGCGACCCGCAAGGGCCTGCCGAACGCCCCCCGCCTGGACCTGCGGGCGGCCCAGTGGCTGCCGGTCTACCTGCTGGGCCTCGGCCTGGTCTCCTGGCAGGGCGGTTTCGGCGACGGCACCGGCCGGATCCCGATGTGGTGGGACATGGCCGCGGTCGCCGCGTTCTCGCTGGCGATCTACTTCTGGGCGATCCGGGTCGCCCTGCCCGCCGAGGTCATCGAGAAGAACATCGAGGACGTCGAGGTGGTCGACGCGGGCGGCCACTGACCCCCGCCACCCAGCACGACGGGCCCGCCGGTACGCACCGGCGGGCCCGTCCGTCGTCCCGGCCGGACGACACGTCGTACGGTCGGACTGCAGGTCGTCCCGGTCCGACTACAGCGAGAGCACCTCCCGCAGGGCCCGCTCGACCTCCCCGGCCGGGTCCTCCACCGGGCCCTGGGCGCGCCAGGCCACGAAGCCGTCCGGGCGGACGAGCAGGGCGCCGTCGGGGCCGATGCCGTGCAGGGCGGCGAAGTCCTCGCCCGGCTCGGGGGCCAGGTCGTCCTCGCCGTCCGGGCCGATCCGGAACGCCTCCAGCGGGACGGCCAGCCGGTCCGCCGCCCGGCGGGCGCCCTCCTGCCAGGCGGTGCCCGCCGAACCGGTCAGCAGCACCATGGTCTGCTCGTACAGATCGAGGGTGGAGAGCCGGACCCCGGCCCGCAGCAGCCACTGGTGCGGCGCCCGGCTGCCCGGCTCGCCCGCCGACTCGAAGGCCTCCGGGACCACCGCGCCCTGCGGGTCGGTGCCGGTCACCGCGCCCTGCGGGTAGCGGTAGCCGAGCGCCACCGCCAGCACCCCGGCCTGCCGGCCGACACCCGGCACCACCGCGTAGCCCGGGTGGCTGTGCTCGGCGGACCGGGCCGAGGCCCGCTCACTGGTCACCCGCGCCACCGGGCGGCGCTCCTGCCCGTAGGTGTCCAGCAGCCCCGGGCCGGCCCAGCCGCAGAGCACCGCGGCGAGCTTCCAGGCCAGGTTGTGCGCGTCCTGGATACCGGTGTTCGAGCCGAACGCCCCGGTCGGGGACATCTCGTGGGCGGAGTCCCCGGCCAGGAACACCCGCCCGGAGGAGTAGCCCTCGGCCACCCGCTCGGCCGCGTGCCACGGCGCCCTGCCGGTCACCTCGACGTCGAGCTCCGGCATCCCGACGGCGGCCCGGATGTGCCGGGCGCAGCGCTCGTCGGTGAACGCCTCCAGCGGCTCGCCGTGCTCCGGGTGCCACGGCGCGTGGAACACCCACTCCTCCCGGTTGTCGACCGGCAGGAGGGCGCCGTCCGCCTCGGGGTTCGTCAGGTAGCAGGCGATGAAGTGGCGGTCGCCGACCGCCTCGGCCAGGCGCTTCGCCCGGAAGGTGATGCTGACGTTGTGGAACAGCTCGCCCTTGCCGGTCTGGCCGATGCCCAGCGCGGTGCGGGCCGGGCTGCGCGGGCCGTCCGCCGCGACCAGGTACTGCGCCCGGACGGTCCGCTCCTCCCCGGTCTCCCGGCTGCGCAGCAGCGCCGTCACCCCCTCGTCGTCCTGCTCGAAGGAGAGCAGCTCGGTGCCGAAGCGGATGTCCGCGCCCAGGTCCCGGGCGGCGTGGCGCAGCACCGGCTCCAGGTCGTTCTGGCTGCACAGGCACCAGGAGCTGGGGCTGAAGCGGGCCAGCCGCCCGCCGGGGTCGATCTCGCGGAACAGCCACTCCTGCTCCTCGCCGGTCAGCGAGGGGGCCTGCAGGATGCCGTGGTTCGGGGCCAGCACGGACGCCGCCTCGCGGATCGCCGCCTCGATGCCGGCCACCCGGTACAGCTCCATCGTCCGGACGTTGTTGCCTCGGCCACGCGGGTGACGCGAGGTGTCGGCGTGCTTCTCGACCAGCAGGTGCCTGACACCCAGTCGGCCCAGGAAGAGTGCGGCCGACAGCCCGACCAACGAGCCGCCGACGATCAGGACCGGTACCCGGTCGTCCACCTTCGGATTCATCAATTGCTCCAGCCTGTACGGGAGTTCGGGGCCGAATGCGGGGCTCGGCGCGACCCTCGGAGGGGCCCGCGGACACGGCGGCCCGGTCCTACCGTCCCCCGCGCCGGGGCCGTTCTGGCGCTTCATCGCTCGGATGGCCCGCATGGCTCGCGCCACCCGGGAGCACCGCGCACGATCGACCTCAGACCTGGTGGCCGACGCCACCCCAGCACCCCTCCCCGCCGGAGGCCGCCCAGCCCCTCCGGCACCGGAGCCGCCGCACGCGGCCCCCGACGCGTGCGGCCCAGAAGCAGAAAGTGGATCATGACGACTCTGTCCGAACCGCCCGCGCGGCAGCACTCCGCCTCCGACACCCGGCTGCGAGTAGTGCTGATGCTGGAGATCCAGGACGGCGCCCAGCAGCGCTTCATGGACGTCTACGAGCAGCTCCGCCACCAGGTCGCCACCGTGCCCGGCCACGTCAGCGACCAGCTCTGCCAGTCCATCAACGACCCCCGGCAGTGGCTCATCACCAGTGAGTGGGAGGACCAGGAGACCTTCCTGCAGTGGGTGGACAGCCCGGCCCACCGCGAGATGGTCAAGCCGATGCACGGCTGCGTCAGCGACACCTTCCGCTCGATGCGCTACACGATCCTGCGCGAGACCTCCGCCGCCGGCGCCACCGGCACCCGGGCCCCGGCCGACGTGCCGGAGGGCCTGCCGCGCACCGCCCCGGCCGGACAGGCCGGCCCGCCCAAGGCCGACCCCGGCCCGGACGGCGTGGTGCGGCACGCGCTCACCTTCACCGTGAAGCCCGGCAGCGAGCCCGAGGTGGCCCGGATCCTGTCCGGCTACGCCTCCCCCCGGGCCGAGGTCGACTCGACCACCCGGCTGCGCCGCACCTCGCTGTTCATGCACGGCAACCGCGTCGTCCGCGCGGTCGAGGTGATCGGCAGCCTCGGCGACGCGCTGCGGCACGTCGCCATGCAGCCCGAGGTCCGGGCCGTCGAGGAGGCGATCAACCCGCACCTGGAGGAGGCCCGCCAGCTGGGCGACCCGCAGGCCGCGCGCGCCTTCTTCGCCCGGGCCGCGCTGCCCGCCGAGAACCAGGCCGTGGCCGGCACCCCGGCCGCCGGACGGCCGCACCGGCACGCCGTGCTGTACCCGGTGAAGCCCGGCAACGGCCAGGCGGTCACCGACCTCCTCGCCGAGTACGACGAGCTGGCCACCGTCGACCCGACCGGACCGGTCGCGACCAGCACCGTGTTCCACCGGGACGACGTGGTGGTCCGGCTGGTGGACCTGCGGGTGCCGCCGGAGGCGGACCCGGCGGCGGCACTCGGCATCGCCGGCGAGCGCGAGGCCGCCGTCCTGGGCCGGCTGCTCGACCTCGGCCCCGAGGTCGACCTGCGGACCGACGCCGGACTGCGCGCCTTCCTCGCCGCGCGCGCCATGAACCCGGTCACCGACCGCACCTCGCAGGACGCCTGACACCCAGTCGGTCCGACCCGGCCCGGGCGTCGCCGACCGCGGCGGCGCCGGCCGGAACCCCGGCAGAACCAGGTAGCACTCGGCAGAACACGGCAGCACCGGCGGCACGCCCGGCAGCACCCGGCGGCCCACCCGGTGGAACACCCGGCAAGAAGGAAGAAACCATGTCCACGCAGTACCCACGGATCGTGAACGTCTCCGAGGCCCCGGAGAACCGCCGGCGCGGCGGCGACCTGCGCGCCATGCTCACCCCGGCCACCTGCGGCGCCACCAGCGGGTTCATGGGGCTGGCCATCGTGCAGCCCGGCGAGCGGATCGGCGAGCACTACCACCCGTACTCCGAGGAGTTCGTCTTCGTCGTCACCGGCGACCTGGAGGTGGACCTGGACGACGAGACCCGGATCCTCAAGCCCGAGCAGGGGCTGATGATCCCGATCAACATGCGCCACCGGTTCCGCAACGTCGGCGACACCGTGGCCAAGATGGTCTTCCACCTCGGCCCGCTGGCGCCGCGCCCCGAACTCGGCCACGTGGACACCGAGGAGACCGGGACGGCGGTCAACGCCGGGCCGCCGGAACACGCCAAGGTGGCTTCGTGAACCGCCGACGGGTCGCCGTCACCGGAATCGGCGTGGTCGCGCCCGGTGGGGTCGGGGTCCCGGCGTTCTGGGACCTCCTCACCGCCGGGCGGACGGCGACCCGCGGCATCACGCTCTTCGACCCCGCCGGGTTCCGCTCCCGGATCGCCGCCGAGTGCGACTTCGACCCGGCGGCCCACGGGCTCGGCCCGGACGAAGTCCAACGGGCCGACCGCTACGTCCAGTTCGCGATGGTGGCGGCGGACGAGGCAATCAGCGACGCCGGACTCGACCTGGCCGCCGAGGACCCGTGGCGGATCGGCGTCTCGCTCGGCACCGCCGTCGGCGGCACCACCCGGCTGGAGCACGACTACGCCCTGGTCAGCGCCGGCGGCGCCCGCTGGGACGTCGACCACCGGCTGGCCGAACCGCAGCTGCACCGGGCCTTCGCGCCCAGCACGCTCGCCTCCGCCGTCGCCGAGCGGACCGGCGCCCACGGACCGGTGCAGACCGTCTCCACCGGGTGCACCTCCGGCCTCGACGCCATCGGCTACGCCTTCCAGACGGTCGAGGACGGCCGGGCCGACATCTGCATCACCGGGGCCTCGGACTCGCCGATCTCGCCGATCACCGTCGCCTGCTTCGACGCCATCAAGGCCACCAGCGAACGCAACGACGACCCGGCACACGCCTCCCGGCCGTTCGACGCCCACCGGGACGGCTTCGTGCTCGGCGAGGGCGGCGCCGTCCTGGTGCTGGAGGAGCTGGAGCACGCCCGGCGGCGCGGCGCCCGGATCTACGGCGAGATCGGGGGCTTCGCCACCTTCGGCAACGCCTACCACATGACCGGCCTCACCCAGGAGGGGCTGGAGATGTCCCGGGCGATCGACCAGGCACTCGCCCACGCCCGGGTCGACCGCACCGACGTCGACTACGTCAACGCGCACGGCTCGGGCACCAAGCAGAACGACCGGCACGAGACGGCGGCCGTGAAGCGCTCGCTCGGCGAGCACGCCTACCGGACGCCGATGAGCTCGATCAAGTCGATGGTCGGGCACTCGCTCGGCGCGATCGGCGCGATCGAGGTGGTCGCCTGCACCCTCGCGCTGGACCGCGGCGTGGTGCCCCCGACCGCCAACTACGAGACACCCGACCCGGAGTGCGACCTGGACTACGTGCCGCGCACCGCCCGGGAGACCCCGCTGCGCCACATCCTCTCGGTCGGCAGCGGCTTCGGCGGATTCCAGTCCGCCGTCGTGCTCACGAGAACGGGGTGAGATCCATGACGTCACGTCAACAGGAACGCCGGGCGGTGATCACCGGCCTGGGTGTGGTGGCACCGAACGGCGTCGGGGCCGATGCCTTCTGGAAGGCCACCAGGCAGGGCGTGAGCGTCCTCGACCGGATATCGCGCGAGGGCTGTGCGGACCTCCCGCTCCGTGTCGCGGGCCAGGTGCGGGACTTCGACCCGCAGGCCGTCATCGACAGCCGCTACCTGGTGCAGACCGACCGGTTCACGCACTACGCGATGGCCGCCGCCGACCAGGCGGTGGCGGACGCCGGATTCGTCGCCGATCCCGAACACCCCTACGCGGTCGGAGTGGTGACCGCGGCAGGCTCCGGCGGCGGCGAGTTCGGCCAGGGCGAGCTCCAGCAACTGTGGGGCAAGGGACCGCAGTTCGTCGGCCCCTACCAGTCCATCGCCTGGTTCTACGCGGCCAGCACCGGCCAGGTGTCGATCCGCGGCGGCTACAAGGGCCCGTGCGGGGTGGTGGCCAGCGACGAGGCCGGCGGACTGGACGCGATCGCGCACGCCGCCCGGTCCGTCGTGCACGGCACCGACGCGGTGGTGGTCGGCGCCGCCGAGGCCCCGCTCGCGCCGTACTCGATGGTCTGCCAGCTCGGCTACCCCGAACTGAGCCTGGTGGACCGGCCCGACCGGGCCTACCTGCCGTTCTCCCCCGACGCGGCCGGTTTCGCCCCCGCCGAGGGCGGCGCGATGCTGCTGCTGGAGGACGAGGCCACCGCCCGCCGGCGCGGGGCCGCGGTCCGGGCGTACGTCGCCGGGCACGGCGCCACCTTCACCGGCGCCTCCCGCTGGGCGGAGTCCCGCGAGGGCCTGGCGGCGGCGATCCGGATCGCCCTCGACCGGGCCAGGATCTCGCCGGAGGAGGTGGACGTGGTCTTCGCCGACGCCCTCGGCATCCCGGCCGCGGACCGCGCCGAGGCACTCGCGCTGGCGGACGCGCTCGG
Organism: Kitasatospora purpeofusca; assembly: GCF_000718025.1. Classification (GTDB taxonomy): domain Bacteria; phylum Actinomycetota; class Actinomycetes; order Streptomycetales; family Streptomycetaceae; genus Kitasatospora; species Kitasatospora purpeofusca. The sequence goes on from NZ_JODS01000022.1 coordinate 158,768, forward strand.
CCCCTACGCCGAGCGGGTCCCGGTCACCGCCCCCAAGTCCGGTACCGGGCGGGCCTACTGCGGCGCACCGCCGCTGGACACGGTCGCCGCCGTGCTCGCCATGGAGGACGGCGTCCTGCCGCCCACCCCCAACGTCACCGAGGTCGCCCACGACCTGGCCCTGGTGACCGGCCGCGCCCGCCCGGCCGAACTGCGCACCGCCCTGGTGCTCAGCCGCGGGCTGATGGGCTCCAACTCGGCGCTGGTGCTGCGGCGCGGCGAACCGGACTGACCCCGCCGCCGGTCCGCCCGCCCACGGCCCGCCCCACGCTCCACCGCTCAACCACTAGCTCGCTACGAAGGGACACCCCCGTGAGCAACACCCTCAACTATCCAGAACTCGCGGAACTCATCCGGGCCCGGGCCGGCGTCGAGATCGACCCGGTCGAACTGGAGCGGCCCGGAGCCGATTTCGACGAGTTCGGCGTGGACTCCCTCGGCCTGCTCGGCGTGGTCGGCGAGCTGGAGAACCGGCACGGAGTGAAGGTCACCAACGGCGCGGAGTCGGCCAAGACCCCGGCCGAGTTCCTGGCCCTGGTGAACTCCGCCGTGACCGCGAAGGCGGGTGCCTGAGATGCCCGGACACACGGACAACGAGATCGTCATCGCGGCCCCGCTCGACCTCGTCTGGGAGATCACCAACGACCTGGAGAACTGGCCGCAGCTGTTCAGCGAGTACGCCTCCGTCGAGGTGCTGGAGCGCGACGGCGACCGGGTCACCTTCCGGCTGACCATGCACCCGGACGACGACGGCAAGGTCTGGAGCTGGGTCTCCGAGCGGACCACCGACCGCGCCGAGCTCGCGGTGCGGGCCCGGCGGGTCGAACCCGGCCCGTTCGAGTTCATGGAGATCCACTGGGAGTACTCGGAGGTGCCGTCCGGCACCCGGATGCGCTGGGTGCAGGACTTCGCGATGAAGCCCACCGCGCCCGTCGACGACGACGGCATGGTCAACCACATCAACCGCAACTCCCGGATCCAGATGCAGCTGATCCGCGAGAAGGTCGAGAAGAAGGCCGCGGAGCTCTGAGCCATGACCTCCCCCACGACCGAGAACCGGACCACCGGGATCCACCGCGCGCTGATCGTCGCCCGGATGAAGCCCGACGCGGCCACCGGGATCGCCGAGGCCTTCGCCGACTCCGACAACCGGGGTGAACTCCCCCACCTGATCGGCGTCACCGGGCGCAGCCTGTTCCAGTTCGGCGATGTGTACCTGCACCTCATCGAGGCGGACCGGCCGCCCGGACCGGCCGTCGCCCAGGTGGTCGGCCACCCCGAGTTCCGCTCCCTCAGCGACACGCTGACCGCCTACGTCCAGGCGTACGACCCGGCCACCTGGCGGGGGCCGAAGGACGCGATGGCGCGCGAGTTCTACCGCTGGGAGCGCCGCGGCTGAGCGTGCACCGGTGACACGACGCGACATGACGTGACACGACGAGCGGACACCCCGCGGGCCTCGGGCCCCGGGGTGTCCGCTCGTGCGGGCGGGTGGTGCGGGCGGCTCGTGCGGGCGGCTCGTGCGCCGCCGCCGGAGCGCCGGTGCGTCCGGGCCGGCTGTGCCGTCAGTGCGTCCCGGCGGGCTGTGCCGTCATCGCGGCGAGCACGGTGCGCCAGTCCTCGCCGGGCTCCGGGGCCAGCGGCCCGGCGAGCGCGTCGGCCCGGTAGGACCAGGGGCGCAGCAGCTCCGCCTCGGCGTCCGGGCCGTGCGCGACGGTGCTCGACGAGCCGAGCAGCCGGACCAGTTCGGCGGTGAACTCGGCCCAGGAGACGTGGCCGGTGACGGCGTTGACGATCCGGCCGGGCGCGTCGCCGAGGCTCGCCGTCACCGCCCGGGCCAGCGCGGCGGAGTGCACCCAGCTCGCCCCGGCCCACCCGGCCGAGGGCTCCGGCAGCAGGATCGGGCGGCCGGCCAGTGCGGCCTGGTAGAGCGCGCCGGTGGCGCCCCAGCGGAGCTGGTCGCGCAGCCGCCGGTGCGGGCCCCAGACGATCGGCGAGCGGACCACCGAGACCGGGCCGGGCGCCGTCGCGGCGGCGTCCAGCAGGATCCGCTCGCAGTCGAGCTTCGCCTGCCCGTACGGGGTGAGCGGTCCGGCCGAGGGGCCGCCCTCGGCGACCTCCCCGGGCTCCGGCCGGCCGTAGGCGTCGATGCTGCTGACGAAGACGAAACCGCCGGTGCCGCGCCAGCCCTCGACCAGGATCCGCATGGCGGCGAGGTCGACGGCGTGCTCGGTGAAGGTGCAGGCGGCGTGGATCACCGTCTCCGCGCCCTCGACGGCCCGGCGCAGGCTGTCCGGGTCGGCGAGGTCGCCCTCGGCGACCTCCACCCCGGCACCGGCCACCAGATGGGCCGACTCGGGGCGGACCAGGGCCCGCACGGGGCGGCCCTGGGCGAGGAGTTCCTGGAGCAGGGCGGCGCCGACGCCGCCGCTGGCGCCGGTGAGCAGCACCGTCCCGGCCCGGGCGGCGGGGGCGGTCCCGGTGCCGGCGGCGGTGCGGCGGGCGCCGCTGCCGCGTTCGGCGGCGCGCTCGGCCAGCAGGGCGGCCAGGGCGCGCGGGGTCCGCCGCTCCAGCACGTCCAGGCCGGTCAGCGGCAGGCCGAGCCGCGCGCGGAGCCGCTCCGCCAGTTGCACGGCCACCAGTGAGTGGCCGCCCAGGCCGAAGAAGTCGCCCTCGGCCGGCGGCCGGGCGCCGAGCAGTTCGGCGAACACGTCGCGCACGGTGTCCAGGTGCGCGGTGGGCGCGCCGGGGAGCCGGGCCGGGTCGAGGGCGCCGTCGGAGCGGCGCGGGATGCGGTCCAGCAGGGTGACGGCGTGCGGGAGCGCGGCGGGATCCGCGAGCCGGCGCCGGAGGGCGGCGCGCAGCTCGGCGCCGCTGGGGGCGACCGGGCCGCTGACGGTCGCGTAGGCGAGGGCGGGGCCGTGCTCGGCGAGGTGCAGGGCGGCGTCGGTGACCCGGGGGTCGGCGAGCAGGGCGGCGACGGCGGGGTGGTGGTCGCCGGCCTGCTGCTCACCGACCGGCCGCTCCCCTACCGGCTCGTCGAGGAGGCGCTCGCCGGGGAGGCGGGACAGCGGGCGGTCGGCGTCGGCGGCCACGGCCGTCAGCAGTTCGGCGAAGACGGTGTGCAGCCGGCCCGCGGTGGCCCCGTCCAGGACGGCCGGGTCGTGCTGGAGCAGGCAGCGCGGCCTCGGGCCGTCCTCGACCAGCAGCGTCAGGCCGAACTTGGCGAGCCCGAGGTCGACCTCCACCGCCTCGGCGGCGAGGCCCGGCAGCGCCAGCGGCTCGGCCGGGTGGACCAGATCGCAGCTCACGGCGAGCAGCGGGGTGCCGTCGGCGCCCCGGGCGGCGGCGCCGAGGCGTTCGACGACCAGGTCGAAGGGCACCTCGTGGTGCTCCTGGGCGTCCAGCAGGGCGGTGCGGACGACGGCCAGCAGCTCGGTGAACAGCGGGTCGCCGTCGGGCTCGGGCAGTCGGGCGCGGACCGGCAGGGTGTTGACCTGGAGGCCGATCAGCCGCCGCAGTTCGGGCCGGGCGCGGTGGCCTCCGGCGCAGCCGAGCACCAGGTCGGAGCCGCCGGTGGCGGCGCGCAGGGCCGCGAAGGCGGCGGTCAGGACGACGGTGAACGCGGTCGCCCCGTGCCGGGCGCCGAGCCGGCGCAGTCCTTCCATGGTGTCGGCGGTGAGCGGGGCGCTGTGCAGGACGGCGCGGCGCTCGGGGGTGCCGGGCGGGACGGGGCGCAGCAGCGGCAGCGGGCCGGCGCCGGTGAGCCGGGCGGCCCGGGCGGCGGCCGCGTCGGCGAGCCGGTCGTCGCGGACGCGTTCCCAGCGGGCGTAGTCGGCGTACTGGAGCTCGGGTTCGGGCAGGCCGGCCGGGCGGCCTTCGGCGGCGGCCGCGTACAGGGCGCCGAGTTCCTCCGCGAGGACGGGCAGCGAGCCGCCGTCGATCGCGATGTGATGGACCGTCATCAGCAGGGTGTGGTCCTCCGGGGCGTGCCGCAGGAGCAGCGCGCGCAGGGCGGGCCCTGCGGCGAGGTCGAACGGGCGGGCCGCCTCGGCGTGCAGCAGGGCGGCGGCCTCCTCGGGGGTGGCGTCCCGGACCGGGAGCGGGACCGGGGCGGGCGGTGCGGGCTCCTGGTGCGGCCGGTCGTCCTGGTGGCCGTAGCGGGTGCGCAGGATGTGGTGGCGGTCGGTGAGGCCGGTCAGGGCGGCGGCGAGGGCGTCCCGGTCCAGCGGGCCGCGCAGCCGGGTGGCGAGCGGGACGTGGTAGCGGGGGCCGCCCTGGCCGAGGCGGTCCATCAGCCACATCCGCTGCTGGGCGTGGGAGAGCGGAGCCGGACCGGGGCCGGTGGCGCGCGGGACCGGGCCGGCGGCCGGGGTGCCGGGCGCGGGCGTCCTGCTGCGACCGCGGGCCCGGCGGAGCAGTTCGGCCTGGTCGATCGGGGCGGTCATCGGGTGGACTCCTGGGGGTGGGCGCCGGCGGTCACGAGGTCGGCCGCCCCGGTCGCGTTGATGGACCCGGCGGAATCGGCGGAACCGGCGGACCCGGCGGAATCGGCCGCGAGCAGGGCGCGTTCGATCAGGGCGGCCTGGCCGGCCACCGTGGGCCGGTTCAGGAAGTCGCCGAGCGGCAGCTCGACGCCCAGGTCCTCGCGGAGGTCGTCGACCACCCACATGGCGAGCAGCGAATGGCCGCCCAGGGCGAAGAACTCCGCGTCGGGGGTGGTCACTTCGGTCTCCAGGGCGCGCGACCAGGCGGCCGCGACGACCTGCTCGATCGGGCCGAGGGCGGCGGACTCGGAGGCGGGCTGGACGGCGGACCCGGCGGACCCGACCGGCTCCTCCTCGGCGGCCAGCGCCCGGCGGTCGACCTTGCCACTGCCGGTGAGCGGCAGGGCGTCCAGCACCGTCCAGGCGGTCGGCACCAGATGGGCCGGGAGGCGCTCGGCGAGCTGCCGGCGCAGCGACTCGGGCGCCGGGCGGACGCCCTCGGCGGCGACCACGAAGGCGGTGAGCGCGGCGTCCTCGCGCCCCGCGCGGCGCACCACCACGGCCGCCTCGGCGACCTCGGGCAGGCCGCGCAGCGCGTGCTCGACCTCGCCGGGCTCGATCCGGTAGCCGCGCACCTTCACCTGATCGTCCAGCCGGCCGTGGAAGTCGAGGGTGCCGTCCGGCCGCCGGGAGACCAGGTCTCCGGTGCCGTACGCCCGTCCCAGGCCGGGGAGTTCGACGAAACGTTCGGCCGTCAGCTCGGGCCGGTCGAGATAGCCGAGCGCCAGCCGTCCGGTCAGCCAGAGTTCGCCGCGGGTGCCGTCCGGGACGGGTCGGCGGTCCTGGTCGAGGACGGCGGCGCCGGTGCCGCCGAACGGGCGGCCGATCGGCACCGGGCCCGCGCAGTCCGCGGGCCGGACGCGGTGCAGGGTGGCGAAGGTGGTGGCCTCGGTCGGGCCGTAGCCGTTGACCAGTTCGAGCCACGGGTAGGTCCGCAGCACGGCGCCGGCGTGCTCGGCCGCGAGCGCCTCGCCGCCGACGACGACGTGCCGCAGCACACCGAAGATCCGTGAGCCGCGCGCGGCGAGCTGGTGGAACAGGGCGGTGGCGAGCACGGCGTGGGTGACGCCGAACCGCTCGACGTCGCGGGCGAGTTCCTCGGCGCTGGGGCGTTCGGCGGTCGGCACGGCGAGCGCGGCGCCGTTGGCCAGCGGGCCCCAGAGTTCCAGGGTGGAGAGGTCGAAGCCGGCGGAGGTGCGGACCAGCATCCGGTCGCCGGGCCGCAGCAGGACCCCGTCGGCGGCGGTGACCAGGCCGGTGACGGCGTGGTGCGGCACCAGCACGCCCTTGGGGCGCCCGGTGGAGCCGGAGGTGAAGTACACGATGGCGGCGGCGGCCGGGTCCGGGTCGACCGGAGCGGGCCCGTGCTCGTCGTCGCCGGTCCCGGTGGGGCCGGTCTCGGTGAGCACCAGCGAGCGGTCCTCGGCCAGGTGGAGTTCGGCCAGCAGCGCCTTGTCGCCGAGGGTGAGCCGGGCGGCGGCGTCGTCGAGCATCGCGGTGAGGCGCGCGGCCGGGTACGCCGGGTCGAGCGGCAGCACATGGCCGCCGGCCCACCAGACGGCGAGGTGGGCGACGGCGATCCGGCTGCCGCGGGCGCAGAGCACGCCGACGGCGCTGCCGGGGGCGACCCCGCGGGCGGTCAGCTCGGCGGCCAACCGCCTGGCGTTGTCGACGAGTTCGCGGTAGGTCAGGGTGGTGGTGCCGTCGGTGACGGCGAGCGCCTCGGGGCGCTCGGCGGCCTGCCGGGCGACCAGCGCCGGGACGGTGGCGGCGCCTGCGGTCGGAACGTCGGCGGCCGGAGCGGCGGCGGGACCGGCGGTGGAGCGGGAGGGAGTCATAGGAGGTCAGCCTTCCGGGCGCCCCGGCGGTGGGCCGGGGCGCCGTGCGACGGTGGGCGGGAGGGAGGGGCGGCCGGTCAGCCCGCGGCGGCGCCCGGACGGCGCTCGTCGACCAGCCGGGCCACCGCGCGCAGATCGGGCTGGCGCAGCAGCGCCGGGGCCCGCAGCCGGACCTCGAACTCCTCCTCCAGGGCGGCCAGCAGCCGCGCGGCGGTGACCGAAGTCCCGCCCGCGTCCAGGAAGTTGTCCGAGGGGGCGAGGTCGGTCCGGCCGAGCAGGCCGGCGCAGATCCGGAGCAGCGTCCGCTCGGTCGGCGTGGCGGCCCCGTCGGCCCCGGACCCGGCGGAGCGCTCGGCGTCCTGCTGGGCCTCGGCCTCCTCGGCCTTGAGCAGCGCGGCCCGGTCGATCTTGCCGTTGGCGTCCAGCGGGAAGCCGTCGACCAGCCGCAGCAGGCTCGGCACCGCCTGCTCGGGCAGCCAGGGCCGCACCGCCGCCAGCAGTTCGGCGCCGTCCACCGGGGCGCCCTCGGTCGCGGGCTGGGCGAAGGCCAGCAGTTGGGCGCCGCCCACCGGGGCCGGGCGGGCGACCACGGCGGCGCGCCGCACCCGGGGGTCGCGCTCCAGGGCGGCCTCGACCTCGGCCGGTTCGATCCGGACACCGCTGACCTTGACCTGGTCGTCCAGTCGGCCGAGGAACTCCAGCACCCCGTCCGCGCGCATCAGCACCCGGTCGCCGGTGCGGTAGACCCGGTCGGTGCCGTCGAGGTCGTCGGGAGCGGAGACGAAGCGCTCGGCGGTCAGCGCCGCGTCGAGGTAGCCGATGGCCAGGCCCTGGCCGCCGATCCGCAGTTCGCCGGCCTCGCCGCGCGGCAGCGGCCGGCCGTTCTCGTCGGTGACCAGGACGATCGCGCCGGGGACGGGCCGGCCGATCGGCGGTGCACCGGCGCCGTGCTCGGCACCCGGCGCCATGCTGTGCACGGTGGTGGTGACGGTCGCCTCGGCCGGGCCGTAGGCGTTGTGGACGGTCGCCGTGACGTCCGGGCCGGGGGTGCGGCGGAGCCGGTCGCCGCCGACGGTGAGGTGGCGCAGCGGCAGGTCGGCGGGCCAGGGCCGGTCGAGCACGGGCTCGGCGAGCGGGGTGGGCAGCACGCCGACGGTGATGCCGGCGGTGCGCCACCAGTCGGTGAGCGCGGCCGGGTCCCAGCGGACGGCCTCGGGGGCGACGCAGAGCGCCGCGCCGGAGGTGAGGCCGGCCCACAGCTCCATCAGGTGCGGGTCGAACGAGACGCCGATGAGCAGGCTGTGCCGGTCGCCGGGGCCGAGGCCGGTCAGTTCGCGGTACCAGGTGAGCAGGGCGCCGAGCGCGGTCTGCCCGACGGCGACGGCCTTCGGCAGGCCGGTGGAGCCGGAGGTGAGCACGGTGTACTGGGTGCCCCTGGGGGCGCGGACGGCCTCCGCGCCGTCCGCTCCCGCACCGTCCGCGCCCGCACCGTCGGCGGACTCGGCGAAGGCGGCCACGATCCCGGTGGCGCCCGGGGCGGTGAGCGGGTGGTGCCGGCCGTCCCGGTGGGCGGGCGGCAGCAGCGCCGGGTCCCCGATCAGGCAGGCGGGGCGCAGCTGTTCGGCGACGGCCCGGAGCCGGCGCTCGCCGGGGCGCGGGCCGAGCGGCAGGTGGACGGCGCCGATCCGGGCGACGGCCAGGGTGGCGGCGACCAGGGCCGCGGAGTGGTCGAGGCAGAGGCCGACCAGGTCGCCGGGGCGGACCCGCCCGGCGAGCTGCCCGGCGATCGCGTCGGCGAGGCGGTCGAGTTCGGCGTAGCTCAGGGTGAGCCCGCCGTCGATCAGCGCGGGCGCGTCCGGGGTGCGGCGGGCCCAGCTGGTGAAGAGGTCGAGCACGGCGCCGTCGCGGTGCGGGCGGCCGTAGGCAACGGAGAGGCCGGGCAGCAGCCCGGACAGGGGCCGGTCCTGGATGGTGGTCATGACGGGGTCCTCCGGACGTCGATGGATGGTCGGTACGGGTCAGCCCAGGCCCATGGCCCGGGCCACGATCACCTTCTGGACCTCGGAGGTCCCTTCGATGATGGTGGTCATCCGGACGTAGCGGTAGAGGTACTCCAGCGGGTGGCCCCGCACCCAGCCCGTGGCGCCGTGCACCTGGAGCGCGCGGTCGACGGCCCGGACGGCGGTCTCGGAGGAGGTCAGCTTGGCGAGCGCGGCGTTCTCGGGCGCCTCGGTGCCCTCGTCGACCAGCCGGGCGCAGGCGAGGGTGAGCAGCTTGGCGGCCTCGACCTCGGCGCGGGTGCGGACCAGGTGGTCCTGGATGTGCTGGTAGTCGCCGATCGGCTGCCCGAAGGCCTGCCGCTCGCGGGCGTACTCGACGCCGAGCCGCAGCGCGTACTCGGCGATGCCGTCGCACATCGCGGCGACGACCAGCCGGCCCCGGGAGAGGCTGTCCATGGCGAGCCCGGTGGCGGCGCCGATGCCGTCCTCGCCGCCGATCACCGCGGCCGCCGGGGCGTGCAGCCGGTCCAGCACCAGCTCGAACAGCGGCTCCCCGGACATGCCCTCGTAGCGCTGGCCGATGCGCAGCCCGGGGTGGTCCATCGGGAGGACGAAGGCGGTGGCGCCGGCGGTCGGACCGGCGCCGTCGCCGAGGTCGGTGGCGGCGACCACGAGCGCGAGGTCGGCGCGGTCGGCGTTGCTGACGAAGGTCTTGCGGCCGTTCAGCAGCCAGCCGTCGCCGTCGCGGACGGCGGTGGTGGTGAGCCGGAACGCGTCGGAGCCGGCCTGGGGTTCGGTGAGCGCGAGGCAGCGGGTGCGCTCGCCGCGCACCAGCGGGACCAGGTGGCGCTCGATCTGCTCGGGGGTGCCGTGCCGCAGCAGCGGGCTGGGCCCGTCGGAGCCGGCCAGCGCGTAGGGGGCGAGCGGGCAGCCGCTGCGCCCGGCGGCGTGGTGGAGCAGCACGACGGCGGTGAACGGCATGCCGGAGCCGCCGAGTTCCTCCGGGTAGTCGCCGGCGTAGAAGCCGAGGGCGGCGGAGCGCTTGCGGACGTAGGTCCGCAGGTCGGCCGGCGGCTGTTCGGCGGACTCCGCCAACTCGGCGGCGAGCGGTTCGAGTTCGCGGCGGACGAAGCTCTCGAAGGCGGCCACGAGTTCGCGGTGCTCGGCCTCCAGGACGGCGGAGGGCGCGGACAGGCCGGTGCCGGTGGCGGGACGGACGGCCGCGGCGGGACGGGCGGCGGCGGGGCCGGGGGCGGTGAGGGTCACTGCTGGGCTCCGGTGAGGGCGCGGGCCTGGTCGGCCAGGACGGGGTGCTGGAAGAGGGTGCGCAGCGGGGGCCGGTTGCCGAGGCGCGGCTCCAGCCAGGCGGCGAGCCGGGCGGCGAGCAGCGAGTGGCCGCCGACCTCGAAGAAGTGCGAGTCCGGGGCGAACCGGTCGTGGCCGAGCACCTCCCGCCAGGCCTCGGCGATCAGCAGCTGGGCGGGGTCGGTGAAGGCCGACGGGGCCGCCTCGGGCGGGGCGCCCACGGGTGCCTCGGCGGCCAGCCGGGCGAGGGCCGTCCGGTCCGGCTTGCCGCCGGGCAGCAGCGGCATGGCGTCGAGCGCGGTCCAGCTCGCCGGGACGAGACCGGCGGGCAGCCGCCGGGCCAGGGCCGCGTGCAGGGCGGCCTGGTCGGGCTGCGGGCCGCCGTCGAGGAAGCCGAGCAGGCGCGGTCCGGCGCTGTCGTCCCGGTGCAGCAGGACGGCGCAGGAGCGACCGCCGAGTTCGGCGGAGGCGGCGGCCTCGATCTCCTCCAGCTCGATCCGGAAGCCGCGCAGCTTGACCTGGTTGTCCTGGCGGCCGAGGAAGCGCAGCTGTCCGTCGAGGTCGCGGAAGCCGCGGTCGCCGGTGCGGTAGACGCGTTCGCCGCCGAGGGCCGGGACGGCCGGGAAGCGGGCGCCGGTGATCTCCGGCAGGCCGAGGTAGCCGTCGGCCAGGGCCGCTCCCCCGACGGCGAGTTCGCCGACGGCGCCGGGCGGCAGCGGCTGGCCGCCGGTGTCCAGGACGTGCATCCGGACGCCGGGGAGTTCGGTGCCGAGCGGGATCTCGGCGGTGTCGTCGGTCCCTTCGGCAGCCTCGACTGCCGGGTCCTCGGCGGCGGCCGGGGCCAGGTCGGCCTCGGTGATCTCGTGCACGGTGGAGGTGACGGTGGCCTCGGTGACGCCGTAGGCGTTGAGGACGGTGACGGCGGTGCCCCCGGTCAGCCCGCGCAGGGCCCGGGCCGGCAGCCGCTCGCCGCCGAGCACGAGCAGGCGCGGCGCCCAGCGGCCGTCCGCCAGTGCCTCGCGCAGGTCCTCGCGGACGGCGAGCGCGTAGCTGGTCGGCAGGTTGGCGACGGTGACGCCGCGGGCGGCCAGCACGGCGACCAGCTCGGGCCCGGTCGGGACCTCGCGCTGCGGCAGCACCAGGGCGGCGCCGGCCACCAGCGAGGGCAGCACCTCCTCCAGCGCCACGTCGAAGGACGGCCGGGCGAACAGCAGCACCCGGTCGGCCGGGCCCAGGCCGTAGCGGGCGGTCACGGCGGTCAGGTACCGGGCCAGCGCGGTGCGGCCGACCAGGACCGGCTTGGGCACACCGGTGGAGCCGGAGGTGTGGATCACATAGGCGGCGCCTTCGAGCACGGCGGCCGGGCGGGCCTCGGGGAAGGCCGGGCCGTCCAGCAGGGCCGGGGTGGTGTCGGCGGGCAGGGCGAGGGCGCTCTGCCGGGTGGCCAGCACCAGGGCCGGGGCCAGCCGCTCCAGCAGCAGGGCCAGCCTGGCCTGCGGGTCCTCGGCGGAGAGCGGGGCGTGGACCGCGCCGAGGCGCAGGCAGGCGAGCAGGGCGACGACGCTGTCGACGCCGCGCGGCAGCACGGTGGCGACCGGCTGCCCGGGGGTCACCCCCGCGGCGCGCAGGCGCTCGACCAGTTCGCCGACCCGGCGGTCGAGGTCGCCGTAGCTCAGCCGCTCGGAACCGGCGAGCAGGGCGAGCGCGGTGGGGTCGTGGACTGCGGCCGGGTCGAGGCCGGCCGGCTCGGGCAGCGCCTCGGCGGCGGCTTCCGCGTCCGTCGTGGCGCCGGTCGTGGCGCCGGTCGTGGCGGGCGCCACCGCGAGGTCGGCGAGCAGGGCGTCCGGGCCGTCGAGGTAGCCGCGCAGCAGGTCGAGCAGCCGCTCGGACAGCAGGGTGGCGATCCTCTCGCCGAACAGGTCGGCATCGTAGTCCCAGACCAGGGTCATCCCGGCCGCGCCGTGCTTCTCGCCGACCACCCGGCGGTCGTCGGGCAGCAGGACGAGGTCGAGGTCGAAGCGGGTGGTGCCGGTGTTGAAGCCCTCGTAGAGCGAGACCTCCAGGCCGGGGGCCTGCACATCGGGCAGCGGCGCGTCGTGCGCGCTGAACATCACGCTGAACAGCGGGTTGTCCGCACCGCTGGTGTGCCGCCCGAGCGCACGGGTCAACTCCTGCACCGGCACGTCCTGGTGGGGCAGCGCGCGGAACAGCGTGTCGGTCACCTCGTCGACCGCCTCGGTGCCGGGCGCGGCCGGGTCCAGCCGCAGGCGCAGCGGCACGGTGTTGACGAACATCCCGACGGTGCCCTCGAAACCGGGCGGCCGGTTGCCGACGGCGGTGCCGACCATCAGCTCCCGGTGGCCGCTGTGCCGGCGCAGCAGTTCGGCGAAGAGGGTGAGCAGGGTGGAGAACGGGGTGTGGCCGTCGGCCTTGGCCCGCTCGCGCAGCCGCTCGGCGAGGTCGGCGCCGATCGACTGGCGCAGTTGGCCGCCGCGGTGGCGGCGGCGGGCCCCGGGACGGGCCAGGCCCGGCAGCGCGAGGTCGAGCGGGGCGTCCGCCAACTCCTGCTTCCAGAAGGCGAGTCCGCTCTCCCGGCCGGCGTCCCGGACGGCTTCGGCGGCGTGCACGTGCTCCTCGTAGGAGGGCGCGGCAGGCAGGGCGACGGCACCGGCCTCGCCGAGGACGTGGGCGCGGTAGACGGTGAAGAGGTCGCGCAGCAGGATCGCGAACGAGTGGCCGTCGTGGATGAGATGGTGCTCGACGTGGATCAGCCGGTGGTGGTCGTCGCCGATCCGGACCAAGTGCCAGCGCAGCAGCGGGGCGTCGGTGGTGTCCAGCGGCTCCTCGGCCTCGGCGGCCAGCAGAGTCCGGAACGCGGCCTCGGGGTCCGCCCCGGTGCTCAGGTCGCTGGTGCGCAGCCGCGGCTCGGTCCGGGCGCCGACCCGCTGGAGCGGCAACCCTTCGGCGCGGGTGACCAGTTCGAGCCGCAGGCCGGGGTGGTGGGCGAGCACGGCGGTGAGGCCGGCCCGGAGCGCGTCGGTGTCGAGCGGCCCCCAGAGATCGAGGGCGGCAGTGAAGTTGTAGGCGCGACTGCCGGGCTGCATCTGCTCGTGCAGCCAGACGATCTCCTGCGAGGAGGAGAGTGCGAACATGGGCAACTCCCAGGTTGTGTCGGGTTGTTGATTCGGTTCGACAGCTCGGGGCGGCCACTGTGGGGCCTGCCCCGGGCCGGGACCCGCCGGGGGTGGTGGCGGGCCCGGCGAGGTGGGTCGGGGTTGATCTCGGTGAGTCGGGAGGTCGGGGCGGGTTCGGGGTGAGTCAGGAGGTAGGGGTGGTCGTGCCGGACCGGCCGACCGGCGGGTGCGGCAGTCGGCGGGTGCGGCGGTCCGGGGCCGGAACGGCCCGGCGGGTCAGGCCCCGGCGCCGAGGTGGTGGCGCAGGGTCGCGAGCAGCACCGCGAAGGCCGCCTCCGCAGCGGCGTCCGAGTAGCGCTCGCGGTCCCAGGCCAGCCGGACCAGGAGGTCCTCGCCGTGCGAGGCGGAGACCGCGATCGGCGCGGCGAGCGGACGGCCCGCGAGGTGGACCTCGCGCCCGGCGGTCCCGCCGAGCACCAGGGGCGGCCGGCGGTGCAGGTCCTCGAAGGTGAGCAGTCCGTCGAGCGCGCCGGACCAGCTCGCCCCGGCGGACCGGGCGGCGCGCACCACCTCGTCGTACGGGGTGTCCGCGTGGTCGAGGTCGTCCCACCAGTCGGCGCCGAGCGCGTCGAGCGGGCGGGGCGGGCCGGGCGGCGCGGGGTGGACCAGGGTGTTCAGGAAGCAGCCGAGCACGGGCGCGGTGTCGGCGGGGCGGCCGCCCCACGGGTAGCCGAGCGCGAGCACCCGGTCGCCGTCGTCGAGCCGGTGGGCGGCGGCGGCCACGGCGTCCAGCAGGGCCGGGAAGACTCCGCTCCGAGCGGCGCCGGTGACGGCGGGCAGCCGGTCCACGGCCATACCGGTCGACCGGGCCGCCCCGGCCGGGGCGGCCCCCTCCGGGGCGTCGGCGAGGGCGCCGAGCCGGGCGGCCCAGTGGCGCTGGGCGGCCTCGCTCGCGGCCCGCGCCTCGGCGTCCAACTGGCCTTCCACCGCCGCCCGGTAGGTCTCGACGGCCTCGGCCTGCCCCGCGCCGGGGGCGTTCTCGCCGCCGTCGGGGTCGGCGTAGGCGGCGCCGAGCCCCTCGGTGACCAGGCCGAGCGACTGCTCGTCGCAGGCGGCGTGGTCCAGGGCCACGGCGAGCAGTTCCTCCTCGTCCTGCGGTCCGGCCGCCAGCAGCAGCCGCAGCGCCGGTCCGTCGGTCGGCCAGTCCAGCAGCGCCCGCAGCAGTGCCGCCCGGGCCGGGCCGTCCGGCAGCCCGGCAGCGGCGACGCCGGCTCCGTCGACCGCAACCCCGCCGGCGGCCGGGTCGGACGGCTCCACCGGCACCCGGGCCACCTCGACCGAGGGCTCGCCGAGCCGCAGCACCGGCGTACCCCGCAGCACCGTGAACTCGCCGCGCAGCGCCGGGTGTTGCCGGGCCAGCCGCAGTGCGGCGCGGCGCAGCCGGGCCAGGTCGACGGTGCCCCGGGGGAAGGCGAAGAACAGCGGGACGATGTCCGTCCGGGCCAGCCGGTCGCGGTGGCGGGTGATCAGGAAGCGGCGCTGGGCCCCGGTGAGCGGGAGCAGCGGTGCCGGGTCGGGGCCGGTCCCGGCGGCGGAGGCGAGGGACCGGTAGCGGGTCAGGTAGGCGGCCGTGATGCTGGAGTGCACGGGAGGGTCTCCGCTTTCGGTTCGGGACGTCGGTGGGTCGGCGTGGTTCCGGGCCCGGTCGGGCGGCGCGTTCAGCGGGCCCTTCCGGCGTCGGCGGCGTCGCGCCCGGCGGCACCGTCGGCGGCCGGGTCCCCGTCCGCTGCGGGCGGCAGGTCCGCGGCGGGGGCCGGGTCCGCGCCCCCGTCCTCCGGCGGCGCGGACGGCAGGTCCCGCATCCCGCGCAGCGGCGAGAACAGCAGCGGCACCGGCACGACCAGGAAGCCCGCCGCGCAGAGCCAGAGCGCGGCGCGCGGACCGGCCTGCTCGGCGACGGCGCCGCCGAGCAGGGCACCGAGCGGCAGGGTGCCCCAGACCAGGAACCGCATGGTGGCGTTCATCCGGCCGAGCAGCCGGGGCGGGCAGAGGCTCTGCCGGAAGCTCACCTGGGCGACGTTGTAGACCACCGCGCCGAACAGCACCGCCACCCCGCCGATCGCGAACAGCACCGCCCCCGCGCCCCCGTCGGCCAGCGGCCAGAGCAGCGCGAACGGGCCGGTGAGCAGCGGGGCGAGCCAGATCAGCCGGGCCTGCCCGATCCGCGCGGCGAGCCGGCCCGCGCACAGCGCACCGGCGAGCCCGCCGACCGCCGAGGCCGAGAGCAGCACCCCGATCGCGGCCGGCGAGAGGTCCAGCACCCGCACCCAGAAGACGGTCTGCACGGCCATCAGCACCGCGCTGAACAGGTTGGACGCCGCGGTGGTGGCGGCGATCACCCGCAGCAGCGGGTGGCCCAGCACGAACCGCAGGCCCTCGGCGACCTCGGCGCGCAGCGAACGCCCGGGCTCGGGCGCGGGCAGCCGCTCCTCGGCCCGGATCCGGGCGAGCAGGGCCGCCGAGACGAGGAAGCCGAACGCGTCGGCGACGATCGCCAGCGGGGCGCCGAGCAGTTGGACCAGTCCGCCGCCCAGGCCGGGTCCGGCGATCTGGGCCGAGGAGCGGACCGTCTCGATCGCCCCGTTGCCCGCCACCAGGCGGTCGCCGGGCAGCAGCACCGGGAGGAAGGACTGGTGGGCGACGTCGAAGAAGACCGTCGCCACCCCGGTGACCAGGGCCACCAGGTAGAGCTGGAGCAGGCTGAGCACGTCCAGCGCGGCGGCCAGCGGGATCGAGCCGACGGCGAGGCAGCGCAGCACGTCGGCGCGGACCAGGACGGGCAGCTTGCGCATCCGGTCCAGCCAGGCGCCGGCGGGCAGGCCGACCAGGAGGAAGGCGGCGGTCTCGGCGGCGGTCAGCAGGCCGACCTGGAAGGGCGTGGCATCGAGTTCCACCACTGCCACCAGGGGCAGTGCGACCAGGGTGACCTGACTGCCCGCCTGCGCCGCGACGGCCCCCGAGAGCAGGAGGCGGAAGTCGCGGCGGGCCGACGGACCGGTACTGGGCAGGTGAGGCGTTTCGTTCATCAGTACGACCCTCGGTTACCGATTCGCTACAGGGCAACCGGCTGGCCGGATTCCGGCCCCCGCCCGAATCGGCCGGATACCACCGCTCGCTGAGCCTTCCCTCACCTGCTCCTTATCCGGTCGCGAGGGGCCGGAACGGCCACCCGCAGGCACGACCAGCGGCGTCGCGCCGACCGGTCTTCCCGTTCGGGATGTCCACTCGGGTGTCCGCTATTCGGACCATGGATTTCAGCCAGCGGACGCCCGCCCTCAACTTGGCCGGAACCCGGGGAGTGCTGACTTTCCGTCACCTGGCGGTGGTGCGGCCGTGATATCGGCACACGCACGCGGCCCCCGGACCGGGGTCGGTCCGGGGGCCGCGGGGCCTGCTGAAAGGGACGGGCTAGCCGAGGGCGGCGTCCGGGGTGCGGCCCGCCTGGGCCTGCTCGATCCGGGCGACCAGCATCGCGGCCAGCCTCCGGGTGCCCGCCGGGTCCACCGGACCGCCCTCGGTGGTGACGGTGGCGACCACCGTGCCGGCGCGCAGCACGATCGCCACACCGTCCCGGCCCGCGAGCTGGCCCTGGTACGCGCGGCTCTCCGTCCCCAGCAGGCCGATGTCGGCCGGGCCGTACTTGGTGGCGTCGGCGTAGGCGCCGTACGCCTCCTTGTACCGGTCCTGGGCCTGCGCCCGGCCGGGCAGGGTGTCGACGCCGAAGCGCACCACCACCTCGCCGGAGGCGAACCTCGCGGTGCCGCTCAGCGGCTTGCCCTTGCAGGGCGCGGCGGCCGTGCAGGTGGTGGCGTGGTCGGCGGTGTCGACCCGTCGCTTCTCCTCCTCCCAGCCGGTCATCGCCTTCTGGTCGGGCAGCAGCAGGGCGACCAGGGCGGAGTCGAGCAGCGCGGTGTCCGAGTCCGGCCCGGTGGCCGGCTGTCCGGCCCCGCCGGTGCCACCCGCTCCACCCGCTCCACCGGCCGAAGCACCCCCGGTGGCGGCCCCGGCGGTGCCGGAACCGGTGCCGGCCGTACCCGCCGTACCGGCGGACGAACCGCCCGCCGTCGCCGCGCCGGGAGTGGCCGCGCCCGGACCGGTCGCCCCGGCCGCCGGGGTACCGCCGGCCGCCGCACCACCGGCCGCGTCGCCCGACGGCGTGGCGCTCCCGGAGCCGGCCGCCGCCGAGGGCGTGCCGGTGCCCCCGGTGGCCGCGCCGGCCGTCGTCCCGGGGCTCGCCGACGCGCCCGCCGTGCCCTTCGCCGCGTTCTCGGAGCTCGTGGAGCTCCCGGAACCGCAGGCGGCCAACGCCGCCAGCAGCGCGCCCGTCGCCGCCGCGGCGGCCACCTTCCGACCGGCCGTGCCCATGTGCGCCCCTCTCGTGTCCGTGGCCCCTCAAGATAGACGCGGCCCCGGCCGACCGGTTCCCCGGGGCCGCCACCTCGGGGAACGGCCGCTCAGGGCGGGCAGGGCAGGGCGTTGCAGGGCGAGCAGGGCGGACGGCTCAGCCGAGACCGGCCGGTCCGCTCCCCGGGGCGCCCGGCGGCAGCGGCTCGACGCCCACCACCCGGCTGATCCTGGTCGGCTCGACCAGCACCACCACCCGCCGCTCCCCCGGGATGCCCCAGCCGTACCGCTCCACGCCGAGGTACGTCCGCGCCAGCCGGTCCATGTTCCGGACGGCCTCCTCGCCCTCCACGAACCGCACCGCCCGCCCCCGGATCTGCACCCGGTCGTACGGGTCCCGGGGGTCGGCGAGCGACAGGCAGACCCGCGGGTCCCGCCGCAGATTGCGCTCCTTGACCCGCCCCACGGAGGTGTTGAACAGCAGCAGGTCCCCCTCCATCGCCACCCACATCGGGCTCACATGCGGCGAGCCGTCGGCGTTGACCGTGCCGACGTACCAGATGTGCCCCGCCTCGATCCGCTCACGGACGTCCTTCGAGATCTCGACCATGCGCCGAGTCTGCCCGGCCGCCCGGGCGCCACTCGCGCCCCTCGTACACGCACCTCACCCGGATCGCCCAGGGCACTCGGGTGAACACGCCCGGGACTCCACCCGAAGGGGTCACCCACCGGGCCGGGGCTGCCGCCCTCCGGTGGCAGCGGGCGCCAGGGTGGTTGACGGTGAATCAGGCGCCCTCTCCGCGAGTCCCCCGCCCGACGATGTGTCGGCGATCGCGGTACCGCGCCGGAAGGATCATCATCATGCGTTCTGCACGCACCCTGCTCGCCGGAGCAGCCGTCGCCGCCGCCCTCACCGTCGGTGCCCCGCTCGCCTACGCCGACGGGGCCGCCGACCAGGGCAAGAACCTCACCTGGCAGGAGAAGCAGGACAAGGCCGCCTCCCCCGACGGCCAGAAGACCTGGGACGAGAAGCAGAAGGGCTCCTCCGGCACCGAGGAGAGCAAGGGCTCCGAGGGCAAGGGCTCGGAGAGCAAGGGTTCCGAGGGCAAGGGCTACGAGGCCAAGGGCGAGGAGAAGACCCCGCACGGCGGCGTGCACACCGGCGGCGGCGGGCTGGCGCTCTCCGGTGGCGGCCTCGCCTCCGGCGCGGTGCTGCTGCTCGGCGGCCTCGGGGCGGGCGCGATCGCCCTGCGCCGCGGCCGCCGCACCGCGGACGCCGCCATCTGACCGCGCGCCGTTCCCGTCGCCTCCCCCGTCGTGGCCCGCGCCCAGCGCGCCGGTCGCGGCGGGGGCGTGCGGGGCGGCGCTCCGCCGTGTCCGGCCCGCGGCACCCGAGCGCGGGCCGCTGAGAGGAGTACGAACGACGATGGCCGGTCTGATCCCCGGTACGTCCCGGCTGCTGCGCGCGGGGATGGGCGCGGCCGCGGTCGGTCTGCTGCTGATCTACAACTCGGTGGACAGCGTCCCGGCGGACGACGCGGCGGCCGCCGGGGCCGCTCCCCCGGCCGCCGCCGCGTCCGCCGCACCGGGACCGGCAACGGGGTCCCCCGCGGCCCCCGGCCCCGCCTCCCCGGCCCCCACCGCACCCGCGGGGGCCGCGGCCCCCGCACCCGCCGCGCCGGTCAAGGCGGCGGCCCCGCTGAAGCGCTCCAAGCCGACCAGGCTGCGGATCCCGCAGCTCAACGTGGACGCCCCCTTCACCGAGCTCACCCTGAACCCCGCCGGCCAGCTCAACGCCCCGCCGCCGGACGACAAGAACCTGGTCGGCTGGTACCGCGACGGCGTCACCCCCGGCGAGCGCGGCGCCGCGGTGGTCGCCGGACACGTCGACACCACCAAGGGCCCGGCGGTGTTCCTGCTGCTCAGCCTGATGCTGCCGGGCAACAAGGTGGAGGTCCGGCGGGCGGACGGCACGGTCGCGGTGTTCTCGGTGGACGCCGTGGAGACCTTCGCCAAGGACGCCTTCCCCGACCAGAAGGTCTACGGGAAGACGCCCGACGCCCAGCTCCGGCTGATCACCTGCGGCGGCACCTACGACAAGAAGCGCCGCGACTACCTGGACAACGTGGTGGTCTTCGCGCACCTGGAGTCCAGCCGCAAGGCCTGACCCCCGCCCCGCGACGCCCACCCGCACGCACCCACGACACGGCCGCCGGTCCCCCCTCGGAAGGGGACCGGCGGCCGTGTCGTTCCGGCGGACCGGGGTCAGCCGCGCACCACGGCCTCGAAGGCGTGCAGGTACGGGTTGACCGCGCGCACCTCCCGGACCTCCAGCCCGGCCTCGGTCATCAGCCGGACCATGCTCGCCTCGGAGTGCTTGGCGCCGCCGACGTTGAGCATCAGCATGAGGTCCATGGCGGTGGTGAAGCGCATCGAGGGGCTGTCGTCGACGAGGTTCTCGACCACCACGACCCGGGCGCCCGGGCGGGCCGCGGCGACCACGTTCGCCAGCGTGCGGCGGGTGCTCGCGTCGTCCCACTCCAGGATGTTCTTGATGATGTAGAGGTCCGCGACGACCGGGATCGCCTCCCGGCAGTCACCGGGGACCAGCCGGGCCCGGTCGGCGAAGGCGCCGCCCTCGCGCAGCCGGGCGTCGGCGCCCGCGACCACCTTGGGCAGGTCCAGCAGGGTGCCGTGCAGCGCCGGGTGCTTCTCCAGCAGGCTGGCGAGGACATGGCCCTGGCCGCCGCCGATGTCGACCACCGAGTCGATCCCGGTGAGGTCGAGGTAGGCCGCGAAGTCGGCCGCGGACTGCCGGCTGGAGGTGGTCATCGCCTTGTCGAAGACCCTGGCGGACTCGCCCGCGTCGCTGTGCAGGTAGTCGAAGAACTCCTTGCCGAACAGCTCGGGGAAGACGTTGCGGCCGGAGCGCACCGCCTCGTCCAGCTTCGGCCAGGCCTCCCACGTCCACGGCTCGGTGCACCACAGGGAGATGTAGCGGAGGCTGTTCGGCGCGTCCTCGCGCAGCAGCCGGGACATGTCGGTGTGGGTGAAGCGGTCGCCGTCGAGCTCCTCGAAGATGCCGTAGCAGGTGAGGGCGCGCATCAGGCGGCGCAGCTGGCGGGGCTCGGTACCGAGCTCGGCGGCGAGGTCGGTGACGGGGGTGGGGGTGTCGCCGAGCGCGTCGGCGACACCGAGCCGGGCGGCCGCGCGGACGGCGGCGGCGCAGGCGGCGCCGAAGACGAGCTCCCGCAGGCGCATGGCTGCCTGCGGGGTGGTGGCGGGTGCGGTGGTCATGGGGCCGGGTCTCTGCTTTCTGCGGGGGTCGGTGGAGGTGAGGACGCGCTCCGGGGGCGCGGGCCGGGAGCCGGTCAGCAGCGGCCGGCCGGCTCGGAGACCGCGCACTGGTTGCGGGCGAAGGAGTTGTCGGTGCCGGTGTCGCGGTCGGCCAGGTCGGCCGGCCCGTTGCCGAGCACGAGGTTGTCGGCGACGGTGTTGCGGGCGTTGGCCACGCCGACCACGCTGTGGACGAGCACGATGCCGCCGGAGAACGGCGAGGCGCCGACGTTGTCGCGGACCTCGTTCTCCGTCACCGAGGTCTCCTCGGCCCCGGTGAGCACGATCCCGGCGCCCTGGATGTGGTCGAGCCGGGGGTTCGGCGGGCAGTAGCGGTTGTTGGCGACGACCTGGTTGCGGGTCACGGTGAGGGCGCCGGCCCGGGGCACGCCCTCGTCGCCGACGACGAACACCCCGCCGCAGTTGCCGTGGATCCGGTTCCGCTCGACGCTCAGGTCGCGCAGCCGCCGGACGGTGACGCCGACCCGGTTGTCGGTCAGCAGGTTGGCGCTGACCAGGGTGCCGTCCGCGGAGAGGGCGCCGCCCTCGCTGTCCACCGAGTTGGCGAGGAAGACGCCGGACTGGCCGTTGCGGGTGGACTCGTTGGCGGTGATCACGCCCCGGGTCGACTTCTCCTGGCTGATGCCCTGCTGGCCGTTGTCGTGCACGAAGGTGGCGCGCACGGTCAGCCCGGTGGTGCCGGAGGCGCTGATGCCGTTCTTGCGGAAGCCGGTGACGGCGAGCGCCTCGACGGTGACGCCGGCGAGCGGCCGGTCGTCGGTGCCGGCCACGCAGAGGCCGTGGCCGGCGGCCGCGCAGACGGCGGCGCCGTCGGCGGGCACGGGGGCGGATGCGTCGGCGGGCAGCAGCACGCTGTCCCGGCCCGCGCCGCGCAGGGTCAGGCCGGGTGTGGTGATCCGGACGCTGCCCCGGTACTCGCCGGGGAGCAGCTGCACGGTGTCGCCGGGCAGGGCCGCGTCGACGGCCTGCTGAATCGATTCGCCGGGCCGGACCAGGTGCAGGTCGCCGGCGGCGCGGGCGGGCGCGGCGCCGACGGCGGTGAGCACGGTGGTCAGGGCGGTCGTGGCGGCGGCGGTGGCCGCGGCGAGGTGGTGGACCCGTCGCGTGGGCATGAGTGGTGACCTGCTTTCTGACGCGCCGACGCGGGGGCGCGCTCGCGGGGACGTCGGCACGATGACGCGGGGTGGTCGGGAGGTGACGGCCGGTGGGTGTCGGCCGAACCGACGCTAGGGGCGGGCGGGAGGCCCCGCCACCAGGGTTGGGCTGCCGGGCTGACGGGGCGTCGGCCGGTCGGGGGCACCGGCCCGGCCGACGGCGGTCCGCCGTCGGCGTGCCATGCTCGGGGCCATGAGCACCAGCACCGCCGCAGCCGCCACCCCCGCGGCCGGGACCGCCGCAGCCGAGACCGCCGCCGACCTCCGCAACCCGATCGGCGCCCACGTGCCGGTGGCCGGCCGCGGCCTGGCCGGCACCGGCCTCGCGTACGCCGGGCGGGTGGGCGCCGAGACGGTGCAGGTGTTCGTCGCGAACCCGCGCGGCTGGGCGACGCCGACCGGCAACCCGGCGCAGGACGCGGAGTTCCGGGCGGCCTGCGCGGAACGGGCGGTCCCCGCGTACGTGCACGCGCCGTACCTGATCAACTTCGGCTCGGACAACCCGGTGACCAGGGAGCGTTCGGCCGACTCGCTGCGCCACTCGCTGCGGCGCGGGCACGCGATCGGCGCGCTCGGCGTGGTGCTGCACACCGGGTCGGCGGTCGGCTCCGCCCCGGGCGGCGGCTCCCGGCGGGCCGAGGCGATGGCCCAGGTCCGCGAGGACGTGCGGCGGCTGCTGGACGAGCTCGACGCGCTCGGCGAGGACGCGCCGTGGCTGCTGCTGGAGCCCACGGCCGGCCAGGGCAGCTCGCTCTGCGCGCGGATGGAGGACCTCGCCGGGTACATGGAGGCACTGGACGGGCACCCGAAGGTCGGGGTCTGCCTGGACACCTGCCACGCCTTCGCGGCCGGCCACGACCTGGCGGCGCCGGGCGGCGTCCGGGCGACCCTGGACGCGCTGGTCGAGGCCGCCGGGCCGGGCCGGCTGCGGCTGATCCACGCCAACGACTCCGAGGACGCGGTCGGCGCCCGCAAGGACCGGCACGCCAACATCGGCGCCGGTCTGATCGGCGCCGAACCGTTCCGCGAGCTCTTCGAGCACCCGGCCACGGCCGGCGTCCCCCTGATCGTGGAGACCCCGGACCGCAAGCACGGCGGCGAGGGCGCCGGCCACACCCTCGACATCACCGCCCTGAAGCGGCTCCGCTCCCGCGCCGCCACCGGCCCGCTGCCGGTGTGAGGACAAGCTACGACCGCAACGGCCGCGGCCCCGAGCCGGGTGGCTCGGGGCCGCGGGGCGGACGGCTGTCCCCGGATCAGCAGGTGATGGTGCCCCTGCGGAGGGCGTGGCCCCCGGTGTTGCTGTCGTCGGACCAGTAGACGGGCTTGCTGCCGCCGACGCACTCGGCGCCGCCGGCGATCGCGAAGCCCTCGTTGTTGAGGTTGGACATCCCGGTCGGGCGGTTGAAGACGGCGGTCGTCGCGAAGGCGCCGGAGGCGTTGACCTTCAGGGTGCGGTGCTGGCCGTTGCAGGTGTCGTCGCAGACCACCCACAGGCGCGAGGTCTGCGGCTCCCACTGGACCTCCATCACCCCGGCCAGGCCGGTGCTGATCGAGGCGACCTTGGTGAAGCTGCCGCTGTCCTGGAGGACGAAGCCGTGCACGGCGCCGGTGCCCTCGACCCCGACGAAGAACACCCCGCCGGTGTGGGCGGCGTACCCGGCCGGGTCGTAGGCCGCGCCGGTCGACTCGTCCTTGAAGCCGGCGGCGGTCAGCGCGCTGTCCGGCACCCAGGTGATGCCCTCCAGGCCGAGGTTGGAGCCGACCGCGGGCAGGCTCGCGGTGAGGTTCCACTCCTTGGTGGCGGTCAGCGTGCTGCCGGTGCCGCTCACGTCGTAGCGCAGCACGGACAGCCGGCTGGTGCCGGACGCGTCGCCGTTGCGCTCGCTGGAGACGAAGACGCCGCCCGCCGCCCCGGCGGAGGTGACGGTCACGCCCTCACTGTCGGGGCTGCCGGTGCCGCCCGGGAAGCGCAGCGTCTTGCCGGAGCTCCAGCCGGAGGCCGTGTCGGGGGTCCAGCCGCCGGAGCCGTCGGGGAGCAGGCGCCAGAGCTTGCCGGAGTTCTGCGCGCCCCACAGCACGCCGCCGTCCTGGTAGAGACCGCTCAGGTCGGTCCCGAAGACGTTCGAGGCGTCGGCGGTGGCGATGCTGCTGCTACCGGGCCAGGCCACCGGGGTGCCGCCGCCGGAGCCGCAGCTGTTGGCCGCGCCCAGGGTGAGCTGGGCCTGGGCGAAGGCGCCGGTGCCGTCGGGACAGCGCGACCAGGACGGCGCGGAGTGGGTGCTCCAGGTGAAGCTGTCGACCAGGGTGCTGCCGTTCGGCAGGTACAGCCGGGCCTTGTCCGCGGAGCCGAGGCCGAAGGCGTTGTGGACGTCGAAGGCCTTGAACGCGCCGGCGGCGAGGGTGGTGCCGGCGGCGACCTTGTAGCTGGAGCTGTTGTTGTCGTCCTTGAGGACCCAGCCCGAGATGTCGACGGCGGCGGTGCCCTTGTTGACGAGCTCGATCGAGTCGTTGACGGATCCGGTGGTCACCACCTCGTTGATCCGGATGTCGTCGGCCGGCGCGGCGGCGGCCGGGGACGCCCCGAGCACGCCGGTGGCCAGCACGGGGCCGAGGGCGGTGGCGAGGAGGAGGGCGAGGCTGCGGCGTCGACGCGGTGCGCGCGATGCGGTCACGATGTCCGTCCTGGGGGGAAGGGCTGACAGGGCGCCACCACCGTCCCGGTGGCCCGCCAACGCAGCGACGCCGGGAGGCGAGCGCGGTGTGAACGACGGAAGAACCACAGCACGCCGGGACCACCCCCGCACCGTCCGCGCGCCCCCGCCCCACCCGACCCACCGGGCCCGGGTCCGGAGCGGCTCCGGGGACCGGTCGCCACACGGTCGGCGGCCCGCCGGTGCCGCTCGGGCTGCCGGGTCCGGGGGCCGGTGCCAGGCTGGAGCGGACGATGCCGACGCGTGGTGCCGACCCGCGCCGCCGCAGCCCCGAGAACGGTGGTCCCCCGATGAGCCCGACCCGGAGACTGGCCGAGCTGCCGTGCGGACGCCGCAGCAAGTGGGTGGTGCTGGCCCTGTGGCTGGTCCTGCTGGTGGTGGCGGGCCCGCTGGCGGGCAAGCTCACCGACGTCGAGGACAACCAGGCGTCGAGCTGGCTGCCCGGCAACGCCGAGTCCACCCAGGTGCTCGACGAGCAGCGCGCCTTCCAGCCGGTGGACACCGCCCAGGCGGTGGTGGTCTACGTCCGGGAGGGCGGCATCACGCCCGCCGACAAGGCCGAGGCGGTCAAGGACGCCCGGGCCTTCGCCTCCGCCCCGCACGTGGTCGGCCCGGTGACCGGGCCGGTGGAGTCCGCCGACGGCCAGGCGCTGCAGACCATCGTGTCGGTGGACATCGGCACCGGCGGCTGGCAGGACCTCCGCCCGGCGGTGGACAGCCTGCGCGCCACCGCCGCCGAGAACAGCCTCGGCATGACCACCCATGTCACCGGCCCGGCCGGGGTCGGCGCCGACCAGGCCGAGGCCTTCGCCGGCATCGACTCCACCCTGCTCGCCGCCACCGTCGCCGTGGTGATCGTCCTGCTGCTGCTCACCTACCGGAGCCCGGTGCTGTGGATGCTGCCGCTGTTCTCGGCGGCCGGGGCGCTGGTGGTCGCCCAGGCGGTGATCTACCTGCTGGCCGACCACGCCGGACTGACCGTCAACGCCCAGAGCGCCGGCATCCTCATCGTGCTGGTGCTCGGTGCGGGGACGGACTACGCCCTGCTGCTGACCGCCCGCTACCGGGAGGAGCTGCGCCGGCACGAGGACCGGCACGAGGCGATGGCCTTCGCCCTGCACCGGGCCGGTCCGGCGATCCTGGCCTCCTCCGCGACCGTGGTCGCCTCGATGCTCTGCCTGCTGGTCGCGGAGATGAACTCGACCAGCGGCCTCGGCCCGGTCTGCGCGATCGGCGTCCTGGTGGCGCTGGTCGCGATGCTGACCCTGCTGCCCGCACTGCTGGTGATCCTCGGTCGCTGGGTGTTCTGGCCGGTGAAGCCCGCCTTCGGCACGCCGGAGCCGACCCGCTCCGGACGCTGGGCGCACGTCGGCGAGTGGATCGCGCGGCGGCCGCGCAAGGTGTGGATCGGCACCGGGCTCGTCCTGGCGGCCTGCTGCGTCGGACTGGTCTCGCTGAACGCCACCGGGCTCAGCACGGCCGGCAGCTTCACCGGGACACCGGACTCGGTGGTCGGTCAGCAGGCCCTGGAGGCGCACTTCCCGGCCGGCACCGGCGCGCCGCTGACCGTCGTCTCGGCGGCCGCCGAGAGCGGCGCGGTCCGCGAGGCGACCCGGGCCACGGCCGGGATCGCGAGCACCACGGAGCCGACGTTCCACGAGGGGCGGGCGCTGTTCCGGGCGACGCTCACCGACCCGCCGGACAGCCAGGCCGCCAAGGACACCGTGGACCGGCTGCGGACCGCCGTGCACGCCGTGCCGAACGCGGACGCCCAGGTGGGCGGTTCGACGGCGGTGATCCTGGACGCCGGCCGGGCCGCGACCTCCGACAACCGGACCATCATCCCGCTGGTGCTGGGCGTGGTGCTGGTGATCCTCGCCCTGCTGCTGCGGGCGGTCACCGCGCCGCTGGTGCTGATCGCCACCGTCGTCCTCTCCTACGCGGCGGCGCTGGGCATCAGCGCGTTCTTCTTCGAGCACGTCTTCCACTTCGAGGGGCAGGACAACTCCTTCCCGCTGTTCGTCTTCGTGTTCCTGGTGGCGCTGGGGATCGACTACAACATCTTCCTGATGACCCGGGTGCGCGAGGAGGCCGTGCAGCAGGGCACCCGGCGGGGGGCGGTGGCCGGACTGGCCGCGACCGGCGGTGTGATCACCTCGGCCGGCCTGATCCTGGCCAGTACCTTCGCCGTACTGGGCACCCTGCCGGTGGTGGGCTTCGCCGAGATCGGCTTCGCGGTGGCCCTCGGCGTGCTGCTGGACACCCTGGTGGTGCGCTCCGTCCTGGTGACCGCGCTGACCGTCGACCTGGACCGGCACATGTGGTGGCCGAGCGCGTTGTCCGGACAAGTTCCTCCGCCCGAGAAGGAGTTGGCCAGACAGCTTTAAGTTACCAATGAGTTCATATGGTTATCGTTCACTGTCTGGACGAGCGTGGCCCGGTCTCGCTTCACTGCGCACATGCCAACTCCCTCCACGCGCCGCCCCGGCGCGCGCCTCGCCGCGGTGTGCACCGCTGCCGCCGCCCTGCTCGCCCCGCTCGCCGCCGCGCCGAGCGCCCTCGCCGCCCCCGCGGCGGGCAGCACCACCGCCGCTTCGCAGGGCGCCACCGCCGCGCTGCCGACGGTCGCGCCGCTCAAGGTGCTGACGTACAACATCTTCCTGATGAGCAAGAACCTCTACCCCAACTGGGGCCAGGACTACCGGGCCAAGGCCATCCCGGCCGCCGACGTGTTCCAGGGCCAGGACGTCGTGGTGCTCCAGGAGGCCTTCGACAACGCCGCCTCCGACGCCCTGGTGGCCCAGGCCTCGGCGCAGTACCCGTACCACACCCCGGTCGTCGGCCGCTCGACCAGCGGCTGGGACGCCACCTACGGCAGCTACAGCTCCACCACGCCGGAGGACGGCGGCGTCACCCTGCTCAGCAAGTGGCCCGTCCTGCGTAAGGAGCAGTACATCTTCAAGGACGCCTGCGGGGCGGACTGGTGGTCCAACAAGGGCTTCGTCTACGCCGTGCTGAACGTCAACGGCGTGCGCACCCACGTGATCGGCACCCACCTCCAGTCCACCGACTCCGGCTGCTCGGCCGGCCAGCCGGCCACCGTCCGGGCCGCCCAGCTCAAGGCGATGAAGTCCTTCGTCGACGCCAAGAACATCCCGGCCGCCGAGCCGATCGTGCTCGCCGGAGACCTCAACATCGACTCGCACGGCAGCGAGTACCCGTCGCTGCTGGCCAACGCGGGTGTGGCACCGGCCACCACCCGCGACGGCTGGGTCAACTCCTTCGACACCGCGGACAACTCGATCGCGGCCTACCGCTACCCCGGCGAGCCGAAGGAGGACCTCGACTACGTCCTCTACCGCGCCGACCACGCGCGCCCGGCCGCCTACACCAACTCGGTGGTCCGCTTCCACAGCGCGCCCTGGACGGTGAGCAGCTGGGGCACCAGCTACACCTACAACGACCTGTCCGACCACTACCCGGTCACGGCGGGCTGAGCCGTCGGCACCGCACGGCGGTCCACCGGGGTCAGCCGGCCCCGGTGAACCGCCGGTAGGCGGCGGCGAGTCCGGCCTCCAGCGGGCGGCCGCGCACCGTGATCCCGGAGGGGCCCAACGCGTCCAGGGCGGTGGGCGCTTCGTCCCGCCCGGGGTCGACCGGGGTCGGCACCCGGCCGTGCCAGTAGACGTCGAGCAGTTCGGCGAGCGGCCGGTCCGCGCCGCGGTCCGGGCGGTACTCCGGCGGACGCTCCGAAGGGGTCGCAGGGGTCATCGGGGTCACGCTCCGATCGAGTCGGCGGACAGGGTGAGCAGCTCGCGCAGCCGCTCGGCCGGGAGCTCGGCCAGCCACTGCTCGTCGGCGCCGAGCGCCGCCTCGGCCAGGGTCCGCTTGGCGGTGAGGAGTTCGTCGATCCGCTCCTCGACCGTGCCCGCGCAGACCAGCCGGCGCACCTGCACGTCACGGCGCTGCCCGATCCGGTGCGCGCGGTCGGTGGCCTGGTCCTCGACCGCCGGGTTCCACCAGCGGTCCAGGTGCACCACCTGGTTGGCGGCCGTCAGATTGAGCCCGGTACCGCCCGCCCGGAGCGACAGCAGGAACACCCGCGGCCCGTCCGGCGACTGGAAGCGCTCGACCATGGCGTCCCGGCGCCCGCGCGGCACCCCGCCGTGCAGATAGAGCACCTCCTCGCCCAACTTCCGCCGCAGATAGGGCCGGAGCATCGCACCGAACTCGGCGTACTGGGTGAACACCAGCACCCGGTCCCCCTCGGCCAGCGCCTCCGTCAGCAGCTCCACCAGCCGCTCCACCTTGCCCGAGCGCCCCGCCACCGCCGTGCCGTCGTGCAGCAGCTGGGCCGGGTGGTTGCAGACCTGCTTGAGCCGCCCGATCGCCGCCAGCACCGCGCCCTTGCGCTCGACCCCGCGCAATCCGCCCAGCCGCTCCAGCAGATCGGTGACCACCGCCCGGTAGAGCCCGGCCTGCTCGGCGGTCAGCGAGCAGCTGACGGTGAACTCCTGCTTGGCGGGCAGGTCCTGGACGATCTGCGGATCACTCTTGCGGCGGCGCAGCAGGAACGGGCCGGTGACCCGCCGCAGCCGGGCCGCCGCGTCCACGCTGCCGGTCTGCTCGACCGGGTTGGCGAACCGCTCCCGGAACGACTCCGGGCTGCCGAACAGGCCCGGGTTGGCGAAGTCCAGTACGGCGTGCAGATCGGCCAGCCGGTTCTCCACCGGGGTGCCGGTGAGCGCGATCCGCGGGCCGGAGCGCAGCGAGCGCAGCGCCCTGGACTGCCGGGCCGAACGGTTCTTGATGTGCTGCGCCTCGTCGGCGACGATCCGCCGCCAGTGGATCCGGCGCAGCTCGGCGGCGTCCCGCTGGACCACCCCGTAGGTGGTGATGACCAGGTCGGGGAGGTCGGCGGGGTCGGCGGAGCCGTCCAGGCCGGTGCCGCTGCTGGCGCCGGCGCCGTCGCCGGGCGCGGCCGGGACGGGCGCGGTGCGGTCGGGGCCGTGGTGGACGTGTACCCGCAGGCCGGGCGCGAAGGCGGCGGCCTCCCGGCGCCAGTTGCCGACCACCGACATCGGACAGACCAGCAGCACCGGGCCGCGGGCCCCGCGTTCCCGCTCCAGCGCGAGCAGGGCCAGCGTCTGCACCGTCTTGCCGAGGCCCATGTCGTCGGCCAGGACGGCGCCGAGGCCGAGCCGGCCGAGCGCGTCCAGCCAGGCCAACCCGCGCCGCTGGTACGGGCGGAGGGTGCCGGTGAAGCCCTCGGGCAGCTCCGGGACGCGGTCCGCCGGGCCCGGCCGGCCGGCCAGCAGATCGCCGATCGGCCCGGCCGCCCGCACCTCGGTGACCGGCAGGCCGTCCACCACCGCGCCGTCGTCCACGGCCAGCCGCAGCAGTTCGACCGGCGCCATGGTCCCGCTGCCGTGCTCGGCCAGAAACCTTACCGCGACGGCGAGTTGGGCCTGATCCACCTCGACCCAGCGGCCCCGCAGCCGGACCAGGCCCTGCTGGGCGGCGGCGAGGTCGGCCAACTCCCGCTCGGTCAGCGTGATGTCGCCCAGGGCGAGCCGCCACTCGAAGTCCAGCACCGCGTCCCGGTCGACCTGCGCGGCGCGCCGCACCGCGGCCGGGCCGTCGGCGGGCGCACCCGCCGTCAGGACCAGGCCGAGCCGGGGGCGGCGCTGCCACCACGCGGGCAGCAGCACGCCGAAGCCGGCGGCGGTGAGCGCGGGCGCGTCCTCGCGCAGGAAGCGCAGGGCGCCGGCCCGGCCGAGCCGGGCCTCGGTGGGGAAGGTGCCGGTGAGCACGGCGCGCAGCTCCGGGGCGACCCGGACGGCGCGGGCCAGCTCCTCGTGGAACGCCTCGACCGGATCGCCGGCCCCGGCGGGGACGGCGTCCGCCAGCGCCTCCCGGGCCGGGTCGCGGGCGCCGGGGCGCAGCGCGGCGGCCGGGACCACCAGGGACGGGCGGTCGACGGCGCGGACCAGCAGGTCGAGCCGCCAGGAGTCGGCAGCGTCCGGGTCCGTACGGTCGTCGACCGCCGGGCCGGCGACGTCCGGGTCGGCGTCGTGGCCGAGCGGCTCGGTGAGGCGGAAGTCGAGCCGCAGCGGCCCGTCCGCCGGGCGCGCCGACTGCCAGGCCGCGAGCCGTTCGGGCAGTCCGGTGGGCGGCTCCTGGCCGAGCCGTCCGTCGGGCGAGTGCAGGGCGGCGAGGAAGGGCTCCGCGGGCGGATCGAGCTCGGCCAGCGCGACCCGGGCCTCCTGGTCGACCAGGGCGTCGAGCACCCCGGTGAACAGCGCGGCGGCGGTCGGCGGCGCGGTCCGGTCGGCCGTGCCGGGCCTGCCGGGCCTGCCGTCGGTGGAGGCCGGCGCCGGGTACTCGGCCCGGCACACCGGCGGGCAGCCCGCGACCAGCGCGGCCGACTCCCGGCGGGCCGGCGCGTCCGGCGCGGGCCGCCAGCGGGCGTACCACTCCCCCGCCTCCTCGACCGGCACCGGCAGCAGCCGCCCCCGCCCGACCAGCCGCCAGGCCAGATCGTGCACGGCGGCCAGCCAGCGCACCGAGGCGCCGTACGCCAGCTCGGCCGGCGTGCCGTCCGGCAGCTGCACGGTGGCGCCCGGCCAGTGCGGATCGTGCAGCGCGCCGAGCAGCTGGGCGGCCTGGGAACGGTCGAAGAGCAGCGCGGGCACCCGCCACGGACTCAGCCCCACCCCGCGCGGGCCGGCCCCGACCGGCAGGTCCGGCGACGCCGCGGGCCGCCCGCCGAGGCTCGGCAGCAGCAGCCCCGTCCACCGCTCGACGGCCTGCTCGGCCAGCCACCCCAGCCCCGGCCCGACCGTCCCCAGCAGCCGCGCCACCTCCCCGGCCGGGCAGGCGAACGGGTGCGCCGTGCCACCCCGGTCGGCCCGGTCCCCGGGCTCGTACGCATCACCCCGGTACACCGCCGCGTCCTCCGCCCAGACGGCGAGCCGGCCGTCGGCTCGCCAGAGCGCGTGCAGGGCGTACATCGGCGGGCGGCACCTCTCGACGGGACGGGTCTCCCACCTTAGGCGGTGCCTCCGACAACGCCCGCTGAGGGCACCTGACCTGCGGCGCGGCTGCCCTGGTTGTCGCCCTGGCTGTCGGCTGTCGGCTACCGGAAGGTGCGGCGCAGGTGGGTGGTCAGGGCGGCGGGGGTCGGGGCGGGCAGCCGGGTGGCCAGGTAGCCGTCCGGGCGGACGAGGAACGCCTCGCCGTCGGCCGGGGCGTAGGCGGTGCGGAAGGATCCGGCGGCGTCCCGCGCGTACGGCAGCAGCAGCCCCTCGGGCGGCGCCGGGGCGTCCCCGGCCAGCACCGCGTGGACGTCCAGCAGGCCGTGTGCCGCCGCGCGGGCCGCGTCGGCGAGCGCGTGCAGGTGTTCCGCCCGCGCCGTGCCGCCGGGCCCGGCGTCCGTGTACAGCAGCAGCGCGTGGTGCGGGCCGGCCCGCACCAGGTCGAACAGCCGTTGGGGGAAGGCGGTGAGCGGCCGTTCCAGCCCGGTGCAGTCGGGCGCGCGGTCCCCGGCCCGCGGTCCGGCGCCGGTCGCGTCGTCCCCGCCACCGAGCGGTCCGCCCCGGTAGTTCACCAGCAGCTGGGCCTGGCGCAGCAGCACCGTGGTGAGGTCGTCGGCGTCCGCCTCGCCCCGGGCGTGCCGCACGGTGCGGCCGACCACCTCCGCGCCGACCGGGTGGCGCTCGGCGTGGTAGCTGTCGAGCAGCCCGTCGGCGGCGGCCCCGCGCAGCGCGAGCGCGAGCTTCCAGGCCAGGTTGTGGGCGTCCTGCACGCCGGTGTTCATGCCCTGGGCCCCGGTGGGCGGGTGGATGTGCGCGGCGTCGCCGGCCAGGAACACCCGCCCGACCCGGTACCGGTCGGCCAGCCGGTGGCTGATCCGGAAGACCGAGGACCAGCGCAGCGCCCCCGCCGTGGCGGGCCGGGGCGAGAGCCGGTCGAGCACCGCCTGGATGTCCGCCACTCCGGGCCCCCGTCCGCCCGCCAGTCCGTGGGTGACCTCCCCGGCGTCCGCGCCGTCCGCCGCGTCCTCCGGACCGGACGGGACCAGCATCGACACCCGGTAGCGGCGGCGCCCCGGCAGCGGGATGCAGACGAGCACGTCGTCGGGCGCGCCGTCACCGGTGCGGCGCAGGCACCGCACGCCGTAGCCCCCGGGCAGGTCCCAGTCGACCTCGACGTCCCCGAGCATGTACCGCTCCGGGAAGGCGTCGCCCGCGAAGTCGACGCCGATCGCGCGGCGGACCCGGCTGTGCGCGCCGTCGCAGCCCAGTACGTACCGCGCGCGCAGCACGGCCGGACCGTCCGGGGTCGCCAGTTCGGCGCGGACGTGGTCGTCCTCCTGGTCGAGGCCGAGCAGCTCGGTGCCCCGCTCGACCCGCGTCCCGAAGCCGGCCAGGTGCTCGGTGAGCAGCCGCTCGGTGGTGTCCTGCGGGAGCGCGGCGAACCGGTACGGCACCTCGGCGGGCAGCTCCAGCTCCAGCCGCGGTCCCGGCTCGCCGTCGACGAAGACGAGCTGGCCGAGCAGCGGCACGGCCTCGTCGAGGACCCGGCCGACCAGCCCCATCGCCTCCCACACCTCCAGGGTGCGGGGCTGGATGCCGACGGCCTTGGCGTACGGCTGCGGCCGGTCCAGCCGGTCGACGATCCGGCACCCGACGCCGCGGCGGCGCAGTTCGGCGGCGGCCGTAAGCCCGACCGGTCCGGCGCCCACGACCAGGACCTCCGTCCCGGTGTCGTCCATGAACCGTGCTCCTCGGTCCCCGAGCCGTCCCCCTCCCAGCCTGCGCCGACGGTTCGGGGCCCCGCCAGTCGTGCCACCGGCGCGACGGCACGGCGACGTCCCCGCGACGGCCCCGCGGCGGCACGTTCCGAACGGTCGCGACCGGACCCGGCGCTTTCCCTCAGCTGACCGAGTCCCGCACCCGGTGAGGTGGTTCGCTCGGCACCGACGGCGCGGGGAACCGACCGCGACGGAGGACCGATCGAGGGAGCAGTCATGGGCAGGGAGTTGTCGAAGAACGACATCGTTCGCCAGGTGCGGAGCGACTCGCGGATCCGGGTGCAGGTGGAGGCGGAGGTGTCCCTGGACGACGTGGTGCGACTGCTGCGCCGGCTCTTCCTGGGGGACGCCGCGGCCGACGCCATCGAGGCGGCCGCCTTCACCCTCTACCACGACTGACCGGACCGGGGCCGGCCGGACCGTCGACGGCCGGCCGAAGCCCCCGGCCCCGTTCGGAGTAGCCCCCTGATGCCTCATCTGACATGCGCGGCAAGGGATTTGCCCCTACGTTGCGTTGCGAGGGGGTCACCGAAGGAAAGGCGAACACTCCATGGCCGGCAAGTTCGAGCTGTACACCGACGACAGTGGCATGCACCGGTTCCGACTCAAGGCGAGCAACGGCACGGTCGTGGTGACCGGCGACCCGCAGGAGAACCGGGACGACTGCCTCAAGAGCATCGAGTCGATCCGCAAGCTCGCGCCCTACGCGGAGCTGAAGGAGACGGCCGCCGGAGCGGCCGGAGCGGCTCGTTGACGTCTCGGTGACGTCGCGCTGATGCCCCCGGGAGGGCGGGACGCGGGTCGGTGGCACAATTCGCCGACCCGCGTTCGTTTGTACGACAGATCCCTTTGGCCGCCTGCACGCCGGACCCGGACAGAACACTGGCATGCGTGTCGTCATCGTCACCGAGTCCTTTCCCCCCGAGGTCAACGGCGTCGCCCACAGCGTGCTGCGGACCGCCGAGCACCTGCTCCGCCGGGGACACCAGCCGCTCGTCGTCACCCCG
The DNA here is from genome assembly GCF_000718025.1 of Kitasatospora purpeofusca. Taxonomy (GTDB): domain Bacteria; phylum Actinomycetota; class Actinomycetes; order Streptomycetales; family Streptomycetaceae; genus Kitasatospora; species Kitasatospora purpeofusca. The sequence goes on from NZ_JODS01000022.1 coordinate 193,082, forward strand.
GCGCCCGCGCGCGGCGCGCAGAGCCCCTCGCACACCTTCGGCGCCGGCGGCGTGCCGGACGAGCTGCCGGTGGTGCGTGTGCCCTCCGTCCCGCTGCCCGGCTACCCGCAGGTCAGGATCGCGCTGCCGAGCCGCCAGCTGGCCGCCGCGATCCAGGGCCACCGGCCCGACCTGGTCCACCTGGCCAGCCCGTTCGTGCTCGGCGCGCGCGGCGCGCAGGTCGCCGCCCGGCTCGGCCTGCCGATCGTCGCCGTCTACCAGACCGACCTGGCCGGGTACGCGCACGCCTACCGGGCCGGGCGCGGGCTCGGCGAGGCCGCCGCCTGGCACCGGATCCGCACCGTCCACGGCCTCGCCGCCCGGACCCTCGCGCCGTCCACCCCCGCCGCCCAGGACCTCACCGCGCACGGGGTCTCCCGGGTCCAGCTGTGGCCGCGCGGCGTGGACTCGGCCCGCTTCCACCCCCGCCACCGCGACGAGGCGCTGCACCGGGCGCTCGCCCCCGGCGGCGAGGTGCTGGTCGGGTACGTCGGGCGGCTCGCGCCGGAGAAGCGGGTGGACCTGCTGGCCGAGACCGCGACGCTGCCCGGCGTCCGGGTGGTGGTCATCGGTGACGGGCCCTCCGCTCCCGGCCTGAAGGCCGCCATGCCGGGCGCGGTCTTCCTCGGCCGGCGCACCGGCGAGGAACTGGCCCGATGTTTCGCGACCCTGGACGTGTTCGTGCACACCGGTCCGCTGGAGACCTTCTGCCAGACCATCCAGGAGGCGATGGCCAGCGGCGTCCCGGTGATCGGCCCGGCCGCCGGCGGACCGCTCGACCTGGTGGCGCACCACCGCACCGGGTTGCTCGTCCCGCCCCGCGACGGCGCGGCGGTGGCCCGGGCGGTGACGGCCCTGGCCGGGGACGCGGAGCTGCGGGCCGCGTACGGGCGCGCCGGGCGGGCGGAGGTGACGGCGCGCACCTGGGAGGCGGTCGGGGACCTGCTGCTGCGGCACTACGCCGAGGTGCTGGCGGAGCACCGCGGGGTGGCGGTCGCGGACGTGGCGGGGGCGGACGTGGTGGATGCGGCCCCGACCGCAGGCCCCGTCCCGCCACCGGTCGTCGTCCCGACCTCGCTGCCGCCGACTGCACCGCCGACCTCGCCGTCGACCGCTCCGCCGACCGCCCCGCTGACGGAGGAACTGCCCGCATGACCACCGGCCCGCTCCGGATCGTCCGGGTGGCCAACTTCGTCACCCCCGTCTCCGGCGGACTGCGGACCGCGCTGCGCCACCTCGGCGCGGGCTACCGGGCCGCCGGGCACACCCCCGTACTCGTCGTGCCCGGGGAGCGCCGCGCCGTCGAGGAGGACGAGCAGGGGCTGGTCGTCACCCTGCCCGGCCCGGTGCTCCCCGGCAGCGGCGGCTACCGGCTGCTCACCGACCGCCGGGCGGTGGCCGCCGAACTCGAACGGCTCGCCCCCGACCGGCTGGAGGTCTCCGACCGCACCACGCTGCGCTGGACGGGCGCCTGGGCCCGGCGGCACGGAGTGCGCTCCGCGATGGTCTCGCACGAGAGCGCCGTCGGACTGCTGCGCACCTGGGGTCTGCCCGGCCCGGTCGCGGGGGCCGCCGCGAACCGGCTCAACGGCCGGACCGCCCGGTCCTACGACACGGTGATCTGCACGACGGACTGGGCCGCCGCCGAATTCCGCCGCCTGGGCGTACGGAACCTCGCCCGTGCGCCGCTCGGAGTGGACCTGGCCACCCTGCGCCCGCCGGACGACGACGCCCGGGCCGCCGAACGCGCCCGGTACGCGGACCCGGACCAGGTGCTGCTGGTGCTCTGCTCCCGGCTCTCCACCGAGAAACGCCCCGAGCTCGCGCTCGACGCCCTGGAAGCACTCCACTCCACGGGGCCGGGGATCGGGATCGGGGCCGGTGCCAGGGCCGGGGCCGGGGCCGGGGCCGTGCTGGCGGTGGCCGGCACCGGGCCGCTGCGCTCCCGGCTCGCGGCCTCCGCCGCGCGGCGCCGACTGCCCGTGCACTTCCTCGGCCACCTGTCCGGGCGGGCGGCCGTCGCCCGGTTGCTCGGCTGCGCCGACGTGGTGCTCGCGCCGGGGCCGGTGGAGACCTTCGGCCTGGCCGCGCTCGAGGCGCTCGCCTGCGGCACCCCGGTCGCGGTCAACCGGGGCTCGGCCCTGCCCGAACTGGTCGGCACTGCCGGCGTGGCCGCCGAGCCGACGGGCGCGGGCTTCGCGGAGGCGGTGCGCGAACTCCTCGCCCGCCCCGAACCGGCCCGCCGCGCCGCCGCCCGCGACCGGGCCGAACGCTACGGCTGGCCGACGGCGGTCGCGGCCTTCCTCGCCGCCCACGGCGCGGCCCCGGTCACGGCCGGCTGAGGCACCGGGCGCGGGGCGTCGGGAGTCGGGCGTCGGGCGTCGGGCGGAGTGGGAAGTCGATCCCGCCGACTTCCCACTCCGACGCACAACGGAGCAGCGGGACAACGGGACAGCACGACAGCAGGTCGGCACAACAACGGCAGGGAACGGCCGGGCCGGAGGGCCCGGGAACGGTGGGAGGTGCGATGAACACGATCGCGGCGGTGGACGGGGACGGCGGAGGCGGCACCGTACCCGGTGCCGCACGGGGAGCGGCCCGCCCGGGCGGGCGAACGACCGGCGAAGCGGTGCGGTTCGTCGCCCTCGGCGACTCCCTCACCGAGGGCATCGGCGACCCGATCGCCGACGGATGGCGCGGCTGGGCGGCCCTGCTCGCCCGGTCGCTGGCCCCGCCGCAGACCGGGGTCGAGTTCACCAACCTCGCGCGCAGCGGCGCGCTCACCACCGACCTCACCGCGGAGCAGCTGCCGGCGGCCCTCGCGCTGCGCCCGCAGTTCGCGGCCGTGGTGGCGGGCGGCAACGACACCCTGCGGTCCGGCTTCGACGTGGAGCGCACCACCCTGGCCCTCGACACCGTCCTCGGCCGACTCACCGACAGCGGCGCCGTGGTGCTGACGGCCTGCCTGCCGGACCCGGGCACCCTGCTGCGGCTGCCCAGACCGCTCGCCCGCCCGCTCGCCCGGCGGATGCGCGCGGTCAACACCGTGGTGCACGCGCTCGCCGTCCGCCACCACGCCGTCCACCTGCACCTCGCCGAGCTGCCGTGGACGGCGGAGCGCCGACTGCTCAGCGTCGACCGCCTGCACCCGAGCGCCGAGGGCCACCACCTGATCGCCCGCGGGTTCCACGACCTGCTCGCCACCACCGACCACCCCCTCGGCCCCGCCCCCACCCCGGCACCGGCCGAACCCCCGCCCGGCACCCTGGCCGACCTCTGGTGGATGGCCACCCGCGGCACCCGCTGGGTCCTCGACCGCAGCACCGACCTCCTCCCGGGCCTGCTCGCCCTCGCCGCCGTCGAGGGCTTCGCCCGCCTGCGCGGCACGACCGACCGCCAGGACCACCGCATGACCCGGGCCACCACCACCGCCCTCGCCGCCCTCCCCGGGCCGCCGGGTCAACAACCGCCCCGGGTAAATCCGTTGCCACCGAGCGCGTCCGTATGACAGGACTGCACCGGTGAACACCCTGCCGCCGCTCCCCGGCCCGCTCCCACTGCCCGCACCGGACCCGCGTGCCCGCGACATCGTTCTCGACTTCGCCGGCATGGACGCCCTGGTGGCCGACCTGGTGCTGCCCGCCGACGCGTGGATGTACGTCATGAGCGCACTGGAAACGTCCCGCGAGCTCATCCGGCACTCCTACTACCGGTACGAGTTCGCCACCGTCGCCGTCACGCATTCCCTGTTCGCCCTGGAGCACCTGCTTGCCGGGCGCCTGGGCGTCGACGGACCGCTCCCGGTGCTCATCGAGCGGGCCCGCGACGCAGGGCTCGTCCCGGCCGAACTCGCGGCCGAACTCGATCGCGGACAGGAACTGCGCGACCGACTCGCGCAGGGCACCGTGACCAGTGCCGCGCTCCGCCCGGCCATGGCCGTCGCCATGGTGCGTGCCGTCTTCGAGGCGGTTTCTCTGCTCCTTCGCCCACCGGCTGCGGCGGAAACGGCAGCCGCCGATGTGGGCCGAGGACAGCCCGGGGACCGACTCGCCCGGCTGTGGGAGGAACACCTGCGCGCCCCGTACCCCGACAGTTTCCGCGGCGTGGACATCGAGGGTGTGGAGCTGGCCCTCCTGGACGCCGACGTGGCCGGCCTGGTCCAGCGGGAGTTGAACGGCAGGCTCGACGACGGTCTCATTGCCAGGCTCTGGGCGTGCATCGCAGACCTCGACCGGATCGTGCCCCTGATCGACTCGGCCTACTGCGCCGTCTACTTCGCGAAACTCCGGACGATGGCCGTACTCGCGGCAACACGCCACACCCCCACCGCGACCTGACTCGCGGCAGGGGTGAACCGGGGCGGTGGGGAACCGGGGCGGTGGGGCGGGGTGTCGTGACACGTGACCGGACGGACGAAGGGGGTACGGATGGCGGCGGAGGCTTCGAGGGCTTCGGGGCAGGAGTTGCTGGCGGCGGCGGGGGTGCTGTTCCCGGACGGGCGGGGGCGGGTGCTGGTGGTGCGGCTGCCGTACAACCGGAGGCACCCGGTGGCGGTGCCGGGCGGGGGTTGGGACCCGCAGGACGGCTCGCCGCGGCGGACGGCGGTGCGCGAGATCGAGGAGGAGCTGGGTTTCACGCCCCGGCTGGGGCCGCTGGCCTGCCTGGACTGGACGCTGGACGACCACCGTCCGCCGATCGCCGCCCACCTGTACTGGGCCGAGCCGCTGACGCCGGAGCAGGCGGCGGCGTTCACGCCGGACCGGGCCGAGGTGGGCGGCTGGGCCTGGCTGACGCCGGAGCAGGCGGGCCACGCGCTGCCGCCGCGGCTCTCCCGGCGGGTGACGGCCTGTCTGCGGGCGCCCCGCGCGGCCGGGCCGCTGGAGCTGGAGGACGGTCACCCGGTCGGGCACGTCCTCGAGGTGCTGACGCCCGGCCCGGTCCCGGAGTACACCGGCCCGGCGGGGCTGTCGGAGCTGTCCGCGCAGTGGCCGCCGACAGCGGGCGGACCGCCGGCCGATGACCCGCCGCCACCGCTGGACCGGGACGCCTACTACGCCGGCCTCCCCCGGGTCCGGGCCAAGGCACGGACGGTGTTCACCGACCGGGAGGGCCGGGTCCTGCTGGTCCGGCTGCGGCCGTGGGACCTTCCGGGCGGCGAAGTACCGCACTGGACGCTGCCGGGCGGCGGTGTCGAGGCGGACCGGGAGCTGCCCCGGGCGGCGGCCCGGCGGGAGGTCCGGGAGGAGCTGGGCTGGTCCTGCGAGCCGGGCCGGCTGCTGGCCCTGGACTGGATGCCGGGGCGGGCGGCCGATCCGGCCGCGGACAGCGACACCGCCCGCCTGGTCTACCTGTTCGACGGGGGCACGGTGGGTGAGGAACTGCTCTCGTCGATCGTGCTGGCCCCGGAGGAGCTGGTCGAGTGGCGGCTCTGCGCGCCGGCGGAGGCGCGGGCACTGCTGGCGCCCGCACTCTGGGCGCGGACTGCGGCCGCGCTGGCGGCACGGAACCGGCCGGGCGGCCCGGCCGAACTGGTCGGCGGGTACCCGGCCGGCTGAGCCGTCCTGGTCCGGCCCCGGGGCGGGCGGCGTCCCGCCGGTCCCGGGTGCGGCCCGCGGACGACACCGCCCCGGCGGCCGACCGGACCACTGCTCGGTCCGGTCGGCCGCCGGGGAGTACGGTCACCGAGGAGTAGGGCCGCCGGACGGACGCCGGTCAGACCTCCAGCTCGGCCTCGATCTTGACGAGCTGATGGCGGGCCATCGCCAGGTTCGCCCGGCCCTTGTCCAGCGCCAGGTAGAGGAAGAGGCCCTTGCCGCTGCGGCCGGTGAGCGGGCGGATCAGGTGGTACTGGCTGCTGAGAGTGATGAGGATGTCCTCGATCCCGTCCCCCAGGCCGAGCATGTCCATGGTGCGCATCTTGGCCCGGACCACGTCCGTGTTGCCGGCGGCGGCGACGTTGAGGTCGAAGCCGCCGGGGCCGTCGAGGGTCGCGAGCGCCATGCCGCTGTTGTAGTCGACCAGGGCCGCGCCGATGGCGCCCTCGATCACGGTCATGGCCTGCTTGAGCGCGCCTGCGGCGTCGGTCATGTCACTGTCTCCAGTTCGTCGGTGCGTCGGTACGCCGAAAAAGTCGGTACGTCAGTACGTCGGTGGGTCGCTACGTCGATGGGTCGGTAGGGCAGTACGTCGGTATGTCGGTACAGCGGTAGGTCGGTAGGGCAGCAGGTCGGTACGGCGGCAGGTCGACGAATCGGCCCGCCGGGAGCCCGGGGCGGGTGTCAGTACTCCCGGGCGTCCTTGGGCAGGAGGGTGTCGTTCAGGAGCGCGGTGATGCGCTGGGCGGAACGGCGGGCCTCCAGGTGCAGGCGGCCGACGTTCGCGTCCGGGTGGGCGAGGAGGGTGAGCACGCAGCTCCCTCCCGCCGCGTAGGTGGCGACATAGCCGTGCTCACCGCGGACCAGCGACTCCCGGAACTCGCCCTGGCCGGTGCTGTCGGCGAGCCGTTGGGCCAGGCTGAGCGAGGCCGCGGTCATCGCCGCCAGGCCCGAGGGCTCGGTCCCGTGGGTGTCGTGGGCGACCAACAGGCCGTCCACACTGGCCACCAGACCGCCGGCGAGATGCGGTACCCGGTGCTTGATGGCGCGGAGTTCGGCCAGCAGCTCGGTCTCCAAGGCGATCAGTTGTCTCCTTCCGACACGCTGCTTGAGCGCCCGCCTCATGGCCGTGCGGGGGGCGTCGCGGGCGGAGAGTGGTTCAAAGTCTGGCCTCCAGAAGGGTTCGGACCCGGATCAGCAGAGCTGTGTCCGGATCGGCGGCGGTGAGCGGGAGGGCGGTGGTCCGCGGCCCGGACGCGGCCTGCGCCGGTACGGACGGAACCGTCGGCAGCGGCGGAGCCGCGGGAGCCGACGGAGCCGCCGCGCGGCCGGTGAGCGCGGCGAGCGCCGCGCCGGGAACACGCCGGTGCAGACCGCCGGGCCCCCTCGGCACCGGCACCGCGCCGACCGTCCCGACGCCCGGGCCCGGCCCGACCCCCGGCGCGACGCCCGCCGCGCACCCGGCTCCGACGCCGGAGCCAGTGCCGGCTCCGGGAGCGGTGCCGGCCCCGGGACCGGCGAGCAGTCCGGCGGCGGCGAGGCGGCGGACGTCCGCCGTGGTGGCGAACGCGGACCGGCCGAACAGCCGGGCCAGCTCCGCGACGGTTCTCCGGCCGTCCGCGCGGTCGAGCAGCTCGTACTGGCGCCGGGTCGGCGGACGCACCCGGCGGGCGTGGCGCCCGGGGGCGGGGGCCTGGGCGGCGGTCCGGCGCAGCGGCACGGTGTCGAGCTGCGCCGAGGGCCAGATCCGGTCGAGCAGGTGCCGCCGGCGTTCGGCCTCGCGGCGGAGCCGGTGGGCGCCGACCGCGGCCACCGGGCCGAGCCAGTGCCGCATGCCCGGGGCGAAGGTCCAGGAGGCGAGGGTGGCAGGTGTGTCGAGCAGGAAGCAGGCGGCGTCGTAGAGGGTGCCGAGGTGGCAGAGTTCGAGTTCGCCGCGGGTGAGCCGGCCCTGTTCGACCAGGGCCTCGCCGACCCGGGCGTACGGGCCGAAGCGGTGGACGGCCTCCTGCCAGGTGTCCGGATCGAGCCGTCCGCTGGTGGTGAGCAGCGTGGCGAGGTCGGGGGCCCGGTGGGACTCGGCGTGGGTGACCAGGCCGTCGACCAGGTAGACGGTTCCGGCGGGGCCGCGCAGGGCGCCGGTGGCCCGTTCGGCGGCGAGCCGTTCGACGGCCGCGCCCGGGGTCCAGCCGGGGTCGACGGCGACCGGGAGCACGGGCGCGACCGGGCCGGCCGGTGGCCGGAAGCCGACCTGGGTGCCGACGGTGGCGGCCGGGTCGCTGGTGACGGGGTTCGTCATCCGAGCACCAGTTCCTCGGCGAGCGACTGGAGCCGGTAGCGGGCGCCGGCGAGGTTGCCCTCGGCCCGGTCCAGCCAGAGGTGCAGGACGAGGCGGCTGTCGAAGACGGTATCGATGAAGCAAAGGAGGTGGTAACTGCGGCCCGCGGTCAGGATGATGTCCTGCAACGGTGCCTTGCCGTCCTCCGCCGCGGTGAAGGTGGCTCCCTCGACGGCCGCCCGGACCAGGTCGGTCGCCTCCGCCGCCGTGGTGTCGTGGTCGCCGGTCGGACTGACTCCGACGCTGCCAAGGGCGAGTCCGCTGCTCCAGTCGATCAGACCGGCGGCGCGGGCCCCGGCGATGGCCATCGCCTGGGACAGGCACTCGTCGATACCCGGCACTCGGGCTCCTTCGGAGGGGTTCGGGGGAGGAAGCGGCGCAGGCCACGGCGCAGGGCGTGGCCGTCGGACGCCGACCGGACCGCCACCACGAGTGGCGGGTTCGACACGGAAGGCTACTGCCGGAACTCGTACGACGAACATTCCAATGGCATATTCACACCACAACCCGGTGTTTTCGGCCATCCTTTGACGCATCGTCAGCCCTGGAGGCCCGCCATTACCGCTGCCCGGACGCCCGTACGCGATACGAACGAACGATCCACGGACCGACCGAAGGCGTCCGGACCGACCGAAGGCGTCCGGACCGACCGAAGGCGTCCGGACCGACCGAAGGCGTCCGGACCGACCGAAGGCACCCGGGCCGCCGGGGCCACTCCGGCGCAGCACGAAGAAGCGGCCGCCCCCCGAGGGGGACGACCGCTTCCGTTGGAGCGCCAGGCCCGGGTCGCACGGACTCTCCCTACTGAAAGTAGGGCGTGCTCTGGTAGCACCGCTGACGCCTGCTCGATCCGATCCGATCCCCGCTGCGCGAAGATCGTTTCCTTTCGACGGGATGAACATTAGCAGGCGATCGCGCCTGGTCAGAAATCGGTTCACCGACCCCCGCCCCCGATCCTCACCCACCCTCTTATTCGTATGCATGTTCGATTCCAGGCGTAGGCTGGAGCCATGAGCACCACCGCCGCCGTCCACCTCCAGCCGTCCCTGTTCGACGACCCCGGCCCGGCCGGGCCGGCCCTCGGGCCGCTGACCGGCGTGCGCCGGGAGATCCTGGGGGCCGACGCCTGGGTGGACGTGCTGCCGGGCTGGCTGCACGGCGCCGACCGGCTGTTCGAACAGCTGGCCGCCGAGGTGCCCTGGCGGGCCGAGCGCCGCGAGATGTACGAGCGGACCGTGGACGTCCCCAGGCTGCTCGCCTCCTACCGGGAGGACGACCCGCCGCCGCACCCGGTGCTGGGCGCTGCCCGGGCGGCGCTGAGCGGGTACTACCGGCCCGAACTGGGCGAGCCCTTCCGCACCCTGGGGCTCTGCTACTACCGGGACGGCCGGGACAGCGTGGCCTGGCACGGCGACCGGATCGGCCGCGGGGAACGCGAGGACACCATGGTGGCGATCCTCTCGGTCGGCGAGCCCCGGGCCCTGCTGCTGCGGCCCCGGGGCGGCGGCGGGCCGGTGGTCCGGCACCGGCTGGGGCACGGCGACCTGCTGGTGATGGGCGGCTCCTGCCAGCGGACCTGGGAGCACGCGGTACCCAAGACGGCCCGGCCGGCCGGGCCCCGGATCAGCGTCCAGTTCCGGCCGCGCGGCGTCTCCTGAGACCGGCGCCGGGGTCCGGGGCCGGGGTCCGGCGCCGGGCCCTGCGGGCGTTACGCCCGCGCCGGGGCAGCCAGCGCCGCCCGCAGCCGGGCGATGTCCTGGGCGTCCTTCGCCCGCCGGGGGCGACGCGGGTCCCAGACCGGCATCATCCGCTTGATCTCGATCTGCGCCTCGGCGGCGACCACCGGGCAGACCAGCCCGTCGATCCGCCCCGGCGGCCCGTCCAGCAGCCCGGCCGGCCAGGCCGTCCCGGCCCAGGGCCCGCCGGCCACCAGCACCCGGCCGTCCGGCGCGAGGTCCACCAGGGCGAAGCTCGACTCCAAGCCGTCCTTGACGAAGTCCAGCTGCTGTTCCGGCGGCACGCCCTCCAGCGGCGTGTACCCGAGGGCGCCGAGGCCGACGGCGAGCGCGGCGGCGTCGGCGGCCGGGGCGAACCAGTCGATGTCCTCGTGGTCGCGGGTCGGCCCACCGAGGAAGAAGTCCATCGCCCAGCCGCCCCGCAGCCAGACACGGGTGCCGAGACGGCGGGCGAGGCCCACCGTCTCGGCGATCTGCGCGAGTTGCCCGTCGGCACGTTCCCGGTCCATGGACCCCACCTCCACGGGCCCGGACGCTACACCCGCCGCAGCCCCTCCGTCGCGGCGATTTCCGCCGAAGAACAGCACCTAGGCCCTCTCTTTCGGATCACGTCGGACGAGCGGGCGTCGTTGGAGTGCGTGCATCGGCGGTGCGGAGGAGGGAGTCCATGCGGAGCATCGGCGACCGACGACAAGCCGGCGAGGTGCGTGCTCCGGCGGCGACCGCCTGGCGTGATCCGAAAGAGAGGACCTAGTCCTTGACGGCGCCCGCCAGCCCGGAGACCAGCTTGCGCTGCACCGCGATGAAGAAGATCAGCACCGGCACGGTCATCAGCGTCGAGGCCGCCATGATGCCGCCCCAGTCGTTCTCGTCCGGCTTGAAGAACACCAGCAGCGCGGAGGGCAGGGTCTGGTTCTCGGTCGCGCTGATGATGAAGGTCTTGGCGAAGACGAAGTCGTTCCACGCCGCGATGAAGGAGAACACGCTGGTCGCGGCCAGCCCGGGGGCGACCAGCGGCAGCAGCACCGTCCAGAGGATCCTGGTCCGGCTCGCGCCGTCGATCTGCGCGGCCTCCTCGATCGACACCGGCACCGCGGCGACGAAGCCCCGCATCATCCAGATCCCGAACGGCAGCGAGAAGGCCAGCTGCACCAGGATCAGCGAGGCCAGGGTGTTGAGGCCGATGCCAGGCGCGAACCGGCCCGCGTCGCGGAACATGAAGAACAGCGGGATGGTGAGCGCCTCGACCGGGATCATCTGGGCGATCAGGAACATCACCATGATGGTGGTGCGGAAACGGAACCTGAACCTGGTCACCGCGACCGCCGCGAGGAAGACCACCAGCGCGGAGAGCACCACCACGGACAGCGCGATCACCAGGCTGTTGACGAAGTACCGCCCGAAGCCGTCCACGCTCAGCACCTGGCGGAAGCTCTCCAGGGTGGGGTGGGCCGTCCACGGCCGGGGGTCGAGCGACTGCACCTCGCCCTTCGGCTTGAAGGCCGAGAGCACCATCCAGAAGATCGGGAAGGCGGTGACGACGGCCACCAGGAGGGCGGTGGTGTTGGCGCCGAGGCGCCAGCGGCTACGGGCGTTCACAGTTCGTTCCCCGTCCTGCGCAGCGAGCGGATGTAGAGGACGGTCGGGATCACCAGGACCAGCAGCATGATCACGCCGATGGCCGCGCCCAGCCCGTACTGGGAGGAGGCGAAGGCCTTCTGGTAGGCGTAGACGTTGAGGACGAGGTTCTGGCCGGCGATGCCGCCGCCCTCGGTCATCACGTAGATCTGGGTGAAGACCTTGAAGTCCCAGATGACCGACTGGATCACCACGATGGTCAGGATCGGCCGGAGCATCGGGGCGGTGATCCGGCGGAAGGTGGTCCAGGTGTTGGCGCCGTCCAGCGCCGCCGCCTCCAGCACCTCCGCCGGGATCGCCCTGATGCCCGCGTAGAGCGTCACCATGACGAACGGGAAGGAGTGCCAGACGACGACGGCACCGACGATCAGGAAGGCCGTCCACTTGTCGTAGAACCAGTTGAACTCGTGGAAGCCGTCCAGGCCGATGCCCACCAGGGTCTTGTTGACCAGACCGAGGTTGGTGTCGAACAGGAAGCTCCACACCGTCGAGCCGGTCATCGCCGGCGCCGCCCAGGCCGCCATCGCGGCGGTGGTCAGCACCAGTCGGGGCACCCGGCCCACCCTGGTCAGCAGCACCGCGAGGGTGGCGCCGACGGCCAGGGTGGCGACCACGCAGAACGCGGCGAAGCCGAGCGTCTGCGACAGCACCGACCAGAACTGCCCGTCGCTCAGGATCTTCCGGTAGTTGCCGAGGCCGACGAAGCTCGTCGGCACGCCGCCGGAGGCCTGCGCCTGCCCGAAGTTCAGGACGGACAGCAGACCGAGCTGGTAGATCGGGTAGGCGACCAGCGGGATCATGACGACCGCCGCCGGCAGCAGGAGCAGCAGTGGGGTACGGCGGCGGCCGCGCGGGGGCGCGGCCGCCGCGGCGCCCCGGCGCCGCCCGCTCGGGGAGGGCGGCGCCGCCGGGGCGGTCGTGGTGGGTGCGGACACGTGCGGGACCTGCTCTCTGGATTCCCCGGGGGCGGGCTCAGCGGGCGGCGAAGGCCGAGGTGATCTGCGTGGCGGCGTCGCCCGAGGCCTTCGCCACGTCGGCCTTGCCGGTGACGACCTGCTGGAGCATGGTCGGGATGACGGCCTGCGCGTCGATCTGCGCCCAGGCCTGGTCCAGCGGGACGAAGCGGGTGCCGGCCGCGATGGTGTCGGTGAACGGCTTCAGGAAGGCGTCCTTGGCCGCGACCTTGGCGTTGACCGACTTCAGGGTCGGCAGGTTGCCCATCGCGTCGTACATCTGCTCCTGGTAGCCGGGGCCGGCCAGCAGCTGGGCGAACTGCACGGCCAGGGTGCGGTGCTTGGCCGCCTTCATCACGCCGAGGTTGTTGCCGCCGGCGAAGGCCGGGGCGATGCTGCCGGCCTTGGCGCCGGGCAGCGGGACGACCGCGTACTTGTCCTTGGCCGCGCCCGCGTCCACCTTGCTGCGGCTGGAGTTGGGCAGGATCGCCATGGCGGCCTTGCCGGCCGCGAACAGGTCGACGGTCTTGCCGCCGGTGAGGTCGGCGCACTGCTGCGCCGGGCAGCCGGCCTCGTCGAAGAGGTCGGTGTAGCGCTTCACCCCGGTCTGCGAGGCGGCCGAGTTGATCGCCGCCTTGAACTTGTCGCCGTCCTTGGCGGCGATGTCGCCGCCCGCGTCCCAGACGAAGGGCAGCGCGCCGAAGGTGTACTTGCCGCCGATCGCGATGCCGAAGGTGTCGGAGTGCGCGGCGTGGATCTTCCGGGTGGCGGCGACCAGCTCGTCGTAGGAGGTCGGCGCGGCCAGTCCGGCCTCGGTGAACAGGTCGGTGCGGTAGTACAGCGCGCGCACGCCGACCCACCACGGCAGGCCGTAGGTCTTGCCGTCGAGCACGGCGGTCTTGGCGATCGCCGGGTCCAGGTCGCCCTTGTCCGCCCACTTGTCGAGGTCGGCGCCGATCTCGGCGAGGCCGCCGGCCGCGACGTAGCCGGGCAGGTCGGTGTTGCCGAACTCGACCAGGTCCGGGGCGCTGCTGGGGTCGTTGAACGCGCCCTTCATCTTGGCGGCGCGGGCCGAGGCGTCGGTGTCGATGTAGCTGACGTTGACGGTGACGCCCTGGTGGGCCGACTGGAACTCGGTGACCGCCTTGGCGACCACCGCCTCCTTGGCGGCGTTGCCGGCCTCGTTGTACAGCCAGACCTGCAGGGTGCCGCTCTTGTCGTCGGCGGCCTTCTCGCCGGCCGGGACGGCGGTGCCGGGCGAACAGGCGGCGGCGGCAAGGCAGGTGGCGGCGAGAACGGCGGCCGCGGTGGTCCGTCTGACGATGCGCATGGGTGGGAAGCCTCCCCTCCCGACAGCTGCCGCCGGGACGCGCCGTCGCGGACGGGCACGTCGCAGCAGGCCCTGACCGGGGCCGATGGTGGATGTGGGGGTGGTGACGCGGGTGGGTACGGCAGTGCGGCCGCTCGTCTGGGCGGCGTCGCCTGCTCGATGCCAGGGACGTTAGGCGGGTGCGCGGACGACCAACAAGAGCCGATTCGGGAAGTTTTGCAGTGCACAACGCTGTATCGAAAACGCGGCCCGCATGCCCGTAGGGGGTACGGTTCGACAACCGCCGCAGTCGGACGGCGGAACGAGAGGGGAACGGACCGATGACGGAGCAGACCGCCGCCACCACCGGGAAACCGCGGAAGGCGGCGGGCGAGCGCAACCAGTCCTCCTCGCTGCGCCGCGCACTGTCCGTCCTCGGCTACGTCCGCGACCACGGCGACGGGCGCGGCGTTCCGCTCGCCCAGCTCGCCGAGGCGCTCGACCTCAACAAGTCGACCGTGCTGCGGCTGACCGGCCCGCTGCTCGACGAGCACCTGCTCGACCGCGACCGGGAGACCGGCTGGTTCCGGCTCGGCCACGGCTCGCTCCGGCTCGGCCAGGCCTACCTCTCCACCCTCGACCTGCGCAGCGTCGCCGCCGAGCACCTGCGCCGCCTCCAGCGCGAGGCCGGCGAGACCGTCCACCTCACCGTCTGGCAGGCGCCCGGCATCGTCTACCTGGACAAGGTCGAGGACGAGACCAACGTCCGGATGGCCTCCCGGGTCGGCAGCCGGGCCCCTGCCTACTGCACCGCCACCGGAAAGGCGATCCTGGCCTGGCTCCCCGAGGAGGCCGTCACCGAGGTGGTCGCGGCCGGGCTGCGCCCGGTCACCGCCTGGACCATCTCCGACGAGCCCCGCCTGCGTGCCGACCTCGCCCGCATCCGCGCCCGCGGCTACTCCATCGACGACCGCGAGAACGAGCCCGAGGTCCGCTGCGTCGCCGCCCCGATCTTCGACCACACCGGCGAGGTCACCGCCGCCCTCTCGGTCTCCGGCCTCACCTCCCGGATGACCGCCGCCCGGGTCCGCTCGCTCGGCCCGGTGGTCGCCCAGGTCGGTCTGCGGATCTCCCGCGGGTACCGGGCCCGTTCGACCGTGGAGCGCCAGGCCCGGGTTGCACGGACTCTCCCCGCTGAAAGCGGGACGTGCTCTGGTAGCACCGCTGACGCCTGACGAGAGATCATTCCCTCGCGACAGGAAGAACAGTACCAGTCCGGAACACCCGCCCGAATCGCAGGAGAACCACCCATGTCCGTCACCACCCCGGCCGAGACCGTCGAGTACGCCCCCGGCCGGTTCCTGGACGTCCACCGCCCGCCGGCCGGCCCCGCCGGGCCCCGGCCCGTGCTCCTCCTCTGGCACGGGAAGGCCCCCGACTCCCGGTTCGAACTCGCCCCGCTGGCCCGGGAGGCGGCCGGGCACGGCCTGCTGGTGCTCACCCCGGACTGGCGCTCCGACGCGGAGGACAGCGGCCGCGCCGACCTGCTGGCCTCGCTGGAGTACACCCACCGGCACGCCGCCGACCACGGCGGCGACCCCGCGCTCGGCCTGGTCCTGGCCGGCTGGTCGATGTCCGGCCGGGAGGCGATAGCCGTCGCCACCCGGCGCGACCTCCCCGAGGACCGCCGCCCCACCGCGGCCGTCGGGATCGCCTCCAGCTACGCCCGCCCGGCGGTCACCACCGGCGAGGCACCCCTCACCGCCCTCGCCGACCGCCCCTCCCCCGTCCCGCTGTTCCTGGTCCACGGCACCGGGGACGACCTCGTCCCGGCCGACACCACCCGGGCCCTGGACACCGCCCTGCTGACGCCGGCGGCCGAGTTCCTCCAGCTCGACACCGACCACGCCGGGGTCGTCCTGACCGAGTACGACCCGGCCCTCGGACACTGCGTCGCCGGTACCGGGCCCGTTCGACCGTGGAGCGCCAGGCCCGGGTTGCACGGACTCTCCCCGCTGAAAGCGGGACGTGCTCTGGTAGCACCGCTGACGCCTGACAGGGGATTCTGTTCGTTTCCCTCGCGACAGGAAGAACACTACCAGGTCGGAGCGGATGCGCCGGACCACGAACGGCCGCCGTCGCCGAACCGCCGCGCCGTCACAGCTTCATAACGTCATGCCAGCTGAGTGGCTGTGACATTGCACATATCACATCATGCTCACCATGAGAAAAGTCATCACCTTACTGTCCGCCGCCACCGCCATCGCCGTCCTCGGCGGCGCCGCCGCCGTCGGCGTCGAGCCCGGGGCCGACGGGCTCGACGACCGGAGCGTGCTGTCCGACACCGGGCAGGGCACCCTGGCCTGGAGCTCCTGCGAGGACCCGGCCGCACCGACGCTCCAGTGCGCGATGCTCGACGTCCCGGTGGACTACTCCGACCCGCGCGGCCGCAAGATCAGGATCAAGCTGAACCGGCTCCCGGCCACCGCGCCCAAGGACAAGCGCCAGGGCCCGATCCTGCTCAACCCCGGCGGCCCGGGGAACTCCGGCCTCTGGATGCCCGCCTTCATCTCCGGACAGATCCCGGCCGACGTCGCCTCCACCTACGACTGGATCGGCTTCGACCCGCGCGGCACCAACGGCAGCGAGCCCCATGTCGTCTGCGACCCCGACTACTTCGACGCCGAACGCCCCGACTACCAGCCGGACCAGGGCACCGCGAAGGCCTGGCTGAAGAAGGCCGCCGGCTACGCCTCCGACTGCGCGGCCGACTGGTCCTGGCTGCTCCCCCACATGACCACCGTCGACAACGCCCGCGACATGGACAGCATCCGGCGCGCACTCGGCGAGCCGAAGATCAACTTCTACGGCGGCTCCTGGGGCACCTCGCTCGGCTCCACCTACGGACAGCTGTTCCCGTCCCGGGTGCGCCGGATGGTGCTCGACAGCATCGTCGGCCCGACCACCACCTGGTACGAGCACAACAAGCTCCAGGACAAGGAGCACCAGCGCCGCTTCGAGGCGTTCACCGCCTGGACCGCCAAGGCCGACTCCGTCTACCACCTCGGCACCGACCCCGCCGACATCCAGCGCGCCTACGACCAGGTCGAGGCCGCCCTTCGGACCGACCCGCTGGACGCCGCCCCGGCGGTCGGGAAGATCGGACCGGCCGAGTTCGAGGACACCTTCTACGGCGGCGGCTACAACTTCCTCCGCTGGCCCCGGATGGCCACCGTGCTCTCCGCGTACGTCACCCAGCACGACACCCGGCCGCTCGCCATCGCCTACAACCGCTACGCGGCCCCCGGCGCCGACGACGGCTCCTTCCCCGCGTACAACGCGGTCCAGTGCACCGAGAACGCCTGGCCGCGCGACTGGGAGTACTGGAAGAAGGACCAGGCCGAGGTCGACGCGGTCGCGCCCTTCTACACCTACAACAACATGTGGTACAACGCCGCCTGTATGTTCTGGCCGTACGAGGGCAACCGGGCCGGCCGGCTGAAGATCACCGGCAAGGGCCTGCCGCCCGTGCTGCTGTTCCAGTCCACCGAGGACGGCGCCACCCCCTACGAGGGCGGGCTCGCCATGCGCGACGCGCTGCCCAGCGCCAAGCTCGTCGTCCAGGACGGCGGCAGCTTCCACGAGATCCTGTTCCACGGCAACGCGTGCCTGGACGACACCTTCACCGCCTACCTCCGCGACGGCAGCCTGCCCGGCGGCAAGGGCCGGATCGCCAAGACCTGCGCCCCCGGCGCCGAGCCCGCCCCGGTCTTCGTGACCCCGCCCCCGGCCGCCAAGTCCCTGACCGGGGCGGCCGGTTCGCCCGACGCCGCCCCGCTCTCCCCGACCGACCCCGAGGCCGTCCGGGGCGTGCTCCGCTGACGGCGCGCCGAACGGGCGCACTATGACGGAAACGCGAACGGGCCCGGTACCTGGGAAGGTACCGGGCCCGTTCGACCATGGAGCGCCAGGCCCGGGTTGCACGGACTCTCCCCGCTGAAAGCGGGACGTGCTCTGGTAGCACCGCTGACGCCTGACGGGGGATTCTGTTCGTTTCCCTCGCGACAGGAAGAACACTACCAGGTCAGAACGGGTGTCCGAACCACGGGGAAAGGGCGGGTGACTGCGGGTCACTCGTAGACGACGTCGCCGGCGAGCGTGAAGCCGAGGTCCTGGAGGCGGCGGGCGACGTCGGCCGGGGAGTGGCGCTCACCGCTCAACCGAAGCACGTCGGCCAGGGACAACGGCCGGTCGGGAACAGACCAGAGGTCGTTACTGGTCAGGTTGAAGGACTCGGCACCGTGTGACGCCGCCATGCCCGGCGGAAGCGGATGGCCAAGCACGGCCAACCGCGCCGCGACCTCGCTCGGCGGCACCTCCAGATCACGAGCAGCAGCGAGGACATGCCAGATCCCCGCCGGTTCGTCCGGCTTCAGCCATGGCGCCTGACCGTCCCGCCGTTCACTGAGCATCAGCAGGTCCTCGGAATCCACGGCATCGGGCAGCCCGACGCCCTCCGGCAGACAGTGGCCGAAGCTCGCCAGTCGGGCCGCGACCTCGGCCGGTGAACAGTCCAGCCTGCTCGCGGCCCGGAGGACGTGCCCCAGCGGCACCGCCTCGTCGGGCAGCAGCCACGGCCCGCGCCAGTCGAGGTCGGCGCTGAGGACCAGTCGGTCGTCCGAGAGCACCCGGTCCGGCACTGCGGCGCCCTCCGACAGGGGATGCCCGAGCAGTGCCAGCCGCTCGGCCACCGCCGCCGGTGACCACTCCAACTCGACCGCGCACCAGAGGACATGGCCCATCGGCGCCAAGGCACCGAGCGAGTTCAGCTCGTAGTCGTGCTCGTCGTCCTCGTAGCCGTTGAGCAGGAGGAGGTCGTCATCGTCCAGGACCGACGGAATCCGCACACCGTCCGCCACTCGGTGGCCGAGCTCCCGCAGCCTGGCCACGACGTCCGCCGGTGCCCGATTGAGTTCGGAGGCGACCGCGAGCACGTGCCAGGCCGTGACTGCCTCACCGGTGTCCAGCCACGGCCCTTCCGGCGCGAGATAGCGACTCAGCAGCATGTAGTCGTCGTCCTCGACGGTGTCCGGCACCACCGTTCCCTCGAAGGGGTGTCCAAGTGCGGCCAGACCGTCGACCACCTCCTGCGGCCGACGGCTCGTGGCCTCTGCCACGACCAGCACCTTCCAGAGCGGCACGGGTGCCCCGGGCGACAGCCATCTCGGGTCCTGCCCCGACTCGGGCACGAGCAGGCTCTCGGCACCGGGAGGCAGCGGGAGGACCAGGTGGTCGGTCCGACCGACGTCAAGCGCTTCGAGCCGTCCGACGACGGCCTCCGGCGACCATTTCAACTGCTTGGCGGCGAAAAGGACATGCCCGAGCGGCACCGGCTCGGCGGCATCGAGCCAGGGGGGCCGTCCGTTGACGCGGCGGCTCAGCAGCGCGAGGTCGTCGTCAAGAACCTCGTCCGGCACCGACTGGCCCTCCCTCAGGGAGTACCCCAGCTCGGCGAACCTGGCGGCCACCTCGGCGGGGTCGCGGCTCGCCCACCGGGCGACCGAGAGCACGTGCCCCAGCGGCACCGGTTCCGCCGGATCCATCCAGTCGGCGGTCCGCAGGCTCCAGGACCGATCCTCACGGGGTTCCGGGAGACTCCACCGCAGGAGACCCTCGTCGGTGGGCCTGGCAACCACTGGCACGTTCCCGCCCGCCACGGTCACCCCGGAGACACCACCGGCGGCGGCCCAGCAGAGCGTCCGCCAGTTCATCAGGGGCTCCGGCATCCCGGGCCTGTCAATGACCAGGGCCGGCACCACCGGCTGCTGTCCGCTGTCCCCCCACAGACGGGAGTCCGAGGGGAAGCAGCCGAGGACGGTGATGTCCACCTCGTTCCCGCCCACGAGCCACGGCCGGTACCTCCCGGCAACCGCCGCTTCGAGAACGGCGTCGGCGAGAACCGGGTGATGGTCGACCAACGCGGACAGCCACTGGCGGTCGAGCATCGTGCAGCCCTCGCGCAGCAGCGCTGGGATCTGCTCGTGCAGCAACCGGAGCGCATGGGCCCGGTCGTAGCCCAGGGTCCGGGTACGGTCGACGGTCAGCCTGGGCGCCTGCGTACCGCTGAGGTCGATCACGGCCCCGTAGAACCGCAGGCCCGCCCAGAGGCCGTCGGCCAGGACGGCTCCCCAGGAACCGGTCCACCACACGTCGGCCCGGTCCGTGGCGGCCACCCGCGCGCCCTTCGCCCGCACGGCCTTGTCGCCGTAGGGGTCCTCCGCGCCCAGCGGCGCGAACGGCGACAGCACCCCCGCCGCCCACTCCAGCCGCTCCCCCGAGTCCTCCGCCGTCACGTTGTAGGGCGCGATCCACAGCAGCCGCCCCAGCAGATCCGTGCACGACGGCGCCGTCCCCGGGTTCCGCAGGTGCAGCCGGACCACCGTCCCCGCATCGTGCCCCCGGCCCAGATTGCGGATGCGGAAGACCGAGCCCGGGCCCGCGATGTCCACCTGGAGGCGGTCGCCGGGGTGGCCGTCGCGGTCCAGGCGGCAGGTGGTGACGGAGATGTCGTCGGCCATCATGAAGTAGCTCAGCACCCCGATGCCGAAACGGCTGTTCGGGTGGAACTCAATACCTTCGGCCCGCCAGGCCGCCTGCTCGTCGAGGAACTCGGGCAGGTCGGCGAAGCGCATGCCCGCGTACGAGAACACCTCGCGCAGTTCGCGCTCGCCCATGCCGATGCCGTTGTCCCGGCACTCCAGGTAGGCCTGGCCGCGCTCGTCCACGCCCCGGCGGAAGTCGATCCGGCCCGTCCACGCGGGCACGTGCGGGTCGCGGCGGCGGAGGTAGGTGGTGCGGGCGTCCCGGTAGCGGCAGGCGTCGAGCGCGTTCTGGTACAGCTCGCGGATCGCCAGCGCCTGGTCGCCGTAGAGCTGCTCCCCCATCAGGAGTTCCTGGATCCGGTCGTCCGCGAGCCGGAACCGCAGGTCGGTGGACTCGTAGATGGGCCGGCCCCGCTCGTCCGCGGCGGCGTGGACCTGGTCGGCGGTCGCGTGGACGGGCAGGTCCTGGAGCGGGGCGAGCTGGGGGTCGGTTCCGGCGTGGAGGTCGATCGCGCCCAGCAGGGTGTCCAGCCCGGCGGCGTGCTGGCGGAGCGCCAGGCCGACCGCCGGGTGGTGGCAGGCGGCGGTGAGCACCCTGGTCCGGCCGCGCGGGTCCCAACGCGCGCCCTGGATCGTCCCGTGCAGTTCGGCGAGGTCGACCGCGTACGAGATGCCCAGGTGCTCGACCACGACGTCCGGCAGTCGCAGCGGGTCGACGGCCAGCTGGTGCGCGACCGCGAGCAGCGCGCCGAGCAGTTCCTCACGGACGTACTGCTCCGCCTCGGTGGCGCCGGCCAGTTGGCGGACCGGGCGGCTCGCGGTGGTGTCGTAGGAGGTCCGGAGCGAGCGCAGCAGGCTCGGGAGGGCGTCCAGGGCGAACAGTTCGGCGACCAGGTCCCGGTCACCGGGTGCCGTGAGGTGCTCGGTGAGCGCGGCGACAGGTCCGCGCAGGGCGGTCAGGACGTTCTCGTGGTGGCCGCCCGGCTTGCCCGCCAGCCACTGGCGGAACAGCCACCAGGCGATGCCCGCCGCCCCCGCCCGGTCCCCGCAGCGCTCGGCCTGGGCGGCGCGCCGGACCAGCCGCGCGCGGCCCGTGACGAACTGCTCGTAGCCGGCCCGGAGCGGGGCAGGGGAGGCGACCGGTGCCAGGTCGGTGGGCCCGACGGACAGTGCCTCGACCGCGACCCGGTTCGCGCAGGCCACGTGGACGAAGGGCGCGGCCACCAGCAGCGCCGCCTCGGCCGGGGCGAGCGCCAGCTTCTCGGCGTTGAGGACCTTCGACAGCAGCCAGCCCAACCGGCCGGACATCCGCTCGGCGAGGTCGGTCAGCCGCCACGGGTCCTCGGCCAGGGCCCGTTCGTCGACGGCCGCGAGCGGGGCGAGCCGCTCGACCAGGGCGGTCACGGCCGTGTGCATCGCCTCGGCGCCAGGGCCGTCGGCCACCTGCCGCCAGGCCGGGTGCTCCCGGGCCCGGACCACCCAGGGGTGCTCCCCCGCCGCGCCGACGGGCTCACGGTCCGGCCGCTCGAACAGGACGAAGCCGTCGAGCCCGCCCTCGGCGCGGACCCTGACCTGCTGGCGCGGGCACTCGTGTTCGCCGGTGAGCGCGTCCACGGCCGTCTGCAGCTGCTCCTGGAGGTCGGCGAGGGTGCGCGGGCCGGTCTCGCTCGCCACCACGGTGCTGAGCGCCCGCGAGAAGAGGCTGAACGTGGTCCCGCCCGCCGTGGCGTAGCGGGCGCGTTCGCCGGGCGAACAGGCGTAGACGTGGCAGTAGTGCCGCTTCCCGACCCGGCGGACCTGCGCCTCGGACCAGCCGACGGCGTTGCTCGGCGCCATCTCCCGCATGACGATGCCCTCGCGGCAGGCGTCGACGAGGACGGCCACATCGCCGGCCAGGCTCTGTTCGACGTAGGGGGCGAAGTCGAGCGCCAGGCACTTGCCGCGGAAGTCCCGGGCGCTGGTGAGCGCCCCCTTGGGGACCAGGTAGTCGGTGCCGTCGTGGTGGATGCCGTGGCCGCTGAGGTAGACCAGCAGCGTCTGACCGGCAGCGGCCTGCTGGAAGAAGGTCTCGACGGCGGCGTCGATGCCCTCCCGGTCCGTCTCGTCCGGCTCGTGGACGACCACCTCGTAGCCGGCCGAGGACAGCGCCTCCTCCAGCTCGGCGAGGTCGTCCCGGACGAACGGGAGGTCGGTGATGTGCTCGTCGCGGTACTTCGGCACGCCGATCAGCAGTGCCCGGAAGGATCCCTTCATCGTCCGCTCGTCGTCCGCGCCGGCGGGTCGATCGTCACGACCGCATGCTTCGCCTGCTCGAACAACGCGTTCCCCATCCCCGGCGGCTGTCAGCGAGATGACACATCATAGGTCGCTCCGCCGGGGCCGCCGAGTCGTCATGCGGCGAGGTCGTACCGCCTGCCGGGGCGCGGGCGGCGCGGGGCCGTGAGGAGGGCGGCGGCGAGGGCGGCCGCGGTGAGGACGAGGACGTGGGCGGCCTCGGCGGCCGGGGCGGCGAGGTCGAGGGCGCCGTGCCGGTGTTCGACGAAGCCGTTGTGGAAGAGCCAGGCCGCCGGGCCGATCAGCGCGGCGGCGGAGGGACGGGATCGGCCGCCGACCGCGGCACAGAGGGCGGCGTAGGCGGCGAGCGCGACCCAGGTGGGGCGGAGCTCGCCGAGGAGCGCGAGGGCCGGCAGCAGGGCGGCGGACGCGGTGAGGGCGACCGCGGCGGACATCGAGGGGACGAGGCGCGCGGTCATACCGTCACCGTCAGGCGGGTCCGGGGGTGGCGCTCCATGGCCTCCAGTTCGCGCTGGAGCGGCGGTTTCGGGACAGCGAGCACCGGGCACGTGGCGTGCCGGACGCAGTAGGCGGTGATCGACGGGTGCAGGGCGCGGGCGAGCAGGCCGCGGGGGCCGGCGCCGAGGACGAGCAGGTCGTCCGGTCGGTCGGCGCAGCGGACCAGGGCCTGCCCGGTCTCGCCGCGGACGGCGACGCTACGCAGCCGCACGCCCGG
Source organism: Kitasatospora purpeofusca (assembly GCF_000718025.1). Taxonomy (GTDB): domain Bacteria; phylum Actinomycetota; class Actinomycetes; order Streptomycetales; family Streptomycetaceae; genus Kitasatospora; species Kitasatospora purpeofusca. Next base: position 216,298 of record NZ_JODS01000022.1, read on the forward strand.
CCGGGTGCCGCCGAAGGCCTGGTCGAGGGCTTCGCGCAGTCGGGTCGCGGCCGCGTCGCGGCAGGCGGAGAGGAGCGGCGGGCAGGGTGACCGGCGGTAGCCGAACTCGCCCCCGACCGGGGTCCAGCAGTGCACGGCGAGCACCTCGGCATCGAGCCGGCGGGCCTCGGCGACGGCGCGGTGCAGGGCGGCGAGGCTGCCGAGCGAGCCGCTGACGCCGACCACGATCCGACCCCGGCCGTCGTCCTCGGGCGCCCACGACCCGTTGGGGAGGGCTGTCGGCTCGTCCACCATGGCGCTGTCCGTCCTTCCGAACCGGTCACCGGTCGCTGATGACCGGTGTCGTCGGTGCCAGCCGAGCCCGGCGGAGGGCAGAGGGGCGGTTCGTTGACGGAGCTCTGACGCGGGCGGGGCCGGTCCGTACGGGTTCCTGACGCGGGGGCGGTCAGGCAGTGGGTGGCGCCTCCGCCCGTGCGTCGGCCGCCCAGAGTTCGGCGAACATCCGGTCCAACCGCTCCTCGCCGACCGGCGGGACGGGCAGCGGGTGGGCGGCCCGGGTGCGGAAGCCGTCGAGCAGCAGCGCGAGGTGGCGGCGCCACAGGTCGGGGCGCAGCTCGGTGGCCGCGGGCAGGACCCGGCAGAGCGCGCCGAACACGAACAGCAGGTCCATGGTGGTGACGTCGGCGCGCATGGTGCCCTGCTCCTGCGCGCGGGCGACCAGCGAGCCGACCGTCGCGGCGTTGCGCCGACTGATCCCGAGCAGCCCCGGGACGGTCGGGACGGCCCGGGTGACCAGGTCGTTGATCCCCCGGTCCGCGGCGACCAGTTCGAGGATCCGCTCGAAGTAGCACTCGATCGCGCTCCAGGCGTCCTCGGTGGCCAGCGCCTCGTCCACGGCCTCGGCGAGCAGGTTCGCGGCGTTCGCGAAGACCTCGCCGACCAGGGCCTGGCGGGTCGGGAAGTGCCGGTAGAGGGTGGCGTTGCCGACGCCCGCCTCCTTGGCGATCTGGTCGAGCGGCACCTCCAGCCCGTGCCGCGCGAACAGGTCGCGGGCGGTGGCGAGCAGGAGGTCGCGGTTGCGCCGCGCGTCGAGCCGCAACCGCGCGGGGGGACGAGGACCACCACCGGGAGCGCCGGAACCACCGGGACCGTCAAGAGCGCCGAGGCCCGTCCTGCTCACTGCCATGCCCCGACCCTAACAACGCGGGAGGCCGCCGCCCGCCCGGCCCCGGACGGGTGGCCTGGGCACCACCGGAGGAAGAACAGGTGGTGGTGAGGGGGCCGGAGGAGCGGGCCCGACCTGCCGTGACGCCGCGCATCCCAGGGTCCTGGGGGCTTTCGGGCGCCGGACGGGCGGCTCCAGGATGCCGATGACCGCACCGTCCCCCGACCGGGAGTCCACCCCATGCTTCGCCTCGCCGCCCGGGCCGCCTCGGCCCTCGCCCTGGCCTCCGCACTGGCCCTCGCCGTCACCACCCCCGCCCTCGCCGACCCGCCGCAGCCGGCCGCGACCGACCTCGTCGGGGTGGGGTCGGGAATCTCCGAGGCGGTGCTCAACCAGCTCTCCACCGACTACAACGCCGCGCTGACCGCCGCCGGGGACACCACCTCGCCCCGGCTGTACAGCTGGGACTCGACCGGGAACCGGCAGATCACGCCCAAGACCGGGGCGGACACGATCGGCCGACCCGACCGGAGCAACGCGGGCGTCATCGCCCTGAACTCCACCACCAGCCGCACGGTCGACTTCGCCCGCAGCTCCCGCGTGCCGCAGATCTCCGACCCCACCTCCGACCTGTTCGTGGCCATGGCCAAGGACGCGATCAGCTGGGCCGCCCCGGCCGGCGGGTACGCGCCGGCCAACCTGACCACGACCCAGCTGTCCGACATCTACAACTGCTACAAGACCAACTGGCGGCAGATCGACCCGGCGCTGCCCGATGCCCCCATCGTCCCGGTGCTGGCCGGCCACCTTCTCGTGGACCGGAACGGTGTCGACGGCGCGCCGATGGACTCGTCCAGCTTCTTCCTCCGCGCCATCAACTACCAGCCCTCGTACCTCGGTTCCTTCGGGGACCGCTCCTGCGTCCGGGTCGTCGAGCGCGGCGAGCAGGGCACCGACCCGGTCCTGCACGACCCCGGCGCCCTCGTGCCCTACTCCGTCGGCCGCTACGTCGACCAGGCGTACTACGGGCACACCCGGCCGGGGGACGACCCGGGTGTGCTCACCGTGCGCGGCATCGACGGGATCTCGGCGCTGGACCCGGTGAACCGCCGGATCCAGTCCGTGTTCGTCAGCACCAAGTACGGGAACGTTCTCTGGAACACGGTGCGCGCCACCGAGTGGAACAGCACGGACGCGCACGGCACCGCGCTGCGCGCCGTCTTCGGCCAGAACGGGTGGATCTGCCGGAACGGCGCGGCCACCCTCCGCGGCCGCGGCTTCCTCCCGCTGCCGACCGGTGCCTGCGGTTCCAACATCCACAACTGACGCGCGTCGTCGGCCCCGGGCACGGCACACCGTGCCCGGGGCCGACGGCGTCCCGCTCAGCGCCGGGCGCCCGGGCGGAGCCAGACGGCCCAGGTGAGGGCGGAGCAGCACAGGTAGGCGACCAGGAAGGCCAGGTAGGCGTCGTCGCCGGTACCGGTGCTGAGGAAGGACTGCCGGAAGGCCAGGTTGACCAGCACCCCGCCGAAGGCGCCGATCGCGCCGGCCAGGCCGATCAGCGCGGCGGTGCGGCGGCGGGCGGTGGCCTCGGTGGCGGCCGGGTCGGCGCCGTCAGCGACGGCCAGGCGGGCCCGGCCCTCGTAGTGGGCGGGGATCATCTTGTACGTCGAGCCGTTGCCGATGCCGCTGAGCACGAACAGCGCGATGAAGCCGGAGAGGAAGAGCGGCAGCGAGCCGGCCCGGGAGGCGGCCAGGACGACGGCGGTGCCGGCGCCCATCGCGACGAAGGTGACCAGGGTGACCCAGGGGCCGCCCCAGCGGTCGGCGAGCCTGCCGCCGACGGGCCGCAGCAGGGAGCCGAGCAGCGGGCCCAGGAAGGTGAGCGCGGCGGCCTTGACCGGGGTGTCGAAGCGGTCGTGGAACTGCACCTGGAGCACCTGGCCGAAGGCGAACCCGAAGCCGATGAACGAGCCGAAGGTGCCGATGTACAGGGTGGAGACGGCCCAGCCGTAGGGGTCGCGGGCGACCTCGCGCAGCGAGCGGTCGGCGGGGGCGCCGGGTTCCCGGGGCGGGGTCGGCAGGTTGTCCATCCGGCGCCAGGCGAGCGCGGCGGCGGCCAGGATCAGCGGCAGGTAGATCAGCGGCAGCAGCCGGGGGTGGGCGGCGCCGGCGGTGGCGAGCACCAGCAGGCCGAGCAACTGCACGGCGGGGACGCCGAGGTTGCCGCCGCCGGCGTTGACGCCGAGGGCCCAGCCCTTGAGGCGGTGCGGGTAGAAGGAGTTGATGTTGGCCATCGAGGAGGCGAAGTTGCCGCCGCCGACACCGGCGACGCAGGCCACCGCGAGCAGGGTGCCGTAGGAGACGCCGGGGGTGAGGACGAGCGCCGCCAGGCCGGTCGGGACCAGCAGCAGCAGCGCGCTGACCACTGTCCAGGTGCGGCCGCCGAACCGGGCCACGGCGTAGGTGTAGGGCAGCCGGAGCAGTCCGCCGAGCGCGGTGGGGAGCGCGGTCAGGGTGAACTTGCCGGCCGGGTCGATGTGGTACTGCGGGCCGAGGAAGAGCACCAGGACGGACCACAGGCTCCAGACCGAGAAGCCTATGTGCTCGGAGAGGACGGACAGGATCAGGTTGCGGCGGGCCGTACGGGCACCGGTGCGCTCCCAGAACTCGCGGTCCTCCGGGTCCCAGTGGGTGAGGGTGGGGGCGCCGGCCGTCCGCCGGGCCGGTCGGGTGCCGAGGGCGGTGGTCATGCCCGCTCCTCCTTCCGGGAGTTCCGAGGGTTCGGGGAGTCGGCCGCCGCGGCGCAGTCGGCCGCCGCGGCGCGGACCGGCCACCGGCGGAGCACCGCGGGGGTGCCGTCGGGGGCGGTGTCCTCGTCCAGGCAGCGGCCGTCGATGAGGTCGAAGGTCTGCTTGTACATCGGCGAGGCGAGCGTCGGCCGGCCCGAGCGGCTGCCGAGCAGACCGCGGGAGAGCACGTGCGCGCCGCTGAACGGGTCGCGGTTGTCGACGGCGTACAGCGCGCCGGAGCGGTCGAGGAACAGGGCCACCTGGGTGTCGGCGGGGGGCAGCAGGACGGCGACGCCGCGGCCGGGTTGCAGGTCGTCGAGGCTGCAGACGGGCTGCCAGCGGGTGCCGTCGTGGATCTCCACGGTCACTTGGCGAGCACCTCCAGTCGGGGTCCGGCCACGAGGACCGGGGCGGGGGCGGGGAGGACGTGGCCGTCCTCGTCGGGGCGGGCGGGGCGGATCTGGCCGCGTTCGGGGACGAAGGTGACGGCCGGGTCGGGGGTGCCGGGAGCGTTGACGAAGGAGGCGAAGCGGCGGAGCCGGTCCGGGTCGGCCAGCGTAGCGGCCCACTCGTCCTGGTAGGAATCGATGTGGCGGGCCATCAGGGCGTCGAGTTCGGCGGCGATGCCGAGCGCGTCGTCGAGGACGACCGCGCGCAGGTGGTCGAGGCCGCCGTCGAGCCGCTCCAGCCAGACCGAGGTGCGCTCCAGCCGGTCGGCGGTGCGGATGTAGAACATCAGGTAGCGGTCGACGGTGCGGATCAGCGTCTCGCGGTCCAGGTCGGCGGCGAGCAGGTCGGCGTGCCGGGGCGTGGTGCCGCCGTTGCCGCCGACGTAGAGGTTCCAGCCGGCGGAGGTGGCGATGATGCCGAAGTCCTTGCTCCGCGCCTCGGCGCACTCGCGGGCGCAGCCGGAGACCGCCGACTTGAGCTTGTGCGGGGAGCGCAACCCCCGGTAGCGCAGCTCCAGTTCGATGGCCAGGCCGACCGAGTCCTGGACGCCGTAGCGGCACCAGGTCTCGCCGACGCAGGACTTCACGGTGCGCAGCGCCTTGCCGTAGGCGTGGCCGGACTCGAAGCCGGCCTCCACCAACCTGGCCCAGATGGCGGGGAGCTGGTCGACCCCGGCGCCGAACAGGTCGATCCGCTGGCCGCCGGTGATCTTGGTGTAGAGGCCGAAGTCGCGGGCCACCTCGCCGATCGCGATCAGGCCGTCCGGGGTGATCTCGCCGCCGGGCACCCGGGGCACCACCGAATAGGAGCCGTTGCGCTGGAGGTTGGCGAGGAAGTGGTCGTTGGAGTCCTGGAGGGCGGCCTGTTCGCCGTCCAGGATGTGGCCGTTGGAGAGGCTGGCCAGGATCGAGGCGACGGTCGGCTTGCAGATGTCGCAGCCCTCGCCGGTGCCGTGCCGGTCGACCAGCGCGGAGAACGTGGTGATGCCGGTGACCAGGACGATCTCGTACAACTCGGCGCGGCTCTGCGGAAAGTGCTCGCACAGGCCGGTCCCCACCTCGGCCCCGGTGGCGGCGAGTTCCTCGGTGACGACGGTGGTGAGCTGCTTGAGGCAGCTGCCGCAGCCGGTGCCGGCCCGGGTGCACTTCCTGACGGCGGCGACGCTTTCGCAGCCCTGCTCGTGGACGGCGGCGCGCACGGCGCCCTGGGTGACGTTGTGGCAGGAGCAGAGCACCGCGTCGTCGGGCAGCGCGATCGGGCCGGCGGCGGCGGACCCGGCGGGCAGCACCAGCTGTTCGGGCGGGACGGTAAGCGGGCGGCCGGCCGTCGCCAGCGCGCGCAGGGTGCCGTAGGCGTCGGTGTCGCCGACCAGGACGCCGCCGCGCAGGGCCCCGTCGGCGCCGATCACCAGCTTGCGGTAGACGCCCAGCCGGCCGTCGCTGTAGAGCACGTCGAGCGCGCCCTCGGCGGTGCCGTGCGGGTCGCCGAAACTGGCGACGTCGACGCCGAGCAGTTTGAGCCTGGTCGAGGTGTCGGCGCCGGTGAAGCCGGGGCCGGGCCGGCCGGCGAGTGCGCGGGCGGCCGTCTCGGCCATCTGGTAGCCGGGGGCGACCAGTCCGTAGACCCGGCCGTCGGCGGCCTGGGCGCACTCGCCGATGGCGAGGACGGCCGGATCCTCGGTGCGGCAGTGCTCGTCGACCACGATGCCGCCGCGCGGGCCGACCGCCAGGCCGCAGTCCCGGGCAAGCCGGTCGCGGGGGCGGACGCCGGCGGAGAACACCACCAGGTCGGCGGCGAGTTCGCGGCCGTCGGAGAGGAGCAGGCCGCGCACCGCGCCGTCCGGGCCGGTGGCGACCCCGCTCGCGGCGGCGGCGGTGTGGACGGTGACACCGAGCTCCTCGATCCTGCGCCGGAGCAGTCGGCCGCCGCCCTCGTCGACCTGGACGGCCATCAGGCGGGGGGCGAACTCGACCACGTGGGTGGTGAGTCCCGTCGCCCGCAGCGCGCCGGCCGCCTCCAGTCCGAGCAGGCCGCCGCCGACCACGATGCCGGTGCCGCCGCCCGCCACCACGGCCCTCGTCGCGTCGGCGCGGATCGCGTCGAGGTCCTCGACGGTGCGGTAGACGTGGCAGCCGGCGGCGTCCCGGCCGGGCACGGGCGGCACGAACGGGGCCGAACCGGTGGCCAGCACCAGGTCGTCGTAGCGCAGTCGGGCGCCGGAGCGGGTGGTGACGGTGCGGGCGGCGCGGTCGACGGCGGTCACCGGGTCGCCGAGGCGCAGCTCGATGCCGTGCTCGGCGAGGAAGCCGGGCGGGCAGAGCGTGAGGTCCTCGGGCGTGCGGCCGTCGAAGAGGGAGCTGAGGTGGACGCGGTCGTAGGCGGGGCGGGGCTCCTCGGCGAGCACGGTGACCCGCCGGCGCCGGGCGCCGGGCTGCTCGGTCCAGGCCTCCAGGAAGCGCTGGCCGACCATGCCGTGGCCGACCAGGACGAGGTCCAGCGGCGGCTCGGGCGGCTCGGCCGGGTGGGACGTCATGCGTGACTCCTCGGGTGGTGCGGGGGCTGGGGGCGGGCTGGTTGTGGGGTGTGGAGGCAGAGGCGGGGTCGGGGGGCGGGGGCCGGTTCGGGTTCGGGTTCGGGTTCGGGTTCGGGTTCGGTGGTCCCGCTCACCGGTGCCCCGGGGTCGTGCCGAGAAATTTCGCCGGTGGTCGTTTCGCCGCCGGGTCCGCCGTGTTGCGCCCGCGGTACGCCTGCCTCACACCCGGCACCGCCCGACGTGCGGCTTCGGACATCCCCCGTAACGGGAGCGGCCGCTTCGCTAACTCCGGGGAGACGGACGGGCAATCAGCCCGTAACGAGCGGCCCGCACCCTTTCGGCCATGGCAACAACCACCCTCACCGGACCGCGCCCCACCCCGCGGACCGGGCCCCTCACCGGCTTCACGATCGGGGTGACCGCCGCCCGCCGCCGCGACGAGCTGACCGCGCTGCTCACCCGGCGCGGCGCCCAGGTCGTCGAGGCGCCGGTGCTGCGGATCATGCCGCTCGCCGACGACCTCGCACTGCGCCGGGCCACCGAGTCCTGCCTGACCGGGCCGCTCGACTACGTGGTCGCCACCACCGGCGTCGGCTGGCGCGGCTGGATGAGCGCCGCCGAGGGCTGGGGCCGGGGTGCCGCCCTCGCCGACGCGTGCCGGCGGGCCGTCGTCCTCACCCGGGGCCCCAAGGCCACCGGTGCCGTCCGGGCCAGCGGCCTCGGCGAGGGCTTCTCCCCCGGCTCCGAGGCCACCGACGAACTGCTGACCTGGCTGCTCGCCCGCCCGCTGGCCGGCCGACGGATCGCCGTCCAGGAACACGGTGTGCGGCTCGACGACTTCGCGGCCGCGCTGCGCGAACGCGGCGCGGAGGTGATCTCCGTCCCGGTCTACCGCTGGGCCCCGCCGGACGACCCGGCCCCGGTGCGGCGGCTGGTCGAACAGACCGTCCGCCGCCAGGTCCACGCCCTCGCCTTCACCAGCGCCCCCGCGGTCAGCGCGTTCGTCGAGACGGCCGCCGCCGACGGCCTGCGCGACGCGCTGCTGGACGCGCTGCGCGGTGACGTCCTGCCGGTCTGCGTCGGCGCGCTCTGCGCCCGGCCGTTCGCCGACCTCGGCCTGCCCGTGGAATTCCCCGAGCGCGGCCGGCTCGGCTCGCTGGTCCGGCTGCTCGCGGAGACCCTGCCGAGCCGGGGCCGCCGCGAACTCGACCTGGGGAGCACCCGGTTGACCCTCCAGGGGAACGCCGCCCTGGTCGACGGGGAGAGCCGGCTGCTCAGCCCGCGCGGCGCCGCCGTGCTGCGCGCGCTCGCCGAACGCCCCGGGCATGTGCTCAGCCGCGCCGACCTGCTGCGCACGGCCTGGCCGGACGCGGCCGCCGACGAGCACGCCGTGGAGGCGGCGGTCGGGCGGCTGCGGGCGGCACTCGGGCCGCACGGGAAGCTGATCCGCACCGTGCCCAAGCGCGGCTACCGGCTGGCGGCGGCCTGATGGGGGCGGGGCTTGCAGGGGTGCGTCCTCCCTCGGACGGGAGCCGGCCGGTCCTGCTCGCGGTCGCGCACGGCAGCCGCTCCGCCGCCGGAGTCGCCGCGAACCGGGCGCTGCTGCGCCGGGTCCGGACGCTGCGCCCGGGCCTCGACGTCCGCTGCTGCTTCCTGGACCTCGCCCGGCCCTCCCTCCCGGAGGCACTGGCCGCCCTCGACGGGCGGGCCGCCGTGCTGGTCCCGCTGCTGCTCGGCGGCGGCTACCACCTGCGGGTGGACCTGCCCGGCGCGCTCGCCGCCGCCGGACTGACCCGCCTTCCGCTCGCCCGGGCGCTCGGCCCCCACCCGCTGCTGGCCGCCGCGCTCGCCGAACGCCTCGCCGCGGCCGGTCGCCCGGCCGGCGCGGGGCCGGTGGTCCTCGCGGCCGCCGGCTCCTCCGACCCGGCCGCCAACGCCGACACCGCGCGGACGGCCGAGCTGCTCGCCGAACGCCTCGGCGACGGCAACCCGGTCGTCCCCGCCTACCTGTCCGCCGCCCGCCCGACCCCGCAGGAGGCGGTCGCCGCCCTGCACACCGCCGGCCACCGCCACGTCGCCGTCGCCACCCATCTGCTCGCGCCCGGCTTCTTCGCCGACCGCGCCGCCGCCACCGGCGCCCGCTGGACGAGCGCCCCGCTCGGCATCCACGAGGCGCTCGCCCGGCTGGTCGCCCTGCGCTACGACGAGGCCCGGGCCCGGGTCGAACCACTCGCCGTCGCCCGCTGACCGTCCGGCTGGCGGTCGGCCGTCGGGGAACCGTCAGGCGCGCCGCCGCCGGTGGTACGCGTACGTCAGCGCGAGGATCAGCGGCCCCCAGAGCACGAACAGCCCGCTCACCACCGTGGCCAGCGCCCGCCACCAGCCGTTGACGAACCCGACCTCGTGGAAACCCGCGAGCTCGAAGGTGGTGAGGACCCACTGCACGGTCAACGCCGTGAACGCGCCGCCCGCCACCGTCCCGGCGGCAACCACGAGCCAGGCGGGCGCCCGCTCGCCCCACGGCCGGACCAGCCCGGCGCAGAGCAGCGCGAAGGCCTCGGAGAGCAGGCTCAGCGTGAGGACGTAGGGCACCGTCACCCAGAGCGGGAGGTCCTCGCGCGGCATGTCCATCCCCATCTGGAACCCGAACCCGAACGGCAGCCTCCACAGGCACACCGGCAGGGCGAGCAGGGGCAGCGCCCGTGCGGTGCGCAGCGCCCAGACGGGGACGGGCCGTTCGGTGGTCGGGTTCGCCGCACCCGTGGTCGCCGTACTCGGGGTCGTCGCACTCGGGGCCGTCGCGCTGGTGGTCATGTCCGTCGTGGTCATGTCCCCACCCTCCGCCCCTGCCGGTCCCCCCGGGATCGTGCGCGGGCCCGATCCCCCTCCCCCGCCAGGGGGAGGCCCGTCCCCCGGCCTCCCCCGGGCTGTCGACCTCCTCACACCCGGCGCCCAATCCCCCACCGCGCTCTCCCCGCCCCCTAGGGTGATCTTCCTCGGCACGGACTCGGCACGGACTCGGACCGGACGATGGGGTGGAGCAGATGAGCATGTCCCTCACGGCACATCAGCTGATCGGACTGCTGGTCGACCCCGGCTCCTTCGTGAGCTGGGACGATCCGGTGACCACCGAGCCTCGCGACGCCGAGTACCGGGCGAGTCTGACCCGCGCCCGGGAGCGGACCGGCATCGACGAGGCGGTCGTCACCGGCATCGGCCGGATCGGCGGGGGACAAGCGGCCCTGATCGCCTCCGAGTTCGGCTTCCTCGGCGGGTCGATCGGCGTGGCCACGGCCGAACGGATCACCCGGGCCGTCGAACAGGCCACCGCCGCCCGGCTCCCGCTGATCGCCCTCCCGGTCTCCGGTGGCACCCGGATGCAGGAGGGGTCGGCGGCGTTCCTGTGCATGCTGCGGATCACCGCGGCCGTCCAGGCCCACCGGGCGGCCGGACTGCCGTACCTCACCTATCTGCGCAACCCCACCATGGGCGGGGTTTTCGCCTCCTGGGGCACCCTCGGGCACCTGGTGTTCGCCCAGCCGGGGGCCCGCCTGGGCTTCCTCGGCCCGCGCGTGTACGAGGAACTGCGGGGCGTCCAGCTGCCGGCCGACGTGCAGCGCGCCGAGACGCTCGCCGAACGCGGCCTGGTGGACGCGGTGGTCGCGCCCGAGGAACTGCGGGAGGTACTGCGCCGCTCGCTGTCCGTACTCACCCGCCGCGCCCTGCCCTCCCCTTCTCCTTCCTCTTCCTCCGTTCCTCCGGCTCCCGTCCCCCCGACCCCCGCCGAACGGCCCGACGCCTGGGAGGCCGTCCTCCGCACCCGGCACCCTGACCGCCCCGGCACCCGCGAACTGCTGCGCCGCACCACCGAGGAACTCGTCCTCCTCGACTCCCCGGGCGGCCGCGACGGAGCCCTGGTCCGGGCCCTCGCCGTGCTGGACGGCCAACCCGCCGTGGTCGTCGGCCAGCAGCGCCGGGCCGGCGCCCAGGAACGCCCCTTCACCGCCGCCGACCTGCGCTCCGTCCGCCGCACCGCCCGGTTCGCCGAACAGCTCGGTCTCCCCCTCGTCACCGTCGTCGACACGGCGGGCGCCGAACTCTCCGTCCAGGCGGAGCTGGACGGCGTGGCCGTGGAGATCGCCCACTGCCTCACCACCCTCCTCTCCCTGCGCACGCCCGTTCTCGCCGTGCTGCTCGGCCAGGGCTCCGGCGGCGGCGCGCTCGCCCTCCTCCCCGCCGACCGCGTCCTCGCCGCGGACAACGCCTGGCTCGCCCCGCTCCCCCCGGAGGGCGCCTCCGCGATCGTCCACCGGGACGGCTCGCACGCCCCCGAGCTGGCCCGCGCCCAGGGCATCGGCGCCCACGACCTCGCCGCCGTCGGCCTGGTCGACACCGTGATCCCCGAACTTCCCGACGCCGCCGACGAGCCCGCCGCCTTCTGCGCCCGCCTCGGCCACGCCGTCTCCACCGCCCTCGCGACCCTCACGGCCACCCCCACCTCCGAGCGCCTCGCCGCCCGCACCACCCGCCACCGCCGCCTGGGCGACCTCGTCGTCTGAGGACCGAGGCCGGGCTCCGGAGGCGGCGGGCTCCGAGGAGGACGGGCTCCGAAGGCGGCGGGCTTCGAGGAACGCAGGCTTCGAACCGTGGCCCTGTGGTCCCGGTCTCAGATCAACGGCGACGTGGCGTGCCGACGGCACGGCCCTGGGTGACGGGGGCGGCGTTCAAACGGTGAGTGCGCTCACAAGGAATCCGTCGGCACGACGGCCGGTAGTGCTCACGGCCGGTGCGGTGCGGACGCGGGATCGGCGCAGGTCAGAAGCGCCCGCGAGCGGCCTTCGAATCGACGGCGCGCGAGACCGCTACGACGCGGCGTCGTAGCGGAGGGGTCTTGGCGATGGCCGATCCCGTCTGCCAACAATGGCTCTCGTCGCCAGCCGTACCCGGTACCTGTCCCACCGGAGTACGGCTCTTCACGAACTACTGCCGATGCGCGCCCCGCGACCGTTACGGCCCCTGTCCGGCCACGGTCCGGGCGGGGCGAGCACCGGCCCAACCTGATTGAGGTCTTGTTCTTCATGCCCACTTTCAAGCTTCGTATGCGTACCTCGGCTGCTCTTCTCGCCGGTGCCGCCGGTCTGACCGCCATCGGCGCCGGTGTCATGCCGGCCACCGCGTCCGCCGCGACCGCCTCCCCGCAGGCCATCGCCGCGCAGATCGTGCCGGCGAACCAGCTCTCCTCGTTCAGCCAGATCATCTCCCACGAGTCCAGCTGGAACGTGACCGCGACCAACCCGAGCTCGGGTGCGTACGGCCTGGCGCAGGCGCTGCCGGGTTCCAAGATGGCCACCCACGGCTCGGACTGGAAGACCAACGCCACCACCCAGATCCGCTGGGCGCTGGACTACATGAACAGCCGCTACGGCAGCCCGAACGCCGCCTGGACCTTCTGGCAGAACCACCACTGGTACTAAGACCGTGTCCTATGTGGTGAAGGCTCGTTGATCGAGGCATGGGGCGGGGTACGTGGAGTTGGATCGTTCCGGACGGGTTGTGGGAGTTGGCGAAGCCG
>NZ_JODS01000023.1 GCF_000718025.1 Kitasatospora purpeofusca
GGTGAGGGTGGCGGTCGGAGCGGGGGGCGGGGGCATGGGCGGGGGCTGCGCCGTCCAGCTGGGCGCGGTCTGCGGCTGCGGGGCCGAGGGGGACGGTTCGGGTCCCGGCCGGAGGGTGACGGCGGCGTGCGGCGGGAGCGGCGGCGGGGCGAGCTTCGCGGGCTGCCGGGTGACGGCCGGGGTGGTGGGGGTGGTCGGGACGGTGGCGGTGGTGGGCGCGGTCCGCACGGGCGACGGTGCGGCCGACTCGGGGGACGTGGCAGCGGACGGCGCGGCGGGAGCCGGAGCGGACGGCTGGGCGGACGGCGACGGCGACGGCGACGGCACGGAGGGCGCCGACGGCGAGGAGGACGGCGCGGGCCAGGGCGTGGAGGACGGTGAAGGAGACGGCGACGGGCAGGGCGTCGCGGAGTGCGAAGGGTGCGGGGAGTGCGAAGGGTGCGGGGGATGCGGCGGGAACCACGGCCACGGCGGCCAAAGCCACGACGGTGACGGCACCGCGGGCACCTCCGGCACATCGGGCGCCCCCGGCCCCGGGCCATGGGCATAGTCCATCGCCCGATTGTCGGACCGTCCCACCGACCCCGTCAGCAGCTGACGGCCCCTCACCCGCAGCCGGGCCGTCAAACCCATCGCCCCGGTGAACTCCCCACCCCCGGACCGCGAACGGACGACCGATGCGGGACAATCTGTGCGCCGATCCGGCCGCCGGCCCCGACGCACCCTCGTGCCCGGCGTAAGGGCCGTGACATACTCCCGATCGTGACGACCTCCACCCACGCGACGAGGGCCCTGCGGGCCGCGGTGTTCACCGCGCTCGCCGTGCCGCTGTCCGCGCTGGGCCAGGTGGTGATCACCGGTCGCCCGCTGCCGCTCACCCTGGTGATGGTCGCGACCGCCGTCGTCTTCCTGGTCGCGGCCGTACTGGCCGGCGGGGAGCGGCGGTTGACGCAGATCGCGGCCGTGCTGGTCCCGGTCGAGCTGCTGCTCAACACGACGTTCAATCTGGGCCAGACCAGTTGCGGTCCGGTCCTCGGCGCCGACCTCCCCGCCCGCGGCATGAACCTGCTGGTCTGCGGCGGCGGCTCGGTGGACGGGTCGTCCTTGCTCTACGGCCAGTTGGGGCACTCCGGGCGGTTGGCGCCCGCGGCCACCCAACTGCTGCTCCTGCTGGTGCACCTGGTGATCGCGCTGGCCGCCGCTGCCTGGCTGCGGCTGGGTGACGCGGCCCTGTCCGGCCTGGTGCGGGCGCTGCGCGCGCTGCGCCAGGCGGTCGCCGCGCCGCTGCGCGCGCTGGTCGCGCTGCTGGTCCCGGCACCGGCCCGGCCGGTGCTGCGGGTGCCGCTGCCGGTCCCGGACCGCCGCCGCCCGCACCGCGAGGACGTGGTGCTGAGTCCGGCGCCGCGCCGCGGCCCGCCGCTGCTGGCGCTCGCCCGCTGACGACTCCCTGACGACTCCCTGACGACTGCCCCGTGACGGGCTCGCAGGTGTCCGGGGTGTCCGGCGGGCGGTGCGCGACTCCGCCTCCAGTCCAGTAGTCCCCTCCGGCCCGTACCTGCGCCGGCGCCCCCGCGCGCCCGCGCCGTACGCCGTGCGCCGGGGTAGGGACACCTCCGCGCGCCCCTGGGCGCGCCCCATTACGGAGTTGAACCGACATGGCTCACCCCAACCAGAAGCCCTCCCGCAAGCAGGCCCAGAAGATCAGCGCCCGTGAGCGCATCCAGGAGGCGCAGCGCCTGGAGAAGCAGGCGAACGCGCGCCGCCGGCGGATAGTCGTCAGCGTCTCGCTCGTGGTCGGTCTCGCCCTGGTCGGCGGCACCGCGCTGGCGATCAGCACGGCCGGCGGCGACAGCAAGTCCTCGGCGGCGGACGCGGTCGAGCCGACCGCGATGGTCGTCCCGGCGAACACCTCGGGCGCGGACGGCACGGTCATCACCTACGGCAAGGCGGACGCCGCGCACACCCTCCAGGTGTTCGAGGACTTCCGCTGCCCGGTGTGCAAGAACTTCGAGGCGGCCAACGGGGACGCGGTCCGCAAGCTGGCGGAGGACGGCACGGTCAAGGTCGAGTACCACCTGGCCGCGTTCCTGGACAAGAACCTCGGCGGCAAGGGTTCGCGCACCGCGCTGGCGGCGATCGGCGCCGCGGTGAACGAGGGCGTGGACAAGTTCAAGGCGTACCACGACGTGCTGTACGCCAACCAGCCGGACGAGCGCGAGGACGGCTTCGGCGACGTCAACCACCTGCTGGAGCTGGCCGACAAGGTGCCGGGTCTGAAGTCGGACGCCTTCGTCAAGGCGGTCACGGACCGGACGTACGCGCCATGGGCGAAGAAGGTCGCGGACGCGTTCAACGACAGCGGGGTGACCGGTACCCCGACGGTGAAGGTGGACGGCAAGCCGCTCACGCTGTTCAGCGGCAACAAGGCGCTGACGGCGGAGCAGTTCACCGCGCAGGTGAAGCAGGCCGCGGGCTTGCAGTGAGCACCACCGGCCCGGCCGATCTCCCGGCCGGGCCGGCCCCTTCCCCATCCACGGAGTGCTCTGCCATGACCGCATCGACCGCTCTGCCGTCCCACTCCTCCTCCCGTCCCGCTGCCTCCGGTCCGGCCGTGCCCGCTCCGGGGCCGGTCGGCGCGGGCCGCGCGTTCTCGCTGTTCGTCCTGCTGTGCGCCCTGGTCGGGCTGGCCGCCTCGGCGGTGCTGACCTTCGACAAGCTCCGGATCCTGGAGGATCCCTCCTACATACCGAGCTGCAACATCAATCCGGTGATCAGCTGCGGTTCGGTGATGCGCACCGCGCAGGCCGAGGTGTTCGGCTTCCCGAACCCGCTGCTGGGGCTGGCCGCGTTCGGCGCGCTGGCGGCGGTCGGCGCGGGTCTGCTGGCGGGGGCCGCGTACCGGCGCTGGTTCTGGCTGGGGCTGCAGGCCGGGACGCTGTTCGGGGTGGGGTTCACCCACTGGCTGATCGTCCAGGCGCTGTACGACATCGGCGCGCTGTGCCCGTACTGCATGGTGGTCTGGGTGACGGTGGTGGCGCTGTTCTGGTACACGACGCTGCACAATCTGCGGTCGGGGGTGATCCCGGTGGGGCCCCGGCTGCGGCCGGTGGTCCGGGAGGCGGCCCGCTACCACTGGGCGCTGCCGGTGCTGTGGGCGGCGGTGATCGCGCTGCTGATCCTGAACCGGTTCTGGTCGTACTGGTCGACGCTGCTCTGACCTGCGGCGCCACTGCAGGCACGCCCCGCCGGGCCGTCAGCCGAGGACGGCCCGGCGGAAGGCGTTGCGCAGGTCGGTGAGCGGCCGGAAGTCGCGGTCGTAGTGGACCTTGTTGGTGAGCAGCAGTGCCCAGCGGCCGCGGCGGCGGGAGATCCAGATGCCGGTGCCGGTGAAGCCGTAGTGGACGAAGGTGCCGGCGGCGGGGTCGGTGCCGGCGGCGCAGAGCCAGGACAGGCCGCGGGCGGGGGCGAGGCCGCCGGTGTGGACGCGCAGGGACTCGGTGATCCAGGGTTCGCCCCAGGGCAGTCCGGCGGGTGGGGCGAGCAGGGCGGTGAGGAAGCGTTCCAGGTCGCGGGCGGTGGAGAAGGCGCCGGCGTTGCCGGAGACGCCGCCGAGCAGCCGGGCCGAGGGGTCGTGCACGGTGCCGCACAGGATGCCGCCGGCGGTGCGCTCGTACTCGGTGGGGGCGGTGCGGTGGGCGTTGTCCGGGCTGAGCGGGCCGTAGTGGGTGTCGGTCATGCCGAGCGGCTGCCAGACCTGCCGGGCGGCGAGCCGGTCGAGCGGTGCGCCGGCGAGGTCCTCGACGAGGTGGCCGAGCAGGACGGCGGCCCGGTCGGTGTATTCGACGGCGGCGCCGGGCGGGCGGTGCAGCGGGGCGGCGAGCACGCCGGCCCGGATCGCGGCCGGGTCGTCGCCGTAGAGTTCGGCGAAGCGGGTGCGCAGCGGCATTCCGGCGGTGTGGGTAAGGAGTTGACGGATCGTCACGGCGCCGACGGGGTGCCGGGCGGCCGGGGCCCAGAGGTCGGCGAGGGGGCGGTCGAGCGGGAGCCGGCCGGCCTGTCGGAGGGCTCCGGCGCACGGCCAGAGGGCGACGATCTTGGTGATGCTGGCCAGGTCGAAGAGGGTGTCGTGGTCCATCTCCCGTGCGGCCCAGGCGCCTTGGCCGAGGGGGCCGGTCCGGCCGCGGGCCCGGACGCCGCCGGCGTCGCCCACCGACCAGACGCCGCCGGTCCCGGCGGTGCGCAGGCCCTCGGCCACCAGGCGGGCCAATGGGCCGTCGGGGTCGGCGAGTTCTCCGAGGTCACCGTCTCCGGTGGTTCCGGCGCGTTCGGAGGGCAGTACCGGTCCGGTCATCCGCGGTTCTCCCCCGCCCGTCGCCGGCCGTCGGCCGGCGCCCCTCCCGAGGGGGACCGACCGGTCCCCCTCGGGAGGCTACCCGGCCCGAGCGCGGGTCAGACGGCGGACGCGCCGTCGAACTCCTTGCCCAGGCAGATGCTCTGCGGGTGCTCGCGGTAGATGCCGAACTTCTCGATCGCCGCGTACCCCTCGGAGGCGTACAGGGCGATGGCCTCGGGCTGCTCGGTGCCGGTCTCCAGGACGAACCTGGTCCGGCCGGCGTCGGCGGCGGTCCGCTCCAGGTGGCGCAGCAGCGTGCGGGCCAGGCCTCGGCCGCGCGCCTCGGGTCGGACGAACATCCGCTTCAGTTCGGCGTCGCCGTCGCGGATGCCGAACGGCGCCGCCGACTTGGCGCGCCAGCCGCCGCAGGCGACCGGCCGGTCGTCGAGGTACGCGATGACGAAGAGGCCGGCGGGCGGCTCGAAGTGGTCGGGGTGCAACTGGGTGATGTCGCCCTCGCCGTAGCGGACGACGTACTCCTGCTGGACCTCCGCCGTGAGGAGCTGGGCGTCGGGGTGCCCGAAGCCGGTGACGCGCAGCTCGATGCGGTCACCCGTACGGTCGTGTGCGAAGGTTCCGCCGGTGGTGGTGCTCTCCATGGTCGTCAAGCCTACGACTCTCGCTCAGCCCGCCTCCGCCCGCCCCTCGAACCGGGCGAGCAGAGCCGCCTTCTCGAACATCCGGGCGGTGTCCACGGCGGACGGGGTGCCGGCGGCGGGGTCGGCGCCACCGGCGAGCAGGGCGTCGAGGACGTCGTCGTTGCCCTTGAAGACGGCGCCGGCGAGCGGGGTCTGGCCCCGGTCGTTGGCCCGGTTCGGGTCGGCGCCGCGCTCCAGCAGGGCGGTGACCGCGTCGGCGTGGCCGTGGTAGGCGGCGAGCATCAGCAGGGTGTCGCCGCGGTCGTTGGTGAGGTCGGCCGGGGCACCGGCGTCGACGTAGGCGGCGAGGGTGGCGGAGTCCCCGGCCCGGGCGGCGTCGAAGAGCTTTCCGGCCAGGGCGATCACGTCGGCGTCGGGGGTGTCGGTCATGTCTCGGCCTTTCTCCGCGGCGCGGCCCGGATCGGGGCCGCGCCGGTGTGGTCGGTGGTCGCGCCGGACGCACCGTAGCGCACGACACGCGGGCGGGAAGGTTGCGCGCCCGTTCGGGGGAACTTTGCACCACCCCCGGAAGCTTCCCGCCCGGGGGCCGGGAATGGCTCGGCACGCCGGAAATGCGGCACCCCCGGGCCCCGGCGGGGTCGGTTCGCACACCGCCGTCCGGGTCACAAGGTGGGGCATCTCCGGAGATCCACCCATTTGCACCGTTCCATCATCTATTACTTTTTGTCACGATTATGGCACTTTCCGTGACACTGTCCCCGTCCCCTCCTTCGAGGAGCAGAACGTGATCCTCTCGATTTCCGGCATCGTCCTGTTCGGCACCATCACATTCCTCTTCTTCCGCAGGGACGGACTCAAGGTCTCCCATGCGATCGTCTGCGCCCTTCTCGGTTTCTACATCGCCGGCTCCTCGATCGCGCCGAGCATCACGGCGGGCGGCGCGACCCTCGCCAGCCTGCTCGGCGGCATCAAGTTCTAGCGGGGCTCTTCCGCCCTACGGGCCCGGGCGCGGATCCCACCGCCCCGGGCCCGGTCGTTCCCGCCGGAGCCGCCGGCGGACCGGCCGCTGCCGCCACCGGACCGGCCGTCGCCGCAAGCCCCGTTCCACCCGACCGTCCCACTCGCCCGGGGAGCCAGGAATGCCGCTCAACCGCCACCACCTCAACAAGGGCCGCGACCTCGCCCGCACGGCCGGCGACCACGCCTCCGACATGTTCGCGCCGCTCACCGTCGTCGGCCGGGGGCTGCGCCACCACGTCGGCTGGGCCAAGGCCCGCTGGCAGGCCACCCCGAAGGAGCGGCGCGGGCCGACGGTGTTCCTGGTCGCCGCGATGCTGGTCGGCATCTTCCTGCTGCCGCACGGCCTGCTGTTCGCGCTGGTCGCGCTGATGGCCAGCGCCGCCTGGGCCGGGCGCGCGCCCAAGGCCCCGGCGGCCCCGCCCGAGCCGGACGTCGCCGAGGTCAAGCTCACCGCCCTGTACGCGGCGCTCACCCCGTACCTGGCCGGGCCGGACGAGCTCGCACCGCTCTACCACCACGAGGGCAGCTGGAAGAACGTCTTCACCGGGTGGGAGTTCGACGCCGAGGGCCGCCTCTCCCGGCTGGAGATCGCCTACCCCGCGTACTTCACCGACACCGAGCCGGCCGCCCGGGCCCGGATCGAGCAGGTCGTCCAGGGCAAGGCCGGCCGGGCCCGGGAGTACCGCTTCGACTGGGACGAGGAGACCAACCGGCTGCGGATCGCCGCCCTGGCGCCGCTGCCCACGGACATCGCCGCCCAGCGCTTCGTGGCCGCGCCCGGCGAGATCGTGCTCGGCTTCACCGACGAGGACGGCAGCGCCAGGACCATCCCGGTGCAGCAGGGCGGCATGCCCGCCCAGCAGCCGCCGGTGGTCTGGCGCACCGGCCCGCGCTCGGCCGAGCCGCACCTGCTGGCGCTCGGCGTCAGCGGCTACGGCACCTCCAGCCTGATCCGCTCGATCGCCCTCCAGGTCCTGCCGTACGCCGACCTGATGGTGATCGACGGCGCCGGCACCGGCGAGCACGCCTGCCTGGTCAACCGGCCCGGCGTGCACACCGTGGAGACCAGCCTGCACGGCGCGCTGGCCGCGCTGCACTGGGCGGCCCAGGAGACCGAGCGCCGGCTCACCGCGCTGAACGCCGCCCGGCACGCGGGCGCCGCGCCGCCCGCCGACGTCACCCGGCCGCTGTGGCTGCTGCTGGACCACCCGACCGAGCTGACCGAGCTGGCCCACGCCGAGGGCCGCCCGGACCCGCAGGACCTGCTGGAGCTGCCGCTGCGGCACGGCCGCGCCGCCCGGGTCACCGTGGTGGTCGCCGACGACATCGAGGCGCGGGACCGGATCTCGCCGAGCGTCCGGGCCACCGCCCGGGCCCGGGTGGTGCTCGGCCCGGCCGGCCCGGAGGAGAGCCACGCCGCCCTCGGGGTGCCGCTGGACATCGTGCCCGCCGCGCACGCCCCGGCCGGACGCGGCTACGCCCGGATCGGCACCGGCGCCCCGGTCCGGCTCCAGCTGCCGGCCACCGTCGACCCCCTGGACGAGGAGGCGCCGGCCGCGCTGCGGGACGCCGTGATCACCCTGCTGCCGCACCGCGACACCCGCACCGAGGCCCCCGCGCCGGTCCCCTCCGCGCAGCCGCTGCCGGTGCACCCGGACGGCCTGCCGACCGTCGCGGTGGAGCTCGATCCGGCCGCGCACGCCGGGGTGGACCTCGCCAAGGGCCCGGCCGCGCTACGCTTCCGCCCACTCGCCTGACCTGCGGCCGTACATCCGAAGGGGAGGGGCGGCTTCCGCCGTCGAATCCCGGCCCGGTACGCTCGTCGGGGAAAGGCCGACCGATCACCAGATGTGAAATAGGTGACACCTGGGGTGATATCACCGGCCAGATGTGACAAATCGGGCGCCGGTGGGTACAAACAGGGACGGCACAACAGACGACGCATGTCCCGGGACGGGAATCTTCGTCGGAAGCCGAGCGTTGACCGAACGACGAAGAACAGCGACCACTAGTCCTGTGGGCCATAAGCCCGGGAGGCACGATTCATGAGCGAGCGAGCTCTCCGCGGCACGCGACTCGGGGCCACTAGCTACGAGACCGACCGCGGTATCGATCTGGCTCCCCGCCAGACCGTCGAGTACGCATGTCAGAACGGACACCGATTCGAGGTTCCTTTCTCGGTCGAGGCCGAGATCCCCTCCGCCTGGGAATGCCGCTTCTGCGGCCAGGAGGCGGTACTCCTCGACGGTGACGAGCCCGAGGAGAAGAAGACCAAGCCGACGCGTACCCATTGGGACATGCTGATGGAGCGCCGGACCCGTGAGGAGTTGGAGGAGGTGCTGGCCGAGCGGCTGGCCGTGCTCCGCTCCGGTGGGATGAACCTCGCGGTACACCCGCGGGACACCCGCAAGAGCGCCTGACCCCGCTCCCGCCGACCGGCGGGGGCACGCGAAAAGGGACCCTGGTCACCAGGGTCCCTTTCGCGTTTCCGCCGGCAGGCGCCTCGCGCCCGTCAGCCACTCGCACCGGGTACAGCTGACCGCTGCTCGTACCGGGTGCACGTGACCGTCGGCCGGGTGCACGCGGCCGCCGGCGCTCCGGAACAGGAGCACCGGCGGGCGGGCGCCGACGGGCGGGGTCAGCCGTTGAGGGGCGGACGGTAGCCGGTGTCCGGGCCCTGCGGTCCGGCGGCCGGACCGGCGCCCGGCTCGACCACCTCGCCCTGGATCACCTTGCCGTCCGGGCGGTGGATCCGCAGCTGCTCCTGCAGCCGCATCGCGTCCGCCAGCGGGTCGGTGCCGGCGGTGGCGGCGGAGCGCAGCACCTTGTCGGCCGCCCGGCGTCCGGCCGCCCGCCACAGCGCGCGGGTCGGCGGGAACAGCAGGGTCAGCGCCAGCCCGTCCGAGAGGAAGCCGGGCAGGATCAGCAGCAGACCGGCCAGCACGGTCAGGCTGGTCCCGGTCTGCGGCTGCTCCGGTCGCGGGTCGCGGGTCTGCTCGAAGGCCGCCGACAGGGCGCGGGCGCCGGCCCGCTTGATCAGCGAGCCGCCGATCAGCGCGCCCGCGATCAGCAGCAGCACCACGGTCAGGCCGCCCAGCCAGGAGCCCACCTGCACCAGCAGCCAGATCTCCAGCACCAGCCAGGCGGTCAGCAGCAGCGGCAGCGCGCGCCGTAGCTTCGAGCGCGGGGCCGGACGGGTGGGGGTGTCTTGCCGGGTCACGGTACGAATCCACTCCATGCGGTGCTCTGCGCGCCGCACGGGAGGTCCGGGCCGGCTACGGCACCACCTGGTCCAACGGTCGGCCGGCGGCCGGTGTTCCACCGGGCGCGGGCCCGGTGGAACAGCGGGTCACTCGCCGGGGGTGGGCGCGCCGCCGCGGGCGGTGGTGCCGGTCTCCCCGGCGGTGGTGGTGCCGGCGTCCCCCGCAGCGGTCGTACGGCGGCGGCGGGTCAGCAGCACGCCCCCGGCGCAGGCCAGCAGGCCGGCCACCGCGAGTGTCCACTCGGGGGCGGCGCCGACCCGGTCGGCGACGGTGGTGCCGTCGCGAAGCGGGACGGTCGCGATCAGCTCGGCGGCGGTCAGCTCCTCGGTGCGCTGGACGACCTTGCCGTCCGGGGCGATGACCGCGCTGATGCCGCTGGTCGCGGCGATCAGCACCGCGCGGCCGTGCTCGACGGCGCGCAGCCGGCTCATCGCGAGCTGCTGCTCCGGCTGTCCGGTCTTGGCGTAGGTGGCGTTGTTGGTCTGCACGACGAGGACCCGGGCGCCCTGGTCGACGGTGTCGCGGACGATCTCGTCGTAGGCGACCTCGAAGCAGATGACGTCGCCGATCCGGGCCGGGCCGAGCTGCATGACGCCGTTGTGGTCGCCGGGGTAGAAGTCGCGGGCGACCCGCTGGAGGCGGGTGATGACCTTGGAGAGCTGGTCACGGAAGGGCACGTACTCGCCGAACGGCACGGGGTGCTGCTTGGTGTAGGAGGCGCCGGGGCCGGTCTTCGGGTCCCAGACGATGCCCTCGTTCTGCACGTGCTGCTCGTCGGGGCCGTCGACGAGGGTGCCGACCAGGGTGGGCACGCCGATCGCGCGGACGGCCTCGTCGATCCGCCGGTAGGCCAGCGGGTCGGAGAACGGGTCGAGGTCGGAGGAGTTCTCCGGCCAGATCACGATGTCCGGCTTCTCGGCCCGGCCGGCCCTGATGTCCTCGGCGAGCTTCTCGGTGGCGGCGGCGTGGTTGTTGAGGACCATCATCGGGCGGCCGAGGAAGTCCATGCCGGGGTTGGGCACGTTGCCCTGGATGACGGCGACCTTGACGGTGTCGGCGGGCGCGGTGGGCACCGGCACCAGGAACCCGGCGAGCATGGTGGCGACGGCGCCGAGCGCGGCGAGCGCGGCCGCGACCGGGCGGCGGTCGGTGCCGCGGCCGGTGGCCCGCACGGCGGCCCAGGCGAGCAGGGTGCCGGACAGGGCGACGGCGAAGGTCACCAGCGGGGCGCCGCCGAGCGCGGCCAGCGGGGTGAACGGGGTGGCGGTGTTGGCGAAGGCCAGCCGGCCCCAGGGGAAGCCGCCGAGCGGCAGCCGGTCCCGGGCCCACTCCTGGGTGATCCACAGGCAGGCGCCCCAGAGCGGCCAGCCGGGCAGCCGGGAGGTGACGGCGAGGCCGGAACCCAGGGCGGCCAGGAAGAGCGCCTCGACGACGGACAGGCCGACCGTGGCGTCCCAGCCGACCACCCGCAGCCAGCTGAGCAGCATCAGGAAGAACGGCAGGCCGAAGGCGAAGCCGGTCCAGGCGGCCTGGCGGACGGTGCGGCCCCGGGTGAGCAGGGACAGCGCGGCGACACCGAGCAGGGACAGCGGCCACAGGTCGAACGGCGGGAAGGCCAGCGCGAGCAGCAGCCCGGCGAGCGCCGCCAGTCCGGTGCGGGGCAGGCCGGCCCGGATCCTGGCGAGGGCCCGGGCGCCGCGGCCGGGGCCGGGACCGGGTTCCTCGTCGGGGGTTTCGGGTGCGGTACCGGACCGCTCCTGGGTGACGGGCATGACCACCGTCGCACCATCTCTCTCGACGCCGTCCCGCTGTGGTGTACCGGGACGGCTGTTCGGACGCTGTCCGAAGAAGGTACCCCGTCCGGACACCCCGCCGTGAGGTGAGGGTCGCTTTGCGCCGTCCCGCCGGGCCGGCGCGGCGGCCCGGCGGGCGTCGCCCCGGCCCGGTCAGCGCGGGGCGTACGTCACCTCGGCGAACGGCCAGGCGGTGGCGAGCCAGTCGGAGACCGCGCGGTGGAGCGGGGCGTCCAGCTCGGCCCGGTCGGCGCGGACCCAGGAGCTGGCCTCGGCGGCGCCGGGCCGTTCCTGGTCCGGGTAGAGGTAGACGCAGCCGACGACGGCGTCGCCGGGCACGGCCAGGACGCTGTAGGTGAAGCCCCGGCGGGCCTCGAAGTCGGCGGCGTGCCGGCGCAGGTCGGCGAGGTTGCGGTCGAGGTCCATGCCCTCGGCCGGCGGCCAGGTGCCGTCTCCGAAGCCGGGGGTGGCCCGGATGTGCGCGACGCTGCCGGTCCAGGCGGCGTGGTCGGCCTCGTTGTGCTGCTCGCCGAGGGGTTCCAGGCGGAACCCCTCGGCGTCGAGGGCGCGGGGGACGGTGAAGTCGGCGGGGACGAACGGCTGATCGGTCATGGGCGCCAACCTACGGCGGCCGGCCCGCTCCGATCATCCGGTTTTCCGCCGGTTCCGGTGCCGGTCTACGCGCCGGTGGCCGCACCGGTGTCCGTGCCGGTGGCCGTGCTGCTCACGGCCTCGGCGAGGTGGACGGTGCGGCCCCGGACCACGGTGCGCAGGCAGGTGGGCAGCGGGTGGCCCGGGGTGAGGTCGGGCAGGCCGGGGGTGCCGGAGCGCGGGTCGGTGGACCAGCCGGCCACCCGGTCGTCCGGGGCCTGGACGACCAGGTCGGTGGCGGCCCAGATCGCGTAGCTGGCGACCGCGCCGGGGACGAGCACGCCGTCCTGGTCGCGGCCGACCGCCCGCCAGCCGCCCCGGGTGTGGGCGGTGAACGCGGCCCGGACCGAGATCCGGTGCTCGGGGGTGCGGTGGAAGGCGGCGGCCCGGACGGTGCCCCAGGGGTCGAGCGGGGTGACCGGGGCGTCCGAGCCGAAGGCCAGCGGGACGCCGGAGCGCAGCAGCGCGGCGAACGGGTTGAGCGCGGCGGCCCGCTCGGCACCGAGGCGCTGCACGTACATGCCGTCCGGGCCGCCCCAGGCGGCGTCGAAGGCGGGCTGCACGGAGGCGGTGAGGCCGAGTTCGGCGAAGGCGGCGACGGTCTTCTCGTCGAGGGCCTCGGCGTGCTCGACCCGGTGGCGCAGCGCCCGGACGCGGTCGGCGCCGACCCGGTCGCCGGCCGCCCGCACGCCGTCCAGGACGGCGGCGACCGCGGCGTCCCCGATGGCGTGGAAGCCGGCCTGGAGGCCGGCCTCGGTGCAGGCGGCGACGTGGTCGGCGACCTGGGCGGCGGTCAGGTAGGAGGTGCCGGTGTGGGCGGCGTCGGCGTAGTCGTGCTGCAGGCAGGCGGTGTGCGAGCCGAGGGCGCCGTCGACGAAGAGGTCGCCGCCGGCGCCGACGGCGCCGAGCCGGCGGGCGGTCTCGACGCCGCCGTGCTCGGCGAGCTCGCCCCAGTAGCCGAACACCTCGGGGCCGTCGCCCTCGGCGGCCAGCTCCAGCAGGGCCGTGAGGTCCTGCTCGGAGGAGATCTGGGGGCCGGCGCACTCGTGCAGGGCGCCGATGCCGAGTTCGGCGGCGCGGGCGAGGGCGGCGCGCTGGGCGTGGCGGCGCTGGGCGGGGGTGAGGCGGGCGAGCGCGGTCGCGCGGACGGCGTGGTGGGCGTCGCGGGTGAGCGGGCCGTCGGGGTGGTGGCCGGGCCGGTCGGCGAGGCCCTCGGTGAGGTCGCGCAGCGCGGTGGTGGCGAGCGCGGAGTGCACGTCGGTGCGGGAGAGGTAGACGGCTGCGCCGCCGGCGGCGGCGTCCAGTTCGGCGAGGGTCGGCGGGCGGCCCTCGGGCCAGCCGGTCTCGTCCCAGCCGTGGCCGATGAGGACTCCGCCGGGCTGCTGACGGGCGGTGAAGGCGGTGACGGCGGCCAGGGCGGCGGCCAGCGAGGGGGTGCCGGTGAGGTCGAGGCCGGTGAGCGCGAGGCCGGTGGCGGTGGCGTGCGCGTGGGCGTCGACGAAGGCCGGGGTGACCAGGGCGCCGTCGAGTTCGACGATCTCGTCGGCGGTCCGCGCGTAGGCCTCGGCGGCACCGTCGCTGCCGACCCAGGCGACGTGCTCGCCCTCGACGAGCATGGCGGTGGCGAAGGGGTCGGCGGGGCTGTAGACGGCGCCGCCGCGCAGCAGGACGGTCCGTGAGGTGCGTTCGGTCATGGGCCAAGTCTGCACCCCGCGGAGGGCCGGTCAGAGCCTCGGGGGGCGGGCCTCGTAGGGGGTGGAGAGGACGACGGTGGTGCGGGTGGAGACGCCGGCGGCGCTGCGGATGCGTGCCAGCAGGTCCTCCAGGTCGCCGGGGGCGCCGACGCGGACCTTGAGGATGTAGTTCTCCTCGCCGGCGACGCTGTGGCAGGCCTCGATCTCGGGCAGGTCGGCCAGCCGCTCCGGTGTGTCGTCGGGGGCGCTGGGGTCGAAGGGTTTGACCGAGATGAACGCGGTGAGCGCGAGGTCGACGGCGTCGGGGTCGATGATCGCGGTGTAGCCGCGGATCACCCCGCGCTGTTCGAGGCGGCGCACCCGCTGGTGCACCGCCGAGGTGGACAGGCCGGTGGCCTTGCCCAGGTCCGTGTAGCTCATCCGGCCGTCCTGGAGAAGCAGTCGGACGATGCGTTGATCGAGATCCTCCACAAGGCGCAAACCTACCCCCTCGTGGGCGCGCGGATCGCGGCGGCGGGGGGCGCGGGCGGCGGCGGACCGGGGGCGCACGCGGGACCGGGAGGGGGCGCGGAGCGGCACCCGGCGCGCCCCGGAGTGCCGTACGGGCACATGCCGGACGAATGTGGCGAAGGACACACCCGGTGCATCACAGTGCGCCGAACTGCAGGGTTATGAGTCCGCGTCGGCGGGAAATGCTGGTTGTGGCCCCGGGCGACCACGCCGGGCCCGATCCGAGGGGGATCACCATGCGCGTTACCGACCAGCGCCCGACGGGCGCGGACGACGCCCACGATACGACCGACCGCGAGGACCTCGCGGTCCCCTACGACGCCGCGCCGGGGGTGGATCCGGGCGAGGCCGAGCCGTGGGAGACCGTCCGGGTCGACTGCCCGTCCTGCCGGCGTCCGATCGCCCTGGTGGGCGACGAGGCGCGGCTGCCGCAGCACGCCGTGCTGCCCCGGGCCTGGCACCCCTTCTCCCCCACCCTGTGCCCGGGCTCGGGCACGCCGACCGACGACCTGGCCGAGGTGGAGTGCGCCGAGGAGGCCGACTCGGCCGGCCTGGCCGCGCTGCTCGCGCTGCCGGGCGAGCACGACTGGCGCACCCAGCCGTTCTCGCACGCGCTGGTGCACCGCCCGGTCCGCTCGGGCTCCGCGCCGGTCATTCCGGAGCAGCGCGGCCGATTCTCCCGGCGCTGAGCGCCGGCCGCGCGCCCGGGCATCGCGCGTCGGCCCCGATGATCGGCAGAACGGCCCCCGGCCACGCTCCGCACCCAGGAGCGACGCCGGGGGCCGTTCGCGTGCCGCCCGCCGGGCCCCCGGGAGGGGACTGCGGCCGGTCGGCGGTCAGCCCTTGGTGAGGTGGCGGCCGATCACCAGGCGCTGGATCTGGTTGGTGCCCTCGACGATCTGCAGCACCTTGGCCTCGCGCATGTAGCGCTCGGCCGGGAAGTCCTGGGTGTAGCCGTAGCCGCCGAGCACCTGGACGGCGTCGGTGGTCACCCGCATCGCGGCGTCGGTGCAGAACAGCTTCGCCATCGCCGCCTCCTTGGAGAACGCCTGGCCGGCGTCGCGGCGGCGGGCGGCGGACAGGTAGAGCGCGCGGCCGGCCTCGATCTGGGTGGCCATGTCGGCGAGCATGAAGGACAGGCCCTGGAAGTCGGCGATCGGCCGGCCGAACTGGTGGCGCTCGCGCGCGTAGTCGACGGCGGTGTCGAGCGCGGCCTGGGCGACACCGATCGCGCAGGCGGCGATGCCGAGCCGGCCGGAGTCCAGCGCGGCGAGCGCGATCTGGAAGCCCTGGCCCTCGCTGCCGATCAGCCGCTCCCGGGAGACCCTGGCGCCGTCGAAGTGCAGCTGGGCGGTGGGCGAGGACTTCATGCCCATCTTGTGCTCGGGCGGGGCGGCCGACAGGCCGGGCTGGGTGCCGGGCACCAGCAGGCAGCTGATCCCCCGGGCGCCCTCCTCGCCGGTGCGCACCAGGGCGCTGTAGAAGTCGGCCTGGCCGCCGTGGGTGATCCAGGCCTTGGTGCCGCCGACGACGTACTCCTCGCCGTCCAGGTCGGCCCGGGTGCGCAGGGCGGCGGCGTCGGAGCCGGACTGCGGCTCGGACAGGCAGTAGGCGCCGAGCTGCTCGCCGGAGAGCATCCCGGGCAGCCAGCGCTCGCGCTGCTCGTCGGTGCCGAAGGTGGCGAGCGCGTGGCAGGAGAGGGTGTGCACGCTGACGCCCAGGCCGACGGCCAGCCAGCCGGACGCCAGCTCCTCCAGCACCTGGAGGTAGACCTCGTACGGCTGCTCGCCGCCGCCGTACTTCTCGTCGTAGGGGAGGGAGAGCAGGCCGGCCTCGCCGAGCGTGCGGAAGACCTCGCGCGGGAAGCGGCCGGCGGCCTCGTCCTCCGCGGCGCGCGGCTTCAGCTCACGCTGGACGAGGTCCCGGGTGAGGTTCAGGAGCTCGCGGGCCTCCTCGCTGGGCAGCTGGCGGTCCACGGACTTCGCGGGGGAGGTGGTCATAGCGGCTGGTCGCCTCCTCGGTCGTGCGCCGGGCCCCGGGGTGTGGTCGGGCCCGCGCAGGGTGTGGCAGCCTCGGCCGGGCGGCACCGGATCGCGGTGAACGGCCGTTCACAGGCATGGCGATGCGAGTATGCCTGATCAGGGCGCCGCCGTCACGGGCAGGACTCGAACACTGTCCGGACCGGCGCGGAGTCCGCCGTAGGGTTGACGTTGTGGCTTCTTCCGAGACTTCCGCCGCCCCGGTAATGGGGCCCGTCACCCGGTCCGTCGCCCGGTCCGTCGTGCGGCCCGGCGCGCGGCCCGTGGTGCGGCCCGGCCCGGGCGGACCCGCGGCGTCCCCGGCGGCCTCCGACGCGCCGGCGGCCCCCGACCAGCTGGCCGCCCTCGCCGCCGAGCTGCGGGCGCTGCCGCCGTCCTGCGGTCCGGTGCGGCTGGTCGCGGTGGACGGCCACGCGGGCTCGGGCAAGACCACCTTCGCCGCCCGGCTGGCGGCCGCGCTCGGCGGCGCCCCGGTGGTGCACCTGGACGACCTGGCGACCCACGCCGAGCCGTTCGGCTGGACCGAACGGCTGCGCGGCCAGGTGCTGGAGCCGCTCGCGTCGGGCCGGGACGC
Organism: Kitasatospora purpeofusca; assembly: GCF_000718025.1. Lineage (GTDB taxonomy): Bacteria > Actinomycetota > Actinomycetes > Streptomycetales > Streptomycetaceae > Kitasatospora > Kitasatospora purpeofusca. Next base: position 16,537 of record NZ_JODS01000023.1, read on the forward strand.
GGAGTACGAGGTCTACGACTGGACGCTGCGCCGGTTCGCCGGGACGGCCGCGGTGCCGCTCGCGCCGGTGGTCCTGGTCGAGGGGGTCGGCGCCGGGCGGCGCGCGGTGCGGCCGGAGCTGGCCCGCCTGGTGTGGATGGAGCTGGACGCTGCGGCGGCCCGGCGGCGGGGCGAGCGGCGGGACGGTCCGGGGCTGGCGGAGTTCTGGGCCGGCTGGGCGCTCGCCGAATCGGCACATTTCGCCGCGGACCCGAGCCGCCCGCACGCCGGCACCCTGGTCGACGGGGTGACCGGGCGGATCGCGCCGGGCACCGTCGGTGAACCTTCAACCATGCCCTTGACCTGCGACGTCGCCAGGAAATAAGTTCTCCCTCGTTCGCGGAATTGTTGATTCCGCAACTTCGGACCCGGCATCCCCGGCTTGTTCCCCCGTGAGCCGGGGATGCCGTCCGACTCCCCCGCCCCGGGGCCGGCCACCCCTCAACGGCCCTCCGCCCGATCGCTTTTGACATCGTGCGGCACCCTTCCGGATCAGCGCCGCGCCGGTACGATTCCAGGCAGGCGCATATGCGCCCCGTGGGCAGACGACCACCGGCGGGTCCGCACACCGCCGCACCGGCCGGGCCCCGAGCCACATCGCGGGGGGCGTTGAGTGGAGAGTTCCGACAGCAACACCGCGGGCGGCCCGGCTCCGAACCGGCTCGCCGACCGCGCCTGGCTGCGTGCCATGGACGCCTACACGGCCGGGGCGTACACCCGGGCCGAGGAGGAGTTCCGCGCCGCCGTCCGGCTCGACCCCGGCATGGCCGACGCCTGGCTCGGCCTGCACGCGCTGCGCAGCGACACCTCCGGCGCGCTGCTCGCGATGCACCGGCACCGGGAACGCTTCGGCGAGCAGCGGCGGCGGCACGGACGCCCGCTCAGTTCCTGGTACTGGCTGGGCTGGTGGGTGCAGCCGGTACTGGAGACCGGCCGGGACCTGGCCCTCGCGCACGCCTCGCACTGGCTGGACGGACGCCACCTCACCGAGCTGGACCACGCCCTGGAGCAGTGCCCGGCCCCCGCCGAGGACCCGTCCGCGCGCTTCCTGCACGCCTGCCGCTCCTACCTCCTCAAGGACTGGGAGCAGCTGATCCGGGACACCGACCGGCTGCTCGACGACCCGCTGCTCGGCATCGAGGCCGGGCTGTTCGCCGGTATGGCCCGGGTCCGGCTGGACATGTGCGCGCAGGCCCAGCCGCCGCTCGCCGCCTCGCTCGCCCGCTGCCGCTCCGAGCAGCCGCAGCGCAAGGAGCTGCGCTACTGGCTGGCCCGCGCCTACGAGGGCGCCGGGCGCAGCGCGGCCGCGCTGCCGCTGTACCGGGCCGTGCACCGGGCCGACCCGGCGTTCATGGACACCGCCGCCCGGCTCGCGGCGATCTCGGCGGAGGACGGCCTCGCGGACGCCCTGCTGGACGGCGCCGGGATCGGCGGCCGGGACGCGGGGCGCGGGGCGGAGGACGACGCGATCGACGCGGCGCTGCTGGACGCGGCCGTCCTGGAGCAGGCCGGCTTCGAGGCGCTCGGTGCGGGCTCGGAGTTCGGCGCGAGCGCGGAGTTCGGGACGGGTGCGGAGTTCGGGACGGAGCAGGCGGAGTCGGAGCAGGCGACGGCCTTCGCGGGCGCCGAGCTGTCCGGTCCGGAGTTGCCGCCGGGCGCCGAACCACCGGGTGCCGAGCTGTCGGGTGGCGAGCTGCCGGGAGCCGGTGCGTTCGGCGGGCCCGGGTTCGCGGACCCGTTCGGAAGTCCGTCTCCCGGCGGGCCGGTCGAGGCCGACAACGACGAGGCGGACGACGGCCACCCGGCCCTGCCCACCTCGGCCGGACCGGGCAGCGGCACCGGCACCGGCGGCACCGGCGGTACGGGCGGTACGGGGAACAGGCCCGGCGGCGGAGCGGGCGCACCGCCCCCGCTGGTCGGCAACGGGCGCTCCGGCTCGACCGCCCCGCAGCCCGCCGCCGCCTCCCCGGCCGCCGCGGCGGCACGCGGCGAGACGGCGCTGGCCCAGGCGGCGAGCACCAGCGCGATGTCCGAATGCGACGACCACCGGGCCGAGTTGGACGCCGCGCTGGCCGAACTCTCCCGGATGGTCGGCCTGGAGCCGGTCAAGCGGCAGGTCCGGGCACTCTCGGCGCAGCTGCGGATGGCCCGGCTGCGCGCCGAGCAGGGCCTGCCGGTCCAGCCGCCCAAGCGGCACTTCGTCTTCTCCGGCCCGTCCGGCACCGGCAAGACCACCGTCGCCCGGATCCTCGGCCGGGTCTTCCACGCCCTCGGCCTGCTCTCCGGGGACCACCTGGTGGAGGCCCAACGGGCCGACCTGGTCGGGGAGTTCCTCGGCCAGACGGCGGTGAAGGCGAACGAGCTGATCGACTCCGCGCTGGACGGCGTGCTCTTCATCGACGAGGCCTACAGCCTCTCCAACTCCGGTTACAGCAAGGGCGACGCGTACGGCGACGAGGCCCTGCAGGTGCTGCTCAAGCGGGCCGAGGACAACCGGGACCGGCTGGTGGTGATCCTGGCCGGCTACCCGGAGGGCATGAACCGGCTGCTGGCCACCAATCCCGGGCTCAACTCCCGCTTCACCACCCGGGTCGACTTCCCCAGCTACCGCCCCGGCGAGCTGACCGCGATCGGCGCGGCGCTCGCCGGGCAGGACGGCGACGGGTGGGACGAGGACGCGGCCGAGGAGCTGGCCTCGATCTGCACCCATGTGGTCCGTGAGGGCTGGATCGACGATCTCGGCAACGGCCGCTTCATCCGCACCCTGTACGAGAAGTCCTGCGCCTACCGGGACCTGCGGCTCACCCTGCTGCGCGAGCCGCCCGGCCGGGAGGACCTCGCCACGCTGCGGCTGCCGGACCTGCTGCAGGCGTACGGCGAGCTGATCGACGGCCGGGGCTGAGGCCGGGCCGGACCCGGCCCCGCCCGGCCCGGCCCGCTCGTCGGGCTCGGACTCGGACTCGGGCACGGGCGCGGCCATGGGTTGCGGCGTCGGTCGTCAGCCGCCCAGCGCCGCGGCCTCCAGCTCCGGGTCCAGGCCGACGGTCGGCCGGTCCGGGCGCTGCGGCGCGGCCCCGCCGATCGACCGCAGCCACGCCCAGGTGTCGGCCACCGTCTCCGCCGCCGGTCGGCAGCGCAGCCCGGCGGCCAGCGCCTTGCTCACGTCCGCGCCGTGCACGGTGTCGTACAGCTCGCCCGGCGGGACCCAGAACGGCAGCTGGACCCACGGGGCGATACCGGCCTCGGCGATCGCCTCCGGCGCCGTCCAGCGCAGCTCGGGCTCGGCGCCGGTGGCCTTCGCGCAGGCCTCCAGCAGCTCGCCCATGGTGCTGTGCCCGCGCGGGCCGACCAGGTCGTACGGGCCGCCGAGGCCGGCCGCGACCGCGTCCAGGGTCCAGATCGCGAGGTCGCGGACGTCGATGAACTGCACCGCGAGGTCGCGCGGACCGGGGGCGAGCACCGGGCCGCCGCGGGCGATCCGGCCGAGCCACCAGGGCAGCCGGCCGATGTTCTCGTACGGTCCGACGATCAGCCCGGCCCGGACCAGCAGCGCCCGGTCGCCGAAGGCGTCCAGGGCCGCCAGCTCGCCGCCGCGCTTGGACTCCGCGTAGGGCATCTCACCGTCGTCCGGCGAGCCCTCGACCAGCGGGGCGCTCTCGTCCGCGCCGGCCGGCGTCGGGTACGCGTACACCGACCGGCTGGAGACGTACGCGTAGCGCCCGACCCGGCCGGCCAGCAGGCGGGCGCTGTCGCGCACCGCCGACGGGGCGGCGGACCAGGTGTCCACCACCGCGTCCCACTCCCCCTCGGCCAGGGCCGCGAGCCCGCCCTCGGCCGTCCGGTCCCCGTGCAGTACCCGGGCGCCCGCCGGCGCGGCGTGCGTGCCCCGGTGGAAAACCGTCACCTCCCAGCCCCGCTCCAGTGCCGCCTCCGCGACGGCCCGCCCCACGAATTCCGTCCCACCCAGCAGGAGAAGTCTCATGCCGACCACCCTGCCCGGCGAGGGTCCGCAGCGGAACGCCCCCACGCTCAGAGCGGAATCGCCGAGAGCGAAGCGGCCCCGGGAACCCCGGGCGGAACCGGGGTTCCCGGGGCCTCCCGGGGTGTGCGCGGGGCCGCGCGGGCGGCCCGGGCGGCCTACGCGGCCGAGCGGTGGTCCGGGTCGTGCACCTCGCCGACCAGCTCCTCCAGCACGTCCTCCAGCATCACCACGCCGAGCGTCCGCCCGTCCTGGTCGAGCACGGCCGCGAGGTGGCAGGTGGCCCGGCGCATCGCGCCGAGCGCGTCGTCCAGCGGCAGGGTGCCGCGGAGCACGGTGATCGGCCGCCACAGCCGGGCCGGGACGGGCACCGACGGGTCGTCGACCTCCAGGATGTCCTTGAGGTGCAGGTACCCCAGGTAGCCGTGGCCGGCCGGGTCGCCGTCGGTGACCGGGAAGCGCGAGAAGCCGGTGCGCAGCGCCAGCTCCTCGACCTGGGCGGCGGTCACCTTGGTGTCCACGGTGACCAGCTGCTCGGGGGTGAGCAGCACCTCGGTCAGCGGGCGGCGGCCCAGTTCGAGGGCGTCCTCCAGCCGCTCCTGGCGGTCCTTCGCCAGCAGTCCGGCGTCGCCGGAGTCGGCGAGCAGGTAGATCAGCTGCTCGGTGGTGAAGACCGACTCGACCTCGTCCTTGCCCTCGACCTTGAACAGCCTCAGCACGCCGTTGGCGAAGGCGTTGAGGAAGGCGATCACCGGGGCCAGCCAGCGGGCCAGCCGGTCCAGCGGCGGGCCGAGCCAGAGCGCGGCCTTCTCCGGGCCGGCCAGCGCCATGTTCTTGGGCACCATCTCGCCCATGACCATGTGCAGGTAGACCACGACGGCCAGCGCGATCCCGTAGGAGAGCGGGTGCATCAGGCCGGCCGGGACGCCGAGCGCGTGGAACGGCCCCTCCAGCAGGTGGGCGATGGTCGGTTCGGCGAGCGCGCCCAGGCCCAGCGAGCAGACGGTGATGCCGAGTTGCGCGGCGGCGAGCATCGCGGAGACGTTGGACAGCGCGTGCAGCACGGTGCGGGCGCGCTTGTTGCCGGCCTCGGCGAGCGGTTCGATCTGGCTGCGTCGCACCGAGACCACGGCGAACTCGGCGCCCACGAAGAAGGCGTTGCCGAGCAGCAGGACGAGGGCGACGGCGAGTTGGAGCGCGGTCATCGGGTGCGGCCCTCGTCCTCGGTGCTGTGCGGGTGGTCGTGCCCGGCGGTGCGTTCCACCCGGACCCTGCTGGTCCGGTGGCGGTCCACGGCCTCGACGGTGAACCGCCAGCCGGGCAGTTCGGCCCGGTCGCCGGGGGCGGGCAGCCGGCCGAGCAGGTCGGTGACCAGGCCGGCCAGCGTCTCGTAGGGGCCCTCCGGGGCGTGCAGGCCGATGGCCTCCAGCTGGTCGAGCCGGGCCCGGCCGTCGGCCGCCCAGACGGGCTGTCCGTCGACCGGGGGCAGCGGCAGCAGTTCGGGGCGGTCGGCCGGGTCGTGCTCGTCCTGCACCTCGCCGACGATCTCCTCGACGATGTCCTCGACGGTGACCACGCCGGCGGTGCCGCCGTACTCGTCGACCACGATGGCCATCGGCTGGAGGCGGCGCAGCTGGTCGAGCAGCCGCTCGGCGGGGAGGCTCTCGGGCACCAGCAGCGGCGGGACGGCGAGGTCGCCGACCCGGACGGTGCCGCGCCGGGCGGCGGGGACGGCGAGCGCGTCCTTGAGGGTGACGGTGCCGGTGACCTCGTCCAGGGTGTCGGTGTACACCGGGAAGCGGGACAGGCCGGTGGCCCGGGTGAGGTTGAGGACGTCGGCGGCGCTGGCGTCCCGCTGGAGCGCGGAGACGTCCACGCGGGGGGTCATCACGGACTCGGCGGTGAGGTCGCCGAGGCCGAGGGTCCGCACGAACAGGGTGGCCGACTCCTCGTCTATGGCGCCGGCCCGGGCGGAGTGCCGGGCGAGCGAGACCAGCTCGGCGGGCGTGCGGGCGTGGTCCAGCTCCTCCTGCGGCTCGATGCCGAAGGCGCGCACGGTGCGGTCGGCCGAGCCGTTGAGGACCCGGATCAGCGGGCGGCAGGCCCGGGAGAACGCCATGTGCGGGGCGGCGACCGCGCGGGCCACCTGGAGCGGGCGGGAGATCGCCCAGTTCTTCGGGACGAGCTCGCCGATCACCATCTGGACGACGGTGGCGAGCAGCATGCCGAGCACCACGGAGACGCCGCGGGAGGCGCCGGCGGAGAGGCCGACGGCTTCGAACAGGGGCTTCAGCAGGGTCGACAGCGCGGGCTCGGCGAGCATGCCGACGACCAGCGAGGTGACGGTGATGCCCAGCTGGGCGCCGGAGAGTTCGAAGGAGAGGTGGCGCAGGGCCCGGGAGACCCGGCGGGCCTTGGCGTCCCCCGTGGCGGTGGCGCGCTCGACGGCGCCGCGCTCCACGGTCACGAAGGCGAACTCGGCGGCCACGAAGAGGCCGTTGGCGAGGATGAGCAGGAGGGCCGCGAGAAGCAGCAACCAGGCCGTGATCACAGTGCCGCCTGCCGTCCGTCGGTCGGAGGGTGGGCGGCGCAGGTACTACCGGACGGATCGTCCATGGACGGGGAGTGTCACTCCTCAGGTCGATTTCGGGCAGGGCAATGCCTTTGCCCCGCTTTTGCCAGCGTAGACCATACCCGTGCGAGGGTCGGATTCACGTTCGGGCGCGGCCGGACGTCGGATTCCGGTCACCGGGCGCCGGTCACCGGGCCTCCGCCGACGGGCGTCGGTCGGCGGCTGTTCAGCCGCCGTGCCGCGCGACCAGGTCGCGCAGGGCGCGGGCGTCGGCGATCGCCTGGTTCCGGCCCACGCCGGGCTGGATGCCGACGGCGGCCAGCGAGGTGCCGTCGGCGAGGTCGAGGGAGGCCCACGGGTCGCCCTGGCGGAAGTTCACGCCGACGATCTCCGCCCAGGCCAGCCGACGGCTGCGGACGAAGTTGACCACGGTCACGCCCTCGGCGTCGGCGCTGACCCGCGGCCGCGCCAGCATCAGGCCGACGGAGGCGAAGAGCAGCCCGCTGAGCGCCATCATGATCCGGTCGTTGAGCTGCCAGTTGGCCGGGAGGGCGACCGCGATCACGGCGAACAGCACGACCAGCACGACGCAGACCGGCAGCAGCACGGCGCGGGTGCGGCGCGGGGCCCAGGTGACGGGGAACTCGGCGGGGGTGGACACGAGGGGCTCCGGGGTGGTTCGAGGGGTGGGGCGGTCGGACGGCGAACGGGGTCGGACCACGGAAACGGGGTGGGGCGCCGACGGCGGCCCCACCCCATTCAACCGGTGCTTATGCCGGCGCCGCTCAGAGGCGGCAGGCGTGGATGTTGGTGACCAGGATCGCCCGGGCGCCGATGCCCCACAGGTCGTCCATGATCTGCTGGGCCTCCTTGCGGAGCACCATCGAGCGGACGGCCACCCAGCCCTCGGTGTGCAGCGGGGAGACGGTCGGCGACTCCAGGCCCGGGGTCAGGGCGACGGCGGCGCCGACGTTCTCGGCGCGGATGTCGTAGTCCATCAGCACGTAGCGGCGGGCCACCAGCACGCCCTGCAGCCGGCGCAGGAACTGGTCGACGCGGGGGTCCTCGCCGGCGCCCTTGGGGCGGATCACCACGGAGTCGGAGATCAGGATCGGCTCTCCGAACACCTCCAGGCCGGCGTTGCGCAGGCTGGTGCCGGTCTCCACCACGTCGGCGATCACATCGGCGACGCCCAGCTGCACCGCGGTCTCCACCGCGCCGTCCAGCTTGGTGACGGTGGCCTTCACACCGCGGTCGGCCAGGTGCTGCTCGACCAGGCCGGTGTAGGAGGTGGCGATCCGCAGGCCCTCGAGGTCCGCGACGTCCTCGACCGCCGCGCCGACCGGGCGGGCGAACCGGAAGGTCGAGCCGGCGAAGCCGAGCGCGAGCACCTCCTCGGCGTTGGAGTGCGAGTCCAGCAGCAGGTCCCGGCCGGTGATGCCGACGTCCAGGCGGCCGGAGCCGACGTAGACGGCGATGTCGCGCGGGCGCAGGAAGAAGAACTCGACCTGGTTGCCCGGGTCGACCAGCACCAGTTCCTTGGAGTCCTTGCGCTGCCGGTAGCCGGCCTCATGGAGCATCTCCGCCGCGGGACCCGAGAGCGAACCCTTGTTGGGCACGGCGATGCGCAGCATGGAGGTCAGTTCCTTACCTGTTCGGTGTGGGTGGGGTTTCCGGGCGGCCGGGGCGGACCGGTGGTCCGGGCGGCCGGTCGGAGGTCCGGCGGTCTAGAGGTACTTGTAGACGTCGTCGAGCGTCAGCCCGCGGGCGACCATCATCACCTGAAGGTGGTAGAGGAGTTGCGAGATCTCCTCGGCGGTCTGCTCGTCGGACTGGAACTCGGCGGCCATCCAGACCTCGGCGGCCTCCTCGACGACCTTCTTGCCGATCGCATGGACGCCCTGCTGGACGAGCTGCGCGGTACGGGAGGACGAGGGGTCGCCGGTGGCGGCCTTCTGCTGGAGCTCGGTGAAGAGCTCCTCGAATGTCTTCGAAGCCATGATGGGACTCACCATACGGCGTGCGGGCGGACCGGCGGTAAACAGTTCCGGACCGTGGACAGTCCGGTGGACGTCCACGGTCCGGGTGGCGCTCCGGCCGATCGGCCGGAGACCGGCCCTCTAGAGGGCGCGCAGCGCGAGGGCGGTCGCGACGGCCGCGGTGACCGCCTCGTGGCCCTTGTCCTCGGTGGAGCCGGGCAGGCCGGCGCGGTCCACCGCCTGCTGCTCGTTGTCGCAGGTCAGTACGCCGAAGCCGACCGGGACGCCGGTGTCCACGGAGACCTGGGTGAGGCCCGCGGTGGCGGCCTGGCAGACGTAGTCGAAGTGCGGGGTGCCGCCGCGGACGACCACACCGAGGGCGACCACGGCGTCGTAGCCGCGCTCGGCGAGGCGCTTGGCGGCCACCGGCAGCTCGAAGGTGCCGGGGACGCGCAGGACGGTCGGCTCGGCGACGCCCAGTTCCTTGAGGGCGCGGTGGGCACCGTCGAGCAGGCCGTTCATCACCTGCTCGTGCCACTGGGCGGCGATCACGGCGACCTTGAGGTCGGCGGCGTTGTCGATGGTCAGCTCGGGGGCTCCGTGGCCGCTCATGTGCGGTGCCTTTCGGTGGTTCGGGTTGCTGGTTGCGGGTTGCGGATCAGTACGGGGGTCCGGGTGCGGATCAGTACGGGGGTGCGGGTGCGGGTCGGTGCAGGGGGTGGTGCGGCCGGGTCAGCCGTCGAGGCCGGGCAGGTCGTGGCCCATCCGGTCGCGCTTGGTCCGCAGGTAGCGCGCGTTGTGCTCGCCGGCCGGGATCTCCACCGGCTCGCGGCCCTTGACCTTGAGCCCGTGCTCGGTGAGCGCGGTGAGCTTGTCCGGGTTGTTGGTCAGCAGCGTCAGCGAGCGGACGCCGAGGTCGCCGAGCATCTGGGCGCCGATGCTGTAGTCCCGGGCGTCCGCGGGCAGGCCCAGGTCGAGGTTGGCGTCGACGGTGTCCCGGCCGCGCTCCTGGAGCTCGTAGGCGCGCAGCTTGTGTGCCAGGCCGATGCCCCGGCCCTCGTGGCCGCGCAGGTAGAGCACCACGCCGCGGCCGGCCTCGGCGACCCGGCGCAGCGAGGCCTGCAGCTGGGGGCCGCAGTCGCAGCGCAGCGAGCCGAGCACGTCGCCGGTCAGGCACTCGGAGTGGACCCGGACCAGGACGTCCTCGCCGTCGGGGAGCCGGCCGTCCTCGGCGAGTCCGCCGGCGACCAGCGCGATGTGCTCGACGCCGTCGAGGGTGCCCCGGTAGCCGACGGCGGTGAACTCGCCGAACGCGGTCGGCAGGGAGGTGACGGCGGCCCGGTCGACGTGCAGCTCGGTGCGGCGGCGGTAGGCGATGAGGTCCTCGATCGAGATGATCGCCAGGTTGTGCTCGCGGGCGAAGGCCACCAGTTCGGGCAGCCGGGCCATGGTGCCGTCGTCGTTGACCACCTCGGCGATCGCGCCGGCCGGCGGCAGGCCGGCCAGCCGGGCCAGGTCGACCGCGGCCTCGGTGTGGCCGGGGCGGACCAGCACGCCGCCCTCGACGGCGCGCAGCGGGAAGACGTGTCCCGGCCGGGCGAGGTCGGCGGGGCCGGTGCCGGGCGAGGCGAGCAGGCGCACGGTGCGGGCCCGGTCGGCGGCCGAGATGCCGGTGTCGACGCCGTCCCTGGCGTCCACCGAGACGGCGTAGGCGGTGCCCTTGCGGTCCTCGTTGACCTGGGTCATCGGCGGGAGCTTGAGGCGGTCCAGTTCGGCGCCGGTCATCGGGGCGCAGATCACGCCGGAGCTGTAGCGGACGGTGAAGGCCATCAGCTCGGGGGTGGCGGCGGAGGCGGCGAAGACGATGTCGCCCTCGTTCTCGCGGTCCTCGTCGTCGACGACGATCACGGCGCGGCCGAGCGCGATGTCGGCGACGGCCCGCTCGACCGGGTCGAGGACGAACTCGGCGGCGCTGTCCCCGGCCGGGGTCGCGGTGGGGTGCTCTGCCGGACGCGTGGTGGGGTTCTCGGTCATGCGGAGGCTCCCTGGAGGGCGGGGTCGGTCACGGGGTGTGCGGTGCGGCCGCGGAGCCACCAGGCGCGCAGGCCGAGCAGGACCAGGACGAAGTACACGGAGTAGGTGAAGCCGGAGAAGACCAGCCCGTTGTCGAAGGCGAGCGGCACGCCGACCAGGTCGACGGCGATCCAGGCGAACCAGAACTCGACCCAGCCGCGGGCCTGGGCGACCATCGCGGCCAGGGTGCCGACGAAGATGTAGGCGTCCGGCCAGGCGTCCCAGGACAGTTGCGGGACGGCGGTGAAGAGCGTGCCGACCGCCAGGGTGCCGAGCGCGGTGCCGCCGATCAGCGCGGCGCGCTCACGGCCGGTGGCGAAGCGCACGGCGACGTCGCCGTCGCCCCGCCTGCCGCGCTGCCACCGGGTCCAGCCCCACACGGCGGCCGTGATCACGACTATCTGCTTGCCGACGCCGCCGCTGAGGTGGGCGCTCCAGTAGGCGCCGACCAGGACCAGGCCGGAGAGCAACTGGACCGGCCAGGTCAGCCGGGAGCGCTGCCAGCCGAGGGCGAGCGCGGCGAGGCCGAGCAGGTTGCCGATGATGTCGGAGCGGTAGACGTCCTGGCCGAGCAGGTGGACGGTGCCGTTGAGCCAGTTCACCGTTCCTCCCCCGGGGTGGCGTCGGTCGCGTCCGGCACGTTCGCCCCGGGCAGCGGCGGGAGGGTGCGGGCCTCCAGCAGCCGCTCCACGTACTTGGCGAGGACGTCGACCTCCAGGTTGACGCTGTCGCCGACGGCCCTGGTGCCGAGGGTGGTCAGCGCGAGGGTGGCCGGGATGAGGCTGACGGTGAAGCTGTCGCGGGCGGCCTCGACCACGGTGAGGCTGACGCCGTCGACGGTGATCGAGCCCTTCTCGACCAGGTAGCGCGAGACGGAGTCGGGCAGCGAGAACCGCAGCACCTCCCAGCGGAGTTCGCCGGCCGCGTCGCGCTCCCCCGGTTCGCGGCCCAACAGCCGCCCGGTGGCGTCGACATGACCCTGCACCAGATGTCCGCCGAGCCGGGCGCCGAGCGTCATGGCGCGCTCCAGGTTGACCCGTCCGCCGGGCTTCAACTCGCCCAGGCTGGAACGGTGCAGTGTCTCGGCCATCACGTCGGCGCTGAACTCGCCGGTGCCCGCCGCGAGTTCCTCGGGGCTGTCGACGACGGTCAGGCAGACGCCGTTGACCGCGATGGAGTCCCCGTGCCGCGCGCCCTCGCAGACCACCGGGCCGCGCAGACGGATTCGCGAGGAGTCGCCGATCTCCTCGATCGACACGACCTCGCCGAGCTCTTCGATGATGCCGGTGAACACCCGGGTTCTCCTCGCGCTTGGGGCGCGGACTCCGGGGTGCGGCACGGGAGAAGGACGCGGACAGGCGCGGGCAAGGGGTACACGGGCGCCGGACGGCAACGGGACCCGTCACCGGGCTGCCGCCGAACCGGGCGCCGGAACGAGGGGGGACCCCGTCCGTCGCCGCACACCGCCTCCCGAGGTCCACCGGGGGACCACGGGCCCTGCTCACTCGTCCGCCGCGCACACCTCCCATCCGGACTTTAACCGTCGGTCCAGGAATTTCACCTGGTCAACCGGCCGCTGGCTGCGGACGGGTCGCGGACTGTAACCGCCGGTTCGGATTTTCACCGACCCCGGAGTGCGCTGAACGTCACTGCTGATTCTGCCGTCATTCTGCCATGATCCGCGCGGAGCCAGGGAGAGGTGTCCACTGTGGCCTCTTTCACTCGGCGCCGGGGAATGGACGACGCGGGTCGCCGGAGGGGGTTCGCCGCCCGCGCGGGGCCTCCGGCGGCGCGCCCGCGCGGGGCGTCCGGTGGCGGCCCGGGGTGCGGCGGGCGCAGGCTGGTGGTACCGGGGCGGCGGCACGCGCCGTCGCGGGCGACCGCAGGAGGTGCGGGAGCTATGGCCAAGTTCATGGACGTCCACCACGGGATGGCCGGCATCACCGAGGAAGAGTTGCGGATGGCGCACCAGGCGGACCTGGCGATCCAGGCCGACGAGGGCGTGACCTTCGAGCAGGCCTGGGCCGATCCGGAGTCGGGCCACGTCTACTGCCTGTCCGAGGCTCCGTCGAAGGAGGCCGTGCAGCGGATCCACGAGCGCACCGGGCATCCGGCGGCCGAGGTGCACCCGGTTCCGCTGATCGTCTGAGCACGACCCGGCGGCGGGCCCCGGCGGATCAGGGCGCGGGGACCGGCGTGAAGTGGGTGACCTCCGGCGGGTGGGCCAGGTACCGCAGTTCGCCCTCCGACCAGACCGGCCGGATCCGCCACATCGGCCCCGCGTAGCCGAGCAGCGCCGCCTCGTCGCGCCAGCGGCTGACCACGAGCACCCGGTGCCCGCCCTCGGTGACGGAGCGCAACAGCTCGCCGCCGAGGCAGCCCTCGGTGCGCCCGAGTTGTGGCAGCACCTTGCTGGTCAGCACCTCGCAGAACTCCTCGATGTGCCCGGCCATGACCTGCCCGGCCCAGATTCTGATGATCACGGCGACCACCTGCCCCGAAAGCGTCCTGGCCCCATTATCGACGCGAAAGCGCTGGTGGCGAGGGGTTCGGGCAGGATTTCCCGACGGTGACGGGCCGCGTCGGCACGGGCTCGGTTACGTTGATCGGTATGACCAGCACACCGGAATCCGTTGTTCCGTCAACACCCGGGCCGGACCGGCCCTCCGGCCTGTTCGAGGCGCTCGCCGCCACCTCCGTGCGTGACGCGGCCGGGCTGCGGGAGGTCTACGAGCAGCCCGGGGACCACGCGCGCCGCAAGCAGGTGGACCGCATCCACGAGGTCGCCCGGCAGCTGATCGCCTGCTCCTCGCTGGTCCTCCTGGCCAGCACGGACGCCGAGGGACGCTGCGACGTGTCGCCGCGCGGCGGACCGGCCGGACTCGTGTCCGTGCTGGACGAGTTCACCCTGGCGATCCCGGACGCGACCGGCAACAAGCGGCTGGACACCCTCCACAACATCGTCGGGACCGGCCGGATCGGGCTGCTGTTCGTCGTGCCGGGCCGGGACACCACGCTGCGGGTCAACGGGCGGGCCTGCGTCTCCACCGATCCCCGGCTGCTGGAGCAGCTGACGGCGGTCGGCAAGCCGCCGCGCAGCGCGATCGTGGTCGCGGTCGAGGAGGTGTTCGCGCACTGCCCGAAGGCGTTCCTGCGCGCCTCGGCGTGGAAGCCGGAGAACTGGCTCGCCGAGGACGCCCAGCCGAGTTCGGCCGAGGTCACGCTCTCGCACCTGGCGGACCCGTCGCTGACCGTCGAGGCGATCGAGCAGAACGAGCGGGAGGCCCTGCTCTACCGCTACGAGTAACGGCGGGAGCGTGGGCGGGAACGACGGTGCGGGGCCGGGCCGGGGCTGCTCGTGCCGCCCCGTCCGGCCCCGCACGACCGCCGGGGTCAGGCCGCGGCCCCGGACTTGGCGACGTCCACCACGCTCGCGCCGTTCGCCGCCCGCTGGACGGCCTCGACGCCCTTGTGGGCGGCGTCCTTGCTCGCGTAGCCCTGGCCGGTGGCGACGATCTCGCCGTTGCCCGCCTTGAGCCGGAACCGGAACTTGCCGCCGGCGTCCTCGTACACCTCGAACTTGCCCGCCATCCGGGCCACCTCCTCGTCGACGGGACGCGCCGCGCGCCCCACCTGCACGGTGCGCCCGGGCGCCGTCGGCCCGCACCCGCTCGGGGTCCGGACGGGTGACCCCGGCCGGAGCGGGTGCCGGGGCGGCCCGGGGCCGGTTGAATGGACGGATGGACTGCGTCTTCTGCGCGGTGGTCGCCGGCACGGAGCCCGCGCACCGGGTGCTGGACGACGAGGTGGCGGTGGCCTTCCTGGACCGCCGGCCGCTCTTCCCCGGCCATGTGCTGGTGGTCCCCCGCGACCACCGCCCCACCCTCACGGACCTGCCGCCGGCGGACGTGGGCCCGTTCTTCCTGCGGGTGCGGCGGGTGGCGGCCGCGGTGGAACTCGGCCTGGGGGCGGCGGGGAGCTTCGTCGCGGCGAACAACCGGGTCAGCCAGTCGGTGCCGCACCTCCACGTCCATGTGGTGCCGCGCAACCCGAAGGACGGGCTGCGCGGCTTCTTCTGGCCGCGCCGGGCGTACTCCGACGAGGCGGACGCGGCGCTGGTCGCCGAGCGGCTGCGCGCCGCGCTCGCCCCCTGAAGCCGTTGCCGCCGGAGCCGCCCGGCCTCAGGTCCGGCCCTCCGGCTCAGCCGACCCGGACGTTGTCGACCACCCAGTACCAGTTGTTGCTGCCGGTGTACCGGAAGCGCAGCCGCAGCCGGCTCGCGCCCGCCGGGACGGCCAGGTCCAGCCGCTGGCGGCCGTTGGTGTCGGCGGTGTAGCTCTTCACCTCGACCGGCGTGCCGCCGTCCCAGACCGCGAGCACCCGGGCGGTCTGCACGCCCTCCGGTCGGTAGAAGGTGTTGAAGGTGACCGGGACGCTGCTCCGGCCCGCCACCGGGTACTCCGGGCTGACCAGGGTGGAGTCGTAGTTCCCCTGGAAGGTCTTGTCGGCCCACTCGTCGGAGTCGGCGACGGCGAAGACGTTGCGGGAGCGGACGTTGAGCTCGCGGTTCTGGTCGCGCTGGGCCTTGGTCCAGAACTCGTCGGTGGTGAACGACCAGCCGCGCCACTCGGTGACGCCGCCGGTGCCCATCGCCGAGTTGTCGACGGACCAGCCGGCCGGCGCGGTGCGGGTGAAGCCGAGGACGCCGGCCGGGATGCCGGTCTCGTCGACCCGGCCGGTGAGCTGCGGGCGCAGCGCGTCGAAGTCGTCCGGGACCAGGGCCGGGATCGGGGTGCCGTCGAGGCCCCAGGCGGGGTCGGCGGTGATGCCGAGGTGAGCCAGGGCGGTGGGCGCGATGTCGACCATCCGCACGTCGTAACGGACCGAACCGGCCGGGAACGCCGAGCCGTTGGCGATCACGAAGGTCTGCCGCTCCTCCCAGGTGGAGCCGCCGTGGCCGCCGGTGGGGGTGTGGCCGTGGTCGGCGGTGATCATCACCAGCCAGTCCTCCTGGGCGTAGCCGGCCCGGCCGCGGACGGCGGTGAGGATCTGGCCGACCTGGGTGTCCACGCCCCGGATCGCGTCCAGGTAGGCCTGGCTGGCGGAGCCGCTGCTGTGGCCGGCGTGGTCGACGTTGTCGAGCTGGACGAAGACCGCGTCGGGGTTGCCGTCGCGCAGCCGGGCGACGGCGCGGGAGGTGGTGCCGGTGTCGTACTCGGCGGACGGGGTGGCGACCCGGGTGTCGACCCGGCCGGAGTAGATGGTGTCGGCGATCGGCGCCCAGGACGCCACCACGTAGGTGGAGAGCGCCGGGTTCGCCGTCTCGACCCGGGTCAGGAAGTCGGGGTAGGTCGCGAAGGCGGGGGCGGTGAAGTTGTTGTCGAGGACGTTGTGCTTGTCCGGCCAGACGCCGGTGGCGATGGTGGACCAGCCGGGGCCGGAGGAGGTGCCGGCCATCGGGCTGGTGTAGAGGCTGCTCGCGGCGGTGAGGCCGCCGGCCATCAGGGCGGCGAGGTTCGGGGCGCCGGAGTCCTTGATGCGGGTGAGCATGGTGCCGTCCAGGCCGATGACCAGGACCTTGGGGGTGCGGGCGGCGGCAGCGACGGCGGTGGCCGCGCGGGCGGCGGTGGCGGCCAGCGGGCCGGTGGCGAGGGCCGCGGCGGCGGTGCCGAGGAGCAGGCCGCGGCGGGACAGTCCGGGGGCGGCGGGGCTCTGCGGGGTGGCGTGGGTGTGCTGCGCGGCGGGGGTCCGGGCGTTCACGTCGTTCTCCTGATGCGTCGTCATGGCGCGGAACGGGGCGGTGACTACGGTCGGAGCAGCGGATGGCCGGGGGTCGCCGGGTTTCCGACCCGGGTGTGAACAACGCCCGAATTCGGTCCAGACCCGTTATCTTTCTGTGATCAAGGCCGACCCGTGAAGGAAGTCGGAGGAGGGGGCCGGAGGAGGGGCCGGGGGAAGGTCAGTCCGCCTCGAGGCGGGTGGTGAAGCTGAAGCGGTCGCCCCGGTAGAGCGAGCGGACCCGCTCCACCGGCCGGTCGGCGGAATCCCTGGTCAGCCGGTGCAGCAGCAGCATCGGGAGGGCGGGCGGCGTGCCGATCAGCAGCGCCTCGCGCGGGGTCGCCAGCACGGTCTCGATCCGCTCGTCCGCGGCGCCGAAGGAGATGCCCACCTTCTCGCCGAGGTACGCGTACAGCGAGGACCCGGGGTCGAACTCGTCCTCCAGCCCCGGCACCCGCCCGACCGCCAGGTAGGTGCTCTCCAGGCCCACCCGCTCGCCGTCCGCGAGCAGCACCCGCTCCAGGTGCCAGACCGGATCGCCGGCGTCGATCCGCAGCTGCCCGGCCAACTGGGGGTCGGCGCCGAGTCGTTCGAGCCCGATCAGGGTCCGGCCCGGCACCCGGCCCTGGCGCCGCACGCCCTCGGTGTAGCTGGCCAGCGAGAGCGGCTGCTCCAGCTTGGGGCCGGCCACCACCGTGCTGCGGCCGCGCCGCCGGACCCGGCCCTGGATCAGCAGCTCGCGCAGGGCCTGGCGGAGGGTCTCCCGGGCCACCTCGAAGCGGGCGGCGAGCTCGCGCTCGGTCGGCAGCACGCCCCCCTCGCCGAGCTCGTCCAGCAGCGCCTCCAGCTGGCCCTTGACGGCGTAGTACTTGGGCACCCGGCCGTGCTCCGGGATGCCCGACCTGATCGGTGCGCCGGGGCCCGACCGGGCGTCGGCGTCGGGGGTCTGATCCACCCGGACATCCTCCCAGACCCGGCAGCCGGGCCATGACAGGCCGTCGGGCCGCCGCCGGTCCGCCCGCCGACGGACGCATTCCGGGCGATTCGCCCCGACCCCCTTGACAGGTATAGACCACTCCGCTTGAGTCTGGAACAGCCCCGCACCCGGCCCGCACCCCGGTCGGCCCGTCCCCCACGACGCGCCCCCCACCGCGGGGCCCCGGCTCCCCTGCCCCGACGTCCCGTCCTCCACGACCGTGCGGCCCCCACCGCACAAGGGGTGATCAAGTGTCCACGAAACGCCTGCTCGCACTGCTCTCCGCCGTCCTCACGGCGCTCGCGGTGATCCTGCTGCTGCCCGCCGCCAACGCCAGCGCCGCCGTCTGCGCGACGCCCTGGAACTCCTCCGCCGTCTACACCGGCGGGGCCGCCGTCTCGTACAACGGCCACAACTGGCTCGCCAAGTGGTGGACCCAGAACGAGCCGCCGAGCACCGGCGGTTCGGGCGTCTGGTCCGACCAGGGCGGCTGCGGCACCGGCCCGAACCCGACCGGAACGCCCACCCCCACGGGCACCGTCAACCCCGGCGGATTCCCGGTCAGCCAGGCGCAGTTCAACCAGATGTTCCCGAACCGGAACCCCTTCTACACCTACCAGGGCCTGATCGACGCCCTCTCCGCGTACCCCGCGTTCGCCGCCACCGGCACCGACACCGTGCGCAAGCAGGAAGCCGCGGCGTTCCTCGCCAACGTCAACCACGAAACCGGCGCGCTGGTCTACGTGGTGGAGCAGAACACCGCCAACTACCCGCACTACTGCGACACTTCCCAGCCCTACGGCTGCCCCGCCGGACAGGCCGCCTACTACGGGCGCGGGCCGATCCAGCTGAGCTGGAACTTCAACTACAAGGCCGCCGGCGACGCCCTCGGCATCGACCTGCTGCACAACCCCAACCTGGTGCAGACCGACCCGGCCGTGGCCTGGAAGACCGCGCTCTGGTACTGGAACACCCAGAACGGGCCCGGCACCATGACCCCCCACAACGCCATGGTCAACGGCGCGGGCTTCGGCGAGACCATCCGCAGCATCAACGGCTCGCTGGAGTGCAACGGCGGCAACCCCGCGCAGGTGCAGAGCCGGATCAACGCCTACCAGCGCTTCACCCAGCTGCTCGGCACCGTCCCCGGCAACAACCTGAGCTGCTGACGGACCGGCGGGACGGCGGCGCCGTACCTCCGGGGGACGAGCGGCGGGTGCCGAAATCGTCGCCGCGGTGGACGAAACCACCGTCCCGCCCCTCCTAGGCTCGGACTCATGAACGATCTTGGCAGCCTCGTCCAGCAGACCGCCGACCGCCTCGCCGGCCAACAGGTCGGCGCGGTGGTCGCCGGGCTCGCCCGCGGCACGGTGGAGATCCGCGGCGCCGGACGCACCGGCCCCGGGGCCGCGGGCGGACCCCCCGGACCGGACACGCTCTTCGAGATCGGCTCGGTGACCAAGGTCTTCACCTCGCTCGCGCTCGCCCGGCTGACGCTGGCGGGCACCGTCACCCTCGACGACCCGCTCGCCGAGGTCCTCGCCGACGCCCTCCCGGCCGGCGCCGCCGTCCCGGCCAAGGGCCCCGAGCCGCTCGCCCTGCGGCACCTCGCCACCCACACCTCCGGCCTGCCCAGGCTGCCCGCCGGCATGCTGCTGTCCTCCCTCCTCAGCCCCAACAAGCCCGACCCGTACGCGCACTGCACCGCCGACGCCCTGCTGACCGGCCTCGGCCGGACCAGGCTCCGGGCCGCCCCCGGCCGCAGCTTCCGCTACTCCAACCTCGGCGCCGGACTCCTCGGCCTCGCCCTCGCCCACCGGGCCGGCGTCGGCTACGGGGAACTCGTCCGGCGGGAGATCTGCGAACCGCTCGGCCTGCGGGACACCGTCCTGGAGCCCTCCCCGGAGCAGACCGCCCGGCTCGCCCCCGGCCACACCACCGGCGGACGGCCCGTCCCCGCCTGGCAGCTCGCCGACCTCGCCGGCGCGGGCGGCCTGCGCTCCACCGCGGCCGACCTGGCGGTCCTGCTCCAGGCCCAACTGGCCGGCGACACCGGCTCCGCACCGCTCGGCCCCGCGATCGCCCTCACCCGTGAGGTGCGGCACCGGGTCAACCCGGTCGCCTGGATGCACCTCGGCTGGCTCGGCCACCGCCTCCACGCCCGCCAGGGCGGCCACCTCCAGATCTGGCACAACGGCGGCACGGGCGGCTACCGCTCCTTCGTCGCCTTCGACCCCGAACGCCAGGTCGGCGTCATCGTCCTCGCCAACACCCGCCGCTCCGTCGACACCCCCGCCGTCCGCCTCCTCCGCACCCTCCAGACCACCCGCGCCACCTTCCCGGGCCAGTAGCGTGGCCCGAACAGGGAGAACCGCGTTTCGCACCGACCGACCGGAGGACCTGACCGAGCCGGTCGGCCAGGTCCACACCGCGCTCGTGACCCTCCGGGGTACCGGAGTCCGACACCTCACGAGCTCGACCCCGGGAACCGGCCGGCAGGTCGTCCGGGGAGCGAACCCGCCACCGCCGCAGGTACCGACCGCCGCTCCTTGAGGCGGCGGCCGACCACCGGTGGTCGCCGGCCCGGCGGCCCATGAGAACTGGAGCGGCGAACCTCCACCCGGCCCGTCCGGAACGCGGATCCCGCCCGTGCCGACACCGTTCGCAGCAGGTGTGTCGTGCGGGGTCGGTGGGGGGCGTGGGAGGATGGCAGGGCTGATGGGGACGACCTCCGGGCGGTGCTGGCCATGGTGACCGAGCATGGTGAACGAGCGTCCTGAGCACGAGGCCGGCGGGCCCGGACGGGTGCCGTCCGGGGACGGGGTGCGCCCGGAACCGGCCGAGGGCCCGGACGCGCTGCTGATGGTGCCGATCGCCACCGCGCTGATCGAGGCGGACGGGCGGATCCTGCACTGGAGCGGTGACGCCGAGGCCCTGCTCGGCTACTCCGCGGCCGAGGCGATCGGCGCGCGGGCCGCGCAGCTGCTGGCCTCCGAGGAGGACCGGCCGGAGGTGCTGGAGCTGTTCCAGCGGATCCTGGACGGCCGCGGCTGGTCCGGGGTGTTCCCGGTACGCCACCGGGACGGGCACCACGTCAACCTGGAGTTCCGCACCCATCCGATCGCCGGTCCCGGTGGCAGCCCGCTGGTGCTCGCGGTGGCCTCCGACGTGACCACGCTGGAGCGGATCCAGGCGGACCTGGCACTGCTGGACGGCTTCTTCTCGCAGGCGCCGGTCGGGATGGCCGTCTACGACGCCCAGCTGGCCTTCGTACGGATCAACGAGGCGCTGGCCCGGGTCAACGGGCTGCCGGTCGAGCGGCACCTCGGGCACCGGCTGACCGAGCTGCTGCCCGGGATCAACGGCGCCGAGAGCGAGGCCGTGATGCGCCGGGTGCTGGAGACCGGCGAACCGGTGGTGGACGCCCGCTCGCACGGCCGCACCCCGGGCGACCCGACCCACGACCACGCGTGGTCCGCCTCCTACTTCCGGCTGGAGGAGCCGGGCGGGCAGGTGCTCGGCGTGAGTTCGACCATCATCGACATCACCGAGCGCTTCCGGGCCGACGCCCGCGCCGCGCGCGCGCAGGAGCGGCTCGCCCTGCTGGTCGAGGCCTCCGCCTCGATCGGCACCACGCTGGACCTGCGGCAGACCGCCCGGGAGCTGGCCGACGCCATGGTGCCCAAGGTGGCCGACATCAGCGGCGTCTTCGCCCTGGAGGCGCTGGCGGCCGGCCGCACCGTGGAGCCGCTGGACCCGACCGCGCCGCAGCACGTGCGCCGGCTGGCCCTGGCGACCTCCGATCCGCTGTACCCGGCCGAGGCGCTGCCGGTCGACACCGTGTACGAGGTGAACCCGGACACCCCGTACGCGCGGGCGCTGGCCACCGGGCGGACGGTGGTGGTGCCGTCCTGGGAACTGCCACCGCTGAGCGACGCGATCACCGAGAGTCGCCGGCAGGCGTTCCTCGGCGACCGCCCGCGTTCGGTGCGGATCACCCCGCTGGTGGCGCGCGGCACCACGCTCGGCATGATCGTCTACTCCCGGCGCGGCGAACGGGAGTCCTTCGCCGAGGCCGACATCACGCTCGGTGACGAACTGGCCTCCCGGGCCGCCGTGGCCATCGACAACGCCCGGCTCTACCTGCGCCAGCACCAGATCGTGCTCGCCCGCCAGCAGGCGCTGCGCGAGGCGAAGGCCGCGCAGGAGCGCCTCGCCCTGGTGAATGTGGCCTCCACCCGGATCGGCACCACCCTCGACCTCACCCAGACCGCCGAGGAACTGGCCGCCGTAGCGACCCCCCGGCTGGCCGACACGGTGGTGGTCGAGGTGCTCGACGACCTGGTGCGCGGCGAGCGCGAGGCGCGGCCGTCCGGCGACGGCTCGGCGCTGCTGCGGCGGATGGCCTTCCACTCGGCGGACCGCTCCACCCTGCGCCCGATCGACCGCAGCGGCGGGGTGCACCGCTTCCCGCCCTCCTCCCCCTACGCCTGGGCGCTGCGCCACCGCCGTCCGGTACTGGTCCCGCGGATGGACGAGGCCGGGATGGCCTGGTTCCGGGACGATCCGGTGCGGGCCGCGGCGGTGCACGAGCAGCAGGTGCGCTCGTTCATGGTGGTGCCGCTGATCGCCCGCGGTTCGCCGGTCGGCGTGGCGGCGTTCTACCGGACGGTGCTGGAGCGCCCGTACGAGGACGACGACCTGGCGCTGGCCGGGGAGTTGGCGGCGCGGGCGGCCGTCTCGATCGACAACGCGCTGCTGTTCACCCGGGAGCGGGACGCGGCGGCCGCCCGGCAGCGCGCGCTCGACGAGGCGTGGGCCGCGCAGCAGCGGCTGTCGCTGCTCAACGAGGCGTCCAACCGGATCGGCACCACCCTCGATCTCCACCGCACCGCGCACGAGTTGATCGAGGTGGTGATCCCCCGGTTCGCCGACTTCGTCACCGTCGACCTGCGCGAGGCGGTGCTCGGCGGCGAGGACCCGGCGCCCGTGCCGCCGGACGGCTCGGTGCTGATGCGGGCGGTGGCGGTCGGTGAACTGGACGCCGACGGGCTGATGTCGGACGCCGCCGACGCGGTCGGCGAGACCTCGCAGTCGGCCAAGGTGTACGCGGAGAGCCTGCGCACCGGGCGTTCGATCCTGGTGTCGGAGGTCGACGAGGCGGCGCTGCGCCGGATCGTCGCCTCCGAGGACCGGGTGCAGCCGGGGCTGGAAGCGGGCGTGCACTCGTACCTGATGGTGCCGTTGATGGCACGCGGACTGGTGCTGGGCGGTGCGGAGTTCATCCGCACCCGCAATCCCCTGCCGTTCGGCCCGGCGGACCGCGCGCTGGCCGAGGAGTTGGTCGGCCGCACCGCGCTGGCCATCGACAACGGCCGGCTCTACCGGCGCGAGCGGGAGACGGCGCTCACCCTCCAGCGCAGCCTGCTGCCGCAGGAGATCCACCGCACGCTGGGGCTGGAGATCGCCTACCGCTATCTGCCGAGCAGTGTGGTGAGCGAGGTCGGCGGGGACTGGTTCGACGTCGTCCCGCTCTCCTCGGGCCGGGTCGCTCTGGTGGTCGGCGACGTCATGGGGCACGGCATCAGGGCGGCCGCGACCATGGGGCAACTGCGTACCGTGGCAAGAACGTTGATCACCCTGGAGCTGGCGCCCGACCGGGTGATGCAGCGGCTGGACGAGGCCACCACGGCGATCGGCGAGGGCCAGTTCGCCACCTGCGTCTGTGTCGTGTACGACCCCGTCGACCGGAGCTGCACCGCTGCCTGCGCCGGCCACCTGCCGCCGGTGGTGGCCGACACCGCCGGGAACGCCCGGCTGCTGGAGCTGCCGCCCGGCGCGCCGCTCGGGGTCGGCGGAGTCCCGTTCGAGAGCGTCGGGTTCACCCTCCCCGAGGAGGGACTGCTCGCCCTCTACACCGACGGCCTGGTCGAACGGCGCGGCCGCGACCTCGACGAGGGGCTGCAGTTGCTGTGCCGCACCATCGCGGACCGGCGCGGTTCGCTGGAGCAGACCTGCGACGCCGTGCTCTCCGAACTCACCGGCCGCAGCAGCGAGGACGACATCGCGGTCATCATGGCGCAGGCCCGGCCGGTCGGTTCGGACCGGATCGCCACCCTCGCGCTCGACGACGACCACGCGATGGTGGCCCACTCGCGCCGGTTCACCCGGGAGACGCTGACCGGCTGGGGGCTGGCGCAACTGGCCGACTGGGCGGAGCTGCTGACCAGCGAACTGATCACCAACGCGCTGGTGCACGCGGGTTCGCCGACCCAGCTGCGGCTGCTGTGCAACCGCACCCTGACCGTGGAGGTGGCCGACCGGGACGCCGGCACCCCCCGGATGCGGCGCGCCGACGAGGAGGACGAGGGCGGTCGCGGCATCCACCTGGTGAACGAACTCGCCCACCGCTGGGGCACCCGGCAGACGCCGGACGGCAAGGTGGTGTGGTTCGAACTCGAGCTGCCACCGGGGCTGTCGGAGCGGTGACGGCGCCGCCGCACCGGCGGACGGCGCCGGATGTCCTGGGACCGGCGGCCTCAGGCTTCCTCGGCCGCCAGCAGGTGTTCCAGGACCGGGAGGGCGGCGAGCAGGACGGCCTGTTCGTCCGGGGTGAGGGTCTGCATCCGGCGGGCGAGGAGTTCGGAGCGCTGTCGGCGGATGCCCGCGAGCAGTTCGGCGCCGGCCGGGGCGACGGCCACCAGGAAGGACCGGCCGTCCGTGGGGTCGGGGAGCCGTTCGACCACCCCGGCCGTCACCAGCGGGCCGACGGTGCGGGTCATGGAGGGCGCGGACACCCCTTCCAGGGCGGCGAGTTCGCCGAGCCGCAGCGGTCCGTGCTGCTCGATCCTGGCGATCGCGGACTGCTGGGCGAAGGTGAACTCCTGGCCGGCCGAGGACTGCGCGAGGCGGCGGTGCAGGCGGGCGATCACCAGCCGCAACCGGGCGACGGCCGCCGCGTCCGGGGCGTCGGGGCCCTGGGGTTCGGGGGTGGTCACGAGCGCGCTCCCCCGGTCGCCGCGCGGGGCTTCCCCGCTCCGCCGCTACCGCCCCCGGCCCCCGGGCCGGCCGGGGCCCGGCCGGTGCGCCCGCGCAGCAGCGAGGCGACGGCGGCGACGAGCGACATCGCGATGGCGAGCGAGAACACCACCATCAGGCCGTCGTGGAACGGGCCGGAGATCAGGTGGGGGAAGAACTCCCGGCCGGTGAGCGTCTCCGCGTTACCGGCGGGCACTTGGGCGAGGACCTGCGGGCCGAGCAGTTCACGGACCGGGTTGTAGCCCAGGAACGCCGCGAACAGCGTGCCGACCGGGGGCAGTTGGGCGACGGCGTGGGCGTCCGCGGCGGGCACGCCCTGGGCGGTGAGCCCGTCGGAGAGGGTGTGCGGCAGGGAACCGGCCAGGCCGGCGACCATGAGCGAGAAGAAGACGCCGATGGAGAGCACCATGCCGGCGTTCTGGAAGGTGGCCCGCATGCCGGAGGCGGCTCCCCGGTCGGCGGCGGGCACGCTGGACATCACCAGCGCGGTGTTGGGCGCGGCGAACAGGCCGCCGCCGAGGCCGTTGAGGAACACCAGCAGCGCGAACGCCGGGTACCCGAAGTCGGTGGGCAGGGCGAGCAGTCCGGCGAAGGAGGCGGCCATCACCAGCAGGCCGCCCGCGGCGAAGAGCCTGGCCCCGAACCGGTCGGACAGGTACCCGGCGACCGGCCCCGCGGCGAGGAAGCCCACGGTGAGCGGGACGAGGTAGATGCCCGCCCACAGCGGGGTGTCGGCGTAGTCGTACCCGTGCAGCGGCAGCCAGATGCCCTGGAGCCAGACGATCAGCATGAACTGGAGGCCGCCCCGGGCGATCGAGCCCAGCAGGGTGGCGAGGTTGCCGCCGGTGAACACCGGGTCGCGGAAGAGCCGCAGCGGGAACATGGGTTCGGCGACCCGGCTCTCGACCACGCAGAACACGCCGAGCACGGCGGCGCCGCCGAGCAGCCCGGCCAGGACCCACGGGTTGGTCCAGCCCATGGTGTGCCCGCCGTAGGGCTGGATGCCGTAGGTGATCGCGGCGAGCAACGCGGTCAGGCCGACGGCGAAGGTGATGTTGCCCCACCAGTCGATGCGGCCCGGGCGGCGGACGCCGGTCTCGCGCAGCGAGCGGTAGGCCCAGACGGTGCCGATCACGCCGATCGGCACGTTCACCCAGAAGATGGACCGCCAGTTCCACTCGGCGAGCAGTCCGCCGAGCACGAGCCCGACGAAGGAGCCGGCGATCGCGGCCACCATGTTGACGCCCAGGGCCATGCCGCGCTGCCGGGCGGGGAAGGCGTCGGTGATGATCGCGGCGGAGTTCGCCATCAGCATGGCGCCGCCGACCGCCTGCACCACCCGCCAGCCGATCAGCCAGAGCGCACCGCCCCCGCCCTGGAGCGGGTCGAGGGAGAGGACGACCGAGGTGAGGGTGAAGATCAGGAAGCCGGCGTTGTAGATCCGCACCCGGCCCCAGATGTCGCCGAGCCGTCCGAGGGTGACCACGAGCACCGCCGTGACCAGCATGTAGCCCATCAGCATCCACAACAGGTAGCCGACGTTGCCGGGCCGGAGCGGGTCCAGGTGGATGCCGTTGAAGATCGCGGGCAGCGAGATCAGCACGATCGAGGAGTTGATCGTGGCGATCAGCATGCCCAGCGTGGTGTTGGAGAGCGCCACCCATTTGTAGCGCGGGTGGTCCGTGTCGACGTCCATCGCCCCGTCCTCCCCCGGATGGGCCGGGCCCCGGCCGGGCCCGGGATTATTTAGCTGAGGTCAACTAAATTACTCCGTTCGGGGCTCCGGGAGAAGGCCCGCGCGGACCCGGGCGCGCGGGCGCGGCGGACAGTCGCGGCAGGCGCGGAATGCGCGGCGGGCGCGGAATGCGCGGCGGGCGCGGAATGCGCGGCGGGCGCGGAATGCGCGGCAGACGGGCTACCAGGACTCCGGGTCCGACCAGGCCGCCAGGGTCCGGCGGCTCTCGAAGCGGCACGGACGGCCGGTCAGCGGATCGGTGAACTCCATCGCGGCGGAGAGCAGCTGCAGCGGGCGGCGGAAGTCGTCCGGGGCGGGCTCCGGCAGCACCACCGGGTACACCGGGTCGCCCAGGATCGGCAGGCCCAGACCGCTCATGTGCAGCCGCAGCTGGTGCGTGCGGCCGGTCGACGGCCGGAGCAGGTAGTGGCCCAGCGCGCCGCGCCGCTCCAGCAGGCCGATCCGGCTCTCGCTGTTCGGCGGCGCGTCCAGCTCCTGGGCGGCGATCACCCCGCGCTCCTTCACGATGTGGCTGCGCACGGTGCGGGGCAGCTCCACCGCGGGGTCGTAGGCCGCCACCGCCCGGTACTCCTTGCGGACCAGCCGGTCCCGGAACAGCGACTGGTAGGCGCCACGGTCCTGCGGCCGCACCACGAACATCGCCAGCCCCGCCGTCAACCGGTCCAGCCGGTGCGCCGGGCTCAGCGCGGGCAGGTCCAGCGTGTGCCGCAGCCGGCTCAGCGCCGTCTCCACCACGTGCCGACCGCGCGGCGTGGTGGCCAGGAAGTGCGGCTTGTCGACCACCACCAGGTGCTCGTCCCGGTGCAGCACCTCCAGTTCGAACGGGACCGGCACCTCGGCCGGCAGCTCCCGGTAGAACCACAGGTGGGCACCCGGCCGGAACGGGTCGGCCGGACCGACGGACCGGCCGTCCTCGCCGACCACCTCGCCGGCCCGCAGCAGCCCGTCCACCCGCTCCGCCGCCACCGCGGGCAGCCGCTCCCCCAGGTACTCCCGCACGGTCTCCCACGGCCCGCCGGTCACCGGCAGCCGCAGGTGCACCGGATCGACCCCCTGCCGCTGCGGCAGGGGGGAGGTCGGGGCCGCGCTCCTACGTCTCATCGCGTCCGTCAGCCTAGTTCGTCGCGACCCCCGGCCGGACGGCGGGCGGAGGGCGGCCCCCGGCCGGAGGGCAGCCGGAATGCGCGCGGGCGGGCCGCCGGGATGCCGGTGGGGCGGGCGGCGGTGGAGAGTGGACGGAGGGGGCGGCACTCCTGCGGGCGCCGCCGTCGAGTCGTCGGACCGTCGAGTGGCCTGGAGGCGGGTGCGTGAGCGCGAGCGGCGAGGGCCCCGAGGGCCCCGAGGGCGCCGAGGCACCGGACCGGGTGCCGCTGCCCCGGCTGCCGCGGCGGACCAGGCTGCTGCTCGGCGGCGCCTTCCTGCTGCTGGTCGGGGCCGTCGTGACGGACCTGCTGACCGGCCCCGGCAGCACCCTCTCCCCCGTGCTCGCCGCCGCGCCCGTCCTGGTCGGGGCCACCACCCGCCGGGCCCGGGTGCCGCTCGCCACCGGCGCGGCCGCCGTCGTCGTGGCCGGTCTGCTGGAGGAGGCCAACTCCCACCTGCCGCTCTCCGTCCACCTCGCCTCGCTGATCACCATCACCGCCACCACCCTCGCCAGCACCGCCAACGTCGTACTGATCGCCGCCCGCGAGCGCGAGCTGTTCCAGGTGCGGACCGTCGCCGAGGCCGCCCAGCGGGCCCTGCTGCGCCCGCCGCCCGAACGGATCGGGCCGCTGCGGATCGCCGTCCGGTACATGGCGGCGGCCGCCGAGGCGAGGATCGGCGGGGACCTCTACGACGTGGTGGACACGCCGTTCGGGATCCGGATCCTGCTCGGGGACGTCCAGGGCCACGGCCTGCCCGCCGTCGAGACGGCGGCGGACGTGCTCGGCGCCTTCCGCACGGCGGCGCGCACCGAACCGGACCTCGCCCGGCTCGCCGAGCACCTGGACGCCGCGCTGGCCGGGCGGCCCGCCGACGGACGGTTCGTGACCGCGGTACTGCTCGCCGTGGACCGGGGGGACAGCGCGGCCCTGCTGGTCAACTGCGGCCATCCGCACCCGCTGCTGCGCCGTGGCGGCCGGGTCACCGAACTCGTCCCCACCCGGCACGCCCCGCCGCTGGGCCTGCTCGGCCTGCTGGGCGACGGCCGCTACACGGCCGAGCCGGTCGACCCGTGGCCCGGCGACCTGCTGCTGCTGTACACCGACGGGGTCTCCGAGGCCCGTGACACGGCGGGCGAGTTCTACCCCCTCCCCGACCGCTTCGCCGCGCTCCCGGCCGGGACCCCGGAGGACCTGATGGACGCCCTGCTGCCCGACCTCGCCTCCTGGGTCTCCCCGGGCGGCCTCGCCGACGACGCCGCCGCGCTCGCCGTCCGCTGGGACCGCTGACCCCCGTCGGCCCGCCGACCCGCTGACCCGCCGATCCGCCGGCCCCGCCGGCCGTTCCGGGGCGGTTGTCGGTGGTGCGTGCGAGGGTGGGTCCGCGGTCGGTACCGGCCGGGCGCACGGGCTTTCGTCGAGGGGACGGTGCGATGGGCGGCAGGGCGAGTGGGGCCTTCGAGGTGACGGCGTTCGAGCCGGAGGAGTCGGACGAGCAGCCGGGCGCGACGCTCGGCCGCGTCCGGCTCACCAAGGAGTTCACGGGTGGGCTGACCGGCGCGAGCGTGGTGCGGATGCTGTCGGTGCTGGACGGCGCGGGCGGCCCGGCCGCGTACGTGGCGGTGGAGCGGTTCACGGGCGCGCTGGACGGGCGGCAGGGGTCGTTCGTGCTGCAGCACTCGGCGCCGGGGAGCCACGGCGAGCGATTGGCGATCCGGGTGGTCGCGGGCACGGGCGCGGGCGAGCTGGCGGGGATCACCGGGGTGTTCGAGCTGGAGGTGGACGAGGAGGGCCGGCACACGTACGTCCTGGAGTACGACCTGGGCTGAGGCGCGGCGCCGGTGCGACACCCCCCCACTGCTGTCACGATGATGCGATCAATACACGATCGACATCGGAGAGTGACGGATGGTCGGGGTGCCCACAGGAAGCCCGGACGGGGCACGGGGGATCGACGGCGTGGTCCGGCGGCTGCGGGCGATCGCGGCCGGACTCCCGCCCACCGACGGGGTGGCGGTGTTCAACCGGATGTATCTGACGGTCACCGAGGGCGTCCGGACCGGACTGGGCGGGTTCACCGATCCGCCCGCCGTGGCCGAGCTGGACGTGCTCTTCGCCGGGCGCTACCTGCTGGCGGTGGACGCGGTCGCGGCGGGGCGGCGGCCACCGGCCTGCTGGCGGCCGCTGTTCGAGCAGCGCGCCGACCCGGAGGTGCACCCGCTGCAGTTCGCGCTGGCCGGGATGAACGCCCACATCCAGCACGACCTGCCGCTCGCCGTCGTCGACACCTGCCTGCGGCTCGGCCGCGAGCCGGAGCAACTGGAGGACGACTACCACCGGATCAACGGTCTGCTGGCGGAGGTCGAGACGGCCGTGCGCGAGCAGCTGATGCCCGGGCCCGACGTGCTGGAGCGGCTGGAGCCGATGACGCACCGGATCGGGGCGTGGTCGGTCGGCACCGCGCGGGAGGCCGCCTGGGGCTCGGTGCAGCTGCTCTGGGGGCTGCGCGGGCGGCCGGCGGCGGCGCGGGCGTGCGCGGCGGCGCTGGACGGGGCGGTCGGGCTGCTCGGCCGCGCCCTGCTCCTGCCGCTGGGCCTGCGGGAGCCCGCGGTGGGCGGCGCGCCCACCGCCGCCGCACCGGTGCCCGGAACGCCGGTGGCCGGTCTGCTCCCCGTGGCGAGGAGCAGACCGGCCACCGACACGACGCGCGCCGGGCGGTGATCAGGCCCAGCTGGAGTGCAGCGGCTTGCCCTCGGCGTAGCCGGCCGCGCTCTGGATGCCGACCACGGCCTTCTCGTGGAACTCCTCCAGGCTGGCCGCGCCCGCGTAGGTGCAGGAGCTGCGCACGCCCGCGACGATGGAGTCGATGAGGTCCTCGACGCCCGGGCGGGCCGGGTCGAGGAACATCCGGGAGTGCGAGATGCCCTCCTCGAACAGCGCCTTGCGGGCACGGTCGTACGAGGAGTCCTGGGCGGTGCGGTTGCTCACGGCCCGCTTGGAGGCCATGCCGAAGGACTCCTTGTACTGGCGGCCGTCGGCGGCGGTCTGGAGGTCGCCGGGCGACTCGTAGGTGCCGGCGAACCAGGAGCCGACCATCACGTTGGACGCGCCGGCGGCCAGCGCCATCGCGACGTCGCGCGGGTGGCGCACGCCGCCGTCGGCCCAGACGTGCTTGCCCAGGCGGCGGGCCTCGGCGGCGCACTCCAGCACGGCGGAGAACTGCGGGCGGCCGACGCCGGTCATCATCCGGGTGGTGCACATGGCGCCCGGGCCGACGCCGACCTTCAGGATGTCCGCGCCGGCCTCGACCAGGTCGCGCACACCGGCCGCGGAGACGACGTTGCCCGCGACGATCGGGACCTGCGGGTCGAGCCCGCGCACGGCGCGCAGCGCGCTGATCATCGACTCCTGGTGGCCGTGCGCGGTGTCCACGACGAGCGTGTCGGCGCCGGCCTCCAGCAGGGCCTTGGCCTTGCCGGCCACATCGCCGTTGATGCCGACGGTGGCGGCGATCCGCAGCTTGCCGGCGGCGTCGACGGCCGGGGTGTAGAGGGTGGCGCGCAGCGCGTTCTTGCGGGTGAGCAGGCCGACCAGGCGGCCGTCGGCGTCGACGACCGGGGCGAGCTTGCGGTGCGCCTCGCTGAGCTTGTCGAAGGCGTCGCGCGGGTCGATGCCCTCGTCGAGCAGCAGAAGGTCGCGGGACATCACCTCGGCGAGCGAGGTGAAGCGGTCGACGCCCTGGCAGTCGGAGTCGGTGACGACGCCGACCGGGCGGCCGTCCTCGACCACGACCAGCGCGCCGTGGGCGCGCTTGGGCAGCAGCGAGAGCGCCTCGGCGACGGTGGCGCCGGGGTCGAGGGTGATGGCGGTGTCGTGCACCAGGTGGCGCTGCTTGACCCAGCCGACGACCTCGGCGATGACCTCGGTCGGGATGTCCTGCGGGATGGCGACCAGGCCGCCGCGGCGGGCGACGGTCTCGGCCATCCGGCGGCCGGCGATGGCGGTCATGTTGGCCACGACCAGCGGGATGGTGGTGCCGGTGCCGTCGTTGGAGGACAGGTCGACAGCCTGGCGGGAGCCCACGGCGGATCGGCTGGGGACCATGAATACGTCGTCGTACGTAAGGTCGTACGAGGGCATGAGGTCGTTCAGGAAGCGCATGAAACGGGGCTCTCTGGCTGGGAGAAATTACACCTCGGGTGCGGGTGCGGCACGGCCGCAGGGCGCACTCGGGCGCCCCTGCACCCAACGTTCGATTCTCCGGTACCGGTAGGACAAACGCCAGCTGGCCGCCGTTTGCTGGGGCTGCGTACAAGCCATGATCAAAGCTTCGCGCGTAGATATGGAGGATCCTCCAAATCCCGGGCTTTCGCCCCGGCCGGGGCCGCTCCCGTAGCATTCACGCGGTAGACGCGGCGGACGCCGTGATCGGCGAGGCGAGCGGGAACGGCAGAGGCATGGCGGCGGGATCGACGGCAACAGCGGGCGTGGACAGCGGGCAGCGGCGGGGCGACGAGGACATCGAGGAGATCGACTACGGCCCCGGCCTCGACCCCGAGCGGCTCCGGCTCTGCCTGGAGGTGCTGGCCGAGCTGGACGAGCTGCACGTCGACCACCCGGACGCGATCACCGTCCGCCAGGCCGTCGGCGGCATATTCCGCACCCTCAAGCAGCGCCGCCGCCAGGAGACCCGGGCCCGCAAGACCGCCAACGACCGCGAGGTCACCGCGCGCACCGCGACCGGCGCCCCGAGCCGGATCGACGACGAGACGGCCGGCGCCTTCGGCCTGACCACCGTCACCACCACGGAGATCGCCGGGATCCTGGAGCGCCCCCGCTCCTGCTACATCTGCAAGCAGCGCTACATCGAGGTCGACGCGTTCTACCACAACCTCTGCCAGGGCTGTGCGACCAAGAACCGGGCCCGGCGCGACGCCCGCGCCGACCTGACCGGCAAGCGCGCGCTGCTGACCGGCGGCCGCGCCAAGATCGGTATGTACATCGCGCTGATGCTGCTGCGCGACGGCGCGCACACCACCATCACCACCCGCTTCCCCAACGACGCGATCCGCCGCTTCACCGCGATGCCGGACAGCGCCGAGTGGCTGCACCGACTGAAGATCGTCGGCATCGACCTGCGCGACCCGGCCCAGGTGATGGCGCTGGCCGACGAGGTCGCCGCGGACGGTCCGCTGGACATCCTGATCAACAACGCCGCGCAGACCGTGCGCCGCCCGCCGGAGTCCTACCGGGAGCTGGTCGCCGCCGAGTCGGCGCCGCTGCCGGCCGGCGAGCTGCCGCAGTCGACCACCATCGGCCGGTTCAACAGCGGCAGCGTCGACCTGCCCGCGCTGCCGCACCAGGCCTCGGACAGCGCCGAGCGGATCTCGGCCGAGGACGTCACCTCGCTCGCCCTGGTCACCGGTTCGGCGACGCCGGAGCGGATCCAGGCCGGGACGGCGATCGACGCCGGCGGCCTGGTCCCGGACCTCGCGGACACCAACAGCTGGGTGCAGACCGTCAACGAGGTCGGCCCGGTCGAGCTGCTGGAGGTGCAGCTCTGCAACTCCACCGCGCCGTTCATCCTGATCAGCCGGCTGCGCCCGGCGATGGCCGCCTCGGCCTCCCGCCGCAAGTACGTGGTCAACGTCTCGGCGATGGAGGGCGTGTTCCGGCGCGGCTACAAGGGCGCCGGCCACCCGCACACCAACATGGCCAAGGCCGCGCTGAACATGCTCACCCGTACCAGCGCGCAGGAGATGTTCGAGACCGACGGCATCCTGATGACCGCCGTCGACACCGGCTGGATCACCGACGAGCGCCCGCACCCGGACAAGATGCGCCTCGCCGAGGAGGGCTTCCACGCCCCGCTCGACCTGGTCGACGGCGCGGCCCGGGTCTACGACCCGATCGTGCGCGGCGAGCAGGGCGAGGACCTCTTCGGGTGCTTCCTGAAGGACTTCGACCGCTCCGCCTGGTAGCCGTCCGGCAGGGCGTCGCGTCACCGCGGCGTCCTGCCGCACCTGCCGGACCCACCACCCCTGCCGGACCCACCGCCCCTGCCGCACCGTCGCCCTGTCGCCCGTTCGGAGGAACCCCGACGTGACCCACGCACCGCTGCTCGGCGCCGGAGTGATCGTGCCCACCGGGGACGGCCGGGTGCTGATCGGCCGCCGCACCACGGCCGGCGAGCCGCCGACCTGGAGCCTGCCCGGCGGCAAGGTCGACCCCGGCGAGTCCTTCGAGCGGACGGCCGCGCGCGAGCTCGCGGAGGAGACCGGCATCGTGCTCCCCGCCGAGGAGATGCGGGTGCTGGCGCTGCTGCTCGACCACGAGCTGGGCCGCCCCCGGCTCACCGCCGCGGTGCTCGCCCCGCCGAGCCTCGCGGAAGCGGTGGTCACCGAGCCGCACTCCTGCGGCGGCTGGGAGCGGCTGCCGCTGGACGCGCTGCCGGAGCCGATGTTCTACCCGTCCGGGCTGGTGCTGGGCGCCTGGCGGGCGGAACTGGGCTTCGCGCCCCGGCCGGGAACGCACGCGTACGCCGTCCGGGACTGACCCGGCGCCGGTCCGCCCGGGTGACTCCCCGCACTTTGCAAAGTCGCCCGCCACTTTGCAAAGTGCGGAGCGGCTTTGCAAAGTGGCCGGGACGCACGCACGCGAACCCCGCTCCCCCGTTTCGAGGGAGCGGGGTTCGCGCTTGTCCGGCCGGGTTCGCGCTTGTCCGGCCGGGTTCACGCGGCTCCGGCCGGGCCCACGCGTCGCACCGGGCCGGAGGTCAGCCGTTGCGGGCCGCCTCCGGGCCGGTGATCCGCTTCAGCAGCGGCAGCGTGGAGGCGATGATCCCGAGCGAGGACACCAGCCCGAGCAGCACCAGGCCGAAGAACACCCCGCCGGGCGACACCAGGTCGTAGTCCATCTGCGACTTGAGGAACATCGCGGCCGCGGCGAAGCCCGTCCCGATCGCGAGGGCCGCCACCACCAGCAGCGGCAGCGCGCTCTCCAGGCCGATCACCGCCCGCAGCATCCGCAGCGGCGCCCCCGTGAGCCGGAGCATCGCGAACGGCCGGCGCCGGTCGGACAGACCCGCGACCACGCTCACCGCCAGGCTGCAGCCGGCGATCGGCAGGGTGGTGAGCAGCACCACGTCGGCCAGCTGCCGCCAGCCGGCGAGCTCCTGCTGCTGGGTGGAGCCCCAGTCCTGGACCATCCGGGCGTGGTAGTCCGGGAAGGCCCGGCTGAGCACCGTGCGAACGCGCTCCTTCGTGACCGTCGCCCCGTCCGTCGTCACATAGAGGGACTGCACCGGCAGCCGGGCGGCGGCCTCCGCCGTGATCGGCGCGGTCGGCCACTCGGTGGCCTCCTGCGACACCAGGTCCAGGAAGCCGAACGGCTCGACGGCCGCGACCTCGGCACCGGGGGCGCAGTGGCCGACCACCGGGGCCTGCGCGAGGTCGGAGCAGAGGGCCAGCACGGGCGGGGGGAAGTCCTTGGGCAC
This sequence comes from Kitasatospora purpeofusca, assembly GCF_000718025.1. Classification (GTDB taxonomy): domain Bacteria; phylum Actinomycetota; class Actinomycetes; order Streptomycetales; family Streptomycetaceae; genus Kitasatospora; species Kitasatospora purpeofusca. The sequence goes on from NZ_JODS01000023.1 coordinate 51,364, forward strand.
CGAGGGGTCGCGGGCCAGGCCGTCCGGGTTGGCATGGGCGACGGCGAGGCCCCGGAAGCCGGGCACGGCCCGCACGTCCGCGAGGACCCGGTCCGGGACAGCATCGGTCATCGGCGGCTCGCCGGACATGGCGCCGTGCTCCACCGCGACCCGGGTCTGCGGATCTCCGCTGAGCACACCGCGGTTGGTGTCGATGGTGCCGATGATGGCGACCGTGGCGGTGGTGACGAACAGGGCCAGGATCAGGCCGGCCACCGAGCGGAACCCGGCCTTGGGGTCGTCGGCGAGCCGGCGCACGGCGATCAGGGTCGCCGGGCGGCTCGTCCGGGCGGCGACCAGGCGGGCCACGGCCATGGTCAGCCACGGGCCGGCGATCACCAGGCCGAGCATGACCACCAGGAAGCCGGTCAGATAGGCGGCGGTCTGGCCGTTGGTGGTGTCCGGGCGGCGGCCGACGAACCAGGCGAGTTCGGCGAGCCCGGCCACCAGCGGCGCCGCCCGCCAGGCGGACGGCGGCTTCGGCGTGGTGCGGCGGCTGACGCCGAGCGGGGAGACGGTGACCCGGCGCAGGGCGAGCCGGGCGGCGACGGCCGCCGCCACCGGGACGCCGACCAGTACCGCCAGCCCCTGCGGCACGGTGAGGACAAGGTCGTCCTGGAAGAAGCGGTCCCCGGTGAACGGGACGTCCGCGACCAGCGGGCGCAGCAGCAGGAAGAGCCCGAAGCCGAGGACGGTGCCGGCCACGGCGGCGACGGTGGACTCGGCGGCCGCGATCAGGGTGATCTGCCGGGGTGTCGCCCCGACCAGGCGCATCGCGGCGTAGCGCTGCTCGCGGGTGGCGGCGGAGAGCCGGGTGGCCGTGCCGATGAAGATCACCACGGGGAAGAGCAGGGCGCCCGCGACCACCGAGAGGATGAGCGTCATGGCGTCCCCGCGGACGCCGGTGCCCGGGCAGTCGGCGTGGCAGGCCGGGAGCCGGTCGGCGATGGTGGTGATCGGTCGGGCGTCGGGGCGGGCCGCGAGGGCCGTCCGGTCCTGGCCGCCGACCAGGACCAGGGAGTCCGGGGAGGTGAGCGCGGCCTTGCCGATCTCGCCGACGAGCCGGCCCGGGAAGCGGTCGGCCAGTTGGTCGGCCGGCGTCTCGCGGATCAGTTTCGCGAGGGCGGGCGAGGCGTAGTACTCGCCCGCCGCGGGGAGCTTCGTCAGGCCCGGCGGGACCGGCGAGGTGGGACCGGTGGCGGCGACCTCGATGAACAGCAGCCGCTTGCCGTCGTAGAACTCGGGGCCGTGGTCGCGCCACCAGAGCGGGTCCACGGCCGCGCTCTCGGTGCGGCTCTTGGCGCCGCTGTTGGCCCAGAGCACGCGTTCGTTGGTGGCTCCGACGGCGTTGACGGCGGCGAGTGTGGAGAGCAGCAGGCCGACGCCGACGGCGGTGGCGGCGGTGATGGTGAGCAGCCGGGCGGCGGCCTGGCGGCCGCCGCTGACGGCGAGGCGCAGGGCGAAGGCGATCACGGGGCGACCCGCTCCGCCGCGACCGGCGCGGACCCGGTGGAGAGTGTCCGGGCCCGGCCGTCCCGGACCACGGCCTCGCGGTCGGCGTAGGCGGCGACCCGGGGTTCGTGGGTGACCAGGACGACGGTGGTGCCCTGTTCGCGGGCGGCGCCGACCATCAGCTCCATGACCTGCTCGCCGGTGAGGGAGTCCAGCGCGCCGGTCGGCTCGTCGGCGAAGAGCACCCGGGGGCGGGTGACCAGGCCGCGGGCGAGCGCGACCCGCTGGGCCTGGCCGCCGGAGAGTTCGCCGGAGCGGCGGCCGCCGAGGCCGTCGAGGCCGAGCCGGGCGAACCAGGGCCGGGCCTCGGCGAGGGCGGCGGCCCGGCGGACGCCGCCGAGCAGCAGCGGCAGGGCGATGTTCTCCTCGGCCGTCAGTTCCGGGACGAGCTGGCCGAACTGGAACACGAAGCCGAAGGCGTCCCGCCGTAACGCGCTGCGCCGGTTCTCGTCCAGCCGGTCGATCCGCTGTCCGTCGAAGTGCACCTCGCCCGCGTCGGGGACGAGGATGCCGGCCAGGCAGTGCAGCAGGGTGGACTTGCCGGAGCCGCTGGCGCCCATCACGGCGAGCACCTCCCCGGCCTCGGCGGCCAGGCTGGCGCCGCGCAGGGCGGGGGTCTCGCCGAAGGCGAGTTCGATGTCGCGGGCTTCTATCAGGGGGCTCATGCGCGTACCTCCGCGGCGAGGGCGTCCAGGCGGGCAGTGGTGAGGTCGATCCAGCGGAGGTCCGCCTCCAGGTGGAAGAGGCCGTGGTCGGCGAGCAGGGCGTCGACCAGCGGGCCGGTGCGGCGCAGTTCGGTGAGCTCGCGCATCCGGCGCAGGTGGGCGGCGCGCTGGGTGTCGAGGTACGCCTCGGCGTCGCGGCCGAGCAGCAGGGCGAGCACGACCTTGGTGAACAGCACCGACTGGAGGGTGGGTTCGGGGGCGACTGGCTCGCCGAGCCAGTGCTCGAACTCGGTCACCCCGGCCTCGGTGATGACGTAGCGCTTGCGTTCGGGCCCGTCGCCGGGCTCGGCCTCGCCGGCGACGACCTTGCCGTCCCGGGCCAGTCGGCCGAGCGTGGAGTAGACCTGACCGTACGGCAGGGGCTTGCCGCGCCCGAAGAAGGCGTCGTAGTCGCGCTTGAGGTCGTAGCCGTGGCTCGGCTCGCGCTCCAGCAGCCCGAGAAGGGTGAGGGGAACACTCATGGGAGGAACATACACCAGGGATATACACCGAGTGTATATCTCGCGAGAATACGGCGCTGAGCTGGGAAAACGTCGTGCCGACCGGCCATCGACCGGCCATCGACCGGCTGACGCCCGGCCAGGACCGGTCCAGGAACGCCGCGAGCGGGGGACGGCCCCGAACCCCGTCCCCCGCCCTGCACGGCGGCCCGGCGAGCCCCCACAGCGGGCCGGACCACCGCGCCCCCGGCACGGAGGGCGCGGCCGGTGCCAGCCTGCCCCCTCGACCCCCGGCCCGCCGAGGGCCGAACGTCCCGGTCCCGGCACGAACATCCCGTCCCGGCGCGAACGTCCCGGTCCCCGCGCGCACGTCCCCGTCCCGGCACGAAGGTCCCGGTCCCCGAACCCGACCCGGGACCGGAAGTCCCCCGCACCGGCGGCCCGACCGACTCTTGTGCCCGGGGGCGGTGCCGGGGGAAATTGGAGTCGACGGGGCCCACGCACGCCGACCGCCGTGAGGAGCACGCATCGTGTCCAGGACACCCCGCCCTGCCCGCACCGTGCCGCCGCCCCGGCGGGCCGGCCGCGCGCTGCGCCGCGCCCTCGGCCGCCGACACACCGTCCGGGCCCGCGAACCCCTCGCCCGCCCGGTCGACCGCGCCCGCAGCCGCGCCTGGCTCGCCGCCGGCCTCGCCCTGGCGCTCGGCCTGGCCGGGATCGCCGCCGCCGCAGTCCTCGGCCACCGCGCCGCCGGGCGCACCGCCGAGGCCGAACGCGGCCGGCTGCACCGCACCGAGGCCCTCGTGCTCGGCCGGCTCCGTGCGGAGGACACCGGCGCCGGCCGGTGGAGCGGCGGCTACGAGAAGCGGGTCGACACCTCGGTCTCCTGGACCTCCCCCGACGGCCTGGCCCGCACCGGCACCGTCGAGGCCCCGCGCAGCGCCGCCATCGGATCCACCGTCACCCTCTGGGTGGACGACGACGGGCGGCCCGCCACTCCCCCGGCCACCGCGGTCGGCCTGGCCGTCGGGGTGGTCTGCACCGGACTGGCCGGTACCGCCACCCTGGCCGCCCTGATCGGCGGTCTGCTCACCCTGCGGCTGCGCGTCCTCGACCGGCGGGCCGCCCGCGACTGGGAACGCTCCTGGGCCCACTGGGAGCCCCGCTGGTCCGGCCGCGCCAGCCAGCCGCAGGACGACTGACACGACGTCCGAGAACCCTCGAAGACCCGATGGAGACGCCCTTGTTCAGCACCGAACGGCTGACCGCCCGCCTCTGGCAGCACGCCGACGCCGAGCGCGCGTTCGACACCTACGCGCGCTGGGAGGTCGCCCGGTGGCTGGGCGCCGCCCCTCGGGTCCTGGAGTCGCCCGCCGAGGTACCGGCCATGATCGACCGCTGGCGGCAGCGCTCGGCCGACCCCCGCTACGGGATCTGGGCCCTGGAGCGCAAGGACACCGGTGTGGTGGTCGGCTCGGTGATCCTGATCCCGCTGCCGGACGAGGACGGCACCGGCAACGGCGAGATCGAGGTCGGCTGGCACCTGCACCCGGACTCCTGGGGCCACGGATTCGCCACCGAGGCGGCCGGCGCAGCCCTCGCCAAGGGCTTCGCCGACGGCCTCGCCGAGATCCACGCCGTGGTCCGCCCCGGCAACGACCGCTCCGCCGCGGTCTGCCGCCGCCTCGGCATGGTCCCGCAGGGCCGCACCACCCGCTGGTACGGCGCCGAGTTCGACGCCTTCCTCGCGACCCGCCCCTGAGTCCGGCCGGGCATCCCGGGAGAGCCGGCCGGTCAGCGGCCGGGGTCGGGACGGGTCCAGGGCGCGGCGGGGTGGCCGGAGGCGTGGTGGGTGAGGGCGGCGACGGTGAGCAGGAGGGCGAGGGCGGCGGCGAGGGCGACCGGGACGGCGGCGTGCAGGACGAGCACCGCGCCGAGCAGGGCGCCCGCGAACATCCAGGCGGCCGAGGCCAGGCGGCGGGGGCCGGCCCGCTCGGCGGCCAGGGCGGTGAGGGTCATCGTCAGCACGGTGGTGGTCAGGTCGGGAACCTTGAGCGCGCGGACCACCGCGTTCTGCAGTCCCATCGCGCCGCCCAGCACGCAGATCAGGGTGTAGCGGACCGGTTCGGCGGTGTGGCCGAGGAACGCGCTGAGGAGGGCGCAGCCGGCGAACAGCGCCGACTGGACCGCCACGGTGAGGACCAGCAGCCGCCCGCGGTGGGCGGGGCGGCGCCGGGCGAGGTGGCCGCCCGCGAGCGCGCCGGCCAGGAAGGCGGCGAGGGCGGCCAGCGAGGCCCGCGCGGAGAGGCCGGGCGCGCCGGCCAGGGCGAAGCCGAGGAAGATCACATTGCCGGTCATATTGGCGACGAAGACGTGCCCGAGGGCGAGGTAGCTGACGGCGTCGACCAGCCCGGTGACCACGGTGAGCAGCAGCAGCATCGTCACCAGTGGCCCGTGCCGGGGGTCGTGCATCCTGGCCCTCCTGCCGCTCGCCTCGCCTCCCGGCAGCCTAGCCGGGACGCGCCGGTGGGGCCCGGCACGCGCGTGCCGGGCCCCACCGGGCGGACCGTCCGTCAGACGGCGAGCGCCGGGCGGTGGTGGTCCAGCCAGAGCGCGAGGTCGACGACCCGCTCCAGCCGGAGCCGGTGGCCCCACTCCAGCTGGTCGGCCGGGGTGTCCAGGCTGGCCTTGATCACCGTCTCGTCGGCGATGTCGCGCACGTGCGGCGCGTCCAGCGCCTCGCGGGCGAGCCGCTGCAGCCCGCCGTTGTAGTCGGCGTGGTGGGTCGCCGGGTAGTGGTTCTTGGGCCGCCAGAGCACCGAGTCCGGGGCGATGCCCTGGCCGGCCGCGCGCAGCAGGCTCTTCTCCCGGCCGTCGTAGCTCTTCATCGCCCAGGGGGTGTTGAACGCGTACTCGACCAGCCGGTGGTCGCAGTACGGCACCCGCACCTCCAGGCCCTGGGCCATCGAGAGGCGGTCCTTGCGGTGCAGCAGCTGGCGCAGCCAGCGGGTCATCGACAGGTGCTGCATCTCGCGCTGGCGGTGCTCCTCGGGGCTCTCGCCGTCCGCGTGCGGGACGGCGGCCAGCGCGCTGCGGTAGGTGTCGTCGCGGAACTCGGCGATCCGCAGGTGGGCGGCGAGGTCCGGGTTGATCGGCATGGCCGCCTCGTCCCCGGTGACCAGCAGCCAGGGGAAGGTCTGCGCGGCGAGCGCCTTGGGGTTGTGGAACCACGGGTAGCCGCCGAACACCTCGTCGGCCGCCTCGCCGGAGAGCGCGACCGTGGAGTGCTTGCGGATCTCGCCGAACAGCAGGTAGAGCGAGGTGTCCATGTCGCCGACGCCGATCGGCGAGTCCCGGGAGACGACGACGGCGCGGCGGTGCTCGAGGTCCAGCAGGGTGCGCGGGTCGAGCACCACGGTGGAGTGGTCGCTGCCGATGAACGCGCCGGCCTCGGCGGCGAACGGGGTGTCGTGGCCGGTGCGCAGCACGTCGCCGGTGAACTGCTCGGCCTGGTCGCTGTAGTCGACGGCGTAGGAGCGCAGCTTGGCCTCCGGGCCCTCCTGGAGGCGCAGTTCGTCGGCGACCAGGGCGGTGACGATGGTCGAGTCCAGGCCGCCGGAGAGCAGGCTGCAGAGCGGGACGTCGGCCTCCAGCTGGGCGCGGGCGGCGCGGTTGACGAGCTCGCCGATCCGCTCCTTGGTGGCGTCCAGGTCGTCGGTGTGGGGGCGGGCGGTGAGCTCCCAGTAGCGGGTCTCGCGGACGCCGTTGCGGTCCAGGACGAGCAGGGCGCCGGGGTGGACCTCGCGGACGCCGGCCCAGACCGTCGGCCCGGTGTTGAAGAGCAGGCTGTAGGCCTCGCGCAGGCCGTCGGCGTCCACCGTGGGGGTGATCTCCGGGTGGGCGAAGAGCGCCTTGGGCTCGGAGCCGAAGGCGACGCCGCCGTCGATCTCGGCCCAGAACAGCGGCTTGACGCCGAGCCGGTCGCGGACCAGCAGCAGGCGCTGCTCGCGCTCGTCCCAGACGGCGAAGGCGTACATGCCCTCCAGCCGCTCGACGAGGGCGTCGCCCCACTCCTGGTAGGCGCGGAGCACCACCTCGGTGTCGCTGCGGGTCTCGAAGCGGTGGCCCTTGGCGCGGAGTTCGGCGCGCAGCTGGTGGTGGTTGTAGACCTCGCCGCTGTAGGTGAGGACGACGCCGGGCTCGTCCCGGCGGTCGGGCATCGGCTGGGCGCCGCCGTCGATGTCGATGACGGCGAGGCGGCGGTGGCCGAGGGCGGCGTGGCGGCCGAGCCAGACGCCGCCGGCGTCGGGGCCGCGCAGGGTCATGGTGGCGGTCATCGCCTCGATGACGGGGGCACTGTGGCGGACGTCCTGGTGGAAGGACACCCAGCCGGTGATTCCGCACATGCGCGAGCACTCCTTGAACGAGCTTGAGCGAGCTTGGGCGAGCAGACGATCGGATCCGGACCACCAGTCGGGTGAGCGGCGGTGGTGGTTCCACGGATTCGGACACATTTCCGGCCATCTGCTGGCGACACCGGCATTTTGAACACGTTCAGGTCGACCGCTAGGGTGCGCACGACCAATCGTTTCGAGGGGGAGCAACGATGAGGATCGTCATACCGGGCGGGACCGGCCAGATCGGGCGCATCCTGGACCGGGCGCTCAGCGAGGACGGCCACGAGGTCGTGGTGCTGACCCGCCGGCCCAGCCGTGACCAGGAGATCTTCTGGGACGGCCGCTCGCTGGGCCGCTGGACCGCCGCGATCGACGGCGCCGACGCCGTCGTCAACCTCGCCGGGCGCAGCGTCGACTGCCGCTACACCGAGGAGAACCTGCGCGACATGATGGACTCCCGGGTGCACTCCACCCGGGCCGTCGGCCGTGCGATCGCGGGCGCCCGGCGCCCGCCCCGGGTCTGGCTGCAGATGAGCACCGCCACCATCTACTCCCACACCTACGGCGCCCCGCACGACGAGGACACCGGCGTCATCGGCGGCCAGGAGCCCGGCGTCCCCGCGTACTGGGAGCGCAGCGTGCGGATCGCCCGCGCCTGGGAGCGCGAGCAGACCGACGCGGCCACCCCGCACACCCGGCGGGTCGCGCTGCGCTGCGCCATGGTGATGAGCCCGGAGGCGGGCGGTGCCTTCGACCAGTTGCTGCGGCTGGCCAGGACCGGCCTGGGCGGGTCGGTCGACGGCGGCGCCCAGTACCTGTCGTGGATCCACGACCGGGACCTGGTCCGCTCGGTCCGCTTCCTGCTCGACCGGGAGGACATCGCCGGACCGGTCAACCTCGCCGCGCCGACGCCGGTGCCGCAGCGGGTGTTCATGCGCACGATCCGGCGGGCCAAGGGCATCCCGGTGGGGCTCCCGGCCACCCGGTGGATGGCCGAACTGGGCGCGTTCGCGCTCCGCTCGGACACCGAACTGCTGCTGAAGAGCCGGGCGGTGGCCCCGGGCCGGCTGCTGGCGGCCGGGTTCGGCTTCGAGCACCCGCACTGGCCCGCGGCGGCCACCGACCTGCTCCGCCGGATGCGCCGCTGACGCCGGGCCCGGGGCCCCGCCCTCGCGGCGGGGCGCGGCCGTACGATGGGCGGGCGCCGGGCACAGGAACAGGAGACCCGGGGGCGGGACGGCGGAGGAGCGGACGGGTGCTGCGCGGACTGGGCGATCTGGAGGCCGAGATCATGGACCGGCTCTGGTCCTGGGACCGGCCGGCCACCGTGCGCGAGATCGTCGACGACCTGCAGCGGCAGCGCCCCGTCGCCTACACCACCGTCAACACCGTCGCCGACATCCTGCACACCAAGGAGTGGCTGCGGCGGACCAAGGTCGGCCGGGCCTGGGTCTACGAGCCGACCTGCACCCGGGAGTCGTACACCGCGCAGCTGATGCACCAGGCGCTGGAGACCAGCCCGGACCGCGCCGGGGCCCTGCTGCACTTCGTCGACCGGATCAGCGGCGACGAGGCGACGGCCCTGCGCGCCGCCCTGGCACAGGTCGAGGCGCGGGGCGAGGCGCGGGGCGACGACCGGTGACCCTGGCCCTGCTGGCGCTCCACCTGCTCCTGGTCGGCGTCCTGCTCCCGAGGCGGCTGGCCGGCTCGCCGCGCCTCCAGTCCCGGCCGGCCCTCGGCGCCGCCGTCTGGCTCGCGCTGATGGCCTCCTTCGGCACCGGACTGCTGCTGGCCGCCCACCACCTGGTGGCGCCGCTCGGACACGAACCGGCCGGGCTCGTCGGCCTGCTCCCGCACCTGGAGCCGGCCGTCGCGCCGCACGCCCACGACTGGTGGGCCCCGGTCGCGGCCGCCGGCGCGGTCGCGGCGGTCACCGCCGTGCTCGCCGCGCGGGCCGCCCTGGCCCGGCGGCGGCACCGGGAGACGCTCGACCTGGTGGCCACCCGGGACCGGGGGCGCCGGCTGCTCGTCCTGGAGGACCCCCGGCCCGCCGTCTACTGCCTGCCCGGCCGCCGGGCCCGGGTGGTGGCCACCCGGGGCGCCGTCGACCTGCTGGACGAGCGCGGCCTCGCCGCCGCCGTCGCCCACGAGCACGGGCACCTGCACGGACGCCACCACCTGGTCCTGCTCGCCGCCGACACCTTCGCGCTCCTCCTCGGCCGGCTCCCGCTGGCCCGGCTCGGGCGGACCGAGGTGGCGCTGCTGCTGGAGATGGCGGCCGACGACGCCGCGCTCGCCCGGGTGACCCCCGGTGAACTCGCGGGCGCGCTCTACGCCCTGGCCACCGCCGGGAGCGGGGCGGGACCGGCCGGCATCGCCGCCGCGTCCACCGGCGTGCTCGCCCGGGTACGGCGCCTCGCCCGGACCCCCGCGCCCCCGGCCCCCGCCTACCGGCTGGCCGCCCTCGCCGCCCCGCTCCTCCCCTATCTGCTGGCCTGCGCCCCGCACCCGTAGCGCGCCGGGGGTGGCACCGGCGCCAGGGGTGCGGCCGTGCCTCAGGGCCGGACGGCGCCGACGTAGGGCATGGCGGAGATCGGGAGGACCTCCACGTTCTTCCCCGTGCGCGGAGCGTGGATCATCCTGCCGTCGCCGATGTAGAGGCCGACGTGGTGCAGGTCGCCGTAGAAGAAGACCAGGTCGCCCGGCTGGAGGTCGGCGCGGGCGATGCGGGCGCCGGCGTTCCACTGGGCCTGGGAGACGCGCGGCAGCTGGACCCCGGCCGCGCGGTAGGCGGCGCCGGTGAGGCCGGAGCAGTCGTAGCCGGACGGGCCGGTGGCGCCCCAGACGTACGGCTTGCCGAGCTCGGAGTAGGCGAACTGGACCACGGCGGCGGCCCGTCCGGAGACGGGGCCGGTGAAGGCGGGCCGCTCGGCGGCGGAGCGGGAGGCGCGGGTGGCGGCGGGCTCCTGGGCGTTGACCTTGGCCCGGTCGGCGGCGCTCAACTTGTTGAGCAGCGCCTGGGCCTTGGCCAGCTTGTCCTGGACCGCCTTCTTCTCGCCCGCGAGCGCGGTGGCCGCCTGGTCGAGCTGGGCGAGGGTGGCGGTCGCCTCGGCGCGGTCCTGGTCGAGCCGGCGCTGCTCGGCCAGGGCCTGGCGCAGCAGGGCCGCCTGCGAGTCGACGACCTGGTTCTGGGCGGCGGCCCGGGCCAGGTAGGCGCCGGGGTCGGAGTCGAGCATCAGCTGGACGGACGGGTCGATGCCGCCGTTGCGGTACTGGTCGGCCGCGACGGCGCCGAGCTGGGTGCGCAGTTCGTTCATCGCGTCCTGGCCCCGGGCCACCTTCTCCTGGATCCGGCTCGCCTCGCCCTGGAGCTTCTGCTGCTTCTCCTGGAAGCCGTTGTAGCGCTCGATCGACTGCTCGGCCTCCTCGTTGAGCCGGTCGACCTCCTCCTTCACGGTGGCGAGGCCCGGCGCCGGCTCGGCCTGGGCCGGTCCCGCGGTGAGGACGACGCCGCCGGCCATCGCGGTGGTGAGGACCGCCAGACGGGCCCGGCCGGGCGGGCTGGGCTTGCGGCGTTTTCCCATGGTGTGCGGTCTCCTGGCGGCGAGAAGGGGCGAAGTCCGGGCCGGAAGGACCGAACGGGGTGAATGGACTGAACAGAGCGAATGGAGCGGACGGGGTGAACACGGGCGGGTGAAAGGGCAGGCCGGCGTGCGCCGGGCGTGCGCGCCCGCTCCACCCGCGTTCTCCTAAGCAATTTAGTAGATAACCGCCGGGCTTGCGCAAGCCGCCTGCGGACAGCCACCGGGTCCGCCCGCCCCGGCCGGGCCCGCACCCCCTCACAACCCCCTCACGAGCGCCCTCGCGCACCCCCTCACAACCCCCTGGTGGCACCGGTAGTGCAACAGAGTGCACAGAGAGGGCAAGGTCACACCCTTCGCCTCTCCTGCGCCCCCGCGCACGGGCGCTAACCTGCGGGGCATGACGGTCCCGCCCGAAGGGCTTCCCCTGGCCGCCGAGTTCCCGGCCGCCCACCGCGAGCAGTGGCAGACCCTCGTCGAGGGTGTGCTCCGCAAGGCGGGGGCGCAGCCCGAGGACGGCGCCGCGGCCGAGCACGCGCTCGGTACCGCGCTCCAGGACGGGCTGCGCGCCCGCCCGCTGTACACCGCCGAGGACGCCCCGGCCGACCCCGGCCTCCCCGGCTTCCCGCCGTTCGTGCGCGGCGCCCGGCCGCAGGGCGCCTCGGTCTCGGGCTGGGACGTCCGCCAGCGGCACAGCGACCCCGATCCGCGCCGCACCAACCAGGCCGCACTGGCCGACCTGGAGCACGGCGGCGGTTCGCTCTGGCTGGAGCTCGGCGGCGCGGGCCTGCCGGTCACCGCGCTGGGCGAGGCGCTCACCGGTGTCTACCTCGACCTGGCCGGCGTGGTCCTCGACGCGGGTGCCGAGTTCCCCGCCGCCGCCGAGCAGCTGTTCGCGCTGTACCGCGAGCGCGAGGTCTCCCCCGGCTCCGCCGTCGCCACCCTGGGCGCCGACCCGCTCGGCCTCCAGGCCCGCACCGGCGACGCCGCGCGCACCGACGCCCTGCTCGCCGAGGCCGCCGCGCTCGCCACCCGCTGCGCCGAGGGCTTCCCCGGCGTGCGTGCGCTGGCCGTCGACGCCCTGCCGTACCACGGGGCCGGCGCCTCGCCCGCCCAGGAGCTGGGCGCCTCGGTCGCCACCGGCGTCGCCTACCTGCGCGCGCTCACCACCGCCGGCCTCTCCGTGGACGCCGCGCTCGGCCAGCTGGAGTTCCGCTACGCGGCGGACGCCGACCAGTTCCTGACGATCGCCAAGCTCCGCGCCGCGCGCCGGCTCTGGGCCCGGGTGGCCGAGGCCTCCGGCGCCACCCCGGCCGCCTCGGCGCAGCGCCAGCACGCCGTCACCTCCGACGTGATGATGACCGCCCGCGACCCGTGGGTGAACATGCTGCGCACCACCATCGCCTGCCTGGCCGCAGGTGTCGGCGGGGCCGACGCGGTGACCGTGCTGCCGTTCGACACCGCCGTCGGCCTGCCGGACGCCTTCGCCCGCCGGATCGCCCGCAACACCCAGGCGATCCTGCTGGAGGAGTCGCACCTGGCCCGGGTCGTCGACCCGGCCGGCGGCTCCTGGTACGTGGAACGGCTGACCGACGAACTCGCCCACGCCGCCTGGGCGTGGTTCCAGGAGATCGAGCGGGCCGGCGGCCAGCGCGCCGCCCTGGAGTCCGGCCTGGTCGAGGAGCGGATCGCCGCCACCTGGGCCGAGCGCTCGGTCCGGCTCGCCAAGCGGCGCGAACCGGTCACCGGCGTCAGCGAGTTCCCCAACCTCGGCGAGCAGGCGCTCGTCCGCGAGCCGGCCCCGGCCGGCCCCGGCGGCGGACTGCCGACGGTGCGGCGCGCCGAGGCCTACGAGGCACTGCGCGACCGCTCGGACGCACACCTCGCGGCCACCGGCGGGCGCCCGGCGCTGTTCCTGGCGTCGATCGGCACCGCCTCCGCGCACACCGCGCGCACCACCTTCGCCGCCAACCTGTTCCAGGCCGGCGGCATCGCCACCACCGCGCACGAGGGCACCGACCCGGCGGCCTTCGCCGAGGCGTTCGCCGCGAGCGGCGCCGCGGTGGCCTGCCTCTGCTCCAGCGACGCCCTGTACGGCGAGCACGCCGAGGCGGTGGCCGGCGCGCTCAAGGCGGCCGGCGCGCGACGCGTCCTGCTGGCCGGCCGCCCGGGCGAGAACCCGCCCGCGGACGTGGACGGCTTCGTCTTCGCCGGCGGCGACGCCGTCGCCGTCCTCACCTCCCTGCTCGACGAGATCGGAGTGGCCCGATGATCCCCGACTTCACCGCGATCGGGCTCGACCCGGACGCCGACGGCGCCTCCGCCGACCGTCCGGACGCCACGGCCACCACCAGCAGCGCCACGGCCACCGCCACCGAGGGCCAGTGGCGCGCCGCCTGGCGGCAGGCCACCGGCAAGGACGTCGACGAGCAGCTCTGGGACACCCCCGAGGGCATTGGCGTCAAGCCGCTGTACACCGCCGAGGACCTCGCCGGCCTGGACTTCCTGGGCACCTACCCGGGCATCGCCCCGTACCTGCGCGGCCCGTACCCGACGATGTACGTCAACCAGCCGTGGACGGTCCGGCAGTACGCCGGCTTCTCCACCGCCGAGGAGTCCAACGCCTTCTACCGCCGCAACCTGGCGGCCGGCCAGAAGGGCCTGTCGGTCGCCTTCGACCTGCCGACCCACCGCGGCTACGACAGCGACCACCCGCGGGTCACCGGCGACGTCGGCATGGCGGGCGTGGCGATCGACTCGATCTACGACATGCGCCAGCTGTTCGACGGCATCCCGCTGGACCGGATGTCCGTCTCGATGACCATGAACGGCGCGGTGCTGCCGGTACTGGCGCTGTACATCGTGGCGGCCGAGGAGCAGGGGGTGCCGCCGGAGAAGCTGGCCGGGACCATCCAGAACGACATCCTCAAGGAGTTCATGGTCCGCAACACCTACATCTACCCGCCGCAGCCCTCGATGCGGATCATCTCCGACATCTTCGCGTACACCTCGCAGAAGATGCCCCGGTACAACTCGATCTCCATCTCCGGCTACCACATCCAGGAGGCCGGGGCCACCGCCGACCTGGAGCTGGCCTACACCCTGGCCGACGGCGTCGAGTACCTGCGCGCCGGACTGGACGTCGGCCTGGACGTGGACGCGTTCGCCCCCCGGCTGTCGTTCTTCTGGGCGATCGGCATGAACTTCTTCATGGAGGTCGCCAAGCTGCGCGCGGCCCGGCTGCTCTGGGCCAAGCTGGTCAAGCAGTTCGACCCGAAGAACGCCAAGTCGCTGTCGCTGCGCACCCATTCGCAGACCTCCGGCTGGTCGCTCACCGCCCAGGACGTCTTCAACAACGTCGCCCGCACCTGCGTGGAGGCGATGGCCGCCACCCAGGGCCACACCCAGTCGCTGCACACCAACGCGCTGGACGAGGCGCTCGCGCTGCCGACCGACTTCTCCGCCCGGATCGCCCGCAACACCCAGCTGCTGCTGCAGCAGGAGTCCGGCACCTGCCGGGTCATCGACCCGTGGGGGGGCTCGGCCTACGTCGAGAAGCTCACCCACGACCTCGCGAACCGCGCCTGGCAGCACATCCAGGAGGTCGAGGCGGCCGGCGGCATGGCCAAGGCGATCGACGCCGGCATCCCCAAGCTGCGGGTCGAGGAGGCCGCCGCCCGCACCCAGGCGCGGATCGACTCCGGCCGCCAGCCGGTGATCGGCGTCAACAAGTACCGGGTGGAGAGCGACGAGCAGATCGACGTGCTCAAGGTCGACAACTCCGCGGTGCGCGCCGCCCAGATCGAGAAGCTGCGCCGGCTGCGCGCGGAGCGCGACGAGACCGCCACCCGCGCCGCCCTGGACGCGCTCACCCGGGCCGCCGAGGCCGGGCCCTCGCGCGGCGGCTCGCTCGACGGCAACCTGCTGCACCTGGCCGTGAACGCGGCCCGCGCCAAGGCCACCGTCGGCGAGATCTCCGACGCCCTGGAGAAGGTGTACGGCCGCCACTCGGGCCAGATCCGTACCATCTCCGGTGTGTACCGAGACGAAGCGGGCGCCTCCGCCCCCCTGCAGCGCACCCGGGAACTGGTCGAGCGGTTCGAGCGGGCCGAGGGCCGCCGCCCGCGCATCCTGGTCGCCAAGATGGGCCAGGACGGCCACGACCGCGGCCAGAAGGTGATCGCCACCGCCTTCGCCGACCTCGGTTTCACCGTGGACGTCGGCCCGCTGTTCCAGACCCCGGCCGAGGTCGCCCGGCAGGCCGTCGAGGCGGACGTGCACATCGTCGGCGTCTCCTCGCTCGCCGCCGGCCACCTCACCCTGGTGCCCGCGCTGCGCGCCGAACTCGCCGCCGCCGGACGCGAGGACATCACCATCGTGGTCGGCGGGGTGATCCCCCCGCAGGACTTCGACGCCCTCTACGAGGCGGGCGCCGCGGCGGTCTTCCCGCCCGGCACGGTGATCCCGGAGGCCGCCTACGACCTCCTCAAGTCGCTCGCCGCCGACCTCGGCCACGAGATCTGAGGCCCGGGTCGGATGCCGCCCCGGACGATCGACCTCGACAGCTACGCGACGGGTGTACGGGAGGGCTCGCGCGCGTACATCGCGCGGGCCATCACCCTCGTCGAGTCCACCCGGCCCGACCACCGCGCGCTGGCGCAGCAGCTGCTGACGAGGCTGCTGCCGCACTCCGGCGGGGCGGTCCGGGTGGGCATCACGGGGGTGCCCGGGGTCGGCAAGTCGACCTTCATCGACGCCTTCGGCACCATGCTCACCGCGCAGGGCCACAAGGTCGCGGTGCTGGCCGTCGACCCGACCTCCAGCCGGACCGGCGGCTCGATCCTGGGTGACAAGACCCGGATGGAACGCCTGGCGGTGGACCCGAACGCCTTCGTCCGGCCGTCCCCGACCTCCGGCACCCTCGGCGGGGTGGCCAAGGCCACCCGGGAGTCGATGCTGGTGATGGAGGCGGCGGGCTACGACGTGGTGCTGATCGAGACGGTCGGCGTCGGCCAGTCGGAGACCACCGTGGCCGGCATGGTCGACTCCTTCCTGCTGCTCTCCCTGGCCCGCACCGGCGACCAGTTGCAGGGCATCAAGAAGGGCGTCCTGGAACTCGCCGACGTCATCGCGGTCAACAAGGCCGACGGCCCGCACGAACTCGACGCCAAGGCCGCCGCCCGCGAACTCGCTGGCGCGCTCAGGCTGTTGCAGGCCCCCGACGCGCCGTGGACGCCGCCCGTGCTCACCTGCTCGGGCCGCGACGGCGGCGGCCTGGACGTGCTCTGGGAGCGCCTCCAGCAGCACCGCAAGGTGCTGGACGCGACCGGCGCGCTGGCCGCCAAGCGCCGCGACCAGCAGGTCGAGTGGACCTGGGCGATGGTCCACGACCAGCTGCTCGCCCGACTCCACTCCCACCCCGAGGTGGGCCGCCTGGTCCCGGAGCTGGAGCGCCGGGTGCGCGAAGGCACGATGACCGCCACGCTGGCGGCGGACAGAATCCTGGACGCCTTCAGCACGCCACCGGCGAGCTGAACACGAGGCCGAGCGCCGTGCCCCACCCATGCGTGGGGCACGGCGCTTCGTGCTGCTCGGAGACCTCGAACCAGACCACCTTCCCCGGGCCTTCGGGGTACCAGCCCCACGCAACGGCCAGGGCTTCCACCAGCAACAGCCCGCGCCCACTGGTCGCTTCGGCCCCGCGCTCCCGCCTCGGGAGCGCGGGGCACCGGTCGGTCACCTCAACTCTCAGGCGCCCCAGCCGCCGCAACACCGTTACGACGCAGCGGTCCCCGGTGTGCAACAGCGCATTGGCGATCACCTCACTGGCACACAGCTCCAGGTCCCTGAGGGCGTCGTCCGCGAGCGGCACACCCCATTCCCGCACGATCGCCCCCACCAGCCACCGCGCCGCCGGCACCGCCTCCGGTGCCGGCGGCGCCCCCCATTCCAGCGGAACCGGGAACCGGGCACTGCTGAGCGGGCTGACCACCATGAACGCCTCCACGTCGACGGGGCAGGATTGCTGCCGGTGCGAGGCCGCGCGTCGAACAGAGCGACCTGTCACCGACAGTCAACAACTGGTCACGTGTGTGGGACGATCGATGATGCGGCGCCCGCATACGCGTATGCGGGCGCCGCATCGGAGCGCGTCACCGGCCCCGGGTGGGCCCGTAGCTTTGGGTGGGCTGGTGAACTGGAACTCGGTCGTGGTCCGGGAAGCGTCCCGGACCGGGAACTACGGCAAGGTCGTCGAACTGGCCCGAATCCACCGGCGGCTGACCCAACTGCAGTTGGGTACGGCGTGCGGACTGTCGCAGTCGGCCGTCTCCCGGCTGGAGAAGCGCGGCAGCGGACCGTACGCCATGGACGTCCTGCTGCGGATCTCACGACATCTGGAGATCCCGCCGGCCGTGCTGGGCCTGGCCGGCCCGCCGACGCGGACGACGAAGGGAGGCGAGAACGTGAAAAGGCGTCAGTTCCTGGGCGCGGCGGCGTCGATCGCCGTCACCGTGCCCGTTCTCGCCGTCGTCGACCACGTCATGGACGAGACCGAGCCGCAGGCGTCGGCGCTCCGGCTCGCCACAACCTCGTACCGGAGGCTGGACGGATCGACGCCCTCCCGCGAGCTGGCCGAGGCCGTGCACGCGCATCTGCGGCTGATTCAGGGACTCATGCGCACAGCGCCGACCGAAGCCGCACGGATCGGACTCGCCGGTGTCGCGAGCGAGGCCGCGAGCCTGGCGGCCTGGCTGGCCTGGGACATGGGCGACCACGGCTCGGCGCGTTCGTTCTACGGGGCCGCGATCAAGGCGGCCCGGTCGAGTTCGAACCCACTCCTCACGGCCTACCAGTCAGGAAGTCTCGCCCAGTTCGAAGCGCACTCCGGCAACGCCGTCCAAGCGCTGAGCCTTGCACGAAGCGCTCGAAGGTGCCTCGAACCGGACTCTCCGCCGATCGCCGACGCCTGGCTCTCGTCGGTCGAGGCCCTGGGACATGCCGCTGCGGGCGATCGGCGCAGCGCCGATCGCGCGTTGACGCGGAGCCGGGCAGTGATCGAAGGCAGCTCGGACGGGGAACGACCGCCCTGGCCCTGGGTGTTCACCTTCGACGAATCCAAGATCGCCGCGGTCCGCGTCAACTGTGGCGCCAAGTTGGGGCTCTCCGCATGGACGTCCGAGGGCGTCCACTCCCCGGCCGCCACCGGTCACGCGAAACAGCGGGCGTTGCTGTTCATGGATGTGGCGGCGGGCCACCTGGCCGCGGGGCAGGTCGAGGCGGCGTTCGCGCTCGGCGGCCAAGCCCTGGAGATCGGTCTCCAGTACCGCTCGGGACGGATCGTCGAAAGAGGCCGTTCCCTGCGGAGATCGTTCAGCACGTCCTCGCCGTCCAAGGCCGTCCGTGAATTCGACGAGCGGCTGCACGGCGTCCACCTCTAGGAAGGAGCACGATGCGGATCGGGATCACGGGGCACCGGGGGTTGGACGCCGAGCTGGAGCGGAAGGTCCGACAGTTGCTGGCCGACTCACTGGCGGGCGAAGACACGTCCGAACTCACCGTCGTGTCCTGCATCGCGGACGGGCCGGACGCGTGGATCGCCGAGCTCGCGCTCGACCGGGGTGCCCGGCTCGAAGTGGTCGTCCCCGCCGAGCGGTACCGCGAGGGCCTGCCGGAGTGGCACCACCCGGTCTACGACCGTCTCCTCCGGGACGCCTCCGAGCAGCACCGCACCGGCCGGGCGGAGTCCGACGAGGCAGCCCACATGGCCGGGAGCGAGCTGCTCGTCGGCCAGGTCGACCGGCTGATCGCCGTCTGGGACGGCCTGCCCGCCCGGGGCTTCGGCGGGACTGCGGACGTGGTCGCCCACGCGCGGCGGCTGGGCGTTCCCGTCCAGGTGCTCTGGCCCGCCGGGGCCCGGCGCTGAGCGATCGAGGAAGGGGAGGAGCATGGGATTCGGCCTCGTTGTACGGTTCGTGGCCCGTGATGCGACAGCCGCTCACGCCTTCGACGAACTGGCACGGGAAGCACTCGAAGGGATCCGCGCGAAGGAGCCCGGGACTCTCGTCTACGTCAATCACGCCGTGCCGGACGAGCCGCGGGTCCGGGTCTTCTACGAGCTGTACGCGGACCGCGAGGCGTTCGAGGAGCACGAGCGGCAGCCCCATGTCCGCCGGTTCCTGGCGGAGCGCGGCCGGTACCTCGAATCGTTCGAGGTCACGCTCCTGGACGAGATCGATGGCAAGGGGTCTGCCTGACGTGCACGAAAGGGCCCCCGGACGGTTCGCACCGTTCGGGGGCCCTTCGTTACCTGCCCTGCCCTGGGTCAGGTGATTTTGGGCGACTCACCCCAGAAAGGAGGGGTCAGGCGCTCTTCGCCGCCGTGAAGCGGGCCGAGACGTCCTGCCAGTTGACGACGTCCCACAGGCGGGTGACGTAGTCGGGGCGGACGTTGCGGTACTGCAGGTAGTAGGCGTGCTCCCAGGCGTCGAAGGCCAGCAGCGGGGTGGTGCCCTGGCCGACGTTGCCGTGGTGGTCGTAGACCTGCTCGACGATCAGGCGGCCGGCCAGCGGCTCCCAGGAGAGGATGCCCCAGCCCGAGCCCTGGACGCCGGTGGTGGCGGTGGTCAGCTGCTTCTTGAAGGCGTCGAAGCTGCCGAAGTGCTCGGTGATGGCGTCGGCCAGCTCGCCCTCGGGGCGGTCGCCGCCCTCCGGGGAGAGGTTCTGCCAGAACAGCGAGTGCAGCACGTGGCCGGACAGGTGGAAGGCGAAGGTCTTCTGCAGCCCGACCAGGCCGCCGAACTGCTCCTTGTCCCGCGCCTCGGCGAGCTGCTCCAGGGTGTCGTTGGCGCCCTTGACGTACGCGGCGTGGTGCTTGGAGTGGTGCAGCTCCAGGATCTCCGCGGACATCGCGCGCTCCAGCGCGGAGTAGTCGTACGGGAGGTCGGGAAGCGAGTAGGTGCTCATCAGGAGACGGGCCCTTTCGGCGAGTTCAACGGTGACGATCGTGCCGGGTCAACACTATTGCGTATCAGTTGCAGAAACTAAGCACCGGCTCCTGCGTATTCCTCCCACCCCGGAGATCTTCACCGCGGATCCTTGTTGCACAATAGTTGCAGGTAGTAGACGCAAGCAATAAGGGTGGACACTGTGGCCGGATCGCCGGTGGTGCTGGGCATCGAGTCGTCCTGCGACGAGACCGGCGCGGGGCTGGTGCGCGACGGCGTGCTGCTCGGCCAGGCGGTGGCGTCCTCGATGGACGAGCACGCCCGCTACGGCGGCGTGGTCCCCGAGATCGCCGCCCGCGCGCACCTCCAGGCGATGGCGCCGGTGGTCGACGAGGCCCTGCGGCGGGCCGGGCTCACCCTGGCCGACATCGGCGCGGTGGCGGTGACGACCGGTCCGGGCCTGGCCGGGGCGCTGCAGATCGGGGTGGCGGCCGCCAAGGCGTACTCCTTCTCGCTCGGCGTCCCGCTGTACGGGGTGCACCACCTCGCCGGGCACGTGGCCGCCGCGACGCTCGACGGCGGTCCGCTGCCGGACCCGTGCATCGTGCTCATCGTCTCCGGCGGGCACACCTCGCTGCTGCTGGTGCGCGACCTGGCCCGCGACCCCGTCGTCCACCTCGGGGACACCCTGGACGACGCGGCCGGCGAGTGCTTCGACAAGGTCGCCCGGATCCTGCACCTGCCCTACCCGGGCGGTCCGGCGATCGACCGGGCGGCCCGGGACGGCGACCGGCGCGCGGTGCGCCTCCCGCGCCCCCTGAGCGGACCGAACGACCCGCCCTACGCCTTCTCCTTCTCCGGCCTGAAGACCGCCGCCGCCCGCTGGGTGGAGGGACAGCGGGCCGCCGGCACCGAGCCGAACGTCCCGGACGCGGCCGCCGCACTCCAGGAGGCGATCGCCGACGTACTGACCCGCAAGGCCGTCAGGGCCTGCCTGGACCACGGGATCGGCACGCTGGTGGTGGTCGGCGGGGTGGCCGCCAACTCGCGGGTGCGGGAGCTGGCCGAGCGGCGCTGCGCCTCGGCCGGGATCGCGCTGCGGGTGCCGCCGCTGCGGCTGTGCACCGACAACGGGGCGATGGTCGCGGCCGTCGGCGACCTGCTGGTCCGGGCCGGCGCCGAGCCGGCGCCGGCGGACCTCTCGGTCGACCCCTCGGCCCCGCTGGAGGCCGCGGCGCTCACCCCGCGGGCCGCCGCCGCACGCCCTGCCGCACCGGCCGCCTGAGCCCTACCAGGACAAATGCCCCACCACGGGGCCCCCTGACAACGTTTCGGTTGCGGCGAACGATTATTCGACGCCCGGGCCTTCCCGGCGGCTGGCGGTGTGTGCCATTTTACATGTCACACATCGAGTGGCCGCGCCCCCCAAATCGCGGCCCCGAACGGCCCCGGAGGCCCCCACAGATGCGTCCCTCCCGGATAAACACGGCCAACGCGCGCAAGCTCCCTGCGCTCGGCGCGGCCTTCTTCATCGCCCTCGGACTGTTGGCCCCGCAGGCCTCCCAGGCCGCCCCGGCCGGCGCCGCCACCCCGACCGGCACCAAGGCCGCGACCTCCACCCCGCGGTCGATCCCGGTCCCCAAGTCGCCCGATGCCAAGAGCACCAGCGCCTACAAGATCTCCGCCCAGGACAGCACCACGGCGCACACCCCGCCGGCCGCTCCGGTCACCGCTCCGGTCAAGGCCGCCAAGGGCTTCTCGGCCGCCGCCGCGGACCCCTGTCCCGACCTGTCCGGGGTGCTCAACGCCTCGGGCAGCGCCCTGGTCCAGCAGCTCAAGGCCCTGCCGCGGGTCGAGTGCACCTGGCCGCTGTTCAACATCGACGTCAACGCCTCGGGCTCCGCCTTCCGCGAGGCCAACATGGTGACCGTCGCCAACGCGCTGCGCGACGCCGCCCCGGCCTACCCGGGCGACAACAGCACGGCCGTCGGCCAGCTGGTGCTCTTCCTGCGGGCGGGCTACTACCTGCACGAGACCAACCCGAACGCCATCGGCAGCTACGGCCCGACGCTGGCCGCCGCCACCCGCGGCGGGCTGGACGCGTTCTTCGCCAACAACCACAGCAAGGACGCCACCGCCGCCAACGGCGACCTCATGGTCGAGGTCGTCAAGGTGATCGGCCAGACCGACACCCTCGGCCGCTACGCCGGCTACTTCAAGTGGCTGCTCGACAACTACACCGGCACCTGGCCCGAGCGGATGACGGCCACCGTCGCCGAGTTCGACTGGGTCCTCAAGGACGGCTTCGCGGCCGCCAACGACAGCAAGGGCTGGAAGGCCGCCCTCAAGGCCGACCCCAGCATCCTGAACTCCTGGTCCGGCTTCATCACCCGCAACGACTCGCTGCTGAACCGCTTCGACATCGTCAGCAACATCGGCCGCTACCTCGGTTACGCGCTGGACGTGCCGGAGCTGAAGACCCAGCTGCGACCGATCATGAAGGACCTGATCAACCGCTACCCGAACGTCGGCCCGACCGCCCCGATCACCATGAACCTGGGCTGGGCGACGCGCAAGTTCGACAAGGGCCACTGCGCGGACTTCGGCATCTGCGACCTGAACACCCGCCTCATGCCGGTCATCCTGCCGATCCAGAA
Source organism: Kitasatospora purpeofusca (assembly GCF_000718025.1). Lineage (GTDB taxonomy): Bacteria > Actinomycetota > Actinomycetes > Streptomycetales > Streptomycetaceae > Kitasatospora > Kitasatospora purpeofusca. The sequence continues at coordinate 73,660 of NZ_JODS01000023.1, forward strand.
GGTCTGCAACGACGGCCTGAAGATCAAGGCCCAGGACATGTCCCCGGGTCAGCTTGCGACCACCTGCACCAGCCTGATCAACCAGGATGCCTACTTCCACAAGATCATCGGTGACAAGGGCGCCATCCCCGGCGATGTGAACACCAACCTCGAGGTCGTCGCCTTCGACGACTACGACCAGTACTCGCTGTACGCCTGGGCCTTCTACGACATCGACGTCGACAACGGCGGCATGTACGAGGAGGGCAACCCGGCGGTGGCCGGCAACCAGGCCCGCTTCATCGCCCACGAGGCGTCCTGGATCCGCCCGGAGTTCCAGATCTGGAACCTCAACCACGAGTACACCCACTACCTCGACGGCCGCTACAACATGTACGGCGACTTCGAGGCCGGCATCGTGACCCCGACCATCTGGTGGGTCGAGGGCATCGCCGAGAACATCTCCTACGGTTACCGCAACGTGCGCAACGCCGACGCGATCGCCGAGGCCGCCAAGAAGACCTACAAGCTCAGCGAGCTCTTCGACACCGTCTACGACCAGACCGCCGACGCCGACGTCAACTCCAACCGGGTCTACCGCTGGGGCTGGCTGGCCACCCGCTACATGCTGCAGCAGCACCGCTCCGACATGGACGCCGTGCTCGCCAAGTACCGCACGGGTGACTGGAACGGCGCCCGCACCATCCTGAAGACCACCATCGGCACCCGCTACGACGCCGACTTCAGCAACTGGCTCGGCGCCTGCGCCACCAACGACTGCGGCCCGCTCCCGGAGGCCCCGACCGGCCCGGTCACCCCGACCACCCCGGTCTGCACCATCCCGGACACCCGCCAGTTCGACAACAACTGCCGCCGGGACAACCTGGCCGCCGCCACCGGCAACTACAGCTACCACTTCCTGAACCTGCCGGCCGGCGTCAAGACGCTGACCATCACCAGCAGCGGCGGCACCGGCAACGCCGACCTGTACTACGGCGGCTCCAACTGGGCCACCACCAGCAACTTCCTCGCCAAGTCCACCAACGCCGGCAACGGCGAGACGCTGACGATCACCAACCCGCCGGCCGGCTGGGTCTACTTCAGCCTCGCCGCCCAGCAGGGCTTCGCGGGCACCACCCTCTCCGTGCAGTACCAGTAGCAGCACCCCCGGGCATCAGCACTGCCCCAGGAGGCCTCGTCACGTGTGACGGGGCCTCCGTCGTGCGCCCCGCTCCCCGCCGACCGTGGCCGAGGAACCGGCGGGGATCAGAGCAGGGCCTCCGGGGGGAGGCGGTGGACGCCGGGGAGGTGGGAGTCGAGTTCGCCCGGTTCGAAGCGGCACATGCCGACGGCGTGCCAGAACTCGCCGGCGACGTCGCCCTCGCACTTGTAGGCGCCGGAGGGCAGCAGGGCGGCCCAGCCGTCGGGGGTGCCGAGCAGGGTGGCGAGCGCGGTGGGGCGGCCCTCCGCGGGGATGCGCCAGAGCCGGATCGTGCCGTCCTCGCCGCCGCTGGCCAGCAGGGAGCCGTCCGGGCTGAACGTGACGGCCAGGATCCGGCCGGTGTGGCCGCGCAGCCCCGCCACCTCGGTGCCGGCGAGCGGGTCCCAGAGCCGGACCACCCGGTCGTCCCCGGCGGTGGCGAGCAGCGGGCGGCTCGGGTGCGCGGCGGCGGTCCACAGCCGACCGACGTGGCCGGTCAGCCGGTGCCGGACGGCCCGGTCCACCCAGATCACCGCGGTGCCGTCCCAGGAGGCGCTGGCCAGCCAGGTGCTGTCGGCGGCCGGCGAGACGGCGTACACCCGGTCGGTGTGGCCGTCGAGTTCGGCCACCACCCGCCCGGCATCGATGTCGGAGATCCGCACCCGGCTGTCGTCGCAGCCGGTCAGCAGCTGCCGCCCGTCCGGGCTGAACGCGATCGAGCGGACCCGGCCCCGGTGCTCGCGGAGCGTGTTGAGGTGGGCGCCGGTGCGCCGGTACCAGATCCGGACGGTGTCGTCGTCGTTGGCGGTGGCCACCAGGACGCCGTCGGCGCTGAACGCCTCCGCCCAGACGTGCTCGGTCTCGACGTCCATCTCGCGCAGGTACTCGCCGGTGCGGGCGTTCCACAGGCACAGGTCGCCGTCGTTGGTGGCGGTGGCCAGCACCGCCTCCTCCGGGCTGAACACGGCCGAGACCAGCCGGCTGCTGCGGCCCGAGAGCTCGCGCAGCCGGCGGCCGGTGGACGGCTCCCACAGCCGGACCCGGCCGTCGTTGCCGCCGGCCGCCAGCAGGGTGCCGTCGCCGCTGAAGGTGAGCGAGCCGATCCGCCGGCCGTGGCCGCGCAGCAGCTGGCGGCTGCGGCCCGAGGACGGGTCCCAGAGCCGGACCCGGCCGTCGTTGGCGCCGGTGACCAGCAGCGGGTCGCTCTCCGCGCCGCCCCGGCCGGAACCGGGCCGGAACCGGCAGGCCCAGACCGAGCCCCGGTGCTCGGGCGGCTGCCGGCGCAGCGGCGTCACCTCCCGGGCGCCGCCGGTGCCGTCGGCGGGGCCGACCCGCCAGACCCGGACGCCGCCGTCGCTGTCACTGGCCGCGAACCGGGTGCCGGCCTCGTCGAAGGTGACCTGGTAGATCTTGCCGGTGGAGTCCTCCGGGCGGCCGACCGCGGTGCCGTCGAGCGGGTTCCAGAGCCGGATCTGGCCCTCGGTGTCGCCACTGGCGAGCAGGTCGCCCTCGGGGTGGAAGGCGAGGGTGTAGATCCGTCCGGCGTGGCCGGGCATGCTGTGGCGCAGCCGGCGGGAGGCGACCTCCCAGATCCGCACGGTGCCGCCGGTGCCGTCGTCGGGGCCGCCGTCGGCGGTGGCCACCAGGGTGCCGTCCGGGCTGAACGCGGAGCGGTAGAGGGTGCCGCGGTGGCCGGGGAGTTCGGCGAGCCGGCGGCCGTTCGCGGTGGACCACAGCCGGCCGCCGCCGCGCTGGTCACCGGTGACCAGCAGGGCGCCGTCGGGGCTGAACACGGCCGTGTAGACGGGCGCGGCGTGGCCGGGCAGGCGGTGCCGGGGCTCGCCGGTGACGGTGTCCCAGAGGGTGACCACGCCGTTGAGGTCGCCGGTGGCGACCAGCCGTCCGTCCCGGGCGAGCGAGAGCGGCCAGACGCCGCCGGGGTGCACGTCGAGGCGGTGGCGGCACTCGCCGGAGACCGGGTCCCAGAGCCGGACGGTGCCGTCGGCGCTGCCGGTCGCGAGCACGTCGTCGGCGAACTTGACCGAGTAGACCCGCCCGATGTGGTCCTTGAGGGTGCGCAGGGCGATGCCGGTGACGGCGTCGCAGATCAGCACGCTGCCGTCCTCGGAGCCGACGGCGAGCAGATGGCCGTCGCGGCTGAAGGCGACCGGTTCGGGCAGCCGGGTGGAGCGCACGTCGAAGCCGTAGGGGACGCCGACCTCGGAGGGACTGAACCCGGCCTCGACCGGCAGCCCGGGGGCGATCGCGGCGGCGCGCAGCTCGGGGGCGGCGAGCACCTCCTCGTCGGTGACGGCGGAGATCAGCGCGGACCGCTGCCAGTGGCTGCCGCGCAGCCGGGCGCCGCGCAGGTCGGTGCGGACCAGCCGGGCGCCGCGCAGATCGGCGAAGCGCAGGTCCGCGCCGGTGAGGTCGGCGGAATCGAGGCGGGCGCCGGCCAGCCGGGCGCCGCGCAGGTCCGCGCCCGAGAGGTTGGCGCCGAGCAGCCGGGCGCCGCGCAGGTCCGCGCCGAACAGGTCGACGCCGGACAGGTCGCGGTGCGACAGGTCCTCGCCGGCCAGGGTGGCACCGCGCAGGTCGGTGTGGGCGGGGACGCGCAGCCGGTCGAGCACCTTGACGGCGTTGAGCCGGGCCGCCTCGGTGGCGGTCTCGGGGGCGTCCAGGACGGAGCGGGCCCACTGCTGGCAGGCCTGGTGGTCGGCCAGGTCGCAGAGGAACTCGACGGCGAGCCGGCTGAGCGGGCCGCGGGCGAGCAGGGTGGTGTCCGCGCGGGCCAGCGCCTCGGCGGCGGCGCGGGCGACCAGCCACTCCCCCACCGAGCCGTGGATGAAGTGGAACATGCCCTCGTCGGAGCGGACCAGCAGGCTGCCGGAGCCGACGGCGTGGGCGACCTGCGGGGTGGGCATCCGGTTCTCGGCGAGGCCGTTGAGCACATTGGCGATGTCGACGATCTCGTCCAGCGGGATGGAGCTGCGCCCGCTTTCCCACAGCCGCAGGGCGAGCAGGGTGACGGCCTGCCAGAGCTGGTCGAGCCCGAGTCCGGGCGCGGCGCCGGGGCCGCCGTGGCCGCGGCGCTCCTCGAACCGCAGCCAGGAGGTGAACACCTCCTCGTACAGGCCGGCGGCGCTGAGTGCCCGCCCGGCGCCGGCGACGGCGCGCAGCCGGTCGTGGTCGAGGTCGGCGACGAAGCTCAGCAGCCGGGGGTTGCGGCACAGCGCGAGCAGGTCGGGGACGGCCTCCAGCAGCCGCATCCGGCGGCTCGCGGTCTCCTCGTCGCCGTAGCGGTTGCCGAGGTAGCCGCGGATCTGGTGCGGGGTGAAGTCCTGGACGGCGATCAGCCGGCGCTGCGGGAGCAGGCCGACCCGCTCGCCGAGGGCGGTGAGCACCTGCTCGTGGGAGCTGAAGTGCTGGGTGCGGCTGGTGACGACGATCTTGGCGTTGTCCACGGCCGCGTCCAGCAGCACCTGGAGGTGGTCGGCGGCGCGTTCGTAGCTGACCCGGTTGACCAGCTCGTCGAAGCCGTCGAACAGCAGCACCACCCGCCCCTGCCGGAGCATGTAGCGGAAGGCCCGCAGGTCGAGGGTGTCGATGCCGTGCTCGGTGAGGTGGGCGGCGACCAGGCCGTCCAGCGAGTGCGCCTTGTCGAGCGCGCTGAGTTCGATGAACAGGGGTGCCAGGTGCGGGAGTTCGGCGGGCAGCCGGCGGGCCAGCTCGCGCAGGGCGAAGGTCTTGCCGCGGCCGAAGTCGCCGAGCAGCAGCACGAAGCGGCCGTGGTCGGAGTCCAGCAGCCGCAGCAGTTCGTCGACCAGGCCCTCGCGCTCGTCGGCGTCGGGGCGTTCGGCGTCGCGGTAGCGCTGGGCGAGGTAGAGGTCGGGGTGGTACTGGCTGTCGGTGGAGAGCCGTTCGGTCTGGGCGCCGACGTAGCCGCGCAGGTCCAGCAGGCCCTGGAACTCCAGGAAGCTGCGCAGCCGCACGCCGCGGCGGCGGGCCCGGTCGCGCAGGTCGCGGGAGGGCGGCGGGCCGTCGTGGACGAGTTCCGCGTCGAGCCCGGCGCCGTCGCCGTGCACGGCGTCGACGAACTGCTCGACCTCCTGCTCGGTGGGGGTGCCGACGCAGGCGGCCACCCGCTGCTGGCGGACCAGCCCGGACTCGGCCCAGGTGACGAAGAGCTGGGTCGTGGTACCGGCCACCGGGCGGATCTGGGCGCCGGGGTGGCGGGTGCGGCAGACCTCGGCGACCCGGGCCAGCAGGGCCTCCTGGGGGGAGGCGAGGGCGCGGGTCTCGTGGTCGGTGTCGGCGGGTGCCCGGGACTCCTCCAGTTGCGGGGGTCCGGAGCGGGGGGTCGGCGCGGGGACGGGGAAGGCGCGCTCGGCGCGGCGCCAGGCGACGGTGAGGCGGTGGGGGGTGGTGGGGCCCGCGGTGGCCCCGGGGGTGGGGCTGCCCGGTGCGGAGGCGGGCCAGCGGGTGAGGCCGTCGCGGGTGAGCCGCAGCAGTTGGTGGGCGCCGGGGGCGGTGGCGCCGAGCACGGGCAGTTCGCCGGCCGTGGTGGTGAGCAGGTGCGGGGGGAGCGGGCGCGCGGCGGGGCCGCGGCCGGGGCCGCCGGAGTCGGTGGCGGCGTCGGTGGCGGGGCCGTGCAGCAGCAGGTGGAGGCGGGGGGCGGTGAGCCGGGTGAAGCGGTCGGCGTCGCGCAGCGGTCCGACGCCTCCGGCGGGCCCCGGCCCGGCCTGTCCGGCGGCGACCGGGTGCCTGACCGCGCCGATCCGCAGCCACCCGTCGTTCTCGTAGGGGCGCAGCGCCTGGGCGAACCAGGCCGCCTGCTCGGGCCCGAGCCAGCCGTAGCGGTCCTCGGGCCGGTGGGTCCAGGCCATCGAGGAGTTGAGCCCGGCGACGACGGTGCCGAGTTCGGGCACCGGGAAGAGCGTCCAGGGCTGGGCGCTGTCGAAGACCACGTCCAGGCCCTGGTAGAACTCCTGGAACAGCCGGGAGTAGTGCCGCCACTTGGGCCAGTACGGTGCGGCGGGCCGCAGTTCGTCGGCCTCGCAGGTGGCGAAGTAGGCGCGGGAGGCGGCCTGGCTGACGTCCAGGCCGCCGGGCAGGACGGCCACCCGGTGCGGTTCGAGCCCGAGCAGGGAGCGGATCCCGGTCAGGAAGGTCAGCGCCTGCTCGCACTCGCGGGGGCTGCCGGTGGCGGTGAGGTCGCCGGTGACGACGACGAGTTCGGGCGCGGGGGCTCCGGCGTCGGCGAGTTCGACGAGGTCGCCCCAGAGGGCCGACTGGAGGTCCACCGGGTCGGCGCCCCGGCCGAAGGCGGGGCCGGCCAGGTGGAGGACGGAGACCTCCTCGCGTCCGGCGGCGCGGCCGGCGGCCTGCGGGTACTCGGGCCGGGCGGAGGGGCGGCGGCGCCCGGCCCGGCCGGTGTCGCTGCCCGGGCGGGGGGCGGGGACGAGGTCCTGGGCGGTGCCGGTGCCGGTGCCACTGCCGCTGCCCGTGCCTGTGCCTGTGCCTGTGCCCGTGCCTGCCGCCGGGCCGTTCCCGTTGCCCGGGTAGCCGGGGGACAGTTCGGGGCGGGCCCGGCCGTCCATCGCCTGCGCGACCCGGGTGAGCAGCAGCCCCCGGGCGCGGTCGGGCTCGGTGACGCCGACCAGGTCGATGTAGGTGAGGGTGGCGAGCAGGCCGTCCACCGGGATGTCCTCGATCCGGACCGTCACCAGTCGCCGCTCCGGGTCGTCCGGGTCGGCGCGCAGCGCGGCCTGCCACTCCATCCGGCCGTAGCGGGAGCGCTCGTAGTTGCGCGAGAGCAGCGCGATCACCGCGGCGGACTCGGTGATGCCCCGGTCCATGAAGTCGACGAAGTTGGTCCCGGGCACGAAGTCCCAGGCCTGGAGGAAGGCCCGGTAGCCCGCCTCCTCCAGGGTCCAGGCGATCCAGGCCGCCCAGCGCTCGTCGGCCGGAGAGTAGCTGATGAAGAAGTCGATCGGCCCGGGGCCACCCGGGATCGCGTCAAGAGCCCCCATGGGAGGAGCTTATGACCGATCGGGAGGGGCTCAACCCTGTTTCACCGCAATGGATTCGGGTGGTTTTTCGGTCGCTCGGCACGAACACCCGGTCGAGCGGTGGCCGGATGTTCGCACGGCGGCCTCGCCCCGAAACCCCTCGTGTGCGACCCTGACGTCCGTGTTCGCATACCGGCCCGCCGTCAAACGGCTTCATCCCCTGGACCTGCTGGCGGCGGGGCTGCTCGCCTGCGGCCTGCTGTTCCTCGCCACCGGGCTCCTCCCGACGGACGCCGCCGGGTCGGCCTTCCAACGGATCGTGCCGCTGCTGGCCTTCCTGGGCTCGGTGATCGTGCTCGCCGAGCTGACCAGCGCGGCCGAGGTGTTCGACGTGGTCGCGGCCTGGGTGGCACGGGCCGGGCGGGGCAGCTATCCCGCGCTGTTCCTGCTCTGCGTCGGCTTCGCCGCGCTGACCACCACCGTGCTCAACCTCGACACCACCGCCGTGCTGCTGACCCCCGTCATGCTGGCCCTCGCCACCCGGGTCGGCATCGCCCCGCTGCCGCTGGCCATGACCACGGTCTGGCTGGCCAACACGGCGAGCCTGCTGCTGCCGGTCTCCAACCTCACCAACCTGCTGGCCGCCGACCGGGTCGCGCTCTCCCCGGCCGGCCTGGCCCGCGCCATGTGGGCGCCGCAGCTGGCCGCGCTGCTGGCCACCATGGCCTGCCTGTGGGCCTTCTACTGGCGGCGCGGACGGCGCGGCGCGGACGACTACCGGCCGCCGGCCGCCCACCGGCCCGGGGACCGGGTGCTGTTCCGGATCTGCGCGCTGGCCTGCATCGGCTTCCTGGTGGCCAGCCTGGCGGCGGTCGTCCCGCTCTGGGTGGCCTCGGGCGCGGCGGCCGCCGTCGTGGTCGCGGCCTTCGCGCTGCGACGGCCGGAGGCGCTGCGGGCCTCGTTGGTCCCGTGGCGGCTGCTGGTGATGGTGCCCGGCATGTTCCTGGTGGTGCAGACGGTGGACGCGCACGGGCTGCACCGGCTGCTCGCCGACGCGATCGGCACCGACGGCGGCACCCTCGGCCTGTTCCGGGCCTCGGCGGTCGGCGCGGGCCTGTCCAACCTGCTGAACAACCTGCCCGTCTACCTGGCCGGGGAGGCCGCGGTCCCGGCGGGCAACCACACCCAGCTGCTGGCGCTGCTGATCGGCACCAACGTCGGCCCGCTGGTGGCCCCCTGGGCCTCGCTGGCCACCCTGCTCTGGTACGAGCGCTGCCGCTCGGCCGGCCTGCGGGTGCCGCTGCGCGGGGTGGCCGGGGCGAGCGCGGTGCTGGCGGTCGGCGGCGTCGCCCTGGCGACGGCGGCGCTGGCGCTGACGGCCTGAGAGCTGCTCCGCCGAGGTGTCAGCCGGCCCCGGCCCCGGCGACCAGGTCGAGCAGGTAGGGCAGCAGCTCCGGACGCCCCGCGACATAGCTGCGGGCCGTCTCCGGCTGCCCGGTCCGGGGGCTGAACGGTCCACCGTCCAGCCCCCGGACCTGCACCCCCGCCTCGGTGGCCAGCAGACAGCCGGCCGGCAGGTCGATCTCCTCCGCCCGGTAGCCGACGAAGCCGTCGATCAGCCCGCCGGCCAGCAGGGCCCAGGTCAGCAGCGGCGCCCAGAGCTGCAGCACCCGGCGGGCACCGCCCTCCAACCCGTCCTTGAGCGCCCGCGCCACCGGGTCGCCGCCCACCCTGTGCCCCTGCGTCCACCCGAGCACGGGGCGTCCGGCGCCGGACGGCCGCGCCGGCAGCCGCAACCGCCCCCCGGGCCCGTACGCCCCCGCACCGCGCACCGCCCGCCAGGTACGGCCGGCCACCGGGTCGTGCACCACCCCGAGCACCGGCTCCCCGTCCACGCACAGCGCGATGCCCACCACGTACGCCGGCAGGCCGACGACCACGTTGTTGCTGCCGTCCAGCGGGTCGACCAGCCAGGTGCGGCGGCTGCCGGGCGGCCCGGCCACCTCGCCGCCCTCCTCGGCCCGGATCCGGTCGGCGGGGAAGCGCCCGGCCAGCCGCCGGGTGACCAGCTCCTCGGCGAGCAGGTCGAGTTCGGTGACCACGTCGCCGTCCGTGCCCTTGCTGTCCACCCGGAAGGCGTCCAGGAAGCGCGACCTCAGCAGTGCGCCCGCCGCCTCGGCGGCCTCCACCGCCACCCGGCACTCCTCCGCGAACCCGCCCGCCCCGTCACCCGGGGCCGCCGACGTACCGTCCACCGATCCTCCTGGCGACCTCCCCCGCGATCCGGGCCGTCCGGTCCGCGTCGCACAACCGCCGCACCACCCGCCGGGCGCCCCCGTCCACCGGCCCCAGCACCACGTCCACCGGCCCCGGCACGGTGCGGCCCAGCACCACGGTGGCGGCGGCCCGGCCGTCCGGCAGCGCCGTGACATGGAACTCCCCCGCCGCCAGCGTGTACGTCTCGCCCCGCCCGCTGACCTCCTCGCCCAAGGGCTCCCAGCGGACCAACCGCGCCGTGGGCCGGACCTCGTCCACCCCGGCGGCCGCGTCGCTGTACACCTCGAAGGCCCGGTGGCTCGGCCGCACGGCCTCGTCGTACACACCGACCCGCAGATTGCCGACCCGCCCGTACAGCACGCTGCTCTTCAGCTCCCAGCTGTGACAGTGGATCTCGCGCCGCCCGGCAGCCCTGACCGGGTCGAACACGTGCACACACACCCCGAGCGCGCCCTCGCGCAGCACCGGCAGACAGTAGAACCCCAGCGGATGGTCCACCGCCCGCAGCACCCGTCTGCCGTCCGCCACCTCCGCCAGCAGCCCGCCCACCAGACCGTCCAGCCCCGGCCCGGCGGCAGTGCGCCCGGCGGCCCGGTCGAGCGTCGTGAAGAGTTCGTTCATCGCTCCCCCAGTGTCCCCCGTCAACATGCTAGGCCCGGGGACGAGTTGGCGGCCATACACCGGACGGGCCGGTCCCGGCGGACGGGAGCGCGAGCGGCGCACGAACGGCCCGGGCCCGCGACGCGTGGTGCGTCGCGGGCCCGGGGGTGTGTATCGGCGTTACGGTCAGGCGGTGTTGGGGGACAGCGTCCAGCGCTGGTTGGCGTTGCCGTAGCAACCCCAGATGCCCACGGCCGTGCCGTTGGCGCCGTTCCAGCCCGGCAGCTCCAGGCAGGAGTCCGAGGCGGGGTTGTAGATCGAGCCGTCCTCGCGGAACGTCCAGACCTGGCCGGTGGCGGCCTGGCAGTCCGTGATCACGACCGGCGCGCCCCAGTCGGTCCGGTTGTCCTCGACGCCGACGCAGCGGCCGCCGGTGCGCAGGGTGCCGTCGGAGGCGAACCAGAAGTCCTGGCTGGCGCCGTTCCAGCAGTCGTACAGGCGCAGCGCGCTGTTGTTCGACGCACCGTAGTTGTCGAGGCAGCGGCCCTGGGCGTGGATGGAACCGATGTTGTAACCGGCCGGCTGGGCCGAGAGCGCCCGCGGCTCACCGAAGCGCGGCAGGTCCCCCTCCGGGGCGATGCCCGGGTAGCGCACCTTGCGGCCGTCGGCGAAGGCGACCACGAGGTCGGCGTGGCCGTCCGCGTCGAGGTCACCGGGCGAGTCCACGAGCGGGGCGACACCGGCGGCGAGCCCGAGCGGGAGCACGGCGCGAGTGGCGGGCACCGTCCACCGGTCGCTCGCCGCGTCCTGGCAGTCGCCGATCACCAGGTGGGTGCCCGGCCCGGCGGTGCCGGGCGCGTCGAGGCACTTGCCCGCGTTCGGGTTCATCAGCGTGCCCGGGTGGGGACCGGCGACCCACTTCTGGGCCGGGCTGTTGTTGCAGTCCCACAGGTTGACGGGCGAACCGCTCTCGGTCAGCGCGTCGGTGACGTCCAGGCACTTGCCGAGGACGTGCGCCGAACCGTCGGTGCCCAGGGTGAACGCCTGGCTGGAGGCCGCGCCCTGGTCCGAGCAGGCACTCAGCACGGCGGCGGTGCCGTTGCCGGTCCGGCCGTGGTCGATGTCGGCGCACAGGCTCGCGCCGCCGTCGCCCTGGAGCGCGGACAGCAGGGGCTTGTGGGCGGGCAGCGGCAGCGGCGCGGAGCCGTCCAGGGGCCAGCCATTGGGGTCCAGCGGCAGCACCAGACTGGAGACAGCCCCGGTCACGGTGTCACGCACCCAGAGCGTCGGAATCCCGCTGATGTCACCCGGGTACATGAGGGTGAAGCCGCTCCAGTCGTCGCCCGGGGCACCGAGCTCGACACCGGCATTGAGGCAGTTGTTGGAACCGCTGCGGGTGTTGCTGTAGTACCGCAGGTGGCCCTGCTCGACCGTGACCAGCCCGGCCCCGCCGGTGCCCCGCTGCACGGCGGCCATCCGGGTGATGTGGTTCCAGGTGCCGTCGATGCCGTTGTCGCAGAGGGTTCTGTCTCCCACCGGACCGACGGTGCGGGTGAAGCGCCCGAACACCGGGTTCGGCGTCGCGTTGCCGTCGTTGGCGTAGAGGAAGAGCTGCTTGGTGCCCTTGTGGTAGGCGAAGAGCGAGTCGCCCTGCCCGACGACGGCCCCTCGGTGGGCCAGCAGGTAGTTGTTCCAGTCGTCGTGCAGGGGGCTGCTCGCGGCCGGGGACACCGTCTCCGGCTCGGACGCGGCACCGCTGCCGCCGCGGAACAGCGCCAGCGAGCCGTCGGCGGTCGGAGCCAGGAAGTCGGGTACGCCGTCGACGTCGACGTCGCCGGCCACGTCCGGGCGGTCCAGCTTCGCCGGCGCGTAGAAGTTGTAGATTGCCGTCCGCGGATCGGAGTTGCCGGCCCCGTCGACAGCGCTGACCGTCAACTGGTGCGAGCCCCAATTGCCGGCTCCGACGCTGATCGGGACATCGGCGAACGCGGTGCCGTCCGCCGCCAGGGAGGCCGGGACGGTGCCGGTGACGCCGGACCAACTGCCATCGAGGGTGTACTGGAACTCGCGGACGCCGCTGGCGAGGCAGCCGTCGGCGCAGCCGGTAGGCACCGGGTCCTTGCTGGTGACCCGGACGGTGATGCCGGGATCACCGGCGTGGCCGGTGGGCTTGGCGCCACTGCCCTGCGGCGGGAACACCGAGGAAGGCGCGATGGACGCCAGGGTGGGCGCGGAGAGGTCGACCTTGAAGGCGCAGTCCGCCGTCACGGGGCTGTTCACGCCGCCGCCGGTCGTCCAGGCGTTCCAGCCGTACTGGTGACCGTCCGCGAGGACGCGGCCGACGGTGGCCTGTCCCCAGCCTCCGGTGCCGACGACGCTCTGGCTGGTCCGCGTGACACCACCGGTGTCACCGGACTCGCCGGCCGTGGTGTCCCACACCCGGAAGCCGACGGTGACGGTCCCGACGCCGGGCTGCGCAGCGCCGCTCCAGGCGTTCAGGCGGACGTCGGACGTGCCGTCCGACAGGGGAACGGTCTTGCCGATCCACCCGGGCGCGCCGGCTCCGCAGCCGTCGCCGCCCTGGCCCACGGGCTGTGGCTTGACGGACAGCTTGCTGGGGGTGGACGGTGCGGGACCGTCCGCGGCCTGGGCCGGGGTCGGAGCCTGGGCCTGGGCCTGCTCGGCCGGCGGTGCCGCATCCTGGGCCGTCGGGACACTGGTCGGGGCTCCAGTCGGGGCCTCGGTCGGGACGCCGGTCGGGACGCCGGTCGGGGTCGCGCCGGGATCCGCGAACGCGGCTCCGGGGGCTGCCAGCACGAGGCCGATCGCGAGCAGCGGCGCCAGGTGCCTCGCCGACCGGCCGCGCGGCGGCGCGGATGAACGGGTTTCTCGCATGAGGTGTCAGTTCGCCTTCGCAGCAGGGACCCCTCGGTCGCGGTCGATCGTCGGCTGTCTGCCGCAATTGACGCGAACGAGAGGATTTGTCCGAGTGTGGTGCGTGTTCCGACCGCGCGTCAGGTGACGTGCTCGCGCCTCGGCGATCGGTGCGCGGTCGAACGTTAGTGCGTGGCGATCCTGGCTGGCAATCCCGTTTCCGCGCGCGCCGGACGTGTCCCGTTCTGTACATCGGCGCAGGTCACGGGAGGGCCGGAGACCGAAGCGCCCGCCCCCGAACAACGGGGGCGGGCACCGGGTCGAAGGGACGACGAGGGGTCAGCGCAGGTCGAAGACCAGGCGGGCGGGGGTGCGGCCGGAGAGGACCTCGTCGAAGCAGGTGTTGACGTCGGCGAGGCGGCGGGTCTCGCGGATGACGCGGGTGCGGCCGAGGGCGTGGAGGCGGAAGACCTCGGCGAGGTCCTGGCGGGTGCCGACGATGGAGCCGATCACCCGGGTGCCGTTCAGGACGGTGTCGAAGACCGGGAGTTCGAGCCTGCCCTCGGCGGGCAGGGCGACCAGGACGAGGGTGCCGCCGCGGCGCAGCGAGGCGTAGGCGGCCTGGAAGGAGGCGTTGCTGACGGCGAGTGCGATCGCGGCGTGGGCACCGCCGAGCTTCTGGACCTCGGCGGCGACGTCCTGGACCCGGGCGTCGAGGACGTGGTCCGCGCCGAGTTCGCGGGCGAGGGCGAGCTTGTCGTCGGTGACGTCGACGGCGACGGTCTCGGCGCCGGCCAGGCGGGCGTACTGGAGGGCGAGGTGGCCGAGGCCGCCGATGCCCGAGACCAGGACGCGGGTGCCGGGGCCCGCGCCGGAGACCTTGAGCGCCTTGTAGGTGGTGACACCGGCGCAGGACAGCGGGGCTGCGTCCAGCGGGTCGAGGCCGTCGGGGACGGGGACGACGTAGTCGCCGTGGGCGAGGGCCTGCTCGGCGTAGGCGCCGTCGACGGAGTAGCCGCTGTTGTGCTGCCGGGTGCAGAGGGTCTCCCAGCCGGAGACGCAGTGGTCGCAGCGGCCGCAGGCATCGGCCAGCCACGGGATCGCCACCCGCTCCCCCACCGTGACGTGCCGGACCTCGGCGCCCGCCGCCTCGACGATGCCGACGCCCTCGTGTCCGGGCACGAACGGCGGGGTCGGCCGGACCGGCCAGTCGCCGTGCGCGGCGTGGATGTCGGTGTGGCAAAGACCGGAGGCCTCGATCCGCACCCGCACCTGGTGCGGGCCGGGCTCGGGGACCGGGCGCTCCTCGATCACGAGCGGCTGGGTGAAGTCGTGGACGACGGCGGCCTTCATGTTCGTACTCCTGCCCTTCGTGCCGCCGGAGCCGCTTCCCGACCCCCCGGGCCCCGGTCACCTCCATCCCACCCCCGGACCGGGCCCGCCACCAGGGCCGGACGGGTGGAACCGGGCGGGCCGATGGTCCCGCGTGCGTGGTCCCGCGTGCGCCGGGGGCGGTGGTCGGCCGGTGGACCGGTGGACCGTGGTCGGCCGGTGGAATTCGGTCGAACCGGGTCCGGCGGTCCGAGTAGCGTCGCCCCCATGGTGGATGAGGAGCGGTACGCCCTGTACCGACAGGAATCGAAGGTGCTGGCCGCGATCGGGGAGCACGTCCACTCCCAGGTCGGCCGGGTGACGGTGCGGCTGCCCCGGGCCGTGGCGCAGGCCGCGGTGGATGCCTGGGAGCGCGACGACCCGGACGACGGGCTGCGCGGCGAGACCATCGAGCAGTACGAGCTGCGGGGCCGGGCGGGCGACGTGGCCCTGATCGGCCTCGTCATCTCGGAGCACGGCCGCTGGGAGGACGAGGAGGTCGTCGTCGACCTGGACGTCACGTCCGCGGGGTCGGCCCTGCTGACGTACATCGAGGAGGCGGGACCGAACTACCGGCCGAACGAGCGGTCGGAGGGGTAGCCGAAGGGACGGCCGAAGGGACGGCCGAAGGGACGGCCGAAGCCGTCGGGAGGCCAGGAGCCTGAAGGCTAGGTCCTTTCTTTTGGATCAGCGGGCGGACCAGATGAAGATGCCTGCGATGTGGAGTCCGGCCTGGTAGACGGTGGCGGTCTTCTCGTAGCGGGTGGCCAGGCCGCGCCAGTTCTTCAGGCGGTTGATGCACCGTTCGACGGTGTTGCGCTGTTTGTAGGCCTCTCGGTCGAAGGCCGGAGGGCGACCGCCTCGGCAGCCTTTGCGTTTGCGGTTGGCGATCTGGTCGGCGGGCTGCGGGATCACCGCCCGGATGCTGCGCCTTCGCAGGTGTTCGCGGATGGCCCTCGACGAGTAGGCCCGGTCCGCCAGGACCACGAGGGGCCGGGTGCGTGGTCGTCCGACCGGCCTGGGCACGCGCAGGGCGGCCATGACGTGCTCGAACGCGGGCGCGTCGCCGGCCTGGCCGGGCGTGAGCACGAAGCACAACGGGCGGCAGCGGCTGTCCGCTGCCAGATGGATCTTCGTGGTCAGCCCGCCGCGGGAACGTCCGACGGCGTGGTGGGCGGGTTCGTCGGTCGGGGCCCCTTTTGACGGGCCCCGGCCGCGTTCTGGTGCGCGCGAACGATCGTGGAGTCGACCGCCACGACCCAGTCCAGGTCGCCCTCGGCGTCGGCCTGCGCGAGCAGGGCGGTGAAGACCCGCTCCCAGGTTCCGTCGATCGCCCAGTTCCGGAGCCGGGTGTAGGCGCCCTTCCACGAGCCGTACTTCTCGGGCAGGTGCACCCACTGCGAGCCGGTCTGGAACTTCCACGCGATCGCGTCGATCACCTCCCGGTGATCACGCCACCGCCCGCCCCGCTTCGGCGTCCGGTCCGGCAACAACGGCTCTATCCGCGCCCACTGCGCGTCACTCAACGGCACGACCAGACCAACGATCCGATGATCGGAAAGAAACGCCCTAGCGGGGCCGGGCGATGCGGTCGGCCTCCCAGGAGATCAGCATGCGCAGGGCGTCCTCGGAGGGGCTGCCGGGGTCGGCGGTGTAGGTGACCAGGGCCTGGTCGGGGTCGTCGGCGGAGCGGAGGGTGTCGTAGACCAGTTCCATCCGGCCGACCAGCGGATGGTGGAACACCTTGTGGCCGGAGGTCTTGTCGCGCACCGGGTGCTCCGCCCACCACTGGCGGAACTCCTGGCTGCGCACCGAGAGTTCGCCGATCAGTTCGGCGAGCCTGGGGTCGTCGGGGCGGCGGCCGGCCTCCAGGTGGAGGAAGGCGACGTTCTCGCGCGCGCAGGCCACCCAGTCGTCGTAGAGGGTGCGCGAGGCCGGGTCGAGGAAGGTGATCCGGGCGATGTTCCGCTCGGCGGGGGCGAGTGTCCCGTAGTCGCCGAGGAGGGCGACAGCGGCGCTGTTCCAGGCCAGGATGTCCATCCGGCGGCCCATCACCACGGCGGGGACGTCGGGCATCGCGTCGAGCAGCCGGACCATCGACGGCCGCACCTTCTGCAGGGCGGCGGCCCCCCGGGCCTGGCTGCGACCGGCGCCACCGGTACCTCCGGCGCCACCGGCCCGGGTCGGGCGGGTGCGGGCGAGGCGGTGCAGGTGGCCGGCCTCCTCGGGGTCGAGGCGCAGCGCGCGGGCGACGGCGTCGAGCACGGCGTCGGAGGGGTTGCCGACCCGCCCCTGTTCGAGCCGGGTGTAGTAGTCGACGCTGACACCGGCGAGCTGGGCGAGCTCCTCGCGGCGCAGGCCCGCCACCCGGCGGCGGCCGCCGAAGTCGGGGAGGTCGACGTCCTCGGGGCGGAGGCGGGAGCGGCGGGTGCGCAGGAACTCGGCGAGGCCGCTCGCAGCGCCGACGCTGGTGGCAATGCCGGGGACGGCGCTGGTCACGGCGCTCACGGCGGTGCCGGGGGTGGGGTCGGGGCGGCTCGTTCGGTTCGCGCTCATGCCGTCATTCTGTCCGTTCGGCGCCCGGTCTGCCTGGCCCTGCCAGGACCAGGCAGACCGGGGTGGAGCCGGGGAACCGCGCGTCACCAGGGACTCGCGACCGCCACCACGCCGCCGTCCACCACGATGTCCTGGCCGGTGATGTAGGCGGCCCGGGGCGAGAGCAGGAAGGCGACGGTCTCGGCGACGTCCGCCGCCTCGCCGAGCCGGCCGAGCGGCACCCGTGCCCGCACGGCTTCCTGCTGGGCCGGTTCGGTGATCACCTCGTGGAACATCCCGGTGACGATGTAGCCCGGGCTCACCGAGTTGATCCGGACGCCGCGCCCGGCGAACTCGCTGCCGAGGGTACGGGCGAGGTTGTGCACGGCGGCCTTGGTCGCCGCGTACACCGGGGCGTTGGGCAGGCCGCGGTGCAGGGTCCAGGAGGCGTTGAGGACGATCGCGGCGCCACCGCCCGGGGCCTGCTCCAGCAGCGGCAGGGCGTGCTGGACGGTGAAGAAGACGCCCTTGAAGTTGACGTCCACGGTGCGGTCGAAGCTCTCCTCGGTCACCTCGGCCGAGTTCTCGAAGACACCGACCCCCGCGTTGGCGAACACCCCGTGCAGGTGGCCGTACCGCTCCCCCACCCGCTCGGCCAACCGGGCCAGGTCGGCCGGGCGGGCGGAGTCGGCGCGTACCGCGAACACCCGCTCGCCTGCGGCGAGTCCGGCTCCGGCCGGTGCGGCCTCGGCGAGTCGGGCTTCGGCGCGGGCGAGGCGGGCGTCGTCGCGGCCCGTGATCACCACGTTGGCGCCGCGCTCCAGCAGCACCCGCGCGGTGGCGAGGCCCATGCCGCTCGTGCCGCCGGTGACCAGCACGGTCCGGCCGTCGAAGTCCTGATCCTGGGCGGTGGGGTTGTTCCCTGCGGCCGGGGTGATCTCGCCGGCAGGGGTGGTGGGGGTGTTCCGGTGGTTGTTGGTCATGTGCCCAGCCTCGCCGCCGGACAGTCGGCCGGACCAGGCCCGTTCCGACCCTGGGTCCGGCGGGACCACCCTGGCGAGGATCCGGCGATGGCCGGACGTGCGTCCGCCCCCGCCGGGGGTCGGCGGGGGCGGACGCGGTCGCGGGGTCGCGGCGGGGGCGGGGGCGGGGGTCGCGGCGGGGTCGCGGCACAGGCGTGGTCGCGGGGTCGCGGGGGCGCGGCGCGAGCGGTCAGGACTCCCGGCGGGCGCCTGCGGAGGGCACGGCCCGGTAGACGTGCGGCTCGGCCCAACCCTCCGCCAGGAAGGCCTCGGTGACCGCCTTGGCCACCGCGTCCGCGTCGGCCGTACGGGTCAGGGCGATCACCGAGCCGCCGAAGCCGCCGCCGGTCATCCGCGCGCCGAGCGCCCCGGCCGCGACGGCGACGGCGACGGCGAGGTCCGTCTCCGGGCAGGACGTCCGGTAGTCGTCGCGCAGCGAGGCGTGGCCGGCGGTGAGGATCGGCCCGAGGGCGACCGGACCGTGCTGCTCCAGCTCCTGCATGGTCTGCTCGACCCGGCCGTTCTCGGTCACCACGTGCCGGACCAGCGGGACCAGTTCGGCCGGCAGCCGGTCCAGGGCGGCGGGGAGGTCGGAAGCGGAGAGGTCCCGCAGCGCCGGCAGCCCCAGGAGCGCGGCTGCGCGTTCGCAACCGGCCCGCAGAGCGGCGTAGGCGCCGTCGGCGAGGTCGTGCTGCACCCGGGTGTCGAGCACCAGGAGGGTGAGGCCCGAACCCGCCAGGTCGAGCGGAACGTACCGGGCGGAGAGGTCGCGCGTGTCCAGGTGGAGGGCGGTCCCGGCGGTGCAGGCCATCGAGGCCATCTGGTCCATGATCCCGCAGGGGACGCCGACGAAGTCGTTCTCGGCGCGCTGCGCGACCAGGGCCAGTTCGGCTGCTTCCAGGCCGAGTTCGTACAGGTCGTTGTAGGTGATCGCGACCGCGCACTCCAGCGCGGCGGAGGAGGAGAGGCCGGCGCCGCCGGGCACGTCGCTGTCGAGCAGGACGTCGGCGCCGCCGAGCGCGTGGCCCGCCTCGCGCAGCGTCCACACGACCGCGGCGGGGTACGCGGCCCAGCCGGACACGCCGCCCGGGGCCAGCCCGGCGACGTCCAGCTCGACGACCTCGCCGGGGACCCGGGTCGAGGCGAGGCGCAGCACGCCGTCAGCGCGGCGGCGGGCGTAGGCGCGGACGGCCTGCGGGAGGGCGATCGGGAGGACGAACCCGTCGTTGTAGTCGGTGTGTTCGCCGATCAGGTTGACCCGGCCGGGCGCCGCCCAGACGCCCTCGGGGGCGTGGCCGTAGAGCTCCTCGAAGGCGGCGGACGGGGGCGTGGGGGACGTGGGGGTCATCGCTGCGCTTCCTCGGCGGTCGTCTCGGGGGTCGTGTCGTCGGTTGTCTCGGGGGTCGAAGCAGCTGCGGGGGCCTTTCCGACCTCGCGCAGCCGCCGGGCGGCGAACTCCGGGGCGACGTCGTTCATGAAGGCTTCCACGCCGGACTCGGTGCCGGCCAGGTACTTGAGCTTGTCCGCCGTCCGTCGGACGGTGAACAGCTCCAGGTGGAGGGCGAGTTCGTCCTCGTGGCCGGCCGGAGCCTGGTGCCAGGCGGCGATGTAGGGCGCGCGGACCTGCCGCTCGCCGTCACCGAACAGCCGGTCGAAGCGGCGCAGCAGGTCGAGGTAGATCCGCGGGAACTCGGCGCGCTCGTCCTCGTTCAGCCCGGTGAAGTCGGGGACGCGGCGGTTGGGGAAGAGGTGGACCTCGTAGGGCCAGCGGGCCGCGAAGGGCACGAAGGCGGTCCAGTGCTCCCCCGCCAGGACGACCCGGCTGTCCTCGGGGTAGTCGCTCGGGGAGTTGCCGGCGGGGCTGTCGGCGGAGGCGCTGGCGACGGAGCCGCTGCCGACGGAGGCGCGCTCGGCGGCCACGAGGTCGTCGAAGAGGTTGCGGCCGGTGGCGGCACGGTACCGGGCGGCCCGGTCGATCATCTTGGCCGTGCGCGGGGGGACGAACGGCAGCGCGTAGACCTGGCCGTGCGGGTGGGCGAGCGTGACGCCGATCTCGGTGCCGCGGTTCTCGAAGCAGTAGACCTGCCGGACGCCGGGCAGCGCGGAGAGTTCGGCGGTGCGGTCGGTCCAGGCGTCCAGCACCAGGCGGGCGTGGTCCTCGTCGAGGTCGGCGAAGGAGGCGTCGTGGTCGGCGGTGAAGCAGACCACCTCGCACCGGCCGATGCCCGGCCCGCGGCTGTGCAGCGGGTCGTCGAGGGCCGCCAGCACCGGGTGGGTGCCGGGCTCGCCCGCGAGGGAGGGGAAGCGGTTCTCGAAGACGGCCACCTGGTAGTCGCCGGCCGGGATCTCGCTCAGCCGGCCCTCGCGGCTGGGGCAGAGCGGGCACTCGTCGGCCGGCGGGTGGTAGGTGCGCGCCTGCCGGTGGGCGGCGACGGTCACCCAGGCGCCGGTCATCGGATCCTGCCGGACCTCCGAGGAGGGCGCGACGGCGTCCAGCGGACGCAGGTCGGCGACGGCCCTGGCGGTGGGCGGCGTGCCCCGGTCGTAGTAGATCAGCTCGCGGCCGTCGGCCAGTTCGGTGACCGTCCTCGTCGTCGCACCGGCCTGCCCGCTCGTACCGGCCTGAGCACCTGCGCCGGCCTGAGCGCTCGAGCCTGCCGACGCGGCGGTACCGGTCGTTCCGCTTGCAGCGGCCGTTCCGCTCGCGCCTGCCGATCCGTTCGCGCCGGGCTGGCCGGTCGCGTCGGTCACCGTTGGGGCCATGACGTGCTCCCTCTCCTGGGGCTTCCCTTCAACCACATGAACAAACAATATCGAACATGATTCAACATTGGAGCCCGGAGGCCACCCCGATTCCGGAATCAGCCTCCGATCGGGCGCAAGGGCCGCTCCTCCCGTGCCCGGCGGGGCGCTTCACGCTGCGCGGCTCGGCCCGTTGGCCTTCCAACGTTTCCTCCCGCCCACCGGCACTCGCGGACCAGCCTAGAAGTCGGCGCGGACCGCACCCACCTGTCTGGGGCAACGACTTCGACGGGCGGGCGTCACCCGGACCGTCGACGTGCGGACGGCCCGGACCGGGGGCGGGCCGCGGCTGCGCCGCGGCGGGCCTTTACGTCCTCGCGCTTCCCCCTCGGCACTTTGCAAAGAGGAGCTATTTGCAAAGCACCGATGACGTACCAGCAGCTCAGCGCGCTACAGGCAGCCCTTTCCCGCACTTTGCAAAGTCACACTTTGCAAAGTGCGGGCATGAGGAAGGTGGCAGGACGTGAAGCGCCCCCGGGAGCGAAGGCTCCCGGGGGCGCTGCGGGCGGTCACCCTCAGGGGGCCGCGGGGTGGCGGTGGTGGTGATGCCGGACCAGGGCACGACCGGACGGGGCGTGCAGCGGGCGCCGGTGGACGGGCCGACGGGCCTGGCGGTGGTGGGGGCGGACCGTCACGACGGCCGGCGCGGCGTCCGGCACTGCGCCGGTGACAGGCCGGGCGGCCGTGGTCCCGGTGCGCCAGACCCGGGCCGCCAGGCCCGCCGAGGCCAGAGCGAGGACGGCGAGGGCGACCGTGGCGGCGGGGAGCCCGGCGGTGGCGCCGAGCCAGCCGGCCAGCGGATAGGCGAGCAGCCAGCAGACGTGGGTGAGCGAGAACTGCGCGGCGAAGGCCGCCGGGAGGTCGGCCGGCGGGACGGCGGACCGCAGCAGGCGGCCACCTGGCGTCAGGATCAGCGAACCCGCCGCGCCGAGCCCGGCCCACAGGGCGAGCAGCGCGGGCCAGCGCCACGCCCCGCCGCCCGCCGTGGTGACGACCGCCAGGGCGGCGAGCAGACCCGCGACCGCGAAGGCGGCCGGCAGCATCACCGTTCGGTCGGCGACCCGGTCCAGCACCCGGGGCAGCAGCAGCGCGACCAGCATCGAGCCTCCGCCGTACGCGCCGAGGGCAAGCGGGACGTCGCTCGCCGGGCGGCCCAACTCCTCGCGGACGTAGACGACCGTGTTGACGATCACCATGGCGCCGCCGGCGGCCACCGCGAGGTCCAGGGCGAGCAGCGCCCGCAGGCGCGGCACGGAGAGGAACAGCCGGATCCCGGCCAGGGAACGCGCGCCGACCGAACGCGCGCCGGTGCCTCCATGGGCCGGGACGGGGTTGCTCCGCGCGGCCAGGACCGCGGCGGGCAGGACCACCGAGACGACGAGGACCGCCGAGGCGAGGAAGCCGATCACCGTCCCCCAGAACAGCCACCGGTAGCCGACGAGCGCGAGCAACGCGGCCGCCAGTACTGGGCTGACCAGGGTCTCCGTGTCGTACGCGAGCCGGGAGAGCGACAGCGCCCGGGTGTAGTCGCGCTCCTCGGGCAGCACATCGGGGATCACCGACTGGAAGGCCGGGGTGAAGGTGGCCGAAGCCGCTTGGAGGACGAAGATCAGCAGGTAGACCTGCCACACCGAACCGACGAACGGCAGCGCGAGCGCCACACCCGCGCGGGCCAGGTCGGCGGCGACCAGCAGCCGTCGGCGCGGGATCCGGTGCGCGAGCGCGGCCACGACCGGAGCGATTCCGACGTAGGCGACCATCTTGATCGCCAGCGCCGTGCCGAGCACCGACCCGGCGTCGGCCCCGGCGAGATCGTAGGCGAGCAGGCCCAGCGCCACGGTGGCCAGGCCGGTCCCGGCGAGGGCGACGACCTGGGCGACGAACAGGTGCCGGTAGGTGCGGTTGCGGAGGACGGAGAGCATCGGGGACTCCGTTCGTGCGGAGCGCGCCGAGGCGGCGCGGGCCGGTGGGGTCCCTTCCAGGATAGGACAACATGTGCGTACGCGTGCACCTATTGGGAAGAAGAAGACTCCCCGACGAACACCCGCAAGGGATGACGCGGCGCAGCTCAGTCGTGCGGCGGCAGCCCACTGATCTGGTGATCGGCCACGCTCAGCGCCTCCTGCACCAGCCGCCGCAGATGCCCGTGCCGCAACGCGTACACGACCCGGCGCCCGTCCTTGCGCGTGGACACCAGCCCGGCCAGCCGGAGCTTCCCGAGGTGCTGGCTGACCGACGGACGCGCCGCACCGGCCGCCTCGGTCAGCGTCGTCACATCCGCCTCCCCCTCACTCAGCCGCTGCAGCAGCGCGAGCCGGGTCCGGTCGGCCAACAGAGCAAGGATCCCGGCAGCGACATCCAGCCGTTCATCCCCCTCGGCCACCTGCGAGCCATGTGCACCTGATACTTGGAGGCTCCCGCTCATGACCTCATCGTAGACATCGCACGACCACGCCTCACCCTCCTGGCTTTTTTCGGCGGCTTCGGCTCCGACCCGAGCCCCGTGGAGGTTCACGCTGTACCACCGCAGCGGAAGGTGGTCAGAGCTGGTTTGCCGGGTGCCTGGCGCTCCAGAAGCCGATGGTCGCCGCTCGCTGCTCGTCGAGGTTCACGACGTCTTCGGGGGATGCCGGGGCGAATATGTCGACTGTCCCAAGGGCTCCACTCGACAGTTCCGAGTGGTGAACATATGCCTCTCGCCCGTTGGTGAACTGCCGTAGTTGTCCGGAGGGGTGAACATTGGGCCGAGCCCCTTGGCAGCACAGCAGGCGGCCATCACGTTCCAGTTGTCGCCGGGCCTGAGCGAGGCAGTCGAGATAGTCGGTCCCACTGAACTCCGTACGTGAGCCGGCATCGAGGAGTTCGATCAGAGCCATGGAAGGATCGCCGAGACAGATGCTGACGTGACGAACCAGACCTGCCGCATCGATGGTCTGCAGGCTAATCTCCTCGCTCCACTTGGGCCGAGGAACGCTATTGGCATCGGCCGCGTCCTGCTTGGGCCGGCCATTCATGTCAACCATGATCTCTACCGTTTTCAGGTCAGGGAAGGCAGTGCCAGTGGCGGGCGACTGCCCGCTCGGCCGCCTCGCCGAGGGGAAGTTGTGCCACAGGTGCCACCGGCGACCTGGACGGCCTTCGGCGCTCCCGCGGTGACGCCCTCGGCGGGGAACGGACCCAGGACACCCGACAGCGCGGACGGCGACACCTGGGTCGCGGGGCGCGGGTGTGTCAGCGAGGGGTGCGGCGGACGCGGGTGCTCAGGGCGTCCTGGGATTCGACGTACTTCACCATCAGGCGGGCGAACTCCAGTCGCTCGCTCTCGGGCCATTCGGCGGTGATCTGCTCGAAGGCCGAACGCTGGTACTGGCGGAAGCGCTCCATCAGGTCCTCGCCCTCGGGGCTGAGGAGCAGGACTGTCCGGCGGCCGTCCTGCTGGGAGGCGGCGCGGACCAGATAGCCGGCGGAGATGCAGTCGGACACCATGCGACTGCCCACCGAGGGATCGACGCCCAGGTGCTCGGCGACGGCGCCGACGGTCACCTCGCGGCCGTCGTGACGCGCGACGTCCTGGATGACCCGCAGGACCAGCGTCCGACTGAGGTCCTTCTGGGAGATCGGGTCCTCGACATCGAGCAGCGAGGAGCGCCGCAGCCGCCCGAAGGCCGGCCCCACGGCGTTCAGGAGGTCCTCGCCCTCACCCGGACCGGGCTTCGTCGTCATGCGGCCAGCCTATCCGCATGCGTGAACCGACGAAGACATGTGTTGACATGAAAACGTGTGCAAGACATCATGCATATGTGGACGAGCACTTATCCTGCTGAGGTTAGCTCACTTGGGCCCGTCGGCCCTCACCACTCGACGAAAACGAACGGACTCCTCCCCATGACCACCACCCTCGTCACCGGCGCTCGCGGCAAGGTCGGGCAGGGCGTCATCGCCCGCCTGCACGCCGCCGGGCACTCCGTGCGCGCCGCCAGCGCCCGCCCTGGCGACCTGACCGTCCCCGACGGCGTCGAGCGCGCCGAGCTCGCCCTCGACCACCCCGAGGCGTTCGGTGCCGCGCTGCACGGCGTCCAGCAGGTCTTCCTCTATCCCCAGCCCGCCGGCATCCACGCGTTCGCCGAGGCCGCCGAAGCGGCCGGCGTCGAACACGTCGTCCTGCTCTCCTCGTCCTCCGTGCTCGGCCCCGATGCCGAGAACGACCCGCTCGCGAGCCACAGCCTTCTCGTCGAGCGCGCGCTCGCCGACTCCGGCCTCAACTGCACCTTCCTGCGGCCCGATGCCTTCGCCAGCAACTCCCTCGGCTGGGCGTACTTCATCGGCCAGGGCCTGCCGATCCAACTCGCCCACCCGGATGCTCACATCGCACCCGTCCACCCGGAGGACCTCGCCGACATCGCCGCCGAGGCCCTGGCCGGCGGCTCCCTCACCGGCTCCGCGCCCACCCTGACCGGCCCCGAGTCACTCACCTTCCGCGAGCAGCTCGCCGTCCTCGCCGAGGCCCTCGGCCGCGAGATCGTGGTCGAGCGGATCACCCGCGCCGAGGCCGAGGAACAGATGGGACGTCACATGCCCGCTCCTGTCGTCACCTCCCTGCTCAACCTCTGGGAAGCCGCGACCCATGGGCCCGCTCCCGTTCACGACACCACCCTGACCCTTCTCGGCCGCCCCGCGCGGACCTTCCGCCAGTGGGCCCACGAGAACACCGCCGCGTTCACCCGGGCCTGAACCGGCACAGTCCTCAAGGTCACAACCGACTCGGGAGAACGACGTGAAACCCATCGGCTACTGGCTCAACCGCACCGACCTGGCCCTCACCACCACCATGAACGCCATGCTCGCCGGATCCGGCCTCACCCGGCTGACCTGGCAGGTGCTCAACGTCCTCGAGGCCGACCCACAGGCCACCGACACCACCGTCCGCATGTCTCTGACCGCCAACGCCTCACCCGCCGAACTGGCCGACGTCATCGCCACCGTTCTCGCCAACGGCTGGGTCGTCCGACCGGCGGCGGAGCACCTCGCCCTGACCGAGGACGGCCGCGCTCGCCTCTCCCGGGTCGGCGAGCGTGTCGCCGCCTTCCGCGAAGCCTCGGTCGCCGGCGTCTCCCCCGAGGAGTACCGGACCGCGGTCGCCGTCCTGGAGCAGATGACTCTCAATGTGGAGTCCGGCCAGGGGTGCTGAGGCATGGCCCCGACGGGCTGGTGCCACCAGCGGACCTCGCGCCTCAGCTCACTTCTGCCCCTCCCCTCGACCCTCCCGGAGGTCCTCGATCCGGCGGATCTTGCCGACCGAACGCTCCAGCGTGTACGGGTCCACCACCTCGACGTCCACACTCACCCCGACGCCGTCCTTCACCCCTCGCACAATCGCCCCGACGGCTTCCTCGCGCTGGCCGGGTCCGGCGTCCGGCCGCGCTTCGACCCGCACCGTCATGTGGTCCAGTCGGCCCCGTCGGGTCAGCCGCAGCAGGAAGTGCGGTGCGACGGCGGGCACCCGCAGCAGGATCTCCTCGATCTGGGTCGGGAAGACGTTGACCCCGCGCAGGATGATCATGTCATCGCTGCGCCCCGTCACCTTGGCCATCCGGCGGAACGCGGGGCGCGCGGTGCCGGGCAGCAGCCGGGTGAGGTCGCGAGTGCGGTAGCGGATGACCGGCAGCGCCTCCTTGGTGAGTGAGGTGAAGACGAGTTCGCCGCCCTCGCCGTCCGGCAGCACCTCGTCGGTCAGCGGGTCGACGATCTCCGGGTAGAAGTGGTCCTCCCAGATGTGCAGGCCGTCCTTGGTCTCCACGCACTCCTGCGCGACACCCGGCCCCATCACCTCGGAGAGTCCGTAGATGTCCACGGCGTGGATGTCCATCCGCCGCTCGATCTCGGCCCGCATCTCCTCCGTCCACGGTTCGGCGCCGAAGACTCCGATCCGCAGCGAGGTGCCGCGCGGGTCGACGCCCTGCCGCTCGAACTCGTCCAGCAGGGTGAGCAGGTAGGACGGGGTGACCATGATGACCTCGGGCCGGAGGTCCTGGATGAGGCGGACCTGGCGGGCCGTCATGCCACCGGACGCCGGGATCACGGTGCACCCGGCACGCTCGGCACCCGCGTGCGCGCCCAGCCCGCCGGTGAACAGGCCGTAGCCGTAGGCGATGTGCACCGTCTGGCCGGGCCGCCCGCCGGCCGCCCGGATCGAGCGGGCCACCACGTCCGCCCAGACGTCCAGGTCGTGCTCGGTGTAGCCGACCACGGTCGGCAGGCCGGTGGTCCCGCTGGAGGCGTGGATCCGGCGGACCTTCTCCTTCGGGACGGCGAACATGCCGAACGGGTAGGTGTCGCGCAGGTCCGCCTTGGTCGTGAAGGGGAAGCGGGCGAGGTCGGCGAGGGTGCGGCAGTCCTCGGGTGTCACACCGGCCGCGTCGAACTTCCGCCGGTACAGCTCGACGTTCTCGTAGGCGTGGCGCAGCGTGGCCCGCAGGTGTTCGAGCTGGTGCGCCCGCAGCTCCTCGGCGGTCATCCGCTCGCCGGCGTCCAGGAGTTCCGCCGGCGGTGCCTCGCCGAGACGCACCGGCGCCCGCACCTCTCCGCCCGGACCCACGGGCGTACCCGGATCCGTCGCTCCGCCGCTCATCGTGCCTCCTTCAGAAATCGCTACCGACCATTCGGTCGGCCCTGGCCGGAGCCAAGTAATCCAGTGCCCGAACCACCTGTCAAGGCTCGGCACACCGGTGACCTCGCAGGTCGGCGCCCGTCGCCCTCGCTCAGAACTTTGCCCTCGCCCCCGGGCGCCAACCTGTGCCGATCGGCAGGTTCTCGCTCCGAAAAAAGGCGCCGGATCTATGCCGATCGGCAGATGGCAGGGCGCTGCCGACCGGGAAGGCTGGTCGCCGTCAGTCACCATCCCCACCCACGACCGGGAGAACGGAGCAGGGGCACATGAGCCGATCCGATGTCACACCCCACCTCGAACTGACCGACGTCAGCAAGGTCTACCGGGGCGGCAAGCACGCCGTCGACGGCCTCTCACTGCGGCTCGGGCCCGGGCTGCTCGGTCTCCTCGGACCGAACGGCGCGGGCAAGTCCTCGCTGATGCGGATCGTCGCCACGGTGACCCGGCCCACCTCCGGACGGATCACCTACCGGGGGGCCGACGTGCTCGCCCACCCCGATCTGCTCCGGCGCGAGCTCGGCTTCCTCCCGCAGGACTTCGGTGTCCACCCGCACCTCACCTCGCGCGAGTTCCTGTCCTACCTGGCAGCCGCCAAGGGGCTTCCCGCCCGCGCCGCCCGGGCCCGGATCGAGGAACTGCTCGTGCTGGTCAACCTGACCGAGGCGGTGCGTAGGCCGCTCGGTGCCTACTCGGGCGGCATGCTGCGGCGGGTCGGCATCGCCCAGGCGCTGCTCGGTGACCCGAGCGTCATCGTCGTCGACGAGCCCACCGCCGGCCTCGATCCGGAGGAGCGGGTGCGCTTCCGGAACCTGCTGAGCACCCTCGCCGAGGACCGGGTGGTGGTGCTGTCCACCCACATCGTCTCCGACATCGAGTCGGTGGCCGGGGACATCGCGGTCCTCGCCGGCGGGCGGCTGCTGCGCCGGGGCGGTCCGGAGGAACTGCTGCGCGGCCAGGCCGGCCGGGTGTGGGAGGTCCTGGTGGACGCGGGCTCGGTGGCGGCCGTGCAGCAGCACTTCGTGGTGAGCCGGATGGTGCGCGCGGGGGACGGGCGGGTGCGGCTGCGGCTCCTCGCCGACGTGCCGCCGACCGCCGAGGCGGTGCAGGTCGCGCCGGACCTGGAGGACGCCTACCTGGGGCTGGTCCGGTCGGTGCCCGACGGGCCCGCCTTCGCCCCGTCGGCCGCCGCGGCCCGTGCGGGGGTGCGGCGATGACCGGGAGCGTTCTTCACCCGTCCCGCCCGGACGGGTCCCGAGCGCCGACCGACCGTGCTCCGGGCCCCACCGCCGGTGGGTCCGAGCGGCCCGGCCCGGTGAGCCGGATCGGCCGGCTGGCGCTCGGCGACTTCCGGGACCGGATCCGCCGCCCCGCCTACGCGGTGACGCTCCTGGCCGCGGTGGGCCTGGGCCTGCTCGCCGTCCCGCCCACCGACGGGCACTGGGCGATCCTCGCGCTCGGCTCCTACCGGGGGGAGTACAACAGCGCGTACGTCGGCGCGGCGACCGCGCTGGCGGGCGCGTTGTGGCTCACCCTCGGCGGGTTCTACGTGGTTCGCAAGGGCCTGGGCCGCGACGAGGAGACCGGGGTCGGCCAGCTCCTGGCCGCGGCCCCGCTGCGGAACGTCGATCTGATGCTGGCGAAGTTCCTCGGAAACCTGCTGGTGCTCGGTTCGATGCTCGGCTTGCTCGCACTCACCGCGCCCGCCCTGCAACTGGTCCGGGGCGAGGACCGCGCGCTCGACCCGATCGCGCTGCTGACGCCGTTCCTGGTACTGACACTGCCGCTGCTCGCGGCGACCGCGGCACTGGCCGTCCTGTTCGAGACGGTGCCGCTGCTGCGCGGGGGGCTGGGCAATGTCACCTGGTTCGCCTTCGCACCGGCCCTCCTGATCGCCGGGGAGGCACCGGGCGCGCCCTTCGGCGGACTCGGCCTCGGCCCGGTGGCCGACTCGCTGCGCGACACGCTGGCCGCGCGCGGCGTCGACCTGGGCGGCGACGACTTCAGCCTCGGTCTGACCAGAATGGACTCCCCGCTGGAGGCGTTCCACTGGGACGGCGCGGACTTCGGGACCGGGTTCGTCGCCCAGCGGCTGCTGCTCGTCCTGCTCGCGGTGGCGCTGGCCGCGCTGCCGGCTGCCTGGTTCACCCGCTTCGACCCCGCGCGCGCCAGGGTTGCCGAGCGGCACCCCGACCGCACGGCGCCTGCCCCCCTTCCCGCGCCCGTCCCTGGTCCTGTCCACACGGCGGCTCCGCGCGTCGCGCCGCCGGCCGCACCCGGACTCGCCTCGCCCGCCTACCGCCGGTCCCGCTCCCGGTTCGGCTCCCACTACGGTCGGCTGCTGCTCGGTGAGGCGCGGATCCTGTTCGCCGACGGCTCGCGCTGGTGGTGGCTCGGGGCGGCCGGCCTGGTGCTGGCCGGGCTCTCCGTGCCACCGGACACCGGCGTCGGCGCGGTGCTGCCCGCCGCCTGGGTCTGGCCGGTACTGCTCTGGTCCCGCCTCGGGAGCCGCTCGGCCGAGAACGACCTGGAGGTTCTGCTCCGCGCCTACCCGGCCGCCCGCGCCCGGCTGCTCGCCGAATGGGCCGCCGGGGTGCTGCTCACCGCCCTGATCGGCGCGGGTGTCCTGGTCCGGCTCGCCGCGGCCGGCGACGCCGCCGGGGTGGCGGCCTGGTCGGCCGGCGCCCTGTTCATCCCCTCGCTCGCCCTCGCCCTCGGCACCCTCTCCCGCACCCACCGCCTCTTCCAAGCCCTCTACCTGCCGCTCTGGTACCTGGTGGTGAACCAGATCGCCGCCGCCGACTTCATGGGCGCCGTCCGCCGCGCCGGCCACCCCGCCGGCCCCTCCCCCGTCCTGGTCACCGCCGTCACCCTGTCCCTTCTCACTGTCGCCCTGCTCACCACGACGGCCCGCCGTGCGCTCCGCGACTGAGTTCCGGACAGAACGGCGGCCTTCCACCGCGCAGGGAGGCATCCGCTGCCCGAGCCACTCCCCGCCGGTGGCCACCCGGGCACCGCCGAAGCGGTCGGGCAGCGGCCTCGCGCGCTTCGTCAGGAGGCCGACCCGGCGGCCCGGAGGGCGGCCTGGACCGGGCAGGACATGGGGCCATGGGCCGGGCCGAAACCCCTTGGACGGCGCCGGGACCAGCTCGCTGGAATGGGGGACGGTCACTTGCCGAAGTCGCAGGAGTCACAGGGAGGCGGCGATGAGCGGGATCAGGCTGCACCTGTCGGTGCGCGACCTCACCGAGGTGGACCTGCCGTCCTGCGGCTGGGCCGGCTCTCCCAAGCACGTGCGCGAGCTGGTCCACCAGATCCGCCGCGCCGAAGCGGGCGAGGTCGACTACCTGGCGGTCTGCACGCGGGTCGGGCTCCCGGTGGGGGTCGGCGGCATCGACTACACGGTCAGGCCCGGCGCCGGAACGCTCTGGCAGCTCGGCGTCCACCCGGCCCTCCAGTCCTGCGGGATCGGCACACTGCTGGTCCGCTCCGCCGAGCAGCGGATCGTCACCAGGGGCCCGACCCGCGCCGAACTCGCCGTCGAGGAGAGCAACCCGCGTGCCCTCGCCCACTACGGACGCCTGGGCTACCGGGCCTTCGGCCGCGAGCTCGAATCCTGGGACGTGGAGGCCGAGGACGGCTCACTCCGGCGGTACGAGGCGGCGTGCACGCTGATGGGCAAGGACCTTGCGTGATGCCGGACTTCGCCGCGTTCGCCAGCGAAGCGACGGCAGCTCCGGTTCTTGTCGGGCGCCGTCGCCCACTCCCGGGTGCTGCTCGACCGCGGCGACGGTGAGGTCACCCGGACAGTCGCCGTGATCGGACGTCTCGGTCCCGGGGCCTTCCGATCGGCCGCCGCACTTGCTGGACGCCCGGAGCGAGGATCCGCTCCCGATGCGGCCCTGCCCGGAATCCCCGACCCACCAGCCAACCCACCCAACGGCCAACAACCCACCTGAGCGGGGCCACCACCGGTCGCGCAACCGGCCGCCGACGGCACTGGCATCATTCCGCGATGGTGCTACTCTCACTAGCACCATGTTGCTGAAGCTGGAGGCCGGGGACTCCCGGCCATTGCACGAGCAGGTTGCCGGAGCGATCCGGCGGGCCGTCGCTGAGGGCGAATGCGTGCCCGGGGAGCGGTTGCCGCCCGCGCGGGACTTGGCGCGGGCGCTCGGGGTGAACGCGAACACGGTGCTGCGGGCACTACGCGCACTGCGGGACGAAGGAGTACTGGAGTTCCGCCGGGGACGCGGCATCAGCGTCGCCCTGGGTGCCGACCGTCGCGCCGAACTGCTGGACGCGGCGCGTCGGCTGGTCGCGGACGCGGCGCACGCAGGCTTCAGCCGGGAGGAGCTCGTCGAGATGATCAGGGGGCTGGAGTGAAGAAGGTTTCGCAGGAGGAGGGGCGCAACGCCCGCAAGGACGCGGCGGCCCGGGCGATCGGACTGCTCGCGTTCGGTGCACTCGCCCTCGGGGTGCTGGCGCTGCTGCTCGGGCTGCCGTGGGTGGCGCGTGACCGGTTGCCGGAGCCCTTGGCCACGCACTGGAACGGGACACGAGCGGACGGTTCGATGTCGTTCGCGGCCGCGGTGGGCTTCCCCGCCGCACTGTGGGCGGCCTCGGTCACGGCGGCCGCCGTCGCCCGGTGGCGCGGCGGGGAGCAGGGGAAGGCCTGGTCGGCGGTCGGGCTCGGCTTCGGGGGTGCGCTGCTGACAGGCGCGCAGGCTTCGATCGTCTCGGCCAACCTGGACCGGCCGACCTGGCAGGAGGCCCGGCCGCTGGGTGCCGAGGTGCTGCTGGTCCTGGTGGCGGCGGTCGCGGCCGGCGCGCTGGCCTGGTGGCTCGCCCGGCCGCAGGGCCCGGGGCCGCTCACCGCGACCGCCGCCGACGGCCCCCGCCTGGACCTGCCGGAGGGGCAGCGCGCCGTCTGGCTCTCCCGGGCGGTCAATCCCTGGCTGGGACTGCTGGCCGCGGTGGCCGGGCTGGGCGCGGCGGGGGCGGCACTGGCCGGGTTCGCCGGGCTGGGCGGGGCGGCCTGGGCGACGGCCGCACCGCTGGCGGTCGTCGCGCTGGCGGGGCTCGGCTGCTCCTCGGTGCAGGCGCGGGTGACCGAGCGCGGCCTGGATGTGGCGTTCGGCCCGCTCGGCCGGCCGTCCCGGCACTGGGATCCGGAGGAGATCGTCTCGGCCCGGGCCGAGACCCGCACCCCGGCCCAGGTGGGCGGCTGGGGCTACCGGCTGAGCGGCCTGGGCACCACGGTCATGCTGCGCCGCGGCGAGTGCCTGGTGATCCGGCCCCGACAGGGCGCGGAGTTCGCGGTGAGCGTGGACGACGCCGAGCGCGGCGCCGCCCTGCTGAACACCCTGACCGCACCCCGGAGCGCCTGACCGGCCGAGGGGCCGTACAGCCGCCGGGCCGCCGGGGCCGCCGGCCGGCGCACCCACCCGGCACGGCCGGCGGCGGGGAACGTCAGCCGCGACGCTTCGGACGGCCGCGCCGGGCGGCCGCCGCGCCACCGGACGACGATCCGGAACCACCCCGGGCGCGCCCACCGGCGGTGGCGCGGCCTCCCGCGGCCGGCTTGCCCGAGCCCTTGGGGGCACCGCCCTTGGCCGCACCGCCCTTGCCGGTGCCGCCCTTCGCCCCACCGGTGCCGCCCTTCGAGCCGCCGGTACGGCCCGGGGCGGACTTCGCCGCCGGGACCTCGGCCGAGGTCGCGGCCGTCTGGCCCCGGCCGCGCGAGCTGTTGACCGTGCGGCCCCGGACGATGCCGATGAACTCCTCCACCAGGTCGGTGGTCTGCTCCTCCGGCCAGGACAGCGCGATCCGGGACTGCGGGGCGTCCGCCATCGTCCGGTAGGTGAGGTCGCGCCGGTGGTGCAGGCGTGCCAGCGACTGCGGGACGAGCAGCACCCCGACCCCGGCCGCGACCAGCTCGATCGCGTCGGCCGTGGTCGCCGGCCGCTCGATGGCGGGCCGCCCGGGCAGCTGCTCCCATTCGAGGGTGTCGTCGAGCGGGTGGAAGACCACATCGTCGGCGAGGTCCGCGACAGTGACCTCCTCGGCCGCCGCCAGCCAGTGGTCCTTGGGGAACACCACCACCGTCGTCTCGGTGTACAGCGGGATCGCGCTCAGACCGGTCCGGTCGACCGGCAGCCGCAGCAGCCCCGCGTCCGCGTCGCCCGCGCGCAGCGTCGGCTCCCCGTCGGCGGCTTCGACCGCGACCAGGGCGAGCGGAACGTCCGGGAGACGCTCCGACCAGACGCGCGCCCACTTGCCGGGGGTCACGCCCGGGACGTACGCCAACCGGAACGAGGGTGTCACCTGCATCTCTGTCACCCGCCCAAGGCTACCGACCGTGACAGCGGGCGTCGGCCGCTCGCTTACCCTGGTGACCATGACATCGCTCAAGCAGAAGACCACGCAGACCATGAAGCCGGCGACGGCGGCGAAGAAGCTCGGGGTCTACCTCGGCGCCACCCCTGCCGACTTCCAGTCGGGCGTGATCTCCCGCGAGGAGCTCACCGCCCTGCAGACCGAGCCGCCGCAGTGGCTCCAGGACCTGCGCCGCAACGGCCCGCACCCGCGTTCCGTGGTGGCCACCCGGCTCGGCGTCTCCGCGTCCGGCCTGGCGCGCGGCGGCATCACCGAGGCGCTCACCACCGAGCAGATCGAGGAGCTCCGCGAGGAGAACCCGGAGTGGCTCCGGCGCGAGCGGACGATCCAGGAGGAGGTCCGCAAGGAGTCCGTGCGCGTCAAGGAGAAGCACGAGAAGGAGGAGAAGCAGCGCCAGCAGGCCGCTGCGGCGGCCGAGCGCGAGAAGCGCGGCTGACCTGCGGAGTTCCACCTGCTCCACGCTGCTCCTCCCCGGCCCCCCGGCGCTCGCGCCGGGGGGCCGTCGTTCGTCCGGGGACAGGCACACGGGGACAGTCCGGGAGGGCGTCGGGCAAGCCTTCGACAAGGCGTCCGGCGCGGCCTCCGGCCGAGCAGGACGGGCACGGGCGACTCGCACAGACGCACGAGCGAGGGCCCTCGAAATCGGTCGAAAATCCACTCCAATGCCGCACATCGACTCGAAAGGGTTCGTGCGCGTTCGACCACGTAAGCACCGTCACCGGGCCCGACGATCCGGTCGGACGTCCCGAAGGGCCGGCCCGACCGGTGGGACGGGAGCCGCCCGGGTGGCGACGCGGAGCCGGGCGGGTGACCTGCTCGACGTGTCGGCGGGGATTCGGCAGGCCCGGCGTGCGTCGGTGGGAACGCGCCGCTCCCGAGCGGCGCGCGCCCCTGCCCCCGGACCTGAGAGCCGCCGATGCCCCCCATCGCGCACCTGCGCCGCCTGCTCCCCACCGCCGTGTGCACCCTGGCCGCCGTCCTCGCCGCCCCCGCCGCGGCGCACGCCGCGCCACCGGGCTCAGGAGGCAGAGCGGGCATCGATCGGGGGACAGTGATCGACTGGGAGCGGGTCGCCGCCTGCGAGAGCAGCGGGGACTGGCACATCAACACCGGCAACGGCTACTTCGGCGGCCTCCAGTTCGACGAGCCGACCTGGGAGGAGACCGGCGGCCTCCGCTACGCCCCGCGCGCCGACCTGGCCAGCCGGGACGAGCAGATCGCCGTCGCCAACGCCCTCGCCGAACAACGCGGGCTCACCCCGTGGCCGGTCTGCGGCGCCCGCGCCGACCGCGACCGCGAACGCCCCCCGGTCGATTCGGCCGCCGAACGGGCGGAGACGCCCACCCCCGGCACCCCCGCCGCCCCTCCCCCGCCCGGGGGCCCCGCCACCTGGACGGTGCGCGACGACGACACCCTCGACAGCATCGCCGAGCAGTTGCAGGTCCCCGGCGGCTGGCAGGCGCTGTACGACCGGAACCGCGCGGTCCTCGGCGAGGACCCCGACCTCATCCAGCCCGGCCAGGAGCTGACCCTCCCCGTCTGACCCCGCCCCGAGGCCCAGCGCGAACCAGCGCACACCGCACACCGCACACCGCACACCGCGAAGCCTCCGACCGGCCGGTGCCCCCGCTCCCACGGGGGCGCCGGCCGCATCCGTCCGCATCCGTCCGCGTCAGCCGACGGTGGGAGGCCAGGGGCCGTCCTCGGGACGGGCTTCGGTGGTGGAGCCGTCCGGCCAGGGCGGCATGGTGATGGCGACAATGCGCAGCGGGCCGGGGCTGTCCGGATCGGCACGGAACTGGAAGGCCGTTCCCAGGGGTACCGAGACCGATGTTCCCGCCCGCAGGACGTCCACGGACTCCCGGCCGGACTGCCGCCGCCAGATCCGGCCCCGGCCGGCCGTGACGTACCAGAGCTCCTGCACGGTGGCGTGGGAGACGGCGCGGGTGACAACACCGGGAGCGAGTTCGAAGACGGCCTGACTGCCGAGGCCGTCCAGGGTCAGCAACGGCCGGACGGTAGCACCGTCCGGGGCGACCACGACCGGGGCGTTCTCGACCTCGGCGGTGCGGAACGGCTGCTCGTCCATACGAACCGGACCCCTCTCGACACGGGCACCCCCACGCGCCCACTCGCGATGGGACCACACCCCGGACCGTCCCGCCAGAGCGCACCCTCCGCCGCAACGCCGCGATACCGGGCTCCTTGCAGGTGGCGACCGCTCCGCGCCCGCCCGGGCGGCTCCGGGCCCGCGGAACCGCAGGTCGGCGAGCTCCGGAGCGCGACCGGGCATCCTCGGGTCGGCTCTCGAAGAGCGCCTGGTGGGCCCGGTCGGTCTCCGGGCCTCCGTGGTGGACGGTGCCGGTGACCGTGATGCCGGTTCGACGCGAGCACCTGCCCGCCCGGCACGCCGGCGAGATCCCGGTGCGGTGGCCGTCCGGGCCGGGCGACCGGCGCCTACGCCCCGGGAGGTTGCACCCATGGGGCCAGGCGCTCGCCGGGCGCGGGACTCGGCCGCCAGTACCGGAAGACGGTTCCCTGGACGATTTCGAGGCCGCCGGCTGCGATCAGCCCGGCAGCGGGCTCCGGGCCCCCCGCGTCGGCCTCGAACGCGACCACCAGCGCAGGGATCTCGCCGGTCTGCCGCGAGACCACCCGCACCTCTTCCGGTGTCGGCTCACGGAAGGTCGGATCCTGGAATGCGGCGGGACAGGTGACGAAGAGCGGGTCGCTGAAGACAAGCTCCAGACCGTGGTGGTACGACAGGTCGGAGCCAGCGCCCAGCCTCAACCGCCCGGCATTCCATTCGACAACGTCCCAGTCCCACCATGACCCCTCGGGAAGTTGGATCACGAGCCCGCCCCCAGATCGATGATCAGGCAGGCTACCCCGGGGGCGGGGCGGGTTCCTCGTCGACCGCTTCGGCTGCGCGGGCGGTGTCAGTGCCGCGGTGTCAGTGCGGGGGTGTGTGGCCGCTCGGGGGCCATGGGCGGACGAAGGGGTGGTTGAGGTGGGCGGTGCCGAGGAGCGCGCCGGTGCGGCGGGCCTCGGCGAGGAGTTCTTCACGGGTGCGGCGGGCTGTGTCCGGGTCGGCCTCGAAGAGGTAGCGCACGGCGGGGGTGGCGAGTTGGACGGCGTGGACCAGGACGTCGCCGGTGAGCAGCAGGCGGTCCCCGCCGCCGTCGACCAGGACCGACTGGTGGCCCGGTGTGTGGCCGGGGGTCGGGAGCAGGGTGATCGCGCCGCCTCCGGGACCGGCCCGGCCGGCGAGCACCGTGCGGCCGTCGACCTCGTGCAACTGTCCGGCGCGCAGCAGCGGTTCGACGACGTAGGTGCGTGCCGTCCGGGTCGGGCCGAGCGCCGCGACCTCGGCGTGCTGCACCACGTAGCGGGCGTTCGGGAACACCGGTACGCCCTCGGGGGTGACCGACCAGCCGTAGTGGTCCTCGTGGAGGTGGGTCAGGACCACCGCTTCGACGTCCGCCGGGGCGATCCCGGTCCGGGCCAGGACGGCGGGCAGCCGGCCGGGGACGGGCGCCCAGCCGGAGGCCGGGCTGCCGACCGGGCCGATACCGGTGTCCACCAGGGTGACCCGGCCGCCGGGGCGGCGGACGGCGTAGCAGCGGAAGTCGAGTTGCCAGGTGTCGTTCGGGCCGAAGGCGGCCGGGTCGAGGCGGCGGGCGCGCTCCCAGTCGGTGGCCGTCGCGTCGGGGAAGGCGGCCTGTGCGGTGCCGGGGAACGGGCCGTGGGCGTCGAGCAGCGCCAGCACCTCGTACCGGCCGAACCGCCGCACCACGACGGCACCGGCCGACGCGGCGGAACCGGCGGGCTCGGCGGGCTCGGCGGCGGCGGGCGTTGCCGCGACGAGCGGGCGCAGCGCCACCGCGCCCGCGACGGCGAGCGCGCCGCGCAGCACCCGGCGGCGCCCGGGCCGGTCGGACACGGCCTCGGGTCCGGCTCCGGGGCCGGAGCCAGAGCCGGGGTCTTCGGCGAAGGGGACGGTGGGAACGGTCGGATCGTTCATCGGGACTCCTCGGAGGGGACGCGGACTGAGCGGGGGCCGAAGAGCGACTCAATGACTCGGGGTCGGCGCCCCGACCCCCGTACGGGGCGCCGACCGGTTCCACTGTCCCGCCGCGCCCGCCCCGGCGGCTTGTCGTTTCTTGTGCAATCCGTTCGCACCTGTGGAATCCGTTGGCGCGCGGGTAAGCACCGTGCGAGCATCGCCGGATGATCGACCAGGAGCCTGTGTCGGCCGCCGACCTGGTCGGCGCCCGCCTGACCCGGGTGACCGCCGCCCTCCAGGACCGGCAGTCCGCCACCGCGCCGCAGCTGTCGCACCTGTGGCTCCATCTGGAGGACCTCGGGCCCGTGCTCGTCCGTTCGCCCGGCACCGGCCTGTCGTTCCGGGCCGCCGACGTGACCGGAGTGCCCGCCGGGGCGGGCACGACCACCGATCCGGCGGATCTGCCGCTGACGCGCTTCCTCGGGCGGCCGATCCGGTCGGTGAGCACGATCGAGTACCGGGAGGGCGGGACCGCCACGACCACCGGGACCGCCTTGCCCTCCGGGACCGCCTTGCCCACCGGAACCGCCTTCACCGCCGGGCTGGCCCTCGGCTTCGAGGGCGGACGTGTCCGGTTGCTGGGTCTGGACGGCGCGCTGCTGGTCGTCGGTCCCGAGGAGCACCTGGGCGGCGTCGAGGCCCGGCTCCACGAGGACACCGCGCTCGCGCGAGTGGTGTGGACCTGCAGCAGCAGCCCCTCGCAGTGGAACGCCTGGACGACCGGCGGCCGGTACCTGTACTTCCGCTACCGGCACGGCGAGGGCAGCGTCGAGCACTTCCCCGGCGGCCCGGATCCGGACACCTGGGACGAGGAGGGCTCCGGCCTGCTCGCCCGGTGGCACGACGGGAGCCGCGGCGGGGCGATCGACCTGGTGGACTTCCTCGTCCTGGCCGGCCTCCGGCTGGCGCCGAACTCCGAGGTGCTGGACGGCCGGTGACGGACGACGACAGCGGGTCGCCCCGCGAGTAGGGTGCTGGCATGGCGGTCGAACGTGCGACCCTGTTGAACGGGGACGACCTGTGTGTCGCCGACGTGTCCTGCCAGGACCCGCCGGAGGGGTGGACGGAGTTGCGGCCGGCGCCGGTGTTCGGGCTGGTGATGGTGCGGCGGGGGATGTTCCGGGGGCGGATCGACGGGGTCGACCAGGTGCTGGACCCGGCCTGCGTGTATGTCGAACGGGTCGGCTCCGAGCAGCAGTTCGCGCATCCGTGCGGCGGTGATCTCTACACCGAGCTGGTGCTCTCCGAGCCGCGGACCGCCGAACTGCTGGGCGGCGACCCGGAGGTGCCGCAGGGGCTGGTGTTCACCACGCCGCGGATGGCACTGGCGCACCGGATGCTCGTCGTCCGGGCGCGCGGCGGCGCGGACCCGTTCGAACTCGCCGAGCGTGCGGTCACCTTGGCGGGCGAGGTGCTGACGGCACTGGCGCCGGCGAGGGTGGAGAGCGGCCGGCCGGTCCGGGACGCGGCGCGCCGTCGCCTGGTGGACGCCGCACGGGCCGCGCTGGCGGCGGACCTCGGGCTCGGGCTGGACGAGCTGGCCCGGGCGGTCGGCTGTTCGCCGCACCACCTGAGCCGGATCTTCCGGGCCTGCACCGGCGAGGGGATCGCGCGCTACCGCAACCGGCTGCGGGTCACCCTCGCCCTGGAGCGGCTGACCGAGGGGGAGACGCGACTCGCCCTGCTGGCGCAGGAGTTGGGGTTCACCGACCAGGCGCATCTGACCCGGGTGGTGCACCGCGCGGCCGGACTGCCGCCCGGCCGGCTCCGGGCCCTGCTCGGTCCGCGGCCCGCCGGGTCCGGCGCGGTGACCGCCCCGGAGCACGCGTAGGCTCGGCAGGTGTCCTCGACCCCGGCCTCCGCCCACCCCTCTGCCCCTGCCGCCCCCGCGCCGCTGACCAGCCTGCACGACCGGGCGGCGCTCGCCGAGCGGTTCGGCCGGGACCCTGAGCTCCACCTCTTCGAACTCGGCGACCTGGACGAGCCGTTCTGGTCCCACACCGCCTGGTACACCACATCGGCGGACGGTCCGGTGGCGCTGCTGTACGCGGTCGGGGAGGTGCCCACCCTGCTCGGCCTCGCCCGGCCCGCGCACGCGGACCGCCTGGCCGGGCTGCTGCGCGCGATGCGGCCCGTACTGCCCCGCCGACTGCTCGCCCACCTCACCGACGGCGGGGTGGACGCCCTCGCGCCGGACTACCGCGCCGAGCACCGGACGGCGATGCTGCGGATGGCGCTGACCGAACCCGCCGCCCTCGTGCCGCACCTGGGCGGAGCGTCAAACGCGCGCCCCTTCGGGCCGGTGGAGCGGCTCGGCGCGGCGGACCTCGCGGATCTGCGCGCCCTGTTCGCCGCGGGCTACCCGGGCAACTGGTTCGACGAGCGGATGCTGACCACCGGCCCCTACGTCGGGGTCCGGGACGCCGGGGGCCGACTGCTCGCGACGGCCGGCGTGCACGTCCACTCCGCCGCCCGACGGGTGGCGGTGATCGGGAACGTCACCACCCACCCGCAGGCCCGGGGGCGGGGGCTCGCGGCGGCCTGCACCGCACGGCTCTGCGAGGTCCTGGCGGACAGCGTCGACCACATCGGCCTGAACGTCCGGGCTGACCACCCCACCGCGCTCGCCCTCTACCGGCGTCTGGGCTTCACCACCGTCACCGGTTACGAGGAGGCCGTGCTCACGGCCTGCTGACGGTCCGCCGGTCGCGGCCCACCGGTGGATCGACCCACCGGTGGATTCGGCTCACCTGCGGATTCGGCTCACCGGTGGATCGGCCCGCCGGTGGCTCACGGGCCGCCCGGCGCATCGGAGGCCGGAGCGCCAAGAGGGCCAGGAGCGCCAGGTGGGCCAGGTGGGCCAGGAACGGGTGTCGACCCCTGGGCCAGCTCGAGGTGGAACGGGCCGCCCGGAGTCCCCGGCTGCCAGCCACGCTCCCGGGCGTCGCGGACCGCGAGCGCCACAGTCGCGGGAGTGGCGCCGACGGTCGGCAGACCGAGCCAGTTGCCCGGATGCGCTCCCGGGAGCCGGACGACGAGCACCGAGCCGGGCTCCTCCGCCCGCTCGACGGCAACCGTCAGCGGAGACTGTCCGATTCCCTGGCTGTAGGTGGGCCTGCGCCTGACGGCCCACCGGTACGCCACCTGGTCGACCGTGATGAGCCGGGTGCCCTTCCTCGGCAGTGTCACCGGGCCTCCCACCTGCGTCGTCGAACTGGTTGTCCGCCCACTGTCGCAGGTGGCCGACGGCTCCGTCCGGCCGGGTGGGTTCCGGGGCCGGGCTCCCGGGCGCAGCCGCTCCGGGCACGGCCGCCGTCCGCGCACGGGAAGTCGGACGGACCGACTTCCCGTGCAGCCGCACCATCCGGATCGGACCGCCCGAGAAGAGGCAGCCCCGGTCAGCGGGTGACGGGCCAGGAGAGGGTGGCCGTCAGGCCCGCGCGGAGGGCCGGGTCGAGGACGGCGGGGGTGGGGTCGGTGGCGGTGGCGGTCAGGGTGTGGGCGCGGCCGCGCGGGCCGGGGAGCGGGACGGTGCGCAGGTCGACCGTCGTCCGTCCGCGCAGCTGCGGCAGGACGCGGCCGTCCAGGGACCAGCTGATCGTGGTGCCGGGGACCGGGAGGTCGACGGTGAGGCGGTCGGTGCGGGTGAGCGGGGTGCCGGCCGGGGTGGGGCTGGTGAGCGGCACGGCGTGGCGGTAGAACCCGGCGATCATCGCCTCCCGTCCGGGCAGGTTGA
Source organism: Kitasatospora purpeofusca (assembly GCF_000718025.1). GTDB lineage: Bacteria > Actinomycetota > Actinomycetes > Streptomycetales > Streptomycetaceae > Kitasatospora > Kitasatospora purpeofusca. The sequence goes on from NZ_JODS01000023.1 coordinate 115,197, forward strand.
ACTCCCGTCCGAGCGAGCGCATGATCGAGTTCTCGGTGGGCCGGTACAGCCCCTTGGGGTAGTAGCCGCCACCCTCGTAGCTGCCGACCACGCCCCCGTCGGGCGAGGTCCGGCCGATCCAGCGGTACCACTTGGCGCGGTCGTGGGTGAGCCGGTCGGCGGTGTACATGCTGATGTTGGGCTCGGCCGGTTCGCCCTCCCCGGCCGGGTAGGTGTCGGAGCCGTCGTAGAAGTACTCGTCGGCGAGCTTGCCGAGCGAGTGGCCGGTCTCGTGCACGGCGATCTGCCCGGCCTTCGGGTTGCCGCCCGCGACGGTGGCAATGCCGTCGTAGCCGAGCGGGGAGGCGACGTTGTAGCCGGCCCCGCCGTACTTGGCGGTGTTGGCGACGACGAGGACGAGGTCGGCCTGCGGGGCCTTGACGGCGTAGTTCTCGACGGCCTTGGTGTCGACGCAGAGCAGGCGTTCGATGTCCTCGCACCAGAAGTAGGAGCCGAGCGCGGTGTTGCGGACGGTGGCGCGGTCCGGGTCGCCGGTGATGCCGGACTCGGCGGAGACGGTGGCGACGGCCCAGACGTTGAACAGGTTCCGGTAGCCGGCGTAGGGCTCGACGGCGCTGAGCTCCTGCCACTTGGCGGCGGCGTCGGCGCGGAACTTCTCCTGTTCGGCGGCGGTGTAGCCGTCGCCGATGACCACGACGTCGACCTTGCCGGCGCTGTCGCCGCTGCGCAGGATCGGGGTGACCTCGCCGTCCCCGGCGGCGGGGGCGAGGCCGGGGCGGTCGCCGGTCAGGTACGGGGAGGCGGCGGGCACGGTGACCCGTCCGATCGAGCCGTCCTCGGCGAAGACCTCGACCCGGTGCCGGGAGCCGCCGGCGGCAGCGGCGACCGCGGCCGCCGACGGACCCTCGGCAGCAACCGGCCCGGCGAAGGCCGCCGGGGCGGTGCCGAGGGCGGGGAGGGCGAGGGCACCGGTCAGGACGATCGAGCCGAACCTGCGATAACGCACGGAAGTTACTCCTCTGCGGACTGACGGAGTGGGGCAAGCGGACTGCCATGCTATGCACCTGACAACCCATCGGCACAGGCCCCGCACATCCCCGACTCCCCCACCGGACTCCCCTCCCGCCCCGCCCTCCCCGCCCCCTCAGCCCACGTGCACCCGCGGCCGCCGCGTGCGGTCCGGCTCCGCCTCCCGCAGCACCTCGCGGGTGACCGGCGCGACCTCGCCCTGCCCGAACAGGAAGAACCGCAGGAACTGCGCGAACGGATTGCCCTCCGTCCACTCGAAGTAGATGTGCGGCTGCTGCCCGGTGCGGTCCCGGACGGTGAGCAGCAGCGCGGCCAGCGCGTTGGGGACGCTGGAGCTCTCCAGCGTCAGCACCCGGTAGCGGTCGTGCAGCACCTCGCCGTGCACGGTGAGCACGGCCTCGAACTCCGAGGGGTCCTTGACCGTCACCTCGACGAAGACCAGGTCGTCCTCGGCCGGGATGTCGTTGTCCGCCCGGATCTGGCGCTTCTTCTCCTGGTACTCGGCGAGGTCGCGGCTGTTGGGCTCGTTGGCGATCAGGCGCAGCGGCCGATGGGTGTAGTCGCGCACGAAGCGCTCGGCGGGCTCGTCGAAGACGATGTCGGTGACCCGGAGTTCGAAGGCGCGCTTGAGCCGGGAGAGCAGGGAGACGAGCACGATGGCGGCGATGAAGCAGGCGCCGATCTTCACGCCGTCGGGGCGTTCGGCGATGTTGAGGGCCGTGGTGTAGAGGAAGACGGCCGCGATGATCGCGAAGCCGATGGTCCAGCCGGTCTGGCGGGCGGCCCGGGCGGCGATGGTGACGGCGATCGCGGCGGAGCTGATCAGCACGAGTACGCCGGTGGCGTAGGCGCCGCCCTGGGCGTCCACGCTGGCGTCGAAGAGCCAGGTGACCAGGAAGGCGATCAGGGTGAGCACGATGACCATCGGCCGGACCGCCTTCGCCCAGTGCGGCGCCATGCCGTAGCGGGGGAGGTAGCGGGGCAGCAGGTTGAGCATGCCCGCCATGGCGGAGGCACCGGCGAACCAGAGGATCGCGATGGTGGACAGGTCGTAGATGCTGCCGAAGGTGTTGCCGAGGTACTCGTGGGCCAGGTAGGCGAGCGCGCGTCCGTTGGCCTCGCCGCCCTTCTCGAAGGCTTCCTTCGGGATCAGCAGGGTGGTGATGAAGCTGGTGGTGATCAGGAACACGCTCATGATCAGCGCGGCGGTGGTGAGCAGCTTGCGGGCGCCGCGGATCCGGCCGGTCGGCTTCTCCTCGGTGTCGTCCGGGTCGCCCTCGATGTGCGGCATGACGGCGACGCCGGTCTCGAAGCCGGAGAGGCCGAGGGCGAGTTTGGGGAAGGTCACCAGGGCGACGCCGATCATGGCGACGACGTTGCCGTGCTCGGCGGTGAGCGCGTCCGCCCAGTCGGTCACGACTCCCGGGGAGCTGAAGACGTGGTAGAAGCCGGTGACGACGACGACCACGTTGAGCGCGAGGTAGATGGCAACCAGGACGACGGCCAGCCCGATCGCCTCGCTGAAGCCCTTGAGGAAGACGCCGCCGAGCAGGGCGATCAGCACCAGGGTGATGATCACCTGCTTGCCGGTCAGGGCGCTGTTCAGGTGCGGGTTCTCGACCAGGTGGGCGGTGGCGTCGGCGGCCGACAGGGTGATGGTGATCATGAAGTCGGTGGCCGCGAAGCCGAGCAGCGCGAGGACGAACAGCTTGCCCTGCCAGAACGACAGCAGGCGTTCCAGCATCGCGATCGAGCCCTCGCCGTGCGGGCTCTCCCGGGCCACCCGGCGGTAGACCGGCAGGGCGCCGCAGAGGGTGACGACGACGAGGACGACGGTCGCCACCGGGGAGAGCAGACCGGCCGCGAGGGCGGCGATGCCGGGCTGGTAGCCGAGGGTGGAGAAGTAGTCGAGGCCGGTCAGGCACATCACCCGCCACCAGGGGCGGGCCTGTTCGGCGGGGGCCTGGGCGTGCGGGCCGGGGTGCTGCTTGACCCGGTCGGACAGGCCCTCCAGCAGCCAGGCGCGGAAGCGCTGCCCGCGTCCGAAGGAGCCGCTCGTTCCCGAGGAAGCCACCCTGCACCCCTTTGTCCCACGTGCCCGAAGCCGTCCCCGGAGAGCCGTCCGCCGAACGGGCCGCCGACGAGCCGCGGACCACCGGCCCGCCGACGGCACGGCGACGACACGGCGACGACACGCTATGCGACCGGGCCGCTGACCTCCGGGAACGCCTCGGCTGTGTCCCCTCATCGGATCAGCGCCCGTTCGCCGGACCGAACGTCCGGGGGCCCGACGCACGTCCGTGAGCCCCGGAACCGATGTGGTTCCGGAGCTCACGGACGGGCACCGAGAAGAGGGCGCTCGGCGGAAAGGCTGTCCAGCGGAAAGGCACTCAGCGGAAGGTGCGGAGCCGGAGGCTGTTGCCGACCACGAACACCGAGGAGAAGGCCATCGCCGCACCGGCGATCATCGGGTTGAGCAGCCCGGCGGCGGCCAGCGGCAGCGCGGCGACGTTGTAGCCGAAGGCCCAGAAGAGGTTGCCCTTGATGGTGCCGAGGGTCTTTCGGGAGAGGCGGATGGCGTCGGCGGCGGAGCGCAGGTCCGACCACCGCCACCTTGTCCTCGGGCAGCACCTCGGCGTGGACGTCCTCCGCCGGGATGCCGACCTCGGCGGCGACGGCCTCGGCGACGGCGCGGTTGTCGCCGGTGAGCAGGACCGGTCGCAGGCCCAGGGCCCGCAGTTCGGCGACGGCCCGGGCGCTGGTGGGCCGGACGGCGTCGGCGACCTCCAGGACGGCACGGGCGGCGCCGTCCCAGCCGACCGCGACGGCGGTCCGTCCGGCGGCCTCGGCGGCCCGCTTGGCCTCCGCCAGCTCCGTCGGCAGGTGCTGCGCCCATTCGGCGAGCAGGGCCTCGCGGCCGGCGACGACGGCGTGGCCGTCCACGACGCCCTGGACGCCGAGGCCCGGGACGTTCTCGAAGCCGTCGACGGCGGGCAGGGTGCCGAGGCGTTCGGCGGCTGCGGTGGCGATCGCGGTGGCGATGGGGTGCTCGGAGGCGTGTTCCAGGGCGCCGGCCAGGCGCAGGGCCTCGTCCTCGGTGGTGCCCTCCGCGGTGCGGACGGCGAGCAGG
>NZ_JODS01000024.1 GCF_000718025.1 Kitasatospora purpeofusca
CGTCGCCACCTACAGGGCGGCCGGGTTCGGGGCGGGGCCGGAGGTTCGCGACCGGATCCGCACGGCCTGAGGCGGGTGCTGCTGCCGGCCGGCACGTGGCCGGTGGCGGCACCCGCACCAGGCCCTCGAACTGCCGCATCCGCAGCCCCGTGAACGTCTCCACCCAGACCGGCTCAGCCCGGAGCACCCCACCCGTACCGGAGAAATGCCCAGTCCCGGACCTTCCGGACCAAGCTTCAGGGCCGCATGCCCGGTCAGCATCGGACACTGGCCGCCCCCTCCCCTCAAGTCCGCACAGCAGAACCCCGTTCGGGCGCCTCCGTCACGGGCAGGCACTCGGCGAGCAGGTCGACGACGTCGCGCCAGGCCCGTTGCGCGTGGCGCGGGTGGTGGCCGACGCCGGGGACGGTGGGGTGGTCGACCGTGGGGTGGTGGAAGGCGTGCAGGGCGCCGCCGTAGACCGTGAGGCGCCAGTCGACGCCCGCGGCCTGCATCTCGGCGGTGAACGCGTCGCGTTGCGCGGGCGGCATGATCGGGTCCTCCGACCCGACGCCGGCCCACACCGGGCAGTGGATGTGCGCCGCCTCGCCCGGCCGGCCGGTGGTCAGTGCGTTGACCGTTCCGATCGCGCGCAGGTCGGCGCCGTCGCGTCCGAGTTCCAGTGCGACGGCGCCCCCGGTGCCGTAGCCGACGGCGGCGATCCGCTCGGGGTCGGTCCGCGGTTCGGCGCGCAGCACCCGGAGCGCCGCGCGGCCGATGTCCCGCATCCGGTCGGGATCGGCGAGCAGCGGCAGGCAGCGGGCCAGCATCTCCTCGGGGTCGCCCAGGTAGCGCCCGCCGTGGAGGTCGAAGGCCAGGGCCACGTATCCCAGTTCGGCGAGGGCGTCGGCCCGGCGGCGCTCGACGTCGCTGAGCCCCATGCCCTCCGGTCCGACCAGCACCGCGGGCCGGCGTCCGGTACCGGCCGGGAGCGCGAGGTGCCCGGTCATCGTCAGACCGTCGGCCGGGTACTCGACCGTATGCGTCGTGATCGTCGTCATGGAAGCGACCCTAGTGATCGTCTGGCCCGATTCGGCCGGCGTTCCGCCGCCGGCGGAATCGCGCGGTGTCCCTCCGGAGCAGCGGGGCCGGGCTCGCCTGTTGTGAAAGTGCTGGTCACGGCCGTTCGCCGATGGCCGTGGCCGGAGCTCCCACACCAGGCCGTCAGGCTCGCAGGGCCAGTGACGGCAACGCTTCGGTGCCAGTAGCCTCCTGACATGACGGGACCCTGGTACGTCGTCCTCGAAGAGGAGACGAAGAACTACGCGAGCATCGACGGGCACGGTTACGACCTGTACCGCTGGCACCTGGCGCGGACCACGGAGGGTGAGGGCACCCGGGAGGCGGCCGAGGCGGCCGCGCGGTCGCTCGCGGACAGCCACGTCCCCGACAGCGTCGGCCGGTTCCTGTACCCCGGGGCCCGGCCGGGTCGCCAGGTCTACCGCATGCCGGACGGCACCCTGCTGGTCCGACTGACGCGCAGGTACGACGAGACCCGCTTCCGGGTGAGCGTCGGCGAGTTGATCGCCGTGCAGGAGGAGGTCGAGGGCGAGCGCCTCCCGGAGGCGCCCTCGGGCCTCAAGCGTCTCTTCGGCCGGGGGCGGCCGTAGAGGTTCCGGTCGGCCTCCGGGCCACCGGTGCCCGGTCCCGGTCCCGGTCAGGGGCCGGTGCGGAGTTCGGTGGCGAGGGTGCAGAGGGCGGCGCGGTCCGGGTGGCCGGTCTTGGCGAGGAGGCTGGCCAGGTGCTTCTCCACCGTGCGCGGTGAGATGGAGAGCTTGCGGGCCAGTTCCTGGTTGCCCGGGCGGTCGGCGAGCAGGACGAGCACCTCGTACTCGCGGACCGTCACCCCGCAGGTGCGCAGTCCGGCCGGGACGGCGTCGCGGCCGCCGCGGTGCTGGGCGACGCTGGCGCCGGCCCGGCGCAGCAGGGTGCGGCAGGCGGCGGCCACCGGCTGGACCTCCAACTGGTGGAAGTACTCCTCGGCGGTGCGCAGCCAGGCCACCGGGTCGCCCCAGCCGTCGGTGAGGGCGGCCTCGGCGGCGAGCCGCAGTGCGAGGTGGTGGGCGAGCGGGAAGGACGCGGCGCCGGGGGCCGTCTCGGCGATCGCGCGGGCGGCCTCGGCGGGGTGGCCCTCGCGGCCCAGCAGCACGGCGTCCGCGAACCGCAGGAACTGGCGGTTCCAGGCGAGTTCGGCGGCGGGTACGGCGGCGGCCCGGTCGAGCGCGGCGCGGTCCCAGCGGCCCTCGACCACCTCCAGCAGCGGGTGCAGGCCGTGTCGGCCCGCCAGGTAGAACACGCTGGGGTGCTCCTCCTCCCAGGCCAGTCCGGCGGCGAGTTCGGCGCGGGCGCCGGGGCGGTCCTCGGCCAGCAGGGCGCCGACCGCCCGGCACAGCCCGTAGCGCAGCGGGGTCAGGAAGGACTCCTCGCCGCCGGCCTGCCGGAACCGGGCGAGTTCGCGCTCCATCTCGCGGGTGCGGCCGAGGTGCGCGGCGAGGGTGGCGGAGGAGAGCAGCAGGTAGCGGTGGGCGGCGAGGTTGTGCAGCCGGGCGGTGGCGTCGAGGCAGCGGTCGACGATGGTGCGGGCGGTGTGCCACTCGCCGCGCATCACCGCGTTCATCGCGAGCAGTCCGTCGAGGGTCTGGGTGAGGACGATCGCGCCGAGTCCGGCGGCGGCCTCCCGGGCGCGTTCGAGCCGGGTGCCGTCGCCGGTGCGCATGAAGGCGTTGGCGCCGAGCCGGAGCATGGCCTCGACCCGCCAGACGGGGAGGGCGTTGGCCTCGGCGACGGCCAGCATGCGTTCCAGGCAGGCGTCGGCGGCGTCGAAGCCCTGTTCGCGGGAGAGCAGGGCGAGCAGCTGCCAGGCCTGGCAGGCGACCACCGGGAGGCCGGCGCGTTCGGCCACTTCGGCGGCGCGGCGGGCGCGTCGTTCGGCCTCGGCGAGGCGGGCCGCGGTCGGCGCGGTGGGGGCGGTGGGGGCGGCGGCCTCGCGGTCGCCGTCGCCAAGGTCGCCGCCGTCGCCGCCGTCGGCCGGGGTCGGGGTGTGGTCCGGCAGCAGGGCGAGGTGGCCCTCGACCACGGCCAGCGCGGCGTCCTGCTCGGGGCGCGGCCGACCCGCGGTGAGCGTCCGTGCGGTGGCCACCTGGGCCACCGCGTCGGGGCCGCGCTCGGCCATCACGGCGGCCCAGGCGAGCCGGGTGTGCAGCTCGATCCGGCGCTCGACGGCAGGGGTGGGGAGCGACCCCCGCCCCTCGCCGGAGCCGGAACCGGAACCGGAGCCGGGCGCGCCGGTTGCGCACTGCGGGACCGGAGGCAGGGTGCGGACCAGCTCGAACGCCCGGTCCAGCTGCCCGGATTCGGCCAGCGCCGGGAGCAGCCGCTCGGTGACGTCGGCCCGTTCGGCGTCGGCGGCGAGTTCGTGCGCGCGTTCCAGCAGGACCACGGCGGAGCCGGCCGCCCCGGCCTCCAGCACCCGTCGGCCGGCTTCCGCGAAGTGCACGGCCGCGCCCGCCCGGTCGCCGCTCAACAGGAGCAGGGAGGCGACCAACTGGCGGCGCTCGTCGGCGAGTTCCGGGTCGGCGCGGACGATGGCGCGGGCCGCCCGGCGGGCCAGCGCGGCCCGTTCGGCGGGGGCGAGGGCCGCCGTCACGGCGTCGGCGGTCAGCGCGTGCCGGAAGGCGTAGCGGTCGGGTGCGGAGCCGTCCGGCACGATCACATTGGCCTCGGAGGCCGAGCGGAGGTGGCTGAACAGGGTCCGGTCGTCGTAGCCGGTGATCAGCTGGACGGTGGTCACCGAGAACCGGCTGCCGAGGGTGGCCGCCGTCAGCAGCAGTTCCCGCACCTGGGGGTCGAGTTGGTCGATCCGGTGGCCCCAGCTGCGGACGATGGTGCTCGGCACGCCGGGCCGGGAGCCGTCGGCCAGCTGCCAGCGGCCGTCCTCGGCGCGCCGCAGCGCGCCCCGGTCCAGCAGGTCGGAGAGGAGTTCCTCGACCAGGTACGGGCAGCCGTCGCCGCGTTCGACGAGGTGCTCGACCAGCGGCGGCGGGAGTTCGCCGGTCGCGTCCTCCAGGATGGCGGCGGCCAGCGCGGCCACCTCGGCGGGCGGCAGCGGAGGGAGTTCGGCGACGGTCGCGGCGCGGCGGCGCTCGGCGGCCCGTACCAGTTCCAGCGCCGGGCCCGGTTCGGCCCGCAGGGTCGCGAGCAGCAGGACCGGCAGGCCCGCCAGGTTGTCGACCAGGTACTCCAGGACGGCGACGGTCTCGGCGTCGGTGTCGTGGAGGTCCTCCAGCAGCAGGACGCAGCCCTGGTCGCGGCCGAGCACCGCGAGCAGCCGGAGCAGCGCCTCGGCGAGTTCGACCACCGTCTCGGGGTAGGCACCCGCGCCGGCCGCCGGTGCGGCGTCCCGCCACTCGGGGACGAGCCGGGCGAGCGCGGGGCGGTAGGGGGCGAGTTCGGGGTCGGCGGGGGGACCGGCGGCCCGGAACCGTGAGGACAGCGCCTCGATCAACGGGCGGAACGGCGTCACCGTGCCAGTCGAACTGCCCCGCCCGCGCAGCACCGGCAGGCCCAGTCCGTACGCGTGGTAGGCGCATTCCCCGGCCAGCCGGGACTTGCCGATGCCGGCCTCGCCGAGCAGGAAGACCGCTCCGCCGGCCCGTTGCCGGGCAGCGGCCAGCGCGCCGCCGAGCATCGCGAGCTCCGCGGCGCGGCCGACGGTGATCGACGACGTGGTGCGCACCATGGGCGCAGGCTACTTGACCGGGATTCCGTTCTGAAGTGCGTTGAATCGATCACGAAGCAGACACCGTGTCAGCACCGGGTGGTTGCCGTACGACCACAATCGGTGAACAGGGTCCGCGGATCGCCGGCGGGCCGGGGTGCGCGCGGGGTGGGGCGGGGTCCGCCGCCGAGGGGCTGCCCGGTCCTCGGCGGCGGACGGTCCGGCCGGTTGCGGCCGGGGGTGGTGCTCAGGGTCGGGCTGTTCCCGAACGGATCAGAAGAGCCGGCGGGGGATCAGAAGGGGACGGGGCATCAGAAAGGGGTGGTCATGGTCGGGAACTCGATGATCGGTGGGATCGCCCCGCCCGTTCCGGCGAGCAGGTGGGAACGCAGGCCCAGGCCGCCGCCCGAGCGCAGGCGGATCTCGCCGGCCGGGTGGTCGGCCGTCTCGCCGGGGCGGACGGCGGTTTGCGGCAGGGTGAGCCGCTCGTCGTGGCTGTGCATGGTGGGGAGCTCCGTTCGTGGTGGTGATGGATGGTGCGGGAAGGAGGACGTCGTGCGGGCGGCGCCGGTTCGGTCGGGGGTGGCCGGGCGGCCCGGGGGCCCGCCGGTGCGGTCAGCGGAGCGCGACCGGGCTGCGCGGTTCGCCGACGACGCGGAGGGAAGCGGCGGTGGCCGGGACGGCCGGGGGGTCGGGGAGGGCGGTGTCGAAGGGCCGCGCCGTCCGGTGGGTCGCCGGGGCGGGACCGGTCGCGGGGCCCGGTCCGCCTGCCGCCGGGGCGCGGGGGCGCAGCAGCAGGGCCGACGGTACCTGGTCGGGGAAGCCGAGGCGGAGCAGTCCGTGGCCGATCCCGGCCAGACCGGTGAGCAGTCCGGGGTGCGGGACGTGGTCGGGCGTGCCGGACCGCGCGCCGTCCTGGTCGACGGCGGCCAGCAGGGCGCCGGCCCGCCGGACCCACGGGGTGCGGCCGGCCGCGGGCCCGTACCGGCCGAGCAGTTCCAGGACGCCCAGCTCGCCGTGGCACAGGCTGTGGTCGCCGAGCGGGGTGGCACGGGCGGTGTTCCGGACGGCCCGCTGGGCCCAGTCGGCGAGTTCCCGGTCGGCGAGCGCGAGCGGGCTGTCGAGGACGGCGAGCGCGATCCCGGGACGGCCCCGGCACCAGGAGCCCTCGCGGGAGCGGACGGCGGTGGCCGTGCGCAGGGCGGCCAGGCCGGCTCGGTGGTGCGGGCCCTCGGGGGGCTCGGCGGTGGCCTCGGCGTAGCGCAGCAGCGCCCAGCCGACGCCGGCCGACCCGTGGGCGAAGCCGGCGGTGGCGGGGAGGGGGTGGGCGGCGAGCCGCTCGGCGCAGCGGGCGGTGGCGGCCCGCGCGTCGGCGGCGGCCCGGACCTCGGCGCGGGTGGCCTCGGCGGCCTCGGCTCCGTCGGCACCCTCGGCCCCGGTACGGACCGCCCCGGCGTGGACGGCCCCGCCGTGCACCGCGAGCAGGGCCGCGAGCCCGCCGGCGGTGCCGCTGTGCACGCCCGGGTCGGCCTCGTCCTCGGCCGCGGCCACCGTGAGCGCCACCGCCGCGCCGGCCCACCCGGCGAGCGCCGGGTCGTCCAGGAGCCGGGCGAGTTCGGCGAGTGCGTAGCTGATGCCTCCCAGGCCGGCGAAGGCGCCGGAGCCGACGGCGGCCGGGTGGCCGGGGTGGGAGCCGAGGGCGTCGAGCAGTCCGGGGACGGGCGCGAGGGCCCGGCGGGCGACCTCGGCGTAGCGGTCGGTCCCGGTGAGCGCGGCGAGCTGGGCGAGGAACAGCGCGGTGCCGGTGTACCCGCCGGCGAGGTCCGCGCCGAGCGGCCGGACCCGCCAGTGGCGGTCGGCGAGCAGTTCCAGCCCGAGCCAGTTGGTGCGGGAACGCCCCTGGTAGGCGGCGGCGACGAGCTGGTCGCCGAGCCCCCGGGCGGCGGCCAGCAGCCGTTCGGGCTCGGGCGCGGTGGCCCAGACGTTCTCCGGCACCGGACGCCCGGGCCGGTGCGCGGGGGTGTCGGCGGCGCCGGCCATCGCGGCGCGCACGATCCACTCCTGGTCCTTGCGGTCGACCGCGCCGAGCGCGGCGAGCTTGGCCTCGACCCGGGCCAGCCCCGGTTCGGCCAGCTCCCCGGGCAGCCGCCGGCCGCCGGAGGTCCACAGGTCGCGGGTGCCGGGCCGGGTGGTGAACAGCGGCACGTCGCCGGTCCACAGGTCGGCGATCTCGTGCTCGGCCAGCCCGGGACGGCCGGGGTCGTCGACCGCGTCGGTGCGCAGCAGGTCGAGCACGGCCTGCCGGGCGCCCGCCTCGCGCAGCACGTCGGGGTGGGTGGACTCGTCCAGCAGCCGGGCGTAGACCCGGGTGGCCCGGGGGACCACCCGGACCTCGGCGTCCGCGAAGGTGCGCAGCAGTCCGCGCGGGCCGGTGAGGTCGTCGCGGCCGGCGGCGAGCGCCGCGTACCCGGCGCGGAAGCCGGCCACCAGCGCCTCGGTGTGCTCGGCGGGCTCGACCTGGGCGCCGCCGAGCCGCGGCCGGTTGTGCGCGGCGCCGAACGGGCGCGGGCGCCGCACCAGCCGCATCTCGTCGGTGCCGGCGCCGGCCCAGTCCACGCCGTCGACCGGGGAGAGCCGCCGTCCGGTGCCGCCGCCGCCGATGCCGGAGACGTCCGCGGCGCCGTCGTCGCCGATCAGCAACTGGGGCAGCAGGCCGACGCGGTGGACGGACTCGGCGAGCGCGCGGGCCGCCGGGTCCTCCTCGGGCATGCCGGAGCCGGAGCCGGAGCCGGTGCCAGCTCCAGCACCGGTGCCGGAGCCAGCACCGGTGCCGGAGCCAGCACCGGTGTCGGCGTCGGGGGCGGGGCGGGGCTCGCCCGCCGGCGGATGGAACAGCGTCTCGACGTCCACCAGGACCGGGTGGTCCCCGCAGGCGACCAGGTTCTCGAAGTGGGTGTCGGTGCCGTCCAGGACGTGCAGCAGCGCGAGCAGCGCGCCCTGCCGCCGGTAGAACCGCTCGACGTCGTAGCGGGTCAGGCAGGGGCGGGCCTCGGCGAACTCGGTCCAGCCGTGGCTGCCCCGGTCGAGCAGGCCGAGCGCGCGCAGCCGGGGCACTCCCGGCTGCGCGCCGTACCAGCCGAGCAGGGTGTTGAAGTGCCGGTGCGCGGCGGGCGGCCGGGGGCGGTGGACGACGGCGGTGCCGTTGGCGAAGTGCAGCACGGCGACGGCCCGCCCGCGCCGGTGGCGGTCGCCGGCGTCGGCGGTGACGGCCAGCAGGGTGCCCGGGTCGCGGCCGCGCAGCAGCCCGGCGACCAGCAGTGCCCGGTCGGCGGCGAAGCGGTCCAGCAGTTCGGCGTGGGCGTCGGCGGCGTCCAGGCAGGCGCGGGCGAGCAGCCGGGCCAGGACGGGGTAGTCGCGCAGCAGCGCGGCCAGGCCCTCGCGGCGGGCGGTGAGCGCGAGGAAGGAGCGGAACCGCTCCTGCGGGGTGCCCCCGGCCAGCCGCCCGGCCGTCCGGGCCGTGCTGAGCTCCAGGACGAGGGTGCGGGCGGCGATCCGGGCCAGCCGTTCGGTGAGCCGCGCCGTGAACTCGGCGCGCAGCGCGGTGAGGTCGATCCGGCCCTGCTGGTCGGCCGCCCGCACGGCGGGGGTGAGCGCGGTCAGCAGCCGGACCTGCGCCCGGTCGGCGAAGGGCTGGAGGACGAGCGCGAAGCCGCTCAGGCCCGGGTAGGCGGCGCGCGGCACCACCGGGCGGACGGGCGCGGCGGCCACCGCGGCCTCGGTGAACGCGGCCCAGTCCGGACGGGTGGCGGGCGCGGGCCGACCCGGGGTCAGTCCCCGTTCCCACCACGGCGGGCCGCCGGCACGGGGGGACCGGAGACGAGCGTGGTGGGAACGGGGAGTCTGGGAGGGGTGGGGCTGGTTCGGGTCGGGACGGTTCGGGCGGTGCTGGTTCGGGTCGGACCGGTTCGGGTCGGGCGCCGCCGTCTCCGCCGTCGGGGCGGATGCGGCGGAAACGGCGGGTGGTGCCGGTGGTGCGGGGAAGTCGCCGGGCATCGGAGTGTGCGGGAACGGTATGGCCGAGGGAACCGCCGGTGCGACCGGGCCCTGAACCGGTCCGGCGCCCCCGTCGGGGCGCGTGCTGCGCACGGCGTTCACCTCAGCCACCACCGCACCTCCGATGCCGGGAGAGAGCCGCGCTGCCGTCGAAGGCGCTGCCCTCGTTGCTGATCCTGTCGTTGGGGCGGTTGCCGGGGCATGGGGGACGTGCCCCCATCTTTCTGCCGCTCGGCCCGCACGATCCGCCGGACCCCCGCCGATGGACGGGGGCGTTCCGGATGGCCGGGTCGCGGGCCGGCGTCCACTAGCGGCGGGCCAGGAGGAGCTGGGTGGCCGTGGCGGGGCGGCCGTTCATGGTGTGTACCGGGAGTTCCCGCGCGTCCACCGGGTCGAACCCGGTGAACAGCCCGTCCAGCCAGTCCCGGGTGTGGTGGCGGCAGACCGCCCCGTCGCCGGTCTCGAACACACCGAACCGGCCGTAGCGCGCCTCGAAGCGCCGGTAGCGCTCCTGGTTCCGCTCGTCCGGCTGGAGCAGGTAGTCGCTGATGTGCAGCAGGCCGCCCGGCCGCAGGACCCGGTGCAGCTCGGCGATGAGGGCGCGCTGGGCGTCGTCGTCGGGCACGCAGGTGAGCACGGCGAACAGGAACGCCGCGTCGTAGCCGCCGTCCGGCCGGTCGAGCCGGGGCGGGTCGGTCAGCACGGTGAAGCGGGCGGCGGGCTGTTCGGCGCGGGCCCGGGCGATCAGCTCGGGGGAGACGTCCACACCCTCGATGTCACGGAAACCCAGGCCGAGCAGGTCGCCCGCGAGCCGGCCGTAACCGCAGCCGTAGTCGAGCAGGGCGGCGTCCGGGTCGAGCCGGGCCGCCCAGCCGGGGTCGAGCGGGTGGCCGAAGGTCTTGGTGGTCCCGATGGAGTTCCAGTACGCGGACTGGTCGTCAGGTGCCGACATGGCCCGATGATGGCACGCGCCGGGTGACGGTGGTGCGCCGGGGGTGTGTGGGGCAGGTGTTCGGCGCGGTACGAGGCGCGGCTCCGGGCGCGGTGCGCGGCACGGCGGGCCGGGCGGCGGGCGGGACTCCCGGCCGGGCGGCGGGGCCGGTGGGCGCGGGCCGATGGGGCCGTTCGGCCCTTCCCGCTCCTCCGGCGGCCAGGGATCGTGAGCGCCGCGCCGGTGTGCGGGGCCCGCCGGGGGCGGGTCGGCGCGGGCAGGACGACAGCGCGGCGGAACGGGAAGAGGCCTGAGGTGGGCGAGTTGGTCACGGTGCGGGTGTGCGAGGGGATTTCGCGGGGCTTCGCCGCCGACGCGAGAACCCGGATCGCCGCCGTGGTGAGCGGGGCGGACGCCCTGGTGGAGGCGTTGCGGATCCGGATCGGGACACTCGGCGCGGCGGGCTCCCCGGGCGGCGTGCCCGGGGTCCCGGGCCCGCCGGGGGTGCTGGCCCAGGTGAACGCTGAGGTGGACGGTCGGCGGATCCGCGTCCAGGAGGCCGCGGCCGACCTGGGCGAGGCGCTGGACCGGCTCGCGGACGGGCTGCGCAGCCGGATGACCGCCGTCACCGCCGGGTGGACACCCCGGCCGTGGCCGCGCCGGACGCGCGCCCGGGGGCTGTCGGCGGCCGCCGAACCCTTGGTGCCCGTCAGGTCCGTCGCGCGCCTCGAAGTCCCCTGCCCGCCCGGGCCCCGGCGCATCGTCCGACGCAAGCGGCCGCAACTGGTCTGGTGCTCCCCGGACGCGGCGGCCCGCACCATGGACGCGATGGACTACGACATCCACCTGTTCACCGATCCGGCCACCGAGACCGACGCGGTCGTCTACCGGGTCGGCCCGACCGGCTACCGGCTGGCCCGTACCGTGGCCGCCGGTCCGCCCACCCGGACGGCCGTTCCGCTGACCCTCAGCCCCTGCGGTGCACCGGAGTTGAGCGAGGAACAGGCCGTCGAACGGCTCACCGCCGCCGAACTGCCCCATCTGTTCTTCGCCCAGCCCGGTTCGGGGCGCGGCCGGGTGCTCTACCGGCGCTTCGACGGCGGCCTCGGCCTGATCGCGGCCGCCTCGTGAGCGACGAGTCCGTCCGCCGCCGGCTGCGGGCGCTGCGCCGCTCGGCGGGCCCGCCGCCGTCCCTGCACCGGCCGGGCCCGGCGCCGCGACCCCGGCCGCCGGTCGAGGCGCCGCCGCGCGAACTGGTGCCGCTGGACCGGGCCGAGGCGCTGCGGCTGCTGGGCGGCGCGCCGTTCGGCCGGATCGTCTTCACCGTGCGGGCGCTGCCCGCGATCCGTCCGGTCAACCACCTCCTGGTCGACGACACCGTGGTGATCCGCACCCACGAGGGTGCCGCGCTCACCGCGGCCGCCCTGGGGGACGAGGACATCGGTGTGGTGGTCGCCTACGAGGCGGACGCGATCGACCCGGTGACCAGGCTGGGCTGGAGCGTGGTGGTCACCGGCTTCGCCCGGCCGGTCACCGATCCCGCCCGACTCGCGCGCTACCGGGCGCTGTTGAGTCCCTGGGTGAACGGTTCGATGGACCACATGGTGGCCATCCAGCCCGACCTGGTGGCCGGCTACCGGCTCGCCGCGGGGACCGCCGCGGCGTCCTGAGCCGGTTCCGGTGCGGCGAGTGCGGCCAGTGCGGCGGGTGCGGCCGGTGCGGTCGGGAGAGTGAACTCTCCCGACCGCACCGGCCGTTCGGCGTTCCCGTCCTCCCCGGCGCCGGGGAAGCGGTCCGGCCCGGACGGTGGTCCCGCCCGGCGGCCCGGATCCGAGGCCCACCGGCCCCCGTCCACTGGGTCCAACGGCCCTGGGGCGCAAGGGTGGTGCGTTCCGATCATGGATCGCCACCCATCCGCAGAAGTTTCGAAGGAGTGCGTCCTTGAGCGCCATCGAGGCACAGGGCGACAGCGCGCCGCCGCCGTCGTCCGCCGCCCGACCGGGAGAGGTCCGGGCCGCTCGGCCCGGCTCGGCCCTGGTCCGGCTGCTGACGACCACCGACCACAAGACGATCGGCACCATGTACCTGGTGTCCTCGTTCGGGTTCTTCCTGATCGGCGGCGTCCTCGCCCTGGTCATGCGCGCCGAGCTCGCCCGGCCGGGGACGCAGATCCTCTCCAACGAGCAGTTCAACCAGGCGTTCACCATGCACGGTTCGGTGATGCTGCTGCTCTTCGCGATGCCGCTGTTCACCGGCTTCGCCAACTGGATCATGCCGTTGCAGATCGGCGCCCCCGACGTCGCCTTCCCCCGGTTGAACATGCTGGCCTTCTGGCTGTTCATGTTCGGCTCGCTGATCGCGGCCGCCGGCTTCGCCACCCCGCAGGGCGCCGCCGACTTCGGCTGGTTCCTCTACGCGCCGCTGTCCGACGCGGTCCATTCGCCCAGCATCGGCGCCGATATGTGGATCATGGGCGTGACGCTCTCCGGCTTCGGCTCGATCCTCGGCGCCGTCAACTTCATCACCACGATCATCTGCATGCGGGCCCCCGGCCTGACCATGTTCCGGATGTCCATCTTCTGCTGGAACGTGCTGCTCACCTCGCTCCTGGTGCTGCTGGTCTTCCCGGTGCTGGCCGCCGCGCTGCTGGCGCTGGAGTGCGACCGCAAGTTCGGCTCGCACGTCTTCGACCCGGCCTCGGGCGGTGCGATGCTCTGGCAGCACCTGTTCTGGTTCTTCGGCCATCCCGAGGTCTACATCCTGGCGCTGCCGTTCTTCGGCATCGTCTCGGAGGTGATCCCGGTGTTCAGCCGCAAGCCGATGTTCGGCTACTCCGGCCTCATCGCGGCCACCATCGCGATCGCCGGTCTGTCGGTGACGGTCTGGGCGCACCACATGTACGTCACCGGGCAAGTACTGCTGCCGTTCTTCGCGTTCATGACCTTCCTGATCGCCGTGCCGACCGGGGTGAAGTTCTTCAACTGGGTCGGCACCATGTGGAAGGGCTCGCTGAGCTTCGAGACCCCGATGCTGTGGACGGTCGGCTTCCTGGTCACCTTCCTCTTCGGCGGCCTCACCGGCGTGCTGCTCGCTGCCCCGCCGCTCGACTTCCACGTCTCCGACTCGTACTTCGTGGTCGCGCACTTCCACTACACGCTGTTCGGTACCGTCGTCTTCGCGATGTTCGCCGGCTTCCACTTCTGGTGGCCGAAGATGACCGGCAAGATGCTCGACGAGCGCCTCGGCAAGGTCACCTTCTGGACCCTCACCGTCGGCTTCCACAGCACCTTCCTGGTGCAGCACTGGCTCGGCGCCGAAGGCATGCCCCGCCGCTACGCCGACTACCTCGCCTCGGACGGCTTCACCGCGCTGAACACGGTGTCCACCATCGGCTCGTTCCTGCTCGGCCTGTCGATCCTGCCGTTCCTCTACAACGTGTGGAAGACCGCGAAGTACGGCGAGAAGGTGACCGTCGACGACCCGTGGGGCTGGGGCCGTTCGCTGGAGTGGGCGACCTCCTGCCCGCCGCCGCGGCACAACTTCGCCTCCCTGCCCCGGATCCGCTCCGAATCCCCGGCCTTCGACCTGCACCACCCGGAGATCGCCGCCCGCGACTTCCTGGAGTACCACGGCGAGCCCGCCACGCACCTGGCCGGCGTCGCCCCGGCCGCGTACGACGCCCCGCTGCCGCGCCGCGAGCGCTCCGGCGACCGGGCCGACCGGGCCGACTGACAGCCCCGCCGGTTCCGAACGCCGGCCCCCGAACGCCGCTCCCGCCCGCTTGTCGCCACCCCCGGGCGGGTGGGAGCGGCTCCCTCCCACCGACGCTCAGAGGAGTGGACGGCACCATGTCGCACATCGTCCTGGCCATCGGCACCGCCGCACTCACCGCGTCCGGCTGCGTCTGGTACCTGCCCGCGATCGCCGACCTCCAGGCCGGCGAGGACCGCCCCCGCTCGGCCCGCACCGCCGCGGCCGCCTGCGTGACCTGGTGGGCCTGCCTGGCCCTGGCGGGCGGCCTGCTGCTGGCCGTCCCCGCCTGGCAGCCCGCCGCGCAGATCGCCCTCGCCGGACTGGTGGCCGGCGTCCTGCTCCGGATCCGCTCCCAGCTCCAGCACCACGCCGAACAGCGGGAGGAGGCCGAGCGCTGGGCCCTGCTCGAACCGCTCCCCGCGCCCCGGACGCCCCGCCCGCAGGCCGCGCGGGCCCTGCTCGGCTGGCTGCTCGTCGGCCTGGCGGTCGCCTCGCTCGGCGCCGCCTCGATCCTGCTCGCCGGCGGCGGACCGCTCGCCCCGCGCCTGGCCGCCGCCGCGGGCAGCGCGGTCGCCGTCTGCACCGCCTTCCTGCTCCTCGGCCTCGGCAACGCCCACCGGTACCGACCCTGACGAACCGTCACCGATCCGTCGCCGTAGGCTTGCCGAGGAACTCCGGGCCCGGATGTCCATCAGCCCACCGGGGGCGCCCCCGGCCCTGTCGAGAGGAACGTCCGATGACCGCCACCGCCTCGCCGAGCGAAGTCCTGAACCAGTTCGTCCAGTTGATGGGCAAGGGCCCCGACCTGGCGGTGGTCGACCTGGTCACCACCGACGCCGTCTTCGAACTGCCCTACCTGACACCCGGCGTGCCGCCGCAGCAGCCCGGCCGGGAGGCCTTCCTCACCCACCTCCAGCGGGGCGCCGCGATACAGCGCTTCGACGCCGTCGACCACGTCGAGGTGTACGGCACCTCCGACCCCGAACTCGCCGTCGCCGAGTACCGGCTGCACGGCGAGGTGCTGGCCACGGGCAAGCGCTACACCCTCGACTCGGTGATGTTCGCCCGGGTCCGGGGCGGCCTGATCACCTGGTCCCGCGTCTACACCAACCCCCTGGACGGCGCGGTAGCCTTCGGCGCCGTCGACCGGCTGCTCGGCGCCCTCCGCCCGGCGGAGTAGCACACACCTCTCGGCGGCGGAGCAGCGCGTACCCCTCGGCGGGGGAGCAGCGCGTACCCCTCGGCGGCGGGGCGGTCCGCCGCCGAGCGGGCCCGGCCGCGCGTCTGTCGCACATGGGGTCGTTCGACCCTGGGACCGGCGCGCGCCGCAGGGGATGATGCGGTTGACCCGGCGTGCGGTGTGCCGGACAGAGAGAGGGTGGAGTCGCGACATGGCGAGCGAGACGACCGGTACCGCCGCGGCGGCGCCGGTCAGGGTGTTCCTGCTGGACGACCACGAGGTGGTACGCCGAGGGGTGCACGACCTGCTGGACTGCGAACCGGACCTGGAGGTGGTCGGCGAGGCCGCCACCGCCGAGCAGGCCCTGGTCCGGGTCCCGGCGCTGCGCCCCGACGTCGCTGTGCTGGACGTGCGCCTAGGCGACGGCGACGGTGTCGCGGTCTGCCGCGAACTGCGCTCGAGGATGCCCGATCTGGCCTGTCTGATGCTGACCTCCTTCGACGACGAGGAGGCACTGCTCGACGCCGTGATGGCGGGCGCGGCCGGCTATGTGCTGAAGCAGATCAGCGGCACCGACCTGGTCACCGCCGTCCGCACCGTCGCCTCCGGCCGCTCGATGCTCGACCCGGGCGCCGCGACCCGGCTGCTCAACCGCCTGCGCAGCGAGGCCGAGCCGGAGCGGCCGGCCACGGGCGGACCGGAGCTGACCGCCCGCGAGCAGGAGGTGCTCGCGCTGATCGGCGAGGGGTTGACGAACCGTCAGATCGGCGAGCGGCTCTACCTGGCCGAGAAGACGGTGAAGAACCATGTGTCCCGGCTGCTCGCCAAGCTGGGTGTGGAGCGGCGCGTCCAGGCCGCGCTGATCGCGACCGAGCTGCGCCAGTCGGCCGCCGCCGAGCGGGTCCCGGAGCGGTCGGCCCACCATGCGCGCATCCTCGGCCACGGCGCGCGCGGCTGACGGCTGCCTGTTGCCCGCCGACGGCTGCCCTCCGACTGTGCCGCCCGGGGCGGCGGACGGGGAGAAGGGACTCCCGGCGGGACCATCGGCCCTCGCCCCGCCCCGCCCGAGGGGTGACGATCGCAGGTATGAACGCCGATCGTGAAGCCGCGTCCGTGCAGGTCGAGCCGCCCGTCCGGCGGCCGCCGGGAGGTGTCGCGCCGGGGAGTGTCGCGCCGGGAGGCGCCGCACAGGGGCCCGGCCTCGACGAGGCCCGCGCGCTGGAACTGCTGCGTCGCGCCGGAGTGGGCCGGGTGGTCTACACGGTCGGCGCCCTGCCGGCCGTGCTCCCGGTCCGCTTCCGGCTGGACCCGCTCGGCGGCGTGCTGCTCTCGACGGAGCCCGGCTCCGAACTGGCCCGCGCCGTCGACGGCGCCGTGATCGCCTTCGAGGCCGACGAGGTGGACGGCGCCGACGGCACCGGCTGGTGCGTCACCGTCCTCGGCCGCGCGGAGGTCCGCCGCCCGTCCCCGGCGCCCGGAGCCCGCGCGGAGATCCGCATCGCCCCCGAGTTGGTCGTCGGCCGCCACCTCCTCCCCGGCGCGGCCTGACGGGGCGTTTGTCGTCCAGCCCCGCCGCTGGGCCGCCGAACGGAGCCTCGGCCGACTGCTGAACCACCGGCGGCCGGCCGCGCATCGGGCGGCGGGTCATGTCCCCCAATTCGCGATGGACACCGCCAGGTCGTTCCAGCGGAAGCGGCCGAGATCGGGGGTATTGCATCCCTTGGGTTGGAAGAACTCGTCCCCGTGCCATTCGAGGAGGTCGAAGAGTGATACATCGAATCGGCACCTGCTCAAGGAGGAGATGACAAAAATCCAATCCCCTGTGCCCAGAAAACCTCGGTGCACCTTGCTCAGGTCCGGATATCCCAGCCCCGCGTCCACACACTTCACGTCGCCTTGCTCATCGATGTCCTCGAAGAAGCACACCCGTGTGGGCAAGGCGTCCGGTGGCTGCGTACAGGTCGCCTCGAGGGCCGCCTCCAGCGCCCCTTCCTCGGCGTCTGTGTGCATACGGAGCGCCTCCGACAGCATCGCTTCGCGGTCGGTGAAGGCCCCCAGAGCCAGGGACGAGTTGTGGATCAGACGCGTCATGAACAAGGGCCGCGTCACTTCCGCGTTCATGCGTTCAAGGTCCTCGACCACTTCTCCGTCGAGAACAAGCGGAACGTCCGGGTAGAGCTCGCGCCTGCGGCCGGTATGTTCAGGGCGAGCGGACAACTCACCGGCCAGTCCGTCGGCTATGCGAACGGGGTCCGCGTCCCTCACGTCACGCTCGGCGGACCCCTCGTCCGCACCTGGGAACCGGTGCGACATTCCCACCATCTCCTTGTGGTTGTGCCGGGGCGTGCCACGGCGACGCCTCTCCGATGCACGGATCAGCAGTTGCCGCAGGCAGAGAAATTTCAGGTACTTACGTTCGTCGTTTCCACGCTAGCCCTGACGTTCCCAGGTCGCCCGACGAGGATTTTCGCCGGAAGGATGCCCGTCAGCGGCCGTGGGAAGGTTGGCGCCGCCGGTGCGGTCGAGCACGATGCCGGTGACGAAGGTGGTGGCGGCCAGTACGTGAACGGCCCGGGCCTGAACGGCCCGGGCCACATCCTCGGGGCGGCCGCAGTGAGGCCGCCCACCGCGCCATCCTGGCCCCGGAGTCCGATCCCGGACACCGGGGAACACCTCGCCGACCTGGCCGCCCACGGGCCCGGCGTCGACTCCGGCGCCACCGGACCCCCGGACGTTCGGCGAACCCGCTGGAGCCCCGGACTCGAATTCCCCCGGCACCGGTGCACGCGAGAGTCGAGCCCCCTTCCTCCGACCCCCACTTTCCGGCCCGTCGGCGGGGCGACAACGACATGCACGACCGACAGGCCCGCAGCGCGCCGTCCGGGTCAGTGCCCCTCGCGGACCTCGAAGACGCCGCTGACCCAGTACACGGACGGCTTCTCGGCGTCGCTCGGCCAGTCGCTCTGCAGGTGGCGGCGGCCGTGTCCCAGGGCTCCTGCCCGGTGCGGGCTCAACCGTCCCGCCACCAGGTCGTCCGCCTCGGCGTCCGTGATCGGCAGCACGGTGCGGTACTGCGCGTCCTGCGAGGCGACCCAGTCGATGTACTCGGTGAACACGCTCACGAAGGCCTGCGAGCACAGGCCGCACCGCTGAACGGAGACGATGAAATGCGAGTCGTCCCGAATCGTCCTCTCGAGCCGAACCCCGTCGCGGCTGCGGTGGTGCGCCTGCGCCACCGCAGCGTCCTCGCTGCAGCACGCCACGCATCCGAAACCCGCACGGTCACTACCGTCCTGCGGACCCATGGATCCCCCTCGTCCCAGCCGTTCCTGACCGTCCCCCACCCTAACGACCCGACAGTGAGGCCCGGCCGCTGAACCGACCGGTATGCGCCGCCCGACCTGCGGGCAGGCAAGCCGTCCGGCGAGGCCGGACAAGCTGAGGGCGGCGGGCTCCCGGAAGACGTCTCCGGGCGGTGCCCGGGTGGGGGTGAGAGCGTCGCCGATGTGTACAACCGCGCGTTCGGAGCAGTGGGTCCTGTGGTCCGCTCGCGCGCGGACGGGCCGCGGTGGACGATCGCCGCATGACAGCCATGCGTACACGAAGTGCCTGCCTTGCGGCCGCGTCCGCGCTCTCCGTCCTGGCCCTGGCCCCGGCGGCCTCGGCGGCCGTCCCCGCCGCCGCCTCCGCCGCCGCGCCCGCGTCCCGGTTGGCCGCCTGCAACGAGGTCGGGAGCCGGCAGTCCGGCGACTTCCTGATCCAGACGCGCCTCGAGGCCTCCGGCGGCTTCGTCGGGAGCTACCCCGGATACACGATCACCAAGGTCGAGGGCGCCACCCTCCTCGGCACCCCGCTGTGCATCACCGTCACCGACGGGGGGCCCGGCACGGACCACGTGTCCGTGACCATGGCCGCCGTCGGCCGGATCACGGTCTTCGCCAAGCGCGCGGCCGCCTGAGTCCGGTCCGGGCCGCGCCCGCTACACGCCCAGCGGGGCCTCCCACACCAGGCGGGTGCCCCCGTCCTCGGCGGGACGGAGGTCGAAGGTGCCGCCCGCGCGTTCGGCGCGTTCCGCGAGGTTGCGGAGCCCGCTGCGGCGTCCGGACGGCGGGACGCCGACGCCGTCGTCCGTCACCGTGAGCGTCACCGTGCCGCCGGCCGCGCGCAGGGCCACCTCGACCCGGCTCGCGCGGGCGTGCCGGGCGGCGTTGCTGAGGGCCTCGCCGAGGACGGCCATGACGTGCTCGGCCAGCTCCTGAGGCACATCGGTGTCGAGCAGCCCCTCCATGCTGAGCCGCGGCGCGAAGCCCAGGGTGGCCTGGGCCTCGCCGACCGCGCGGGTGGCGCGGGCGCGCAGGCCCCGGTCGGGCTCGCTGTGGGCGCGCAGGCCGAAGATGGTCGAACGGATGATCTTGATCGTCTCGTCCAGGTCCGCGACCGCCCGGCTCACCCGGTCGGCCGCGCTCTGGCTCTCGATCAGCCGCCCCGCGCTCTGCAGCGTCATGCCGGTCGCGAACAGCCGCTGGATGGCCAGGTCGTGGAGGTCCCTGGCGATCCGGTCGCGGTCCTCCAGGAGGGTCAACTGCTCGGCGTCCCGACGCCGTTCGGCCAGCTCCAGGGCCAGCGCGGCCTGGTCGGCGAACCCCAGCAGCGGGCCGGTCTCCTCGGCCGTGAACGGCGGCTGCCCGTGCGCCCGGGCCAGCAGCAGCACACCGCGCCCGAACCCCCCGCCGGTGCCCAGCGGCACCGCGACGGCCGGACCCAGCCCGGTGAACCGCCCCCGGGGCCCCGCCGGGAACCGCTCGTCGTGCTCCAGTTCGTCGCTGGTCGCCGGGGAGCCCGAGGCGTAGGCGGCGCCGGACAGCGTGCCGTCCACCGGCACCGTCACCCCGAGCCGGGCCTCCGGCCGCCCGCCCAGCGCGACCTCCACCGTCAGTTCCTCCGCCCGCTCGCCCGGATCGGCCAACGCCACCGACACATCGGCCAGTTCGGCGCCCGCGATCTCCCGGGCCCGGCGCGCGATCAGCTCCACGACCTCCAGCCGGGGCGCGCCGGAGAGCAGGCTGCGGGTGATCTCGGCGCTCGCCCGCAGCCACCGCTGCTGGCGCTGCGCCTCCTCGTACAGCCGGGCGTTGTCGATGGCGACCCCCGCCGCGACGGCCAGGGTCGAGATGACCGCCTCGTCGTCGGCGTCGAAGTCCAGTCCGCCCCGCTTGTCGGTCAGGTACAGATTGCCGAACACCTCCCCGCGCACCCGGACCGGTACCCCGAGGAAGGTGTGCATCGGCGGATGGTTCGGCGGGAAGCCCACCGAGGCCGGGTGCTCGGAGAGCGTGGGGCAGCGCAGCGGCTGCGGGTCGCGGATGAGCTCGCCGAGGATGCCCCGGCCGGTCGGCTGCGGGCCGATCTCCTCGATCTCCCGGGGGCTCAGGCCGACCGTCAGGAACTGCGAGAGCGAGTGCCCGTCCGCACTGATCACCCCGAGCGCGGCGTAGCGGGCGTCGACCAGGTCGGCGGCGGCCTCGACGATCCGGTGCAGCGCCTGGGCGAGGTCCAGTTCGCGGCCGACCGCGAGGACCGCCTCCAGCAGGCTGTGCACCCGGTCCCGGGTGCCGCGCGCCGCGTCGATCCGCCACTGGAGCTCCTCCAGCAGCTCGTCCAGGCGCAGCTGCGGGATCCGCGGGCCGGCGCCGGACGACGTGCTGGGCTGCGGTGCCTCTCCCGCGTGAGCTGCCTCTCCCGCCTGCGCTGCCTCTCCCGACGGTGGGGACGGCTGGGGCAGGCCGGACTGCTGCGGCGGCCCCGGGTGGGCGGGGCAGCCGGGCGGCGGGGTGCCGTCCGCCCGTCCGAGCCGGTCTCCGCCGGTGCCCGTCCGCGTGTCCTCCGCGCCGCCCACCGGCGTCCTCCTCGTGTGTTCGTGCTGCTCCGGTCGGACCCGCCCGAGGCAGTCCGACAGCCTGACAGACGTATCGTCCGATCAGGTGGTTTGTCGGATTCACGTTAGTGCCGCAGGCACGTGCGGGGGACGCCGGGGTCGGTCACGAGCAGGCAGGGAAAGGTGCGTACGGCCGTCCGCGCGCCGGTCGGCAACCACCCCCCGCGCCCCCCTGGCCATGATCCAGGCCCTAAGGCCCGTCGGACAGGGCCTTGTGGCCCCTGGCTGCGGCACCGGTCCGCAGACCAGGGTGGGGGAGGGTGCCGACGGTGCGTCAGCGCACGTCGCGGGTGCCGGTCCGACCGGCACCCGCCACCCGGCACCTGCCACCCGGCAGTGCCACCCAGCAGTGCCACCCGACGGTGCGCCCCCGCACCGCGGACCCGCAGCGGAAGGAACGCCCATGACGCCCGCAGTCCTCGCCGGAGTCGACGGCTCGCCCGAGAGCAGCGTCGCCGCCCACTGGGCGGCCGGGGAGGCGCTGCGACGGGGCGCCCCGCTGCGGCTGCTGCACGCCTGGCCGTGGCTCACCGACGGGCGCGCCTCGTTCGCCGACCCGGAGGACCTGCCGGTGGCCGCCCAGCGGATGCTGGCCGCCGTGGCGGAGGAGGTCGGCGCCCGGCACCCGGGCCTCACCGTGCAGACCGATGTGGTGCTCGACGCCGCCGTGGACGGCCTGGTTGCGGCCACCGAGGTCGCCGGCGACGCGGATCTGCTCGTCCTCGGCTCACGCGGGCTGGGCGGCTTCAAGGGGTTGCTGGTCGGCTCGGTGAGCATGGCGGTCGCGGGCCGCGCGGCCGTCCCGGTGGTGGTGGTCCGGCAGCCGGGGCCGGAGACCGGCACGGAGAGCGCCGGGGGGACCGGGGCCGTGCCCGAGGTGGTGGTCGGGGTCGACGCGGCCGCGCCGAGCGACACGGTGCTCGACTTCGCCTTCCGCGAGGCCGAACTGCGAGGCGCCCGGCTGCGCGCCGTGCACGGCTGGAACCTCCCGGCGTCCTTCGCGGTGGTCGGCTTCCTGCCGTCCGGTACAGAGACGGCCCAGCTCCAGGCCGCCGAGGAGAAGGCCCTGGCCGCCGCCCTGGCCGGCCACCGCGCCCGGTACCCGCACATCGAGGTGGTCGAACAGGCCCGCCTGGGAGCGGCCCGCACCCTCGTCGAGGACACCGAGGACGCCGCCCTGCTGGTGGTCGGCCGCCGACGCCGCCCCCACGACCTCGCCCCCCGCCTCGGCCGCACCGCCCACGCCGTCCTCCATCACGCCCACCCCCCGGTCGCCGTCGTCCCCCACGCCTGACGCCGACGCCGGACCTGGACGAAGGTCCGGGTGAGGCCGTCCTCGGTCATCGGGCCGCGCGCTCGCGTCGCTCCAGCCACTCCAGGTACCACGTCCCGAAGGTGTGCCGGTTCCCCCGCGCGTCGACGGACGGTTCGAAGGGCGGGTCGAGCGCGCAGTCCCGGTGGCGGAGCTCGCCCCGGTGGGGGCCGACCATGACGAGCCAGGTGGTCATGCCGCACCCGTCGTCGCTGATGTGGATCGCCCCGCGCCCGCGCTCCAGGTACAAGAGCTCGTCGCCGGCGTCGCCGAAGGCCTCGCGGTAGTCGTCGAGGTAGTGGTCCTCCTCGCCCCGGTCGGTGGGCTCGTGCCCGGCGGCGCGGAGGGTCGCCACCTGCTGGGCGGCCCAGCCCTCGGTCTCGACGAACGGCCCGCCGGGGTCGAGCAGCCAGGGATGGGCCTCGTCGTCGTCCCAGACCCACCCCCAGCTCCCGCCGATGCGGCGCAACGAGGTGAGCTCGAACTCCGGGCCGGGGCCGCCGGCGCCGACCTCGGCCAGGAACGCGCGGTACTCGTCGGGGAGCCCGACGCCGTACTGGGCCTCCACCTCGGCGATCTCGTCGGGAGTGAGGACAGGTTCGAAGACGGGGTACGGGGACGGCCCCCGGTCGTTCACCCCGCGCTTGGCCCCTTCGAGGGCGACGACCCGTTCCCGGACGGCCGACCAGTCGATTCGCGGGTTCATGCTCCTCCTGTCCGACGGTGAGTACGGACAGTAGCGCCCGCCACCGACAGTGCCAGGGCACCGGCGGCGAAGCGGGCCGTTGGACCCTTTGCGACGGGTGCGGGGGCGGGGCACGCTCGGGGGTATCGGGGTGTGCGGCCGGTGCGGCCGGGGCCCCGGGGTGTCGAGGCCAGGAGACGATCACCATGACCCAGTCAGCTCTCACTCCGGCCGACCTGCGGCTGCTCGCCGCCGCGGGTGGCGCGGCGCCTTCGCTGCACAACAGCCAGCCGTGGCGTTTCCGGCCGACCCCGGACGGGCGGGGTGTCGAGGTGTACGCCGATCAGGGCCGGGCCGTCCCGCTCGCCGATGCCAGCGGTGCGGCCCTGCACATCGCGGCGGGCGCGGCGCTGTTCAATCTGCGGGTCGCGGGCGTCCGGCTCGGCCGGGAGGCCGCCGTCCGGCTGCTGCCCGATCCGGCGGACCCGCAGCTGCTCGCCGTCCTGGATCTGTCCGGGCCCGCCGAGACCGCCGGAGCGGGCGGCGCCGGGCCGTTCGGCCGGGACCTCTACCCCGCGGTCGCCGAGCGCCGCTCCAGCCGTCGGCCGTTCACCGAGCAGGGCGTTCCGGAGGCGGTCGCCGCCGAGCTGGTCGCCGCCGCCGGGGAGGAGGGCGTGTCGCTCGCCGTCCTGGGGGAGGCCGGGGTGCGGCGGGTGCTGGCGGTCACCACGGAGGCCGAGGACCGGATCGCCCACGACCCCGCGCGGCAGGCCGAGACCCGCTCCTGGCTCCGGCCGGACGCCGGGGCCGACCCGTCCGCACCCGCCGCCGTCGACGGCCTGCCGTACGCGGTGCTCGGCCCGCAGGACCACGACGCCCGGGTGCCGACGCGCGAGTACGCGGGCCGGCCGCCGCACCACGAGGGGCCGGCGCAGCCGTCCGAACGCTTCGAGGCGCTGCCCCGGCTCTGCACGCTGAGCACCTCGGGGGACGGCCCGGCGGACTGGCTGCGGGCGGGGCAGGCGCTGGAACGCGTCTGGCTGCTGGCGACCGTGCACGGACTGCGGCTGACGGTGTGGCACCAGCCGGTGGAGTGGCCCGACCTGCGCTGGCGCCTGCGCGACCCGGCCGACGGGCCGCGCCACGTCCAGCTGGTGCTGCGGACGGGCTACGGCCCGGCCGGTGCGGCCACCCCGCGCCGCCCGGTCGAGGACGTGCTGGACCTGTCGGCACGGCCCGGGCCGTCACCGGCGTAGCCGGGGCGTGCCGACAGGAGGGTCAGGACCTCAGGACCTCAGGACCTCAGGTCGGCGAGGTCCTTGATGTCCTGGTAGCCCAGGCCCAACGAGTTGTACAGCCGCACCTGCTCCTCGTTCATGGCGCCGTCCCGGGTCAGCTCCTTGATCTGGGCGTCGGTGAGCGGAGCGGCCGCGCCGCCCGCTCCACCCGCACCGCCGCCGGCGGCGGCGAGCTGGCCGAAGAGGCCGCCGATGTCCTCGCTGGAGAGTTCGGTGGCACCGGCGGGCGCCTGGACGGCCGGGGTGTCGTGGCCGAACGCGATCCGGAGCGGCAGCGGCGTGCCACTGGCCTTCTCCTCCAGCTGGGCCAGGTCGAAGGTCACGGCGGACAGCGCGCCGCCGTCGAGGTAGAGGTCCAGCGCCAGCGGGCGGTCCGGCACCTTGGCCGGGGCGGACTTCGGCAGCTTGGCCAGGTTCGGGATGTCCTTGGCGAGCGGCTCGACGGCCTTCAGCAGGTCGTCCGTCAGCTTGTGGGCCGGGGCGGTGACGGTGATCCGGTCCTTGCCGTCCTGCTTGCCCTTCTCCTCGAAGGACAGGTCGCGGGTGAGGATGTCCTTGAGCGACGCGTTGAGGTTCTCGGCGGCCTTCGGGTCCAGGGTCGGCTTGGGGGTCGCGGCCGCCCCGCCGGTGCCGCCCGCGCCTTCGGGGGCCTTCGCGTCGAAGCTGACCCACTGGCCCTTGAGCGCGTTCCCCAGGGGGGCGGGCAGGCCCTCGGCCAGTCCCTCGACCTCGGCGGCGTTCTGGCCGACGAGCTTCGCGAAGCCCGCGAGGTCCCCGCGCGCGTAGGCCTTGCCGCCGACCTGGCGGAGCTCCGCCAGCGGTGCGCCGCCCTTGCCGGTGAGCGTGTAGGAGGCCGAGACCGACGGGTCGGCGGGCGTCGCGGCGCCGTTGCCGGAGCCCTTGGTCGGCTGGATGTCCTTGAGCGGCTTGTCCGCGCTGAAGGCGATCGACAGGCTCACGGCGGCCAGCGCGGCCGCGCTGTCCTTGTCGATCTCCTCACCGGTGGCCGCGCCGAAGGCCTCGATCTGCGCGGCGGTGGCGTCGACCGACAGCTTGGCGCTGAAGGACTTGCCGCTGCCGAAGGCCTCGAAGGCCTTCGACACCTTGTCGGCCGCGTTGAGCTGCTGGACGGTCCCGCACGCGGCGAGGCCGCCGGCGAGGACGGCGCCGCAGGCGGCGGTGGCCAGGGCGGTGCGGGCGGACCGGCGTATCACGGTACTGATGGGAGAACTCCTCGGTGCGGGGCAGGACTGCCGGGCGCGCGACCGCCACCACGCTCCGCGAACGACGCGGTGGCGTGACGGCGCGGCGGCGTGACGCGGTGACGCGGTGACGCGGTGACGCGGTGACACAGGAAAGCACGGAAGACCTGGTCGGAGCATCCGAATTCCCGCAGTCCCCGGAAGGACAGTCCACAAACTACCGGGCCCGACCGACAGTGCGTCGGCCGGGCCTCCCGGGGCCTCCCGGGCTTCCTCGGGGTTCAGCCGCTCAGTTGCTCAGCCCCGGCGGCCGCCGGGTGGGCGGACCTCCGCCTTGACCCGCAGCTCGGGGCTGTTGCGGAAGGTCAGGGTGAACTCCACCCACTGGCCGACCTTCAGCGCGGGCGGATTTATGATCATCAGATCGGCGTCCTCCGGGGACATGGCCAGCTCCCCCCGCTCGGGGACCTCCAGGGCCGTGACCGGCGCCCAACTGCCCGCCGCGCCCTGGTGCAGATGCCGCTTCAGGGTCACCTTCCCGCCGAACTCCCAGCTGGCCCCGGTGAGTTCGTCCGGTATATCGCCGGGGTTGCGAACCGTGAAGAAGGCCGCGGTGGCCGGGACCCCGCCCGCCGACGGCAGGAGCAGCCAGCCCGGCCCGACCTCGACCGGGCGCGCGGTGCCCGCACCGCCGAGCGCCGTCCAGCCGGACAGCAGCGCCAGCGCCACCAGAGCGGCCCCGACCGGCGGCCCGACCACCTTCAGCCGTTCGACCGCCTTCAGCCGCTCGGCCGTCCGGCCCCGGCTCACCACGCCGCACCCGCCGAGCGCCGCGCCCGGGCCGGCCGCGGGGAGCGCGCGCCCCCGCGTTCGTCCGCCGTGCCCCTCCCCGGACGCCAGGTCCGCAGCCGCAGGCTGTTGCCCACCACCAGCAGCGAACTCAGCGACATCGCCACCGCCGCCAGCATCGGGTTCAGCAGCCCCACCGCCGCCAGCGGGATCAGCACCACGTTGTAGCCGAACGCCCACATCAGATTGCTCCGGATCGTCGCCAGCGTGCGCCGGGCCAGCCGGACGGCGTCCACCACCGCCTCGATGTCCCCGCGCACCAGGGTCAGTCCGGCCGCGCCGATCGCCGCGTCACTGCCCGAGGCGAGCGCCACCCCCAGGTCCGCCGAGGCCAGCGCCACCGCGTCGTTGACGCCGTCGCCGACCACCGCGACGGTCCGCCCGGCGGCCCTCAGCTCGGCCACCACCTCCGCCTTGCGCTCCGGCGAGGCCGAGACGTGCACCCGTTCGATGCCCAGTTCCTCGGCGACCGCGCGCGCCGCCCCCGGGCCGTCGCCGGTCAGCAGCACCGGCTCCAGGCCCATGCCGCGCAGCCGGTGCAGGGCCCGCCAGCTGCCCGAGCGCAGGGTGTCGCCGACCGCCAGCACGGCCACCGGGAGGCCGTCCAGTTCCACCACCACCGGCGTGCGGCCCGCCGCCGAGGCGTCCGCGAGCGCCGCCGTCAGCTCGGCCGGCAGCGGTCCCGCCGCCTCGTCCGGGCGGACCACCCGCACCGCGGTCCCCTCGACCTCGCCGGACACCCCGACCCCGGTGGTGGCCGCGAACCCGGCCACCACCGGAAGGGGTTCGGAGCCGCACCGGGCTCGGGCCGCCCCCACGACAGCCCGCCCGACAGGGTGCTCCGAACGGTGCTCGACGGCTCCCGCGAGCCGCAGCACCCGCTCCTCGTCGACACCCGCGCCGGCGGCCACGGCCACCGCCGCGAGCTCCATCCGGCCGGTGGTCAGGGTGCCGGTCTTGTCCAGCACCACGGTGTCGACCCGGCGCAGGCTCTCCAGGACCTCCGGGCCGCGGACCAGGACGCCCAGCTCGGCGCCCCGCCCGGTCGCCGCCAGCAGCGCGGTCGGCGTGGCCAGGCCCAGCGCGCACGGGCAGGCCACCACCAGCACGGCGACCGCCGCCGTCACCGCCGCCTGCGGGTCGGCGCCCGCGCCCAGCCAGAAGCCGAGCACACAGACCGCCACCGTCAGCACACAGGGCACGAACACCCCGGCGACGGTGTCCGCCAGCCGCTGCGCCCGCGCCTTGCCGGCCTGGGCGTCCGCCACCAGCGCGGTGATCCGGGCCAGTTGGGTGTCCGCGCCGACCGCCGTCGCCCGCACCACCAGCGCCCCGCCGACGTTCACCGTGGCGCCCGCCACCCGGTCGCCCGGCCCGACCTCCACCGGCACCGACTCGCCGGTCAGCAGGCTCAGGTCGAGCGCCGAACCGCCCTCGACCACCAGGCCGTCGGTGGCCACCCGCTCACCCGGACGGACCACGAACTCCTGCCCCGGCAACAGCTGTTCGATCGGCAGCAGCCGCTCCTCGCCGGTCCTCGGATCGCGGACGCACACCTGCTTGGCGCCCAGCTCGGCCAGCGCCCGCAGCGCGGAACCGCTGCGCCGCCGCACCCTGCCCTCCAGCAGACGCCCGGCCAGCACGAACAGCGGCACCCCGACGGCCGCCTCCAGATAGACGTGCGCGGTGCCGCCGCCGTCCGCGGTCAGCGAGAACGGCATCCGCATGCCGATCTCGCCCGCCCCGCCGAACAGCAGCGCGTACGCGGACCAGGCGAAGGAGGCGACCACACCGAGGCTCACCAGGGTGTCCATGGTCGCCGCCGCGTGCCGCAGCCCCTGCAGCGCCCGCCGGTGGAAGCCCGCCGAACCCCAGCTCACCACCGGCAGCGCCAGCCCGAAGCAGACCCACTGCCAGCCCGCGAACTGCGCGGACGGCACCATCGACAGCACCAGCACCGGCAGCGCCAGCAGCGCCGTCACCAGCAGCCGCCACCGCTCCCCGGCCTCCTCCGCCGCCGGCCCGGCGGACGGCACCCCGTCCGGCGCCAACTCGGCGGTGTAACCCGCCCGTTCGACCGCCGCGACGAGGTCCTCCAGACCCACCCCGGCCGGGTGCAGCACCCGGGCCCGCCCGGTGGCGAGGTTCACCCCGGCACTCACGCCCTCGATCCGGGCCAGCCGCTTCTCCACCCGGCTCACACAGGCCGCGCAGGTCATCCCGCCGACCGCCAGGTCGGTGGACACCAGCGCCTCGGACTCCGCGGCCGCCCTCACCGGGCCGCCCCCATGTTGTGCCCCGTCCCGGGCTTCCCGCCGCCTCCGCCACCGGGCGTCAGCCCGGGCGTCACCGGCCCCGCGCCGCGCCCCACCGCGAACGCCAGGACGAACACCACTACCAGCAGCAGGGCGAACCCCGCGAGCACACTCAACGGCCGGGCACCCGGCGACATCCCACTCACGCCCCACCAGTCGTGCCCCCACCCCGCCGGGTTCCCGCCCACCCCCAATGACCCGGATCACACACCCGTCCGGCCCAGCGCGGACCGGACGGGCATGTGCGGGCTGGGGGCGGACGGGCGTTCGAGTACGGACCCCTCGGACAGGGCGCTGCCCCGGCATCGGGGAGGTGACGTCGGGGCAGCGGGGGGTGTGGGTGCGGGCGTGCGTTACGGCAGGGGGATCCGGACCACCTGGGGGTCGTGGTCGCTCAGCTGGGTGGCGAACTCGCTGTTGAGGTGGACGATGTCGTAGCTGTAGGCGCGGGCCGCGAGGGCGGGGGAGATCAGGATGTGGTCGAGGACCTGGGAGTTGCCCTCGTAGACGTAGGTGTAGCGCTCGGCGAGGGGGAGGGTGCGGGGGAGGTCGACCAGGGAGCCGCCGGCGGTGAGGAGGTCGGCGGTCTGGGAGAACTCGAAGTCGTTGAGGTCGCCGAGGACGATCACCGCGGCGTTCGGGTCGATGGCGAGGATCTGGTCGGTGAAGGTCTTGACCGCCGTGGCCTGCGCGTGGCGCTGGGTCTCGGAGGGGCGGGCGGGCTGCTGGTAGCGGCCGAAGAGGGGCTGGTCGCCGCCCTTGGAGTTGAAGTGGTTGGCGATCACGAACACCGGGCGGCCGTTCCAGCGGAACTCGCCCGCGAGCGGCTTGCGGCTGGCGTTGAAGGCGGTGTTGGTCGGGTCTATCCGGCCGGGGGAGTAGGTGAGGGCGGGGACGCCGGCGTTGTTGACCACGGAGTCGGCGGTGGTGGAGCCGGCGCCCGGGCGGTCGGTGAAGCTCAGGCCCCGGTCGGTGCGGTAGAGGAACACCTGGCGGATGTTGCCGCCGGGCTGGCCGCCGTCCTGGTCGTTGACCGGGTTGAGCTGGCGGTAGGAGTAGGCCGGGCCGCCGGCCGCGGTGATCGCGGCGGTGAGCTTGGCCAGGGTCTGGTCGGCGGCGACCACGCCGTTGTCGGTGGCGCCGGAGTTGTCCTGGATCTCCTCCAGGGCGACCAGGTCGGGCGAGCGCAGGTTGGTGACGACGGCGGCGGCGAGGCCGTCGAACTTGGCCTGCGGGTCGCTCGGTGCGAGGTTCTCGACGTTGAAGGTCGCCGTGGACAGCTCGCCGGCGGCCGGTGCGGCGGTGGTCTCCGGGGCGAGGCCGCCGGGGAGGACGGTCGGGGTGGCGGTGACCAGCAGCTTGAAGTTGCCGAAGGAGTAGTCCAGGACGCCGACGGTGGCGCCGGAGAGGGTGTCACCGACGTTGGCGGCCGGGGTCGGCGCGAGCACGTCGTCCAGCAGGACCCGCTCGGGGTTGCCGTCCGCGGCCTGGAGCAGGATGCCGCCGCGGGTGGTCCTGGTGGTGGAGCCCTGCGGGACGACCGGGATCTCGCCGACGGAACTCCTCGGCCCGACCACCGCGGCGTTGTTCAGCTGGACCCGCATGCCCTCCAGCGACTCCCAGAAGTCCAGGCCGTCGGTGGCCGGCTGGAAGCCGCCGGCGGTCTCGACGTCGCCCGTGGTGACGCTGGAGATCACCGCGGCGGGCGGGACCCGGCCGCCGGCGCCGACCACGGTGGCGGCGGGCAGCGCCGCGTTGTGGGCGAGCACGGCGGTGGTGGGCGAGGTGAGCTCGGTGACGGTGAGGTTGGTGGTGCCGCCGGTGCCGCCGGGGCGGTACTCGCTGACGGTGCCGCCGACCTGGACCGAGTCGCCGACGGCCACCCCGGGGGCGCTCGCCGTGTAGACGTACAGCGCCTCGCTGGTCGCCGGGTCGGCGTCGGGCTGCGGGTCCTGGAACCAGTAGCCGCTCGGGCCGACCGCGGTGACGACGCCGGGGACGCCGGTGACCGGCTGGCCCGCCAGCGGGGAGGTCCGGGCGGCGCCCTGGAGGTCGTGGATCCGGGTACCGCCTGTCCCGCCGCCGGAGGTGGAGTTGCGCGGGGTGGGGGCGGTGACGGCGAAGTCGGCCGCGTTGTTGTCGGTGTCGGTGGCGCCACCGCCGGCCCGCACCGCCGCGGTGGTGTTGGCGAGGTTCCCGGTGGGCGAGCCCTCGGCGGAGGAGGCGGTCGTGCCGTAGCCGACGAAGTCCTTGACCCCGGGCTGGCCGGCGCAGCCGGTGGCGCAGGTCAGCGCGGTGGAGTTGGTGACCAGCGCGATCTTCCCGGCGTTGGCGCCCATCGCGATCGTGCCGGTGGCGTCCGGCGTCGGCAGGGCGGCGCCGGAACCGGCCCCGGCGGCCTCCTGCACCAGGTAGTACTTGCCGGGGGCGACGGTGCCCGACAGGGTGGTCTTCGACCAGGAGGACCCGGCCGCCGAGGCGTACTGGACGGTCCAGCCGGTGACGCTGACCGGGGTGGTGCCCCGGTTGTACAGCTCGACGAAGTCATTGAGGTACGGCGCGCCGGAGTTCCCGCCACCGCCGTACACCTGGCTGATGACGAGGTCCGGGGACACGGCCTGCGCGGTGCCGGCGGGCAGCGCGGTGAGCGCCGCGACGACGGTGGCGGCCGATGCCACCGCCAGTGCGCGGAGCCGGACTCGATCGGTTCGCCGCATGGGCGTCCTCCTGACGGGCGTGCAGCAGTGGATGGGCGGGCGCTGTGTGTTGTAGCAGCGCCACCCATGCCGTACCGCGCGCTCCGGCGAACGACCAGGCGTCCAACGGAAGAACGTTTTCCCTGGCATGAACCGGACGAGGATCCGGACGTGTCCTGGGGGACGTGGGGCGGGAGGGGCGTCGGGCTCCGGTCGTCGGAGGGCCTCAGCCGTCGGTGAGGATCAGCTCTCGGTGAGGGTGAGCCGGATCCCGATCGTGCCGCGCTCGCCGCGCCGCAGCCGGCTGCCGAGCACCGTGACGACGCCGACCAACCCGTACTTCTGCCGCAGCAGCGTCCGGTAGGCGGCGGTGCGCTCGGGGCCGAGGATCTCGGCGGTCGCCGGGACGGACGCACCGGTCGGATTGCCCCGCACGTCGCAGGGGCCGACCAGGACGTCCGGTCGGTTGCGGATCCGCTTCACCTTCCACGAGTCGGCGACGGTCCAGACACCGAGCGCCTCCCCGTCGCGCACCACCCACACCGGCGTCGGCACGGCGGTGCCGTCCTTCTTGAAGGTGGTGACCAGCAGGTAGCTGCCGGAGGAGAGGCTGACCAGGCGTTCGAGCCGTTCCTGCCGGTGCGGGTCGGGGTGGGGAGTGGCGCTCATGCCGGGCATTCTAGGGTGCCGGGACGGGGGCGGCCGGTTCGGCTCGGGGAGCCTCTGCGAGGCTGGCCGCGGCATGTCCGTCGCTGACGGACGCTCAGGTCGGGTCGGGTTCGTCCGGGAAGGTGTCACCGTAACTGTGGAACCGGTTCTCACGGCCGTCGACGGGTCCCAGGCCGTATTCACGGGTGCCCTGGTCCTGGCGATTCCGGTCGCACTGCTGGCGGGGCTGCTCTCGTTCCTCTCGCCGTGCATTCTCCCGCTGGTGCCGGGATACCTCTCCTATGTGACCGGATTCTCGGCGGCCGACCTCGCGGACGCCGGGGGGAGGAAACGCGGACAGGTGGTCCTGGGGACGCTTCTGTTCATCCTCGGTTTCACCGTCGTATTCGTTTCCGCGGGTGCGTTGTTCGGCTATTTCGGCAATACCCTGGCGGAGCACCGGCGTACGGTCGAGGTCTTTTCCGGAGTGATGACGATCCTGATGGGAGTCGTGTTCTCCGGGCTGTTCTCCGGCTTGTTCTCCGGGCTGTCGCAGAAGGAGTTCCGCAGTCGGTACCGGCCGGCGGTCGGCCTGGCGGGGGCTCCGGTGCTGGGAATC
Organism: Kitasatospora purpeofusca; assembly: GCF_000718025.1. GTDB lineage: Bacteria > Actinomycetota > Actinomycetes > Streptomycetales > Streptomycetaceae > Kitasatospora > Kitasatospora purpeofusca. The sequence goes on from NZ_JODS01000024.1 coordinate 32,233, forward strand.
GTCTTCGGCGTGGGGTGGACGCCGTGCATCGGACCGACCGCCTCCGCCGTCCAGACCCTGGCCCTCAGCGAGAGCGATCCGGTCCGAGGGGCCCTACTGGGATTCTTCTACTGCGCGGGGCTCGGGATCCCGTTCGTCGTCTGCTCCCTGGTATTCCGGCGGGCGATGGGATCCCTAGGGTGGGTCAAGCGCCATTATCGAGGGGTCATGCGGTTCGGCGGAGGAATGCTGGTGCTCGTCGGCGTCATGCTGCTGACCGGGGTCTGGGCGGAGCTGGTGGACTTCCTGCGGGTCTGGGCGGCCGGTCATCTGCCGGACAGCCTCGTGTCCGTCTGACCGGTTGTTCTGCACGGTTGCAGGACTTCATGGTTGCAAGACTTCACGGTTTCAGGACTTCATGGTTCCAGGGCTTCACGGCCTTCAGGGGCGCCGGCCCCGGCGGGTGGCGGTGGTCGCGGCGAACCGGGCGCGGGTGGTGCGGGCCAGGGAGCGGGCTTGGCGGGTGAGGCGGCGGCGGGTGCTGCCGCCCACCGCTGTGGCGCCGCCGACGGCGGTGGCGCCGCGTGGGGCGGTTCCGGCTGCCGTCCGGGCCGGAACGGAGTACGCGATGTGCGGGGCGTAGTCCGGGCGCGGGGGGACCGGGACGCCGCCGGGGAGTACGGGCAGTACGGGGAGCGCGGGCGTCGCGGGGTGCGGACGGCGCCGGGTGCGCAGCCGGCCGGCCGTCCAGAGGGCCAGCGCGGTGCCGAAGGCGAGTGCCGTCCAGCCGGTCGGGCCGAGGGCGTGGTCGGCCTGCTGGATGGCGTGCGGCAGGACGCCGGAGGCCGGGGCCTCGGCGGCCGGGGCGGCGGACGCGTCGGGCCCGGTCTCCTCCTCGACCAGCCGGCCGACCGGTTCGACCTTGCCGGCCGCCGCGAAGCCCCAGTCCAGCAGCGCGGCCGCCTCGTCGTAGACCTTGGACTGCTGCTCCGGGTGCATCACCGTCACCAGCAGGGTCCGGCCGTCGCGTTCGGCCGCGCCGGTGAAGGTGGCGCCCGCGTTGGTGGTGTAGCCGTTCTTCACCCCGATCAGGCCCGGGTACTTGCCCAGCAGGCGGTCCGTGTTGGCGATGTCGAACGCGGACCGCTGCCCCGTCGTCTTGTCCAGCGCCCCGGGGAAGCGGGCGGTTCGGGTCGCGCAGTAGCTGCGGAAGTCGGGGTTGCGCAGCCCGGCGCGGGCGAACAGCGTGAGGTCGTAGGCCGAGGAGACCTGGCCGTCCTGGTCGTAGCCCTCCGGGGAGACCACCCGGGTGTCGCGCGCCTGGAGGGCGGTCGCCCGCTCCTGCATCTGGGCGACGGTGCGGGCCAGGCCGCCGTTCATGTGGGACAGCACGTGCACGGCGTCGTTGCCGGAGGCGACGAAGACGCCCCGCCAGAGGTCCTCGACCCGGTACGGCAGGTTCTCCTTGATCCCGACCAGGCTGCTGCCCGCGCCCAGCGCGGCGAGTTCGGCGGGGGCGACCCGGTGCTCCAGGGTGCGGTCGAACTTCGGCAGCACGGTGTCGGCGAACAGCATCTTGAGGGTGCTGGCGGGCGGCAGCGGGAGGTGGGCGTTGCGCGCGGCGAGCACCTCGCCGGTCGCGGCGTCGGCGATCAGCCAGGACCGCCCGGTGAGGACGGCCGGCAGCTCGGGTGCCCCGGTGCGGGGCGCGACCTGGACGGCGGGCCGCCCCAGCCGCTCGCCGCCGACCACGGCGGCCGCGTCCTGGGCGGCACCGGCACCGGCACCGGCACCGGGCGCCGCAGGGGCGGAGGACGGAGAAGGGGAGGACGGCGAGGGGGAAGGCGAAGGGGCCGAGAACGCGGCGGGCGCGCCGGCCGCGAGGACCAGGACGGCGACGGCACCGGCCGCCGCCGGTCTCCCGGCCCGGGCGCGCCTGCTGACGTGGGGTGACCTCTGCTGCACACCGCGAACGTACCCGGACGGCCGCCGCGCCGCCCTGCCCGCTGCTCCGTCCGGGCCCTCCCGCACCGCGCGGCGGACTGGTACGGTACGGCCCATGTCCTTCCTCTGTGCGTAGCAGGCCCGAAGCGACCGCGCCCCGACCGATCGGGAACCGCGCGGCCCTCCGGTGTCCCCGTACGCACCTCCGGTACCGCCCGCCGTGACCTCCCGGCCCGCGGACCGGACCTCCTTGAGGACGTCCACCGTGCCTTCCACCGTTTCCGCGCCTCCGCGCGGCCCGTCCGCACGCCCCGGCTACCGCGCCGTGCTCGGCGCCCCGCACGCCGCCCGCACCTTCGGCGCCGCGCTGCTCGGCCGCCTCTCCTACGGGGTGGTTCCGCTCGCCCTGCTGCTCACCGTCCGCGAGGCCACCGGCTCCTACTCCGCGGCCGGCGCGGCGATGGCCCTGTTCGCGCTCGCCAGCGTCCTCCTCTCCCCGGTCCGGGCCGGGCTGGTCGACCGCCACGGTCCCCGGCGGGTGCTGCCGCCGATGGCCGTGCTGTACGGCGCGCTGCTGCTCGCCGTGGTCGCGGCCACGGCCCGGCCGGGCACCGCTCCGGCGGCGGTCGGCGCGCTCGTCGTCGCGGCGGGCGCCTGCACACCGCCGCTGGGGCCGGTGATGCGGACGTTCTGGCGGCGGCTGCTTCCCGACCCGGTGCTGCTGCGCCGCGCGTTCAGCCTGGACGGCGTCGCGGAGGAACTGCTGTTCGTCACCGGGCCGTTGCTGGTCGGACTGCTGCTCCCGCCGGTCGGCCCGGGTGGGGCGGTGGCCGTGGGCGCGGGGCTGCTGCTCGCCGGGGCCCTGCTGCTGGTCGCCTCACCGGTGGCGGCGGGCGGACCGGACGCACCGGGTGAGACGGACGGGGCGGACGACCCCGACGGTGCGGTGCCCCCGGCCGGGCGCCGTCGCCGGTCACCGCTCGGCGGCGGACGGGCGCTGCGCGCCGCCGTGCTCGCGTCCGCGGTGACCGGGCTGGCGCTGGGCGCGCTGGACCTCATGGTGCTCGCCTTCGCCGAGGACCGCGGGCGACCGGAGGCGGTGGGCTGGATCCTGGCCGCGCTGTCCGCCGGCAGCGCCGTCGGCGGCCTCGGGCTGGGCGCGCTCGACCGGCCGGTGTCCAACGTCGTCCGGCTGCCCCTGTTCACCGCCGGTCTGGGCCTGGCCCTGGCGGGGGCCGGGCTCGCACCCGGCCCGGTCCTGCTCGGCGTGGCGGTCGGCGTCGCCGGGTTCTTCGTCTCGCCCGCCCTCACCACCTCCTACCTGGTCGCGGACGAGGCGGTCGCCCCGGAGGCCAGGACCAGGGCCGGCGCCTGGGTGAACACCGCCTTCAACGCCGGTTCGGCCGTCGGCGGCGCGGGTGTGGGCCTGCTGGTCGGACACCTGCCGCTGCCCCTCTGCTTCGCCCTGGCCGCCGCCCCGGCGCTCGCCGCCGTGCCCGTGCTGCTGCGGATGCGCGACTTTGGTGAGACCCGGTCGCGCCGAAAGTCGGATCCGGTCGGCGGCCAGGCTGCCTAACGTCGGGATCATGAAGAACCTGCTGGGATTCGTGAGCTTCGTCCTGATCGTCGGCGGCATCAACGGCCTCCTCGTCGACCACCTGTGGGGCCTGCACATCTTCGGCTTCGTGCGCTATCTCGTCCCCGCCGACCACCGGACCGTCGGCTACTTCGTCCTGATCGCGGTGGGCGCCCTGCTGGCCGCCGCGACGGCGCTGCTCGACCGGCGGGAGGGCGGCGGCCGGACCCGGCGCGACAGCGGGGACTGACCCGGGCGGGGCACGGACAGGGCAGCGGCGGACGTACCGGACGGGCGGCGGCGGGGAACGAACGGTCGGCCGCCGCCCGTTCTGCCGGGTGACGCGTCGTCGACGAGGAGGGCCGCATGACCAAGCAGGCGTACGGACGTATCGCGCACCGTCAGGTCGAGGTGAACGGAGTCCGGCTGCACGTCGCCGAACAGGGGGAGGGGCCACTGGTCCTGCTGCTGCACGGCTTCCCGGAGAGCTGGTACTCCTGGCGGCACCAGTTCGCCCCGCTCGCCGAGGCCGGCTACCGCGTGGTCGCCGTCGACCAGCGCGGCTACGCCCGCAGCGAGCAGCCCGAGTCGGTCGACGCGTACACCCTGCTGCACCTGGTCGGTGACGTCACCGCGCTGATCGGCGCCCTCGGCGAGGAGAGCGCCGTCCTGGTCGGCCACGACTGGGGCGCCCCGGTCGCCTGGAGCACGGCGGCGCTGCGCCCGGACCTGGTGCGCGGTGTGGCGGGGCTGAGCGTCCCGCCGCTGCCCACCCTCGGCCTGCCGCCGCTGGCCCAGGCCCGGGAGCGGTTCGGCGAGGGCTTCTACCAGATCTACTTCCAGCGCCCCGGGGTCGCGGACGCCGAGCTGGGCCGGGACCTGCACTCGACGTTCCGCCGGATGCTGGCCGGCGGCGCCGGCGCCCGGGCGGGCGGCGGGGGACCGCAGGCGTGGGTGATCCGCGAGGGTCAGACCCTGCTGGACAGCGTCCCCGAGCCCGAGAAGCTGCCGGACTGGCTCTCCGAGGCGGACATCGAGGCCTTCGTCGCCGACTACGCCGAGCACGGCGAGCGGGCGTTCACCGGCGGTCTCAACTGGTACCGCAACATCGACCGCAACAACGAGCTGCTCGCCGGTCTCGCCGGCCGGCCGGTGGAGGTGCCGGCCCTCTACGTGGCGGGGGACCAGGACATGGTGATGGCCCTGATCCCGGAGGAGGCGATGCGCGGGCTGCTGGAGCGGCTGGCGCCGAAGCTCTACCGGCGCGTCACGCTGCCGGGCGTCGGGCACTGGACCCAGCAGGAGAGCCCGGCGGAGGTCAACGCGGCCCTGTTCGACTTCCTCGGCCAACTGGACGGCTGAGGTGATGGACGGCTGAGGCGCCGGGTGGCGAACGGGGGCGGTGCCTCGGCGCCGCCCTTGCCCGCCGCGGCCCCGTCCGCCGCGCCTCAGACCGGCAGCAGACGGGCGACGAACTCGCCCAGCCGGCGGGCGTTGCGGCAGCAGTGCATCGGCACCACCCGGGCGTAGTCGGGGGCGGCGGAGTCGCCGGTGCCCCAGAGGGAGGGCTGCTCCGGGTTGAGCCAGTGGACCTGGCGGGCGCGGGCCGCGATCAGCCGCAGGGCGGGCAGGTGCGGGTCCCGGTAGTTGTTGCGGGCGTCGCCGAGGATCAGCACGGCGGTCCGCGGACCCACCGCGTCCAGGTGGCGTTCGGCGAACTCGCCGAGGGCCGAGCCGTAGTCGCTGTTGCCGTGGTGGCCCATCACCTTGGCCTCGGTGAGGATCCGCCGGGCCAGCGTGGCCGGGTCGCCGCCGCCCCGGGTGAGCAGGTCCGTCACCTCGGCGGTGCGGTTGACGAACGCGAACACCCGGACCTTGCTGAACTGGTCGCGCATCGCCTGGACCAGCAGCAGGGTGAAGTCGGAGAAGCCCGCCACCGAGCCGGACACGTCGCAGAGCAGCACGAGTTCGGGCCGGGCGGGGCGGCGCAGCCGGTGGGCGGGGCGCAGCGGGACGCCGCCGGTGGAGAGCGAGCGGCGCAGGGTGCGGCGCAGGTCGATCCGCCCGCGGGCGGCCCGGCGTCGGCGGGCGGCCAGCCGGGTGGCCAGCTTCCGGGCCAACGGGTGGACGGTGCGGCGGAGTTCGGCGAGCTGGTCGCGGCCGGCGGTGAGGAAGTCGATCCGGTCGGTGCTCGGAGCGACGGCCCGTTCGGCGAGGCGTTCGGTGCCGCGGAGTTCGGCCGCCCGTCGGCGGGCCTCGGTGGCGACCATGGCGCGGAAGCCCTGGATGCGGCGGCGGATCTCGTCGGGCAGGACGTGGTCGGCGAGGTCGGGGGCACTGGGGTCCGATCCAGTGCCGGCGGCCCCGGCGCGCAGGGCCGCGAGCACCCGGGCGAGCAGGGTCTCCGGCGCGAGCCGGCCGAGGGTCTGGTAGGCCGACCAGCCGTCGCTGCCGGGCCGGCCGGCGGCGCCGGCGCCGCCGTAGCGGCCGAACGCCGCCACCGCCTCGCCGGCGAGCCCGGCCAGGGCGGCCCGGTCGTCGGCGGCCAGTGCCGCCACCAGCCGCGCCCGGAGGTCCTCGCGCCGCGCGGCCGGGTCCGCGTTCGGGTCCATGAGGTCGGCGGGACCCGGCGCGCCGGGGTCGGCGGGATCGGCCGCCTCCGGGGTCTGCTGTGCCGAGGCCCGGCGCACCGCCTCCGGGTCGCCGACGCCGAGCGGGAAGAACAGGTCGAAGGCGGCGTCGAAGACCCCGCGCTGCCCGTCGGTGCGCAGCAGCGCGGCGGCGAGTCCGGCCCGGACCTGCTCGCGCTCGGCGAGGCCGAGGACGGCCAGTACGGCCGCGGCGTCGACCGTCTCGGCGGGCCCGATCCGCAGCCCGTGGGTGCGCAGCGCGCGCACGAAGGCGGTCAGCCGGGCGGCGAGGTCCGCGGGGGCGGAGGGGACACCGGACGGGGGCGGGACGGTCACGCGAGGGTGAGCTTCTGGGCGGCCTTCAGCACGTCGTCCTGGTGCTTGAGGACGACCCCGAGGGTGGCCCGGACGACCGTCTCGTCCAGGGTGTCGGCGCCGAGCGCCAGCAGGGTGCGGGCCCAGTCGACCGTCTCGGCGACCGAGGGGGCCTTGCGCAGCTCCAGTGCTCGCAGTGCGCCGACCACCCGGACCAGCGACTCGGCCAGCGCCGCGTCCAGCCCGGGGACGCGCAGCCGGACGATCCGGCGTTCGAGCTCGGCCTCCGGGTAGTCGAGGTGGAGGAAGAGGCAGCGGCGGCGCAGCGCCTCGGAGAGTTCCCGGGTGGCGTTGGAGGTGAGCAGGACGAAGGGGCGGCGGGTCGCCGTGATGGTGCCCAGTTCGGGCACGGTGACCTGGTAGTCGCTGAGCACCTCCAGCAGCAGCGCCTCTACCTCGACGTCGGCCTTGTCCATCTCGTCGATGAGCAGCACGGTCGGTTCGTCGCCGCGGATGGCGGTGAGCAGCGGCCGGGTGAGCAGGAACTCCTCGCCGAAGATGTCGGTGCGGGCCGCGTCCCAGCCCTCGTCCCGTCCGGCGGTGATCCGCAGCAACTGCTTGGCGTGGTTCCACTCGTAGAGGGCGCGGGACTCGTCGATGCCCTCGTAGCACTGGAGCCGGACCAGCCGTGCCCGGCCGAGCGCGGCGACGGCCTTGGCGAGTTCGGTCTTGCCGACGCCGGCCGGGCCTTCGACCAGGAGCGGCTTGCCGAGCCGGTCGGCGAGGAAGACGGTGGTGGCGACCTCGGTGGAGGCCAGGTAGCCGACCTCGGCCAGCCGTGCGGCCGTGTCGGCCACCGACTCGAAGAACTGCGTGCCCTCGCCGACCATGCCTGCCCCGCATCCCCGTGGTCCGGTGTCCGTCGCCAGCACCCTACCGGTGGGTCACTTCGCTGTCCCGGCCTCTCTGTCTACCGGACGTGGCGGCACCCGGCAGGCGGGGGAGCCGGGCGAGGGGCGAGCCGGTGGGGCGGGGTGCGGCGGCGGCCGCACCCCGCCCGGTGTCGTACCGGCCCCGGCGGGAGGAGCAGTCCGGGAGGGGCGGTCCGGGAGGGGTCAGTTGATGTAGACGTGCGGGCTGCCGGCGACCGAGCTGTCCTTCACCGGCCCGTAGGTGGCGCTGAAGTACCCGGTCGCGAAACAGGTGCTCGGGCCGGAGACCTTGGGCAGGGCCTGGGCGTTGAAGCCGATGGTCTGGCCGACGTTGCTGGTGGTGCCGCTGATGCCGGCGGGCGCGCGGTAGACGCAGGTGATGGTGCCGAGGATGGTCTTCAGCACCACCGTGGTCTGGAGCGGGCCGACGGCGGTGGGGTCGAGCGAGACCGGGTTGCCGGGGGCGTCGCTGACCGAGTTGGTGTAGGGCAGGTTGTTGACGGTGATGCTCTGCACGGAGGTGACGCCGATGACGTTGGCGGTGCAGGAGCCGAAGGTCTGGGTGTTGAGCTGCTCGGTGGCGACCCCGGGCGCGGCCGGGTTGCTGGTGACGGTCGCCGAGAAGGAGGAGGCGGCGCACTTGATGCCGCTCGTGCCGGTGGCGCTGGAGTAGAAGGTGGCGAAGCTGCCGGACACCAGGTCGGCGGTGAGCACGTCGCCGACGGCGATGTTCGGCCCGCCCACCGAGGTGTGGGTGAGCACGGCGGAGCCGGCGGCCTGGGCGGGGGTCATGGTGCCGGCGGCCAGCACCGCGGCGGCGGCGAGGGCGGTGGCTCCGAGGGTACGGCGGATGCGCATGAGGGTGTGCCTCTCCGGGCGAGTCGGGTGGGGGAGCCCGTGCGGTCGGTGTGGGGGTGCGCGCGGCATCGTCGGCCGCGGCCCGGCCGGGACGGGTGAGGGTGTGCTGCGAGGTGGGGCGCCGCGAACGGCGACTCGGCGGGCCCGGCGCCACGGGCCCGCCCGTACGGCGCGGTACCGGCGGCACGACGTTGTGCGGCGGGTACGACACGGCCTGGGCCGGCCGGAAGGAACCGGCCGGGTACGGCTGAGTACGGCGGGGTACGGCGGGGTGGAACGGTCCAGCGCAAGTGCGGGAGTGCAGGGTGCACGTCGACGGCTGCCACCGCCGGGCATGCGTTCGCCATACTGAGCAGTCGGAACGCGTGCGGGCTTCCGGCGGCCTCGGCCGCGGATTGGAAACCCGCCAGTGTTGTAAACCTGATGTCGCGCCAATGTCAAGGCAATGCACAGGAGTTGGGGACGGAGGATGGCAATGGACCCGGATCTCCGCGGTAGTGCCGACGTGGTCCTGATCCCCGGTGCGCGCACCGGGCGCGACCCGGCCCGCTCGATCAAACGCGGCCCGAGCCGGCTGCCGCCCGGGGTGGTCGCGGCGACCCAGCGGGAGCGCCTGCTCGACGGCCTGGTCCACACGGTGGCGCAACACGGCTACCAGCGCGCCACGGTGAGCGACATCTGTCGCGCCGCGGGGGTGACCAGGCCGGTCTTCTACGAGCTGTTCAGCGGCAAGGAGGACGCCTTCCTCGCCGCCCACCGGCACGGCACCGGGGTGGTGATCCGGCGGATGGCGCGGGCGTTCGCGGCCTCGCCGGACTGGTGCAGCGGGATCCGCGAGGCGCTCCGGGCGATGCTCGGACTGCTGGCCGGGGTGCCGGCCTTCGCGACCATGGCGGTGATCGAACTGGACGCGGTCGGCCCGGCCGGGCGCCGTGAGCGGGAGCAACTCCTGCTCAAGTTCCGCGCGTTCTTCGCCGAGATCCCCGAACTCCCGGACGGCATCGGGGCAGAGGCGATGGTCGACGCGGTGGTCGGCGGCGTCTACTCCACCCTCCAGCGCTGCATCGACACCGACCGCACCGCCGAACTCCCGGAACTGCTGCCGACCTTGAGCCTGTTCTGCCTGGCGCCCTTCCTCGGTCCGGCCGAGGCCGCACGCCGTCTGGCCTCGGCCGGGGCGGTGCCGGATCAGCGCCGAGGAGCGGACGATGATCCTTCGTGCACCCGTATTGACCCGGTCAATACCGGGCAGTAGCTTCCCAGTTACCCACTGCGGCCCGACCGGTCCGCCCCGCTGCCGAGGGGTGGTCCTCCGCTGCCGTGCCGCAGAACGCTGTCCGCGCCAGGGCAACGTGCCAGTGCCTGCCCGTCCCCACCACCCGAGGGAGCACACATGGCCACGTCCGAGGACGCCGCCCACCCGATCGAGAACACCCCGGCACCCGCGTCACCCGGCCAGGACAGAGGCCGGGTTCGGCTGAGGCGCACCGCGCTGATGGCCGTCCCCGCCGTCGCCGCCGGCGCGGTGCTGATGGCCCTGACCGCGCAGGGCGTGCTCGCCGCCCAGTTCGACATATCCGGCATGCCGTTCGTCGTCACCGCCGACAGCCTGGACGGCGTCGGCTTCGAGCAGTTCGGCAGCCTGGACCACATGATCAAGGACAGTCCCAACGCCGGCGACACCGGGGGCCAGGTACTGGTCGCGGTCTCGGCGATCAAGGAGGCCTCGCTCACCAAGCTGTGCCAGAGCGTCGAGCTCGGCGGTATCAACCTGCTGATCAGGGCCGGTGACGCCGGGACGCCCGTCACCGCCACCGACCTCACCACCGACTCCGACCTGCTGTCCGGCGACGCGGAGTTCAAGAACATCGAGATCGGCGGCGACGCCAGCACCTACACCAAGGCCGGCGTCCAGGGCCTGCCCGGGGTCTTCGGCCAGCAGGCCGACACCGTCAAGATCCGCAACCTCCGGCAGCACAACTACGCCACCACCGCGGGCGCGTTCAAGCTGCCCAACCTCCGGCTGAGCTTCAGCTCCGAGGGCTGCTGACGGTGGCGGGACCCGAGCCGGAGATGCCGGCGGAGACGGAGGCCCAGGTGTTGTCCGCGGTACAGGTCGAGCCGGAGGCACCGGCGGGACCCGAGGTGCAGGCGGGATCCGAGGTACAGGCAGGATCCGAGGTACAGGCGGGGCCGAAGGCCCGGGCGGGTGCGGTCGCCCGGGCCCGGCGGTCCTGGCGCGGCTGGCGCGGCCGCCGGCCGTTCTGGGGCGGTGTGCTGGTCCTGTTCGGCGGCGCCGAGATCCTCTTCACGCTGCGCGCCCCGCTGCCCATCGTCCTGCACATCGGGATCCAGGGGCTGGCCGGCTACCTCGTCCCGGCGGTGATGGTGCTCTGCGGCCTGCTGATCCTCTTCAACCCGGCCCAGCGGCTGTTCTACTCGATCCTCGCCGTGCTCGCCTCGCTGGGCAGTTGGCTCACCTCCAACCTCGGCGGCTTCCTGCTCGGGATGCTGTTCGGCGTGATCGGCAGCTGCCTCGCCTTCGGGTGGCTGCCCGACCAGCCCCCGCGCCGCCGCTGGCTGCGCCGGGACCGGACCGGACGCAAGGCCGCCGACCCGGCCGGCGTCTGAGGAGGCCGTGGCGGACGCCGGTCGCGGCCGGTGACCGGCGCCCGCCACGGCCGACAGGACCGGCGCCCCGCCCTCGGCGAAGGGAGAGCGCCGGGGACGGGGCGTCGTTCGTTGCCTGTTCCGTCGGGCAAGCCGGTGTGCCGGGAGACCGGCGGGACCGGGCGACCCGTCGGCGGGCGTCAGATGGTGGCCGTGTCGATGACGAAGCGGTAGTGCACATCGCTCGCCAGGACCCGCCGGTACGCCTCGTTGATGCCCTCCGCCGGGATCAGCTCGATCTCCGCGCCTATCCCGTGCTCGGCGCAGAAGTCCAGCATCTCCTGGGTCTCCGCCAGGCTGCCGATCATCGAGCCCGAGAGCGACCGCCGCCCCATGAGCAGCGAGTGCGCGCCCACGCTGACCGGCTTCGCCGGCGCGCCCAGCTGGACCAGCGTGCCGTTGGTGCGCAGCAGCCCGAGGTAGGCGCTCAGGTCGAGGTCGGCCGAGACGGTGTTGAGGATCAGGTCGAACCGTCCGGCCAGCTCGGTGAACGTCGCCGGGTCGGAGGTGGCGCGGTAGTCGTGGGCGCCGAGCCGGAGCCCGTCCTCCCGCTTGCGCAGCGACTGGCTGAGCACGGTGACCTCCGCGCCCTTGGCCCGGGCGAGCCGCACCCCCAGGTGGCCGAGCCCGCCGAGCCCGACCACGGCGACCTTCCGCCCCGGCCCGGCGCCCCAGTGGCTGAGCGGCGAGTAGACCGTGATGCCCGCGCAGAGCAGCGGCGCGGCCACGTCCAGCGGCAGCGCGTCGGGGATGCGCAGCGCGTACCCCTCGTCCACCACCAACTGCTTCGCGTACCCGCCGTAGGTCGGCGAGCCGTCCCGGCCGCGGCCGTTGTAGGTGAGGACGATGCCGTTCCCGCCCGTGCAGTACTGCTCGAGCCCGGCGCGGCAGTTGTCGCACTCCCGGCAGGAGTCCACGAAGCAGCCGACGCCGACCCGGTCGCCGACCCTCCAGCGCGAGACGGCGGAGCCGGTCGCCGCGACCACCCCGGCGATCTCGTGGCCCGGGACCATCGGGAAGATGCCGGGGCCCCAGTCCTCGTCGACCTGGTGGATGTCCGAGTGGCAGATCCCGGCGTAGCGGACGTCGATCAGGATGTCGTGCGGGCCGAGCGCCCGGCGCGGCACGGTGGTGCGCTCCAGCGGGGCCTTCGGGGTCGGGGCGGCCCAGACCGCGATCCGGCCGGGCCGGTCGGGGGTCCCGGGGGTCTCCGCCGCGGCGGTGCTGTCGGTGTCGGTGGTGCCTGCGCTGTCGGTGGCGTCCGCGCTGTCGATGGTGTGTGCGGTGACCGTCGTGTTCGTCATGCCCCAAGCCTCGGCGCGCCGTTCGGGGCGGGCCAGGTCAGTGGTCGTCGTACGACCGCCGGTCCTACCACTGGCAGTATCACCCACGGCGCCCGTCCACCGGGGCGGGCGGGCCCATACTGCTGGCATGGACCAGCGCACCGAGCTCAGCGAATTCCTGCGGTCCCGGCGGGCCCGGCTGCGGCCGGCCGATGTCGGGCTGCCCGACTACGGCGGCCGCCGCCGCGTCCCGGGGCTGCGCCGCGAGGAGCTGGCCCAGCTGGCCGGGGTGAGCACCGCCTACTACGTCCGGCTGGAGCAGGGGAACGGCGAGAACGTCTCCACGGCCGTCCTGGAGGCGATAGCCCGCGCGCTGCGGCTCGAACCGGCCGAGCGCGAGCACCTGCTGCGGATCACCCGGCCGGTGCGCCGCCGCTCCGGCCGAGGCCGCCCGATGCGCACGCAGCAGGTCCGGCCCGAGCTGACGCAGCTGCTGGACGCGATGGACGGTGTCCCGGCCTACGTCCTGGGGCGGCGGCTCGACGTGCTCGCCTGGAACCGCCTCGGCAACGCCGTGATCGGGGACGTCGCGGCGCTGCCGCCGGAGCGGCGCAACCTGGCCTGGCACGTCTTCCTCGAACCGGGCAACCGGGACCTCTACCTGGACTGGGAGAGCAAGGCGGCGGACCTGGTGGGAATGCTCCGGCTCGACGCGGGCCGCGACCCGGACGACCCCCGGCTGACCTCGCTGATCGGCGAACTCTCGGTCAAGAGCGAGGACTTCCGGCGGCTCTGGGCGGCGCACAACGTCCTGGACAAGGGGCACGGGGTCAAGGAGCTGCGCCATCCGGTGGTCGGCCCGTTGACGCTGCGCTACGAGACCTTCCGGCCGGCCGGGGACCCGGACCAGGTGCTGGTCGCGTACCACGCGGAGCCGGGCTCGCCCTCGGCCGAGTCACTGCGGCTGCTGGCGAGCTGGATCGCCACCGGGCAGTCGCACTCGGGCTCCGGTTCCGGGTCGGGCTCCGGCTCGGCTTCGGCTTCGGCTTCGGCTTCGGCCTCGGGTTCGGAAGCTTCGTCGACGGGTCGGTAGTCCTCTTCCCGGAGCCCGCGGCGGGCCGGTGGTCCCGTCCGGCCAGGGACCACCGGCCCTGTCCCGACCCCCGGGCGGAGCCGTTTACTGGTTCCGCGCCGGTTCCGGGCCGCCGCCTGCCCGGAACCGGCCGACCGCCCTTCGGAACGGTGAACAGCGCTGGTCCAGCAGGTGGCTGACGGACCGTCAGTGCTCGCTAGGCTGCCCGGCATGGACACCACCAGCACCACCGCCGAGTACGACCGGCTGATCGCGCGACACCATGCCATGCGGTTGCGCCGACAGATCCTCGCACCGGCGCCGTCCTTCCCCACCGCGCCCGAGGACGTGCCCTCGCCTCTGAGTGGTGCAGACGGCTACGACGGGGCGGCCGACCGGCGGCTGATCCTCCGGGACCTGGCCCTGGTCACCCCGTTCGACGAGCTCATCGACCACCTCTACGCCTGCATGTTCCGCCGCCGCCCGTTCCTGCGCGCGCTGTTCCCGGAGTCCATGGAGTTCCAGCAGGCCCACCTGGAGCGGATGTTCGAGTACCTGATCGAGCGGCTGGACCGGCCGGACGAACTCGCCGACACCCTCACCCGGCTCGGCCGCGACCACCGGAAGCTCGGTGTCCGGCCGGTCCACTACGAGGCCTTCGAGGAGGCGCTCCGCGAGGCGATCCGGCACCGGGCCGACGCCCGGTGGCACGCCGGGCTGGAAGCGGCCTGGGTGCGGATGCTGCGCTTCGCCGTCCGCTCGATGGTGGCGGGCGCGGAGGCGGCGCTCACCGAACCCCCGTACTGGCACGCCACGGTGGTCGGCCACGAGCGCCGCCGGCACGACCTCGCCGTGCTCCGGGTGCGGACCGGCGAGCCCTACCCGTACCGGGCCGGACAGTACGGGACGGTCGAGCACCCGGCCCTGCCGCACACCTGGCGGCAGTACTCGATGGGCTGCGCGCCGCGTGCCGACAACGAGTTGGAGTTCCACGTCCGCCGCACCGGGCCGGGCGGGGTGAGCGCGGCCCTGGTCGGGAGCACCGCCGTCGGCGACCGCCTCCGGCTGGGGCCGCCGCGCGGCACGCTGATGCCGGAGGACGACACCAGGGACCTCCTGCTGGTGGCGGGCGGCACCGGGCTCGCCCCGATGAAGGCGATCGTGGAGCGGCTGGTGGAGCACCGCCCGCGCGGACAGCGGGTCCACCTCTTCGTCGGTGCGCGGAACCGGGACGAGCTCTACGACTGGCCGGCGCTGGCCGAACTCGGCCTCCGCAAGCCCTGGTTGGAACTCGTCCCGGTCACCGAGGGCGGTGGCGACCCGATCGCCCCCGGCGGGCGGCTGGCCGAGGCGGTCGGCCGGGCCGCCGACTGGTCCGAGCACCGGGCCTGTGTCAGCGGACCGGCGGGCCTGGTCGACGAGGTGCGTACCCGCCTGGCCGCCGCCGGGCTGCCCGCCGCCCGGATCCACCACGACCCGGTGCTCGGCCGGTTCTGAGCGTCCGAGAACGGGCTGCCCGGTCGCCGCCGCTAACGGGCCGCCGCTACCGGTAGCAGTAGGAGTCCGAGGAGGCGTCGCCGCCCGCCAGGTGCGTCTGGTGCACCCGCAGCCCCCGGAACTCCGCGCCGTGCGGGAAGAACCGGTGGTCCACGGTCATCCCGCCCGCCTCCGGGTCGGCGTCCAGCTTGACGATCCACGGCTCGATGCCGTCCGGGTAGAACTGGTCGTCCCACGCACCGTAGAGCGAGTTGGTGAGATAGACCCGCCGCCCGTCCCGGCTGATCTCGACCATCTGCGGTGCTCCGCTCAGCGGGCGGCCCGGCTCGGCCGGGTGCGGGGTCCTGGCCGTCACCCCGCCCAGCCGCACCGAGGCGGTGAGCAGCGGGTGGAACGGGTCCGACACGTCGTACTGGAGCAACTCCCCCGTGCCCCAGGCCGAGACGTACAGCCAGCGGTCGTCCACCGACAGGTTGATGTCGGTGATCAGCGGCGGCACGGCGCCGAAGGGCTGGAGCACGGGCGGCAGATCCTCGGCCTTCGCCGGTTCGGCGGGTATCTCGATCACCTTGCGCGCCGTGAACGCCTCGCCCTGCCGGTACCAGAGCCAGACCGAGGCCGAGAGGTCCTCCACATTGGTGACCACCCCGGCGAAGCCCCACTCGGCCTGCGGGTCGTGGGCCGGGCGCAGCTCCAGCACCATCTGGTACTGGTCGCCGAGGTCGATCCGCTGCAGGTGCCGCCCGGTGTCCAGCTCCCAGAAGTGCAGCGCGTGCCCGTACTTGCGGCCGAGCAGCAGCTCCGGCACCACGCCGTCCTCGACCATCCACGGGGTGCCCCACTCGCTGGTGACGCCCACGTTGCTGCCCAGGTGCCACCACACGTCGTAGGAGAAGTTCTGCGAGCCGCGCTCCGTCTCCCAGGGGCGCAGCACGTCGAAGGTGGTGTGGTCGAGCAGGGCGACCCCGCCGGGTCCGTCGCCGCCCGCGGCCGCGCCGAGGCAGGACAGGAAGACGCCGTCGGGCCCGCAGTGCAGGGTGTGCGGCCGGGAGTACCCGGCTCTCGCGGCCAGTTCCTCCGCCGCCACCGTCTTCACCAGTCTGGGCCGGACCGGGTCCGGCCGGGTGTCGAGCACGTGCAGCCGGGACGACCGCAGCCCCGGCAGCAGCAGGTAGCGCCGCTCCGGGTTGTCGTGGCAGGCGTGCGCGAGGGCGCTGGAGCAGGCGTTCCAGCCGAAGTGGTGCAGTTCGTCGCCCACATCGGGCATGTCGGTGAAGTTGAGCACGCGCCCGTAGCTCGGCGACGCCGGGTCGGTGTCGACGGTGATCAGCGCGTCCGGCCGCTGCGCCGACCGGTCGAACCCGGCGACGTAGGCGAGTTTCTCGGGTGGAGCGGCGATCGCCTCGGTGGGCGTGCGGTACAGGGAGGGATCGCTGTGTCCGGACGGGCGGTCTTCCTGCGGGCCGTGTTCATGCGGCATGCTGGCTCCTCAACTCGCCTGTTGGGCAAGGTAAGTGACAATGGCCCGGTCAGCCTTGCACGAACTCGCGGGCGCACAGCAGGCGCACGGGGAGTGATCGGGGGGCCGGGGGCGGCGCGCCCCCGACCCCCCCGAACGGATCTTCGGTTCTTCCCGAACGAAGCTTCGACCCGGTGCACCGTGGCGGTGCAGCGGTGCAGCGGTGCAGCGGTGCAGCGGTGCAGTGCGCCGCGTCAGTGCATCGCGTCAGTGCACCGCGAGCGGGAAGTAGGCGCCCAGCCAGCGGTCGAGCTCGGCGAACACCTGGGTGCGGGCGGTCTCGCCGGACAGCACCAGGTCGTGCATCCCGCCCTTGATCCGGACGATCGTCACATGGCGGCCCAGGTGCGGACCGGCGGCCGCGATGTCGTCGGCGCGCAGGACGGCGTCCGCGTGGTGCAGCGCGGCGTGCCAGCGGGTGGTGGCGATCGAGGCGGTGGAGGCCATCAGCAGCACCGGCACGTCGATGCCGAGCCCGCGCCGCACCTCGCGGTGGCCGCGCTGGATCGCGGCCAGCCAGCCGGCGAACAGCGGCACCCCCTCGGCCGGCTTGAGCTTCAGGTCGAAGTCCCACTCGCCGCGGAAGTCCCGGTGCAGGCTGTGCACGTAGTGCGGGTTGAGCGCGGACGGCAGGACCCGGGTCGGCGCGATGCGGGCGATCGCCTCCAGCGCCGGGGCGCCGAGGGTGCGCACGGCGGGGGAGGCCGGCATGGTCAGGAACGGGCTGTTGAGGAACAGCCCGTCGACCAGGCCCCGACCGGCCCGGCGGCCGGCCCACAGGGCGGCGATCAGCCCACCGGTGGAGTGCCCGTTGATCAGCAGCCGGCGATGGCCGTCCTGCTCGCGGATGATCCGCACCGCCTGGTCCAGTTCCTCGTCGTAGGCGGCGAGGTCGCGGACGAAGTTCGGCGAGTGGTGCGCGCGCAGCGAGCGGCCGTACTTGCGCAGGTCGATCGCGTAGAAGGAGAAGCCGGCGGCCACGTAGTGGTCGGCGAGGTGGGTCTGGAACCAGTAGTCGTTGTAACCGTGGATGTAGAGGACGGCCTGCTCCGAACCGGGGACCAGCCGGCGCACCAGCGTCGCCGTGACCTCGCCCTCCTCGTCCGGGCGCAGCGGCAGCTCCGCCGCCTCGTAGGGGGCACCCAGGACGTCTTCGCGGAACTCCATGGCCACTCGCACCCAATCTCTGGTCGGACTCCGGTCGGAATCGCGGGACGCCGGAACCCCGGCACCCGGACCCCCTGACGATACCGGCCGGTAGCCTCGGGCGTGACGGCGACTCGGACCCGGCGCCTATGCTGCGGACATGCCCGAGATGCCCGACCCGACCGCCGCACCGTCCGCCGCACCGTCCCAGGACTCCCCGGTCGACGAACGACTGCCCGTGCTGCGCGAGACCGACCTCGGGCGGGCGAAGCTGCTCCCCGACGTCGACCACGACGGCGGCTGGCTGCTGACCCTGGACGACACCCCGCAGTCCTACGTCGACCTCGGCGACCCGACGCACCTGGAGTTCGAGTACACCCGGCGCCTCGGCCACCTCGTCGACGCGCTCGACGGGCCGGAGGGGCTCGAGGGCGGGCCGGAGGGTGGCCCGGTGGACGTGCTCCACCTCGGCGGCGGCGCCCTGACCCTGCCCCGCTACCTCGCCGCCACCCGCCCCGGCTCCCGCCAGCGCGTGGTCGAGGTGGACGGCCCGCTGCTCGACCTGGTCGAACAGCAGCTCCCCTGGCGGGGGCCCGGCGTCGACATCACCGCCGAGGTCGGCGACGCCCGCGAAGCCCTCGCCACCCTGGCCCGGACCGCGCCCGGCAGCCTGGACCTCGTCGTCGCGGACGTGTTCCACGGCTCGCGCACCCCCGCTCACCTCACCTCGGTGGAGTTCCTGCGCCTGGCCGCCGCCGTGCTGCGGCCCGGCGGCCTCTACGCGGCCAACCTCGCCGACGGCGCCCCGCTCGCCTTCGCCCGCGCCCAGACGGCGACGCTGCGCGCGGTCTTCCCGCAGACCTGCCTGATCGCCGAGCCGCCCGTGCTGCGCGGGCGCCGGTACGGCAACATCCTGCTGGTCGGCTCCGCCGGACCGCTGCCGGTCGCGGACCTCGTCCGGCGGCTGGCCGGTGACATCTTCCCGGCCCGGCTGACCGACGGCGCGGACCTTGCGGCCTTCGCCGGCCGCACCGCCCCGGTCACCGACGCCACCGCCACCGACTCCCCGCCCCCGCCGGACGGCGCGTTCAGCGTCGGCTGAGCGGCGCGCGGGAGCGCGGCCCGGCGCGCCGGGCCGCCGCACCCCGGGTTCACGCCCCCGGCGGTGTCAGAATCGGCGGGTCGTAGCGGACCCGGTCGCAGCCGACCAGGTCCCGGGGGACACCCACCACCCGAGGGAGCGAGCGAGAGATGAGCGGCCCGGAGCGTCCGGAACTGGCGGCGGTGCCCGAGACGGCACTGTGGACCCTCTGGCAGCGGGCCGTCGAGGCCCGCCGGCCGGACGCGCTGCTGCACGACCCCAAGGCCGTCGAACTCGTCGACCGGATCGACTTCCCGTTCGCGGAGCGCTTCGGCACCAGCCGCCTGCAGTCCCGCCTCCAGGCGCTGCGGGTGGGCTGCTTCGACCGCGAGGTGGCCGACTTCCTGGCCCGCGAGCCGCGCGGCACGGTCGTCTGCCTGGGGGAGGGCCTGGAGACCCAGTACTGGCGGGTCGACAACGGCCGCGCGCAGTGGCTCTCCGTCGACCTCCCCGAAGCGACGGAACTGCGCGAACGGCTCCTGCCGCCCGGCCCGCGCCAGCGCTACCTGGCCGCCGACGCCACCGACCTCACCTGGGCCGAGGCGGTGGACCGCGACCGCGCCGTCCTGATCACCGCCCAGGGCCTGCTGATGTACCTCCCCCCGCCCCGCGTCCGCGAACTCGTCGCCGCCTGCGCCGAGCGCTTCCCCGGCGGCTCCCTCGTCCTGGACGCCGTCCCGCGCTGGTTCGCCCGCCTCACCCGGTCGGGAAAGATGCGCACCCCCGGCTACCAGGCACCCCCGATGCCGTGGGCCATGGACGCCCGCGAACGCGACAAGCTCCGCACCGCGAGCCCGGCCATTACCGCCGTCCGCGACGTCCGCCCCACCGCCGACCACGGCCCCCTGGCCTCCCTGCTCCCCCTGACCCTCGCCGTCCCCCCGCTGTCCACCCACCGCCCCACCGTCACCGTCCTGGACTTCGCCGCCCGGACCTGACCGGCGGCCGCGGTGGGGCGTCCGCGACGGCGTCGGCGTCCGCGACCGTCCACGACGGCGTCGGCGCCCGCGGCTCGGACCTCTGCGCGTTCGGTCCTGCCCGACGACGCGCCCTACGGCACCGACAGGGCGCTCGCCCGGTGTTCGGTGGGGGTGCTGCCGTAGGCGTCGCGGAACGCCCGGCTGAATGCGGTGGCGCTGGTGAAGCCCCAGCGGGCGGCGATCGCCTGGATCGGCAGACCGCGCAGCTCCGGGCGGGCGAGGTCGCCGCGGGCCCGTTCGAGCCGGGCCCGGCGGATGTGTGCCGCCACGCTCAGCGGCTGGTCGCGGTACAGGAGGTGGAGTGAACGCAGGGAGATGTGGTGGCGGTCGGCGAGCTGTTGCGGGGTCAGGTCCGGATCACCCAGGTTGTCCTCGATGAAGCGGTGGACCCGTTGCCGCATCAGCTGGGTTCGGGCCTCGGCCGGTGCCTCACCCGGGGTCCCCAACTGCTGGGCGATGCAGGCCCTGGCCAGGTCGAGGGTGATGTGTCCCATCCGGGGGAGTTCCCCGGGGCCGCAGTGGGAGCGCTGGTCCAACAGCGAGACCAGGAAACCGGCCAGGATCGCTCCGGTGCCCGCCCGGGCGGGGATCGGCCTGGCGAGCAGACCGTCCACCTTGTCGGGGCGGAACGGCAGGTCGGAGTGGGGGATGCGCAGCATCACCACGTCGACCCCGGCGCCGTCGCCGCCGGATTCGTTCTCCATCGGGCGCGAGGTGTCCGTCAGTACCAGGTCACCCGAGACCAGGGACTCGTTGCCGAGCTGAGAGGTGCGGATGGCGCCGTGGGTGATCAGCGCGAGTTGGTACTGCTCGGGATCCCCCTTCCGGACGTGGGCGGCGCTGCGACGGGCCACCACGGGGGAGTAGGAGAACGTCGACAGCTGGACCGGGCCGAGCCGGAGGTCGGTGATCTCCGCCCGGAAGCCGGACGGACGCTCCGTGCGGATCGAGAGGGGCATCACGTCGGTCGACACCGCTTCGCGGAACCACTCGAACCGGTCCGCCCGCACCACGGCCGACGCCGACGCGCTCAGCTCTCCCACAAGCACCTCCACTGCTCACCCCACGGCGGCCGGCCGGTTCGCACGGGGCGCGGCCGGTCATGACTTCCACCCATGATCGGCCACGTCCCGTCCCGGCCGTCGGGCCAGGGTGTCGGGCTCAGGGCGTCGGGCTCAGGTCCAGGACGAGGACGGCGGCGGTGGTCGTGGTGGCGTCGAAGGCCCGGCAGGCGATCACCGCGTGGTTGACGCCGACGGCGGCCCGGACCAGGACCAGCCGCAGGTCCGGGCCGTCGGGGGTCGGGCGGAGGTCGGCGTCGGTCCAGATGGTTGTCGCGCTCACCTCGGTGGTGGTGTGCTTCTCGCCCTGCAGCGCGCCGGTGCGGCGGTGCAGGGGCGGCTCGCCGGTGTCCTCGGTGAGGGTGCCGTCGGTGGTCAGGGTCCAGCGGGCGGCGGCGAGCCGGTCGGCGATGTCGTCGACGAGCGCCCGGGGTGTGCCGAGCAGGGGTTCGGCGGACACCACGCGGGCGGTGCGGTAGGCGCCGGGCGGGACGGCGGCCGGGGCGGTGGAGGGCAGGCCGCTCACGGCGGTGGGCTCGGGCAGACCGGAGGGCCTGCTCGGGGGCGCGGGCGGGGAAGGCGTCGGGCAGGCGGTGGACGTCGGGTCGAGGGGGAGGACCGGCGGCACCGGGGAGGCGGTGGACGTCGGCGAGGTCGTCTTCGCGACCGGGTCGGCCGTGGTGCCCCACGGTGCCAGGCCGACGGCCAGGACCAGCGCCGGTACCAGGGCGGCCGTCGCGTAGGGCCCGGGCGACAGGGTGCCGCCGGGGTGGCCGTGCGGTGCCCAGAACCGGGGCCGGAGCGGTGCCAGCAGCGGCCACACCGCGAGCACGGCCAGCACGGCCCACCACTCGGGGCCGCCGGTGACCTGGTGGTCCGCGAGCGACAGTGCCCGTCCGGCGGCCCGCCCCCAGGGCACGTCCAGCAGCCGGTAGGCGACGGTCGCGCCCGCGGTCGTCAGCAGCAGGTCGGCGAGGAGTGCCAAGGGCAGCAGCGACACGAGCATCAGCTGCGCCGACGGGCTCCCGGACCGGTGCGCGAACCAGCGCCGGAGCCGCGCGGGCGGGTGGTGCAGCGCGGCCAGCCGGCCGGTGTCGGCCTCGTCCGTGGCGTCCAGCACGCGAAGCACCTCCGCGCCGCCCCGTGCGGCCGCGGCGTGCCGGTCGGCCGCGAGTTCGGCGCTCCACAGCGCGCCGACCGGCAGCAGCAGTACTTCGGGGACCCGCAGCACCACCAGCACGACCTGGGCGAACATCAGGTGCGCCGACGGTTCGCCCGACACCAGCAGCAGGACCGCCGGCAGCAGCCCGCACAGCGCGAAGACGTAGGGCCAGCTCCGCAGCAGGGCCACGAACGGGCTGCCGAGCCCGGCGACGTGCTGCTCCCCGTTGCGGTGGTGGCCGAGTTCGTGGAGCAGCAGGGTCTCGGCGGCCGCCCGGTCGCGGCGCCAGAGCACGGTGAGCGGGACGAAGGCGGCGATCCGGGTCGCGCGCGGTCCGGCGGGGTACACGCGGGCGGTCAGCTCGGAGCGGGTCGGGCTGACGCGCAGCTCGACGCCGGGCGCCCGCTCGGCAAGGAACCGCTGGATCTCGGCGAAGGGCTCCCCGGGGAGGGGCCGCCGCAGGCCGTGGCGCCACTCGGTGAACCGGCACCGCAGCCGCGGCAGCGGCAGGGCGAGGATCCCGGCGAGCAGGAACGCGGTGGGGGCGAGCTGGGCGACGGACAGCGCCAGCAGCGCGCGGAAGCCGCCGGTGCCGGCGACCTGCTCGGGGTAGGCGCCCAGGCCGAGGAGGTCCTTGACCTGGGCGGTCCACCAGGTGACGGTTCCCGGCAGCTGGGACAGGTAGAGGCCGACCAGCAGCCACAGCCAGGGCGGTGGCCCGGGCGGACGTCTCACGGGGTGTCCCCGGGGCCGTCGGGGCCGTCGGGGTCGGTGCCGTCCGTGGCCGGTCCCGGGGCGGCTGGCGGGTCGGCGGCCCGGACCTGGACCCGGACGCGGCGTCGGCGGCCGAACAGCCGACCGCCGGTCCGGACCGTGGGCTCCGGGGGCTCGGCGGCGACCAGCCGGTCGAGAAAGGCCGCGGCCCCGCTCCTTTCCGGGCTGTTGAGGAGTCCGGCCAGCAGCTCGCAGGCCAGCCGGTCGGCGTCCGGCGGCGGCACCCCCCGGGACCGGAGCCGGTCGGCGAGCTGCTCGGCGGCGTGCACGGCCGCAACGGTCGGCTCCCCCGGCCCGGTACCGGAGCCGGGAGAGGTGCCGGGGTCGCGCGGGGCATCGGGGTCGGACCGCCGCCGCAGGCTGATCAGCAGGGCCGTGGCCGACACCAGGTTCCCGAGCTGCGCGCTGCCCAGCGCGTCCCCGACCTCGCGGGCCGCGTAGGCCAGCGCGTCCAGCAACTGCGGCAGGACGGTGACCAGCCCGCCGCCGATGCCGCCCGGGGTGTGGCCGGCCCGGCGGTAGAGGTCCCGGCGGGCCCGGCCCCCGGCCGCGTAGGCGAGGGTGATCGCCGGGGCGAGGTCCCGCTCGTCCGGGGCGGCGATCGCCGCGACGCGCGTCCCCCAGGCGGCCAGCGCGGTCCCGTCCACTCAGCGGCTCCCGCTGAACTCGAACGCGAACTCGACCAGGCCGTCGTCGGAGGCGCCCTTGGCGGTCAGCGAGGTGCCGGCGGCGGTGAGCTGCCCGGAGAGGCCGGCGCCGACGGCGACCGAGTGCGGCATGCCGCCCGGGAGGGTGCCCAGCTCGGGGCGGCACGGTACGAGCAGGGTGGCCCAGTTGACCAGGTTGAGCGCGGCGGCCTCGCGCGCGTGGGTGTCGGTGAGCTGCCCGCGCAGGGTGCCGTCGTCCCAGGACAGCTGCCAGTAGGTCAGCAGGAGCTGTCCCGCGCCGGCCGCGACGGCGGCGGACGTGCCCAGCGTGAACGCCCCCGTCTGCGTCGGCTGCCCGACGGACAGGAGCAGGGCGAAGGGGTTGTTCTCGCGCAGGCCGCCGGCCTCCCTGGGGCGCGCGACGGTCAGCGTGGTGGGCATCGAGTAGGTCTGCGAGCCGGCCGGCCGCCGGGCGCCGTTGAGCGAGCAGTAGTCGTACAGCTGGACTGTGACCTGGGCGGTGCCCCGGTACAGGCCGCCCCACAGCGAGGCCGCGCCGCCCGCCGGAGGTGCGGTGGTGAGGGCCCTGGTGGGGACGGGGGTGCTCGGCCGGGGGGTGGAGGTGGGGGTGGCGACGGGCGGGGCGGTGCTCGGCCGGGACGGTGGTCTGCTGGTCGTGCGGACGGGGCTCGGAGCGGCCGTCGCGGTGGCGGTCGGGGTGGGGTCGGCCGACCTGGTCGGGGCCGCCGGGGGAGGGGTCGGGACCGAGGTGGCGACCGAGGGCGGGGGCGTCGGGTCGGTCGTCGGAACGCTCGGTGGGGTGTCGGCCACCGACGGTCCGGCCGAGGTGGTGGCGAGGGTGTCGGCGACCGGGCTCCCCTTGCCGTCACCGCAGCCGGAGACAAGGGCCAGGGCCAGTCCGGTGGACGTGGCGGCGAGGGCGGCGCGCTCGCGGATGTTGCGGGCACGGATCATCACGGCGACCCCCAGTGGCATCAACTGCCTTGACAGCAAGGGAGGTTAGACCTGCTCGGCGCCTCCGGAAGCCCGTTCGGGCGGCGTTCGGCGAACCGTGACCAATCCGATTCGGTGGCGTGCGCGAGCACGTCAAGCATGGTCGGCGCGCGCCCGACCGCACGACCGCCGGTCGCTCCGGCGCACGCCCCCGCGCACCGCCCGGCGGAGACCGGGTCCCGCCGACGCCCCGGGGTGCGGAACCGCCGGGCCGTCCCGCACGTCGTACGCAGGGGTGATCGGCCGAGGGGACGGGCCGCCCGGCACGTTAGGCTGCCCTCTCGGGGAGCGGCCTGGTGCCGCCATTCGGACGACTGTCGAGACCGGCGCGCGAGCCGCGGGGACCTGAACGGGACCCGGGCGGGCCTGCCGCGGGTCTCGTCCTGCCACGGAGGTACTGGCCTTGCTGCACATCGACGCCTGGATCGAAGGCGTACCACCGGGCGCGGTGTACGCCCTCGTTGCGCTGATCATCGGACTGGAGTCGCTGGGCATCCCGCTCCCCGGGGAGATCGCCCTGGTCTCCGCCTCCCTGCTGGCCTCGCGCGGCGTGGTCAGCCCGGTCTGGGTGGCGGTCTGCGCGATCGCCGGCGCGATCATCGGCGACTCGATCGGCTACTCGATCGGCCGCAAGGGCGGCAAGCCGCTGTTCGAGAAGCTCGGCCGCAAGTTCCCCAAGCACTTCGGACCCGGCCACCTGGCCAGCGCCGAGCGCTCCTTCCAGAAGTGGGGCATGTGGGCGGTCTTCTTCGGCCGCTTCATCGCCCTGCTGCGCATCTTCGCCGGCCCGCTGGCGGGCGCCCTGAAGATGCCGTACTGGAAGTTCCTGATCGCCAACGTCCTCGGCGGCGTGGTCTGGGCCGGCGGTACGACGTGGCTGGTCTACCAGGTCGGCAAGGTCGCCGAGCAGTGGCTGTCGAAGTTCTCCTGGATCGGCCTGCTCCTCGCCGTCGCCATCGGGGCGTTCTCGGCCTGGTTCATGAAGCGCCGCGCCGCGAAGGCCGCGCACGCCCTCGAGGCCGAGGACGCGGCGAAGGGCGTGGACGCGGCCCCGACGGTCACCGCGCCCGCCGCCGACTGACGGCCCCGGTTCCGTCCGGAACCGACCCGCGCGAGCCGCTGCCCGGAGCACCCGCTCCGGGCAGCGGCGTCCGCGGCGGCACCGGACCGCACGACCACTTCACAGCACGTTCGACACCCGAACGGCACCCGAACAGCACGCGAAGAGACACGCGAACAGAGAAGTAGGAGCACCATGCGGATCGGACTCCTGGGCACCGGCACCTGGGCGGAGCGGGTGCACGCGCCCGCCCTCGCGGAGCACCCCGGCGTCGAGTTCGCGGGCGTCTGGGGCCGTCGCCCCGAGGCGGCCGCCGCGCTCGGCGAGAAGTACGGCGTCCCCGGCCACGCCGACCTCGACCGGCTGCTCGCCGAGGTCGACGCCGTCTCGATCGCCCTGCCACCGACCGTGCAGGCGGACCTCGCGGTGCGTGCCGCCGAGGCCGGCTGCCACCTGCTGCTCGACAAGCCCGTCGCGCTCACCGTCCCCGACGCCCGCCGGGTGGCCGAGGCGGCCGAGGCGCACCGGGTGGCCTCCGTGGTGTTCTTCACCGTCCGCTTCGGCGGCGAGCAGCTGCCGTGGATCGAGGAGCAGGCCGCCGTCGGCGGCTGGTTCACCGGCCGCTCGGACTGGCTCGGTTCGGTCTTCGCCCCCGACTCCACCAGCCCGTACGCGGACTCGCAGTGGCGCAAGGACAAGGGCGCGCTCTGGGACGTCGGCCCGCACGCGCTCTCGGTGCTGCTGCCCGTGCTCGGCGACGCGACCGCCGTCACCGCCGTGCCCGGCCCGCTGGACACCGTGCACCTGGTGCTGCGCCACGTCGGCGGCGCCTCCAGCACCCTCGCGCTGAGCCTGACCGCGCCGTTCGCCGGCGGCGGCACCGCGATGGAGCTGCGCGGCGAGGCCGGCACCGTCCGGCTGCCGGAGCGCGGGGAGGGCCCGCACGCGGCGTTCCACCGCGCGTTGGATGCGCTCGCGACCGCCGCCCGCACCGGCGAGGCCCACCCCTGCTCGGCCGCGTTCGGCCTGCGCACCGTGGAGATCCTCGCCGCCGCGGAGCGTTCGCTCGCGGCGGGCACCACCGTCGAGGTCTGAGGCGGCGGCCGAGGCGCCGCCCGGCGCCTCGGCCGCTCAGCACCCCGACCGCTCAGCCGCCCAGCAGCTGGTCCGCGAACGCGCGCACCCGCTCCGCCGTGATGCCCTCGCGCTGCTCCACCGCCAGCGGGTGGTCGGTCGGCTCCAGCTCGATCAGCGGGCGCAGATCGACGGCGCGGGTGATCACATGCGTCTTGAGCAGCAGCGTGGACTGCGGGTAGACCGGCAGCTCGGTGACCAGCCAGCCGAAGTACGGGGGCTCCTGCTCCCGGGCCGGGTCCTCCCACAGGTCGTGGGCCCGGGCGAAGTTC
This sequence comes from Kitasatospora purpeofusca, assembly GCF_000718025.1. Taxonomy (GTDB): domain Bacteria; phylum Actinomycetota; class Actinomycetes; order Streptomycetales; family Streptomycetaceae; genus Kitasatospora; species Kitasatospora purpeofusca. The sequence continues at coordinate 58,899 of NZ_JODS01000024.1, forward strand.
GGTTCGCTCAGCGACACCCAGACGCCCCAGGAGAAGGTCTCGCCGGTGTCCCGCACCGGGATCTCGATCAGACCGTGGACGTAGAACTCCCGGCCCTTGATCACGCACTGGTCGGAGGTGAGCTCACTGTCCCTGCGCCGGGCGTAGCGCGGCTTCCAGCCCGTCGGGGCCGGTGAGCCGTAGGAGAGCGGCGGGCCGTCGTGCCGTTCGGCGCAGCAGGCGCAGGTGTGACCGTCGGCGGTGGCGTCATGGTGGGCGGGGGTGTGCGCGGGGGACATGGCGCAGAGCATAAACGACCTGGTCGGAGCGGTTGTCGTCGCCCTGTGCGAGGGTGGAGGGGTGACCCTGGAGGACCTCGTCCGGCTGCGCCGGGCCCGCGACGCGATGGACCGCGACTACGCGCTGCCGTTGGACGTGCCGGCGCTGGCGCGGGTGGCGCTGATGTCGCCGGGCCACTTCTCGCGCAGCTTCCGGGCCGCCTTCGGGGAGACCCCGTACAGCTATCTCATGACCCGGCGGATCGAGCGCGCCAAGGCGCTGCTGCGGCGCGGGGACCTCTCGGTGACGGAGGTGTGCTTCGCGGTGGGCTGCACCTCGCTGGGGTCGTTCAGTTCGCGCTTCACCGAGCTGGTCGGGGAGAGCCCCAGCGCCTACCGGGCCCGGGGCCACGAGGACGGCGCCGCGATCCCGGCCTGCTACGCGAAGCTGTACACCAGACCGGTCAGGAACGGAGAAGCGCATCGTCCGCCCCGCCCGTAGCGTGAGGCGCATGGACATCAAGCTTTCACAGTGCTTCATCGCCGTCGACGACCACGACAAGGCGCTCGCCTTCTACCGCGACGTCCTCGGCCTCGAGGTGCGCAACGACGTCGGGTTCGAGAACATGCGCTGGGTGACGGTCGGCGCGCCCTCGCAGCCCGAGGTGGACATCGTGCTCGAACCGCCGCTGGCGGACCCGAACGCCTCGGCCGCCGACCGGCAGGCCATGGCGGAGCTGCTGGCCAAGGGGCTGCTGCGGGCGGTCATCTTCGCCACCGAGGACTGCGACGCGACCTTCGAGCGGATCCGTGCGGCGGGCGGCGAGGTGCTCCAGGAGCCGATCGACCAGCCGTACGGCGTGCGGGACTGCGCGTTCCGCGACCCGGCCGGGAACATGCTGCGGTTCACCCAGCGCAAGTCGAAGTAGGGTGCGGCCCCGTTCGCCCGGCGGGCGAACGGGGCCGTGGCGTCGCTGCGCGGCGGCGGTGGTGCCTCGTTCGGCGTGCGCCTCTTACGGCGGCGCGCCCGTGGGTCAGCCCGCGTGGCCGCCCGGCGGTCGGCGGTCGGCGGGGCGGGCCGGGGGGATGACCGGGGCCCGGAAGTCGCGCGGGCCGCTCCACAGCGCCGGGACGGCGTCGCTGCGGCGGGCCAGCTCGTAGGCCAGCGGCTCGTAGTTCACCCGCCACCCCTGGAAGTGCGGCCAGGCCTCGTGGGCCGGCCGTTCGTGCGGGAACCCGGCGGCGGCGATCAGGGCGACGGCCGCGTCGAACTCGGTGTAGCTGAGGCGGATCGCGGCGTCCGGGGCCGGGTCGGGGTCGAAGTCGACCCGCATCGAGCGCCCGATGTCGCGCAGCGCGGTGAACCCGGCCCGGAGCACCAACCGGGCCTCGGGCGGGGCGGTGCGCGGGCAGATCGCCAGGTGGACGGCGGCGGCGTCCATGACGGCGATCAGTCCGACCACCCAGCTGCGGTTGGGCTGCGGGGAGCGGAAGGAGATCAGCACCGGGTAGTTGGAGTGGCTCTCGCCGAGGTCGGCGGCGAGGCGCTCCCAGTCCCGGTAGAGCTGGGGGAGGGCGGTCTCGGTGTCCACCAGGGACTGCCGGGCGAGCAGTTCCGGGCCCCAGGCGGGCTCGCCGGCCCGGGACTGGAGCAGGGTCACCTCCAGTTCGCGGCGGTTGTAGGCGGCGTAGAGGGTGGGCAGGTAGGCGATCTGCAGGGCGATCACCAGGGGGCCGCTGGAGGCGGCGATGAAGTCGATCACGGAGAGGTGGAGCCGGTCGCCGCTGGCGAAGCCGAGGGTGAAGAGGCTGGAGCCGGCCTCGCGGAAGGAGATCGACCAGTTCAGCCCCGAGGTGCCGTGCAGTATCAGCGTGTAGGAGATCAGCATCCCGCCGAGCCAGACGGCGAGCATGCCGGTCAGCATCAGCGGCGCCAGCCAGGTCTGGGCCCGGTCCTGCGCGCGGTAGGTGCCGAACGGCGCGGCGGTCAGCCGCAGCACGGTGCGCAGGGCCCGCCAGAGGCCGTGCACCAGGGAGCTGTACAGGCCGCGCGGGACGACGAGCGTGCGCAGGATGCTGCCGATGGTGAGCAGCAGGAGCAGCACGCCGGCGACGGTGTGGATCAACCTCATGGCGCTCATTGTGACGTCCCGTCGGGATTGACACGGCACCGCCGTCGGCTGAATGCTGAGCAAGCGCTTAGTCAGGGCTTGGTCGGCGCTCGGCCGACGCTTGGTCAGTGCTTGGTCGTCGACGACGCGGTCGGCGGACGAAGGGAGAGTGCCCGTGCCGGAGAGCAGGTCGGACAGCACACCGGAGAGCACACCGGACGGTCGGTCGGACAGCACACCGGAGCCCGGTTCGGGGCCCGGTTCGGAGCCCCGTTCGGAGCCCCCGCAGGGGCTGGACCTGGAGCGATTGCGCGCCCACATGGAGCGCGCCCTGCCCGGGACGGTGGCCGGTCCGCTGCGGGCGCGGCTGATCGAGGGCGGCCGCTCCAACCTCAGCTACCGGCTCACCGACGGCGTCAACGACTGGGTGCTGCGGCGGCCGCCGCTCGGGCACGTGCTCGCCACCGCGCACGACATGGGCCGCGAGTACCGGGTGATGACGGCGCTGCGCGGCACCGGGGTGCCGGTGCCGGAGACGGTCCACCTGGATCCGGGCACGGAGGTGCTCGGCGCGCCCTGGTACCTGATGGCCTTCGTGCCCGGCGTCGTGCACCGGGACGCCGAGGTCTTCGGCGCGCTCGGGGAGGCTCGCGTGCGGGCGGTCGGCGAGGCCCTGGTGGACACCCTCGCGACCCTGCACCGGATCGACCCGGCGGCGGTCGGGCTGGCCGGCTTCGGCCGCCCCGACGGCTACCTGGAGCGGCAACTGCGCCGCTGGTCCACGCAGTTGGAGGCATCGCGGAGCCGCGACCTGCCCGGCGTCGAGCGGCTGCACGAGCTGCTCACCGCCCGGCGGCCGGCCTCCCCGGCCCCGGCGCTGGTGCACGGGGACTACCGGCTCGACAACGTGCTGCTCCAGGAGCGCGCCGGGCGGGACGTCATCGGCGCAGTCCTGGACTGGGAGATGTCCACCCTCGGCGATCCGCTGACCGACGTCGGACTGCTGGTGATGTACACCGAACTGGCCGGTGTCGGCGGCGGGCTCGTCCCGGCCGCCGCCACCGCGCCCGGCTTTCCGCGCAGCGCCGAGCTCGTCGACCGCTACGCCCGGTCCACCGGACGCGACGCCGCCGAGCTGGACTGGTACGTGGCGTTCGCCGCCTACAAGCTCGCCGTCGTCGCCGAGGGCATCCACTACCGGTTCCGCCAGGGCCGCACCCTCGGCGCCGGTTTCGAACGGGCGGGCACGGCGGCGCCCGTCCTGATCGAGCACGGCCTCACCACGCTGAAGGGACACTGACCGATGGACTTCTCCTACGACCGCCGCACCCTCGAACTCCGCGAACGGCTGGAGGAGTTCATGGACCGGCACGTGTACCCGGCCGAACCGGTGCTGGCCGCCCAGCTCGCCGACCCGGCCCGGCCGCGCTGGGAGATCCCGCCGGTGGTCGCCGACCTGCGGGTGGAGGCGCGCAAGCAGGGCCTGTGGAACCTCTTCCTGCCCGGCGAGCACGGCGCCGGACTCACCAACCTCCAGTACGCGCCGCTCGCCGAGATCACCGGCCGCAGCCCGCACCTCGCCCCGCCGGCCCTCAACTGCGCCGCCCCCGACACCGGGAACATGGAGCTGCTGGCCGGGTTCGGCACCGCCGAGCAGCGTGAACGCTGGCTGGAACCGCTGCTGGACGCCCGGATCCGGTCCGCCTTCGCGATGACCGAACCCGAGGTCGCCTCCTCCGACGCCGCCAACATCGCCACCCGGATCGTGCGCGACGGCGACGAGTACGTGGTCGACGGCCGCAAGTGGTACATCAGCGGCGCGATGAACCCGGACTGCCGCCTCCTGATCGTGATGGGCAAGACCGACCCCGCCGCCGAGCCGCACCGGCAGCAGAGCATGGTCCTGGTGCCGCGCGACACCCCCGGTGTCACCGTGCGGCGCGGGATGACCGTCTTCGGCTACGACGACGCCGACCACGGCGGCCACGCCGAGGTCACCTTCGAGGGTGTCCGGGTCCCGGCCGGGAACCTGCTCGGCGAGGAGGGCGCCGGCTTCGCCATCGCCCAGGCCCGCCTCGGCCCCGGCCGGATCCACCACTGCATGCGCGCCATCGGCATCGCCGAGCGGGCGCTCGAACTGACCTGCCGGCGCGTCCTGGACCGCACCGCCTTCGGCGGACCGCTCGCCGACCAGGGCGTCGTCCAGGACTGGATCGCCGAATCCCGGGTGCGGATCGAGCAGTTGAGGCTGCTGGTGCTGAAGACCGCCTGGCTGATGGACACCGTCGGCAACCGCGGCGCGCACACCGAGATCCAGGCCATCAAGATCGCCACGCCGCGCACCGTCGAATGGATCCTGGACAAGGCCGTCCAGGCCCACGGTGCGGCCGGCGTCAGCCAGGACACCCCGCTCGCGGCCCTCTGGGCGTTCAACCGCACGATCAGGATCGCCGACGGCCCGGACGAGGTGCACAAGCGCTCGCTCGCCCGGCGCGAGCTGCGCCGCTACCGCTGACGCCCCGCCGCTGCCGCTGATGCCCCGCCGCTGCCGCTGATGCCCCGCCACCGTCCCTCCGGTACGCCCGCCCGGGTCACCACCAGGTAGTACCCGGGTATGACCCGGCGGGTTGGCTCCGCGGTATGACGTCCACGCACCGACCCGGCCCGTACTGTCGCCGTACGGGCCGGCCGACGGACGGCGGGCCGCACGGTACGGGGAGTTGGGGAGCATGCGCGAGCGGGTGCAGGGGCGGGTCGCACGGGTCCACGGACGGGGTCTGCGGACGGGCGTCGCCGTCGCGCTGGCGGCCACGGCCGTCCTGGGCGGCGTCGGAGCGGCGGCCGTCCCCGCCGGGGCCGCCCCGGCCGTCGCCGAACGCCTGGCCAGGGCCGGACTGCCGCAGCCCACCGGCCCGTACGCGATCGGCACCACCGCGCTGCGCCTGGTCGACCACGGCCGCCAGGACCCCTGGCAGCCGGGGCGGGACCGCGAGCTGATGATCAGCATCTGGTACCCGGCCACCCGGCCCGTCCAGGCCGACGGGCGGGCCCGCTACATGGAGCCGCGCGCCGCCGGGCACTTCGGCGGCCCGGACGGCGCCGGCGTCTTCAACTACCGGACGGACCCGGGCCGCACCGACTGGTCCGGGGTCCGCACCCACGCCGGACAGGACGCCCCGGCGCTGCCCGCCGCCCGGCCGCGCCCGGTGGTGCTCTACTCGGCCGGGCTCGGCGACCCCCGCACCTGGGGCACCGCACTGGTCGAGGACCTCGTCTCGCGCGGGTACGTCGTGGTCACCGTCGACCACCCCTCCGACGCCTCCGAGGTGGCCTTCCCGGACGGCCGGCTGACCACCTCCGTCCTCCCCGCGCTGGCCGGCCAACCCGGCCTGGACATCGGCGCGTTGCTCCGCAAGGTGATGGCGACCAGGGTCGCCGACACCCGCTTCGTACTGGACGAGCTGACCGCGCTGCGTACCGACCGCCGGTTGCCGCCCGCGCTCGCGGGCTCGCTGGACCTCGACCGGATCGGCATGGTCGGCCACTCCGCCGGCGGCTTCACGGCCGCCCAGACCATGCACGACGATCCCCGGATCAAGGCGGGCGTCAACCTGGACGGCCAACTGCACTTCCCCGGCCCGGACGGCACCGGGGTGCACCTGAGCAGCGTCGCCGAGGACGGCCTGGACCGCCCGTTCCTGCTGATGGGCACCGAGAGCGAGGACTCCGGCGGCTACCCGGGCCAGCCCGGCTGGGCCGCGTTCTGGCAGCACACCCGGGGCTGGAAGGCCGATGTCACCCTGCTCGGCTCCCGGCACGGCTCGTACACCGACGCGCAGTCGCTGCTGCCGCAGCTCGCCCGCCAGGGGGCCGTGCCGGAGGACGTCGTCCGCGCCGACATCGGCGACGTCCGGCCGGAGCGGGCGGTGCTCGCCACCCGGGCCTACGTCGGCTCGTTCCTCGACCGCTGGCTGCGCGGTCACGACGACCGGCTGCTGGACGGGCCCTCGGCGCTCTTCCCGGAGATGCGGTTCGAGCGCTGACGCAGCGTCGGGTGTTCGATGCAGTGCGGACGCCGGGGTCAGCGGATCTCCGACCCCGGATTGGCGTCGTCCCAGCTCTGCCGCGAGTCGACGATCGCGTCGTGGTGGTCGTAGGACCAGTCCGCCATCGCGCGCACCAGATGGGTCAGGCTGTGTCCGAGCGGCGTCAGCTCGTAGTCCACCTGGGGCGGGATCGTCGGGTGGACGGTGCGCGAGACCAGGCCGTCGCGCTCCAGCCGGCGGACGGTCAGGGTCAGCATGCGCTGCGAGATCCCCGGCACGCCGCGCTGGAGCTCACGGAACCGCCGTACCCCCTTGGCGAGTTCGACCACCACCAGGACGGTCCAGCGGTCGCCGAGGCGGTTCAGCAGATCGCGGATGCCGCAGTCCTCGCCGTCCTCGCACCAGAGCACCGGACGCGCTCCGGCGGCCGGGGTGGTTACCTCGGTGTGCCCCACTGACATCGAAGTGCCTCCTTACGTCGAACGCCCAGGTTATCGAGGATGGAGCCCGGGCCGCCGAGCAGGGCGGACGGATTCTCAGGAGGAACGATGCTTCTCGTCACGGGTGTCAACGGCGGACTCGGCTCGCTGGTGCTGGAGCGCCTCGCCGCACGGCCCGGCGGGGCGGAGGGCGTGGTCGCGGGCAGCCGGACCCCGGAGCGCGCCCCGGTGGCCGGAGTGCCGGTGCGGAAGGTGGACTTCGACCGCCCGGAGACGCTGGCCGAGGCCTTCACCGGAGTGCGGACCCTGCTGCTCGTCTCGGCCGGCTACGGCGAGGACGACGTGGTGATCGCCCGCCACCGGGCGGCGATCGAGGCGGCGGAGCGCGCCGGGGTGGAGCACGTCGTCTACACCAGCCTCTCCGGCGACGGCGACCACCTCGCCTACGCGCTCGCCCACCGCTGGACCGAGCGGCGGCTGCGCGAGTCGACCACCCTGCGCTGGACGATCCTGCGCAACGGCCTCTACGCGGAGCTGCTGGCCTTCCTGGCCCGGCCCGACGCGGACGGCGTGATCACCGCCCCGCTCGCCGACGGACGGCTGGCGGCGGTCGCCCGGGAGGACCTCGCCGAGATCGCGGCGAAGGTCGCGTCGGCACCGGCCGAGCACGCGGGCCGGGTCTACGAGCTGGTCGGCGAGGAGGCGGTGGGCGCCGCCGACGTCGCCGCGGCGCTCACCCGGAGCACCGGCAGGCCGGTCGAGTACCGCCCCGGCACCCTCGCCCAGGCGCGGGCGGCGATCGCGGCCTCGGGCGCTGAGTCCTTCCAGGTGCCGATGGTCGCGGGCACCCTCTCCTCGATCGCCCACGGTTTCCTGGCCGGCCCCGGCAAGCCCGGCGACCTCGCCGCCCTGCTCGGCCGGGCCCCGCGCCCGGCCCTGGAGGTGATCGCAGCCGGCACCGACGCCGCGTGGTGACGACGCCGGCCGTCGGGGCAGCACACCGGATGCCCGGTGGTGGTCCCGTCGGCGTCCCGCTGCCCGGGCGGGCGGCGGGACGCCGGCACAGCACGTGTCTAGGCTCCCCCCTGCGGCGGTCAGGCGCGGCTGATGTCGAACTCCAGCGGCCTGTCCGCGTCGGAGACCCGGAGCTGGCCGGTGATCCTGGTGACGCGGGTCCCGGTCGCGCAGGCGATGTCGGTGCTGTTGCCGGTGCCGCCGAACATCGCGAAGTAGATGATCCCGCGGCCGAGGCTGTTCACGCCCAGTGTGAAGTTGGCGATCGCGTAGGTGTCATTGGTGCCGGTGACGAGTTCCGTCTTCACCAGTGCGCTCTTGTGGGCCTGGGGCGTGATGCTGAACGGCCGGCTCGTAGCGCCGTCCGTGGCGGTACCGGTGAAGGCGGTGTCGGCCTTCTCGAGGCCCGTGTAGTCGCTGACGGCGCCGCCGCAGGTGTCGACGGTCGCAGCCACGGACGGGGTCGCGGTGGAGACCAGGGTGGCCGTACAGGCAGCGGCACAGACCAGGGCGGTGACCGAGGCCTTGGTGAAACGGTTCATCGAAACTCCTTGGGGTGGCGGAGGATCCGATTGCCCTCCGCACACGAATCATTACGCTGCGCCCAGGAGTGCTGCTCGTCGATGGCGCCCGATCATACGAATCGGGTCATCACATGGGGTCGTTCCGATCGCCGCAGGCCCCGACGCGGCATGGTGACGGCTCGGGACCGTCAGCCGCGGCCCCGCCCGTTCAGGGCAGCACCACCAGTCGCCCGGTGGTGGTCCCGTCGGCGACCCGCTGGACGGCGTCGGGCACTGCCTCGAACGGGAGTCGGCCGGTCACCAGCGGCCGCACCGCGCCCTTGGCGGCGAGTGCGCACAGCTCCCGGTGGACGGCGCGCACGGCCTCCGGGTCGCGGGTCTGGTAGAGGCCCCAGTGCAGACCGAGGATCGTGTAGTTCTTCACCAGCGCGTGGTTGAGCGCGGGCGCGGGGATCTCGCCGCCGGCGAAGCCGACCACCACGATCCGGCCCTCGAAGGCGACGCAGCGGGTGGAGCCGGTGAAGGCCGCGCCGCCGACCGGGTCGAAGACCACGTCGGCGCCCCGGCCGCCGGTGGCGGTCCGGACGGCGGTGACGAAGTCCTCGGCGGTGCGGTCGACCACCAGATCGGCGCCCAGTGCGCGGGCGGCGGCCGCCTTGGCGGCGCCGCCGACCACGGCGATCACCCGGGCGCCGGCCGCCCGGCCGAGCTGGACGGCGGCGCTGCCGACCCCGCCGGCCGCCGCGTGCACCAGCAGGGTCTCGCCGGGGCGCAGCGCGGCACGGCGGTGCAGGGCGAACCAGGCGGTCTGGTGGCCGATGTGCAGGGCGGCCGCCTCCGCGTCGTCCAGGCAGTCGGGGGCGCGGAAGGTCGCGGCCGCATCCAGCAGCGCGTAGTCGGCGAACGCGCCGTGCGGGAGGACGGGGGTGCCGATCACCCGGTCACCGGGCCGCCACCGCCCGTCCGGGAGGTCCTTCGGCTCCGCCGGGGCGGGCCCGTGGTCGACCACCTCGCCGCACAGCTCCACCCCGGGGGTGAACGGCAGCGGCGGCCGCACCTGGTACTGGCCCCGGACCAGCAGCGCGTCCGGGAAGTTGACGGCCGCCGCCCGGACCCGGACCAGCAGCTGTCCCGGGCCGGGCACCGGCCGCGGCGCGTCCCCGACCAGCCGCAGCACCGTGCGCGGCTCGCCCGGCTCCGGCACCTGCCACGCCCTCACAGCGCCCCCTCCTGCTCCAGCTGCCGCTGGAGGCGGTTCATCCCGGCCAGCCAGCGGTCCGGTTCCCCGGCGCGGGCGGTGTAGTAGTCGGCGACCTCGGCGTGCGGCAGGACCAGGAAGCGGTCCGCCGCCAGGGCGTCCAGCAGGGCCGTCGCGACCTCGGCCGGCTCCAGCGCGGTGGGTGCGAGCAGCGCCTCGCCGACCGCGCCGGTGCTCGCCAGCATCGCGGTGCGCACGCCCTGCGGGCAGAGCGCGTGCACCCGCAGCCCGCGGTGCCGGTAGGTGGCGGCGAGCCACTCGGCGAAGGCGAGCGCGCCGTGCTTGGTGACCGCGTAGGGGGCCGAGCCGAGCATGGTGAGCAGCCCGGCCGCCGAGACGGTGGCGACGAACCGGCCGCTGCCGCGCTCCAGCCAGTGGGGGAGCAGCAGTTCGGCGGCGCGGACGTGGGCGAGGACGTTGACCTCCCAGGCGGCGCTCCAGGCCTCGGGCGCGGCGTCCGCGCCGCCGACCGGGGCGACGCCCGCGTTGGCGCACCAGATGTCGAGTTCGGCGCTGTGCCGGGCGAGCGCTCCCCTGGCGGAGTGGACCAGGGCGGCCAGCCCCTCGGCGGAGGCGGCGTCGCCGGGGACGGCGGAGCCGCCGCAGTCGGCGGCGACCGCGCGGGCGGCGGCGCCGTCCAGGTCGTTCACCACCACCTGGGCGCCGGCGGCCGCGAAGGCGCGGGCCACGGCGGCGCCGATGCCCCGGCCGGCGCCGGTGACGACGACGCCCTGGCCGGCGAACGGCGGGGCGGTCGGGGCGTCCTCGGCGGGGGTGTCGGAGGAGGTTTCTGCGGGGCCGCCGGTCGGGGTGCTCACAGCCCGCCGCCGAGGGTCACGCCACCGTCCACCACCACGGTCTGGCCGGTGATCCAGGCCGCGTCGGGGGAGAGCAGGAAGGCGACCGCGCCCGCGACGTCCTCGGGCATCCCGAGCCGGCCGAGCGGGTAGGCGGCGGCGACCTGCTCCTCGCGGCCCTCGTACAGGGCCTCGGCGAACCTGGTCCTGACGACGGCGGGGGCGACCGCGTTGACCCGGATGCCCTGGGGGCCCAGCTCGGCGGCCAGTTCGGTGGTGAGCCGGATCAGCGCGGCCTTGGACACCCCGTACATGCCGATGCCGAGCGAGGAGCGGAGCCCGGCCACCGAGGCGACGTTGACCACCGAGCCGCCGTGCTCGCCCATCCAGGCGGCGTGCGCCCGGCGGGTCCAGGCGAGCGGGGCGAGCACGTTGACGGCGAGGATCTTGGCGGCGGCGGCCTCGTCGACGGTGAGCACCGGGCCGTACACCGGGTTGATGCCGGTGTTGTTGACCAGGTGGTCGAGCCGCCCGAAGGCCTCCAGGGTGCGGGCGACGGCCTCCTCCTGGTGCGCGTGGTCGTCGGCGCGGCCGGCGACGGCGATGGCGACCTCGGGTCCGCCGAGGTCCTGGACCGCCTCGGCGAGCGGCTCCGGGTTGCGAGCGGTCAGGCAGACCCTGGCCCCGCGGGCGACCAGCTCGCGTGCGATGCCGAGGCCGATGCCCCGGCTCGATCCGGTGACGACGGCCACCCGGCCCTTGAAGGAGTGCACCACGGGGATCCTCTCGGCGTGGACGGCGGCCGGCCGACCTGCCGACCGGGTCTCGACGGCTCGACGGCTCGGCGGCCGGTGGAGCGGCTGCTGACTAAGCGCTTGCTCAGCATGCTGTCGGTGCGACACCCTGTCAACAGCCCCTGGGGTCGCGTCCGGGCGGGTGTCGGGGTGCGTCTCCCGCCCTCCGCCGGCCCGGCCCCGGGCGAATGCCCGTACGACCGCCCGGACGACCGATCTGCGAGGATGGCGCCATGACCAGCACGCCCATCGCCGAGCTGTGGCCCACCCTGCCCGGCGGCGCCGACACCCGCCCGGAGGCGGCGTACCGGCTGCTCCGGGCCGCCGTCGAGTCCTTCGCCGAGCGCGGCTTCCACGCCACCACCACCCGGGACATCGCCACCGGCGCCGGGATGAGCCCGGCCGCGCTCTACATCCACTACCCCTCCAAGGCGGCCCTGCTGGCCGAGATCAGCCGGGCCGGTCACGCCGCGGCGCTCGCCCTGGTGCGGGCGGCGGCGGCCGGCGAGGGCGACCCGGTGGCCCGGATGCGGCGCCTGGTCGAGGACTTCACCGCCTGGCACGCCCGGGCGCGGACGGTCGGCCGGGTGGTCAACTACGAGCTGCACGCGCTCCCGGAGGACGACTACGCGGCGGTCGCGGCACTGCGGCTGGACATCGAGCGCGAGGTCACCGCGCTGATCGAGGCGGGGCGCGCGGACGGGCTGTTCGAGGTCGCCGAGGTGCGCACCGCCGCCCGCGCGGTCACCTCGCTCGGGATCGACGTGTCCCGCTGGTACACCGACCGCAGCAGCGAGACGCCCGAGGAACTCGGCCGCCGCTACGGCGATCTGGTGCTCCGGATGCTGGGCGCCGGGCGCTGACGGCCGGGTCCGCGTCCAACTCGGCGCCGGTCAGCCGTCCTTGACGGCGGTGTGCACCATCCACGCGACGTGGTGGCGCAGTTCGTACATCTCCACCGTGGAGCGCAGTCCCAGCCAGTGCTCGGTCGCGCCGAGGCGCCGCAGCACGGCGTAGGGCAGCCGGAAGTACCCGTACAGCGCCTCGGTGGTGGGCAGGTAGTAGGGCGTCGCGTCGAGCTCCTCCTCCAGCCGGAAGCCCGCCCCGGTGACCAGCCCGCCGAGGGTGCGGGTGGTGTAGCGGCGGGCGCCGGGCAGCACCATCGCGTCCAGGTACGGGTCCAGCAGCGCCTGCTGGGTGCCGGGCATCTCCGCGCGCGGGACGGCGGCGGGCCCGAGCAGGACCAGCCGCCCGCCCGGCCGCAGCAGCCGGTGGAACTCCGCGAGGGCGCGCGCCGGGTCGTGGGCGTGGCAGAGCGTCTCCATCGAGTAGGCGCCGTCGAAGCTGCCGGCGGGCAGGTCCAGGTCGTGGAAGTCGCCCCAGGAGAAGGCGGTGCGGTCCTCCAGCGCGGCCCGGGCGCTCAGCCGGCGGGCCTCGCGGACGTGGAAGTCCATCAGGTCGACGCCGGTCACCCGCAGGCCGAAGCGGGCCGCCAACTGGCGGGCGACGACGCCCGAACCGCAGCCGGCGTCCAGCACCCGGGAGCCGGGCGGCAGGGCGAGCTTGCGCCCGAGCACCCCCTCCAGCTGCCGCTGCGCCCGCCAGCAGCGCCACTTGGACTGGCCGGGCTCGGTCCAGCCCCAGTGCCGGGCCCGTCGGCAGACGAGGGTGTAGAAGAGCCGGTGACCGGGCGTGCCGTAGACCCGGCGCAGGCCGTCCAGGTCGAGTCCGCCGCCGGCCTCTTCGCCGACCTCACCGATCATCGCACCCGCCCGGCCTTCCGCTGGTCCGCGCCCTCGCCGTCCCGGCCACGCTACCCAGCGGGTCGTGCGCGCGCCGGTCCGGTGCGGCCGGACGGGCGGCGGGACGGGGGCGGGATGGCGTGGCGGGACGGGCGGTGGGACGGTGCGGGGCTCAGCCGGTGGCGGTGGCGGTGGCGGCCGTGGCGGCCGTGGTGGCCGTGGTGGTGGCGGCCCCGGTCGCGGTGAGCAGGGCGTCGAGCAGGCCGGGGAAGCGCGCGTCGAGGTCCGCTCGGCGCAGCGAGACGTAGCGGTTGCGACCGGCGACCCGGGTGCTGGTGACGCCGGCCGCGCGCAGCACCCGCATGTGGTGCGAGACGGTCGACTTGTGCAGGTGCTCCAGGCCGAGGTGGCGCGGGTCGCAGGAGTGCTCGGCGCCGTCGGCGTAGCTGGTCAGCAGGCGCATCCGGACCGGGTCGCCGAGCGCGTGCAGCACGGTGACCAGGTCGATCTCGGTGGCGGCGGGCTGCGGCAGCCGCTCTTCGTCGGTCATGGCCGGCGGCCTCCTCGGGGCTCGGGCGGCGCGGGTGCGACGCGAACGGGACGGTTTGACAATCATCCACCAATCCGTACTGTTTGGCGAGCATCAAACTGTTGCCTGTTCGTCCAACAATCAGGCCCGATGACGTCCGCTCCTGGGGGAACCACGTGCCCGTCCGCCTGCTCCTGCTCGCCCTCGGCACCTTCGCCGTCGGTACCGACACCATGGTCATGGCCGGCATCCTCGGCCCGATCGCCGAGGACCTCGGCGTCACGGTCGCCGCCGCCGGCCAGCTGGTGACCGTCTTCGCCCTCGGTTACGCGCTGCTCGCCCCACCCCTCGCCGCGCTCACCGCGCGCTGGCCGCGCCGACGGCTGCTGCTCACCGCGCTCGCCGTGTTCGCCGCCGCCAACGCGCTCAGCGCGCTCGCCCCCTCCTACGGGATCCTGCTCGCCACCCGGGTCCTGGCCGCCGCGGGCGCCGCGCTCTACACCCCGACCGCCAACGCGGTGGCCACCACCCTGGTCGCCCCCGAGCGGCGCGGCCGGGCCCTGGCCACGGTGCTCGGCGGCATGACGGTCGCCACCGCGCTCGGCGTCCCGCTCGGCACCTGGATCGGGCGCACCGACTGGCGCCTCACGATGTGGCTGGTCACCGCCCTCGGCGCGGCCGCCCTGGCCGGGCTCGCCCTGCTGCTGCGCGACCTGCCGGCACCCGCCGTCGCACCCGGCCTGCGGGACCGCCTGGCACCGCTGCGCGACCGGCGCGTGCTCGGCGCCGCCTCCACCACGCTGCTCTTCTTCCTCGCGTTCCAGACCGTCTACATCTACCTGGCCACCGCGATCGCCCCGGCCACCGGCGGACGGGCGGACCGGCTGAGCCTGGTGCTGCTGGTCTCCGGCCTCGCCTCGGTCGCGGGCAGCTGGCTGGGCGGGCGCCTGGTCGACCGGGCCGGCGTCCGCAGGGTGCTGCTGGTCGGCAGCACGGTGGCGGCGCTCGCGTTCGCCGCGCTGCCCTGGGCGGGGCGCTCGATGCCGGGAGCGCTCGCCTACGCCGTGGTCACCCCGCTGGCGGGCTGGGCGGTCTCGGTGGCGCTGCCGCACCGGCTCGCCTCGCTCGACCCGGGCAACGCCCAGCTGCTGATCTCGCTCAACAGCAGCGCCCTGTACCTGGGCACGGCCGCGGGAGGGGCGGTCGGCAGCGCGGCCGTCGCGTTGTTCGGCGGGCGCTGGTTCCCGCTCGCGGCGGCCGTGCTCGCCCTGGTCGCGGCGGGCACCACCTGGGCCGGTGTCGACGCCTCGCGGGTCGTGCGGTCGGCCGCGGCGCCTGCCCGCCGTCCGCTCGCGTCACTCCGCGCGGATCGCCCGGAACAGTAACTCCGAGGTCTCCGCCCAGCGTTCGACGATGTCCGCCCGTTCGCTCAGGACGTCCGAGATGTGCTGGGCGCCGAAGAAGGCGGCCACCAGCGACCGGGCGGCGGCCCGGGGCCGGACCCCCGCCCGCAGTTCGCCCAGCGCCTCGGCGCGGGCCAGCAGCTCGGCCAGCAGCTCGGTCCAGTCCACGTACGGTGTCGGCAACTCGGCATCGATCTGCGGGCGTTCGACCTGCAGCCGGGTGCCCGCCTGGACCACGACGTCCTCCCGGAAGGCGAGCGCCGCGCCCGCCAGCAGGCGTTCCGCGGTCTCCAGCGGCCCGTGCCCCTCGGCCGTGACCCCGGCCAGCAGCAACGGCCATCGGGCGTAGTGGTGTTCGACCACGGCGACGGCCAGCGCCTCCTTGGTCGGGTAGTGGAAGTAGACCGCGCCCTTGGTCATCCCCACCCGGTCGGCGACCTCCTGCACCGAGGTGTGGCGGAAGCCCCGGGCCGTGAACAGTTCGGCGGCCGCGGTGAGGACCAGCAGCCTGGTGCGGGCGGCGCGGTCCTGCTTGGGGTCGGGACCGCGCCGGGTGGCGATCGGCCGGACCCGGAACGGGCCGGGCGGTTCGGCCCCGGTCTCTGCTCTGCTCGCTCTTCTGCTCTCTGCTCCGGTCGCTGCTCGGCTCTCTGCTCTGGTCCCGGATCTGCTCCCGGATCTGCTCCCGGATCTGCTCCCGGAATCGGGCTCGGGCACGGTCGGCTCCTCGGCGGTGGGGGCGGAGTTCGGTGTGGTGGTTCCGGTGCGGTCGGTCAACTCGTTCTCGACCACGGCGATTTGGACAGGGCGGCGGGAACCCGCCTCGACGCCAATCCTTCCGGAAGGTAGGTTCCTGAGCTGTGACGCCCGTGCGGGCACCGCAATGTAGCGGTACCGCCCGGGAGTTCGCGACCTCGGGGGAGGAAGCACCGATGAATGTTCCCGGTCGGACCTGAACGGAACCGGGCGGTGACCGTGCCGCCCCGAGAACATTCCTGCGCCACGGAATGTTCTCCGGACCCCGAGGAGGACCGCATGATGAAGCAGCAGCGGGCCCGGCGCACGCGGGAGAAGGTGCTCGACGCCGCGGCCGAGGAGTTCTCCACCCAGGGCTACAGCCGGGCCACCCTCAACGCGGTGGCGCAGCGCACCGGCATGACCAAGGGCGCGCTGTACGGGCATTTCGACTCCAAGCGCGCGCTGGCGGGCGCCCTGATCTCGCAGTCCCGGCAGGTCTGGGAGGAGATGCGGCTGACCCGCGACGTCCCCGGCGCCGGGGCCGCCGACGTCCTGGAGGCACTCGTCCTGGACCTCGCGCAGCGGCTGAAGGAGGACGTCCGCCTGCGCGCGGCGCTCCGCCTGGCCACCGACGTCCCGGACGTCCCGGACCCGGCCGGTCCGGCGCCCGACATCTTCTCGGACGTGCAACGCGGCCTGGTCACCCTGATCCGCCGCGCCCAGGGCGAGGGCAGCATGGCACCCCGCCCGCCCGAACTGGTGGCCCAACTCCTGCTCGCCGTCCTCCACGGCGCCCCGCACGTCGCCTTCGGCCCACCGGACGGGACCCCCGAGGACCCGACCGCCTACACGGCCGCCTGGCGCATCCTCCTCGACTCCCTCACCGCCGCCCCCTGACCTCCGCCCGGCCACCCGGACGGGTCCGGGTGGCCGGGCGGGCAACGGCGGGGCGGGGCTCAGCCGTTGGCGAGGGCCTGGACGCGGTCGAAGGCGCCGTTGAAGAGGTTCTGGTCGCCGGGGAAGGTGCCGGAGTCGGCGTGCTGCCAGATGGTCTGGTAGCTCCAGCCGGCCGGGAGGGTGCCGACGGCGGAGGCGTAACGGGCGACCCAGAGGGGGTTGGTGGCGCCGAAGGAGGCGTTGTTGCCGGTGCAGCTGGTCCACCAGTTGGTGGTGGTGTAGATGGTGGGGTAGCGGCCGGTGCGGGTGTGGACGGTGTTGCTGAAGGCGCGGATCCAGCTCACCATGGCGCTCTGGCTGAGGCCGTAGCAGGTGGCACCGTACGGGTTGTACTCGATGTCGAGGGCCGGCGGGAGGGTCTTGCCGTCGCGGGACCAGCCGCCGCCGTGGTCGACGAACCAGTTGGCCTGGGCGGTGCCGGAGGAGCGGTCCGGCAGGGCGAAGTGGTAGGCGCCGCGGATCAGGCCGGCGTTGTAGGAGCCGTTGTACTGCTGGGCGAAGTACGGGTTGGTGTAGGTGGTGCCCTCGGTGGCCTTGACGTAGGCGAAGCGGGCGCCGTTGGCGCGTACCGAGGACCAGTTGACGTTGCCCTGGTAGCTGGCGACGTCGAGCCCGGGCGTCTGGGTGACGGCGAGGGCGGCGACCGGGGCGGTGCCGTCGCGGCCCTCGTGGGCGGCCACGGTGGAGCCGGCGAAGTCGAGGTCGGGGTGGATCGGGGGCAGTTGGCCGCCGGCCGCGTGCGCGGGGGCGGCGATGCCGACGGCCAGGGCGACGGCGGTGGCGACGGCGGCGAACGCGCCGAGCCGGCGCTGCCGGGGCTTGCGGAGGTCGGTGGTGCCGGAGGGGCTGGCAGAGCTGGCGGAGCGGGAAGTGCTGGGCATGACACTCCTCTGGTCCGGTGCTGACGTCCCGTGGGGTGGGGCGCGGACTGCCGGGACGGCCGGTGACGGAGTCCGGCCGCAGCAGGCTAGCCATGTACGTGCCAGCCCGCCAGGTATCGGTGGCCACATTCTGACCGGGGGTCACAGGGGAATGGTTCCGACCACCCGGACGCCTCGTACCCGCAGGACCGGCGCCCACCAGGGGAGTCGGCCCCGGAGCCGGACGGTGGGCCGCGCGGGAACTCGGGCCGACGCACTCCCGCGCCGCCCGGGCTTCGCGCGACGGTCGGCCATTGGTCGCCCACTCTTCGTGCGACCCGCAAGTCCCCTGCGGCTCACCGGACATGCCGAACGCCCGGCCGGGAAGCCCCGGCCGGGCGTCGGTCCCGCGCGGTGCCCGGCCCCCGGGACGTGTCACCGGGGCCCAGGGGCGCTGCTGGATCAGCCGATCAGGTGCGAGACACCGCCGTCACCGGAGGACTGGGTGTTGTGGCCGACGTTGCAGATCTGCTTCGGGGTCTTGTTGAGGACCGGGACCTCGATCGGGACAGCCACGCCGATGACGGCGCCGACCGCGATGTTGTGGACCTCCGGGAGGCAGATGTTCGGGTTGTCGAGGGTGTGGAAGTTGGCGCTGTGGTCGCCGTGGGTGCCGGTCTGGTTGGTACCGCCGTTGCCCTGGGACGAGACGGCAGCACCGTCCGAGTCGGCGATGGCGAAGGCCGACCCGGCGGACATCGCAATGGCAGCGGCGGCCAGGCCGGCGGCGGCGGCAAAGGTGTTCTTGAACATTTCCGCATTCCTCTCAAGATGAATTCGAAGCACTGGTCGACCCGGTGGCGGTCGAACGCGCGCCGGCTGAAGGTGGTGCACACGCCCTGAACCGGTTGCAATCACTGCTGTCCGGATCAAAGAACGACGGTCCGGAAAGTTACGACCTGCAGCGGAACCGGCCGCCACCGACACCCGCACGGCTGAGCCGCCCTCGGCAGGCTGACGTCGACGTCCTCACCGGCGCCTCCTCGGTCGGATGCGTCAGCGGGTCAGCGGGTCAGCGCGTCAGCGCGTCAGTGCGCCGGCGCTCCGGCCGAGCGGGCCAGCCGTGTTCCGGCGAGCTTGAGCCAGTGGGTGGCCCGCCGTTGGGCGTCGTCGCTGTCGCCGGACAGGGACAGCAGGGTGAGCGCCCGTTCGTCGGTGGAGTCGCCCGCGACGACGCGGAGCGGTACGGCGGCGCGGTGTGCCCGGTCGATGACCTCGCCGACGGCCTTGCCGAGCAGGCTGGTGGCGTCGAAGCGGCCCTCGCCGGTGATCACGAGGTCGGCCCCGGCGAGGGCGGTGTCCAGGCCGAGGAGGTCGGCGACGGCGGCCGCGCCCGGGGTGATCCGGGCGTTCCAGGCGGTGGCGAGGCCGTAGGCGGTGCCGCCGGCCGCTCCGGCGCCGGGCTCTTCGGGGTCGCCTCCGAGCAACTCGGCGTAGCGGCGCAGGCCGTGTTCCAGCAGGGCGATCTCGGAGGGGCCGGCGCCCTTCTGCGGGCCGTAGACGGCGGCCGCGCCGTCGGGGCCGTACAGCGGGTTGGTGACGTCGGTGAGCAGTCGGACGCCGCCGGGCGGGGCGGGGCGCAGCCGGCGGGTGTCGATCTGCCCGGCGGTGGCGAGGGCGCCGCCGCCGTCGGGGAGCAGGGCTCCCGAGTGGCCGAGGACGCGCAGGCCGAGGGCGGAGAGCAGCCCGGCGCCGCCGTCGGTGGAGGCGGAGCCGCCGAGGGCGACGGTCAGCGCGGTGGCGCCCGCGTCCAGGGCGGCGGCGATCGCCTCGCCGGTGCCGCGGCTGGTGGCCGCGAGCGGTGCGAGGCGGCCTTCGAGCAGGGGGAGTCCGCTGGCGTCGGCGAGTTCGACCAGGGCGGTGCCGTCGGGGAGCAGCAGGTGGCGGCCAGGGACGGGACGGCCGTCGGGGCCGGTGCAGCCGGGGACTTCGTGGACGGTCGCGCCGGGGTGGGCGGTGGCCACGGCGTCGAGGGTGCCCTCGCCGCCGTCGGCCATCGGCAGCAGGACGAGCTCGTCGTGGGGGCGGACGGAGTGCCAGCCGTCGGCGAGGGCCCGGGCGGCCTCGGCTGCGGTGGCGGTGCCCTTGAAGGAGTCGGGGGCGAGGACGATCCTCATGCTGCCGGGGCCACGTGGGTGAGGTGGCGTTCGGCGAGGGTGCGCAGGGTCTGCTCGCCGGGGGTGTCCCAGATCAGCTGGTTGAAGATCTCGACCTCGATCCAGCCGGTCCAGCCGGCGGCGGTGACGTGGTCGGTGAGGGTGCGGAAGTCGATGTGGCCGTCGCCGACGTGGCCGCGTCCGAGCAGGGCGTCGGCCGGGAGCGGCAGGGTCCAGTCGCAGACCTGGTAGGAGGCGATGCGGCCCTCCCGGCCGGCGCGGGCGATCTGTTCGGGGAGCTGCGGGTCCCACCAGACGTGGTAGCTGTCGACGACCACGCCGACCTGGGCGGCGGGGTGGGGGGCGGCGAGGTCGAGGGCCTGGCCGAGGGTGGAGACGACGGCGCGGTCGGCGCAGAACATCGGGTGCAGCGGCTCCAGGGCCAGTCGGACGCGGAAGTCCTCGGCGTGCGGGGCGAGTTCGGCGATCATGTCGGCGACGGCGCGGCGGGCGCCGGGCAGGTCGCGGCTCCCGTCGGGCAGGCCGCCGACGACCATCACCAGGGTGTCGGTGCCGAGTTCGGCGGCCTCCTCGATGGCGCGGAGGTTGTCGGCGAGCGCGGCCCGCCGCTCCTCCGGCCCGGCGGCGGTGAGGAAGCCGCCCCGGCAGAGGCTGCTGACGGCCAGCCCGGCGTCCCGGCAGAGCTTGGCGGAGCGGGCGAGGCCGGTCTCGGCGACCTTGTCCCGCCACAGGCCGATGGCGGGGATCCCGGCGTCCACGCAGCCCTGGACGGCTTCGGGCAGGCTCCAGCGCTTGGTGGTGATCTGGTTGAGCGACAGACGGGAGAGTCCGGTCACGGTGCCGGGCTCCTTTCGGGGAGGTGAGGGGAGACCGGTGGCCGCCCCGGGGGGAGGGACGGCCACCGAGCGGACGGCCACCGAGGGACGCGGGGCCCTGGGCCGGGGACGCGGCCCCGGCTCAGCCGAGCGGCGCCGCCACGGCGAGGTAGCGCCGCATCCGGTCGGCCGCGAGCTCGGGGTCGGGCAGGATCCCGGCGGCGTCGGCGAGGCGGAACAGCTCGACCAGGTGGGGGACGGAGCGGCCGCTCTGCGCGCCGCCGACCATGGTGAAGTGGTCCTGGTGCCCGGCCAGCCAGGCGAGCAGGACGATCCCGGTCTTGTAGTGGAAGGTCGGGGCGGCGAACAGGTGCCGGGCCAGCGGCAGGGTCGGCGCGAACAGCGCCTCGTAGCGGTCGAGGTCCCCGGCGTCCAGGGCGTGCAGCGCGGCGGCGGCGACCGGGGCGATCGGGTCGAAGACGCCCAGCAGCGCGTCGCTGTGGCCGTGTTCGTCGCCGCGGATCAGCTCCGGGTAGTGGAAGTCGTCGCCGGTGTAGAGGCGGACCCCGGCGGGCAGCGCGCGGCGCAGCGCGACCTCGCGGTCGGCGTCGAGCAGCGACACCTTGATGCCGTCGATGCGGTCGGCGTGCTCCTCGATGAGTTCCAGGACGGTGGCGGTGGCGGCGTCGAGGTCGGTGGAGCCCCAGTAGCCGGCCAGGGCCGGGTCGAACATCTCGCCCAGCCAGTGCAGGATCACCGGCTGCTCGGCCCGGCCGATGATCCGGCCGTAGACGCTCAGGTAGTCCTCGGGACCGCGGGCGGCGGCGGCCAGGGCGCGGCTGGCCATCAGGATCGGCCGGGCGCCGGCGGCCTCCACGACGTCGAGCTGCTCCTCGTAGGCGGCGGTGACGGTGGGGAGGGTGTGGGTGCCGGGGGCGAGCTGGTCGGTGCCGGCGCCGCAGGCGAGGAGTCCGCCGGCGGCGCGGGCCTCGGCGCCGGAGCGGGTGATCAGTTCGCGGGTGGCGGGCCAGTCGAGGCCCATGCCGCGCTGGGCGGTGTCCATGGCGTCGGCGACGCCGAGACCGAGGGACCACAGGTGGCGGCGGAAGGCGAGGGTGGTGTCCCAGTCGACGGCCGCGGGTGCGCCGGGGGCGTTGTCGCCGAGCGGGTCGGCGACGACATGGGCGGCGGCGTACACGACGCGGCCGGTCGGCGGCTCGGTGGCGGACGGGAGGCGGGGCGGCTCGGACATCCGGTGGCGGCCGTGGCCGGGCAGGTCGATCTCGGTCATGGTGTCAGCAATCGGGTCGGGGTGCGGGCGGGAGCGGGAGGAACCAGGGCGGGGGCGGGAGCAGGAGGCGGGGGTCAGAGCGCGAGGTCGGGCACGTCCAGGCGGCGGCCCTCGCGGGCGGAGCGCAGGCCGAGTTCGGCGAGCTGGACGCCCTTGGCGCCCTCCAGGAGGTCCCACCGGTACTCGGAGCCGGTCACCACGTGCCGCAGGAACAGCTCCCACTGCACCTTGAAGCCGTTGTCGAACTCGGCGTTGTCCGGCACCCGCTGCCACTGCTCGCGGAAGGACTCGGTGGCGGCCAGGTCGGGGTTCCAGACCGGCTTGGGGGTGGCGGCCCGGTGCTGGAAGCGGCACTCGCGCAGCCCGGCGACGGCGCTGCCCTCGGTGCCGTCGACCTGGAACTCGACCAGTTCGTCGCGGTCGACGCGGACCGCCCAGGAGGAGTTGATCTGGGCGGTGATGCCGCCCTCCAGCTCGAAGATGCCGTACGCGGCGTCGTCGGCGGTGGCCCGGTAGGAGCGGCCCTGCTCGTCGACCCGGGCGGGGATGTGGGTGGTGGTGTGGGCGTAGACGGAGCGGACCGGGGCGACGATGCCGTCCAGCACGTAGCGCCAGTGCGGGAACATGTCGAGGACCATGCCGCCGCCGTCCTCGGCGCGGTAGTTCCAGGACGGCCGCTGGGCCTCCTGCCAGTCGCCCTCGAAGACCCAGTAGCCGAACTCGCCGCGCACGGACAGGATCCGGCCGAAGAAGCCGCTGTCGACCAGGCGCTTGAGCTTGAGCAGGCCGGGGAGGAACAGCTTGTCCTGGACGGCGCCGTTGCGGACCCCGGCGTCGCGGGCCAGGCGGGCCAGCTCCAGCGCGGCGTCCAGGGACTCGGCGGTGGGCTTCTCGGTGTAGATGTGCTTGCCGGCGGCGACGGCCCGGCGGATGGACTGCTCGCGGACCTGGGTGAGCTGGGCGTCGAAGTAGATCTCGGCCAGCGGGTGGGCGAGGGCCTCGTCCAGGTCGGTGGTCCAGTGGGTCAGGCCGTGCCGGTCGGCGATCTCCTTGAGCTTGTGGGCGCTGCGGCCGACCAGGATCGGTTCCGGCCACAGCACCTCGCCGTCGCCGAGCGGCAGTCCGCCCTGCTCGCGGATGGCGAGGATGGAGCGGACGAGGTGCTGGCGGTAGCCCATTCGACCGGTGACACCGTTCATGACGATGCCGATCACCCTGCGGGACATGGCGGACCTTCTTTCCGGGGTAGCTGCGCGGGAGGTGCGCGCGGATTCCTGGTAAGCGCTTTCCGCCGGGTACGTTACGAGCATGCCGAACCCGAGGTCAACCACCCGTGCCACCCGTTCCACCGGCGCCGTGACGCTGCAACGCGTCGCGGAGCATGCCGGGGTGTCGATCGCCACGGCCTCGCGGGTGCTCCACGGGGGCACCCGCACCGTGGGGGAGGAGCTGCGCCGCAAGGTGGAGGACGCGGCCCGGGACCTCGGTTACGTCTCCAACGCGCCCGCGCAGGCGCTGGCCCGCTCCTCGACCTCCGTGGTCGGCCTGGTCGTGCACGACATCGCCGACCCGTACTTCGCGGCGATCGCCGCCGGCGCGATGCGGGCCGCCAAGCGGCACCGGCTGATGGTCATGATCGCCGCCACCTTCGGTGACCCGGAGCTGGAGATCGAGTACGTGCGGAGTCTGCGCGCCCAGCGGGCGCGGGCGGTGCTGCTGGCCGGCAGCGGCGTCGCCGACCCGGACCTCACCGCGCGCCTGGCCGCCGAACTGGACGCCTTCCGGGCCGACGGCGGCCGGGTGTCCTGCATCGGCGAACGGGGCGTCGAGCCGTACGTCCCGCTGGACCACACCGGCGGGGCCGAGCGCGCGGCCACCGAACTCTGGCAGCTCGGACACCGCCGGATCGGCGTGGTCGCCGGGCCGGAGGGCCTGGTGACGGTGCAGCGGCGGCTCGCCGGGATCAGGGCGGCGTGGTCCCGGCTGGGCGGTGAACTCCCGGACCGCAGGGTCGTGTTCGCGGACTTCACCCGCTCGGGCGGCCGGGAGGCGGCGCTCGGGCTGTTCGCCGCCGAGCCGGGGGTCACGGCGGTGCTGGCCCTGAACGACGTGATGGCGGCCGGGGTCCTGGCCGCCGTGCAGGACGACCTGGGGCGGCGCGTCCCGGAGGAGGTCTCGGTGGTCGGCTTCGACGACGTCCCGTTCGCGGTGGACCTGCGGCCGTCGCTGACCACCGTCCGCCTGCCGCTGGAGGAGGCGGGGGAGCGGGCCGTCCAGCTGATCGCGGACGGCGCCTCGCCGGCCCGGCAGGCGCCGCTGGGTGTGGCCCTGGTGGTGCGCGGCAGCACGGGGCCGGTGGCGGGCTGACGGGGGCGGACCGGCGGGAAGTGGCCGGCCGGGCTGGATAGCGCTTACCAAGGTGGGGGCCGCTGGTGCAGCTCCCACGGGCCCCCGGCCGCTGACACCGCCGGGGGCCCGTCCCACGCTGTGCTCCGGTGCCGCCGCTACGACACCCGCGAGCGGCGCCGGGCGCTGGCCTGCGTCCTGGGCCCGGCACCCGCCCCGGCCACGACCCCCTGAACCCACCGGAGCCGAAGCTTCGGCGGTCACCGCCCCCCGGCGGTCACCGCCCCCCGGCGGGCACAGCCGCCCGCCACCGGACGAAGGACGACCACCGCTCGTGAAGATCCCGCACCCTCGCCGCGGCCACCGCCGCCGCGATCGCCGCCTCCATAGGCATGATGCTGCTGCCGCCCAGCGCCTCGGCCGCCGACGACCTCGGCGCCACGCTCGACCCCGCCGAGGCCCAGGTGGCCCGCGCGGTCGAGCACAATCTGCCCGGACCCCTGACCGAAAAGGCCGACGCCGCCCGGAAGACCGCCACCGAACAGCTCGTCAACGGGACCGCCACCGTCGAGCAGCGCGGCACCAGCACCGCCGTCAGGCTCGGCGACGGCCAGTACGTCGAACTCGCCCGGCAGCGGACCGACCGGATCTTCACCGTCCTGGTCGAGTTCGGCGACCAGGTCGACACCACCACCACGCACGACGGAGAGCCCAAGTACGGCGGCACCCCGGGGCCGTTGCACAACAGCATCGACCGTCCCGACCGGGCGGTCGACAACCCACCGCCTGGCAGCCCGACTACGACCGGGCCCACTACCAGGGCCTCTACTTCGGCACCACCGGGGACTCCCTGAAGACCTACTACGAGAAGCAGTCCTCCGGGCGCTACTCCGTCGACGGCACCGTCACCGACTGGGTGGAGGTGCCGTGGAACGAGGCCCGCTACGGCTCCAACTGGTGTGGCGACAACGTCTGTTCCAACGCCCAGGACCTCATCCGCGACGCCGTCGACGCCTGGGTCGCCGACCAGAAGGCCCACGGCCGCACGGACGAGCAGATCCGCGCCGCGATCGCCGAGTACGACCAGTGGGACCGCTACGACTTCGACGGCGACGGCGAGTTCAACGAGCCGGACGGCTACCTGGACCACTTCCAGATCGTCCACGCCGGTGTCGACCAGTCCGCCGGGGGAGGCGCCCAGGGGCCCGACGCGCTCTGGGCGCACCGCAGTTACGTCTACGGCTCGGGCTCCGGGAAGACCGGACCGGCCGGGAACAAGCTCGGCGGAACCCCCGTCGGCAGCACCGGCATCTGGGCCGGCGACTACACCATGCAGGCCGAGAACGGCGGCCTCGGCGTGTTCGCCCACGAGTACGGCCACGACCTCGGCCTGCCCGACCTCTACGACACCACCGGCCACGGCATCGACAACTCGGTCGGCTACTGGTCGCTGATGAACTCCGGCTCCTGGCTGGGCGAGGGCCGCGACGAGATCGGCGACCGCCCCGCCGACCTGGACGCCTGGAGCAAGCTCCAACTGGGCTGGCTGAGCTACGACCGGGCCACCACCGGGGAGGTGTCCGTGCACCGCACCGGCCCGGTGGAGTACAACACCGCGCTGCCGCAGGCCCTGGTGGTCGAGCTGCCGAAGAAGAGCGTCACCACCGTCATCAACACACCGGCCGCGGGCACCCAGGAGTGGTGGAGCGGCAGCGCCGACAACCAGAACGCCACCCTGGTGCGCGACCTCGACCTGACCGGCCGGACCACGGCCGCGCTGACCGCCAAGGGCTGGTACGAGCTGGAGCGCGACTTCGACTAGGCCTACGCCGAGGTCTCCACCGACGGCGGCAGCGAGTGGACCGCGCTGGCCGGCACCTTCGACGGCGCCCCGATCCCGCGCAACCCCAGCGGCTCCCCCTCCCTCACCGGCACCTCCGGCGGCGCCTGGGGCACCCTCGCCTACCCCCTGGACGCCTACGCGGGCCGCCAGGTCAAGGTCCGCTTCCGGGTCGCCACCGACGGCAGCACCCACCTCAAGGGCCTCACCCTGGACGAGCTGTCCGCCACCGCCGACGGCACCGTGCTGTTCGCCGACGGCGCCGAGAACGGGGACAGCGGCTGGCACGCCAGGGGCTTCACCCGCACCACCGGCACCTTCACCCAGCAGCACGGCCAGTACTACCTGGTCGAGAACCGCCAGTACGTCTCCTACGACAGCACCCTGCGCACCGGCCCGTACGTCTTCGGCTCGGTCCGACGGCCGCGCCGGGTCGAGCACTTCCCCTACCAGAACGGCCTGCTGATCTGGTTCTGGGACGCCTCGCAGAGCGACAACAACGTCTGGGACCACCCCGGCTCCGGCCTGGTGCTGCCCGTCGACGCCCACCCCGCGCCGCTGCGCTGGAAGGACGGCCGGCTGATGAACACCCGGGTCCAGAGCTACGACTCCACCTTCGGCTCCGAGGCGACCGACAGCCTCACCCTGCCCCGCGCCGACGTCCCGGTGACCGTGCCGAGCCTGCCGGGCGTGGCGGAGTTCAACGACCGCACCGGTGTCTACTGGGACGCCGCGAACCCGTACAACAGCGTCAAGGTCCCGGCCACCGGCACCAGCATCCAGCTGCTGTGGAACAGCGCCGACAGGCTGGAGTCGCTGATCATGGTGCGCCCGGCGTACTGACCGCCGGGTGTCACGTGGTCGCCCGGCTGCCGGGGCCCGGTACTCGGGCCCCGGCAGCCGGGTCGCCACGCCCCTCCGGGGTGGCGGATATGCGGAGCGGGTGCCGGGCCACCGCTCATGATGTCTGCGGAGGCCCGTCGGGGGCCCGGTCCGCGAGGAGTGGAGGCGGGTGGATCTGTGGCTGCTGAACCACGTCCCGACCGTGCCGCTGGCCGCGCTGGTGGTCGGCGGGTTCGTGCTGGCGGCGCTGGCGGGCAGCGTGCTGGCCCTGCGCCGGTTCCCGGGCCTGGCCGACGGCGAGTACAACGAGATGGCCGGGGTGCTGCTGGGCATGTTCGGCGCGATCTACGGCATCATCCTGGCCTTCGTCGTGGTCAACCTGTGGACCGAACTGCACGACGCCGGGCACATCGTGGCCGCCGAGGCGAGCGCCGTCTCGCAGATCGTGCGTGACGCCGAGGCCTTCCCGCCCGCCACCCGGGAGGCGGTGCACGCGGCGGTGCGCGACTACGTGCACGCCGTGGTGGAGGACCAGTGGCCGCTGATGCGGGCGGGCCACGGGGACTCGGCGGTGACGACCCGGGCGGTGGACGGGATGTACCGGGTGTTCGTCGACTACGAGCCCGGGACGGCGTCCGAACAGGCCTTCTACGGCAAGGCCCTGGACAGCCTCAACGAGGTGGCCGGCCTCCGGCGCAGCCGGATCGCCGACAGCCGGGGGAGCCTCCCCGCGCTCCTCCAGGCCCTGATCTTCGGCGGCGCCGTCGTGATGACCGCGCTGGCCCTGATGTACGGGGTGCGCGACCGCCGGTTCCGGCTGCTGTTCGTCGGCACGGTGGCCACCCTGATCGGCTTCAGCCTGCTGCTGGTCATCGTGCTGGACCGGCCGTTCTCGGGGGATCTGAGCGTCTCCCCGCAACCGTTCCGGGAGAGCGCCCTCGCCCGGTTCTGGTAGCGGCGCCGGAGGCGGGCACAGCTGCCCCGCCCCCGGCACCGCCCGGGCGTTCCGTCGCGGGTCGGTCGGTCGGTCAGTCGGTCGGCCGGCCAGTCGGTCGGTCAGTCGGTCAGCCGGTGGTCGCCCACTCCTCGCGGAGCCGCCCGAACACCTCGTGGAACTCGGGGAAGGTCTTCCGCACGCAGGCGGGGTCGTCGAAGGTGATGCCGGGCGTGCGCAGACCGGTGACGGAGAAGGACATCACCATCCGGTGGTCGCCGTGGGAGGCGAGGGCGGTGCCGCGCGGGGTGCCCGGGCGGATCTCGATCCAGTCGTGGCCGGTGGCGACGTCGATGCCGAGCCGACGGAGGTTCTCCGCGCAGGCGTCGAGGCGGTCGCACTCCTTGACCCTGGTGTTGGCGACGTTCTCGATCCGCACCGGCGCGTCCGCGAACGGGGCGACGGCGGCGAGCGTCGGCATGGTGTCGGAGATGTCGCGCATGTCGACGGTCAGGCCGGAGAGCCGGCCGCCGGCGGGGCCCTCGACGGTGGTCCGGTCGCTGCCCATCTCGACCCGCGCGCCCATCCGGGCCAGCACGTCGACGAACCGCAGGTCGCCCTGGAGCGCGTCCTTGCCGAGCCCGGGGACGGTCAGCCGGCGGCCGGTGAGCGCGGCGGCGGCGAAGAAGTAGCTCGCCGTCGAGGCGTCCGGCTCGACCGGGTAGGCGGCGGCCCGGTAGCCGCCGGGCGCGACCTCGTAGACCCGGCCGGTGCGGGTCACGGTGGCGCCGAAGGACCGCATCATGGCGACGGTGATCTCCACGTACGGCTCGGAGACCAGGTCGGTGACGGTGATCCGCAGGCCCTGCTCGGTGAGCGGGCCGAGCAGCAGCAGCGCGGTGAGGTACTGCGAGGAGAGGCCCGCGTCGAGGGTGATCTCGCCGCCGCGGACGCCGTCGGCGGTGATCCGCAGCGGGTGGTGGCCCTCGGCCTCCTCGTGCCGGAGGTCGACCCCGAGGGCGCGCAGCGCCTCGGTCAGCGGGCCGAGCGGGCGGCGGCGCATCTGGGCGGAGGCGTCGAAGCGGAACTCGCCGCGGCCGGCGGCGGCGAGCACGGGCAGGAAGCGCGCGGTGGTGGCGCCGTCGCGGCAGTAGACGTCGGCGTCGTGGGCGGGGCCCTGCGGGCGGCCCTCGACGGTCCACCGGTCCGGTGCGGCGGTGAGGGCGTAACCGAGCGCCCGCAGCCCCTCGGAGAAGCCCTCGGTGTCGTCGGAGCGCAGCGGCCGGAGCAGGGTGGTGGTGCCCTCGGCGGCGGCGGCCAGGAACAGTGCGCGTGCGGTGACCGACTTGGAGCCGGGGATCTCGACGGTCGTCATGGGGCCTCCGGGGTGGGTGGTCCGGGCGTGCCGGGCAGGGTTCGTGGTCCTCCTGTTCATCCTGCCGGAGGCGGTGCCGCCCGGGGGAGGGTGTCCGGGTTCTGGACGGGTTCCCGACGGGTTCCGGCCGGGGGCTGGTCGTTGTTGGCCGGGGTGCGCGGCCGGGCCGGTCCGTACGCGCAGGGAGGGGGCGGGGGCGGCTGTGGCACGATGCGAGGGATCGGCCGAACGGCCGCCGCCTCCCCGCCCGGGCCAGCACGGTCCGGGCCCGCCAGAGATGAGGACCCCGTGCCCGAGAGCAGCACCGGCGCGGCCCCCGAGGCCGCCGGTACCGACCGGCTCGCCTTCCGCGCCGCGACCTCCGCCGATGTGCCCGCCCTGCTGGACCTGGTCGAGTCCGCCTACCGCGGCGACGCCAGCCGGGCCGGCTGGACCACCGAGGCCGACCTGCTGGACGGGCAGCGCACCGACACCGAGGGTGTGACCACGGCCGTCAACCACTCGGACGGCGTGGTGCTGCTCGCGGAGCTGGACGGCGAGCTGCTCGCCTGCTGCCAGCTGGAACGGCGGGGCGCGCGCGCCTACTTCGGCATGTTCTCGGTGCGCCCCGGCCGCCAGGGCGGCGGCCTCGGGCGGGCCGTGCTCGCGCGGGCCGAGCGGTACGCCGCCGAGGAGTGGGGGGTGACCGAGATGGAGATGACGGTGATCGAGCAGCGCTCGGAGCTGATCGCCTGGTACGAGCGCCGGGGCTTCCGGCGCACCGGCGACTACTCGCCGTTCCCGTACGGCGACGAGCGCTTCGGCATCCCGCTCCGCCCCGACCTGCGGTTCGAGAAGCTGACCAAGGAGATTACCGTCCAGTAGTGGTGACACGGCGTCAGGTGGTGTACGAATCTGACGTTATGTCAACTCCCTGACCTGGGGCGATGCCCGACGGTGCGGCCCGATGATCGATTGGTCCAGACCAACGTGAGAGGCTGACCGGCGAAAGGCCACGTTCCGTCCCAGCTCAGGGGGGCCATTCCGCATGCCCGTCCACCATGGCAACGCCGTGTCCGCGCCCGACCGGGAACCGCAGCACTCACTGCGCCGAATACCCGACGGCGGGCCCGACAACCGTCGTCGCAGCAGGCTCGCCGACCGTCCCGGGGCGTCCCCCGGTACACGTCCCGACCCGCGCGCCGAGGACGACCTGTCGCGTCTGCCCAGTCCGCCCGACGACGAGGAGCTCTACTGGTACTTCGGCCCGCAGCGCCGCTGGGTGCTGCTCTGCGCCACCCTCTCCTACGCCGGAGCCACCGCGACGCTCGGCCTGTTCGCGCTCAGCCGCCCACTGCTCTGGCCGTTCCTCGTGCTCACCGTGCTCAACGCCGCGACCTGGCTGCTCTCCGTCGTCGACGGACAGCGCTCCCGCCGCTTCACCCGCGACTCGCACGACCTGCTGGTCCGGGCCTGGCGCCCCGTCCGGCACCCGGGCGTCGACCTCCTGCTGCCCACCGCCGGTGAGCCGCTCGCCGTCCTGGACAACGCCTACCGGCACACCGCCGCCGTCCGGTGGCCCGGCGAGCTGACCGTCCTGGTCCTCGACGACGCCGCCCGGCCCGAGGTGCGCGAACTCGCCGAGTCCTACGGCTTCGAGTACCGCAGCCGCCCCGACCGGGGCCGCTTCAAGAAGGCCGGAAACCTCAACCACGGCCTGGTCGAGGGCACCGGCGACATCATCGCCGTCCTCGACGCGGACTTCTGCCCGCGCCCGGACTTCCTGCAGCACCTGGTGCCGTACCTCGACGATCCGGACATCGGCATCGTGCAGAGCCCGCAGTGCTTCGACACCGACGCCGGGATGTCCTGGCTCGAACGCGCGGCCGGCGCCACCCAGGAGATCTTCTACCGCTGGATCCAGCCTTCCCGGGACGCCCAGGACGGCACCGTCTGCTGCGGCACCAACGCGCTCTACCGGCGCGCCGCACTCGAACGCGTCGGCGGCTTCGCCGAGATCGACCACAGCGAGGACCTCTACACCGGCCTCTCGCTCGCCCGCGCCGGGTGGACCACCCGGTACGTGCCCGCGCTGCTCGCCAAGGGCATGTCGCCCACCGGCCTGCCCGCCTTCATCAGCCAGCAGTACCGCTGGTGCCTCGGCTCGCTGGCCCTGGTCGGGGACCCCGACTTCCGGCGCGGCCCGCTTCCCCGCTCGGCCCGGCTCTGCTTCTGGAACGGCATCCTCGGCTACCTCACCAGCGCGGTGAACGTCTTCGCGGTGCCGCTGCCGGCCCTGATCATGCTGTTCTTCCGCCCCGACGAGATCGCCCCCTGGCAGGTACTGCCGTTCCTGCCGCCGATCTGGGTCGCGCTCGTCCTGCTCCCCGCGATGTCCCGCACCCACTGGCGCTTCGAGGTCACCCGGGTCCAACTCCTGGGCGGGCTCTGCCATGTGGTGGCCATCGCGCACGCGCTGCGCCGACGCAGCGCCGACTGGGTGCCCACCGGCGCCGTCTCCGGCGGCACCGCGCTGGCCCGCACCGTCGCCCGGATCGGCGTCGGCTGGCTCGGCCTCGTGGTCGTCGCGGGCGTGGTCGGACTCGTCCGCGCCGTCAACTCCTACGGCTGGCAGCCCTTCTGGGCGCTCGCCGGACTGCTCGCGCTCACCACCTACACGGTCGTTCCGCTGATCGGCGCACTCTGGCCGCTGGTCCGCGGTGGCAACGGCGCCACCGTCGCGGACCTCGCCCGGCCGTCCGACCGCCAGGGCAACCGTCGGTCCGACCTGCGCTTCGGGCCCGCCGAGGCCGTCGCCGTCACCGCGGTGCTGCTGCTCTGCGGCCTGCTGGCGTCCGGCTGGGCCGACCCGCTGGTGTTCTGACGCCTCGTCAGTTCCTTTTCCTCCCCTAGTAGTTCATTTCCTCCCTTCCTTGCGCGTCGCCCCACCGGCGCGGACTGCCGGCCGGCCGCCCCATCGGCCCGCCGGCCCCCGACCACCGCTGCCAGCCCCTGCAAGGAGCTTCGCCGTGCCCACGGCCGTACCACCAGGCGCCGAGCCGTCGCGCGCCCTCGTCCCGACCGACGTCCTCTCCTCCTCGTCCAGCGCCGAGCCTGTCGCTGCCGCGTCTGTCGCGGCTCGTGCCGACGCGGCCGGACCCGCCACCGCCGATCCGCGGCCGCGGGCCGCCTTCCGCCCCGACATCGAGGGCCTGCGCGGCGTCGCCGTGCTCTCCGTGCTCGCCTTCCACGCGGCCGTCCCCGGCCTCACCGGCGGCTACGTCGGTGTCGACGTCTTCTTCGTCGTCTCCGGCTTCCTGATCACCGGGCTCCTCCTCGCCCGTCCCCTCGGCCTGTGGGACTTCGCCGCCCGCCGCGCCCGCCGCATCCTGCCCGCCGCCGCCGTGGTCCTGGTCGCCACCGCGCTGGCCGGCGGCGCCCTGCTCGACCCGCTGCGCGGCACCGACCTCGCCCGGGACCTCATCGCCGCCGCCGGACAGTTCTCCAACTGGCGCTTCGTCGGCCAGCAGACCGACTACCTGGCCGCCGAGCACGACCCCAGCCCGCTCCAGCACTTCTGGTCGCTCGGGGTGGAGAACCAGTTCTACCTGCTCTGGGGCGTCCTGCTGCTCGGTCTCGCCCGGCTGTTCGCCGGACACCGCCGCCGCACCGTCACCGCCGCCACCCTGACCACCCTCGCCGTCGGCGGCGTCTCGCTGCTGCTCTGCATCCGCTGGACGGCCGGCTCCGCGCCGCTCGGCTACTTCTCCACCGCCAGCCGCCTCTGGGAGTTCGCCGTCGGCGGCTGCGTCGCCCTCGCCGCACCGGCCCTGACCACCCGGCTCGCCCGCGGCGGCCCCGGCGTCCGCCTCGGCGGCGGACTGCTGCGCGTCCTCGGCTGGGTCGGCGCCGCCGCGCTGCTCACCGCCGTCCTCCGGTACGACCGCGACACGCCCTTCCCCGGTACGGCCGCCCTGCTGCCCGTACTCGGCACCGCCGCCCTCCTGCTGGCCGGCCCCGCGCACCGCGCGCTGACCGCCGGTGACGTCGGCCGACTGCTCGCCACCCGTCCGCTGCGCGCCGCCGGGCGGCTCTCCTACGCCTGGTACCTGTGGCACTGGCCGGTGCTGACCATCGCCCAGGCCCGCTGGGGCGCCCTGCCCTGGACCACGCTGGTCGCCCTCACGGCGGCCGCCGCACTCCCGGCCTGGCTCACCCTGCGACTGGTCGAAACGCCGCTGCGGTTCGGCGGCGGCCCGGCCCCGCGCCGGGGCCTCGCCGTCGGCGCCAGCGCCCTGGTCATCCCGCTGATCGCCGGCCTCACCCTGGGCGGCGGCACCGTTCGCGCACTCGGCGACCCCGACCGCGCGACCGTCGCCCCGGCCGGGGCGGTGGACGGCCCCGGCCTGCTCGCCCCCGGCACCCGGGTGCTCTCGCTCACCCCCTCGCTCGCCCGCGCCCGGCAGGACTTCCCGCCCGGCAAGGGCTGCGAGATCCCGCTCGGCGCCGAGACCAGCCCGCGCTGCCTGTTCGGCACCGAGTCCAGCCCCGACCGGATCGTGCTCATCGGCGACTCGCACGCCGGTCAGTGGATCTCGGCCGCCCTGGCGATGGCCGAGCAGCGGCAGTGGGCGCTGGAGGTCCTGGTCAAGCCGGGTTGCCCGCTGGCCACCCTGACGGTGCGCAACAACGTGCTCGGCCGCACCTTCGAGGAGTGCGACCGCTGGCGCGAGAACACCTTCACCCGGCTCACCTCCGGCCCCAAGCCCCGGCTGGTGCTGATGGCGGGCCTCAACCGGTACGGCGGCCAGGACGAGCGCACCGAGGGCTGGACCCGCACCCTGGACCGCCTCACCGCCCTCGGCGCCCCGCTCGCCTACCTGGGCGACACCCCGATGCCCGGCAAGGACATCCCGACCTGCCTGGCCGGCTCCGACGGCCGCTCGGACGCCTGCTTCTTCCCGCGCGGGACGGCCTTCGAGCGCGACCCGCTGCTCGACGGCGGCCTCGCCGAGCGCTACCGGGTCCGGGCCCTGGACCTGGGCCCGCTGCTCTGCCCCGGTACCGGCCCGGACTGCCCGGCCGTCCTGGAGGGCGTGATCCTCTACCGCGACACCGGCCACATCACCGACACCGTGGCCCGGGTCCTCGCGCCGCGCCTGGACCACGCCCTGCTCGGTCCCGGCACCGTTTCCTGACGCCCGCTCCAGCACCCCGGCCGCCCGCCCACCGCCCCCGGTGGGCGGGCGGCCGTTGTCGTGCGACCCGTGCGACCCGGACGACCCGGACGACCCGTACGGCCCGTACGACCGACGTCGAGGTCGGGCGTCCGGGCGTGCGGGCCGGCCACCGGAGCAGGAAGTCGATGCCACCGACTTCCCACTCCCTTTCGCCTGCGGCCCTCACCAGCAGGACGGCGGCGTCCCGGTGGCCCCGTGCCAGCGGCAAGGGCCGCCGGGGAAGACGTGCCGGACGACGAGTCGGCCGGAAGAGGGGCGGAGCGGTAGGTCGGCCGATCCGGCTTCCTGCTCCGAAAGGGCCACCGCACGCCGGATCCGGCCCGGGTGCTGTCCCGGCTGCCGGGCGGCCGCGCAGGTCGGTCCGTGGCGGGCGGACGACTGCTGCGGACGGGTGGACCGGTCCGGGCTCAGCCGTAGATGCCCCGGCAGAGGCGGGCCTGCTCGGAGCCGGCGGGCCAGCGGCCGAAGTGCTCGGCCTGGTCGCAGATCGTGCCGCCGCCCGCCCCGGCCCCCGTCCCAGCGCCCGGCAGCGACGCGGCGGGATTCGCCGCGGTGGTGGGGGAGTGCGAGGGGGCGGGGGCGGCGGGATTCGCGGCGGGTGCCGGGGTGGGCGCCGGCGTGGCCGGACCACCGGGGGCGTGCGTCGCCCAGGTGGGCGCAGGGCGTGGCGAACGGCTCGGCTTCGGTCGGGGGCTTCCCGCGGGGTCGGCGCCGGGCGCGGCCCCGGCCGGGGGCCCGCCCGCGACCACCGGGCCCGCCTCCGGCCCGCCGGGCGCCGCCCCGGGGGGCGGCGGACCCTCGTTGCTCGTCGGCGACGGCAGCGGGGAGGGTGCCGGGACCGGCAGCAGGCCGGTGGTCGGCGAGACGGCCGGGGACGGCGCGAGTGGCGGCGAGGTCGAGGGGCCGGGGAAGGCCACCACCCCGGACGACTCCTCGCCCGACCCGGGTCCGCACATCACCAGCACCGCCGCCATCCCGGCGACGATCCCGACGGCGCTCACCGCCCACGTCCGGCGGCGTCGACGCCGCTCCGCCGCGGCGGCCTCCGCCATCTCCTCCCAGGGTGGGGTGGGGACGGGCACCGGGGGCGGGACCGGCACCGGCGGAGGCTGCCAGGCCGGGGTCGGCCACTGCCACTGCGCGGCGCCCGCGCCTGCCGCCGCGCCCCCTCCCGCGCCCGGGCCTGCCGCGCCGGCTGTCGGAGCCGCCGTCGGAGCCGTCACCGGGGCCGCTCCTGCCGCCGCGACCGGACCGGTCCTCGGTCCGCCGCCCGCCGGGGTACCGCCGTCTGCCGCCTGCCCGCTCATGTCCTCGTCCTCCTGCCGTCGTCCACCGCCGCCCGTCCGCGCGTGGCCTGCCGGGTGGGCCGGGGTATGCCGGGTGGGCCGGATGGGGCCGCTCCGCGCGGCGGCCGTCGCAGGCCCCCGCTCGCGGTGCTCAACGAGCCTGCCGACGGCGGGACATGACCCGGACGAGGGTTCCGGTGCGCGCCCCGCCGGATCCGGACCGCCGCCGTACGCTGCCTGCCGCAGCCCGGGTGCGCCGCCGGGAGGTCCGCCACATGCTGGGAGGCATGGAAACCAAGAGCACGTCCACCGCGGCGAACACGGCGTCGAAATCCCTGGTCGAGGTCGCCGAGTTCCGCACCGACAGCCGCTACCGGCTGGTCCGCTTCGAGGGCCACGGCTGGGAGCCGCTCGCCCCGGAGGAGTTCGAACCGCGGATCCACCAGCTCTTCCCCGACCTCGACCCGCACGATCCGGACCGCGTCCACTGGGTCGACCGGCCCTGGGAATGGCCGGCCTGGCACCCGGGCGAAGCCTGACCGCAGGTGTGAAGGGCGGCGGGAGTGATGTTGACGCCGCCCCTTGACGTGCCGTTCCGGTCCGGGCCGTTCCGGCCTCGCGCGCAGGCAGCCCGGGCGGACAATTCGGTGGCCCGGTCCGGAGTGTGAGTGCGACGATCGCCCGATGGGTGCACTGGACGCGGTGGCGGCGAGGGTGGCCGGTGGGGCCGGCGTGGAGTTCCGGCCGAGCGGCTCGTCGATGGTCCCGCTGATCCGCAGCCGACAGTCGGTGCGCGTGCTCCCGGCCGATCCGTCGAAGCTGGAGGTCGGTGACATCGTGCTGGCCAGAGTTGCCGGCACGGTCTACCTGCATCTGGTGTCGGCCCTGGACCACGCCAGGAGGCGGGTGCAGATCAGCAACAACCGGGGCCGGGTCAACGGCTGGACCGGACACGACCGGGTCTTCGGCATCTGCGTGGCGATCGACGGGGTCCCCCGGCCCGGCGCGGCGGGGAAGTCCCGGCCCGCCGACCCGGACGGCGCCGCCCGCTGAGCGTCCGTCGAGCGTCCGTCGAGCGCCTGCTGAGCGGTCGCGGTCGCGGCCGCGGCCGCTCAGCGGCCGAGCAGGGCCTTCAGCGTCCGCGCGGTCGCACGGGGGAAGGCGGTGTTCCCGTTGTGCCCGCCGGGGAAGGCGACCGGTTCGGTGCCGAGCAGTGCGGCCAGCGCCAGCGCGCAGCGGTAGGTGTGCACGTCCGGGCGGGTGGTGCGGCCGGTGGCGGGGAGGACGCGGGTGCCGGAGCGCCGCGCGGCGGCGGCCAGCTCGGCCGGGCCGAGTCCGTCGGTGGTGACGGCGGTGAACTCGGTGCGGACGAAGAAGTCGAAGTTGGCCACCCGGCGGGGCGTCATCGGCTGCGGGGTGAGGCCCTCCTCGGTGGTGTCGTGCCGGGGGTCGATGCCCAGGTGCCGGGCGATCGCGGGGAAGGCCGCGGCCGTGCCTCCGGTGGCGTGCGCCGCCTGGATGGCGAGGAGTTCCGCGACATGCTCCTCGCGGTCCGCCGGGGGCAGCAGGTTCGGCAGCACGGGCTCGTGCGCGATCAGGGTGCCGAGCACGCCCGGGTGACGGACCAGCACCTGGAGGCCGATCGCGGCGCCCATGCTGAACCCGGCCATCAGGGCGGGCTCGGGAGCGGCCCCGCCGGTTCCGTCCGTGCCCGTGATCCGGGCGGCCTCGGCGAGCAGCAGCGCGACGTCGTCGGCGTGGTCGGCCATGGTGACCGGCCGGGCGGGGTCGTCGAGGGTGCTGCGGGAGAGGCCGCGGCGGTCGTAGGTGACGACGGTGAAGGTGTCGGTGAGGTGCGGGACGAGGTCGACGGTGCGGTCGGCGTCGCCCTCGCCGCTCTGCGAGAGCAGCAGGACGGGGCCGCTGCCCGCGAGCCGGTAGTGGAGGGTCGCGCCGGGGGCGGCGAGTGTGCCTTCGGTGGCGGTGCCCTCGGTAGTGGTGCTCTCGGTGGCGGTGCTTTCGGAAGCGGTGGCGGTCATGGCGGTGGGTGTCCCTTCGGTGGGTGGTGCCGCTGTCCGGCGGGCCCGACCGACACTAGAGCATCGAGAAAGATGTATCAATAGAGATGTATCTAATTCGATGCATCATCTTCAATGCATCGAAGCCGATGTAGCCTGGCGGCCATGAACGGAGTCGAGCTGTTCCTCCTGGGCCGCACGCTGATGAAGGTCGGCGAGCAGGCCATGCCCGAACCGGCCACCGGCTCGCGCGGCTCCGTCCGCTCGGTCCTGGTCACCCTGGGCGAGATCGTCGCCAGCCCGGGCACGACCGTCGGCGAGATCGCCACCCGCACCGGACTGCCGCAGAGTCAGGTCTCCACCGCCGTCGCGCGGCTGGTGGAAGCGGGCTCGGTCCTGACCGAGCCGGACCCCGCCGACCGCCGCCGACGGCTCGTCCGGCCCGCCGCCCAACCCTCGGCCCGGGTGGCCGAGGTCCGGGCCACCACCGTCGACGACGCTCTCGCGGCCGCCCTCGCCGGACCCGGCGGCGCCGCCCCGGACCCGGCCGTCCTGCACGCCGTCACCGAGGCCCTGGCCACCCTCGCCCGGCACCTCGCCCCCGGCCGCCCGGTCCCGTCGGCGGGGTGATCCCGCGCCGGCTTCGCCCGGTCGTGGGAACGGCCGTTCGTACGGCATGGCTTCCGCTCCGGGTCGTGATCGCCTAGCCTGCCGCGCATGATCAGCAGTCACTCCGCCGGTCCGGACGGGCCGCGAGACGGACGTACCGCCCGCGCCGCTCGTATCACCCGCGCTGCCCGCGTTGCCCGTTCCGGCCCGCTCGCCGCGCTGCTCGCCGCCGCGCTCGGCCTCGGCACCGTCGCGCTGACGGCTCCGCACGCCGCCTCCGCCGCCCCCGGAGCCGTCCCGGCCGCTCCTGGCGTCGCCCCGGCCGCCGCCGCGCCCGGCGACGTGGTGGTCGACGAGCACTTCGACGGCCCCGGCCTGCCCGCCGGCTGGACGGCTGTCGAGGGGCCGTGGCGGATCGAGAACGGCCGCCTGGTCGGCAACTCCGCCGACTGGAACCAGCAGACCCGGATCACCTTCGGCCGCCACCTCACCGACTTCCGGCTGGAGGTGACGGCCCGCTTCGACAGCGTCGTCGACGCCGCCCGCTGGACCGCCCTCGGCCTGGACGTCCCGGCCAACGGCACCACCCCGTGGTCGATCGCCACCGTGCGCTCCGGCACCACCGCCGCCAACGGCCTGGAGTTCGCCCGGCGCACCCCGGCCGACGCCTGGAACGTCACCGACACCGCCGTCGGACCCGCCGCGGCGGGCACCGGCCGGGACGTCCGGCTCGCCGTCGAGGTGCACGGCGGCGCGGCCCGCTGGATCTTCGACGGCCGCGAGGTCATGCGCACCACCCAGGTCGCCCGGAGCGCGGACGGCGGTCAGGCCCTGCTGGTCAACGGCGCCCAGGTCTCCTTCGACGACCTCAAGGTCACCGCGCTCGCCCCCGGCGCCTTCCTCCGGCAGCCCGGCGCGCCGCTCACCGTCATCGCCCACCGCGGCGCCTCCTCCGCAGCCCCCGAGAACACCCTGCTGTCCGACGAGGTCGCCCGGCGCGCGGGCGCGGACTGGATCGAGAACGACGTCCAGCCCAGCAAGGACGGCGTCCCCCACGTCCTGCACGACGACACCGTGGACCGCACCACCAACGGCAGCGGCCGCGTCCGCGACCTGACGGCCGCCCAGCTCGGCGCACTGGACGCCGGCGCCTGGTTCGCCCCGACCACGGCCGGCGCCCGCGTGCCGACCCTGGCCGCCCAGCTCGACGACCTCCGCACCCGCGGCGGCAGCCTGCTGCTGGAGATCAAGGGCCCGCACACCCGCGACGAGGTGGCCCGGATCGTCAAGGACATCCGCGACCGCGGCATGGCCGGCCGGGTCTTCGTCCAGAGCTTCGAGACCGACGCCCTGCGCTACACCCGCGAACTGGCCCCCGAACTGCCCCTCGGCCTGCTGCGCGCCTCCCTCGACGCCGACCCGGTCGCCGTCGCCCGGGACCTCGGCCTGTCCGCCTACAACCCCGCCGACACCGCCCTCGCCACCCGCCCCGAGGTGGTGGCCGCCCTGCACGCGGCAGGCGTCGCGGTCAACGCCTGGACGGTCGACGCACCCGCCCGCTGGAAGGCCCTGGACGCGGCGGGCGTGGACGGCATCATCACCAACCGCCCCGCCGAACTCTCCGGCTGGCTCGCCGCCCGCCAGTAGCCGCCGGACGCTCGGCCGGGAACCCCCGGCCGAGCGCCCGGCCGTGGGGCCGGCCCGACTCCCGGATCCCGTCGACCCGGTCGTGGATCCGGTCCGCGTCAGGCGTTTCGGAAATCCTCGGCGATTCCCGGAAATCGAGAGAATGCCGGGTCGGGCGGTTCCGGTTCCACTTCCGGTATTCGCCGAAAATTTCGTGGCGGAATCGGACCGTCCTCGATCCGGTTCCGGACATCGCACAAGAAGTATCGGCGATTGCGGGAGGCCGACTGTTGTCATGGTCCGGCACGTCGGTTTCCAGGAGTACGCGTCGTACGAAGGAGTCCAGGATGTTCGGTAGGAACTACGCGCGCACGGCGGCCCTCGCCGTGGCGGCCGGTTCGGTTCTGTTCGCGGTCCCCGCGACCGCCGATGCGGCGGTCACGGCCTACACCCCGCAGACCGCCTGCGGGTCGAGCTACGTCACGAAGGATTCCTTCAACCTGCCGGGCGGCACCTCGACGGTCTACCTGACCTACAGCAGCGCGACCGGCAAGAACTGCGTCGCCACCATCAAGAACTCCAAGGTCGGCACCCCGACGCCGACCGGCGCCTACCTGACCTTCGGCGACGGCAGCGGGAGGCAGGAGGAGTTCCGGGACTTCAGCTACTACGCCACGGCCTACCTCTACGCACCCGGGCAGTGCATCTACTACGGCGGCCGGGACTACAACTCCGGCGACTGGTGGAGCAAGGGCCCGGGCTGGTGCGGCAAGTGACGTCCGCACCGTAGCCCGCCCGCCGGGCCGACCGGCGGCGTTCCGGCGAGGCCGGTCCAGGCCCCCGCCGGAACAATCCGGCGGGGGCCTTCGTCGGGCGGGCCGTTCCGGGGACGAGGCCGGAATGCCCGGTCGTCCGGTCCGTCCCGAATCCCGCCGGAGCACAATTCCCCGTACGCAAGCCACCGGGAAAGACGCCGCCCTCCGCCGCCTCCGCGTTCGGCGCCTCCCTCGGCCGCTCCGGTGAAACGCGGTCTGCCGATAACCCGGACGGAATCCACTTCACCGCCCCCACCGCAGCAACGACCGTCGTTGCGGCGCTGGGGGCGGTGGTCGTCGTGGCGTGATTGATTGCCCGACAATCGAGCCGGGGCCTGGGTGATGTTGTGATCGATCTTCCGGTTCCGCATCACCACCAACCGCCCGGCCGGATTCCCCGGCTGTGCGGTCAGCCCAACTCCCAGGCGGAGCCCCCCGCCGTCGGCCGCGGTCGGCCGACGGCGGCGTTCCCGGGTCGGTCACAGGCGTCACGGCAGTCTTCGTCTGACTCACCATCAACAGCCGTGATCAATCGGCGGATCGACTTCAATCACCGGCCTCCGGGGGCTATCCTCGCCCTGCGGTGGATCACACACCGGAGTCGGCCTGGGGCGTGGATCGCGCGGGGTGGGGGAGAAGTGGCGGACGAGGTGGAGTCCTTGGATTCCCTGGTGTTCTGGGTGACCGAGGACGAGGAGGAGGACGGCGACACGATGGGCGTCTTCCGGCGCGACCGGGAGGCCGTGCTGCGCCGGGTGCCGCTCGGGGCGCTGCGCTCGAACCTCGCGGAGACGGTGGACGCGCTCCAGACGCTGTTCGAGCAGATCGCCGACCGCGGCGGCCCGTTGCCGCTCAAGGAGGTCCAGTTGAGCTTCCAGGTCTCCGCCTCGGGCGGCGTCCAACTGGTCGGCAGCTCCCAGGTCCAGGGCACCCGTGGGATCACCTTCGTCTTCGGCAACTAGCGGGACCGGATGGGCGGGTTCGCCGCACTTCTGATCGGCGCCAGCGACTACGCGCGGGTGGGGTTCACCCCACTGCCCTTCGTCCCCCGGGACCTCGAACGCCTGGACGCGGCCCTGCGGGCACGCGGCTTCCGGGTCGAGCGGCCCGGGGCGGGCGAACGGATCAGCTGGAACTTCGTGAACGGCGAGGTCTCGCGCTTCCTGGAGAAGGCCCGGCGGGGCGAGACACTGCTGATCTGCCTGAGCGGACACGGCCTGCACGCCCAGGGCGTGGACTATCTGATACCGGAGGACCTGCACCGCTACCGGAAGCCGCTCTGGTCCGGCTGCGTCGCCATCGACTGGCGCAGCGAGGTCGAGAACACCCGCGCCGCACAGGTGCTGTTCCTCATCGACGCCTGCCGGGAGGGTGTCGGGGGCGACACCATGGCCGGCGCGGTCGGTTGGGCGAGCGGGCGGGCGATGACCGTCAAGTCCCTGCGGATCGCGCACCTGTACGCCTGCTCGCCCGGTGGGTACGCGCACTTCGTCGCTGCGCGGAGCGGATCGTTCAGTCTGTTCTCGCGCGCGGTCCTGGACGAGTTGCTCGCGCACGACGGTCCGCTGACCCTGGAGCAGCTGAGCGAGGCCGTCCAGTGCCGGATCGAGGCGCTCCACGCCGAGCACGGCAAACCTGGCTCCGCCCAGGAGGTCCGCGTTCTTACCGATACCGACCAGGGGGAGTTCGTCGTCGCGGGCCCGCTGCTGGAGCTCGCCCCCGTGCCGGTCGAGGACGAATCGCCGACGCCGCAGCAGCCGTCGGTCGCCCCCGACGTCAACGAACTCCTGGGCCGTGCCGTCCACCAGTACCAGACCTCCGGGCGTACCGAGCTGCTGGAGGAGTACGCCGCGCTCGGTCCGACGGACGAACTGCTCGCCCACACCAGCTGGTTGGACGCCACAGCGGTCTCCGCGATGTGGGACGCGGTGGCCCGGCGGCGCCCCGTCGCCTCGCTGTCGGAGCTGATCGGGGCGCTTTGCGAAGCCGGGCGCGGGGGCGTCGGGCACCGGCTCCTGGAGGTGGCGGCCGTCCGTGCGGCGCCCGAACCGCCGGTGCTGCTCACCGGGCTGGCCGCACTCGCCGCACCGGACGGTGACGCCGGACTGTCGGAGGAGACGGTCGACGCCCTGCGGTCGACCCTGCTCCGCGCGCTGGCGGCGCTGCCGGCGGACGCCTGGGCGGCGTGCGTCGTGGAACTGCACCGGGCCGGACTCGCCGCCGAGGCGGCCCGGGTGTCCGACGGGTCGCGGCCGGTGGAGGACCTGCCACCGCTGCTGGCCGCACTGGAGGCGGAGGAACTGCCGGCGGAGGTCCGCCGGTTGGTGCGGGCGACCGTGGCCAGGCTCGGTTCCCGGTCGGTGGACGGCTTCCTCGTGGTGCTGTCCCTGGCCGGGGCGGTCGAGGCCAGGGCGGCGGCGCTCGCGGCGGTGGCGGAGTGGCCGGCGGAGGCGGTCGCCGGGTGGCTGCGGTCCACCAGGGGGCGGGGTGGCCTGGAGCGGGACGCGACGGCCGTCCTCCGGACCCTGGTGGCCCAGCACCGCGACGTACGGGGCGTGCTGCGGCTGCTTCGCGAGGCCGGTATGTCGCGGTACCTCGACGTGTTCCACGAGGAGTGCGCCCGGCAGGAGCCCCGGGACCTGCACCGGTTGCTGCGCGGACTGTCGGGCGGCGATGTCCACGAGGGCGCCCGCCCCGACGACGACGCCGTTGCCGTCGTACGACTCGCGGCCGGCCTCATGGTGCCGAAGGAGGTGGGGGAGCTGACCGTCCTGCTCTGCGGCCACGGACCGGACAATCTGCTCGCACCCTTCCTGGAGGTGCTGTGCGGGGCGTCGCCGGAGCGGGTGGCGCACATCCTGGTCCGGGTCCGGGAACTCCCGGGCGTGGGGCGGTCGGACCGCGACCCGGTCGCGGCCGCCGTGTCGGTGCTTGGCCGGCGGTACCCGGCGGAGCAGGTGGGGCCGCTGTTCGCGGAGCTGGAGCAGCGCCGCCTGTCTGCCGTCGCGCCCCTGCTCCAGGACACCCTGATCCGCAACCGGTCGGCGGTGGAGCTGCTGACCGTGCTGGCGCGGATGCCGTCGGCGGCGCGCGACGCGCTCCTGCGCCGGATCCTCGCGCTGCGCCGGGAGCCGGGCCGGCTCGCCGATCTGCTCGACGCCAGCGACGAGGAGCGTTTCGGCGAGCTGGGGAGAGAGGTGGCGCGGGTGGTCGTCAGCGAGTGCCGGGCAGCGGAGCTGAACGCTCTGCGGGCCGAGTTCCGGTCCGGGAACCGGGGGGTGGGAGCCGGGGAGCGGCTGCTGCTCGACGAGCTCTCGTCCGTTCGGGGCGCGCCGGCAGCGGCGCCGGCCCCGGACCTGGTGCCGGTTCCGCTCCTGGAGTCGACGCCTGCGTCCGAGCCCCGGGAGCCGGTCGGTCCGGCCGGAGCGGAGGCCCCGGCCGT
Source organism: Kitasatospora purpeofusca (assembly GCF_000718025.1). Lineage (GTDB taxonomy): Bacteria > Actinomycetota > Actinomycetes > Streptomycetales > Streptomycetaceae > Kitasatospora > Kitasatospora purpeofusca. The sequence continues at coordinate 103,005 of NZ_JODS01000024.1, forward strand.
CCTCGCGCCGCTCGCCACCGTCAACGGTTCGACGCCGTCGGAGCCCGGTCCGGCGGTCTCGGCCGGCCGGCCGCCCGTGGACCCGGCCGCGGACCGGGGCACCCTGCTCGGCGTGGCCTGGCGGGGCTCGCCCGGCGAGGTGGCCGAACTGATCGTCGCCGTCGACGCCCGGGGGCCCGGCGGGGCGGCGGTCGATGTCGATGACCTGCTCCGTGCCTTCCTCGATGCCGGACTGGTGGAGCGGAGCGGAGTGCTGGTCGAGGCCCTGCGGTCCGAACATCGCGGATCCCGCCCCGGTGACCGACTGGTCGAGGCGCTGAGGGCGCACGCCGCCAGGCTGTTCGCGGCGGCCAGGGCGATCGGTTCCGAACCGGGCACGCACTATCTGCTGGACGCGTTCCTGGGCGGGCCGCAGCTCCGGTCCGAGGAGTTCCGTGCCCTGATCGGGGAACTGGGCCGGACCGGCGGCGGGCGGGAGGCCGGTCTCCTGCTGGACCGCCTGGGCCGTTCCCAGCCACCCCCGGCCGTCGTCGGCCTGCTGGAAGCGCTCCGGGACGAGGATGCGTTCGAGGTGCTGTGCCGGGCGGCGGCCGAGCGGCCCGTCCGGGAGGTGGCCGAGGTGCTGCGCAACTTCCCGCTGGAGCGGTTCAGGAGGGGGTTGGCGGTCGAGCGGTTCGTGGAGCACGTCGCGCGGACGACGGCGCCGGACCGGGGTGCGGAGCTGCTGGTGGAGCTGCTGGCCGGACGGCAGGGTGTCCTCGCCGGGGCGGTGCTGCGGGCCGCGCACTGGACCGGGTCCGAGGAGGAGCTCGGCCGGCTGTTCGCGGCGCTGGACGCGCGGGGCGAGGAGGTGCGTGACCTCGCGCTGGACGCGCTGGCCCCGGAACTGTCGCCCGAGCAGACCGATGGCATCCTCGCCCACCTGCACCGGCACGGCGCCGAGCAGGCCGGGCTGCCGGTGCTCCGGGTGTACGCGCGGACGGTCGACATCCCAACGCTCTTCACCAAGTTGAACGAGCGCGGCTGGTTCCGGTACGCGGCTGCCCTGGTCGACGAGGCCCCGGCGAACGCGTCGGTGGTGTCCTGGTACCGGCTGCTGGCCCGGGCGGTCCCTGGCCTGGACCGCCCGGGCCTGTTGTGGGCGGTCGGCGCGGACGGCCCGGTCGGGGAACTCGCCGGACTCGCTGCCCGGCGAGGGGAGGGCAGGGCGGCCCTGGCGGCCGCGGTCCTCTACCGGGAACCCTGGGAGGTCGTCGGCCTGCTGGCCGGGACGCCGGGCCTGTCGTCAGCGCCACCGCCGGTGCGGCCCGGCCGGGGGCCGCAGCTCGCCCCGGCGACCGGGACCCGGGGGGCGGATCAGCGGACCGAGCTGTGGCGGATCCTCGCGGCCGTTCGTCCCACAGCGGAACTCGTGCTGATCCTCCGGGGCCTGCTGGAGGGCGGGCGGCTCCCGGACGCGGAGGGGATCGTCGACCACGTCCTCGCCGACGAGCCCCCGCAGCGGGTCGCGGAGTTGCTGGAGGCCCCGGTGCCGGTCGACGGATCGAGGGACCGGAGCCTCGTCGACGGGTCGAACGAGATGGTGGAGCTGCTGGTCCGGCGGGTGCTCGCGGGCGATGCGGTGGCCAGGGTGATCGGGCGCCTGCTGCCGATCGGTCGGCCCCGGAGCGTCGAGGTACTGGTCGCCGCGCTCTCCTCCCGCGACAGGACCGGAGAGGAGATCGCTCGGGCGGTGGCGAGTCTGGTCGAGGCGGAAATGCCGCCGGAGATCAGCCTCCGGATGGCGGTGGACCTCTGCCGCCACCGGCGCTCGGAGCAGATCGCCGACTTCCTCCAGTACCTGGACCTGACGGGCCACGAAGCGGTGCTCCGGGAGGCGATCGAAACGGTCGTCTCGGTCCGCCCGGGTGTCGTGGGCGAGGTCCGGTGGTGGCTGGACCAGCGGGGTGCCCGGAGCCTGTCGGCCCAGCTGTCGAGGCGGGCGGAGCGGCCCGGCCGACGGCCGTGGATGCCGGACGTCCAGGGGCCCTGAGGCGGGCGGCGTTCGGCGGAGTTCGGCGCCGGAGGCGTGCCGGGCCGGCCCCCACGACCGGCCCGACACCCCCGCCGCCGCTCCCCGCGCCGAACGGATCAGCCGTTCTCGGACGCCGTGTCGGCGTCGGCCGCAGCGGCGGCGCTCTCGGCGGCGTCCAGCTTCTGCTGGAGGTCCGCGGGCGGTGCGCTGTCGGCCGCGCCGGGGGAGGCCGGTCCGTGGGTGACCACGGGGCCGCAGCCGGTGAGCAGCGCCGCTCCGGCCAGGAGGACGGCGGCGAGCGCCGCCGCGGCGGGGCGGCGGGTCACTTGCCGGTGCCCTGGCCGGCGCCCTGGCTGTGGGCGGCGCACCAGGTCGCCACGGACTTGAGGTCGTCCTGCCGCGACTTCAGGGTGCCGACCAGCGCCTTGCGGGTGGTCAGCCGGCCGTTGAGATAGGTCTCCACCTCGGTGTGACCGGCGGTCTTGGCGTTCGCGACCCGCTGCTCCAGCCGGGCGACGGAGCCCGCCACGGTGGCGTCCCCGTTGAGCCGGTTCAGCGCCTTGGTGAGATGCCCCTCGGTGCTGGGCAGGCGCTTGCAGATGCTCTTGGCCCCGTCACCGGTCGGCGTCGGCAGGGCGGTCGGCGCGGTGGCGGCGGCCGGGCCGGAGCTCGGGGCGGCCGGAGCCGCCTGGGCGGCGGGCGCGGCGGCGAGCAGCGCGCCGGTCAGGGCGAGGGCTCCGAGCGCGGCGGTCCGGCGACCGGAGGGAAGGCGGTTGACTGCGGGCATGTGACGTCCTCTCCTCGACCCGGACGGCCCGGGTGCGGTGCGGTCGAGTCAGGACGGTAGGACGCCTTCTTGTGGAATCCCTGTGGAACGGTCGGTCCGGTGCCCGGAGAGGTTCAGCGCCCCGGACCGGTGAGCCAGTCCCGGCGGGCCGGGAGTTCGAGCGTCGGCGCGTCCGGACGGGGGAGCGGGAGGGTCACCTCGGCCCGACAGCCGGTGCCGTCGGGCGGCGCGGTGAGGGCGACGGTGCCCCCGTGCAGCGCGGCCTGCTGGGCGACCAGGGTGAGTCCGAGGCCCGAACCGGGGCTGTCCCGGCGGCGGTGGAAGCGCTGGAACACCGCCGCCCGGTCCTCCGGCGGGACCCCGGGGCCGCTGTCGTCCACGGTGAGCCTGGCCTGTGAGCCCTCGGCGGCGAGCCGGACGGTGACGCGGGCCGGGGCGCCGTCGGAGCGGCCGTGCACGGCGGCGTTGCCGAGGAGGTTGGCGAGCATGATCCGCAGTCCGGACTCCCAGCCGAACACCCGCAGTTCGGCGGGGGCGTGCACGGCGAACACGGTGCCGGGGTGGCGGCGGCGGGCCTCCTCGGCCGCCGCGTCGACGAGTTCGGCGAGGTCGACCGGCTGGAACGCGTCCAACTGGACCAGGTCGCCCCGGGCCAGGGTGCTGAGCGCGGTGAGCAGGTCGAGCAGCCGCGCGTGGTCCTGCCGCAGCTCCGCCACGACCTCGTCCCGGTCGGCGGCGGGCAGGTCCGGATGGGCGGCCAGGACGTCGAGATTGGTGCGCAGGCTCATCAGCGGGGTGCGCAGCTCGTGCGAGGCGTCGGCGGAGAACGCCCGGGCGGTGTCCAGCGCCTGGGCCGTCCGGCGGGCCTGCTCGTCGTAGCGGGTGAGGAGCAGCGCGAGGGCGGAGGACAGCTCGTCGACCTCGGTGGTTCCGGTCCGCTCGGGCAGGAACCCGTGACCGCCGGGCGAGCCGGGCGAGCCGGGCGAGCCGGGAAGGCCGGGGGATGCAGGAGCGCCGGGTGCCGCGGCCGGGTCCAGCCCGGCGGCGCGGCGGCTGAGCCGGCGCAGCGGGGCGGTGGCCCGTTCGGCGAGCGCGAAGCCGAGCAGCGCGGCGACCGGGGCCGACACCAGGGCGACGAGCAGGACGCGCCGCCGCACCGCTGCCGCCTGCCGGTCCGCCGGACCGGTGGGGGCGATCACCTGCAGCAGGCCGGAGCCGGCCGCGCCGCCACCGCCCTTGCCGTTCCCATTGCCGTTCCCGTTCCCGCCGACCGCCCTGGTGAGGACCCGCCAGGAGCTGCCGCGGTCCCGGACCGTGACCGGCCCGCCGCCCGGCTCGCTCGGAAGGGCACCCGGCCCGTCCGGCTGCGGGCCGACGGACAGCAGGACGCCGCCGTCCGTGCCGGTCACCCGCACCCCCAGGTCCAGGGCGTCGTCCACCACCTTGCGCTGCTGGTTCTGCTCCACCTTGGGCCGGCCCTTGCTGTCGGCGGCCACCAGTGCCCGGACGCTCGGCAGCAGTGCGGCCGTGCGCTCGGCGAGCCGGGCGTCCTGCTGGTGCCGCAGGTCCCGGCCGACCAGCGGGAGCAGCAGCAGGCCCGCGAGCACCACCAGCAGCGGCACCAGGGCCGCCGCCCAGAGCGCGATCCGGGTGGAGAGCCTCATCGCGGGGCCTGCCGCGAGCCGTCGGGTGTGCGCAGTACGAAGCCGACGCCCCGGACGGTGTGGATCAGCCGTGGCCGCCCGCCGGCCTCGGTCTTGCGGCGCAGGTAGCTGACGAAGGTGTCGACGGCGTCGCTGCGCACCTCGGCGTCGTAGCCCCAGACGCGTTCCAGCAGCAGTTCGCGCGAGAGCACCAGGCCGGCGTTCCGGGCCAGGTGCGCGAGCAGTTCGAACTCCCTGCGGGTGAGGGTGAGTTCCTCGCCGTCCAGGTGGGCCCGGCGGGTGCCGGGGTCGAGGCTGAGCGGTCCGGCCAGGACCCGGTCGTCCGGCTGCGGCGGTCGGCGGCGGAGCAGGGCCCGCAGCCGCAGGACGAGTTCCTCCAGGGCGAACGGCTTGACCAGGTAGTCGTCGGCGCCCGCCTGGAGCCCGGCGACCCGGTCGGCGGCCTCGTCGAGGGCGGACAGCATCAGCACCGGGAGGTCGTCGCCCCGGGCGCGCAGCCGGCGGCAGACCTCGACTCCGTCGAGGCCGGGCATCGACACATCGAGCACCAGCACGTCCGGCAGCTCGGTGGTCATCCGGGACAGCGCCGCCCCGCCGTCCTCGGCGAGGGCCACCGAGAAGCCGCTCAGCCGCAGCCCGCGCTCCAGCCCGCGGCGGATCGCCGCGTCGTCGTCGACCACCAGGACCCGCCCGCCGGTCCCCGCCCCGTCCCGGCTTCCCGTCGTGTCCCGGCTGCCCGCCGTGTCCCCGGTCCCGCTCGTCCGCATCGGCGCCTCCTCCGTCCGGCCGCCGACCCTCTCACACCGGGGTGCCGAACGGCTTCCGGGGGTGTCCCGGCCGGGTAACGGCGGGGACCGGGGGAGCCGGGCCCGGCGGTGGCGGACGGATCTGGAAGAGTGCGGGGCATGAGACTCCGCTGCGCCGTACTCGACGACTTCCAGGGCGTCGCCACCACGATCGCCGACTGGTCCCCGGTGACCGACCGGGTCGAGGTCGTGGCGTTCCGCGAGCATCCGGCCTCGGTGGCGGAACTCGTCGCGGCGGTCGCCGATTTCGACATCGTGGTGACGCTGCGGGAGCGGATCGCCTTTCCGGCGGAGGTGTTCGAGCAACTGCCCCGGCTGCGGCTGCTGGTCGCCTCGGGGATGCGGAACTCGGTGATCGACCACGCGGCGGCCCGCGCCCACGGGGTCACCGTGTGCGGGACGGCCAGTTCGTCGACGCCGCCGGTGGAGCTGACCTGGGCGCTGCTGCTCGGGCTGGCCCGGGGGCTGGTCGAGGAGTGCACGGCGCTGCGGAGCGGCGGGCCGTGGCAGAGCACGGTGGGCGCGGATCTGGCGGGGCGCCGGCTGGGCCTGCTGGGCTTGGGGAAGATCGGTGCCCGGGTCGCCAGGGTGGGGCTCGCCTTCGACATGGACGTGGTGGCGTGGAGCAGCAACCTCACCGGGGAGCGGGCGGCCGAGGTGGGTGTGCGCCGGGCGGGGTCGAAGGAGGAACTGCTGCGGGAGAGCGACTTCGTCTCCGTGCACCTCGCGCTCGGCGCGCGCACCCGGGGGCTGCTGGGCGCACCCGAACTGGCGCTGATGCGGCCGGACGCGTACCTGGTCAACACCTCCCGGGCGGCGATCGTCGACCAGGAGGCGCTGCTCGCGGCGCTGGCGGCGGGGCGGATCGCGGGGGCGGCGGTGGACGTGTTCGACCAGGAGCCGCTGCCGGCGGACCACCCGATGCGGACGGCGCCCCGGCTGCTGGCCACCCCGCACCTGGGGTACGTGTCGCGGGACAACTACCGGCGCTACTACGGCGAGGCGGTGGAGGACATCGCGGCCTTCCTGGCCGGGGCGCCGGTCCGCGTCCTGGGCGACTGACGGCCGGGACGCGGGAGCGGCAGGCGGCCCGGACCGCAGGAGCGGCACATGGTCCGGACCGCACGAGCGGCAGGCGGCCCGCCACCCCCGCGACGGGGGTGACGGGCCGCGGTGCGGGCGCCGCGGTCAGGAGACCGAGACGGCGCTCCAGGCGGCCGCGACGGCCTTGTACTCGGTGCTGGTGGCGCCGTAGAGGTCCTTGGCAGCGCTCAGCGACGCGGCCCGCGCGCCCTTGTAGTTGGTGGTGGAGGTCATGTAGACCGTCAGCGCGCGGTACCAGATCTTGGCGATCTTCTGGTTGCCGATGCCGGCGACCGTCGAACCGTTGCAGGTCGGGCTGTTGTAGCTGACGCCGTTGATGGTCTTCGCGCCGCTGCCCTCGCTGGCGAGGTAGAACCAGTGGTTGCCGACGCCCGAGGAGTTGTGCACGTCGAGCTGGCCGACCTTGCTGGTCCAGCAGTCGGCGGACCGGCCGTCCAGCGAGGGCTTGTCGAAGCGGCGCAGCCACGGCGGGGTGGACTGGTCGCTGAACAGGTAGTCGCCCTTGTCCACCGCGTTGTTGGCGTAGAACTCGACCATGGTGCCGAAGATGTCCGAGGTGGACTCGTTGAGGCCGCCGGACTCGCCGCTGTAGCGGAGGTTGGCGGTGGCGCTGGTGACGCCGTGGGTCATCTCGTGGCCCATGGTGTCGAGGTCGACCTGCTCCGGGTCGGTGACGCCGTCGCCGTCGCCGGTCATCATGCAGAAGCAGCTGTCGGACCACTGGGCGTTGTCCCAGTTGGTGCCGACGTGCACGAAGACGGTGGCGCCCTTGCCGTCGTTCTTGATGCCGCTGCGGTTGAAGGTGTTCTTGTAGTAGTCGTACGTCCAGGCGGTGTTGGCGTGGGCGTCGACGGCCGCGGTGGCGCGGTCGGTGGAGAACTTCTTCCCGTCGCCCCAGACGTTGTCGGTGTCGGTGAAGAGGGTGCCGGAGTTCGCGTTGAGCGAGCCGGCGGCGACGTTGTGGGCGTCCTTGGTGATGTGGCCGCGCGTCGGGTCCTTCAGCGAGAAGCCGCCGGTCTGCGCGGTGGTGTCGATGGTGATGTCACCGGTGTACTCGGAGTGGCCGGTGCCGGTGGCCTGGTGCTCGGCGTCGTAGGCCTCGATCTGCTCACCGGTGTTGGCGTCGGTGACGACGATCCGGCCGGCCGGCTGGCCGTGGTCGCCGGTGCCCTCGACGGTGGTGCGCCAGGCGAGGCGCGGGGTGCCGTCGGCGGCCCAGACGACGAGCTCGGGGCTGCTGGTGGCGTTGCCGACGCCGGGGGCGGCGTCCAGCGCGCGGCTGGCGGTGAGCTGGGCGGGGACCTTGGGGACGATGGTGCGCACGGCGGCGTCGTGCGCGGCCGCGCGGGAGGAGTCCTTGAGCCGTCCGCGGGAGTCCTGGTGGACCACCAGGTCGCCGCCGACCACGGGCAGGCCGAGGTAGGTGCGGTCGAAGCGGACGTGCTGGGTGCCGTCGGCGTCCAGCACGACGTCCTTCACCACGAGGTCCTGGCCGTCGGCGAAGCCGAAGACCGACGCGTTGTGGGCGACGTTGGCCCGGGCCTGGGCGATCGCCGCGTCGCGGCCGGTGGGGGCGGCGGACGCGGTCCCGGCGGTGACGGTGGCGGCGACGAGGGCGGCGGTGGCCGCTATGGCTCCGGCCGCGAGGAAGCGGCGAGAAGAGGAGGTGGGGCTCACTCTGACTCCAGTCGGGGGATGCTGCGCGATGCAGGGATGAGAGCTGCGACCGAGATTGACGGTGCGCAGTCATCCACGGCTAGAGCGAACGTCAGAACTTTGCCAATTCGTGTCCTGTACTGATCAAATGTGATCGTTTTCGACTTGTCTGTTCACGCTTGCGCCGAGCCCGTCGCCCGCGGGCGCCCGTCCGCACCCGTCGGCACCCGTGCCGTACGCTCGCGGGATGGACGGATGGGTGGGGGCCTGGACCGGCGGACGTCGTGCGGTGCACGTCGGCAACGTGGCCGACTTCAACGAGCAGTTCCTCCTCGAACCGTCCTCCCGCGGGCGGTTGACCGCCGGGCGCTTCACCGCCGGGAGGTTCGGGGCCGGCCGGTCCGCCGCCGAACCGTCCGCCGCCGAGCGACGCGCCGACCGCCTCCGCCGGGCGCACCACTACGCCGGACTGGCCGTCGGCTACAGCCCCGACCCCGCCGCGCTGGTCCTGCCCGCCGAGGTCGACCGGGTCTGGATCGACTGGCTCGCCCGCGAACTGGACTGGGGCCCGGTCGAGCTGTTCGACGGCATCGCCCCCGGCGGCACGGTCGCCGAGGCCCTCGCCGCCCGCCCCGCGCTCGTCGAACGGCTCGCCACCGGCCCCGAGCCCGTGCTGTTCTGGGGCCGCACCCCCGACCGGGGCGAGGGCCCCGAGCTCGCGGCCGTCCGCCGCTACGAGGCCAAGGACGCCGCGCACGGCCTCTTCACCGCGCTCGCCCAGGACCACCCCGGAGTGCGGGTGCCCCGGCAGGAGCCCGCCGACACCCCCCGGGCGGCCGCCCGGCGACTGGCCGCCCGCGCCGCCCGGGGCCGCGCCACGGTGCTCAAGTCCCCGCACGGAGTGGGCGGTTACGGCACCGTGGTGGTCACCCCCGAGGAGGTCTCGGCGGCCGGCGGGGCCCGGCGGCTGCTCCGCCGGCTGGTGCGCGAGGACGTGCTGCCGCCCGGCGGCCCGCTGCTGCTGGAGGAGTACGTGGACGGCGGTCCGGCCGGCTCCGGCCGGCTGCGCGACCTCACCTTCGACGCGGTGATCGGCGCCGACGGCCGGGTCCACCCGGTCGGCGTCGGCGAGATGGCGGTCGACGGGACCCGCTACCAGGGGGTGACGGTCGGTCCGGGCGTGGTGCCGCCCGGCGCCGCCGCGACCGCCGAACGCTTCGGCCTCGCGGTGGGGGAGCGGCTGGCCGAGGCCGGCCACCGGGGCTGGTACGACGTCGACTTCGTCACCGACCGCGAACGCCGGCTCGCCCCGACCGAGGCCAATCTGCGGCTCACCGGACCGGCGGTCGCCTTCGTCCTGCACCACCGGCTGGACCAGGTGCGCGGCCCCGGCCACCTGGTCCGCACCCTGGACGCGATGCCGCTCGGCGCCCGGCTCTCCCAGGAGGCGCTGCACGGCCACCTGGCCCGGCTGCGTCCGGCCTGCGCTCAGCTCGGCGCGACGCTGCTGCCGCTGATCGTGACGGCTGGCCACGAGCCGGAGCCGGCCGTCGGTCTGGCGCTCGCCGCCCGGAGCGTCGAGGCGCTGGACGCCGCGCAGGCCCTGCTCGGGGCGGCCCACCACGCGCTGGGCCGGATGTTCGAGGCCCTGCGCTGAGCATCCTCCCTCCGCGGTCCGCGCTCCCTCGGGACCGGCCTGCTCACAGCCTTCGCTCCTCCGGGACCGGCCTGCTCACAGCCGCTTGCGCACCCTCGGCTGCCAGGTCAGGAACCGGACCACGATCGCGGCCGAGACCATCAACGCGATGTTGAACACGAAGACCAGCCAGGTCTGGGCGTACCAGTCCGCCCGGCGGGTGGTCCGGTACAGATTGTCCTGCGGCCACCAGGAGGCCAGCAGCCAGAACACCGCCAGGTGCGCGGCGACCGAGAGGCCGACGGGCCGCCGCTGCCGGGCCGTCACCACGGCCCCGAAGAGCAGCCAGGCCACTCCGAGCCCGAACGCGGCCCACTCGAAGAGGTAGAGCACGCGGAACAGGCTGTCGTACGGGGCCGGCACCGCCGAGACGTCCGTCGAGCCCGGCCAGAGCTTGTCCGTGAGCAGCGCGGCGACGGCCGCCGACGGCACCCCGACGGCGACGGTGCCGCACCCGAGGAAGGACTCCGACTCCGCGACGCCCCCGGACCCCCCGCCGCCCTTGCCCCGGTAGCCCTTCCCGCCGCCCGACCGGCGGGGAGCCGTGCGGTCGGCCGGCGCGGGCAGCGGCAGCGCGTCCCGGTCGAGCTTGCCCGCCCGGGTGCGCGGCAGTTCGGGCACCGGGACCACGGCGGCGGGCGCCTCCCCGGCCGGCAGTGCGGCCGTGAGCGCGGCCGTCAGCGACCAGCCGTCGGTGTCCGGGGCGCCGGGCACGGTGGCGGCGTATCCGACCAGCTCGCGCCGACCGGGCGCCACCTCCACCTCGGCGACGGCCGCCTCCCGGACCCCGGGGCGGGCACGCAGCCGGGCCTCGGCGCGGGCCGCCCGGGACACCGCCGCGGCCGCGGCGGCGGACACCCGGGCGTCGGTCGGCCCGACCACGCCCGCCGCCCGGCCGACGAACTCCAGCGCGCCGCCCTCCGCGATCCGGCCGAGGTCGCCGGTGAGCAGGACCCGGCCGTCCGGGTCGTGCTCGCTGCGCACGAACCGTCGGGCCGTCTCCTCGGGGCGGCCCGGGTACCCGGGGCCGAGGCCCGGCCCGGCGAGCGCGATCTCGCCGACCGTGCCGTCCGGCAGCGGGGTGCCGTCCGGGTCGAGCACGTACACCCGGGCGCCGGGGAACGGCTGGCCGACCACCGACAGCGCCGCGCCGCCCGGTACCTCGTCGACGCCCCGGACCTCGAACCAGGTGCTGTCCACGGACGCCTCGGCCAGCCCGTAGACGTTGATCACCCGGGTCGGCCGGCCGACCAGCCGCTGCAGCGCCAGGTGCTCGTCCAGCCACCACTTCTCGGCCCCGACGGTCAGCACCCGCACCCCGGCGAGCGGTCGGCCCCCGGCGGTCGGCGCGAGGAGGGCGGTCAGCCGGCGCGCGGTGCGGGTGTTCAGCTCCAGCAGGGTGATCCGCTCGGCGGCGACCAGCGGCGGGAGGTCGGCGATGTCGGCGGCGCGGTCCAGGGTGAGGTTGCGCGGGGCGACCACCAGCGTCGCGCCGGAGCAGAGCGCGCGCACCCAGTCGGCGGTGAACACGTCGAACTCCAGGCTCGCCGTGCTGAGGATCCGGTCGGCGGGGGTGATGCCGTAGACGGTGCGCCAGCCGTGGTGGGCGGCGAGCAGGTTGCGGTGCGAGAGCCCGGCGCAGCGCGGCGCGCCGGTGGTGCCGGAGGTGGTGAGGACGACCGCGAGGCCGTCCGGGTCGAGCTCGACGGGGGGCGGGCCGGCGGGCTGCGCCGCCCCGGCGGCCCCGGCCGAGTCGACGCAGACCAGCTCCGCGGCCCCGGCGTCGGTCAGCCGGATCCGGTGCGCCTCCTCGGTGACGACCAGGGCCGGCGCGGCCTCGGCGAGCACGTGCCGCAGCAGCGGGTCGGGGGCGCCGGGCTCCAGCGGGAGGTACGCGGCGCCGGTCTTGAGCACGGCGAGCAGGGCGACGTACACCTCGACACCTCGGCCGAGCGCCACCGCCGCCAGCCGGCCGGGCCGGAGCCCGCGCTCGACCAGCTGCCGGGCCAACCGGTCGGCCCTGGCGTCGAGTTCGCCGTAGCGGAGCTCCGTGCCGGCCCAGCGCAGGGCGACCGCCCCGGGCGCGGCGCGGGCGTGCTCCTCGAAGCGCCCGGGCAGCGTCCCGGCGCGTCCGGTACCGAGTTCCGGCGGTGTGTCCGTTCCTGTCATCGACCCGTCCCCTCCACCCGCGTTCACCTGCATGTGGCCCCCGCACCGCTTCCACGACCCGTCGGTCCGGTCCGGTTCCACGGTTCGCGCACCGATCATGGCGCCAACTGCCGCCGGGGAAAAGGGGGATACGTACGGCGCCGGTGCCGGGCGGCCGTCCACGACCCGGACACCGGACCCGCCTCCCGGACCGACGGTTGTACTCTGCACGCGGACGGTCGGCGGCGGCCCGTCCGGTGCGGCGCCGCGCCCGCGACCCCGCCCGGCACCGGAGGACCCCAGGAGGCCCGCCCGCATGAGCACGTCCGCCCCGCGCCCGCCCGCCACCGGCCCGGCAGCCACCCCGGCCACCGGCTCGCCCGCCGCGCCGCCGGAGCCGTCGGAGCTGCCGGAGCCGTCGGAATCGCTGGAGCTGCCGGAGCTGCCGGAGCCCGCGGCCCCGCTGCTGCGCACCCGGGCCGTGGACGTCGTCCGGGACGGCCGCCACCTGCTGCGCGGGATCGACCTCGACATCCACCCCGGCGAGCACTGGGCGCTGCTCGGCCCGAACGGCGCCGGCAAGTCGACCCTGCTCGCGCTGCTCGGCGCCGTCTCCCACCCCACCCGCGGCGAGGTGGACGTGCTCGGCCGCCGGCTCGGCCGGGTCGACATCCGCGAGCTGCGCGCCCACCTCGGCCACGTCAATCCGCGCCACCCGCTGCGCTCGCCGCTGACCGTGCGCGAGGTCGTCCTCACCGGCGTCACCAACACGATCGAGCCGGACCTGCACCGCAAGCCCGCGCCGGAGCAACTGGAGCGGGCCGAGCTGCTGATCGAGACCCTGGGCATGACGGCGGCCGCGGAGTCCCTGTGGACCACGCTCTCCCAGGGCGAGCGGGGTCGGGCGCTGATCGCCCGGGCGCTGATGCCCAGTCCGCGGCTGCTGCTGCTCGACGAGCCCGCCACCGGGCTCGACCTGACCGCCCGGGAACTGCTGCTGGACAGTCTGGACCTGCTCCGCCACCAGCACCCGGAGCTGGCGAGCGTCCTGGTCACCCACCATCTGGAGGAGCTGCCGGAGTCCACCACGCACGCGCTGCTGCTGCGGGCCGGGGAGACGGTCGCGGCGGGCCCGGTGGACGAGGTGATGACCACCGAGCTGGTGAGCGCGACCTTCGGCCACCCGATCCGGATCACCCGCCAGGACGGCCGCTGGACCGCCCGGGCCGCCGCCCGCCGCACCCCGACGGGCTGAGCCCGGCGGTCCCGGACGACCTCTTCCCAGGGGCGCGCACCCACCGGTGCGTGCCCCTTTACCACTTCTTTGCCATCGGTGCCACCTGGGACCGGGCCACGAGTGGCCTGAAATCGTCGGTGGACCGACCATCGGGACGCCGGAGCCCTTGTCCCACCTGCACCGTTTCGTGACCGACCCCGGTGTAGACGGCAAAATCCGATATCCCTAAGGTATGCCTTAGCTAAGTGGACGGGGGCACCGACGGCGTCGTTGCTCCTCGTCCGCGCTCAGCCCTGCCCTGAAACGCCCTGTCCTGACCGCTGGAGCCCGCATGTCCGCCCGTCGTTCCACCGCAGCCACTCTGCTCACCCTCGCCGTGGCGAGCGCCGCGCTGGCCGGCTGCTCGCAGAA
>NZ_JODS01000025.1 GCF_000718025.1 Kitasatospora purpeofusca
ATGTTTTCCGCTCCGTTTTCCGGAGTTTCATTCAGCCGACTTCGCTTTCCGCTTGTCCCCGCTCTCTCGCGGCGACTCCGGAACTGTACGGGGACGGGAGCGTCAGAAGCAAATCGCCCCCGCCCGGTGGTCCGGGCGGGGGCGATCGGCGTACTGGGGCGCTGTGCTCAGCGGACCTCGGTGATCTCCGGGCCCCGGGCGAAGGGGTCGAGCGAGGTGCCGCCGTAGCGGTTGTCGCCCTCACCGGTGGCCGCGACGGCGCCGCCGCCGTCGGCGACCATCTGCGCGTCCTCGGGGAGCTTCAGCACGATCGGGTCGCGGGGCGCCATCGGGGTCTCGCCGCGGACGACGACCGTCTGCCGGAAGACCTGCTCCAGGATCCCGCCCATCTCGGGCTGGACGGCGGCCTGGCCGGAGATGACACCGCGCAGGAACCAGCGCGGACCGTCGCAGCCGACGAAGCGCACCAGCTGCACGCCCTGCGTGCCGTCCGGCAGCTGCACCGGGACCTGGGCACGGAGGTGCCAGCCCAGCGGGCCCTCCTCCTCCTCGACGATGCCACCCTGCGAGGTGATGCCGTTGGCGATCTCCTCACGGACCTCGCCCCAGATGCCCTCCGACTTGGGGGCCGCGAAGGCCTGGAGCTGGATGGCGCTGCTGCCCAGGACCAGGGTCGCGGCCACGATCGCGTCGCCGGCCACCTCGACCCGGAGCTCCATGCCCTCGACACCGGGGACCAGCAGGCCGCCGAGGTCGACGCGGCCCTCCTCCGGGTTCTCCAGCTCGGAGTGGTCCCACGGACCGTCCGGACGCGGAGCCGGCGGCAGGCCGACCCGGTCCGTCGGGTCCAGCTCGGTCACGTTCTCGCTCTCGGCGGAACCTTCGACGTCATCGGCCGTCTCGTCGGCGCTGATGGCGTCGTCGGCGAGCTGCTCGACAGCGTCCTCGCTCTTCTGGCGACGACGGAACACGGTCACTGTCCTTCCCGGTCCAAGACCGATGCGAATACCTGCTCGGCTTCCTGCGAGGCCGCGGGCAGCCTAGACCGCTGCGTGGCCACCGGTCGACCCGAACCCGCCCTCGGCCCGTGCCGACCCCGGGAGCTCGGCCACTTCGTGGAAGCGGGCCTTCTCGACCGGCTGGACGACCAGCTGGGCGATCCGGTCCCCTCGGCGGAAGCCGACGGTCTCGCGCGGGTCCAGATTGACGACGATCACCTTGATCTCTCCACGGTACCCGGCATCGACCGTCCCTGGGGCGTTCACCAGAGCAACGCCGCAACGAGCTGCCAGTCCGGACCGGGGGTGGACGAACGCGGCGTAGCCGTCGGGCAACGCGATGGCGATGCCGGTGGGCAGCACCGCCCGCTCGCCGGGGGCCAACTCCGCGTCCACGGTGGTCCGCAGGTCGGCGCCGGCGTCGCCGGGCTGCGCGTACTCGGGCAGCGGCAGCTCGGGGTCGAGCCGGCGGATCAGGACGTCGAGGGGCTCGCGGGGGGTGGTGCTCAAGGGTTCACCTCAAAGGTTCGGGCGCGCTGCATCAGGTCGGGGTCGTCGAGGACCTTCTCGATGTCCTCGGGACGACCGTGCTTGGTGAAGTGTTCCAGCTTCACCTGGATGAAGAGTGCCCGTGCGCGCACGGCGACCGGGCCGTCGGGCCCGCCGATCCGCGCCTCGGCGGCGCTGTAGATCTTCCGGCCGTGCGCACCGGTTATCCAGGCCCGCAGATGCAGCGTGGAGCCGACCGGGACCGGGGAGAGGAAGTCGGTCTCCAGCCGGCCGGTGACGGCGGGGACGTGCAGCAGCCAGTTGAGGGTGCCGAGGGTCTCGTCCATGGCCGTGGTCAGCAGGCCGCCGTGGGCCAGGCCGGGGCCGCCCTGGTGCTCCGGGCGGACGGTGAACTCGGCGGTGACGTCGAGGCCGGTCCCGGCGACCGCGTCGATCCGCAGTCCGCCGGGGTGCTGCGGGCCGCAGCCGAAGCAGTGCTCGTAGTGGGAGCCGAGGCGGGTGCCGGGGGCCGGGGGCCGGGGCCTCGGGCGCGCGCGGCGGGAGGACGGCCTCCGGCGGGGGCGTCGCGGGCGACGCCGGGTGGGCCGGGGCCGCGGACTCGCTGGGGGCGGCGGGGGTCAGGGGCGCGGTGGGGGCAGTCGAACCGGTCACGGCGCCCCACCCTACCGACCGGTAGCCGTGCCGGGAGCGGGGGTTGCGTCCGGCGCCCGGTGTATCGGCACCCACAATGGGGGGCATGTACGACGAACGCCTCACCGCGCCGCGCTCCTGGTGGCTGTTCCCGGTCCTGATCGGCCTCACGCTCGCCCTGATCCTGCTGCGGATCAGCGCGGTGGGCGCCCTGGTCGGGCTGGTGGTCGGCATCGCCGCCGGCGCCGCCGCGATCAGCAGTTACGGCTCCGCCCGGATCCGGGTGGTCCAGGGCTCGCTGGTCGCCGGCCCGGCCCGGATCCCGGTGGACGCCCTCGGCGCCGCCCACGCACTCGGTCCGGCCGAGGCCGCCGCCTGGCGCGGCCCCAAGGCCGACCCGCGGGCCTTCATGCTGCTGCGCAGCTACGTGCCGACCGCGCTCCGGGTCGAGGTCAGCGATCCGGCCGACCCGACGCCCTACCTCTACCTCTCCACCCGCTCGCCGATGAAGCTCGCCGAGGCCCTGGAAGAGGCCCGCCGGAACGCCCGCGCCTGAGCGGGGCCCCCACCGGGGGACGCCCGGCCCGGGCCGGGAAGACGGAAAGGGACGGTACCGCCTCGCGGTACCGTCCCTCGGCGTCTCCGGGAGACGCTTTTCCATCCGTCCGTATGACTGGTGCGTCCGTCGGGACGGACGCCGGAGCTGCCGTCCGGCCCCGCTGCCCGGGGCCGGAAGGGGCGTCGCACCGGTCTCGCGGACACCGCGAGGCCCGAGTCATGACGCCCTGGTCCTCAGGCGCCGCAGTCCCGGCAGATCGGGTTGCCGTTCTTCTCGCTGTACAGCTGGCTGCGGTGGTGGACCAGGAAGCAGCTCATGCAGGTGAACTCGTCGGCCTGCCGCGGCAGCACCCGGACGGAGAGTTCCTCGTTCGAGAGGTCCGCGCCGGGGAGCTCCATGCCCTCGGCCGCCTCGAACTCGTCGACGTCGACCGCGTTGCCGCCCTTGTCGTTCCTGCGGGCCTTGAGCTCCTCGATGCTGTCCTCGTTGAGCTCATCGTCGGTCTTGCGTGGGGTGTCGTAGTCGGTAGCCATATTTCGCTCTCCCCCTCCGGGTTGTGCGGTGTGTGCGGTATCTCCAGCGCACGTAACGCATGGGGGGTCGGTCTTGTGCCCGACCCGAGGCGGAGATTTTGCCTTACTTCAAGCCCTGTTACTCAATCGACACTCAGCCGGGGGTCCGCCGCGATGATCCACTCGGCCCCCCGAAGCCTCACGCAGGGGCACCGCGGGAGCGTGCCGACGAGCGCCCGGCGGACACGCTCCGTGAGCGAAGGTCCCCCGCGCGCCCGCCAATTCCCTTGCCCACCAGGGCGGAGAGCCAATCCTTCGTCCCGCCTCCGATCGCCGTTCCGCTCACGGACGGCGATCGGAGCACTCGGGACGATGATCACTCTCCGGGGTTGCCCGATCCTCCGGAGCGACACAGTGTGACCTTGGTCACGTTCACCCCCGGGCTGGGCAAAACATGGAAAATCCGCCCAAGCCAGTACGTCTGCCGCGGCACCCTCCGGGGCCCCGGAGGGGCGTCCGGAGGGCGCCCCTCCGCCGCGCCTACTGCTTCCGGGCCGCGATGCGCGCCAGCCGGGCCGCCTGCCGCTCGTCGAACTTGGTCGCCTGGGCGTCCAGCCCGTCGAGGAAGACGCCGAGCTCCTCCTGGGCCCGCAGGCCCTCGGGGCCGAGGCCGCCGATCTCCATCACCTTGAGGTGGCGCAGCACGGGCTGCAGCACGTCGTCGTGGTGGATGCGGAGGTTGTAGACGCCGCCGAGGGCGATCTGGGCGGCGGCCCGCTCGAAGCCGGGGATGCCGTGGCCGGGCATCCGGAAGTCGGTCACCACGTCGGCGACGGCGCGCATGGCCTGGTCGGGGGCGATCTCCAGGGCGGCCTTCAGCAGGTTCCGGTAGAAGACCATGTGCAGGTTCTCGTCGTTGGCGATCTTCGCGAGCAGCTGGTCCGCCAGCGGGCAGCCGGCGTAGTGGCCGGTGTTGCGGTGCGAGATGCGGGTGGCGAGCTCCTGGAAGGCCACGTAGGCGACCGACTGCAGCATGCTGTGCGCGTTGTCGGACACGAAGCCCTCCGACATGTGGGACATCCGCGCCCGCTCCAGCTCGTCCGGGTCGACGGCCCGGGTGGTGAGCAGGTAGTCGCGAATGGCTATGCCGTGCCGGCCCTCCTCCGCCGTCCAGCGGTGGACCCACGTCCCCCAGGCGCCCTCGCGGCCGAACATGGTCGCGATCTCGTGGTGGTAGCTCGGGAGGTTGTCCTCGGTGAGCAGGTTGACCACCAGCGAGACCCGGCCGAGCGGGGTCACCTTGGAGTCGCCGGGCTCCCAGGCCTCGCCGCCGAGCACGCCGGGGAAGTCGCGCCCGCGGCTCCAGGGGACGAACTCGTGCGGCATCCACTCCTTGGCGACCTTGAGGTGACGGTCGAGCTCCTTCTCGACGACCTCTTCGAGGGCCAGGATCAGTCGCGCGTCGGTCCAGGCGCTCGAACCGAGCGAGGTACTGCGCTGCACGGGGGCGATGGTCACGGGTCTGGCTCCTGGGGGAGGTCACGCGCCGGAGGAGCGCGTTGGACGGGCACACCGGAGTACTGGGCAACCACACTTACGGTTGCGTAGGTTACGACACCGTAAGTTGCCCGGACCGGAAAAGACAAGCCGCCCCCGCCAGGGCTTATGTCGTCTTGACGGGCCTGGCGGGGGCGGCTGGGAACGGTCGGCGTACGGAGGTCGCCCGACCGGGACGGCGGACGGGCCCGAGAAGGGCCGTGAGGGGGTCGTGACGGCCCCCGGAGCCCTCCGGTGTGCACGGGTGCAGGAGGGTCTCCGGGGGCGCCCGCTAGATGCCGGGGATGCGCACGCGCATGGTGAGACCGCCGCCGGCGCGCGGGGTCGCCTCGATGGTGCCGTTGTGCGCCCGGACCACCGAGCGGACGATCGAGAGGCCGAGGCCGACCCCCTTGTCGCTGCGGGTGCGGTCGGCGCCCTTGACCCGGCGGAACGGCTCGAAGATGTGCTCCAGCTCGTAGCCGGGCACCACCGGGCCGGTGTTGGAGACCACCAGCTCGCCGCCGCCGGGGACCGGGGCGGTGGTGATCTCGACCCAGCCGTCCGGGGAGTTGTAGCGGACGGCGTTCTGCAGCAGGTTGAGCGCGATCCGCTCCAGCAGGATGCCGTTGCCGGCGACCACCGCCGGGTGCAGCGTGGCGCGCAGGTCGACCCCGCGCTTGGCTGCCTCGGCCCTGGTCTGCTCCAGGGCCCGGGTGGCGGCCTCGGACAGCTCCACCGGGCTGCGGTCGGTGAGCTCGTTGTCGCTGCGGGCGAGCAGCAGCAGACCCTCGACCAGTTGCTCGCTGCGCTCGTTGGTGGCCAGCAGGGTCTTGCCGAGCTGCTGGAGGTCGGCCGAGGCCTCCGGGTCGGAGAGCTGGACCTCCAGCAGCGTGCGGTTGATCGCCAGCGGGGTGCGCAGCTCGTGCGAGGCGTTGGCGACGAAGCGGCGCTGGGAGTCGAAGGACCGGTCCAGCCGCTCCAGCATGTCGTCGAAGGTGTCCGCGAGCTCCTTGAGCTCGTCGTCCGGGCCGTCCAGCTCGATCCGCCGGTGCAGGTCGGAGGAGGCGACCTCGCGGGCGGTGCGGGTGATCCGGCCGAGCGGGCGCAGCACCCGGCCGGCCATCGCGTAGCCGGCCGCGAAGGCGATCGCGGCAAGGCAGACCAGCATGGTGAGGGTCTTGCGCAGCAGCAGGTTGAGCGCGGTGTTGGCCTGGTTCGTCTGGTAGGCGTCCAGCCAGTTGTTGAAGTCCTGGGCCGCCACCTTCTGCCCGTCCGGGGTGATGAAGGTGAACGGCACCTCGGAGCGGAGCGAGATGTTCGGCAACTGGGTGTCGCGGAATCCCTGCCGCACGAAGACGTACATCAGCAGCAGCAGCACCACCCCGGCCATCAGGAACATCCCGCCGTAGAGCAGGGTGAGCCGGATCCGGATGGTCGGGCGGAACGGCAGCCAGGCGAGCATGCCGTCCCCGGGCACGTAGCCCTCGGGCTGGTGCAGTCGGGGGGCACGCGGCGGCTGGGACGGCTTGGGCGGGACGGGCCGGCCGGGCACGGCGCGCCCGCCGGAGGGCGCGCCGGAGGGCCCGCCGGCCGAGGGCGGGGTGGTCATGATGGTCCTCTCGGGGCGTCCGCCTGGGCGGGCGCGGGGTGGGGGCGGGTCCGGTCAGATCCGGTAGCCGGAACCGGGCACGGTGACGATCACCGGCGGGTCGCCGAGCTTGCGGCGCAGGGTCATCACGGTGACGCGCACGACGTTGGTGAACGGGTCGGTGTGCTCGTCCCAGGCCTTCTCGAGCAGCTGCTCGGCGGAGACGACGGCACCGCCGGCCCGCATCAGGACCTCCAGGACGGCGAATTCCTTGGGGGCGAGCTGGACCGGGCGGCCGTCCCGGATGACCTCGCGACGGCCCGGGTCGACCGAGATGCCGGCCCGTTCCAGGATCGGGGGCAGCGGGACGGTGGCACGGCGGCCCAGGGCGCGGACCCGGGCGACGAGTTCGCTGAAGGCGAACGGCTTCGGAAGGTAGTCGTCCGCCCCGATCTCCAGGCCCTCGACCCGGTCGCTGATGTCGCCGGAGGCGGTCAGCATGATCACCCGGGTGGCGAGGCCCTGCTCGACGACACTGCGGCAGACATCGTCGCCGTGCACGAGCGGCAGGTCGCGGTCGAGGACGACCACGTCGTAGTCGTTGACCGCGATGCGCTGGAGCGCGGCCTCCCCGTCGTACACCACGTCGACGGCCATCGCCTCGCGGCGCAGACCCGTGGCGACTGCCTCGGCGAGCAGCTGCTCGTCCTCGACGACGAGAACCCGCACGGTCGTTGTCCCTTCTCCAGGCCGGCCCCGGAGGCGGACGCACGGCTCCGACGGTGGCTCCATCCTGCCTGGTCCTGCGGTAAAGCAGCGATAAGCTGCCCCGGAGGCAGGTCCGCCCGCCGGCGGCGCCGGGCCCGCGGCGGGGTCCGCACGGGGGTTCACGGCCAGGGGTTCGTGGCGGGAGCAGTCCGGTTGGACTGTGACGCGGGCAACTTTCTCGCGGCGGGAGGTTTCCCCGCCCCCGGGGCGGGGAGGAGTGCTGCACACCCGCGATCCGGTTCTGAGCCGATCGCACCCACCCGCCGTGCGTTCATCCGCGCCGGCCCTGGGGCTCGGGGCGTCACGGGAGCGGCCGAGGGCCGTCTCCGCGCCCGACCGGACATCTTCACCCGACCGGATCGGACGCTTCCGCTGGCTACCGCACACCTGGGGCAGGGGGCGCACGACCGTGCACGTCCGACACAGTAAGGGGGCCCGTATGGACGCCTTCACCGCCGGAATCCTGCAGCGCATCGCCAACGCCGAGCAGGACCTGCACCGCGCGATCGAGGCCGGGGACGAGTTCCTCGCCGAGGTGGAACAGTCCGAGCTGGACGACCTGCGCCGTCTCGCCGCCGAGCACGGCGTGGACACGGTGCTGGAGCGCCACCGCACCGCCGCCTGATCCTCCGACCGCCCGACCCGTCGCCGGACCTCCGGCACCAGCGGCCCTGCGGGGGCCGTGCGAAAACCCAGGCCCTGGCATCCCCCGTATGTCAGGGCTCTTCGCTGCCCGGGTGTCCCCCCGCCGGGCCCGCCCGGACAGGGCGGCCCGGCGGGGGACCGGGTCCGGGTCACTCGGCGGGCACCGCCCGGTCCGCCCAGGCGCGCAGCGCGGCCAGCCGCTCCTGGAGCGGCTCGTACACCCCGGGCGCGGCGGCCACGGTCAGCTCGCCGTCCGGGCCGTGCCCCGGGCGGCCGCCGACCAGGGCGCCGGCCTCGGCCGCGATCAGGCAGCCCGCCGCCCGGTCCCAGGGGGCCAGCCCGCGCTCGTAGTAGCCGTCCAGCCGGCCCGCCGCGACGTCGCAGAGGTCCACGGCCGCGGCGCCGGCCCGACGGATGTCGCGCACCTCCGGCATCAGGGCGAGCACCACCTCCGCCTGCCGCACCCGCACCTCCCGGACGTAGGCGAAACCGGTGCCGATCAGCGCCTGGCCCCACGGCGGCGCCGGGCGGGTGGAGAGCGGCTGCCCGTCCCGGTGCGCCCCCCGACCGATCACGGCGTGGAACAGCTCACCGCGCGCCGGGGCGTACACCACCCCGACCACCGCGCGCCCGTCCAGCTCGGCGGCCACGCTGACCGCCCAGGAGGGCAGCCCGTACAAATAGTTGACGGTGCCGTCGAGCGGGTCGACGACCCAGCGCACACCGCTGGTGCCGGGCCGCTCGGCGCCCTCCTCGCCGAGGTAGCCGTCCTCGGGCCGGCGGGCCGTGATCAGTTCCAGGACGAGCTTCTCCGAGGCCAGGTCCATCTCGGTCACCACGTCGACCGGGCTGCTCTTGGTGGCGGCCACGCCGAGGTCGGCGGGCCGGCCGTCGAGCAGCAGCGCCCCGGCCCGGCGGGCGGCGTCCAGGGCGACGTCGAGCAGCTCGTCGAGCAGGGCGGGGTCGGGCACGGCGGGGCTGGACACGGGGATCTCCTCCGGGGCGGGGCGGTCGGTGCTCGGCGGCGGGTCGGTGCTCGGCGCCGGTCAGCGCTCGGCGGCGGTCAACGCTCGGCGGCGGTCAACGCTCGGCGGCGGCCGGGCGGGGCGCGCGCGGGTTGGGGCAGCAGGCCACCGCGCAGACGTCGTGGCTGGGGCCGAGCGCGCCCAGGGCGCAGCGGGACACCGGCTCGCCGCGCTCGGCGGCGGCCCGCTCCAGGACGAGCTCGCGGACGGCGGCGGTGAACCGGGGGTCGGCCCCGACGGTGGCGGCCCGGGCGACCGGCAGGCCGAGCTCGGCGGCCCTGGCCGTCGCCTCGGTGTCGAGGTCGTACTTGACCTCCATGTGGTCGGAGACGAAGCCGATCGGGACCATCACCACGGCCGGGGCGCCGTCGGCGTGCTGCGCCTCCAGGTGGTCGCAGATGTCGGGCTCCAGCCACGGGATGTGCGGGGCGCCGCTGCGGCTCTGGAAGACCAGCTCCCAGGGGCGGTCCGCGACTCCGGTGCGCCCGGCGACGGCGTCGGCGACCAGCCGGGCCACGTCCAGGTGCTGGGCGACGTAGGCGCCGCCTGGGCGGCCCCGGGCCGGGTCGTCCGGGGCGCCGGAGGTCTCGGCCATGGTGTCCGGGATCGAGTGGGTGGTGAACGCCAGCCGGGCGCCGGCCCTGGTCCCCTCGGGCAGTCGGTCCAGGGCGGCCAGGGTGGCCTCGATCATCGGCTCGACGAAGCCGGGGTGGTTGTAGAAGTGCCGCAGCTTGTCGACGCGGAGCTCCGGCAGGCCCTCGGCGGCCAGGGCGGCCAGCGCGTCGGCGAGGTTCTCCCGGTACTGGCGGCAGCCGGAGTAGCCGGCGTAGGCGCTGGTGGCGAGGACGGCGATCCGGCGGTGCCCGTCGGCGGCCAGCTCGCGCAGGGTGTCGACCAGGTAGGGCGCCCAGTTCCGGTTGCCCCAGTACACCGGCAGGTCGAGGCCGTGCTCGGCGAAGTCCTTGCGCAGCGCGGCCAGCAGTTCGCGGTTCTGCTCGTTGATCGGGCTGACGCCGCCGAACAGGAAGTAGTGCTTGCCCACTTCCCGGAGCCGTTCCTTGGGGATCCCCCGGCCCCGGGTGACGTTCTCCAGGAACGGCACGACGTCCTCGGGGGCCTCGGGCCCGCCGAAGGAGAGCAGCAGCAGGGCGTCGTACGGGGCGGCGCCGGTGTGGGAGGTGTTGCGCGCGTCGGACATGGGACCGATCCTGCCACTGTGGGCCGGGGGGCCGATGCCGGGACGGCGCCCGGTGTCCGGAAAATACCGATTGCCAAGGTTCGTAAGCTGTGTTTGCCAGCCTCGTCCCTTACCCCCCGATTTGCGGAGCTACCGTGCTGTCCAGCTACCGCCAGATATTCGCCGCCCCCGGCACTCTGGCCTTCTCGTCCAGCGGCTTCATAGCCAGGCTGCCGATCTCGATGACCGGCATCGGCATCGTCACGATGCTCTCCCAGCTCAGAGGCTCGTACGGCATCGCGGGCCTGGTGTCGGCGACGCTGGCGGTCTCGGCGGCGGTCCTGGGGCCGATGGTCTCCTGGCTGGTGGACCGGCACGGGCAGCGCCGGGTCGCCGTGCCGGCGACCGTCATCACGATCGCCGCCGCGACCGGACTGCTGCTCTGCGCCCACTTCTCGGCGCCGACCTGGACGCTGTTCGTCTTCGCGATCGGTATGGGCGGGATGCCCAGCACCGGCGCCATGGTCCGCGCGCGCTGGGCGCACCTCTACCGGGACGAGGCACCGAAGCTGCACACCGCCTACTCCTTCGAGGCGGTGGTCGACGAGGTCTGCTTCATCGTCGGCCCGATCCTCTCGATCGGACTGGCCACCGCGGTCTTCCCCGAGGCGGGCGTCCTGCTCGCCGGGATCTTCCTCGCCGTCGGCATCGCCCTGTTCACCTCCCAGCGGCGGACCGAACCGCCGCTGCACCCCGCGCACGCCCACACCGGCGGCAGCGCGATCCTGAACGGCGGCCTGATCGTCCTGGTGCTGACCTTCGTCGCCACCGGGGCGATCTTCGGCTCGGTCGAGGTGGTCACCGTCGCCTACGCCGAGGACCAGGGCCACAAGGCGATCTCCAGCGTGATCCTGGCGCTCTGGGCGCTCGGCTCCTGCGTGGCCGGCTTCGTGTTCGGCACCCTGAAGCTCACCGGGTCGATGGCGAGCCGCTTCTTCGGCGGCGTGGTCTTCATGGCGGTCAGCATGGTGCCGCTGCTGCTGGTCGCCGAGTCGGTGAGCGGGGTCGGCGGCCTGGTCGCGGTCGGCGGCGCGCTGCTGATCGCGGGCATCGCCATCTCCCCCACCCTGATCACCGCGATGGCCCTGGTCGAGCGGCTGGTCCCGGCCGCCCAGCTGACCGAGGGCATGACCTGGACGACCACCGGGCTGGCGATCGGCGTCGCGGTCGGCTCCTCGGTCGGCGGCTGGACCGTCGACGGCGCGGGAGCGGCGGCCGGCTACTGGGTCCCGCTGACCGCCGGGGTGTTCGGCGTGCTGACGGCGGCGGCCGGGCTCAAGCGGCTGCGGGCCGGGCTGGACGCCGAGCCGGGCAGTCCCGCGTCCGCCGAAACCGTGGACCTCGGACGCTGACCTGCCTTACCCTCCTCCCTACCCGCGGCCTACCCGTGGGTAGGGAATGAGGTGAGCCGACACCCGTTCGGCCACGGAGCAGGAGGCGCCGCAATGCCCCAGGCCAGTACCGCTACCCGCACCCGCTGGACCAACTGGGCGGGCAACCAGAGCACCGTCCCCGCCCGGGTGGTCACCCCCGGCAGTGCGGAGGAGCTGGCCAAGGAGATCCTGCGCGCCGCCGACCGGGGCGAGACCGTCAAGGCGGTCGGTTCCGGCCACTCCTTCACCGCGATCGCCTCCGCCGGGAACGGCGTCCTGGTCCGGCCGCACGGACTGACCGCCGTACGCGGGATCGACCACGAGAACGGCACCGTCACCGTCGAGGCCGGACTGCCGCTGCACCGGCTCAACCGGCTGCTCGCCGCCGCCGGCCTCTCGCTCACCAACATGGGCGACATCGAGGTGCAGACCGTGGCCGGCGCCACCAGCACCGGCACCCACGGCACCGGCCGGGACTCCGGTTCGCTGGCCGCCCAGATCCGCGGCCTGGAGATCGTGCTCGCCGACGGAAGCGTCCGGCACTGCTCCCCCACCGAGAGCCCGGAGCTGTTCGAGGCCGCCCGGCTCGGCCTCGGCGCGCTCGGCGTGATCACCGCGCTCACCCTCGCCGTCGAACCGGCCTTCCTGCTCACCGCGCACGAGCAGCCGATGCGCTTCGACGAGGTGCTGCACCGGCTGGACGACCTCACCGCCGTCAACGAGCACTTCGAGTTCTACTGGTTCCCGCACACCGACCGCTGCGCCACCAAGCGCAACAACCGCAGCCAGGGACCGGCCGCTCCGCTGCCCCGGTTCAAGGAGTGGCTGGAGGACGACTTCCTCTCCAACACGGTGTGGGAGGGCGCCTGCCGGGTCGGGCGCCGCTTCCCCGCCTCGGTGCCCACGATCGCCGCGCTGGCCAGCCGCGCCTGGTCGGACCGCAGCTACACCGACACCGCCCACCGGGTCTTCACCAGCCCGCGCAAGGTGCGCTTCGTCGAGATGGAGTACGCGGTGCCGCGCGCCTCGGTGGGCGAGGTGCTGCGCGAGCTGCGGGCCATGGTCGAGCGGTCCCGCTGGAGGATCAGCTTCCCGGTCGAGGTGCGGTTCGCCCCGGCCGACGAGGTCTGGCTCTCCACCGCCCACGGCCGGGACACCGCGTACATCGCCGTCCACCTCTACCGGGGCACCGCGGAGCAGGGGTACTTCACGGCGGTGGAGCGGCTGATGACCGAGCACGGCGGCCGGCCGCACTGGGGCAAGCTGCACACCCGGGACGCCGAGTACCTCGCCGGGGTCTACCCGCGCTTCGCGGACTTCACCGCGCTGCGCGACGAGCTCGATCCCGACCGCCGCTTCGGCAACGACTACCTGCGCCGGGTGCTGGGCACCTAGGACCCCTGGGCCCCCTGGCCCCCCTGGGACGCCTGGGGCGCCCGGGGCGTCGTCGCCGGGTCCGGGGCCGCCGGCGGGGGAACGACGGCGGTGGTCGGCTCCGGGGGCTTCGGGCTCGCGCCGCCGGACGGCTTCGCGGAGGCGCTCCCGCCGCCGGACGGCGCCGAGGGCGTGGCCGAGGCGGACGGCTCGCCGGAGGGGCGGGCCGAAGGGGAGCCGGAGGCCGGCCCGGAGGGCGTCGCGCCGGAACCGCCCGACGCGCCGGAGGACGGGGAGGCCGTCGGGTCCGAGGACGGCCCTCCACCCTCCGTGCCCGGACGGGCGCCGGGGCTCGGCCGCCCGGAGGCGCCGCCGTCCCGGCCCGTCGAGGGCGAGGGCACGTCGGCCGGCCCGGAGGGCGGCGGGTCGGTCGGCGGCTTCCGGTCGACCCGGCCGCCCAGCGAGGTGCCGGTGCCCGACTCGCCCTGGACCGTCGCCGACACCGGTCGGCCGGTCGCGAGCTCGAAGGCGAGGATCGGCACCATCGCGACCGTGAACACCAGGGCCGAGACGGCCGCGTACGTCTTCCAGCCCCACCGGCGGCGCGCCCGGACCACCCGCGGCGTGCTCCACTCGGCCGAACCGGGCGGCGGGGCCGGATCGGCCCGGTCCGGCTCCGGCGCCTGCCGCAGCCCGTTCACCAGCTGCCCCGGACCGGCGGCCCGGTCGACCGCGCCGCGCAGCTGTTCCCCGGTGCGCCGGAAGAGGTGCTGGAACAGCGCCCCGCCCGTGGTCGCGCCGATACTCACCACCGCCGCGCCGAGAATGGTTCCGTACACCCCGAGTTCGGACGCGAGCACCGCCCCCACCACGGTGGCCAACGCGCTGGCGGCGACCTGAGTCCCACTCAGATCAATTCGCCTGCGACCTTCCTCCGCTCCGCCCCGTTCGGGCTTCTGCTCCGGCATCGACATCCCTCGCGTCAGTACGACTGTCCTTCGAACAAGTCACTCCATCCTGCCCAAAGAAGGACACAAGGGTCGAAAATGCGGTTCTTCGCGAGAGATATATGTGAAGATGATCACCGTTCATCGGTCGATCCTCGGCCATTGGGGTCGTGCGCTCTTGAGATTCCCGTGAATCGCGGGAGACTTGAGCGGCGAGCCGCCCCTCCGGATGCCACGAATGGAGTACTGTTCGTAAAGCCTGAGCCCAGGTCGACTTGTCGACTGCCCATCAACCGGCAGCTTGACAAGGAGTGGTGGCGCAGGCGCGCACGGCGACACCGGTCCCGGATCGTCGCGTCACTCCACGTGCGAGGACGGTCGGGGCACCCAGGCGCGACGTCGACGGATGACGTGGCAAAAAGGCAACCGTGCCACAGCGGCGTGGCCGGGCGTAAGCCCGACACGCCGGGGAACTCAGCAAGGTTGTGGCCAGTCGCGAGTGGGCAGGCCACACTCAGTACGGGAGCAGCGACGCAGGTGACGTCGGCAGGCACCACCCGGGAGGTAAGCGTGCCCGAACTGCGGGTTGTGGCCGTCAGCAACGACGGCACACGGCTGGTGCTCAAGGCTGCCGACAGCACGGAGTACACCCTCCCCATCGACGAGCGGCTCCGGGCCGCCATCCGTGGTGACCGGCCGCGCCTCGGCCAGATCGAGATCGAGGTCGAGAGCCACCTCCGCCCCCGGGACATCCAGGCGCGGATACGAGCCGGTGCCTCCGCCGAGGAGGTCGCCCAGGCCGCCGGCATCTCCGTCGACCGGGTCCGCCGCTTCGAGGGTCCGGTGCTGGCCGAGCGCGCCTTCATGGCCGAGCGGGCCCGCAAGACCGCGATCCGCCGGCACGGCGAGGCCCCCGGCCCGCAGCTGGGCGAGGCGGTCTCCGAGCGGCTGGCCCTGCGCGGCGCCGAGAAGGAGACCGAGCGCTGGGACTCCTGGCGGCGCGACGACGGCACCTGGGAGGTCATCCTCTCCTACCGGGCCGACGGCGAGGGCCGCAGCGCGGCCTGGACGTACGACCCACCCCGGCGACTGGTGCAGCCCAACGACGACGAGGCCCGCGCGCTGATCGGTGAGTCGGTCGAGCGCGAGGAGGATTCGGTCTTCCCGTTCATCCCGCGGATCGCCCGACTCCCCCACGACCGGCCGCTGCGCCCGATGATCGACCGGCCCTCGGCCGACCGGATCATGTCCTCCCGCGAGGTCCGGGAGTCCCGCGAGGCGACGGCCGAGTCCCGGGACTCGCTGACCAGCCTGCTGGACGTGGTGCCCGCCTTCCGCGGCGACCTCGCGGTCGGCGCGCCGCCGCCGATCGAACCGGTCCCCGCCGAGGTGGCCGAGGAGGAGGCGGCGGAGCCCGCGGCCGCCGCCCCGGCGGTCGGCGCCGGCTCGGCGTACGCGGACATCCTGATGCCCCGGGCGGTGGCACCGCACCGGGAGCGGCTGGTCGGCACCACCGACCGCCAGGCCGAGGCCGACGGCGTGCGGCCCGGGCGCCGGGCCACCGTGCCGAGCTGGGACGAGATCGTCTTCGGCAGTCGGCGCAAGAAGCAGGAGTAGCAGGGCCGTAGGACAGCGGGACAGCAGAGCGGCGCGAAGGCGCGGACGACCCCGGTCGTCCGCGCCTTCGGCGTCCGCGGGCTCAGCCGGGCTGGTCGGTCACGGCGACCGGGCGGGCCGCGTCACTGGACCACTCGCTCCACGAACCCGGGTAGAGCGTGGCCGGCAGACCGGCCACCGCGAGCGCCAGGATCTGGTGCGCGGCCGTCACCCCGGAGCCGCAGTAGACGGCGGTGCTCCGCTCCCCCGCGCCCAGCTCCCGGAACCGGGCGGCGAGTTCGGCGGCCGGACGGAAGCGGCCGTCCGGGCCGACGTTCTCGGTGGTCGGCGCGGAGACCGCGCCGGGGATGTGGCCGGCGCGCGGGTCGATCGGCTCGGTCTCGCCCCGGTAGCGCTCCCCCGCCCGGGCGTCCAGCAGCAGCGCCTCCCGGGCCCAGGCGGCGGCGCCGTCCGCGTCGACCACCGGCAGCTGCCCCGGGACCGGCTTGAAGTCGCCGTCCCCGGCCGGCGGCACCTCGGTGGTGACCGGCAGTCCGGCCTCCTGCCAGGCCGCGAAGCCGCCGTCCAGCACCCGGACGTCCGGGTGCCCGGCCCAGCGCAGCAGCCACCAGGCGCGGGCCGCGGCCAGCGAGGTGGCGCCGTCGTAGACCACCACCGGGCGGTCGGCCGAGACGCCGAGGCGGCGCAGCGCGGCGCCGAACTCCTCCGGGTCGGGCAGCGGGTGGCGGCCGCCCTGCCCGGGCGGGCCGGCCGGGGCGGCGAGGTCGGTGTCGAGGGCGACGAAACGGGCACCCGGCAGATGGCCGGCGGTGTAGTCCTCGATGCCGGGCGGACCGCCGAGCTGCCAGCGCACATCGAGCAGGAGCGGCGGGCGCCCGGAGTCGAGCGACTCCTGCAAACCGGTCACCGACACCAGCGGGGAGTCATTGTGAATGGTGGTCATGGCGGTCATTCTGGCGCAGTACCGGGCCGCCCGGAGGGCCAGCGCTCTTTGTGCGCTCTTTGCCGGATTTTCCGCGCGGCCCGAGGGTTCGACGAGCGCCACGGTGGAAGCATCACCCTCACTGCGCCGTTTCGTGCGCCGACCGCCCGTTGAGGAGACCTGTCATGCCCGCGCTGACACTCCGGCTGGCCCAGGGCACCCCGTGCTGGGTCAGCCTGATGACCGACGACCTGCCCGGTGCCCGGGCCTTCTACGGCGAACTGCTCGGCTGGACCTTCGCCCCGGGGCCGGCGCAGCTCGGCGAGTACGTCCGGGCCCGCCTCGGCGAGGAGCCGGTGGCCGGGCTCGGGGTGTCCGCGGTGGACGGCTTCCCGGTGCAGTGGACCAGTTACTTCGCCGTGGACGACGCGGACCGCGCGGCCCAGTTGGTGCGGGAGTGCGGCGGCACGGTCGCGGTCGGGCCGCTCCAGGCGGAGCGGGCCGGGCGCCTGGCGATCGCGGCCGACGTCTCCGGCGCGGTGTTCGGACTCTGGCAGGGCGAGGAGCACCTCGGCCGGGAGACCGGGCCGGGGCCGGGCGGACCGGCCTGGACGGAGCTGCTCACCCCGGACGCGGACGGCGCGGCCGGCTTCTACCGCGCGGTGCTCGGGGTTCCGGTGGCCGAGGCCGAGGGCGGGTCGGCGCTGCTGGTCGGCGGTCGGCCGGTCGCGGGGATCCGGCGCGGCGCCGAGCTGCGCGGCCACCCGCCGCGCTGGCGCACCCACTTCGCGGTGGCCGACGTCGATCTGACGGCCCGGCGGGCGGCCGAGCTGGGCGGCCGGGTGCTGGTGGCACCGCAGGGGACGCCGCGCGGCCGGGCGGCCCGGCTGGCGGACCCGCGCGGCGGGCACTTCTCGGTGCTGCAGGCGGGCTGACGCCGCGGCTCAGGCCTGCTGCTCCTCGAAGGGGAGGACGTCCGGGGAGAGCACGGCGGCGCGGGCGGTGGCCGCGGTCAGGCGGCGGCGGTGGTGGCGGCGGCAGAGCACCTCGTAGCCGACCTCGTCCTCGCGGACCGAGATGTCACCGATGACGACCTGCGCGCCCTCGACCACCATGACCCCGCCGACGGTGCGGGCGTTGTGGGTGGCCCGGGCGCCGCACCAGCAGAGCGCCTCGACCTGGAGCACCTCGACCCGGTCGGCGAGTTCGATCAGCCGCTGGGAGCCGGGGAAGAGCCGGGTGCGGAAGTCCGTGGTGATGCCGAAGGTGTAGACGTCGATGTCGAGTTCGTCGACCACCCGGGCGAGCTGGTCGATCTGCCCGGGGTCGAAGAACTGGGCCTCGTCGCAGATCAGGTAGTCCACCCGGCCGCCGGCCGAGAGCCGTTGCACCACATGGGCGTGGAAGTCGAACTCGTCGGCCACCTCGACCGCGTCGGCGCGCAGGCCGAGCCGGCTGGAGATGGTGGCCGCACCGGCCCGGTCGTTGCGGGTGAGGATGATCCCCTGCCGGCCGCGGGCGGCGTGGTTGTGGTCCATCTGGAGCGCGAGGGTCGACTTCCCGCAGTCCATCGTGCCGGAGAAGAACACCAGTTCAGCCATGGGTGGTGCAAATGCCTTTCGCATCGAGGGAGTTCAGCGGCGGAATTCGAGCAGCGGCACGAACTGCTCGACCGGGGTCATCGAACCGTGCAGGCCGATCATCGCGGACTCGCCGGGCTCGTTGCGGGAGGCGACGACCGCGATGTCGTCACGGGCGGCGGCGACCACGTCGCCGATCCGGTGGTAGACCCGGTCGTCCACGGCGGGGCCGAACCAGCCGGCCTCGATCGCCTGGTCCCTGGTGGCCACCCACATCCGGTCGCCGAGCACCTCGCTCCAGACCGTGTGGACGTCGGCGGCGGCGCCGGGGACGGCGTAGACGTGGCGGGCACGGCCCTCGCCGCCGAGCAGGGCGACGCCGGCGCCGAGCTCCCAGTCCTCGTCGAAGTCGATCCGGTCCTCGGGGGCGATGTCGATCATGCCGTGGTCGGCGGTGACGTACATCACCGAGCGCGGGGGCAGCTGTTCGGCCAGCCGGCGGGCCAGCCGGTCGACGGCGTCCAGGGTCATCCGCCACTCGTCCGAGTCCACCCCGAAGCGGTGGCCCGCGCCGTCGAGTTCGCTGACGTACGTGTAGACGAGCGCGCGGTCGTGCTCGGCGAGCCAGGCGGCGGCCCGGTCCATCCGCTCCTCACCGGTGGTGCGGCCGAGGAAGGTGCCGCCGGAGAGCGCGACCCGGGTGAGCGGGGTCTGCGCGAACAGCGGGGAGGACACCTGGGCGGTGGCCACCCCGGCGGCGTGCACCTGCTGGAAGACGGTGGGGTACGGCTGCCAGGCGGCCGGGTCGGTCGGCGGCTGCCAGCGCAACTGGTTCATCAGGTGCCCGGCGCCGGGCACCGCCACCGTGTAGCCGACCAGGCCGTGCAGACCGGGCGGGGTGCCGGTGCCGACCGAGGCCAGCGAGGTGGCGGTGGTGGACGGGAAGCCCGCGGTCAGCGGCCGGCCGGTGCCGCCGAGCGAGCCGGCCGTCAGCGAGGTGAGGAACGGCGCGTACTCGGGGTGGCGCAGCAGCAGCTCCCAGCCCAGGCCGTCGACCAGGAAGACCACCGCGCGGTCGGCGGGCGCGAGCGGCAGCGCGGTGCTGAAGCCGGGCACGCCGAGGCCGGCGGCCACCGAGGGCAGCAGGTCGCTGAGCGAGCCGCTGCCGTAGGGCGGCGCGGGCGCGGTGGCGGGGTCGAGGAGCTCGAAGGCGTCGTGGCCGTCGGGGGCGAAGGGCATGGTGGCGGGGGTGGCTTCCTGGCTGGCCGGAGCGGTCCGGACCCGTGGCGGGCGGTGTCCGGACGGCGGCGGGGCGGCGGTCGGCGCGCGACCGTGCGGGGCGGCGCCGGTCGGCGCGGTGCTGCGGGTCTGTTCGGGGTTGTGCGGGTCCGTGCGGGTCGGTGGGGCGACGCGGGGTGGGGTCAGACCCGGGGGCCGCTGGTGACGGTCGCCTCGGAGAGGGCGCGGGCGAAGATCAGGGCCTGGGCCACCGTCTCCGGTCCGTCGCCGGCCTCGCTGACCCGCAGGGACAGGTCGTCGGCGGTGGCGGAGCCGGTGTAGCCGTGGTCCGCCTCGCAGTTCGGGTCGGAGCAGCCGGCCGGTTCGAGGTCGAGCCGCTGGACGGCGCCCCAGCCGATGGTCAGCACCACCTCGCGGGGCAGCGTGCCCGGGGTGTAGGTCTCCGGGTTGGCGACCATCCGGCTGACCACCACGGAGTTGATCCGGTCCAGCCGGACGCTCTCGGTGGAGGTGGTGGCGAGCGGGACGGCGGGGCTGCTGCCGTCCCCCGTCTGCTCGTCGGTGTGGCTGACCACGAAGCGGGTCGGGGTCAGCACCAGGACGGTGACGTGCCGGCGGACCTCGTTGGCGTCGAAGGTGGTCTCCTGGTGCACCAGGTAGGAGCTGATCGGCTCGGGACCCACCGCGGACTCGACCGCCTCGGACACCAGGGCCGGGTAGTAGCCGCTGCGCTCGATCGCCGAGCGCAGGTCCTGTGTGGTGGTGGTACCGGTCTTCGCCATAACTCCATCCTGGCATGGTCCCCCGACGAAGCGGGCGGCACGGCGCCGAGCTTCGGACAACGGCGCCCGGGTCCGGACGCAACCAAGGAAGGTTACAGCGTGCTCATGGCGCGCGGGCCCAGATCACTGCGGACCGGCAGGGGCGCGATGCGTACGCGCGCCCCCAGGATCGCCAGTCCGTGCGGGGCGACGACCACCGGTTCGAGGTCCACCGAGGCGACCTCCGGCAGGTCGTCCACCAGCCGGGACACCCGCAGCAGCAGCTCCTCCAGGGCGTCGGTGTCGACCGCCTCGGCGCCCCGCCAGCCGAACAGCAGCGGGGCCGCCCTGACCTCGCGGACGAGTGAGGCGACGTCCTGGTCGGTGGCCGGAACCAGTCGGTGGGCGACGTCGCCCAGCAGTTCGGCGGGGGCGCCGGCCAGACCGAAGGAGAGGATCGCGCCGACCGCCGGGTCGACGGTGGCGCCGATCACGGTGTCCACGCCGCGGGGGGCGAGCCGCTGGACCACCAGCGCGGCCTGGGCGGCTCCGCCGAGCAGCTCGTCCAGCTCGCGGTGCGCGTGGCGCAGTCCGGCCTCGCCGGTCAGGTCGAGCCGGACGCTGCCCAGGTCGGGGCGGTGGCGCAGGTGCGGGGCGGTGGCCTTGAGCGCGACCGGGTAGCCGAGGGCCGCGGCTGCCCGCACCGCGCTCTCCTCGTCCGGGGCGGGCAGGGTCGGCGAGACGTCGATGCCGTAGCGGGCGAGCAGGGCGGCCGCCTCGGGGTCGGGCAGGGTGATCCGCGCCCCGCCGGGCTGGGTGCGGGCGGCGACCGCGGGGCGGGTGGAGAGCGCGGCGTCGACCAGGGCGCGGGCGCCCGCCTCGTCGATCCGGTCGAGTTCGGGGACCCTGGCCGTCTCCTCGGCCTCGGCCATCCGGCGGCGCCAGTCGGCGTAGTGGACGGCGTGCGCGAGGGCCCGGACCGCCCGCTCGGGGGCGGGGTAGGAGGGGATGCCGCCGGGGCGCAGCCGGTCCGGCAGGTCGGTGAGGGCCAGGTGGGCGAGGAGCAGCGGCTTGCCGGCGGCCCGGGCGCGCTCGCCGGCGGCGAGCAGGGCGGCGGCGATCTCCGGATCGTCGGAGCCCACCTCGGGGCCGGTGGGGCCGGCGGGCCGGCCGGCCGGGCGGGGCCCCCAGGACTGGCTGCCGATCGGCGGGATGGCGACGGCGATCACCGCGTCCACCCCGGGGTCGGTGAGCGCGGTGTCCAGGGCGATCCGGAAGTTCTCGCCGGTGGCGGCGGTGGTGAGGTCGACCGGGGTGCGCGGGCGCAGGCCGGCCGAGAGGCAGGCGTCGTGGGTGAGCAGGCCCAGCGAGTCGGAGTTGCCGACCACGGCGACCCGGTCGCCGGGCGGCAGCGGCTGGTGGGCGAGCAGGTCGCCGGTGTCGTACAGCTCGGTGATGGTCTCCACCCGGGTGACGCCGGCCTGCTGGAAGAGGGCGTCGACGGTGGCGTCCCGCAGGCCGGTGGCGGTGGCCGGGACGGCGTGGCCAGGCGGCAGGCTGCCGGTGTGGCGGGCGCCCTTGACCACGACCACCGGCTTGGCCTGGGCGAGCCGGCGGGCGATCCGGGTGAACTTGCGGGGGTTGCCGAAGGACTCCAGGTAGAGCAGGACGACCTCGGTGGCCGGGTCCTCGGCCCAGTACTGGAGGAAGTCGTTGCCGGAGACGTCGGCGCGGTTGCCGACCGAGGCGAAGGAGGAGACCCCGAGGCCGCGCCGGTGGCCGGCCTCCAGCAGGGCGACGCCGATCGCGCCGGACTGGCAGAAGACGCCGAAGGTGCCCCGGGCGGGCAGCACCGGGGCGAGCGAGGCGTTCAGCGGGTGCTCCGGGTCGGTGGAGATCAGGCCGAAGGCGTTGGGGCCGATCACCCGCATGCCGGCCGCCCGGGCCTGGCGGACCAGGGCGCGCTGGCGGTCGCGGCCCTCGGGGCCGGTCTCGGCGTAGCCGGCGGTGACCACCACCAGGCCCTGGACGCCGTGCGCGCCGCACTCGGCGACCGCCTGGGGCACCGCGGAGGCGGGCACGGCGATCACGGCGAGGTCGACCGGGCCGGGGATCTCCAGGACCGAGCGGTGAACCGGGAGGCCGTCGAGCTCGGTGCCGGGCGGGGCGTTGCGGTTCACCGCGTACACCGGGCGGTCGGCGGCGGCGAAGCCCGTGAGCAGGTCGCGCAGCAGGGTCCGGCCGACGGTCTGCGGGTTGCGGGAGGCGCCGATCACGGCGACCGAGCGCGGGGTGAGCAGCCGCTGCACCGAGCGGGCCTCGGCGCGGTGCTCGCGGGCCCGCATGACGGCGAGCGAGGCGGCGGTGGGTTCGAGGTCGAACTCCAGGTGCACCACGCCGTCGGCGAAGCTGCGGCGCTGGACGTAGCCGGCGTCGGTGAAGACCTTCACCATCTTGCGGTTCTCCGGCAGCACCTCGGCCTGGAAACGGCGGATGCCGCGTTCCTGGGCGACCGCGGCGATGTGCTCCAGCAGCGCGGAGGCGACGCCCCGGCCCTGGTGGGCGTCCTGGACCAGGAAGGCGACCTCGGCGTCGGTGCCGGTCTCCGAGGGGCGGCCGTCGGCGTCGATCCGGTCGTAGCGGACGG
This sequence comes from Kitasatospora purpeofusca, assembly GCF_000718025.1. Taxonomy (GTDB): domain Bacteria; phylum Actinomycetota; class Actinomycetes; order Streptomycetales; family Streptomycetaceae; genus Kitasatospora; species Kitasatospora purpeofusca. The sequence goes on from NZ_JODS01000025.1 coordinate 22,472, forward strand.
TGGCGATGAAGCGGTCGCGGACGACGACGGCGAGGCCTACCCGGTGGACGAAGTCGTGGTGGGTGAAGCGCCGGACGTCCTTGTCGGAGAGCCGGGGGTAGGGCGCGAAGAAGCGGAAGTACTTGGACTGGTCCGACACCTGTTCGTAGAACTCGACCAGACGGCCCGCGTCCGCCGGGGTGATCGGGCGGATCCGGGCCGTGCCGCCGTCGCGCAGCAGGACGTCGGCCTCCCAGTGCTGGGGGTAGTCCGGGAGAGCCGGGGCGCGGTCCTGGCGGGCCGCCGTCCGGGCGGGCGTCGGGTCCTGCTCGGGGTGCGGTGCCGCGGAGTCGTCCACGATCGCCAGGTTATCCGGCGGCGGGCCGAATGGCGCCGGGCGTGCGTTCGCGGCAGGGTGGGCAGGGCCTCTGAACGGGGATTATGCGCCGTTTATGGCTCTGAAAGAAACAATCACAAGTCCCGAACGCGGCGGCTCGCAGGGGTCGGCTGCATGCAACACTGGTCTAGACAACATGGCCGTTCCCCCCATCGCGGCCATGACCAGCTTCACCGGAAAGGCACGTCTCATGGCAGAGCGCCGCGTCACCATCGGTTGGGCCGAGGGCCTGCACGCCCGTCCCGCCTCCGTCTTCGTCAAGGCCGTCGCGGCCACCGGCGTGCCGATCACCATCACCAAGCCGGGCGGCAACCCGGTCAACGCCGGCTCCATGCTCGGCCTGCTCGCGCTCGGCGCGCAGGGCGGCGACGAGGTCGTGCTGGCCTCCGACGCCGAGGGCGCCGACGAGGCCCTGGACCGCCTGGCCGCGCTGGTCCAGCAGGGCCTGGACGAGCTGCCCGCCGCAGCCTGAGTCCCGCAGCGCGCACACGTCCGGAGCCCGTGCCCCGTTGGTCGGGGGGCCCGGGCTCCGGTGTGCGCGGCGGCGGCCGTCAGCCGGCCGCGATCGCCCGCAGGATGTCCAGCCGGGCCGCCCGGCGGGCCGGCCGCAGACCGGCCACCGCACCCGCCACCAGCCCGGCCACCAGCACCACGGACAGCTGGAGCGGCGGGACGGCGAAGCTGCCCGTCCCCTCGGTGTCCGCCGCCCGGACCAGCGCCCAGCCCAGGAACGACCCCAGGCCCAGGCCGCCGATCGTGCCGAACATCGCCACCAGCACCGACTCCCAGCGCACCATCGCGCGCAACTGGCTCCGGGTCTGGCCGACCGCCCGCAGCAGGCCCAGCTCCCTGGTCCGCTCGTGGACCGCCAGGGTCAGCGTGTTGGCGATCCCCAGCAGCGCGATCAGCACCGCCAGCGCCAGCAGCGCGTAGACCACCGAGAGCATGATGTCGACCACCGAGGCCGAGTCCTTCGCGTACTCCGCCCGGGTCTGCACCTTCGGGTCGCCGAACGGCACCGCCGCCGCCGTCACCGCCGCCTTGCCGGCCGACAGCGAGACCCCGTCCTTCAGCGCCACCGCCACCAGCGAGTCGGAGTCCTGGCCCTTGTGCGGGGCCCACGCCTCCCGGGTGACCAGGTAGTCGCCGGCCAGCTCACTGCCCTGGTACAGCGCCTTCACCGTGAACGGCGCCTCGGCACCGTCGCTGAACCGCACCGGCACGGTCGTGCCCACCTGCCAGCCCTGCTTCTCCGCCTCCGACCTGGACACCGCCAGGCCGTCGGTGCCCAACTGGAGCGAACCGTCCACCCGGCCGAGGTCCACGATCCCGGCCAGCCGGGTCGGGTCGGTGACGTCCAGGGTCCGGCCGTGGCCGTCCACCCGCGCCACACCCCGGCCCAGGCCCACGCTCTGCCGCACCTCCGGCAGACCGGCCACCGCGTCCGCCAGCTTCGGGCTGAGCGCACCGGCCCGGAAGCCGCCGGTGGAGATCGCGAGATCCCCGGCGAAGGTCCGGCTCACCGTGTCGTCCATGGTCGCCTTGATCGAGGCGCCGAAGACGGTGAACAGCGAGACCACCGTGACCCCGACCATCAGCGCGCTGGCCGTCGCGGCCGTGCGCTTCGGATTGCGGGTCGCGTTGCGCTGCGCCAGCACGCCCGGCATCCCGCGCAGCCGCGGCAGCGGCGCACCCAGCAGCCGCACCACGAAGGTCGCGAACACCGGGCCGAGCACCACCACACCGAGCAGCGTCGCCACCGCGCCGCCCGCGGTCAGCCCCACCGAGGGGCCGTCCGTGGCGCCGACCACCGTGGCGGCCACCCCGGCCGCGACCAGCAGCGCACCGGCGGTCCAGCGGACCCGCCCGGCCCGGCCGTCGGCCGCGCCGTCCACCGCCACCGCCCGCATCGCGGCCAGCGGCGCCGTCCGGCCCGCCCGCACGGCCGGCGCGACCGCCGAGCCGACCGCGGTGACCGTGCCCACCAGCAGCGGCAGGGCCACCGAGACCGCGCCGATCACCAGGCTGCCGGTCGGCAGGCTGAAGCCGATCACCTTGAACAGCGACGTCAGCCCGGCCGCGATCCCGATCCCGCCGAGCACTCCGGCCGCCGAGGCCGCCAGCCCGACCACCACCGCCTCCGCCAGGGTCGCCCCCAGTACCTGGCCGCGGGCCGCGCCCAGCGCCCGGAGCAGCGCGTTCTCCCTGGTGCGCTGCGCCACCACGATGGCGAAGGTGTTGTGAATGGTGAAGGTCGCCACCAGCAGGGCGATGCCCGCGAAGACCAGCAGCAGGGTGGTGAACATGGTCAGGAAGCGGCTGGACACCTGCGCGGTGGCCTCCTCCGAGACCTTCGTCCCGGTCACCGCCTCCAGCCCGGCCGGCAGCTTCGCCGTCAGCGCCGTCACCAGCTCCTGCTGGGAGACGCCGCCCGAGGCCCGGAACTGGATCGAGGTGGCCTGGCCCTGCCCCTTCGGGGTCAGGTAGCGCTCGGCGTCCGCGAGGGTCAGCCCGGTGTAGGTGTTCTGGCCCATGCCGTCGGCCGAGGCGCCGAAGGTCGCGATGCCGACGATCGTCACCGACACCGGGTCGGGGGCGCGCAGGATGGTCGAGTCGCCGATCTTCAGCTCACCGGCCTTGGCCGCGCCCCGGTTGATCACCGCCTCCCCCGGCTGCTGCGGCGCCCGGCCCTCGGCCAGCCGGTACGGGTTGAGCCCGCTGTCCGGCTGCCAGTAACCGGCCAGCGTGGGCGGCCCCTGGCCGCCCACCGCCTTGCCGTTCTTGCCGATCAGCTGGCCGGAGCCCTGGATGGCCGGCTCGGCCGCCGCGACCCCGGGCACCTGGCGCAGCTGGTCCGCCAGCGCGAGGTCCACCGGGGCGCGGACGCCGCCGAAGGTGTTCTCGGTGTCCATCACGTCGGCGCTGCGCACCACCGCGTCGGTGCCGCGGTTGGCATCGGCGAACAGGGTGTCGAAGCTGCCGCGCAGGGTGTCGCCGAGCACCAGGGTGCCGGTCAGGAAGCTCACCCCGAGCAGGATCGCGGTGAACGTCCCGGCCAGCCGGCGCTTGTGCGCGGCCAGCGAGCGCAGACTGATCCGAAGGGTGGCGGTCGCACTGCTCATGACCCCGCGCCTCCCAGGGCTGCCGCGGGGGCACGGTCGAAGTCCTTCATCCGGTCCAGCACCCCGGCCGGGGTGGGCCGCTCCATCCGGTCCACCAGCCGGCCGTCGGCGAGGAACAGCACCTCGTCCGCGTAGCCGGCAGCGGTCGGGTCGTGGGTGACCATGACCACCGTCTGGCCCATCTCGTCCACCGCGCGGCGCATCAGCTCCAGCACCTCGGCGCCGGTCCGGGAGTCCAGGTTGCCGGTCGGCTCGTCCGCGAAGACCACCTCCGGACGGCCGGCCAGCGCCCGGGCCAGCGCGACCCGCTGCTGCTGGCCGCCGGACAGCTCGGTCGGCCGGTGCTCCAGCCGGTCCCGCAGGCCGACCGCGTCGATCAGGGTCTCCACCCACTCCCGGTCCACCTCGCCGCCGGCCAGGTCGACCGGCAGCGTGATGTTCTCCCGGGCGGTCAGCACCGGCACCAGGTTGAAGGACTGGAAGACGAAGCCGATCCGCTCCCGGCGCAGCAGGGTCAGCCTGCGGTCGTTGAGGTTCTCCAGCTCGGTGTCACCGATCATCGCGGTGCCGGCGGTCAGCCGGTCCAGGCCCGCCGCGCAGTGCAGCAGGGTGGACTTGCCGGAGCCGGACGGCCCCATGATCGCGGTGAGCCGGCCGGCCGGGAAGCCGACGGTCACGTGGTCCAGGGCGCGCACCTCGGTGCGTCCGACCCCGTAGACCTTGACCGCGTCGGCCACCCGGGCGGCCATCCGGTCGGTTTCGACCAGTTCGAGGACCGGGATGGTGGTCACTTGGTACCGCCCTGACCCGGCTTGGTGTCGTCCGGGCCCTGGAAGTGCTCCAGCAGGGTGTCCCTACGGGTGCGGTACTCCTCCTCGGTCAGCTCACCGTCGGCGTACCGGCGGGCCAGGCTCGCCAGCGGGGCCTCGGTGCCGCCGCCGCCCCACGGACCGCCGCGCCAGCCCGGGCCGCCGCCCCAGGGGCCGCCCCACTGGCCGCCGGCCCACGGCGGGCCCCACGGCCCGCGCCGGCCGAAGCCGCGGCGGCGGAAGACGGTGAACACGGTGACCAGGACGATCAGCCAGAACAGCGGGAAGAGCAGGAACCACGGACCGGGGCCGCCCCCGTTCCAGGGACCCCAACCCTCCCGGCAGTAAGCGTCGGCGAGCAGTGCGGTGCTCTGCATGTCGGTCAACTCCTCGGTGTGCCCCGCACGTTGGGACGGGGGCCGCGCCGGCCCCGGACGGTCTCCGAGGCCACCACGAGCTTCTCGCCGAAGGGGGGTCCGCCGCGTCCTCCGGGGAGCGGCACCGCGGGTACGACACCGGGAGTACGCCCCGGGGACCGCACTGCTCCCGGGTGGCCGCCGCTGCGGCCGGCCGGCGCAGACCTGCCTCTAGGGCCCGTCTTCAAACCCCCGCCGTCCGCCCGGAGGGCGGGCGGGGCGGCGTTGGGGTGCGTGCATCGGCGGTGCCGAGGAGGGAGTCCATGCGGAGCATCGGCGACCGACGAGAAGCCGTCGAGGTGCGTGCCCCGGCGTCGCCCCGCAGGCGCGGGTTTGAAGACGGGCCCTAGAGCCAGCCGGGGCGGACCAGGCCGGACTCGTAGGCGAGGACGACCAGCTGGGCGCGGTCGCGGACGCCGAGCTTCACCATGGCGCGGCTGACGTGGGTCTTCGCGGTGAGCGGGCTGACCACCAGGCGGCGGGCGATGTCGTCGTTGCTCAGGCCCATGCCGACCAGGGTGAGCACCTCGCGCTCCCGGTCGGTGAGCGCGTCCAGCAGCTGCCCGCCGGCGGAGGGCTCCCGGGAGCGGCTGGCGAACTCGTCGATCACCCGACGGGTCACGCCCGGGGAGAGCAGGGAGTCGCCGACCGCGGCGACCCGGACGGCGCGCAGCAGGTCGGCCGGTTCGGTGTCCTTGGCGAGGAAGCCGGCCGCGCCCAGCCGCAGCGCCTCGAAGATGTACTCGTCCATCTCGAAGGTGGTCAGCACCACCACCCGGACGGCGGAGAGCTCGGGCCGGGAGCAGATCAGCCGGGTGGCCTCCAGGCCGTCGGTGCCGGGCATCCGGATGTCCATCAGCACGACGTCCGGCCGCAGCTCCTCCACCAGCCGGACGGCCGCCCCGCCGTCGTCCGCCTCGCCGACCACCTCGATGTCGGGCTGGGCGTCGAGCAGGGCCCGGAACCCCGCCCGGACCAGGACCTGGTCGTCCGCCAGCAGTACTCGGATCATCCCGTCCGCTTCCCCTCGCTCGCCGTGCCCGCCCCCGCGGGGTCGGGCAGCCAGGCCCGGACCCGGAAGCCGCCACCGTGCGGACCGGTGGTCAGCTCGCCGGAGAAGGCCGCGGCCCGCTCGCGCATGCCGACCAGGCCGTTGCCGGAGCCGCCGCCGTCACCGCCGGCGGCCGGGCCCGGATCGTCCACCCGGAGCAGCAGCCCCGCCGGGGAGGACCAGTCCATCAGAACGGTGGCGCTCCGCGCGGCCGAATGGCGGATGACGTTGGTCAGCGCCTCCTGGACGATCCGGAACGCGGCCAGCTCCACCTGGGCGGGCAGCGGCCGGGCGGTCCCGACCGTGTCGACGGTGACGGTGAGCCCGGCGTGGCCGGCCTGGGTCACGAGTTCGGGCAGCCGGGCGAGGCCCGGGGCGGGGGTGCGCGGGGCCTGGCCGTCCGGGCCGCGCAGGGTGCCGAGCACCTGGCGGACCTCGCCGAGCGCCTCCTTGCTGGTCGCCTTGATGACGGTCAGCGCGGCCCGCACCTGGTCCGGGTGCTCGTCGATGAGCTCCAGGGCCACCCCGGCCTGGAGGTGGATCACCGAGATGGAGTGGGCCAGGATGTCGTGGAGTTCGCGGGCCATCCGCAGCCGCTCCTCGGCGGCGCGGTTCTCCTCGGCCTGGCGCCGGGCCAGCCGGCGGGCGGCGAGCTGCTCGCCGCGCGAGCGCATGATCTCGGCGCCGGCCAGGATCAGCAGCAGCCAGGCCGCCGCCCCGGCCTCCTGCCACCAGCTGGGGCCGGGTCCGGGGGCGCGCTGCCAGTCGTTCGGCAGCAGGTGGGAGCTGGCCAGGTGGATCAGGTAGCCGCCGCCGAGCGAGATCCAGGCCCACCGGCGGCGGCCGCGGGCGAGCGCGCCGTACACGGCGACGGCGAGGCTGAAGAACACCGGGCCGTACGGGTAGCCGGCCAGCAGGTAGCCGACGGTGACGGCGGTGACGCCGGCCACCACCGGGCCGGGGAAGCGGTCGCGCAGGAGCAGCAGGGCGGGCCCGAGCAGCAGCAGCGCGTAGCCGACCGCGTCGAGCGCGGCCCGGTCGGTCTGCTGGCGGGCGGCGGCGGTGGAGCCGACCACCTGGACCAGGGCCACCAGGAGGGCGGAGAGCCTGGTCCAGGAGGGTCTGGTCCACGGCGGTCCGGGATAGGGATCGTGGCCTGTGCTCACGTGGTCGGTGCTCATGAACGGGTAACGGTCACCGCCCCGGCGCCGCGCCCGCGGCCCGGTCGATGCGCGCGGCGCGGGCCTCGGCGGCCAGCCGCTTCCCCCGCTTGGTCATGCCCCAGGGCTTGACCACGGAGAGCACGGTGGCGGTCAGGTAGATGGTCAGGGCCACCGAGGGCGCGATCACCAGCACGTGCGGCGAGCGGCCGTCCGGCGGGACGGTGCCGGCCGCGACCTGGCCGGCCGCGTCGTGGATGAAGGCGCGCAGGGCGAAGATCGAGGCCAGGGTGGCGGCCAGGGTGAGCCAGAACTTGGTGGCGACCCAGCGGTAGCGCAGCAGGCCCCAGGTGGTGCCGAGGGACAGCAGCACGCCGGAGAGCAGCGAGAGCAGGCTGATCGGGATCAGCAGCCAGTCGGCGAAGATCTCCTGCGCCAGGTAGGCGGCGCGCACGGTGTCCGGGTTGTCGGAGAAGCGGCCGGCGATGCCGAGGGCGAGCACACCGGCGGTCAGGCCGAGCCAGCCGACCGAGCAGGCGACGTGCACGGTCAACCAGACCCGGCGGGCGTGCTTGGGCAGGCGCAGGCGCCCGGCGAGGCCGGCCGGGGGCTCCGGCCGGTCGGCGGCGCGGTCGGCGCGGCCGGCCGGGGTCCCGGCGGGGGCCGTCGGGGCCTCGGGGGTGTCGGCGGCGGGCGGACCAGGAGGTGTGGGCATCGGCTTGTGCTCCGGAGGGCGAGGGGCGACGCGGGCCACGGGCCGGCGGCCACCGGGTGGATGGTGTACGGCCGCCGGCCCACGGCTTGGGTGATCCACGGGATCACCCCCTACTCTGCCCGGCCGGGGTGGGCGGGGCATCGCACGGCGGGAGTAGCCGGCCGTACCGCTCGTTGAGTACGGGCGGCGCGGCGCGCGGGCGGCCGACGGCCGGGATCGTTCGGCGAACGGGCGCCGGACGGGCTGCGCACGGGCCGCGGGTGGGCTACGGACCGGCGGCGGGCGGGCGGTCAGTAGGCGATCTCCACGACCTCGCGCCGCGCGGCCGGCTCCTGGAGCGCGGCGAGCAGGTAGTGCGCGAGGTCGGCGCGGGATATCGACCAGGCCCCGGGCAGCCGGCGGCCGACCGCCGTGCGGTAGCGGCCCCGGGCCCGGCCGCCGGTGAGCCGGGCGGCCCGGACCAGCGTCCAGTCCAGCTCGGTGTCCTCCAGCAGGAACCGCTCCATTCGCGCCATGTCGGCGTACGGCCGGCGGAGCATCGGGTGCAGCACCCAGGAGGTGAGGGCCCGTTGGAACGGGGCGGCGCGCCAGGGCACCGGGCTCATGCTGGTGGTGGAGACGCACACGACCCGGGAGACGCCGGTGGCGCGCATGGCCTTGAGGATGTGGTCGGTGCCGGCCGAGTAGACGGTGGTGGCGGCCCGGCTGTAGCCGATGCCGAGCGCGGAGACCACCGCGTCCGCGCCCTCGACGGCGCGGGCCACCGCGTCCGGGTCGAGGACGTCGCCCTGCCGGATGGTGCTGGGGCGGGCGTCGGCCAGGGCCAGCGGGTCGCGGGCGAAGGCGACGGTGGAGTGCCCGGCCTCGGCGGCCAGCTCCAGGAAGTGGCGGCCGGTGCCACCGGTCGCGCCGAAGACGACGATGTTCACGGTGCGTTTCCCCCTCGATCGGCCTTGGTCGGCCTCGGACGGCCTCGGTCGGATCAGTCAGGCCCGGTCGGCCCGGTCGGACCCGGTCAGGCCCGGTCGGCCCCGGCGGCGGGCGGCCGGCCGGTGGCCGGCCCGCGCCGCGGACGTGCCGCGGGCGGGCCGGCCCCCGCCGGGGGTCATCAGTTGGCCACCTCGACGCGCCGGCCGTAGGTGGCCGTGTCATCCAGATGGGTGACGATGTAGTCCGCGACGTTCGCCCGCGCGATGCGCGACGCCTTCGCGATGTGGCCGCCCACCACCGCCTGGTAGTTGGGGGTGGCCGGACCGTCGGTCAGCATCGGAACCCGGACGATCGTCCAGTCCAGCGGGCTGGCCTCGACCTCGTCCTCCATCCGGGCCAGGTCCAGGTGGATGTTCCGGTAGACCCGGTCCACCACGAACTCGGCGACGAAGCGCTGCATCGCCGGCAGGTGCTTGGTCTCCAGGCCCGCCGAGGACATGGTGACCAGTCGGCGCACCCCGCCCGCCCGGGCGGCGGCGATGACGTTGCGCGCGCCCTCGGAGAACACCGTGGTCGTGGTGCGGGTGGTCACCCCCAGCGCGATCACCACGGCGTCCTTGCCGGCCAGCGGGCCGGTCAGCGACTCCACGTCGAACACGTCCGCGCGGACCTTGCTCAGCCGCTCGTGCTCGAGCGGCAGCTTGGCCGGGTCGCGCAGCAGCGCGGTGACGCTGTGCTTGTTCTCCAGGGCCTTCTCGACGAGCAGCCGTCCGGTCCGACCGGCCGCTCCCACCACGACGATCTCCATAATTTCCTCCTTGCCGGGGCCGGCGGCAACTGGTTGCCGCCGGCCGTGAGTTGACCTTCGCTACGCCGACGGGTCCTACGGTAGGGAAAAGGCGAGCAGAACGCCGCCCGCATTGCTCGGGTACTGCGGGTAGTACGCGGCCTGGACGTAGAGCATGCCGTCCGCGACCACCGCGCCGCCGCCACCGGAGAGCGCCGTGCCGTGCCCCGGCACACCGTTGACGGTGGTGAAGTCGCGGACCACGTCGTACTGCCAGAGCACCGCGCCGGTGGTGGCCGAGAAGACGCGCATCTTGCCGTCGGCGCCGCCCTCGTAGACCAGGCCGCGGGTGGCGGTCACCGCGGGGGTGAAGGCCCGCTGGCACAGCTCGGGGTTGGCGGCCGCGCCGCCCCACTGGCAGCCGTCGGCCGGGCTCTCGGTCTGCCAGAGGATCGCCCCGGTCGCCGGGTCGAGCGCGTACAGGGTGCCCGGGTTGGCGAACCAGGTGGCGACGTAGAGCCGGGTGCCGTCGTAGCTGGTGCCCCACTGGATGCCGGAGCTGCCGCCCTTGGTGTTGGGGTCGGCGACCACCGCGCGGTCCCAGACCTTGGCGCCGGTCAGCGCGTCGTAGACGTGGTAGATGCCGTTCTTCTGGCCGATGCCGATCACCCGGCGGTTGCCGATGCTGAAGACGTTGGCGCTGGCGCCGAAGTCCCAGTCGTGGTCGGTGCCGTTGGCCTTGCTCGGGCAGTAGGCGTCGGCCCCGGCGATGCCGCAGGCGACGGTGAAGGTGTCCGGGAAGACCTCCTGGGAGCGCCAGCGCACGTTGCCGTTGCGGGCGTCCAGGGCGAGCACCGAGTCGGTGTCGCCGGCCGCGCCGGTGTAGTTCTGGCCGGTGCCGACGTAGATGGTGCCGGTCTCCCGGTCGACCACCGGGGAGCTCCACACGGCGACGCCGGAGGGCTCGTAGCGGGCCGCGCCGTTGGGCCAGGTGCCGACCTGCTGCGGCTGCGGGGTGGTCCAGTGCCGCCAGCTCAGCTGTCCGGTGTACGCGTTGACGGCGACCACCGAGCCGCGGAAGGTGCAGCAGGGGTAGGTCAGGTCGAAGGTGGCACCCGACTCCTTGCTGGACACACCCACGTAGACCTGGCCGTTGTAGACCAGCGGCGAGCTGGTGATCTGGGCCAGCGGGTGGGTGTCGAGCTTCAGCGACCAGCGCAGGGCGCCGGTGCGGCGGTCGAGCGCGTACAGGTAGCCGCGGTTGTCACCGAAGTAGACGGTGTTGCCCTCGACGGCCGGGCTGCTGCGGACCGGGTCCGGGTTGGTGGCCGAGTGGGCGCCGGCCACCGGGGCGACGTCGAAGGTCCAGCGCGCCGCGCCGGTCTTCGCGTCCATGGCGTGGAAGGTGCCCTCGGCACCGCCGACGTAGAGGGTGCCGTCCACCACGGCGGGCTGGCTGCCGAGGTAGACGCCCTGGACCTTCTCGTGGCCGAAGGCCCACTTGAGGCCGAGGCCGCCGACGGTGGCCGGGGTGATCCGGCTCTCCTGGCCGTTGAACCGGCTGCCGGCCTGGTCGAACTGCCAGCCGCTCCAGTTGGCCGGGGGGCGGGGGCGGGACTCGGTGTCCTCGGCGCCCGCGCCATTGGTGGCGGCGAGCAGCACGAGGGCGGTCAACAGGGCGACCAGGGCGGTGCCGAAACCGGCCGCCCGGGGCCGTCTTGGCTGGGACACGTGGATCAACTCCTCGGTGAGGGCGAGTGGTTCACGTACGGTCCGGGGTGCCGGGAAGCCCGGCGGTGACCTCCGCGTGGGAGAGCACGGCGGCGCAGTCGAGCTCGCCGAGGCCCGCCTCGGCGGCGGCGACGAGGGTCTCGTGGGTGGCGTCGCAGACCGGGGTCGCGACACCCAGGCGGCCCGCCTCGGCGGTGGCCAGCCGGAGGTCCTTGCGCATCAGGTCGAGCCGGAACTGCGGCTCGCCGTAGGCCCGGCGGCGCATCACGCCGGCCTTGTACTTCATCACGGGCGAGCTGAAGCCGCTCTCGCTGATCATCGAGAGGGCCAGCTCGCGGTCGATGCCGGCCCGCTGGGCCAGCGTCACCGACTCGGCGAGCACCTGCATCTCGACGCCCATCAGCACGTTGAGCATCACCTTGGCGGTGGCGCCGAGGCCGCTCGGGCCGAGGTGGCGGATCTCCTTGGCGAGCGGCTCCAGTACGGCGCTCAGCCGCTCGAAGGTCTCGGCGGAGCCGCCGACCATGAAGCGCAGTTCGCCGTCCTTGGCGTGCTGGCCGTTGCCGATGATGCAGGCGTCCACGGCGCTGCGGCCGCGGCCGGCGACGCGCTCGGCCACCGACCGGGCGAAGTCCGGGGAGACGGTGCTGGTGTCCATCACGATGCCGTGGGCGGGCAGCGTCTCCAGCACCCCTCCGGTGCCGAACAGCTGCTCCTCGACGGCGGCCTCGGAGGCCAGGCTGAGCAGCACCACGTCCACCTGCGCGGCCAGTTCGGCCGGGGTGGCCGCGACCACGGCGCCGCGGGCGGCGAACGGGGCGGCGCGCTCGGGGGTGCGGTTGTGGACCACGATCCGGTGGCCCTGGTCGAGCAGGCGGGAGGCCATGCCTCCGCCCATGACGCCAAGACCTATGACACCGATCCTGGTCGCCGGGGGTATGCCGGGGGCGGCGGCGGGCGGGAGGTCCCGGGAGAGTGCACGCCGCCGGCTGGGTATGTCGGCCATGGAGTCGACCCGCTTCCTGGTGGACTGGTCGCGCCGGTACTCCCGGCGCTCGGAGTGCGGCGGGGAAGGCCGTGCCAGACACCCCGCCCCACCGCGGCCGGGGTGCCGACTGCCCGTCCAGCCTAGCGGGTGAACACTCACTCCGCGACGGCTTTCGGCGTCCGTTTCGAGCCGTATCCGGTGTTGACGTGCGATCAGTTCCGGCCCCGGACAAGCCTCCTCCCCCACCGCCGGGGGTAACGGTGGGGGAGGAGGGGCTGTCGGGGCGGACACCGGTCGGTCGACCGGGGCGGAGCGGCGGCCGTCAGCCGGCCGCGGTCTCCGGCCGTCCGCCCGCGGGACCGGCGTGCCCGGGCTGACCGCCCTGGCCCGCCGCGGGGGCACCCTGGCCCTTGCCGGCCGGGGCGCCCTCGCCCTGGCCCTGCCACTGGCCGCCGGCAGGCGCGCCCTGGCCCTGGCCCTGGCCTCCGCCCTGGCCACCCTGACCCTGCCACTGGCCGCCACCGGGGCCGCCCTGGCCCTGGTGCTGACCGCCGGGACCGCCGGGGCCGCCCTGGCCGCCGGGGCCCTTGCCGCCGGGCGCGCCCATCGGCGCCCGCATCGGACGCTCCTGGAGGAAGACCACGACCAGGGCGCCGAGCAGCGCGATGACCATGCCGATCAGGTAGACCGTGTGCAGCGACTCGGCCAGCGCCGAGGCCACACCGTCGCGCACCTCGGGCGCCTGCGCCCGGACCTTGGCCGGCGAGGTCAGCAGACCGTCCGTGCCGAGCCGCGCCAGCGCCTCGGCCGGCACCTTCTTCGGCAGCTGGTCGCGCAGCTGGGCGTTGAGGATGGCACCGAAGACGGTCACACCCATGGCACCACCGAGCGAGCGGAAGAAGTTCGCCGCGGCGGTCGCCACACCCAGCTGGCGCATCTCGACGGAGTTCTGCACCGCCGCGATGAGCACCTGGGTGACCAGGCCGAAGCCGATACCGAACACCGCGAGGAAGCCGCCGGCGGCCACCTGGGAGGAGTCCGCCTTGAGGGTCGACATCAGGTACAGGCCGACCGCCATGATCAGCAGGCCCGCGATCGGGAACAGCTTGTACTTGCCGGTCGCCGCGACGACCTTGCCCGAGATCGTCAGGCTGACCACGGTCGCGATCATCAGCGGGACCAGCAGCAGCCCGGACTCGGTGGCGGTGTCCCCGTTGGCGACCTGGAGGAAGAGCGGGGTGTAGACGGTCGCCACGAAGAGCGAGATCGAGGCGAGGAAGAGGCCGACGGTGGCCACCAGGATGACCGGGTCCTTGAACAGCTCCAGCGGGACGACCGGCTCGCTGGCCCGCTTCTCCTGCAGGACGAAGCCGACCAGCAGCACCGCGGCGAGCACCAGCAGGCCGATGATCTGGACCGAGCCCCACGAGTACTGGTCGCCGGCCCAGACCGAGACCAGCAGGATCGCGACGATGGCGGAGCTGAGCAGCGCCGAACCCAGGTAGTCGAGCTTCTTCTTCTGCTTGGTGACCGGCAGCTTCAGCACCGAGCTGACGACCACCAGCGCGACCGCGCCGATCGGCAGGTTGATGTAGAAGATCCACGGCCAGGACAGGTGGTCGACGAAGGCGCCGCCGATCAGCGGGCCGACCACACCGGCGATCACGAAGCAGGACTGCGCGTAGCCCTGCCACTTGCCGCGCTCGCGGGGCGGGACGAGCTCGGCGATCAGGGCCATGGCCAGCGCCATCAGACCGCCGGCGCCCAGACCCTGGAGAGTACGGAAGCCGATCAGCTGGCCGATGTTGGCGGAGAGGCCGGACAGCGCCGAGCCGAGCAGGAAGATGGTGATCGCCGACTGGAACATCAGCTTGCGGCCGTAGAGGTCGCCCAGCTTGCCCCAGAGCGGCGTGGCCGCGGTGGCGGCCAGCATGTAGGCGGTGATGACCCAGGCCAGGTGGGTCACGCCGCCGAGGTCACCGGCGATGGTCGGCAGGGCCGTCGCCACGATCGTCTGGTCCAGGGCTGCCAGGAACATGGCAAGCACCAGGGCAGCAAAGATCGTCAAGAAGGTTTTACGTGGCACTTCCGGGGCGGGTGCAGCGTACGGGGCGCTCATTGGGTACTCCTTGAGAGGCGTCCGCCGACTCGGAGACCTTGCTCCGAGCTTGAATTCGTATAGACTATACAATCAAAATTAGCCGTCAAGAGCCAACGTCAAGGGCGGCCGCGGCCGCCCGGAAGGGCAGCTAACGATGAGCCAACTCCAGGGGAAGATCGCGCTCGTGACCGGTTCTACCTCGGGCATGGGGGCCGCCGCCGCACTGGCGCTCGCCGCCGCCGGGGCGCACGTCGTGGTCTCCGGCCGCCGTGCCGAGCTGGGCAACGCCGTGGTGGAGCGGATCCGGGAGAAGGGCGGGCAGGCGGACTTCGTCGCCGCCGACGTCACCGTCGAGGATGACGTCGCCCGCCTGGTGAGTACCACGGTCGAGCGACACGGTCGCCTCGACATCGCCTTCAACAACGCCGGCGGCGGCGGGGCGTTCGGCCCGCTGGACCGGGTCCCGGCGGACGCCTTCGCCGCCGTGATCGCGGTCAACCTCGTCGGCACCTACCACTCGCTGAAGCACGAGATCGCCGCCATGCGGGCGAGCGGCGGCGGCAGCATCATCAACAACGCCTCCACCGCCGGCGTCCAGGGCACCGCCTTCGGCCTGGGCGCGTACACCGCGGCCAAGCACGGTGTGGTCGGCCTGACCCGGGCCACCGCGCTGGAGGCCGGCCCGGCGGGCATCCGGGTCAACGCGCTGATCACCGGCCCGGTCGACACCGAGGACTTCCGCCAGCGGGTCGGCGGCCAGCCCGGCGCGCTGGAGCGGGCCGGCGCGGCCACCGCCCTGGGGCGGATCGCGACCGAGGAGGAGGTCGCCAACGCGGTGGTCTTCCTCAGCAGCGACGCGGCCAGCTTCGTCACCGGCTCGCTGTTCGGGCTGGAGGGCGGCATGACGGCCGGCGTCACGGCCGGGACGATGGGGCGGCCCGGCGGCGGCCAGGGCGGTCCCGGTGCACAGGGCGGCCAGGGTGCTCCGGGCCAGGGCGGGCCGGGCGCCGGGCGGCCCGCCGGGAACTGACCGGAACCGGACGCACCGGGGCCCGTTCCCACTCGTCCCATTGCCAGCAATCCACCCTCGGGCTATTTTTTCGATATGTTCGTAAAAACCACGAGGAACACCGAAGAGTTCATCTCGGAAACCGGTGGGTGGATTGCCGGCAACCCCGTCGAGAATTCCATCCTGCTGACCATGCTGGCCGGCGCCAAATTCCGCCCGCCGACCGCCCCGCCGATAGCCTGGAGCCGGGTCGAGGACCCGGCCTCGGACACGGCGCCGGTGGTCGGCGTCGCGGCGTTCACGGCGCCGCACCTGGTCGTGCTGAGCGGGATGCCGGCGGCCGCCGCGGCCGCGCTCGGCGCCGAACTGGGCGCCGGGCCCGACCTCCTGCCCGGCGTGATCGGGCCGGACGCGGCGGCCGCCGCCTTCGCCGCGGCCTGGTCCGAGGCCACCGGCCGGCCGACCAGGGCCGACCGCCGCGAGCGGATGCTGTGCCTGGACGGAGCGGTCACCACCGACGGCCGGCCGACCCCGGACGGGCAGTCCAGGGCCGCCCGCGAGGAGGAGGCGGAGCTGTTCACCGACTGGTGCCTGGAGGCCGCGCACGGCGCCGGGCTCAGCCGGGAGATGGCCTCGCGCTCCGTCCGGGGCCAGATCGCCGGCGGCCTGCTGCGGGCCTGGGAGCTCGACGGCGAGCCCGTCGCGATCCTCGGCCGGACCGCCGCCGTCGCGGGCGTGGTCCGCTACGGCCCGATCTACTCGCGGCCCGACGCCCGGCGCGGCGGGTACGCCCGGGCGCTGCTCGCCGAGTCCTCGACCGAGGTGCGGGCCGAGGGGCTGGTCGGCATGGCGGTCACCGCCGAGGGCAACGACGGCGTCCAGGCGCTGTTCGGCTCGCTCGGCTACCGGTCCCGCGGCGGCCTGTCGGAATTCCGGTTCGACTGATCGGCACCACCCCTCCGGGAAATACCCGGAGGGAATACCGCGGGCCCGGATCCGAAATCGGATCCGGGCCCTCTCGCAATACCGTTAGCAATACCGTTCGCGGTGCCGCTCGCAATGCCGCTCGCAGCATCGTCGGAAATCGCCCGGGGCCGCCCGGAGGATTTCCCCCCCGGGCGGCCCCGGACGTCCGGTCAGTCCAGCGGGTCGGGGTCCGGCACGGCCTCCAGCAGCGAGAAGGCCGTCCCGGTGGACACCACCCGGTTGAGCCGGTAGCCGCCGCGCCGGAAGACCTCGGCGAACTGCTCCTCGGTGCGGACCTCGCCGCTCATGGTGACCAGCATGACCAGGTCGAAGTTCTTCACGAACCGCGGCACGCCCTCGCGGTGCACCAGCTCCGCCGCGACGAAGCGGGCGCCCGGCGAGGCCTCCCGGCACTTGCGGAGCAGCCGGACCAGCGCGTCGTCCGGCCAGGAGTGCCAGACCTGCTTGGTGACGTAGGCGCCGATCCCGGCCGGGACCCCGGCGAAGAAGTCGACCGGCTCGAAGTCCAGCCGGCCCTGCTCGGCCAGCTTGGCGACGTCGGGCTGGGTCCTGGCCTGCTCGATGACGCTCGGCAGGTCGGCCAGCACGCCCCGGGCGAGGGCGTCGTACTTGTGCAGGATCGCCGCCAGGTAGGTACCCTGCCCGCCACCGAGGTCGCAGACCGCGCCGGCCTCGGCGAACTCGGGGTACGCCGACACCAGGGCGTCGGAGAGGGCGTCGGTGAAGTCGGTCATCGCCTGGTTGAAGGTCGCGGCGGCGGACGGGTTCTTCTGCAGCCAGGGCCAGAGCGCGGTGCCGTGCACCTTCTCGAAACCGGGCTTCCCGGTGGCCAGGCTGTGGTCCAGCGCGCCCCAGGAGGCCCAGAGCCACTCGGCGCCGACCATCCGGGCCATCGCGTCCATCGAACCGGGCACGCCCGGGCGGAGCAGCTCGGAGAGCCCGGTGTTGGCGAAGACGCCGGGCTCGACCTCCTCGAAGACACCGTCCTCGGTGAGCAGCGAGAGCACCTTGGCCAGCGCGCTCGCGGTCGCTCCGGCGCGCTCGGCGAGCTCGGCCACCGGCAGCGGGCCCTCGGCCAGCAGCTCGGCGAGCTTGAACTCGGCGGCCAGCGCCAGGCAGCGCGGGGTGGACGGGAACATCAATTCGGAGAGGAACACCGCGCCGGCCGAAGCAGGGGCGGTCTGGGGAACGGCGGTCATGGGGTGAGGCCTCCCTGCGGGGACCGGGGCGGGGGCGGACGGCGCCCCCGGCCCGAGGTCAGCGGTCATGGGTGGACGGGCCGGACGGCCCCGCGCCGGGCGGCCCGTCAAGGCCGGGCCGCCCGGCGGTTGCGCACGGCCGGGACTCAGCCCAGCAGGGCGAAGGCGAAGCCACCGCCGGGGTTGGCCATGAACTTGTTGGTCGGCGGGATCTCACCGCCGGCCGCGACGCCCACGGCCGGTCCGGTCAGCGCGATCCGGGTCGGGGTGGGGACGATCTGGACCTGGCCGGCGGCCAGCTGGCCCCAGTTGTTCCAGCCCCAGCCCTGCACCGAGCCGTCGGCCAGCAGCGCCAGCGCGTGCCCGCCGTTGCCGGGGGCCGCGTCGGTGCCGCCGCCGCTGGCGGACACGGCCTTGACGCCGGTCAGGCCCGGTACCGGGGCCGGCACCGCGCGGTCGGCGGTGGTGCCGTCGCCGAGCTGGCCGCCGTCGTTGAGGCCCCAGGCCCAGACGGTGCCGTCGGCCAGCAGCGCCACCGTGTGGTGGTAGGCGCCGACCAGCTGGGTGACCGAGCGCAGGCCCGCGACCTTCTGCGGGGCGGCACGGTCCTCGGTGGTGCCGTCGCCGAGCTGGCCGCGGTCGTTGAAGCCCCAGACCGAGGCGGTGCCGTCGGCGTGCACGACCATGCTGTGGCCGCCACCGGCGCTGAGCTTGACGGCCGGCTCCAGGTTCTCGATCACGGCCGGGCGCGGCCGGCAGTCGAAGGAGGCGGTCATGTAGGAGCGGACGATCCGGCCCTCGCGGGTCGAACCGGGGCCGTCGCCCAGCTGGCCGCGGTCGTCGCGGCCCCAGGACCAGACGGTGCCGTCGGCCTTGAGCGCGAGGTTGTGCGCGCCGCCGACCGCCAGCTCGACCACGTCCTCCAGGCCGTCGACCCGGACCGGGACCGGCTGCACGCCGAAGTTGGCCTCGCCGAGGGCGCAGAAGAAGCCGGCGCCCCAGGCCCAGACGGTGCCGTCCTCCAGCAGGGCGGCGGTGTGGCCGCCGCCGGCGCCGACCGAGCGGACCCGGCCGGGCAGACCGACGGTGCGAACCGGGGTGGCCTGGTTCTCGGTGGAGCCGTCGCCGAGCTGGCCGAAGGCGTTGCGGCCGAAGCCCCAGAGCTCGCCGTCGCCGGTCAGGGCCAGCGCGTGGCCGCTGCCGGCCGCCACCTTGACCACGTTCTCCAGGCCCTTGATGTCCTGCGCGGTGGTCCGGTTGACCGTCCCGCCGTCGCCGAGCTGGCCGTTGGTGTTGTCACCCCAGCTGCTGATGATGCCTGCCATGATGATGCGACCTCTCAATAGTCGGGGGGCGGTCAGGCCCAGAACTGGTCGACGGCGTACTGGTCCTCGGGGTAGGTCCAGAACTCGGCGATCAGGCCGTCCTGGATCCGCGCGACGTTGACGAAGGGCATCTCGAGGCTCTTGCCCTCGCGCTCGTACCGGGTGAAGACGGTGGCGAAGGCGAACGAGTCGCTCGCGCCGATCTCGTGGATCTCCATCGTGATCCGGCCCTGGCAGATCTCGAACATCCGGCCGGCGAAGGCCAGCGCGGACTCGATGCCCTCGTGCGCGCCGGACAGCTCGCTGGTGCCCGGGTAGTAGTGCACGCAGTCCTTGGTCCAGTAGCTGGCCGCCTTCTGCACGTCGCCCACGGTGAACGCGGCGTAGACCGCTTCCATGAGCTTGGCGTTGGGGTGGTCGACGACCTTCATGACTCTCCTCCTGTAGCTGTGCGACGGTGCGATGCGGGGCCGTGCAATAGAGCTGGGCCGTGCGGTGGAGCGGGCCGTGCGGTGGAGCGGCGTCGCGCGGAACCGTGCAACCGGCTTCTTTCGACGCAGTGGTGACGGATCGTCAGTTCGCGGCGCGGCGGACGATGTCGACCAGGGTCGCCCGGTCCGGGGCGGGGAACGGCGGGGGCCCGCCCGCGACCGCCTGCTTGACCCGCAGCCGGATCTCCTCGTCCTCGTACAGGCCGGCCGGGTTGTCGAGCGACATCATGGTGCGGACCAGCCGGCGCCAGACCACCTCGTCGGTGCCGGCCGCCTCGGCGACCGTGCCGAAGGTGAGCACGTCCGGCGGCAGCGGCGGCAGCTGCTGGCCGGCCACCGTGGCCCGCCAGAGCCGGGCGCGGCCCGCGTCGTTGCGGACGGCGTCCTCGAACCACGGACGGAAGGTCCGCCCGGCCAGGCCGGCCGCCAGCGCGGCCTGCTCGGCGTCCGGCTCCGGGTGCTCGCGCACCAGGTCGGCCAGGCCGAGCACATGGGCGATGGCCAGCGAGACGCCGCGGCCGAACGCCGGGTTGGTGGTGCAGACGGCGTCGGCGACCGGAAGGAAGCCGGGCACCGGCTGGGCGTCCTGGCCGTACAGCTTCAGCGAGTTGTCCAGACCCGCCATCGCGTGCACCGGCGAGATCGGGTCGGAGGCCTCCGGCGACACCCAGGGGGCGAGCAGCGGGGTGGCCCGGACCACGGCGGTGAAGACGTCCTCGGCACGCATCTGCTTCAGCTCGGTGTCGTCCGGCAGGATGCCGAACGAGATGGCGAAGGTGTTGTTGTCGCCGAGGAACATCACGCCGGTGTAGTGGTCCCAGAGCCCGCCGGCGCCGAAGCCCCGGTTGAGCGGGCCGACCGGGCGCGGACCGTGCGCGCGGTAGTAGCGGGTGTAGTAGGTGATGTCGGCGCTCTGCGCGACGAGTTCCGGCTCGGCCAGGCCGTGCTCGCGCAGCCACTCGTGGCCCTGCGAGCGGCGACCGCTGGCGTCGATCACCAGGTCGGCGGCGATGGTGCGGCCGTCCTTGGTGACCACACCGGTCACCCGGGCCGGGCCGCGGTCGGCGACGGTCAGACCGCGCACCGTCTCGCCGCGGCGCAGCGAGATGCCCGGCTTGCGCAGCGCCTCCTGGCGCAGGACCAGCTCGAAGGTGGTCCGGCGGCTGCCGAGCATCCGCAGCTCGGCGTCGGCCGGGTGCGGCGTCTTGTCGGCCAGGGTCGGCGGCATGGCCTTGCCGAGCTCGATCTCCCGCACGCCGGCCGCGACCAGCGCCTGGTAGACGGAGGGCAGCCGCTCGCGCAGCAGGTTGGTGCCGAGCGAGCCGAACGCGTGCGAGTGGTGGAGCTGCGGCACGGTCGGCCGCTGCCAGTCGCCGTGCGCGTCGTCGACGGTGTCGGGGGCCTCGTTGGCGTCCCGCTCCAGCACGGTGACGTCGTGCCCCAGGTCGGCGAACGCCAGCGCGGCCACCAGGCCGGCGACGCTGCCGCCGATGATCAGAGTCCGTGTCATGACCTCACCCCGCGGTGGTAGGAGTGGAAAGGCCCGCCTTCGGGGTGTCCCGCGAGGTCTCGGCCTTGATGTGGAAGCGGATGGACTTCGCGTCGCTGAAGCACTCGCGCATCGGGCGCACCAGGTCCCGGTGCTCCTCGGTCCGCTCCCAGGCGACGAAGTCGTCCAGCGAGCGCCACTCGCTGGTGATCAGCCACTGCTCCGGGTCGGTGGAGGACTGGCAGACCTGGTCGCGCACGTGTCCGGGGACGCCCTCGGCGACCAGGTGGCGGATCTGCTCGTACGCCTTGAGGAAGTCCTCCCGGCGCTCCTCCTTGACGGTGATCAGGAAGAGCACGCGGCCCTGTGCCGCGCCCTCGTCGACCGGCATGACGGTCTCCTTCCGGGTCGTGGTGCTCGTGGGTGTCAGGAGTGCGCGCGCAGCAGGACGGCGCTGTTGAAGCCGTCGAAACCGCGGGCGCCGATCAGCGCGGTGCGCACCTCGGCGGCCCGCTCCTCGCGGACGAAGGCCAGGTCGCAGCCGTCCGCCGGACGGGCCGGGCCCGCCGAGGGCGGGATCAGGCCGTTGTCCATGGCGAGCACCGCGGTGGCCGCGTCCAGGGCGCTGCCGCCCTGGTAGAGGCGGCCGGTGAGCGGCTTCTGAGTGGTGACGGCGGCCGGGCCGGCGTCGCCGAAGACCGCGCGCAGCGCCTCGGCCTCGGTGCGGTCGTAGGCGGGCAGGCCCACCGCGTCCGGGAAGGTCACGTCGACGTCCCCCGGGGTGAGGCCGGCCCGTTCGACCGCGGTGCCGAGCGCCCGGGCGTACTGGCGGACCGAGCCGGAGCCGGTCCTGGTGGAGGCGACGGCGTCCTGGGTGGCGGACCAGCCGGCGATCTCGGCGCGGATCCGGGCACCGCGGGCGAGCGCGTGGTCGAGGTCCTCGACCACGAACACCACCCCGCCCTCGCCCGGCACGAAGCCGGCCGCCCGCTCGTCGAAGGGCAGGTAGGCCTCGGCCGGGTCGGAGCCGGTGTAGAGCCGGCCGCTGCGCTGCTGGCAGGCGAGCGCGTACGGGCCGAGCGGTGCCTCGGTGCCGCCGGCGAGCACCACGTCGGCGCCCCGGCGGACCAGCCGGGCGGCGTGGGCCAGCGAGTCCAGGCCGCCGGCGCCCTCCGAGACGAGGACGCTGGACGGGCCCTTGGCCTGGTGCTTGATGGCCAGCTGCCCGACGGTCGCGGCGTAGAACCAGGCGATCGACTGGTAGGCGCCGACGGTCCGCGAGGTGTCGGGCTGCCAGAGCCGCTGGAGCTCGCGCTGGCCGAACTGGTTGCCGCCGGAGGAGCTGGCGAGCGCCACCGACAGCTTGTACGGCTCGACCGTGGACGGGTCCAGCTCGGCCTCGCCGAAGGCCAGTTCGGCCGCCGCGTAGGCGAGGTGGGTCCAGCGGTCGGTCTGCACCTGGAGCCGGCGCTCGACGTACCGGTTGACGTCGAAGTCCGGGACCTCGCCGGCCAGCGTGGTCTCGTACTGGCCGGCGTCGAAGAGCGTGATCGGAGCGATCCGGCTCTCGCCGCCGCAGACCGACTTCCAGTGCGCCTCGCTGCCGACGCCGCTGGGCGCGACCACGCCGATGCCGGTGATGACGGCACGTCGTGCGCTCATCGGCCCCTCCCCAGCTTGGCGAAGAGCATCGCGGACTGGAAGCCGCCGAAGCCGCTGCCGACCGAGAGCGCCGCGCCGACCCGCACCTCGCGGGCGGTGTTGGGCGTGTAGTCGAGGTCGCACTCGGGGTCGCGGTTCTGCCAGTTGGCGGTCGGCGGGACGACCCCGCGGTCGACGGCCAGCGCGCAGGCGGCCATCTCGATCGCGCCGATCGCGCCCAGCGAGTGGCCGACCATCGACTTGATCGAGCTGATCGGGACCCCGTAGGCGGCGTGGCCGAGCGAGCGCTTGAAGGCGCCGGTCTCGTGCCGGTCGTTCTGCCGGGTGCCGGAGCCGTGGGCGCTGATGTAGCCGATGTCCTCGGGGTTGAGCCGGGACTGGCGCAGCGTCTCGGTGATCGCCTCGGACATCTCCAGGCCGTCCGGGCGCAGACCGGTCATGTGGAAGGCGTTGCCGCGGTTGGCGTAGCCGACCACCTCGCAGTAGATCCGGGCGCCGCGCCGACGGGCGTGCTCCAGCTCCTCCAGGACGAGCACCGCGCAGCCCTCGCCCAGCACGAAGCCGTGCCGGTCCCGGTCGAACGGCCGGGAGGCGTGCGCCGGGTCGTCGTTGTCCGGGGTGGTGGCCTTGATGGCGTCGAAGGAGGCGACGGTGACCGGGGAGATCGGGGAGTCCGAGGCGCCGGTGATCATCACCTCGGCCTCGCCGTCCACCAGCAGCTGGTAGGCGTGGCCGATGGCGTCGATGCCGGAGGTGCAGCCGGTGGAGACGACCAGCGCCGGGCCGTGCGCCCCGTGCCGGACGGCCACGTCGGCGGCCAGGCTGCTGGGGATCAGGCCCTGGTAGAGGAACGGGCTGGTGACGTCGGGGTCGACCAGCCAGTTGCGGCCGGAGTCGCTGGCGACGACGAACTCGTCCTCCAGGACGATGGTGCCGCCGACCGCGGAGCCGAGCACCACGCCGGTGGCTTCCCGGGTGCGCTCGTCGAGCTCCAGCCCGGCGTCGAGCACCGCCTCCTGGGAGGCGGCCAGCGCGAACTGCACGTAGCGGTCGGCGCGGCGCAGTTCGAGCGGGGTGAGGCCGGCCGCGACCGGGTCGAAGTCGGCCTCGGCGGCGATCTGCGAGCGGAACGCCGACGGGTCGAAGGCGGAGATCCGACGGGTCGCGGTGCGGCCCGAGGTGATCAGTTCCCAGAAGGTCTCGCGGGTGGTGCCCCCGGGGGCCACCACGCCGATCCCGGTGACCACCACGCGGCGGTCACCCGTGGACGGGGAAGCGGTCATCGCTCCCCCAGCACTATGTGGCCCTCGGCCTTGGTGCCCGGGCCGTCCTCGGTGTCGACGTGGCCGAGCTCGGGGGACGGCGCCAGCGGGCCGAGGTGGAAGACCGCGAAGGCCTCCTCGGAGCCGGTGTTGCGCAGCCGGTGGCGGATGTCCTTGGGGATCAGCACGCCCTGGCCGGCGAACAGCTCGAAGGGCTTGTCGTCCAGGTCGAGGGTCAGCTCGCCGCGGACGAGCAGCAGGAACTCCTCGCTGTACGGGTGGTAGTGCTCGGTGATCCGCTCCCCCGGCTGGAGCCGGGCGGTCCCCATGAAACCGGAGGTCGCACCGCAGGTGGCGGGCGAGAGCACCGCGCGGGTCTCGCCGCCGCGCTTGCGGTTGGCGGGGACGTCGTCGGCGGAAATGATGCGGATGTTCCTGGCGGCCACGGCGCTCACTCCTTCTCGGCGGGGACGGCGGTGGAACCGGCGGCGAGGGCCTCGACCTTCTGCCGGATGATCTCCAGCTGCACGGGCGAGTTGATGTTCAGCCGCTCGGTCATGCCCTGGTCGTCGACCGGGGCGACGGGCTTCATGGAGAAGTCCTGGATCCAGGTCATCCGGACGCCGCCCTCGGGCAGCTCCTCGTACCGCCAGTGGATCTGCATGTAGGCGAACGGGCCGGTCTCCACCCGGTGGGCGTGGACGGTGCGGTCGGCGACGTTGACGGTGCGGTCGCTGACCCAGCTCCAGATCCGGCCCTCCTCGTCCGGGTGCATGGTGAGCCGGAACCGGACGGTCTCGCCGCGGCGCTCCACGATCTCGGCGGACGCGTACTCGGTGAACAGCTGCGGCCAGCCGGCGACGTCGTTGGTGACGTCCCAGACGAGCTTGAGCGGGGCCTGGATGACGATGCTGTTCTCGGTGTGTCCGGCCATCGCTCAGCCCACCGCCCCGGCGGTCTGCAGCTCGGCGACGATCTGGTCGACGCTGAGGGCGACGGCGCCGTCCGGGACCTTCAGGCCGTAACGGTCGGCGATCACCGCCTCCAGCTCCAGCACGGCCAGCGAGTCGAGGCCGAGCTCCTCCAGGGGGACGTGCCGGGAGCCCTCGAACACGTCCGGCGCCGCGCCGGCGCTGGTGATGAGGACGTTCTCGATCTCCTCCGCGGTGACGACAGTGGTCGTCCCGCCGGCCTGGTGGTCGGTCATGGTGCTGCCTCTCGTTTCTCCGGTGTAGGGACTGCTCCTGGGCCTCGCGGCGCGGCCGTACGGGGTGAACGGGCCCCCGTTCGGCCGGCGCCGCCGGCGGAGGGCGGGCTCACCGACCGCCGGTGCCGGACTCCCAGGTGTAGAAGCACTGGGCGACCGCGTCCTGCGGCGAACGCCAGGTGGGCAGGTAGGG
Organism: Kitasatospora purpeofusca; assembly: GCF_000718025.1. Taxonomy (GTDB): domain Bacteria; phylum Actinomycetota; class Actinomycetes; order Streptomycetales; family Streptomycetaceae; genus Kitasatospora; species Kitasatospora purpeofusca. Next base: position 47,482 of record NZ_JODS01000025.1, read on the forward strand.
AGAGATGAACGGGGTGAGCCGTTCGCTGACCCGGGCGAACTCCGGGTGGCGGCGGGCGGCGTCGACCGCCTCCTGGCCCGGGTCGTCGGTCTCCAGCAGGTGGACGTAGGCATCGCCGAGCTTGTACAGCGAGCGGTGGGTGACGCCGGCGAGACGGGGAAGTTCGGTCTCGTCGGACTCACCGAACACGCGGGCGACGTCGCCCTCCGCGCCGGGCAGCATCCGGGCGATGATCAGTGTGCGGTGCATGCGGGCTCCCCTCGGGGTACGGGCTCTCTCGGACTCTCGGGCTCTCTCGGGCTGTGGCTGTCCGGGGTCGGGTCCGGCGCCGCGGCTTCAGTGCTGCGGGCGGCCGACCGGCTGGATGGCGCCGATGTCGAGCAGGATCCGGGGCACGTTGTCGCCGATCCAGGACTCGACGACGCGGCCGTCGACGATCCGGTGGCAGGACATCTCGTGCACGGTGACCGGCTTGCCGGTCGGCGGGATGTCGAACAGCTGGCCCTGGTGGGTGCCGCGGGTGGTGAACCGGGCGTAGACGCGGTCGCCGTCGCCGGCCACGTCCTCCACGGTCACGTTGACGTCCGGGAAGGCGTTGCGCCAGAGCAGCACGGCCTGGCGGAAGGAGTCCGGGCCGGGGGGCATCGGGGGCAGGCCGGGGGCGTGCACCACGTAGTCCTCGGCGAAGCGGTCACCGATGGCGGAGAGGTCGCCGTCGTTGAACGCCCGCTCGGTCAGCTCGCGGATGAGGGCCTTGTTGGCCTCCACCGCGCTCTCGGTGGACGAGGTCATGACAGTCCTTTGCTCGGCGGACGACCCCGGCCGGTGCACGGCCGAGGGCGGTCCGGATGGGCGTGGGGCGGCGGCCGGCCCGGGAAACGGGGAGGCTCCGGGAGCCGGCCGGTGCGCGGTGCGGCGCGAGGTGCGGGGAGCGGACCGGTCAGATGAGCGAGGCGAGGACGAAGCAGGCCGCCGCGCCGATCGCGCCCATGGTCCGGGTCTCGTGCGCCAGGTGCCAGCGGCGGCGCTTGCCGCGCCAGGCGGCGTCGGTGTCGCGGTACGGGCTCCAGCGCTCGATCTGGCGCCAGATCGGCCGGTTGACGCCCTCGGAGGCGACCGCGACGGTCGCCATGCCGACGGTGCCGGCCGCGTACAGCACCTTGGCCACCTTGCTCTCCGACCGGACGGCCTTGGTGGCGCCGACAGCGGCGGTGGCCAGGCCGTTCCAGAAGGCGATCGGGTGGAACACGTGCATGTCGATCAGCTGGCAGGTGTTGACGTACCGGTCGTAGGGCAGGGAGTTGAGCATCGGCAGGATCGAGGTCTTCATGATCCAGAGCGTGCCGAGCTGAACGCTGGACGAGGTAACCAACCAGACGTCCGAATTATCCTTCATGTCCTTCATATCGATTCCTCGAATCGATCCGGGATCGCGGAATGTCCGCCGCGTCGATGCGGCGAACCGGGGCGGGGTCGCCCGATGCGAGAGACACGGGACCCCGGGGGCCGGGGCATCTCGGCCCCCGGGGCTGCCCCGCCGCCTCATCCTTGCCGCCGGGCGGTCCCAGTGTCAGGAGGCATCCGTCTCCACCGGGCTGGGACGTCGCCCCGGCCGTCACGGACCGCGTCCCGGCCGTTCCGGGCCGTCCGCCCAGCCGGTTCGTTGCACCAACCTCCCGGATTCCGGGCCGTGTTGACGCGCCCACCGGACGCACCCTACGGTGCGAGCGGGCACTCACTCACCGAGAGCCCAGGGCCCGCGACCACCCCGCCGCGCCGACCGGCCGGCGGACATCCCAGGAGGTGCCGAGCCGATGACGATCGATGTGCACGGCCACATCACGTCGCCCGAACTCTTCCGCCGCTTCCCCATGCCGCCGAGCCTCGTCGACGTCGACGGCATGGTGGAGCTCAAGGCGGCAGCCGGGATCACCATGTCCCTGGTCGGCAGTCCCGTCGGCGCGGGCACCATGGTGCGCACGCCCGGACTGGACAACTACCGCCAGCCGCTGGACACCCTCGAACGCTTCCACGACTGGCTGGGCGAGCAGGTCCGGGCCCGGCCCGCGGCGCTGCGCGGCTACGTCTACACCAACCCGCTCGGCTCCGACGCCGAACTCGCCGCCGCCGCCAAGCGGTTGGAGCAGGACGAATTCGTCGGGCTGATGGTCAACTCCAGCATCGAGGGGCGGTTCCTGGACACCCCGCGGGCCGACGCCTTCTTCGCGATGGCCGCGCAGTACCGCACCCCGGTGATGCTGCACCCGCCGGCCGAACCGGCCGGGGCCGGGGAGCTCGACGACCTGCGGCTGGTCGAGCAGATCGCCCGGCCGTGCGACGTCACGCTGGGGACGGCGGCGGTGCTGTTCGCCGGGTGGCTGGAGAAGTACCCCGAACTGCGGATCGTCGCCCCGGTCTGCGGCGGCGGGCTGCCGCTGCTGCTGGAGCGGCTGGAGGTGGCCCGGCGGATGCCGGTCACCTTCGGCCGGCCGGGCGCGGCCCCGGGCGGACCTCCGGCCGGCGCTCCCGGCGGGCCTCCGCCGGGGGTCGGCGGTCCCGGTGCCGGTGGCCCGGGCGGTCCCGGCGGACCCGGGACCGGTGGCCCCGGCGGACCCGGCGGACCGGGGGGACCGGGCGCCGCTCCGGCCGGGCCCGCCGTCCCGCCGCTGGCCGAGGCCCTGCGCCGGGTCTACGTCGACACCGCGACCCCGAGCCTGCGGGCCGTGGCCGCCGCCGTCGACGCCTTCGGGGTCGGCAACGTCATGTTCGGCACCGACTCCCCGCCGATGAGCGCGCCGCTGGACGCCTCGCTGACCCGGTTGAACGGGCTCGGCCTGGCCCCGGCCGACGTCGCGCGGATCCGGCACGACAACGCCGCCGGGCTGTTCGGCCTGCCCGGCGCGTCCGACGCGACCTGAACCCGGTCCCGCCCGCACCGGGCGGGACCGGACCCGACGCCGGCCGAGCGGACCCGGACAGCACCGGGCCCGGACTCCTCACCACCCCCGGCGTCCCCCGATCCGACGCTCCGTCGGATTCCCCGCACCACCGACACGCGACAGGGAGGTGCTGTCATGACGGCAGCCGCACCGACCCCACCGTCCGGGCCGCCCGGCGGACGCCCGGGCGGCGGACCGCCGCCCGGCGCCGGCGGACCGCCCCCTGGCTTCGGCGGGCCACCCCCGGGAGCGGGCGGGCCGCCTCCGGGCCTCGGCGGACCCCCGCCGGGATTCGGAGGACCCCCGCCCGGCTTCGGCGGACCCCCGCCGGGAGCCGGCGGGCCTCCGCCCGGCTTCGCCGCCCCGCCCCGGCCCGCACCCGAACGCGTCCCCGCCGACCGGGAGTTCCTCGGCAGCCGGGTCCTGCTGGTCGGCGGCTACGGCAGCATCGGCGCCGCCGTCGCCGAGGACCTCGCCGCCCAGGGCGCCCGGGTCGCGGTGGCCGGCCGTTCACTGAAGAAGGCCGAGGAGACCGCCGAGCGGCTCGCCCCGCTGGCCGCCCGCAGCGGCACCGTGGTCCCGCACGCCGTGGACGTGGCCGACCGCGCCGACGTGGACCGGCTGGTGGCGGCCGTGACCGCGGACTGGGGCGGCATCGACGTCCTGGTGAACTGCGCCAGCGCGCTGGTCACCGTCGGCGCCGAGGACATCTCCGAGGAGGACTGGCGCACCATCGTCGACACCAACCTGCTGGGCGCCTTCTGGCTCTCCCAGTCGGTCGGCCGGGCGATGATCGCGGCCGGCGGCGGCCGGATCGTCCACCTCTCCTCGGTGCGCGGCAAGTTCGGCGCCCGGCGCGGCTTCAGCGCCTACGGCGCCAGCAAGGCCGGCCTGGACCTGCTGGTCAAGCAGCTGGCCGCGGAATGGGGCCGGCACGGGATCGCGGTCAACGCGGTCGCCCCCGGCTTCGTCCGCACCGACTTCGTCCAGGAGAACGCGAGCAACCCGGAGTTCATGCGGATGGTGCTCGGCCGGATCCCGCTGGGCCGCACCGCCGAACTGCACGAGGTGGCCGACGCGGTCACCTTCCTCGCCTCGCCGCGGGCCGGCTTCATCAGCGGCCAGGTGCTGTACGTGGACGGCGGCGTCACCACCAGCCAGTGAGACCCCGCCCGCACCGCCCCACACCCACCGACGGGCCGAGCCCGGCCCCGAGAAACCCAGGAGACGACCATGAGCACGTGGCACGCGCTGTACTACCCGCTGCTGCCGGGCAGCGAGGACATCGTCAAGGACCTGTTCCGCAAGAGCGGCCGCCCGGACTTCGACGTCAAGAGCCCCGACGGCACCGTGGTCGGCAAGCTCCTCGGCACCCAGGCCTTCGTCGGCAAGGAACTGGCCGTCCGGGTGATCGAGATCGAGGGCCCGCTGCCGCTGGTCGCCGCGCACATGAGCCAGCAGCCCGCCGTCCGCGAGTTCGAGCGGGAGCTGGAGAAGCACCTCGCCGTGCCGCGCGACATGACCAGCCGTGAGGGCGCGCAGGCGTTCTTCCGGCTGGCCTCGATGGAGAACGTGCTCTCCCGCCGCCACGACCAGCCGCTCGAAGGCGAGTGAACGCGATGAAGATCGGAATCGGACTCCCCACCTCGCTGGCCGGCGCGGCCGGCGCCGACGTGGTCGCCTGGGCCCGGCTGGCCGAGCAGGCCGGCTACTCCACCCTCGGGACCATCGACCGCCTGGTGCACACCAGTTGGGAACCGCTCACCACGCTGGCCGCGGCCGCCGCGGTGACCGAGCGGATCGGCCTGGCGACCAGCATCCTGATCTCGCCGCTGCGCGCCAACACCGCGCTGCTGGCGAAGCAGGCCGCCACCGTGGACCGCCTCTCCGGCGGCCGGCTCACCCTCGGCATGGCGGTCGGCTCGCGGCCGGACGACTTCGAGGTCGGCCAGGTCGAGAAGGCCGGCCGCGGCGCCCGGACCGGCACCCAGGTGGCCGAGCTGCGGCGGCACTGGGCCGATGCCCAGTCCGGCCGGGAGCCCTCGGTCGGACCGGCCCCGATCCGGCCGAACGGGCCGGAGCTGATCCTCGGCGGGCACTCCCCGGCCGCACTGGCCCGGGCGGCCCGGCTGGGCGACGGGTGGATCGGCGGCGGCACCGGCCCGATCATGTTCGCCCAGGGCGCCCAGGCGCTGCGCGAGCAGTGGGCGGCCGAGGGCCGGGAGGGGGCGCCCCGACTGGTGGCGCTCGCCTACTTCGCGCTCGGTGCGGACGGCACCAAGTACACCGAGGGCTACCTGCGGTCGTACTACCGCGACGCCGGGCCGTTCGTCGAGCACATCCTGCGCGGCGCGGCCGACAACCCCGGCAAGCTGCGCGGGCTGGTCGGCAAGTACGCCGAGGCGGGCTGCGACGAGCTGCTGCTGATGCCCTGCGCCGGGGACCTCGGCCAGGTCGAGGCGGCGGCCCAGGTGCTGGGCCTCCAGGGCTGAGCACGGCGGGAGCACGGGGAGGGGCGGGCGGCCGCGGGCCGTCCGCCCCTCCCCGTTGCCGCGCGCCCGGGCGTCCGTGCGTCCGTGCGGGCACCGGCGGCGCGTCCGGTCCGTGCGGTCCGGGCATGCGAAAGCCCGTCGCCCGGCGGTTTCCCGCCGGGCGACGGGCCGGTCCGCGGTTCTGCGGACCCGGTGGTCCAGCTCGGCCCGGTGGTTCAGCGGGCCTTGGCGCGGCCCCGCGCCGGCGCCGCCGCCGACTGGGCCGGGGCCAGCGTCCGCCAGAGCTGCCGGACGAAGGCCTCCGCCTCCCGGAGCGGCTCCGACCCGGTGCCCGGGGCCGCGAACACGCCCCCGTAGGCGGCCAGGTAGCAGGCGCCGAGCAGGAGTTGGGACGCCGCCACCGGATCCGCGTCCCGGCTGACCAGATCGGCCCGCTGGGCCCGGCGCAGGTAGTCGGCCAGCAGCTCGACGGCCCGGTGCGGCCCGGCGTTGTTGGCCTGCATCCACTCCCGGTGGCGGTCGAGCAGCTTGGGCTCGGCGAAGACGGACAGCAGCATCGGCATCGACGCCCGGTAGAACGCGAGCGCCTCCTCCGCCACCTGCTGGAGGGACGCCCGTACCTCGCCCTCGCTGCCGATCTCCTCCGGCAGCGCCCGCAGCACCGGCAGCAGGCCGGGCAGCCGCTCGGCGAGGACGGCCAGGAAGACGTCCTCCTTGCTGCGGAAGTGCCGGTAGATGGTGCCCTCGGAGCAGCCCGCCACCTCGGCGATCTCCTTGGTGGTGCAGCGGGCCAGGCCGAGGTCACGGATCACCCGCTCGGCGGCGTCGACGATCTGCTCGCGCATACTCATGAAGGCTCCGAAGGAACGGGGCGGCCGGCTTCCGAGCGGGCCGCGGCTGCGGAGGGGCACCCGAAGGATAGCGTGCAGGTGAGTACCCGCTCACCGATTTCGCCGGGGACCCCGAACGGCGCGCCGGCCCCGCCGCCCACGAGGGGCGCCGGGGCCGGCGGGACAGGCTTCAGCGGTGGCACCGCTCAGCGCGGCGGCCCGGCGGGCCCGCCGACGCCGGGCGGCGGCCCGACCAGCTGCACGCCGAGCGGCGCCAGCTCGCCGAGCAGCCGGGCGAAGTCCGGCGGGCCCTGGAGCGGCGGCGGCAGTTCGAGGCTGGTGGCCGGCTCGCCGGTCTTGAAGAACCACTCCTCGAAGCCGGCCGGGGTGCCGAGCACCAGGAAGCGGGTGCCCTCGGTCTCCACCCGGTACTGGTGCGCGATGCCGCGCGGCGCGAAGACCGTGGCGCCCGGGCCGACCTTGTGCTCGTCGTCGCCGATCCGCAGCACCATCTCGCCCTCCTGGACGATGAAGAACTCGTCCTCGCGGGTGTGCAGGTGGACCGGCGAGGCGTAGCCCGCCGGGGAGAGCTGCTCGGCGAGCCAGAACTGCCCGTTGGTCTCGGCGCCGGTCGCCTTGAACTGCAGCAGCGCGCCCACGTGCCAGATGGCGCGGCCCTCGTCGGGCTGCTTCACGAACGGTTGGGACGTCACTCGGTTCCTCCTCGGTCGGCGGGCCCTCGTTCGGGGCCCGGCAGCACAGCGGTACGGAAACTGATCGATCCTCAGCGCGACCGGACGGCCGCGTCCTTCACCAGGCCGGTGGCGCGCACGGCCTCGGCGACCTGGTCCGGGCCGGGGGCGAAGGCGTCCTCCAGCTCGGGGCTGAACGGCACCGGCGCGTGCGGCCCGGTGACCATCCTGACCGGCCCGCGCAGGGCGGCGAAACGGTCCTGCGCGACCTGTGCGGCGATGTCGGTGGCCAGGCTGCAGCGCGGGTGGGCCTCGTCCACCACGACCAGCCGCCCGGTCCGCTCGACGCTGCCGTAGATGGTCGAGGTGTCCAGCGGCGACAGCGTCCGGGGGTCGATCACCTCGATCTGCACGCCCTCGGCGGCCAGCTGCTCGGCGGCGGCGAGCGCGACCGACACCATCCGGCCGATCGCGACCACGGTGCAGTCGGTGCCGGGCCGGACCACCTTGGCCGAGCCGAACGGGATCGCGTACGGCTCCTCGGGCACGCCGCCGGGCATGAAGTAGAGCATCTTGTGCTCCAGGAACAGCACCGGGTCGTCGTCCACCAGCGCCTGCGCCATCAGCCCCTTGGCGTCGTAGGGGTTGGACGGCGCGACCACCTTGAGGCCGGGCAGGTGGACGAAGAGCGGGTGCAGCGCCTGCGAGTGCTGGGCGCCGCGGCGCAGGCCGGTGCCCCACATCGCGCGCAGCACCAGCGGCACCGAGATCCGGCCGCCGGCCATGTAGCGCAGCTTGGCGGCCTGGTTGGCGATCTGGTCGAAGGCGACGGTGGCGAAGTCGATGAACAGCAGGTCGACCACCGGCCGCAGTCCGGTCGCGGCGGCGCCGACCGCGGCGCCGACGAAGGCCGCCTCGGTGATCGGCATGTCCAGGACCCGGTCCGGGAACTCCAGGTGGAGGCCCTTGGTCGGGCCCCAGGCATTGGTGCTGTCCTCGCCCATCAGGACCACCGAGCGATCGAAGCGCATCTGCTGCGCCAGCGCCTCGCCGATGGCCTGCTGGTAGGTGATCGTGCGCATGGGACTCCCTCCTCGGAGCGGGTCAGCGGGTGTAGACGTGGTCGAGCAGGGTGCGCGGGTCGGCCGTGAAGGGCTCCGAGGCGGCCGTGACGGCGGCCTCGACCAGGGCGGTCGCGTCGCGGTCGATCCGGTCCAGCTCGAAGGCGGCGGGTCCGGCCACGGTGCCCTCGGCGATCCGGGAGCGGAGCAGCAGCAGCGGGTCGGACTCGGTGCGCAGCCGCTCCGGGTCGGCGTCCGGCCGGTAGGACTGGTCGTCCCACAGCTCCATGTGGCCGTGGAAGCGCTCGGCCCGGAACTCCAGCACGGTCGGGCCCTCGCCGGCCCGGGCGCGCCGGACCGCCTCGGCGGTGGCGGCGTGCACGGCGATCACGTCGTAGCCGTCCACCACCGCGCCGGGGATCCCGAAGCCGGCCGCGCGCTGGGCCATGTCGGTGCCGGAGAAGTGGGCGGCGGCCGGGGTCGCCTGGGCGTAGCCGTTGTTCTCGATCGCGAAGATCACCGGCAGGTCGAGCATCCGGGCCAGCACCAGGCTCTCCAGCACGGCGCCCTGGTTGGCACCGCCGTCGCCGGTGAACGCCACCGACACCTGGCCGGTGCCCTGCTGACGTGCCGTCAGGGCGGCCCCGCAGGCGAGCGGGACGCCGCCGCCGGCCAGGCCGTTGGCGCCGAGCATGCCGCGGTCGAAGTCCGCGATGTGCATCGAGCCGCCCTTGCCGCCGCAGATCCCGTCCGGGCGGCCGTGCAACTCCTTCATCATCGCCTCGACGTCGCAGCCCTTGGCGATCGCGTGACCGTGGCCGCGGTGGGTGCTGGCGATGTAGTCGTCCGGGGCGAGGGCCGCGCAGACACCGGCTGCGACGGCCTCCTGCCCGCTGTAGAGGTGGACCGCGCCGGGGAGGCTCTTCGCCAGTCCGTGCAGACGGTCCTCGAAGGCCCGGATCACACTCATCGTGCGATAGATCTCGACGATCTGATCCACTGTCAGATCGGTGGTGCGGGATGTGCCCATGGGGTCGCCTCCTCGGCTCTCCGGGGGACGGCCGGCGGGGCGCCGCGCGCCTCGTTCGCCGGTCTCGCTCGTGGCCCGACTCCATGAGGGTAAGTGCTCACTCACATGGGTGCAACCAAGTGTCCGAATCCGTCACCGCCCCCTCCCCCACCCGGCCCTCCCACCCTTGCGCCCTGCGCAACCACGCCCCTAAGGTCTTGTCCCGGGTGGATTGGGATCACGGCATGGAAACGAACGACGGACCGATACTCAGAGGTCCGCCGTGCCTGTTTTCGGACATGCCCGAGGAATTCCATTTCCCCGCGCCAGGAACGCCCGTGCACAGTGGGTAAGACGCGAGCGACGGGGGGATCTCAGGAACCATGCTGGACCAGATACTCAAATCCTCCGGCAGGGCCGACCGAAGACCGACGAGCCTGGCCGTGAGCGGCGTCGGAGCGCTCGCTACGCGCGGTGAACGGAACACCTCCGACCGGATCGGTCGGCTGGTGAACACCCTGGTCGGGCTGGTCACCGGCATCGGCGCAGCCGGCCTGCCACCGGCGCAGCCACGACCCCGGCCGGCCGGAACGCCGGTCGACGAAGCGGAGTCCGGCTGTCCGGCTGCCGCCGCCCGACTCGACGAACGCCGCCGTGTGCGCAGGGAGTTGCACGACTCCCTGGCGCCCAGGCTGGCCGCTCTGCACATGCGCATGGAACTCGCCGGTCTCAATCTGACCGGTGACGCCGACCAGGCCCCGGCCCTGCTGGCCCAGGCCCGGGAGGATGTCAGCACCGCGATCGCGGATGTCCGACAGGTGATCCGGGACCTCGACACCTCCGAGCCCCGGACCGTCGCCGCCACCGGCACACTGCGCCAGTTCCTGCACCGGCAGGCCCGCGCCTTCGAGGAGGCCGGGGCCGGCCGGCTCCGGGTCGTCACCGAGCTCCCGGCCGTCCTGGACGATTTTCCGACACGTGTCCAGAAAGAATTGAAGAACATCTCCGGCGAGGCTGTCGCGAATGTCGTCCGGCATGCCGGGGCATCGTTCTGCCGGATCTCCGCGTCGATCGGCCCGGAGGGCCTCGTCCTTTCCATCGAGGACGATGGGATCGGCATTTCCGGCGACGCGGTCGGCGGAATCGGACTTCCTTCGATGTGCCTGCGCACCAGAGAACTCGGCGGCTTTTTCTCGATCGGGACCAGGGCCCCGCACGGCACCGTGGTCCGGGTCCGACTGCCGCACTCGGCGCTCGTCGACGGCACCCACCGGCTCGACTGACCGGCCCCTCGTCCTCTCTCCCCCGCCTCCCGGCGGCCACGGGCTCCGTGTCCGACCGACCCGTGCCGTTTCCCTGCGACCCCGTGCGCCCACCGAGTTGACCGTGTTCCCTCACCCTCCCCTTAGGAGCCCCCATGGATCCGGCCGTACCTCGAAACCTCCGCATCCTGGTCGTCGACGACCATGAGCTGTTCCGGGCGGGTTTGCGCCAACTCCTCGACCGGATCGACTCACTGACGGTGGTGGGCGAGGCCTCCAGCGGGGCCGACGTGCTCTCCGCGGTGGAGCGGCTCGCGCCGGACGTCGTCCTGATGGACATCAGCATGCCCGGCACCGACGGCATCGAGGCGACCCGGACCCTGCTCGCCCGCCACCCCCGGGTGGCGGTGGTGATGCTGACGGCCGACGACAACGACGACTCCATCGTCGCGGCGGTCCGCGCGGGTGCGCGGGGCTACCTGGTCAAGGGCGCCGGCCTGGACGACGTCCGCCGGGCGATCACCGCGGTCAGCCAGGGCGGGGCGCTGTTCGGCCCGGAGGCCGCCGCCCATCTGCTGGCCCAGGTGCGCCGGCCGGCTCCGGAGCGCGAGCCGTTCCCCGACCTGACCCCCCGGGAGATGGCGGTGCTGACCATGCTGGCCGACGGCCGCAACAACGCGCACATCGCCAATGAGTTCGGGCTCTCCATGAAGACGGTGCGCAACTACCTCTCCCGGATCTTCAGCAAGCTCCAGGTGGCCGACCGCGCCGAGGCGGCCGTCCGGGCCCGGCGGGCCGGACTCGGCAGTTAGAACCCCTGCTCAGGGGTGCGCCCTCCGGCGCGGGCCGGGTACGCGGGCCGGGCCGGGCGGCCCCGCCGTTCGCTCCCGGGTCCGAGCCGGTCGACAGGACGGGCCCGGGGCCGGGCCGGGCCCCGGGGGCCCGGTCAGCGTTCCAGCAGCTGCGCCCAGAGCTCCTCCTCGCGCAGGCTCAGCGGCTCGGCCGGCGCCGAGGTCCGCTCCGGGTGCCACTCCGGCACCCCCACCGGAGGCAGCACGTCCTCCGGCTTCCGCGCCCCCGGCAGGGCGGAGGGCGAGGTCATCGCCCCCATCGCCAGACCGAGCCAGATCAGCCCGTCCGCCAGGTAGCGGCCGCCCCGCCGCATCCAGCGGCGCAGCAGCAGACGGCGGTGGGCACGGCGCAGGGCGGTTCGCATCGGGGAGCCTCCGACGGGACGGCAACGGGGGGAAGCGGTGCTACCGCCATCCTGCGGACCCGCCGTCCCACCGTCATGGGTCGGGAATCCCCAACACGCTGGGAACCTTTCCTGCCCCGTCCCCGGCCGCCGCCCCCCTGACCGGGGACAGGAGTACGGCGGCCCGGGCGCGCCCCGTGCCCTGGAGGCGCGCCCCTTCGGTCAGGCCGCGGCCGGGACGAGCACGATCTTCCCGGTGATCGCGGCGGTCTCCATCGCCCGGTGCGCGTCGGCCGCCTCCTCCAGCGACATGGTGCGGCCCACCCGCGGCTTGACCAGGCCCTTCTGCAGCAGCTCCAGCACGGTCGCGAGGTCCTGCTGGTACGCGGCCGGGTGGGACTTCTCCAGGCTCCAGGCGTTGTAGAACAGCGTGCGCTTGCCGTCCGGGATCAGCTTCGGCAGCACGATGCCGCCCAGGAAGCCCTGGGCGCCGGTCAGCAGGTCCCGCTGGTTGCCGCGCAGCGCGGCGTTCTGGCCGAAGCCGACCATCACTCCGCCGCGCCGCACCGCCTGGTACGAGCGGAGGAAGTGCGGGCCGCCGATCGGGTCGAACACCGCGTCCACCGCGCCGCCCGGCAGGCCGCGCACCACCCGGCGGAAGTCCTCGGCGTCCCGGTCGATCGGACGGCCGCCGAGCGCCCGCACCTGGTCGGCCCGGGCGGCGGAGCAGGTGCCGTAGACGGTGACCCCGGCGAGCGCGGCCAGCTCCAGGAAGGCGGTGCCGACGCCGCCGGACGCGCCGTGCACCAGGACGGTGCTGCCCTGCCGGACCTCGGCCACCCGGTGCAGCATCTGCTGGGCGATGAAGTAGTTCAGCGAGAGCGCCGAGGCCTCCACCGGGTCGACGCCGTCGGGCAGCGGAACCAGCCGGTTGGCGGCCACCAGCGCGTACTCCGCGTAGCCGCCGCTGCGCACCAACGCGACCACCCGGGTGCCCGGTTCGGGGGCCCTGGTGCCCGGCCCGACCTGGTCCACGACCCCCACCAGGTCGTATCCGGGGGTGAAGGGCCGCTTGGGCCCGCCGGGGATCACGCCGGCACGTAGCAGAATGTCACCGTAGGAGACGCCGGCGGCGAGCACCCGGACCCGGACCTGGCCGACGGCCGGTGCCGGGAGTTCGTCGCTGGACAGCCTCAGGACCTCGGCTCCGCCGAGCCTCGGCACACTCACATGGCGGTACCTCATCGTGGCCTCCGCAGTATGGGGGGATGACGTGACGGGAGTGGCGCCGGTCCTCTGCGGGGGGCGGGTACGGGAGGCGGCCTCCGCCGCACCGTTCCCTGCCCCCGTATTTTTATATAGACTGAGTGTACAATGAATGTGATAGCACCCGCCTCAGGAGACGTCAACAGCCCATGAGCCCACGCCAGTACCGAGCCGGCCAACGCCAGGTAGCCGCCGAACAGACCCGCACCCGCATTCTGGAGGCGGCCTGCGAGCTGCTCACCGGGGAGAAGGGCCCGGCCTCGTTCAGCATGGACGCCGTCGCCAAGACCGCCGGAGTGGCGCGGATGACCGTCTACTACCAGTTCGACTCGAAGACCGGCCTGCTGGAGGCACTCTTCGACGATCTGGCCCAGCGCGGCGGGATGGCCAGGATGCCCGCGGCGTTCATGGCCCCCAGCGGCCGCGAGGCGCTCACCGCGCTGCTCGACGTGCTGAACGGCTTCTACGCCTCCGGCCGGGTCGCCCTGCGCCGGCTGCGCGGCCTGGGAATCCTCGACCCGGAGCTCGACACCGCGCTGCAGAGCCGCAGCGAGCGGCGGCGCGGCGGCCTCCAGGTGGTCCTCAACCGGCTGCTCGCCGACCGGGGCGCCGAGGTCGACGAGGCCGGGCTCGACGAACTGGTGGAGATGCTGTTCATGCTGACCAGCTTCGAGACCTTCGACCTGCTGGCCGGCCCGGGCGGCGAGAGCGATCCGGTCGCCCGCCGCGTCGAGGAGCTGATTCTCGCCGTTCTCGACCGCCGTCTCGCGGCGGCCTGACAGCCGGGCGGCTCCCCCCGCCCACGACTCACGGGCCCGTCGGGCGAACCCCTTTCACCCACGCCACTCCCGTACCAGGCGCGTCCGCCCCCCGGACCGCACCCGCACCACCCCGCCGGCCGGCGACCCCCCTCCGGTCGCCGTACGACGGTAGGCGGCGCGGCGGCCTTCCTCCCCAGGACACCGCCGCGCCGCCCTCCCTTTTCCTCACGAGCCCTGCGGCCCGCTCGGTAGCGACCGGGTCGACCGCGCCTCCCGGCGCCGCTCCCCCGCCGCCCGCCCCCGGCCGGGACGGCCCCACCCCCCGGAGCACCACCAACGGGGGGTCCGGGCCGTCACCGCGCCGGAGCAGTCAGAACACCGGGTCCCCGGTCAGGCCGGGTCGACCTCGGCACCCGGCGTGCGGCGCGGACGCTGCTTGGGCAGGATCACGCTGGCCGCGATGAGCCAGATCAGGCCGCCGAAGCGGGCGATCGGCAGGAAGAAGCCGAGGCTGGTGGAGAGCAGGGCCAGGGTCCCCAGCACGCCGATCCCGGCGAGCACCAGGCCGGCCCAGGCGAAGCCCTTCGGCCCGAAGCCGAGCAGCAGCATCGGCACGGCCACCCCGGCCAGCATCACGGCGAACGGCACCACGTGCCCGGGCCCGCCGGAGGCGAAGGTGAGGTCGGCCAGCGAGCGGGCCAGCGAGGCGTCGCCGAGGTCACCGGAGCGGGAGGCGGCCCAGACGGTGAGGCCGCACAGCGCCATCGCGGCGGAGGCGAGCACTCCGGACACCAGCGCGATGCCGGGGCCGGGGGCGGTGACGCCCAGGCGGCGCAGCCGCTGGTAGACGATCGCGGCCCAGACCGCGAGCGGCAGCGAGGCGGCGAACTGCAGCGTCCCGGACACCTTGGCGGCGGTCGCGTGGTCCTTGTAGTAGGCGAGGGTGTCGGCCGCCGAATCGGTGGGCAGAGGGGTCTGCCGGGCCAACACGATGGACACCACCATCAGCGCCGCGAACGCCACGGCGGGGAGCAGCAAGGGGGGACCTGACTGCTGTCGCCGGGCGGAGGCGGCCGGCACCGCAGATGTCGTGGTCATGAGGGGCACTCCAGTCGAAAACGGGTCGATGGGTGGTCCGGAGGCCGACGACGGACGGGTCGGCACCGACGCCGGTAGTTCCTTGTCTAGAATAGTTCACTCGGGGACATCATTGTCCACTGGTATCGTGTTTCCATGACCGAACCTCCCGACCGCGCCCCGTCGCCCCATCCGGGACCGCAGGGAGCCCAAGTCGCATTTCTGCTGTCCCAGTTGGGTGAGCACGCCTCGCAGGCCTTCGCCCGGCGGGTCGCCGAGCTGGATCTCACCCCGGCCCAGGCGGGCCTGCTCCGGGCGGTCAGCCTGGCCCCCGGCCAGCACCAGCAGGAACTCGCCCGGCGGCTCGGCATGTCGCCGAGCCGGTTCGTGGCCTTCATCGACGCCATCGAGGAACGCGGACTGGTCGAGCGCCGCCGCAACCCCAAGGACCGCCGGTTCCAGGACCTCTACCTCGCGCCCAAGGGCGAGGAGGCGATGCGCGGGCTCGCCGAGGCGGCACTCGCCCACGAGGAGGCGCTCTGCACCGGCCTCGACCCGCAGGAACGTATCGCCCTGGCCGGACTGCTGCGTCGGATCGCCGAGGCGCAGCAGCTCACCGCCGGGGTGCACCCCGGCTACCGGCGGCTGAACCCCCGGCGCGACAGCGTCTGAGCCGCCGGGTCCGGGCACGCGAAAGCCCCCGGCCGGGGGCCGGGGGCTTCGTGCGACGGACGCCGGAGGGCGCTCAGCCCTTGACGCAGACCACCTGCTTCAGGTGCGCCACGACCTCGACGAGGTCCCGCTGCTGCTCGATCACCTTCTCGATCGACTTGTAGGCGCCCGGGATCTCGTCCACCACCCCGGCGTCCTTGCGGCACTCCACGCCCGCGGTCTGCTCGACCAGGTCGCTGGTGCTGAACCGCTTCTTCGCCGCGGTGCGGCTCATCTTCCGGCCGGCGCCGTGCGAGGCCGAGTTGAACGACGCCTCGTTGCCCAGTCCGCGCACGATGTACGACCCGGTGCCCATCGAGCCCGGGATGATCCCGTAGTCACCGGCCCCGGCCCGGATCGCACCCTTGCGGGTGACCAGCAGGTCGACGCCGTCGTAGCGCTCCTCCGCGACGTAGTTGTGGTGGCAGCTGATCACCTCGTCGAAGACGACCTTCGCCCGGGGGAACTCGCGCCGGACCACGTCCTGGAACAGCGCCATCATCAACGCCCGGTTGCGCTTGGCGTACTCCTGCGCCCAGAAGAGGTCCTGCCGGTACGCGGCCATCTGCGGGGTGTCCGCGATGAACACCGCGAGGTCACGGTCGATCAGGCCCTGGTTGTGCGGCAGCGACCGGGCCACGCCCATGTGGTGCTCCGCCAGTTCCTTGCCGATGTTGCGCGAACCGGAGTGCAGCATCAGCCAGACCGCGCCGGTGTCGTCGATGCACACCTCGATGAAGTGGTTGCCGCCGCCGAGCGTCGCCATCTGCTGGGCCGCCCGGTCCCGGCGCCACTTCACCTCGGAGGCGACCCCGTCGAACCGCTGCCAGAAGTCGTCCCAGCCTGCGGTCGGGACGCCGTGCAGCTTGCCCGGGTCGACCGGGTCGGAGTGCAGACCGCGCCCGACCGGGATGGTCCGCTCGATCTGCGAGCGCAGCCGCGACAGGTCGTCCGGCAGGTCCTTCGCGGTGAGCGAGGTCTTCACCGCGCTCATCCCGCAGCCGATGTCCACGCCGACCGCGGCCGGGCAGACGGCGCCGCGCATGGCGATCACCGAACCCACGGTCGCCCCCTTGCCCAGGTGGACGTCGGGCATCACGGCGAGGCCGTGCAGCCAGGGCAGCGAGCTGATGTTGCGCAGCTGCTCCATGGCCTGGCCCTCGACGGTGGCCGGGTCGGTCCACATCCGGATCGGAGTCCGGACGCCGGGTACCTCGGTGTACGACATGGTTCAACGACCTCCTGGGGTCGGACGGTTCAAGCGTAGGCAGGTACCGCGCGAAAGACCCGGCGCGGTTCGGGGACGTCAGCGGGGGCGGCGGCGCTCGGCCGACGCGGGAGCGGTGCTCAGACCGCGAAGGGGCTTCGGGAGGACAGTCTCGGGGAGCACTGTCGATAGGACTCGACCCGCATGGTGACCGCCTCCTCTCCGTGTGTGCACCGGTTGCCGGGGATATCTAGCCACGCAGCGCGCCACCCCGGCAAGGGAATTAACGCCGGCACGGGAAGTCAGCGGCCCGGGGATCAGCAGCACGGGAAGTCAGCGGCCCGGGAATCAGCAGCACGGGAAGTCAGCGGCCCGGGAATCAGCAGCACGGGGGCCCGCGGCGGTGCCGGTACCGCCGCCGGCACGCGAAAGGGCCCGGCGGAGCGTCGCAACGCTCCACCGGGCCCCGGGGTCCGCTGCCGGACCGGGCGCCGGATCAGGCCCCGATCACGGTCACCTCGCCGATGCCCAGCTCACGCACCTGGTCCGCGAACGCCGAGGCGTCGCCGACCAGGACCGTCACCAGCCGGTCCGGCGGGAAGGCGCTCACCACGGCCTCGGTGGCGGCGGCGGTCGACAGCTCGGCCAGCTGCCGGTAGACCTCCGCCTGGAAGTCGTCCGCCAGGTGCTGCTCGACCTGGTCGGCCAGGGTGCCGGCCACCGAACCCGCCGTCTCGTACTTCAGCGGCGCCACCCCGACCAGGAACTGCACCGCCTCCTCGCGCTCCGCGTCGGTGAGCCCCTCCGCGGCCAGCGTGCGCAGGATGGTCCAGGTGTCGGCCAGCGCCGGGGCGGTGGAAGCGGTGTCCACCGAGCCGCTGATCGCCAGCATGGCGCGCCCGCTGCCGTCCGGGGCCGAGCGCAGCGGCTGCGCGAACGCCCGCACGCCGTAGGTGTAGCCCTTCTCCTCCCGCAGCACCCGGTCCAGCCGGGAGGTGAGGGTGCCGCCCAGGCAGTAGGTGCCGAGGATCTGCGCGGCCCAGGCCGGGTCGTGCCGGTCCGGGCCGATCCGGCCGATCAGCAGCTGGGTCTGCACCGAACCGGGCCGGTCCACGATGATCACCCGGCCGGTGTCGTCACCGGTCACCGGGGCGTGCGCGGCCGGCGCGGCCTGGGCGCCCTTCCAGCCGCCGAGGGTGGACTCCAGCAGGGCCGGCAGATCGGTGCCGGTGAGGTCGCCGACCACCACCACGGTGGTGGTGGCGGGCCGCACATGCCCCTCGTAGAAGGCCCGGACGGCGGCCCGGTCGATGGTCTTGACCGTCTCGGCGCTGCCGCCGCGCGGGCGGGAGAGCCGGTCGGCGGCGTCGAACAGCGAGGCGTACAGCGCCTTGGCGGCCCGCCGGGCCGGGTTGGCCTGCTCGTGCACGATCTCGTCCAGCCGGTTGGCGACCAGCCGCTCGATCTCGTCCTCCGGCAGCGCCGGGCTGCCCAGCGCGGCGGCCAGCAGGTCCAGGCCGCGGGCCAGCCGGGAGGCCGGCACCTCCAGCGAGACCCGGATGCACGGGTGGTCGGCGTGCGCGTCCAGGGTGGCGCCGGCCCGCTCCAGCTCGGCCGCGAACTCCTCGGCGGTCAGCGTGTCGGTGCCCTCGCTGAGCGCCCGGGCGAGGATCGAGGCGACGCCGTCCAGGCCCTCCGGCTCGGCCGCGAGCGGGGCGTCGAGCAGCACGTCGACGGCCACCAGCTGCTGGCCGGGGCGGTGGCAGTGCAGCACCGTGATGCCGTTGCCGAGCGCGGCGCGCTCCGGCGCCGGGAACGCCCACGGGGTGGGCGTGCCGGGCTGGGGCTGCGGGTGGAAGGTCATGGCGGGGACGTACTCGGTGCTCATACGGCGGCGCCCTCCTCGTCGGTCTCGGCGGTGGCAGCGGTGTCGGCGGCGGTGTCCTCGGCCGTGGTCGGCTCGTACACCAGGACCGCCCGGTTCTGCGGGTGCAGCCGGGCCGCGGCGACGGCCCGCACCTCCTCGGCGGTGACGTCGAGGACCTTCGGCAGGGCGTCGTTCAGCAGCTTCGGGTCGCCGAACAGCACGGCGTAGCGGCAGAGTTCGTCGGCGCGGCCGGCCACCGTGGTGAGCCGGTCCAGCCACTCGCGCTCGATCTGCGCCTGGGCGCGCTCCAGTTCGGCCGCGGTCGGGCCCTCGGCCGCGAACCGGGCCAGCTCCTCGTCGACGGCGGCCTCGATCTGCTCGACCGTGGCGTCGCCCGAGGTCTTGACGTCCAGCCAGCCCAGGCTCGGCGCACCGGACAGCCGCAGCAGGCCGAAGCCCGCGGCGACGGCGGTGCGGTCCCGGCGGACCAGCCGGTTGTACAACCGGCTCGACTCGCCGCTGCCCAGGACGGTCAGCGCCAGGTCGGCGGCGTCCGCCTCGCGGGTGCCGTCGTGCGGCAGCCGGTAGGCGGCCATCAGCGCGCGGGAGGGCACGTCCTCGCGGATCAGCTCGCGGATCTCCCGGCCGATGCTCTCCGGCAGGGAGCCGTCGCGCGGCGGCTGCTTGCCGTCGTGCGCGGGGATGCTGCCGAAGTACTTCTCCACCCAGGCGATCGCCTGCTCCGGGTCGATGTCGCCGACCACCGAGAGCACCGCGTTGTTGGGCGCGTAGTAGGTGCGGAAGAACGCCCGGGCGTCCTCCAGCGTCGCCGCGTCCAGGTCGGCCATCGAGCCGATCGGGGTGTGGTGGTACGGGTGGCCGTCCGGGAACGACAGCGCGGTGAGCCGCTCGAACGCGGTGCCGTAGGGCACGTTGTCGTACCGCTGGCGGCGCTCGTTCTTCACCACGTCGCGCTGGTTCTCCATCGACGCGTCGTCGAGGGCGGCCAGCAGCGAGCCCATCCGGTCCGCCTCCAGCCAGAGCGCGAGCTCCAACTGGTGGGCCGGCATGGTCTCGAAGTAGTTGGTGCGCTCGAAGCTCGTGGTGCCGTTGAGCGAGCCGCCGGCGCCCTGGACGAGCTCGAAGTGCCCGTTGTTGGACACGTTGGCGGACCCCTGGAACATCAGGTGCTCGAACAGGTGGGCCAGTCCGGTGCGGCCCTTCACCTCGTGCCGGGAGCCCACGTCGTACCAGAGGCAGACCGCGGCCACCGGGGTCAGGTGGTCCTCGGAGAGGACGACGCGCAGGCCATTGGCCAGGCGGTGCTCGGTGATGGCGATGCCTCGCTGCTCGGAGGCGGGGGCCGGGTTGGCCATGCGCTCGGGTCCTTCCCGTCGTCGACGTCGGGGGTCTTTCGTGTGGCGTCCCCCATTGTGGTGCAACGCGCGAGCGCCGTGGATGTGTCCGCGCGGACAGGACGTTCGCCAGGGGCGGAAGAGGGGCGCTGGCCGGGACTGTCGGCGGGAGGGTCCACAATGGGGGCGCCGAGCCCTGTTGACAGCACAGCCGACAGCCCGGCGAGACCGCGCCGACGAGACGTGGACGAGAAGCAAGCGAGACGTAAGGGAGCCCCGCCGCGATGGCCCGCCGCAGTTCGCAGACCCCGCCCCCCGGAGACTTCGAGGAGCGCATCCTCGACGTCGACGTCGTGGACGAGATGCAGGGCTCGTTCCTCGAGTACGCCTACTCCGTCATCTACTCCCGGGCCCTCCCGGACGCGCGGGACGGCCTCAAGCCGGTGCACCGCCGCATCCTGTACCAGGCCAACGAGATGGGCCTGCGCCCGGAGCGCGGCCACGTCAAGTGCGCCCGCCTGGTCGGCGAGGTGATGGGCCGGCTGCACCCGCACGGTGACGCCTCCATCTACGACTCGGTCGTCCGCATGGCCCAGCCGTTCTCGATGCGGCTGCCGCTGATCGACGGCCACGGCAACTTCGGCTCGCTCGGCAACGACGACCCGCCGGCCGCGATGCGCTACACCGAGTCGCGGCTCACCGCCGCCTCGATGGCCATGGTCGAGTCGATCCACGAGGAGACCGTCGACTTCGGCCCCAACTACGACGGAAGCGAGCAGGAACCGCTGGCCCTCCCGGCGGCGTTCCCCAACCTGCTGGTCAACGGCGCCACCGGGATCGCCGTCGGCATGGCCACCAACATGCCGCCGCACAACCTCTCCGAGGTCGTCGCCGCCGCCCGGCACCTGATCAAGCACCCGAGCGCCGACCTCGACACCCTGATGCGGTTCGTCCCCGGCCCCGACCTGCCCACCGGCGGACGGATCGTCGGCCTCTCCGGCATCAGGGACGCCTACGAGTCCGGCCGCGGCACCTTCAAGATCCGCGCCACCACGACCATCGAGGCCGTCAGCGCCCGCCGCAAGGGCATCGTGGTCACCGAGCTGCCGTACAACGTCGGCCCGGAGAAGGTCATCTCCAAGATCAAGGACCTCGTCAACGCGAAGAAGCTCCAGGGCATCGCGGACGTCAAGGACCTCACCGACCGCGAGCACGGGCTGCGCCTCGTCATCGAGGTCAAGAACGGCTTCGTGCCCGAGGCCCTGCTGGAGCAGCTCTACAAGCTGACGCCGATGGAGGAGACCTTCGGCATCAACAACGTGGCGCTGGTCGACGGCCAGCCGCTCACCCTCGGCCTCAAGGAGCTGCTGGAGGTCTACGTCGACCACCGCTTCGAGGTGGTCCGCCGGCGCAGCGACTTCCGCCGCCGCAAGCGCCAGGAGCGGCTGCACCTGGTCGAGGGCCTGCTGGTCGCCCTGGTCGACATCGACGAGGTCATCGCCCTCATCCGGTCGAGCGACAACGCCGCCCAGGCCAAGGAGCGCCTGATCGAGCGCTTCTCGCTGAGCGAGACGCAGACCGCGTACATCCTCGACACCCCGCTGCGCCGGCTCACCCGCTTCGACCGGGTCGAGCTGGAGCAGGAGCAGGCCAAGCTCAACTCGGAGATCGCCGAGCTGACCGAGATCCTGGAGTCCGACACCAGGCTGCGCAGCGTGGTCTCCACCGAACTCGGCGCCGTCGCCAAGCAGTTCGGCACCGAGCGGCGCACCGTCCTGCTGGAGGCCGGCGCCGCTCCGGCCGCCTCGCTGACCGTTCCGCTGGAGGTCGCGGACGACCCCTGCCGGGTGCTGCTCTCCTCCACCGGCCTGCTCGCCCGCACCGCCGACGGCGAGCCGTTCGAGGTGTCGGAGAAGCGCGCCAAGCACGATGTGATCGTCTCCGCGGTGCCGACCACCGCCCGCGCCGACATCGGCGTGGTCACCTCGGCCGGCCGGGTCCTGCGACTGCCGGTCATCGACCTGCCGGCGCTGCCGCCCACCCCGTCGCCGACGCTGGCCGGCGGCGCGCTCGTCACCGAGTTCCTCCGGCTGGAGGACAACGAGCGGGTGCTCGCGCTGACCACGCTCGACGAGTCCTCCCCCGGCCTGGCGCTGGGCACCGTCCAGGGCGTCGTCAAGCGGGTGGTGCCCGAATGGCCCGCCAACAAGGACGAGTTCGAGGTGATCGGGCTCAAGGACGGCGACGAGGTGGTCGGCGCGGTCGAGCTGCGCACCGGCGAGGAGGACCTCGTCTTCATCACCTCCGACGCCCAGTTGCTGCGCTACCCCGCCGGGCAGGTCCGCCCGCAGGGCCGGCCGGCCGGCGGCATGGCCGGCGTCAAGCTGTCCGACGGCGCCCGGGTGCTCTCCTTCACCGCCGTCGACCCGGCCGTCGACGCGGTGGTCGTCTCGGTGGCCGGCGCCTCCGGCACCCTCACCGGCGAGGCCCAGTCCAGCTGGAAGGTCACCCCCTTCGAGCAGTACCCGCGCAAGGGCCGGGCCACCGGCGGGGTGCGCTGCCAGCGCTTCCTGCGCGGCGAGGACGCGCTCGCCTTCGCCTGGGCCGGTCCGGCTCCCGCCCGCGCCGCCGGCCCCAAGGGCGCGCCGGTCGACCTGCCGGAGCGCGACCCGCGCCGGGACGGCTCCGGCACCCCGGTGAGCAGCCCGATCAGCACCGTGGCCGGGCCCGTCTAGGTCCGCCCGCCCATGCCCGGAGGGGCGCCGACCCGCTCGGTCGGCGCCCCTCCGGCGTTCCCGGGCGGGCACGGGTCACGGGCCTCCCGTCGCGGTGCGCCCCGGCGGCCGGGCCACCTCGCACCGCACCGCCCCGCACCGACGCGGTCGGCCGGGCCGCGGAGGACCGGCAAGGGTAGCCTTACCGCCGTGAGCACCTGTGCGACGCTGTCGCGTGAACTGTCGGAGCCGCTGGCCGCCACCGCCGCGACCGCCACCACCTGGCTGCTGGTCGAACAGACCGGCCCGTGGGGCGCCAAGGCGCTCGCCCAGAGCCACCTGGACCCGGAGGTCGGCCGCGCGCTGGACGCCGCGACCGGCGGCACCGGCGTCCGGGTCGCGCTGATCCGCCGCCCCGGCCGGCACGCGGACTGCCTGCCGACCGCCCGGCACGAGGTGGTCGTGGCGCACACCGTCCCGACGCCCGGCCGGAGCTGGGTGCGCCGGGGCCAGGTGACGGACCCGGCGGAACTGCTCGCCCTGGACTTCACCGCGCTGGGCGCCGGCGAGCACGGAGGCTTCGGAACCCCCCACATCGGCGGCCCGATCGCCCTGGTGTGCACCAACGGCCGCCGCGACCGCTGCTGCGCCCTGCTGGGCCGCCCGCTCGCGGCCGAACTGGCCGCCGCCGGGCACAGCGAGGTGTGGGAGGTGACGCACCTGGGCGGGCACCGCTTCTCCCCCACGATGCTGGTCCTGCCGTACGGCTACACCTACGGACGGCTGACCGCCGAGTCGGCCAAGGAGGTGCTGGCGGCCACCGCGGCCGGCCACATGGCGCCGGAGTGGTCGCGCGGCTGCTCCGGCTGGGACCGGCCGAGCCAGGCCGCCGACCAGGCCGTGCGGCTGGTCACCGGCGAGACCCGGGCGGACGCGCTGACCCTGGCCCAGCGGGCGGACGGCGCGGGCCGCTGGCGGGTCGACGTCCGGCACGAGGACGGCCGGTCCTGGGAGGTCGAGGTGGCCGAGGGCGTCAGCGAGCCGGCCCGGCCCGAGAGCTGCGGCAAGGCGGCGGGCACGCCGTCCCGGATGGAGGTCACCTCCCTGCGGGAGCTCTGAGCGGCCCGCCCCTCCCCGGGAGCGGAGAACGGCACGACCCCCGACGGGGCTCCGCCGGGGGTCGTGGACATCGGCCGGGCCACGGCCGGGCATCGCCGTCAGGCGGCCCCGGCCCCGGTCAGGGAGCGGACCTCCAGCTCGGCGTACCGGTCCGGATCGGCCGGCTCGGGCGAGGTGAGGGTGCCGATCCACCCGGCCAGGAAGCCCAGCGGGATGGAGACGAGGCCCGGGTTCTCCAGCGGGAACCAGTGGAAGTCCACGCCGGGGAAGAGCGCCACCTTGGTACCGGACACGACCGGCGAGAAGGCCACCAGCACCACCGCCGGAATCAGCCCGCCGTACACCGACCAGACCGCGCCGCGCGGCGTGAACCGCCGCCAGAACAGGCTGTAGAGCAGCACCGGCAGGTTGGCGGAGGCGGCCACGGCGAAGGCCAGGCCGACCAGGAAGGCGACGTTCAGCTGCTGCGCGAAGAGGCTCAGCACGATCGCCACCGCGCCGATCCCGACCGCCGCGATCCGGGCGACCAGCACCTCCTGGCGCTCGGTGGTCACCGGCGCCCCGTCCTCGGTCCGCTCCGCCGTCGTCGTTCCGGTCGCCGCGTCCGCACCGCCGCGCGCCCGCCGGGAGGCCGGCACGAGCGCCCGCCGGCCGCGCGAGCCCCGCACCCCGCGGCCGCCGCGGGTGCGACGGGGACGCCCCCGCCAGGCGCCCGCCCAGATGTCGTGGGCGAAGGCCGCCGAGGAGGCCAGGGTGAGCCCGGCGACCACGGCGAGGATGGTGGCGAAGGCGATGGCCGAGATCACCGCGAACAGCACCACCCCGCCGGTGGAGCCGTTGCCGCCGCCGAGCACCAGCGCGAGCAGCGGGACGGCGGTGTTGCCCGCCGCGTTGGCGTGCCGGACCTCCGCCGAGCCGACCAGCGCGGTGGCGCCGAGGCCCAGCGCGATGGCCATCAGGTAGAAGCCGCCGACCAGACCGATCGCCCACATCGTCGAGCGCCGGGCGGCCCGGGCGGTGGGCACGGTGTAGAAGCGGGACAGGATGTGCGGCAGACCCGCGGTGCCGAGCACCAGGGCGAGGCCGAGGCTGAAGAAGTCCAGTCGGCTGGTGAAGCTCTTGCCGTACTTCAGCCCGGGCTCCAGGTAGCGCTGGCCGGCGCCGCTGTGCTGGGCCGCCTGCCGCATCAGCTCGGCGACGTCGCCGTGGAAGCGCACCAGCAGCAGCACCGTCAGCAGCACCGAGCCGGCGACCAGCAGGAACGCCTTGACGATCTGGATCCAGGTGGTGGCCCGCATCCCGCCGACCGTGACATAGACGATCATCAGACCGCCCACCGCCACGATGGTCCAGGTCCTGGCCTCGGCGCTGTTGGTGCCGAGCAGCAGGGCGACCAGGCTGCCCGCGCCGACCATCTGGGCGACCAGGTAGAACAGCGTGACCACGACGCTGGCGCCGCCGGCCGCGGCCCGGACCTTGCGCCGGCGCAGCCGCAGCGCCAGCACATCGGCCAGGGTGTACCGGCCGGCGTTCCTGACCAGCTCGGCGACCAGCATCAGGACCACCAGCCAGGCCACCAGGAAGCCGATGCTGTAGAGCACGCCGTCGTACCCGAACAGCGCGATCAGCCCGGCGACGCCGAGGAAGGAGGCGGCGGAGAGGTAGTCGCCGGAGAGCGCGAAGCCGTTCTGCAGCGGCGTGAAGTCGCGGCCGCCGGCGTAGAAGTCGTCGGCGCCGCCGCCTCGGCGGCGGCCGGCCCAGAAGGTGATCCCGAGGGTGACCAGGACGATGACGGCGAACAGCACCACGGCCAGGTCGTGGTGGTCGCCGGCGGGGGCCACGGGGGGCGGGGTGGCGGTCCTCATCGCAACTGGTCCTGGGTGTCCCAGCGCAGCGACAGGGCGGCCCGGTCGCGCTGGGTGCGGGCGTTGCGGGCGTAGAGCCAGGTCAGCAGGAAGGTCGTGGCGAACTGCAGCAGGCCGAGCAGCCAGGCCACGTTGACCGGGCCAGCGACCGGGGTGCGCATCAGCCCGGGGGCGGCGGCCTGGGCGGCCACGTACAGCAGGTACCAGGCGAGGAACACACCGCTGACCGGGAAGACGAAGGAGCGGTAGCTGTGGCGGATCCGCTGGAAGGCCAGGCTGTTCTGGACGGAGCGGTAGACCTCGGTGCTGGCGTCGTCCGAGGGTCCGCCCTCGGCATCGGCCCCGGCCGACGGTGCGGACACCGCCGGGGCCGTGGGGGCCGTCGGGGCCGGCACCGGTGGTGATCCGGGTGGCGATGCCGGTGCCGAGGCCCACCAGTCCAGTTGTCCGCCCGGCTCTGGACTTCTCGTCTGCGGTTGTGGCACGGCTGCTCCTGGACCGGGGGGTTGTGACCCGAACCATCATGGGGGCGCCCCAACTCCCCAAACTCCCAACGCAGATACGTTCACTCGATGAGGTGATCGATGATCCGACAGACGCTCATCCGACTACTGCGGCGACCCGGTGATTCCGTGTCGGAAGGCGTACGCGACCGCTTGCGCCCGGTCCCGCACGCCGGTCTTGGCGAAGAGGTTGTTGATGTGGGTCTTCACGGTCGCCGGACTCACGTACAGCCGGCGGGCGATCTCGGTGTTGGAGAGGCCCTCCGCGATCAGCCCCAGCACCTCCGCCTCCCGCGCGGTCAGCCCGTCCGGCGGCACCGCGACCGGGCCCGCGGCCGGCTCCCCGGACGGCACCGGGCCGGCCGCCCCGGTCACTCCTGCCGTCCCCGCCGTCCCCGCCGCCGCCTCGCCCGACAGTCGCTCCAGCAGCCGCAGTTGCACCTGCGGCGAGAGCCCGGCCGCCCCCGAGCGGACGTCCGCGATCGCCCGGGCGATCTCCTCGCCGCCCGCGTCCTTGGTCAGATACCCCCGCGCCCCGGCCCGCAGCGCCGGGAACAGCGACTCGTCGTCGGCATAGGTGGTGAGCACCACGACCTCGGTGCCCGGGTACCCGGCCCGGATCCGCCGGGTCGCCTCGACGCCGTCGCAGCGCGGCATCCGCAGGTCCATCAGCACCACGTCCGGACGGTGCCGCGCGACCAGCGCGACCGCCTCCTCGCCGTCCGCCGCCGCACCGACCACCTCGATCCCCGGCAGCAGCCCGAGCAGCATCACGATGCCCTCGCGGACCACCGTCTGGTCGTCCGCGACCAGCACCCTGGTCACCGCCGGCCCCGTCATGCCGGCACTCGCAGCAGCACGCGCCATCCTCCCTCGTGCGGGCCCGCCAGCAGGCTGCCGCCGAGCAGTTCGGCGCGTTCGCGCATCCCCAGCAGACCGTACCCGCCACCGCTCGCCGCCAGCCCGCCGGGCGCTCCCGCGCCGCCCGCGGCCTCGTCCCGCACCTCCAGCTCCACCTCCTCGGGCAGATAGCGCAGCTCCACCGCGCAGCGCGCGCCGGGGGCGTGTTTGCGCACATTGGTCAGTGCCTCCTGCGCCGTGCGCCGGACCGCGAGCCCCACCTCGGCGGCCAGTGGACGCGGCATCCCGGCCACCCGGAACTCCGCCCGCTCCCGCCCGGTCAGCTCCACCAGGTAGTCGCCGACCGGGGTGAACTCGCCGCGCAGCGCCGAGAGCGCCTGCCGGGTCTCGGCCAGCCCGTCCTGCGCCATCCGCCGGGCGGCCACCACCCGCTCCCGGACCTGCTCCCGGTCGGTGCCGGCGTCCAGCATCAGCCGGGCCGCCTCCAGGTGCACCAGCTGGGCGGAGAGGCTGTGCGCGAGCACGTCGTGGATCTCCCGGGCGATCCTGGCCCGTTCGGCGAGCGCCGCGCTCTCCGCCTCGGCGGCCCGCGCGGCCCGCTCCTGGACGAGCAGCCGCCGCGCCGTCCCGCGCGCCTCGACGTCCAGCCGCAGCAGGTAGCCGAGCAGCAGCAGTCCGCCGCAGGTGGCCACGATGCTCAGGGTGCCGGCCCAGCTGACCGCCGCGTACGAGCCGAGCGAGGCCCCGGCGGTGACGAGGGCCGGCCCGGGCGGCAGCCGGATCAGCGCGGTCACCGCCAGCCCGTACCAGAGCACGTCGGCGAGCAGGTAGGCGTGCCCCGCGTTGGCCAGCCAGGCGGTCGCGGACAGTCCGGCCGCCAGCGCGTACGCCGGCACCGGGCGCTGCTTCCGGCAGGCGTGCAGGAAGCCGACGACCAGCACGACCGCCGCGACCAGCCCGGCGGCCTCGGCCACCACCGCCCAGCCGGAGTACCGGCCGTCGGAGAAGGTCCCCCAGCAGACCGTGGTCAGCAGGGCGAGCCGGCCGAGCCCGGCGAGGATCCGCCGGGGGCGGCTGTCGGCGTCGCGCTCCAGCCCCTCGCGGGACGGCCAGCGGGTCCAGAACCGGTCGACCTCGACCAAGGGAGGGCCTCCTCGTACGCACAGCGGTGGTCAGGACATCAGGGTGACCCGCCCGGGGGTCACGAGGGCCCGCGCCCTCCAGTGCACCACGAGCGAGCGGACCAGCAGCAGCACCGCCAGGCTCAGCAGCAGCGCGCTGCTCGACTGCCGCAGGTGCAGCGCCGCCCCGAGCCCGAACAGGCCGACCCTGATCGCGACCATCCCGCCCCAGGCGGCCAGCGTGGCCCGGGTGCCCTGGGACCAGAGCGCCCCGTCCGCCTCCCGCCACAGCCGGACGGTCCAGCCCCACACCGAGCCGGCCGCGAGCACCGCCACCACCCCGCAGCCGAGCAGGACGACCGACCAGGCGGTGTGCCCCCGGTCGACCAGCTGCGGATCCCTCAGCGCGACGGCGGCGAGGACCAGCGGCAGCACCCAGAACCGGCGGTCGGTGTCCAGGCGCCGGGGGCTCATCTGCCGCCGGAGCACGAGCACCATCACCACGACCACGAGGGCGGCGTCGACCAGGGTGGACATCGGGGTTCTCCGTCCGGGAGGGCTCTGTCTGACCTCTCCGACGCTACGGATCCGCCGCCCGCGGCTGATCGGCGCCGGGGTGGACGGCGGGTGGAACAGACGCGAAGGGGCCCTCCACCCACGGGTGGAGGGCCCCTTCCGGCGGGGTCGCTCAGGCGTCGATGCGCGAACGGTCCAGGGTGGCCGCCGAGTCCACGATGAACTCCTTGCGCGGCGCCACGTCGTTGCCCATCAGCAGGTCGAAGACCTTCTCGGCCTGGTCCAGGTCGCCCAGGTTGATCCGGCGCAGCGTGCGGTGGCGCGGGTCCATGGTGGTCTCGGCCAGCTGGTCGGCGTCCATCTCGCCGAGGCCCTTGTACCGCTGGACCGGGTCCTTCCAGCGCAGGTTCTTGCGCTGGAACTCCAGCAGGGTGGAGCGCAGCTCGGCGTCGGAGTAGGTGTAGTGGTACTTCTCCTGGCCGCGCTTGGGGTTGGTGAGCTCGATCCGGTGCAGCGGCGGCACGGCCGCGAAGACCCGGCCCTGCTCGACCATCGGCCGCATGTACCGCTGGAACAGGGTCAGCAGCAGGCAGCGGATGTGCGAGCCGTCGACATCGGCGTCGGCCATGAAGATGACCCGGCCGTAGCGGGCCTGGTCGATGTCGAAGGTGCGGCCCGAACCGGCCCCTATCACCTGGATGATCGCCGCGCACTCGGTGTTCTTGAGCATGTCGCTCACGGACGCCTTCTGCACGTTGAGGATCTTGCCGCGGATCGGCAGCAGGGCCTGGAACTCGGAGTTGCGGGCCAGCTTGGCGGTGCCGAGCGCGGAGTCGCCCTCGACGATGAAGAGTTCGCTGCGGTCGACGTCGTCGCTGCGGCAGTCGGCCAGCTTCGCCGGCAGCGAGCTGGTCTCCAGCGCGGTCTTCCGGCGCTGGGCCTCCTTGTGCTGGCGGGCGGCGACCCGGGTGCGGGCGGCGGCCACGACCTTCTCCAGCACCGCCCGGGCCTGGACCTTCTCGTCCCGCTTGCCGGAGGTGAGGAAGGCCTTGAGCTCCTTGGCGACGACGGCCGCGACGATCCGGTTGGCCGCCGAGGTGCCGAGCACCTCCTTGGTCTGGCCCTCGAACTGCGGCTCGGCCAGCCGGACGGTGACCACGGCGGTGAGGCCCTCGGTGGCGTCGTCCTTGGTGACGTCGTCCTCGGCGACCCGCAGCAGCTTGGTGGCCCGCAGCACCTCGTTGACGGTCTTGGCCAGCGAACGCTCGAAGCCGGTGACGTGGGTACCGCCCTTGGGGGTGGCGATGATGTTGACGAAGGAGCGCAGCGTGGTGTCGTAACCGGTGCCCCAGCGCAGCGCGATGTCCACCCCGAGCTGCCGGGTGACCTCGGTCGGCGTCATGTGTCCGAGCTCGTCCAGGACGGGCACGGTCTCCTTGAAGGTGCCCTCGCCGTGCAGCCGCAGCACGTCGCTGATCGGCTTGTCCGGCGCCAGGAACTCGCAGAACTCGGCGATGCCGCCGTCGAAGTGGAAGGTGCTCTCGTCGACCTGCTCGCTCTCGGTGAGCCGCTCGTCACGCACCAGGATGGTCAGGCCGGGGACGAGGAAGGCGGTCTGCCGGGCCCGGTTGTGCAGGTGCTCCAGCGAGAGCTTGGCGTCCTTGAGGAAGATCTGCCGGTCCGCCCAGTAGCGGATACGGGTCCCGGTGCGGGTCTTGGGCACCTTGCGGGCGCGGCTGAGGCCGTTGGCCGCCTCGAACGGGGCGTCCGGGCCGGCCTCGGTGAAGATGCCGGGGGTGCCGCGCCGGAAGCTGATCGCGTGGGTGTGGCCGCTGCGGTCGACCTCGACGTCCAGTCGGGCCGAGAGCGCGTTGACCACCGAGGCGCCGACGCCGTGCAGACCGCCGGAGGCCGCGTAGGAGCCGCCGCCGAACTTGCCGCCGGCGTGCAGCTTGGTCATCACGACCTCGACGCCGGACAACCCGGTCTTGGGCTCGACGTCCACCGGGATACCGCGTCCGTTGTCACGGACCTCGACCGAGGAGTCCTCGTGCAGGACGACCTCGATCCGGTCGCAGTAGCCGCCCAGCGCCTCGTCCACCGAGTTGTCGATGATCTCCCAGAGGCAGTGCATCAGGCCGCGGCTGTCGGTCGAGCCGATGTACATGCCGGGACGCTTGCGGACCGCCTCCAGGCCCTCCAGGACGAGCAGGTGCCGAGCGGTGTAGTTGGAACCGTCGTCGCCGGCCAGCAGAGCGGACGGCACGGTCGTTTCGGCACTCACGCGGCACTCTCCTCGGTGAAGTTCTGTCTCATCGGTCACATCGGGGCACATCCGGACAGGTCCGGAGCGTCCGCCAGTGCAGCACACCGCACCGACAGCCGTTCCCCTCCGTGTGCGCACCCCTCCGCTGGGTGCACAGCACGGCAGGCCGGTCCCGCGCAGCTTGTACGCGCTCCGCGAACAAGAGCCGTGCCGGATTCGGGACGCCGGGGCGCCATCTCCTCCCGGTACCACTGCTCCTGGCGGACCGTGGGACCGGGCACAGGCTCCGGAACTGCCGTTATGCAGGCTACCGGGGCCCGGGACGGGGCTTATGCTCCAACCCAGCAGAGGATTATGCTACGCGGACTCCCGCACCCGGTTCCGATCGGGCGTTCGAGCCGCGGGCGGATCCTGGGATCCGGTACGCATGAACCACCGGCCCCCGGGGCACGTCCTCATCAACGACAGCAGAATCCTCAGAGAAGAAAAGCCACGAGCGGGAACGTTTTCGGCCTGGTTGGATGTTGACCCTGGTACGACAGCT
The DNA here is from genome assembly GCF_000718025.1 of Kitasatospora purpeofusca. Taxonomy (GTDB): domain Bacteria; phylum Actinomycetota; class Actinomycetes; order Streptomycetales; family Streptomycetaceae; genus Kitasatospora; species Kitasatospora purpeofusca. The sequence continues at coordinate 78,715 of NZ_JODS01000025.1, forward strand.
CGTCGAGCTAGAGAAGAGGCGACGTGACTACTGTTCTGACCCCTGCGAGCCCGCTCACCGCGGCTGACCGCTGCGACCGCTGCGGCGCCCAGGCCTACCTGCGCGTCGTACTCGCCAGCGGTGGAGAGCTGCTCTTCTGCGCCCACCACGGCCGGAAGTTCGAGCCGGAGCTCAAGAAGATCGCCGTGGAGATACAGGACGAGAGCAACCGCCTCGGCACCACCGCCGCCACGGCCAACGACGACGAGCGCTGATCCCGAGCGCCTCCAGCAGCAGACCGACGTCGAGCTGTGTCCGGCCGCACACCGCGTGTGACCGGTTGAGCCGGGCGACCGCCCTTCCAAGGGTCGGCCGCCCGGCTTCGTCGTTCCCGGACCTCTTGTTTCCGGACCGCCGGCTCGCGAACCGCCGGTCACCGGACCACCGGGCCCCGGAAGCGGCCCGATCGGGCGGCGGCCCGTGCCCGTTCGGCTACAGCAGGGAGCGGACCGCGTCGGAGACCGAGCCGATCCTGGTGTAGACGCCCGGGTGCGCGGCCTCGGCGCAGCCCGTCCCCCAGGACACCAGCCCCGCGAGCCGGCCCGCGACCACCAGCGGCCCGCCACTGTCGCCCTGGCAGGCGTCCTTCCCGCCCCGCTGCTCGCCCGCGCACACCATGCCCCGGGCGTCGAAACGCCCGTCCTGGCCGCCCGGGTAGGCCTGGGCGCAGGTCTGGTCCGCGATGATCGGCACATCCACGCCGCGCAACTGGGGCGAGTAGTCGCCGTGGCCGGTGGTGTCCCCCCAGCCGTAGACCCGGGCCGGGGTCCCCGCGCGGTACGGCTCGGTCTCGCCCTGGCCGACCAGGTCGATCACCGGCCGGCTCCCCTGCGACTCGGCGAGTGTGACCACCGCCACATCGTTCATATTGGTGGTGAAGGAGTAGTCGGGGTGGATCCGGACCTCCCGCACCTCCACCTCCCGGCCGACCGTGCCGCGCAGGTCGTCCCGGCCGACCACGACCCGCAGCCCGGGCCGGTCCACCTGGTGCCCGCCGGACTCGTCGTAGAAGCAGTGCGCCGCCGTCACCACCTTGGTGGGGGTGACCAGTGCTCCCCCGCAGAACTGGCCCGAGCGGCCGGAGCCGAACTGCTGCCGACTGGCCAGGGCCACCACCCACGGGTGGTCGCCCGTGCTCTCGGTCGTTCCGCCGACGATCCTCCCCTGCGGCCGGGCCTGCGCGGCGGCGGTGGCCGGGTCCAGGGCCAGCAGCGGCGCGGGCAGCGCGGCCAGCAGCGTCAGCACGGCGGCCCGGCGCCGACGGGGCAGCCGGGCGCGAGCGGGCCCGGCGGCGGCCCCGGCCGCGCGCGCGGCGGGGCGTGCGGCGCGGGGCGCGTCGGTCGGCGGGTCGGCGCGGTCCGGACGGTCCGGGGTGGGCGGCACCGTGTCTCCAGGTGGCTCGGCAGCAGGCAACCGGCACAGCGTAGGTGACCGACCACGGTCCGCGACCGCTCTGTGCCGCACCGCCACCCGGACGAGCGACAAGGGCCACCCGGACGGTGACGTCCACCCCTCCCGAACAGCCGGAAGGCCCGGAGCGCGAAGCTCCGGGCCTTCCGGTCGGACCGTCGGTGCCGAACCGTCGATCAGTCCAGGTAGTCGCGCAGCACCTGGGAACGCGACGGGTGACGCAGCTTGGACATGGTCTTCGACTCGATCTGGCGGATGCGCTCACGGGTGACCCCGTACACCTTGCCGATCTCGTCGAGCGTCTTCGGCTGACCGTCCGTCAGGCCGAAGCGCATCGAGACCACGCCCGCCTCGCGCTCGGACAGGGTGTCCAGGACCGAGTGCAGCTGCTCCTGGAGCAGGGTGAAGGAGACCGCGTCGGCCGGGACGACCGCCTCGGAGTCCTCGATGAGGTCACCGAACTCGCTGTCGCCGTCCTCGCCGAGCGGGGTGTGCAGCGAAATGGGCTCGCGACCGTACTTCTGGACCTCGATGACCTTCTCGGGGGTCATGTCGAGTTCCTTGGCCAGCTCCTCCGGGGTGGGCTCGCGGCCCAGGTCCTGGAGCATCTGGCGCTGGACGCGGGCCAGCTTGTTGATGACCTCGACCATGTGCACCGGGATACGGATGGTGCGGGCCTGGTCGGCCATCGCTCGGGTGATCGCCTGGCGGATCCACCAGGTCGCGTAGGTGGAGAACTTGTAGCCCTTGGTGTAGTCGAACTTCTCGACCGCACGGATCAGACCGAGGTTGCCTTCCTGGATGAGGTCCAGGAAGAGCATGCCGCGACCGGTGTAGCGCTTGGCCAGCGAGACCACCAGGCGGAGGTTGGCCTCCAGCAGGTGGTTCTTGGCCCGGCGGCCGTCCTCGGCGATGATCTCCAGCTCGCGCTTGAGCTTGGGGGCGAGCTTGTCGGCGGCCGAGAGCTTGTCCTCGGCGAACAGGCCGGCCTCGATCCGCTTGGCGAGCTCGACCTCCTGCTCGGCGTTGAGCAGCGGGACCTTGCCGATCTGCTTCAGGTAGTCCTTGACCGGGTCGGCGGTGGCACCGGCGACGGCGACCTGCTGGGCCGGGGCGTCGTCCTCGTCGTCGTCGGAGAGGACGAAGCCCTCCGACTCCTCCTCCGGGGCGTCGCCCTCGGCGGCGGGCTTGTCGCCGGGCAGGGCCACGTCCTCGAGGATCTCCTCCTCGCCGAGGACCTCCTCCTCGCCGCCCTTGCCCGCGGCCTTGGCGGTGGTGGTCTTCTTGGCGGCGGCCTTCTTGGCCGGCGCGGCGGTCTTCTTGGCGACGGCCTTCTTGGCCACGGCCTTCTTGGCGACGGCCGCCTTCACCTCGGTGCCGACGGTCGCCCCCTCGACGGTGATCTCGGCGGAGACGGTGCTGACCGGCGCGGCGGCGGCCGCGACAGTGGGCGTGGAGACGGGCGCGCCGGGCGCGATGCGCACGGGCGGCTTGGTCGGGGCCGACGGAGCGGCCGGGTTCCGGGTGGTGACCGCCTTGGTCGCGGTGCGCTTGGCGGGGCTCTTGGCAGCAACGCTCTTGCGCTTGGCGCCGGCCGGTTCGGCCGCGCTGACCATGAGGTCCACCCCCTCCTCAATCAGAACCTGGTTGAGGCTGCGCATGACGTTCTTCCACTTGGTGACCGGGATCTGGTCCGCCTCGAACGCCTGGCGTACGTCGTCACCGGCGATCTGCCCCTGGGCCTTGCCCCGCTCGATGAGCGCCAGCAGAGCCGCGGACTCGGCGATCTCGGGGGGAAGCGAACGGGATGTGCTGGCCGACACGAACAACCTCTCGGACGATGAGTGGACTCGAACCCGTACCGGCCGCCCGAGCGGGCGGGGAAGGAGATCGCGCGTCGGGCACGCGGTGTCGATTCCGACCGACTCGGGTTTGAGGTCTGGGTTTGCAGGACGGCAGCAGCGCCGCGGACCAACACAGCATTCTGACACGTTGGGTTATTCCGGAGCTGCTCCCGCTCAGGAGACATCGCTGCTGCTCGTCAAGTGTTACGCATGGCCTTCGTGTCGCGGGTCACACCGGTGGGCGGCCGCGGCCCGGGGCCGACCTCCATCATCCCCCACCCGCGACCGAACCATTCACCATGGACACGCCATTCCACTGTCCGGCGGGTGCGGGCCTGCTCCGAATCGCCGTCGAACCCGCCGTCGAACAACCGTCGAACCACCGCCGGGGTGCCGCTTCCGCCCCCTCCGTCCCCACGTTCGCCCTCGGCTTCCGCCGCCCCCTCCGCCCCTCCGTTCCCGCGCGGCCCCGGATGTACGGAGACCCCCCGGCCGCACCGTGGCGGCAGCCGGGGGGCCGGGGGTCGCGAGGGGGACTTCGGGAGGCCGCGGAGGAATCGCGGATGTCGGACCACGACGGGGCGGGTCGGGGAGCAGGTCGCGGGGCGGGGCGGCGGTGTCGGGTCGCCGAACGGTCCGCTCAGTGCTCCCGGGGCGCCGGGACGGACGGCTCGATCTCGGGGTGGACGGTGAGCAGCGCCCGCATGGTGTTCTCGGCGGCACTGCCGTCGCCGGAGCCGAGCGCCTCCACCAGCCGGGCGTGCATCCCGACCGAGGCCTCCGAGGGCCGCTCGCAGGCGGTGGCCGGCCCGCCGGACACCTGGAGCGCGCAGGCGACGATCCCGGAGAGGTGCTCCAGCATCCGGTTCCCGGCCAGCTGCAGGATGAGCACGTGCAGCTCGGCGTCGGCCCGGGCGTAGGTGGCGAGGTCCGCCTGGGCGCAGGCGTGGCCCAGGATCTCGATCAGCTCGGCCAGCCGCTGCTGGACGTCCTCCCGGCCGTGGCCGGAGGCCAGCCGGGAGGCCAGCGGCTCGATCGCCCAGCGCAGCTCGAACAGCTCCCGGCGCTGCTCGTCGCGCTGCGGGCCGAAGGCGCGCCACTCGATGATGTCCGGGTCCAGGAGGTTCCAGTCGCTGACCGGGCGGACCCGGGTGCCGACGTTGGGGCGGGCGCTGACCAGGCCCTTGGCCTCCAGCACGCGCAGCGACTCGCGGACGACGGTGCGGGAGACCTCGAACCGCTGGCCGATCTCCTCCGGGACGAGCGGCCGGTCGGCGCCGAGGTCGCCGGAGACGATCATCTGGCCCAGCTGCTGGACGAGCTGGCCGTGCAGGCCTCGGCCCCGGCTGCTGGTGGTCTTGCGGCCGACCCGGGCGAGGTCCGACTCGGCGCCCTCCCAGCGGGGCGCCGGCGGGATGGGCCGGTCGGCGTAGGAGTAGCGGTCCAGGTCGGCCGAACCGGGGATGGCCCCATCGGCGGAACGGGCGGAGGTCATGGTGGGGTGCGCAAGGGTACTCACAGCTCCTTTGTCGGCGATCGGCGGGCACAGCTTGAGAATTCTCGTGAAAAGCACACGAAAGGGTGATCGCCCGTGACTGGATAATTGACTTCTTATCAGGGTGAACCACTCATTACGGTCACCCTTGGTCGATCTTGGCGAACCGCCCCGGCGTGCCGCGGACTCAGAGCGCCCGGCGCCGGGCCTGCACCACCAGGGTGACCAGCAGCAACACCAGCACCGGCGCCACCGCGGCGGCCAGCAGCGCCGGATCGGTCAGGGCCGGAGCCGCCGACAGAACTCCGCCGCCCGCAACCCGGCCGTCCCCGCCGTACACCCATCCGTACGCCCACTCGATCCCCGACGGGAACGGCAGCAGTTCCGCCGCCCGGGCCGGCCAGGGCGTCCCGCTCTGCCGGAGCACCAGCGCCACCGCGGACTCCAGCAGCGGCGGCAGCGCGCAGAGCAGCAGCACTCCGGCGGTGGCGCTCCGGGTCAGCGCGGCGGTCAGCACCCCGGTCCAGCCCGCCACGACCACCAGCAGTACGAAGGCCAGCAGCGCCGCCGGCGCCCCCTGGCCGGCCACCAGGGCCAGCGGCGCCGCCACCGGCGGCAGCACGTCGACGAGCCCGCCGGGACCCGACTGGGCCAGCGCCTCCGCGACCCGGGCGGACAGCGCGGCCGGGTCGGACCAGGCCGCCACCGTCACCCCGGCGGGCAGGGCGAAGTGCACGGTCACCGCGTCGATCAGCAGCGTGACCAGGGCGAGCAGCGCCGCGAGGGCGCCGGTCACCGCCAGTTTGGCCGTCAGCAGCCGGACCCGGCGCGGGTAGGACACCTGCGAGGCCGCCAGCCCCCGGTGCCGCACCTCGTGGCCGTACGCCAGCGCGCCCAGGACTCCGGCACCCAGCGCCGCGAACGGCAGCGGCACCAGCGGCACCGCCGCCGTCAGCAGCCGCACCGCGGCCGCGCCGCCGAGGGTCCGGTCCCCCACCTGGCCCGCCAGCACACCGGCGACCACCGCGTCGCAGACCACCACGAGCCCGAGCAGCAGCCAGGTCGATCGCAGGCCGCGCACCCGGCGCAGCTCATAAGCCAGAACTCGCACGGTTCACTCGCTCCGAAGGTCAGAGGTGACGGGGACGACGGGCCCGGCCGGGGCCGCGCCCGGTGAGGCCGACCGATGGGGCACGGGCCGGTCGGGCGCGGGCCGGTCGGCCCGGTCGGGCTGCGGGCGGGTGACGCGGCCCAGGCGGACGGTGTCGTCGCCCAGCAGTCCGTCGGCCGCCTCCCCCGGGCGCTCGTGGGCCTCGGCCTTCGACGCGGCCGCCGGGGCCTGTGCCGAGCGCGCCAGGCCGGTCAGTCCGTCCCGGAAGAGCCGGTCCACCGCGACGACCGGGGAGGTCTCGTCCTCCCGCCGCCCGCCGCCGCGGCGCCCGGGCCACGCGGTACCGGCGGCTTCGCCCGGTCCCCCGACCGCCTCGACCGCCTCGGCCGCTTCGACCGCGCGCCGGGTGACGGCCCGGGCGCCGCGGCGGGGCCCCGGCGCGGCGGACGCGACCGGCGCGGTCAAGGCCGACGAGCCGCCGGCCGGGGGCGGCGCGACCGGCAGGGCGAGGGTGGGTGCGGGCTCCGCGTCCCGGGCTGCGGCGGCCAGCGCCCGGGGCCGCGCCACCGGCATCGCCACCGTCCGGTCGTGCTGTCCGACCTGTCCGGCCCGTTCCGCCCGTTCCGCCCGTTCGGCCCGTTCGGCCTGTTCGGCCTGTTCGGTCGTCGCCGCCCTGGCGTCCTCCGGCACCGGCGCGGCTGCGGCTTCCGGCGTCCGGGGGCGGCCCGGACCGCTCGCGACCACCCGCAGGTCCGCCCGGGGAGCCGGCCGCTCGACCACCCGGTCGGCGAGTTCGTGCAACAGGATGCCGTGGCGGTAGGCGAGTTCGCCGATCTCGGTCCGGCCGACGCCGGACACCGCGAGTTCGGTCCCGCCGTCCCGCCGGACCTGCGCGCCCTGACCGGCCAGCAGATCGGCGAGCCGGGCCATCTGGGGCCCCCGCACCGCGACCTCCGGGCTGAGCCGGGTGCGCCGGAACTCCGTCACCGACTCGTCCGCCGCCATCCGTCCCCGGTCCAGGGTCACCACCCGGTCGGCGAGCTGCGAGGCCTCCTGCGGGGTGCGGGTGGTGACCAGGACCGTCCCCCCGTCCGCGGCGAAGGACCGCAGGAAGGCGTGGAACCACTCCACGTTGCGCGGCGAGAGGCCTTCGGTGGGCGCGTCCAGGAGAAGCGTGCCGGGCTCTCCGAGCAGGGCGGCCGCCAGGGCGAGCCGCCGGTGCATGCCCGGCGAGTAGGCGCGCAGGCGCTGCTCGGCGACGGCCGCGAGCCTGGTCCGCTCCAGGAGTTCGTCCGCCCGCCGGGCGGGCACGCCGACCGCGGCGGCCAGCATCCTGAGGTGCCCCCGGGCCTTCCGGCCGGGGTGCCCGGCGAGGTCGGCCGCCCCGGGGGCGTCGACCGGTCCGGACAGGAGCACACCGACCTCGCGCTCCGGCCGACGCAGCCGCCGGTAGGTGCGGCCGGCGAAGAGGGTGACGCCCCGGCCCCGTTCGAGTTCCAGCATCAGCCGCAGCGCGGTCGACTTGCCCGCTCCCTCGGGTCCCAGCAGGGCCGTCACCGCGCCCGGGCGGGCCTCGAAGGTCAGATCCAGCAGCACCGGGGGGCCTCCCCCTCGGTGAACCTTGGTCAGTCCGGTGATCTGGATCATCGCTGGCTGCTCCCATGCCCTCGGCCGACCTGGTCCGCGGCGCGCCGGGTCGCACCCGCACGGTTCCGCGCCAGCACATTAGGGGCCCGCGGTGGAGATTCCGGGCATTACGGGAGCGCCACGGGCCGACCGCCCGCACACCTCACCCGATCAGGGGAAAATCCGATCCTGCGACCGAGACGCGCGGTCCGGCGCCGGGGCCGGGTACGGCCCCGGCGGGGAGCCCGGCCGGACCGGTGACGACCGGGCGGCTCAGGACTCCGGGCGCAGCATCGGCGGGTTGAGCACATTGGCCCCGCCGGAGGTGAACAGCTGGGCCGGGCGCCCGCCCTGACGGGTCGTCGTGCCACCGGAGGGCAGCAGGAAGCCGGGGGTGCCGGTGACCTTGCGGTGGAAGTTCCGCGGGTCGAGCACCACGCCCCACACCGCCTCGTAGACGCGGCGCAGCTCGCCGACGGTGAACTCGGTCGCGCAGAACGCCGTGGCCAGCGAGGAGTACTCGATCTTGGAGCGGGCGCGCTCCACGCCGTCCGCCAGGATCAGCCCGTGGTCGAAGGCGAGCGGGACACCGTCGGCCCGGTCCGGGCCGAGGAGTTCGGTGACCGGGGCCCACCGGGCGCCGCTCGCGTCGCCGCCCGCGCGCGGGGTCGGCAGGTCGGGCGCGAGCACCAGGTAGGCGACGCTGACCACCCGCATCCGAGGGTCGCGCTGGGGGTGGCCGTAGGTGGCGAGCTGTTCCAGGTGGGCACCGGCGGCACCGGGCCCGGCCGCGTCGTGCCCGGGGGCGGAGGGGGCCCGCAGGCCGGTCTCCTCGGCCAGCTCCCGCGAGGCCGCCTCGGCGAGGCCCTCGTCGGGGCGGACGAAGCCGCCCGGGAGCGCCCAGTAGCCCTGGTAGGGCGGCTCGCCCCGGCGGACCAGCAGGGCACAGAGCGCGTGCTCGCGCACCGTCAGCACGACCAGGTCGACCGTGACTGCGAACGGGGGGAAGGCCGACGGGTCATAACGCGACATGGCGACGATCATAGTCGTCTCTCTGACGATAAGCACAGGCCCGCGTACGGACCGTGCTGCGACCCACCTACCGACCGTCGCGGACGCCCCCGACCGACCGCCGCGCCCGGTCCGGCGCGGTGCGGTGCGCTCCGGGCCGCGGGCGGGCGGCGGCGGTGACCGTGATGGTGACGGTGGGGTGCCGTCAGCGGGCCACCAGCTGGAGCTCCGCGGACGCCTCCTCGACCATCGCGACGCCGATCCGGCTGACCCGCACCGAGAAGGGCTCGCCGGCGACCCGCAGCCCGGTCAGCTCCAGCTCCCCGAGCGGCGCGGTACTGGCCGGGCGGACCAGCACCCGCCCGCCGGGGACGTCCGGCCGGACGCCGGCGAGAGCGAACACCGCGTGCGCGGCCCCGGCGGACGAGACCGCGGCCGGCCGGCAGGCCCCCGGGTGCGGGACCGGCGGGGAGCCGGGCGTCCACTGCTCCCCCGCGTACATCTCGGGCAGCCGCCCGTCGAAGTGGGCCGCCGCCGCGAGCAGCCCCTCCAGCAGGGCCCCCGCCTCGTTCTCGTGGCCGGCCTCGGCGAGGCCCGCGACCGCGAGCGCGGTCTCGTGGACGCGCACCGCCCCGCTGCGGTGGCCGAGCGGGTTGAACCGGGGGGACTTGGCGCTGAGCGTGCGCAGCCCCCAGCCGCTGTCCAGCTCCGGCGCCGCCAGCCGCTGGGCGAGCAGCCTGGTCTGCTCACGGTCCAGCAGGGTCTCGTGGCGGCCGCCGTCGACGGCGAGGCCGGGGTCGAGCAGGTGGACCAGGGAAGCGGCCACGGCGGGCAGCGGCTGCCCGCCCGGGGCGAGCCCGGCGGCCGGGCGCCCGCCGGACAGGTCGTCCACCCAGAACCGCTCGCGGAACCGACCGCGCAGGGCGGCCGCCCAGCCCCGCCACTCCTCGGCGCCGGGCCGGCCGAAGGCCGCCAGCAGCTCGGCACCGTGCAGGGCCGCCCGGTGCGCCTGGGCCTGGACCTCGGCCCTGGCCGGCACCGGGTGGGCGGCGCGCTCCTCGACCGGGCGGCTCAGGTCGGTGACGAAACCGTCCACCAGGCCCTCGCGCAGCGCGCCGAGCGCGCGCTCGGCGGCCGGGAGGAGTTCGAGGACCTCCGCCCGGGGCAGGCCCCACCGCCAGGCCTCGGCCAGCACGGTGACGAACAGCAGGGTGGCCTCGGTGGCGGTGCAGGTCGGCGGCAGCTCGGGGCCGCCGTGCCGCAGCGCGCCGGGCAGCAGCCCCTCCGGGCGGCGGCCGCCCTGGCCGGGCCCGCCCGACCCGGCGGCGGACTGCTGCTGACGACGGGCCAGCGCGCGCAGGGTGCCGGCGGCCAGCCGGGTGCCGAGCGGCAGGGTCAGCCGGGCCGCCCAGAGCGCGTCGGCCGGGGCCAGGCCGAACCGCCAGGGCGCGCCGGACGCCAGGTACAGGTCGGTCGGCCGGTCCGGGTCGGCGAACAGCAGACCGCCCAGGGAGTCCAGGGAGCGCGACACCACCAGGGCCACCCGCGGGTCGTCGCAGCGCACCTCGGGCTCGGCCCAGGGCAGCGGGACGCCGGGGCCCCGGCCGCCGGGCGGGCGCGGGGCGGGCACCGTGCTCTCCAGCTCGGCCCGGAGCTCGACCGACCAGCGCGCGCCCGGCTGGACGTCGAGGTCCCAGCGCAGCACACCGGCACCGGCCAGCACGGCGTGCGGCGAGGGCTGGGCGCTGACCGTGGCGCTGTGCGTGGGCCCCGCCCAGCGCAGCCCCGCGGACTGGACCTGGCCGGGCAGGTCCGGGGAGCGGTGGCCGGCCGCGATCTCGGCGACCGGGCCGAGATCGGTGGAGAGCGCGATCTCCAGCGGCAGCCGGGCCGGGCGGCCGCCGGCGTTGCGCACCGTGACGGTCTCCACGCCGTCGGCGTGCCGCAGCCGCTCGACGGTGAGCGCCGGGTCCGGATCGAGGTCGCCGGGGAGGCGGACGGCGCCCAGGAAACGGGCCTGGGCCGCCGTGGTCAGGGTGCCCTGGAGCGGGAGCGGTTCGATCCCGCCGAGCCGCAGCTCCATCCGGGCCACCACCCGGACGCCGGAGCGGTAGAACCCGTGCAGGCCGTGCCCGCGCAACTGGCCGTCGGGGTCCGAGGCGGCCATCGCCGGCGCCTTCACGCACAGCACCGCGTGGTGGACCGCGGCCGGCTGCGGGCGTGGCGGCGCGGACCTGGCCGGACCACCGGTGCCGGCCGGGTGGGCCTGGTCCGGCCGGCCCGCCGGTCTCGGCGCGCCGACCACACTCTCGGCCGGTGCGGCCTGTGGCGGCCTCATCGCGGTCACCGGACTCTCCTCCCCTCGGCGGTCCGGTGGCCGGTCAGGCCGATGGGCCGCGAGCATGCTCGATCGCGTGCTGGTTCCGAACCGGCGGAATCCCCCGCCGGTCTGTGCCGTGTCTGGCCGTACCCGATGCCGGGCCGTGCCATGCGGTGCCGAGTACCCGGTCGGTACCCGCCCCGCGCCGTTGGTCCCCGGGCGTTGTCGCGCCCGGAGGCCCCTCCCCGTTGCCCGGTCGGGCCCTACGGTCCGACCGGCACCCCGCCGCCGGCCCCGGAGCCGATGTCCGGCCCCACCCTGCGGCCCGTTCCGCGCCCCGTCCGACGGCGCCGTCACCGGTGCCGGGTCGGGTCCCGGTCCGCCCCGCCCGGGGCGGTGGCGCCCGGGCGCAGGGCCCCCGGGGTCAACGCCGGAGACCGGCCACAGGTCACGCCCGCCGGGCGTCCGGGGCCCGCCCGGTGCACCGCGACCGCCTGCTGCCCGCCGGGGCTGCCGATCCGTGGTCCCGGCCCGGCCGCACGGTCCGCCGGGTGGGCGGTCGCGGGCGGCTGCCGCCGGAGGCGGCCCCGGGCCGCGGCCAGGATACGGTGCGGGGGTCGCGGGCCCGCCACCGGCAACCCCGGGCGGAGCCGACGCGACCGCTGTGACCAGCAGAGACCGAGGAGTTGTATGTCGACCGCCAGCCGGCTGCCCGGGATTGCCTTCACCGAGCACGTCTTCCAGGTGCCGCTCGACCACGCCGCCCCGCAGGGCGAGCAGATCGAGGTGTACGCCCGTGAGGTGGTGGCCTCGGGCCGGACCGGGGACACCGACCTGCCCTGGCTGCTGTTCCTCCAGGGCGGACCGGGGGGCAAGGCCGGCCGGCCGCTCGGCCGGGACGGCTGGCTGGAGCGCGCGCTCGACGACCACCGGGTGCTCCTGCTCGACCAGCGCGGCACCGGGCGGTCCACACCCGCCACCCGGCAGACGCTGGCCCGCCGGGGCGGGGCCAAGGAGCAGGCGGAGTACCTGGCGCACTTCCGGGCCGACTCGATCGTGCGGGACGCCGAACTGATCCGCCACCGGCTGCTCGGCGGGGACCGCCGCTGGAGCGTGCTCGGTCAGAGCTTCGGCGGCTTCTGCACCCTCACCTACCTCTCGATCGCTCCCGAGGGACTGGACCGGGCCTTCGTCACCGGCGGCCTGGCCGGTCTGCGCAGCTCCGCCGCCGACGTCTACCGGGCCGCGTACCCGCGGGTCGTCGGCAAGAACGAGGGCCACTACGCGAGGTTCCCGCAGGACGTCGACGCGGTGCGGCGGATCGCCGGGCACCTCGCCGCGACCCCGGCCACCCTGCCCGACGGCGGGCTGCTCACCGTCGAGGCGTTCCAGGCCCTCGGGATGCTGCTCGGCACCGGGAGCGGCTCCGGGACCCTCCACTACCTGCTGGAGGAGGCCTGGGTGGAGGGCGTCGAGGGCCCCGAACTCTCCGACACCTTCCTCGCCGGCGCCCAGGCGCAGCTCTCCTTCGCCCAGGGCCCGCTCTACGCCGTCCTGCACGAGTCGATCTACGGCCAGCACTCGGTGGACCCGGCCGGGACCGCCTGGGCGGCCGAGCGGGTGCGCGCGGAGTTCCCGGAGTTCGACGCCCGCGCCGCGCTGGAGTCGGGCGCGCCGGTGCTGTTCACCGGGGAGATGATCTACCCCTGGGTGTTCGACACCGACCCGGCGCTGCGCCCGCTGAAGGAGACCGCGGAACTGCTCGCCGCCCGCACCGACTGGCCGGACCTGTACGACCCGGCCGCACTCGCCGCCAACGAGGTGCCGGTGTTCGCGGCGGTCTACCACGACGACATGTACGTCGACACCGCCGACTCGCTGGAGACCGCGCGGGCCGTGCGGGGGGTGCGGACCTGGATCACCAACGAGTGGGAGCACGACGGCCTCCGGGTCAGCGGCGGCAAGGTACTGGACCGGCTGATCGCGATGGCGCGCGGCGAGGTGTAGCGCGCCCGCGCCCCGGGCCGCCCGGCGGCTCCCCGGCCGACCGTCGGGACGGCGGTCGAGGCGGCCGGCCGGACGACCGGGGCGCCGGCCCGGCGGCCGGTCGGGGGCGCGGCACCGGAGGAGGCAGTCGACGGACCCGGCCGGGCCGCCGCGGAGGTCACCGGGCACGGCTCTGCCCCCGCTCCGCCCCGCACGCGCCCCGGCGGCGTCGGCCCCCGGGCGGGACGGCCGCCGCCCTGGGCGCCGGACCGGGGACCCGTGCCCGGCAGAGCCCGCCCCCGGCGCTCCGGGCGGTCCCCGAAATCCCCTCCGGCCGCCCGGCACCGTGCCTCTCGACACCGTCCGGCCCGGCCGGGTGGCCGGGAGGCTCCGCCGTGTCGTTGCTGTCATTGCTGTCGGTGCTGTCGGCGGTGCGGGAGCCGGACCCCGGCGGGGTGTCGACGGACGGGGTGTCGACGGACGGTGAGCCCGCCACCGGGCGGCCGCGCCGCCGCCGGCCCCGACGGGCCTTCCCCCGTGCCGGAGCTCCCGCCCCCGCGCCACCGGGCCCGGGCTCCGCCGCTCCTCCCCCGGCCGGATCGGGGCCGGGTCCGGGCGCACCACCGAGGTCCGGCCCGGGGGACGGGTCCGGAGCCGCCTCCCGCTCCGCCGCGGCCGCCGCCGCCTCGCTCTCCGCCCGCTCCCGCTCGGTGCGGCGGTGGCGCTCCTCCTCGATGCTCGCCAGCAGCACCTCCGGCGCGAACCCGCCGTTCATCGACTCGTAGAGCAACTGCGCGAGCAGGTAGCCCGGGGCGCGGCGGAGCGTGTGGCCGAGCACCACCCGCGCGGTCGCGGCGTCCCCCGCGACCCACGACACCCAGGCCAGCAGGGTGAGCGGCGGGGCGGCGAGGCGCTCGTGGGGCGCGACGCAGCGGGTGGCCAGGAAGCCCCAGAGCCGCCGGGTGGGGGCGAGCTCGGCCGGCCGGGCGTACTCGGCGGCGCGGTCCCGCAGGACCCGGTCCTGGAGCGCCAGCAGCAGCCGGGCCGCCCGGTCGTCGTCGAGCGAGACGGCTCCGGCCATGAACTCGGCGACGGCCGTGTCGATCAGCCGGGCGCCCTCCCTCCGGTCGAGCGGCCGCCGCCCGCCCGGGGCGGCTCCCGGACCGACCCCGGCCCGGGCCAGGGCCGCCCGCGCGGACTCGGCCCCGGGCGGGCCGATCGGGGCCAGCCCGGCCAGGATCTCCTTGCGGCTGCCGCGCGGCGCCAGTCCGGCGACGGTCGCCGCGACCGCGACCGGGCCGGGGGCGGGCTCGCGCCGGATCGGGTGTCCCCCCGGTCGGCAGCAGCCCTCCCGGGTGCAGAGGTAGGACCACCAGCGGCCCGCCGAGACGCAGAGCGACTCCTTGACCCGCACGCCCCGGCTCTCGAAGGCCTGCCGCAGGCGCTCGGCGAGCGGCCGCAACCGCTCCTCCACCAGCGGGCCGTGCTCCCGGCCCGGCCCCCGCACGGCCGGATCCTGGCAGAGGTAGAGCAGCACCTGGACCGGCCGCTGCGCCTCCCGCTCGGAGAGCCGGACCATGAGGTCCGCCGTCTCCTCCGCGGCGGACGGCCACTCGGCCGCGGACTCGGGGATGTCCAGCCGGATCACCCCGCCCTGGTGCAGGCCGGGCGGCTGCAGTCCGACGGCGACGATGCTGTCGTCCGGGAAGAAGCCGAGGAGGTAGGGCAGCGCCTCGGCCATGTCGGCCGGGCCCCGCATGGTGAGCGAACGGCCACCGGGACCGTCGCCGAAGGGAAGCGCGATGTGTTCTTCGGTCATGGCCCGAAGGCTGTCCCAATTTCCCGGGACCCTCGGAAAATTCTTCGGAATCTGTGGATAAACCCGGCCTGTGAATAACTCCTCCCTCGTTCGGCGTACGGTCGCCCCACTCTCCCGAGGGAAAAATGACGGCCGTTCAGCAGAAGAACGGATGAAATACCTCCGGACTTCGCCCGCTCCTCGCCCACCGCCGTTCGCCCCCTGTCGGTCCCACGGGGTTTCATGGACGCCATGGAGCAGCCGAAGACCCACACCACCGCCACCACCGCCGACCGGGCCGAGGTCAGGGCCCGGGCCGAGGCCGTCCTGCGCGAGCTGGCCGGCCCCGGCGCGACCCTGCGCGAGGACCAGTGGACGGCCATCGAGGCCCTGGTCGTCGACCACCGCCGGGCCCTGGTGGTGCAGCGCACCGGCTGGGGCAAGTCCGCCGTCTACTTCATCGCCACCTCCCTGCTGCGCGCCCGGGGGGCCGGACCGACGGTGATCGTCTCGCCGCTGCTCGCCCTGATGCGCAACCAGGTGGACTCGGCCGCCAAGGCCGGCATCCACGCCCGCACCATCAACTCCGCCAACACCGACGAGTGGGACGCCGTCCAGGCCGAGGTCGCCGCCGGGGCCGTCGACGTCCTGCTGGTCAGCCCCGAGCGGCTGAACAACCCCGACTTCCGCGACCACGTGCTGCCCAAGCTCGCCGCCTCCACCGGCCTGCTGGTGGTCGACGAGGCCCACTGCATCTCCGACTGGGGCCACGACTTCCGCCCCGACTACCGCCGGCTGCGCACCATGCTCGCCGAGCTCACCCCCGGGGTCCCGGTGCTGGCCACCACCGCCACCGCCAACGCCCGGGTCACCGCCGACGTGGCCGAGCAGCTCGGCACGGGCGCCGGCGACGAGCACGCCCTGGTGCTGCGCGGCCCGCTCGACCGCGAGAGCCTCACCCTCGGCGTGCTCACCCTGCCCGACCCGGCGCACCGGCTGGCGTGGCTCGCCGACCACCTCGACCGGCTGCCCGGCTCCGGCATCGTCTACACCCTCACCGTCGCCGCCACCGACGAGGTGACGGCCTTCCTGCGCGAGCGCGGCTTCGCGGTGGCCTCCTACTCCGGCCGCACCGAGGACGCCGAGCGCCGCACCGCCGAGGCCGACCTGCTGGCCAACCGGGTCAAGGCGCTGGTCGCCACCTCGGCCCTCGGCATGGGCTTCGACAAGCCCGACCTCGGCTTCGTCGTCCACCTCGGCTCGCCCAGCTCCCCGATCGCCTACTACCAGCAGGTCGGCCGGGCCGGGCGCGGGGTCGACCGGGCTGAGGTGCTGCTGCTGCCCGGTCGCGAGGACGAGGCGATCTGGCGCTACTTCGCCTCGCTCGCCTTCCCGCCCGAGGAGCAGGTCCGCCGCACCATCGACGCGCTGGCCGAGGCCGGCCGGCCGCTCTCCACCGCCGCGCTGGAGCCGCGGGTGGACCTCCGCCGCGCCCGGCTGGAGACCATGCTCAAGGTGCTCGACGTGGACGGCGCCGTCCGCCGGGTCAAGGGCGGCTGGACGGCCACCGGCCGGAGCTGGGAGTACGACAGCGCCCGCTACGCCAAGGTCGCCGCCTCCCGGGAGGCCGAGCAGCGGGCGATGCGCGAGTACGCGACCGGCGGCGGCTGCCGGATGGAGTTCCTGCGCCGCCAGCTGGACGACGAGGAGGCCGTGCCGTGCGGGCGGTGCGACAACTGCGCCGGGCCGCAACACGGGCCCGAGGTCTCGGCCGAGGCACTGGAGGCGGCCCGGGCGGCGCTCGGCCGTCCCGGTGTGGGCTTCGAGCCGCGGCGGCTCTGGCCCACCGGCATGGACGCCCTGGGGGTCCCGCTCAAGGGCCGCATCCCGGCCGGGGAGCAGGCCGAGACGGGCCGCGCGCTCGGCCGCCTCTCGGACATCGGCTGGGGGAACCGGCTGCGGTCCCTGCTCTCCGACCAGGCCCCGGACGCGCCGGTCCCCGGCGAGGCGGTGGACGCGCTGGTCACCGTGCTGACCGACTGGGCGCGCGGGCCGGGCGGCTGGGCCGGCCCGGCGGCGGCCGACGGCGCCCGGCTGGACCGGCCGGTCGGCGTGGTCACCATGGCCTCCTCGTCCAGGCCCCAGCTGGTCGGCAGCCTCGGCGCCCGGATCGCCGAGATCGGGCGGATGCCGCTGCTCGGGCGGATCGAGTACGCGACCGGGCAGCCGCCGCACGGCTCGCGCAGCAACAGCGCCCAGCGGCTGAACTCGGTGGCGGGCGCGCTCACCGTGCCGCCGGAGCTGGCCTCGGCGCTGGCGGCCGCGAACGGACCGGTGCTGCTGGTGGACGACCTGGTCGACTCGGGGTGGACGGTCACGGTGGCCGCCCGGCTGCTGCGCCGGGCCGGCGCGAGCGCGGTCCTGCCGCTCGTCCTGGCGGTCCAGGGCTGACGGAGGGCGTCGTCCCCGCTCCGGCGCCGGTCCGGCGCGGGCACCGGAACAACCGGGGAGGAGGAACGGCGGGAGAACGGAAACAGCACGAGGACGGACCGGCGGCGGCGCCGGAACCGGCGGGATCCGCAGGACGGATCAACGGGACACCGTCACGGGAAAGGAGGAACGGAGGTGGCGGAGATGCTTCGGAGCGCGCTGCGCCACGGTCGGATCCCGGTCCGGAGGCGTCCTGGCCGGTTTCGCGCGACCGTGGAATATATCCGGCAGAACGTTGGCTTTCGGGCGGCGTTCATCATTTCATCATTGCCGCTCCACCCCTCCTACCCTGAGAATTGGACCGTACCCGGAGCCCAGTCCCATGGACGGTGCCTTCGGCGTACGCATGCACCCGCGCGCCCGTGGGTCGGGAAGGAGGATCGTGATCAGCGGCATCGACCGAGGTCAGTATCCCCTCGCCCGGAGCTCGTCGCCCAGACGGATGCTCGACCTGGAGGCCTGGGCGGAATCGGGGATCCCGCTGCTCCGCGAGCCCCGCGACTTCGTACTGGAGCTGCACCAACGGCACCTGCCGCAGCCGGGCACGGTCGTGGTCGCCGTCCTGGACCCCGAGCACCGGGTGACCGCCTCGGCCTCCTTCGCCCCCTGGCCGCACGATGCGGACGGCTGGCAGCACCGCAACGCGATCCTCACCCACCTGCGCCAGGTCACCCCGCACGACCTGCGCCTGCCCAGCCCGGCCCGGACGGCCGTGCTGCTGCGCTGCCGCGAGGGCGCGGCCGGCTGGACGGAGCAGGACGGTGCGTGGATGTGGGCCCTGCGGGACGCCGCCACCCTGCACGGGCTGCGCTGCGGAGCGTACGTGGCGCTGACCCCGGCCGGCTGGCAGATCCTCGGGGACGGGCGGAGCGGCCGCAATCCGCACGCGGGTTCGTGGGCGGAAGGTCCGGTCCACACCGTGACCGAGCTGCCGCCGCGCACGGCGCTGGAGGGTTCGCACAGCCAGCGGCCCCTGCGGTCGGCACCCGAGCGGCCGCAGCGCGGCGACCGGACCCAGCGGTCCCGTCAGGGCGACCGCCCGTGGACGCCCGCCCGGGTCACGGCGATCGAACCGGCCCGGCGCACCGGCACCCGCTGACCGGACGGCCTCCCGTCCGCGGTCCGTGACGGCGGACGCCGGTCCGGCACGCGCCGGCTGCGGCGCGCCTCGGCTCCGACACGCCCCGGCTCCGGCACGCCCCGGCTCCGGCACACGTCGCCGCCCTGCCGGTCGGGCTTCCCGCACCCCTGCCCTCCACCCGCCCCTCCGCGGCTCCGCGCACTCCCGGCCCCGGGCATGCCGAAGCCCGGCACCCACGGGGCACCGGGCCGGGACGGAACAGGACGGGGAGGACGGGGAGAAAGGGACCGGAACAGGACTGGACGGAGCCGTGGCCGGGGTCGTCGACCGGGCCGGGAGGCCGGAACCGCGAGGGCCGAAGGGCCCCCGCGGGTCGCGGATCCCGGCGTGGGTCTCAGGCCGGCAGAACGCGCGGAGCGGGTGCGCCGACGGCGGCGAGCGCCGTACCGGCGACCGCCGGGTCGGCGCCGCCGCAGACCACCAGCAGCTCCTCCGCGTGCCGCAGCGCCTTGGCGTACGCCGTCGCGGCACGCTCGGCCGAACCGCCGTTGACGACCAGTACGACCACCGGTCGGCGGACCGGGCGGGTCAGCTCCGCGTCGGCGTAGAAGACGTCGCCGCCCTCGGTGAGTTGCGCCCAGTAGCGCTCCTCGCCGAAGGACAGTTCGTGCTGCTGCCACGGGTGCGCCGCGCCGACGGTCAGCACCAGGACGGCGCCGGGCTCGCGGCCGGCGTCCAGCAACTGGTCGACGGTCTCGTCGGCGCGGTCCAGCGCCGCCGACCGACTGGCGGGGACGTGCCGGACCTCGACCGACGCCGGTTGCGGCGCGGATCGGGGACCGGGCTTGGGGATCGGGCTCGGCCGCGGCGACGGCCCCGGACGATCCGCACGCGCGCTCGTCGAACGCGGCCGAGCCGCCCGCGGCGGTGCGGGGCGGGGCCCCGGCACCTGGACCGGCGCGGGGCCGGCGGCCGACGGTACGACGGGGGTCGCGCCGCCGATGGCCGGCGCGTGGAGGGCTTGTGCGTCCGACTCGCGGGGACTGGGAACGCCGGGGCCCGGGAGGCTCTCGTTGATCTCCGGCTCCTCGGGGAAGACAGGCATACCCGGATATCTATCAAATGCCGGTCGAACGCGCACGGGCGCCCCACCCATTGGTCACCACGAGCCCTACGATCCGCGGTCGAAATATCCCGACGTAGTGTCAGAAACCGAGCGCGAGCTGCTCCCCGGCGGACTCGGCGGAGACCGTTCCGGCGGGGCCGGGCACCACCCGGATCCGCTTCAGATGACGCCACTTGGGCAGCGCGTCCAGATAGGACCAGGAGAGGCGGTGGTGTTCGGTCGGCCCGAGCTCCTCCAGTGCGGCCCGGTGGACCGGGGAGGGGTAGCCGGCGTTGTCGCCGAAGGCGTACTCGGGGTGTTCCTCGCCGAGTTCGGCCATCATGCCGTCGCGGTGGACCTTGGCGAGCACGGAGGCGGCGGCCACGCAGATGCACGACTGGTCGCCCTTGATCACCGTGCGCACCTGCCAGGGACCGCCGAGGTAGTCGTGCTTGCCGTCCAGGATCACCGCGTCCGGCTCCACCGGCAGCGCCTCCAGCGCGCGCACGGCGGCCAGCCGCAGCGCGGCCGTCATCCCGAGCTCGTCGCACTCCGAGGCGGAGGCGTGACCGAGGGCGTACGCGTTGACCCAGTCGGCGAGGACGGGTGCGAGTGCCTCACGGCGGAGCTGGGTGAGCAGCTTGGAGTCGGTCAGCCCCTCGGGGGGCCGGCGCAGGCCGGTGACGGCCGCGCCCACGGTGACCGGACCGGCCCAGGCACCACGTCCGACCTCGTCGAGGCCGACCACGATCTTGGCGCCGGCCCGGCGCAGCGAGCGCTCGACGGAGTGCGTCGGCGGGACGATGGGCATGAGAGGGGTCCGTTCAGCTGGTCGGACTCCAGCCTAAGCCACCCGCCCGCACCCCCGACCGGCCCGAGCCCCGCCCCCGACTCCCGCCCCGCCCCACCTCGGACGACGACCGGGCGGGGCGGGAGGAAGGGCCGGGCAGGAGACCGCCCCGGCCTCCCCCTCACACCCGGATCAGCGGGACGAGGACCTCCTCCACCAACTGGTCGACGAACTCGGGCCCGACCTGCCGGCCGCAGACCTTCACCCGGTACAGCAGCATCGCCGGGACGACGTCGGCGACCAGCGGGGTGGCCGCGTCCGGTCGGACGTCGCCGCGCTCGGCGCCCCGGCGGAGGATGTCCAGGATCACGCCCTTGGTGGGCTCGATCATCCGCTGGGCGATGAAGTCCTTGAACAGCTGGGCCTGTTCGTGGTCCAACTCGGCCATCACCGCGGTCACGGCACCGCCCGCCCGGGAGCGGGCCACCGAGGCGAAACTCTCGACCAGGTGCCGCAGTTCCTCACGGGCGGACCCGAAGTCCGGGGTGTCGGTGGGGCGTGGGAGAGTGGAGTCCAGGGCGTCGATGACCAGTTCCACCTTGGACGCCCACCGCCGGTACAGCGCGGCCTTTCCGGTGCGCGCGGCACCGGCGACCCCTTCCATCGTCAGCCGCGCGAACCCGCCGGAGGTGAGCTGATCGAGCGTCGCTTCGAAGATCGCCGCCTCCAGCTCCCGCCCGCGCCGCCGCGCCGGCCTGGTCAGCGCCTCGGCCACGGCCTGGACCGGGCAGGGGCCCCGCATGGGCTCGGGCGCGCGCTCCGCCTCGACCCGGGGGGCCTGCCGACCGGCCGAGCGTTCCTTCGCCTGGCGCCGCACCAACTGATCCATCATCACCAACCCTAAGGAACGCTTGCGTTCATAATCTCGCCGACGCTATCGTCCACAGTAGTGAACGATACCGTTCCTTCATAGCCCGCGGGACGCCGTCGGGCCGGGCCGGACCCCAGAGTCCGCAGCATACGAAGCAGTAGCCAGCAGGGGGCATCAACTTGGCTATCTCCGACACACTCAGCAAGAACTCTCCGACGCGGAGCGGGCACGGCCCGAACAAGGGCATCACCCTCGCCGTGATCGCGGCCACGCAGCTGATGGTGGTGCTCGACGCCACCATCGTGAACATCGCGCTGCCGCAGATCCGGGACGCGCTGGACTTCTCCACCACCAACCTCTCGTGGGTGATCAACGCCTACACGCTCACCTTCGGCGGCCTGCTGCTGCTCGGCGGACGCGCGGGCGACATCCTCGGCCGACGCCGGGTCTTCATCGCCGGCACGCTGCTGTTCGGGCTGGCCTCGCTGCTCGGCGGCTTCGCGCAGGACGGCGGCATGCTGCTGGCCGCCCGCGCGCTCCAGGGCATCGGCGGCGCGATCTGCTCGCCGACGGCCTTCGCCCTGATCGCCACCAACTTCGACGAGGGGCCCGAACGCAACCGGGCCTTCGGCGTGTTCTCCGCGGTGGCCGGCTCGGGCGCCGCGATCGGCCTGCTGGCCGGCGGCCTGCTCACCGAGTACCTCGACTGGCGCTGGGTCTTCTTCGTCAACGTGCCGATCGCCGTCCTGATCGCCTTCGCCGCGCCGCGCTACATCGCCGAGTCGGAGCGCCACCCGGGCAAGTTCGACCTGCCGGGCGCGCTCACCTCGACGCTCGGCCTGGTCAGCCTGGTGTACGGCTTCATCCGCGCCGCGTCCGACGGCTGGTCGGACCCGGTGACGCTCGGCTCCTTCGCCGCCGGCGTCGTGCTGGTGGCCGCGTTCGTGATCATCGAGACCCGCACCGCGCAGCCGATCACCCCGCTGAAGCTGTTCGCGAACCGGAACCGCACCGGCGGGCTGGTGATGATGCTCTGCCTGGCGGCCGCCATGTTCGGCATCTTCTTCTACATCACGCTCTTCGTGCAGGGCCCGCTGGACTACAGCCCGCTCAAGGCCGGCTTCGCCTTCATGCCGATCAGCGCCTCGATCATCGTGGCCGCCCAGCTGGCCTCCAGCCTGCAGGCCAAGTACGGTCCCAAGCCGTTCATGGCGGGCGGCGCGCTGCTGGTCACGGTCGGTCTCACCTGGCTGACCTTCATGAACGCGGACAGCGGCTACGTGGACGGCATCCTCGGCCCCACGGTGGTCTTCGGCTTCGGCATGGGCCTGGTCTTCGTCCCGGTCATGCTGCTCGCCGTCGCGGGTGTCTCCGGTCAGGAGACCGGCGCCGCCTCCGGCCTGCTGAACTCGATGCAGCAGATCGGCGGCTCGCTCGGCCTGTCGATCCTGACCACGGTGTTCGCGCACTACGCCACGGCCGAGGCCAAGGTCCAGCTGCCCGGGTTCATGGCCACGGCCACCCCGGAGCAGAAGGCCTGGCTGATGGAGAAGCAGGAGTTCCCGAAGGGCACCGGCGCCGCCAACGAGGTGCTCGCGCAGGGCATCTCGCACGGCTTCATCGTCGGCGCGGTGATGGCGGGCCTGGCCTTCGTGATCGCGGTCGTCGCCATCAAGGCGAAGGCCTCCGACCTGCCGTCGGACACGGCCGGCGTCGCCGTGCACTGACCCGGTCGCCCACCCCGGTCGCCCACCGCGGTGGGCCGCACCGGACGCGGCACCACGCAACACGGCACCACGTACGGCGTCACGCAACACAGCACCGCGCAACACAGCACGGAACAGGGCCGGTCGGGAGCTGCACGCTCCCGACCGGCCCTTCGCACGCTCCCGGAAGCTCGCGACCACCGGGACCGGCGCCGCCGCTCAGCCCTCGAAGGCGTCGTCGCGGCTCATGCCCACCCGGTCGCAGGCGTCCTCCGCGTACGAATGGTGATCCGGCACGGGTCGTTCGGCGAGGATCCCCCGGGCCCGCGACGCCGCCAGACTGGTGGCGTACCAGGGCGTGGAGCCCTCCGCCCGCAGGTCGTACGCCACCTGGCCCAGGGCGCACGTCCGGTAGTCGCCGGGCAGCCGGTCCAGGGCCGGCACGGCGTCCGCCGAGAGCGAGCGGACGTTGCGCAGGTCGATCTGCCCGGTCCGCTCGAAGCGGGCCACGTTGTGCTCCGCGACCATCGCGTCCGACCCCATCAACCCGTAGACGGCGGCGGCCGCCACCGCGCTGAGCACCGCCGCGCGCGGCAGCCAGCCGGCCGACGGGGTCAGGCCCGCCACGATCAGCAGCACGAACACCACGCCCAGCCAGATCTCGACCGCCAGCACCCAGAGCCGCAGGGTGGTCAGGCCGGAGGCGTCCACGTAGAACCACATCCGCCCGAGCGCCGCGGCCACCACCACCAGGGTCAGCAGGCAGAGCGCGCCGAGCAGCAGCCGCACCAGCCGGCGGTCGGCCTCCGTCCCGCGCGGCGCCCAGCGCTTGGCGAGCGCGACGACCACCAGGGTCAGCACGGTGACCACCAGCAGCTGCCAGAAGCCCTGCCGGGCGTACTCGGAGCGGGTCATCCCGGTGCGCTCCAGGATCGCTTCGGCGCCACCGAGCACCACCACCGCCTGGAGCACCACGAAGGCGCCGAACATGAGGTTCAGCGCGGCCAGCGGCAGGGCCCACTCCAGCCGGCCCCTGGCCCGGCCCGGCCGGACCACCGTGCGGTCCCAGCGCCGCGGGCCCGCCGCGATGTGGGCGAAGCCCAGCGCGGTCGCCAGGCCGAGCACGAACAGGGCCGCGCGGGCCGGGAGTTCGCCGAGATCGATGCTGGGGGCGAGGCTCTCCAGGACGTTCGCCATGGCCGCGTCCGCCCCGGCGAACAGGGCGCCGAAGACGGTCAGCAGCACCACCGCCACCAGGACGCCCTTGAGCACCGGCACCACCTGGCCCCGGTCACCGACGCGGCGGCCGCGCAGGGTCCGGCCGGCCCACACCAGTCCGGGCACGAGCTGCCAGAGCAGGCCGGGCAGCGCGAGCAGGACACCGCTCCAGCGCCGTCCGCCGTGCAGCGCCAGCGAGGCCAGGCCCACCGCCCAGACGGTGCTCAGCAGCACCGGCCAGCCCGCCTCGTACAGCGCCGGGACGGCGAGCAGGGCGAGCCCGAGCGCGCTCCACAGGACGGTCCAGGCCCTCGGCCGACGACCGGCGGCCCGGGCGGCGGCCCCGGCGCCCACGGTGACGACCGCGGCGCAGAGCAGCAGGTTGACGCCGAGTCCGTCGATCAGCAGCCAGGAGCTGAGCAGACCGGCGAGTACCGCCGCCAGCACCGTCCGGCCGGTGGCCGGGGCCTTCCGGTCCGGGTCGCTGGGCCGCAGCCACTGGAACGGCTGCGGCGCGGGGGTGCCGGGCGCCCGGTACGGGCCGGTGCCGGGAGCGCCGCCGGGGCCGAAACCGCCGGGAGCACCACCGGAGCCGTAGCCACCGGCAGGGCCGAAGGCCCCGGTGGGACCGGCCGCCGGCACACCGGCACCCGCCCCCGCCTCCGCACCGGCACCAGCACCAGCACCAGCACCAGCACCGCCGACGCCGGGCCGGGGCGGCACTCCGCCCGCGGCGGGCATGCTGAATCCGGACATGGGATCCCCCTCAATGGTCGGGTGGGAACGCGGAATCCACCCTCCGGGCGGTCCGCCGACGAGCACGCGGAACCACACCGGTGAGGACACCGGGCACCACGGCCGAAGCCGACTGTAGACCATTCTGAACAAGTTCAAAAACACCGGGCCGGGCTCTGTCGCACCCCTGTGACAGAGCCCGGCCCGAAGCCGGGGAGGAAGCGGACCGCCGTCAGTACGTCCCGTAGAGCGAGTACCGGAAGGAGTCCTTCACGGCCGGCCCGAAGTCCGCCGGCCACGTGCCGAACGGCACCACCGTGTTGCTGTACGCCCCCTGCCCGGCGGTGCCGGTCGAGTAGTTCATGTTGTTCACCGTGGTGCTCGTGCCGTTGGTGTTGTAGACGAACCAGTACGAGGTGTTGGCGCTCAGGGTGAGGTTCACCGGCAGCGAGTTCCACGCGTTGGCGGTCAGCGTGCCCGGGCCCGTGGCGGCCACCAGCGTGCCCGGCGAGCCGCCCGCGTCGGTGTAGACGGCCAGCTGGTACCGGTTGTTGGGCGCCGCTGCGATCGGTCCGACGTGCACGCTCAGCGCGGTGAGCGCCGCCGGATCGGCGCCGGTGGTCACCCGGCTCCCGTTCAGGTGGTTGGAGTCGGTGTCGTCGATCAGCGAGCCCACCGCCGTGTTCCCGATCGTCCGCGGCTCCGCTCCCCCGGTGGTGAAGGAGAACGTGTACGGGGCGGCCAGCGCGTTCCCCGAGCGGTCCCGGACGCCCTGGACGGTCGCGGTGTACCCGGTCGTGAGGGCCAGCGGGGCGGCCGGCGTGAACACCACGCCGTTCGCCGCCGCGTCGTGGGCCACCGACCCCGCGACCGCCGCGCCGCCGGACGCGGTCCGCAGGGTGACGGACCCGCCGGTGACGCTCGCCGGGTCCAGCGGCTCGCTGAAGGAGAACCGGACCGCCGTGCCCGGGGCGACCGCGTCGGCGCCGCCGGCCGGGGTGGTGCCGATCACCGCGGGCGCGGTGGTGTCCTGCCCGTAACTGGCGCTGTACGAGCCCACCGCGCCGTCGAAGAACGCGTAGGCGATGCCCTTGACCGTCTCGACCCGGTACGGCACCGGGCGGCCGCCCGAGGTGATCCCGGTCAGGGTGCCGGCGGCCGCGTCGACCGGCAGCATGGCGCGCAGCCCGTTGGCCCCGCCGGTGATGCCGAAGGTCAGCGCGCTCCCGTTCCAGGCCAGCCCGGTGAAGGCCGAGGCGTTGCGCCCGTCCAGCCAGGTGAGCATCTGCCGGCCGGACACCACCGGGGCACCGTGCGCCTTGGCGGCGGCGACGACCGCGTCCGAGGCGGCGGAGGCGGCGAAGTCGGTGTGGATGTTGGCGGTCAGCGCCGCGTAGTAGCCCTTGGCGCCGTACGCCGCGTCGAGCAGGGTGTTGACGGTGCCCGGGTAGGACTGGCCGGACTCGTCGGTGAGCTGGGTGGTGGCCTGGTACTCGTCGATCACGCTGCCGTCGGTGTCGGCGAAGCGCATGATCTGCGCCGTGCCGTTGAAGTAGCCGGGCCGGTCCTGGGTGAAGTTCGAGGGGTAGAAGTAGTAGTCGGTGTCCAGCCGGATCCCGTTGGCGAGCTTGGTCCTCGCCTGGGTGGCCCAGTCGTCCCACTCCACGCAGTGGGTGCGGCTGCTCGACGGGTTCGGCAGGTTCGGGTACTTGGCCCGCCAGGCAGCCAACTGGTCCCGGTAGTAGCCCTGCAGGACCGAGGTGCTGCCCCAGGGGCGGCAGTTGGTGCTGACGTGCACGCCGACCTCGAAGCCCTGGTCGCTGTACGCCTTCGCCTGGGCCGGGGTGAGCGGGTCGTCCGTGTAGATGTAGGAGGAGCCGCGGATGCACTCCCAGTTCGCGACCGAGCAGCCGGGCGGGCTCTGCGCGATGTAGCCGTCCCAGCGGCCGGCCGTGCCGCCCACGCCGTGGTCGTCCCCGGTCATCACCACGACGGCCTTGACGTCGCGCGGGAAGTACCAGAACCGCGGCAGCGGCGCGTCGTCGGAGGCGAGCTGGGTGAGCAGGTTGGCGAGCAGCCGCTGCTCCTCGTCGGCGATCGGGATCAGCGCCTTGTCCAGGTCGTTCCAGTCGGACTGGCCGCCGGTGCCGAAGAACATCTCGCTGGCCTCGTAGCCGTCGACGCCGTCGCGCTGCTGGCCGGCCCAGGCGGCGTTGCCCTGCCGGGTCTGCACCACCGACTTGGCGAGGTCGTAGCTGAACGCGGCGGCGCGGCCGCTGCCGGCCGTGCGCAGGCTGACCGCCGGATTGGCGGTCGCGGTCGCGGCGTCGCTGTACAGGGTGGCGACGGCGGTGGCGCCGTTCAGCGTGTAGAGGTCGGCGGGGCCGTGGTAGCCCATGGTGTCACCGGTGATCCCCGCGCCCGGCGCGGCGGCGGTGTTCACCTTGAGGTAGGCGTCGGCGCGGGTGCCGGTGGCCGGGGTGAGGCCGAACAGCGGCGCGAGCTGCCGGTCCGGGCGCATCGCGACCAGCTCGCCGCCGCCGTTGGTCCAGGTGGTGAACAGCGCGGCCTGGGCGGCGGTGAGCGGCATCTCGCCGAGCAGCACCACCTCGGCGGAGGCGAGCACCGCAGCGGTCACGGCCGAGATGTCCACCTGGCGGTAGGCGTTCAGGCCCTCCGCCTTGAGGATCTCGGCCAGGTACCGGGTGTACGGATTGGCCTGGCTGGTGACCAGCAGGATCGGACCCTCGGTGCCCGGGCCCGCGCCGGGCGGCGGGGGCGGCGGGGACGCCTCGGTGCTGTACGTGGCGTAGATCGAGAAGCTCAGCCCGCTGCTGGTGACCGCGCCCGCGCTGGCCGGCCAGTTGCCGAACGGCAGGCCGCCGTTGCCGTACACGCTGGTGCCGCCCGGGCTGTAGCGCAGGTTGTTGACCGTCGGACCGGAGCCGTTGGTGTTGTAGGCCAGCCAGTACGGCGTGTTGGCGGTCAGGGTGGCCGTCAGCGGGACGGTGTTCCAGCCGGACCCGCCGAGGGTGGCGGTGGCGCTGCTCGCCAGCAGGGCGCCCGGGCTGCCGCCGTTGTCCTGGTAGATCGCGGTCTGAAAGCGGTTGTTGGGCGCGGCGTCCACCGCGTCCACGTACACCGAGACGCTGCTGACCGTGCCGCCGGACGAACCGGTCACGTAGCGCGAGGCGTTGAGGTAGTTGGAGTCGGCGGTGTCGGTGGCGGTGCCGACCGCCGTGCTGCCGAGCGTCGCCGTGACGGCCGCCGCCGGGGACGCGCCCGGCCCGGACACCAGTGCCGCCGCGGTGGTCAGGGCCGCCAGCAGGACTCCGGACCGCCGCCACCACCGCCCGCCCGCGCTCCCGCCACCGCCCCGACCACCGCCGCCGCGTCTGTCCGTACGCCCGCCCAGGCGTGTGCCCGTGTCTGCCATGACCGCCCCCCTGTGTCATCTCGGCCGACCAGCCCCTAACGGTGTACCGGTAACCCACCGACCGTGTCCACGAAATCGACACATTCGCCATGGAATGACCTGAACCCCGACGTTCCCCCGGACCCAACGGGCGGTACGGGCGGTACAGCCGGACCGGGCGGTACGGGCGGTACAGCCGGACCGGGCATCACGGGCGGAACAGGCGGACCGGCGTCAGCCCTTGACCGAACCGGCCAGCAGCCCCCGCACGAAGTAGCGCTGGAGCGCGAAGAACACCGCCAGCGGAATCACGATCGACAGGAACGCCCCCGCCGTCAGCAGCTCCCACCGCCCGCCGAAGGATCCGGACAACTGCGCCAGCCGGACCGTCATCGGCGCCACCTCCGGGGTGCCGCCGGCGAAGGTGAGCGCCACCAGCAGGTCGTTCCAGACCCAGAGGAACTGGAAGATCGCGAACGAGGCCAGCGCGGGCGTGCAGAGCGGCAGCACGATCGAGCGGAAGATCTTGAAGTGCGAGGCGCCGTCCACCACCGCCGCCTCCATCAGGTCGCGGGGCAGCTGGGCGATGAAGTTGTGCAGCAGGAAGATCGCCAGCGGCAGCGCGAACATGGTGTGCGCCAGCCACACCGGCGCGTAGGTGCCCTTGAGGTCCAGGGCCGGCAGCAGCGTCAGCGAACCCAGGTGCGCACCGCCCGAGAACAGCTGGAGCAGCGGGATCAGCGCCATCTGCAGGGGCACCACCTGGAGCGCGAAGACCAGGAAGAACAGGGTGTCGCTGCCCCGGAACCGCACCCAGGCCAGCGCGTAGGCGGCCATCGCCGCCAGCGCCAGCGGGAAGAGCGTGGCCGGCACGCTGATCGCCAGCGAGTTCACCAGGAAGGGCATCAGACCGGTGGAGACGCCGGATCCGCCCTCGAACAGCACCGTGTGGTAGTTGTCCAGCCCGAGGTCCGGGTGGAGCAGGGCGTTCCACCAGCCGTCCGCGGTGACGTCCCGTTTGGGGCGCAGCGAGGTGACCAGCAGCCCGAGGGTGGGGACAGTCCACAGCACCGTCACCGCGATCACGAAGACCGAGGCCAATGGTGCGGAGAAGGCCTTCCGGACGGCGCCGCCGTCCCGCCGTACGCTCATCGGACCGCACGCTCCTTGCGCAGCTGGAGGATGTTGTAGGCCACCAGTGGCAGCACCGCGAGGAAGAGGATCACCGCCAGCGCGCTGCCCCGTCCGGTGTTGAACTGGACGAAGGACTGCGAGTACATCTCGTTGGCCAGCACCTGGGTACCGAAGTTGCCGCCGGTCATGGTGCGGACGATGTCGAAGGCCTTCAGCGTGGTGATCATCACCGTGGTCAGCACCACCACCACCGTGGTGCGGATCATCGGCACGGTGATGTGCCGGAACAGCCGCAGCCCCTGGGCGCCGTCCAGCCGGGCCGCCTCGGTGACCTCGTCCGGGATCGCCTTGATCGCCGCCGACAGCACCACCATGGCGAAGCCGGTCTGCACCCACACCATGACGGCCATCAACAGGAAGGTGTTGAGCGGCTGGGCGAGCATCCAGTTCGGCGGGTCGTCCCAGCCCAGCCAGATCGCCAGCTGGCTGAGCAGACCGATCTGCCGCTGCGAGTGGTCGCGCGACTCGTAGACGAACTTGAAGATGATCGAGGCGCCGACCAGGGAGATCGCCATCGGCATGAAGATCAGCGACTTGTAGACCGCCTGGCCGCGCATCCGGTCCACCAGCAGGGCCAGCACCAGCCCCAGCCCGGTCGCCGCCAGCGGCGCGATCACCAGCCAGAGCAGGGTGTTGACCAGGACCTCGCGCACCGAACCGGTGGTGAAGGCCCAGCCGAAGTTCTCGCCGCCGACGAAGCGGCTGCTGTCGTCGCTGTAGAGGCTCAGGTAGACGGTACGGACCAGCGGCGCGACCAGGCCGACCAGCAGCAGGACCAGTGCCGGTCCGAGCAGCACCAGCACGGCCAGCGGGCGGGCGATCCGGCCGGAGGCGCGGCCGGCGACCAGGAAGACCAGCAACAGGATGCCGACGAAGCCGGCGATCGCACCGAGGCCGTTGCCGAACTTGACCATCGCGTCGCCCCAGGCACCGGCGGCGAGGGACATGGCGTCACGTCCTTTCCCAACGGGAGGCGGAACGGGGTTACCAGGAGGCGGGGTTACCAGGAGGCGGGGTTACCAGGAGGCGGGGATACCGGGAACCAGGGCTACCGGAAGGCGGGCGGAACCGAACGAGGGGACGCGGCGGACCGCGGCCGCGAACCCGCGGGGCCGATGGAAGCGGGCCGGAGGAAGCAGGCGGGAGGAGGGGGCGGGCGGGGGGGGGGGGGGGGGCCGCGCCCCCCCCCCGCGCGGGGGGGCCCGCCGGCGGGCCCCCCTCCCGGTCTTCTGGATCGACTGCCCCTCGGCGAACCAGGCGGTGAGCGACTTCCACTCCTGCCCGGCACCGACCGCGGCCGGCATGAGGTCCGAACCGTCGAACCGGAAGGTCGCCGCCGGGTCGGTCAGCGCGTCGGCGGAGAGCCGGTCGATCGGATCGGTGTAGAGGCTCTTGTCCACACCCTGATTGGCCGAAACCCAGCCGGTCGCGGTCCGCACCCGGCTGCTCGCCCAGTCGGCGCTGGACAGGTAGTTCTGCACCGCCTGCACCTCGGGCCGGCTCGCGAACGCGGTGAGGAACTCCCCGCCGCCCTCCACCGGGTTGGGCACCGAGGGGTCCACCGCGGGCAGGTGGAAGGCGAAGATGTCACCGTCCGGCCCGATCTTCGTGTCCTTGGGCCACTGCGCCTTGTAGAACGAAGCCTGCTGGAGCATCAGGCACTTGCCGGTGAGGATCGGCGCGCCCGCGTCCTGGAAGGTCGTGGTGGCGATCGACTTCACGTCACCGTAGCCGCCGTTGACCCAGGCCGGGTTCTGCATCCAGTCGGCGACCGTCCTCATCGCGGCGGCGATCTTCGGATCGGAGAACTTCACCTGGTGGTTCACCCACTGGTCGTAGACCTCGCCGCCGTAGGTGCCGAGGACCACCTCCTCCAGCCAGTCGGTGGCCGGCCAGCCGGTGGCCGTACCGGAGGAGATACCGCCGCACCACGGCTTGGCGCCGCCGCCCGCCTTGGCGATCCGGTCGCTGAGCGCCATCAGGTCGGCCCAGGTCTTCGGGACCTCGTAACCGGCCTGCTTGAAGGTCTTGGGCGAGTACCAGACCAGGGACTTCATGTTGGCGCTCATCGGCGCCGCGTAGAAGGTGCCGTTGACCGAGCCGTAGGTCTTCCAGACCGGGCTCCACTTCTCCTGGTTCGCCACGGTCTGCTGCGGCGGCTTGACCACCTTGCCGCTCTTGACCATCTGCGCGAGCAGGCCGGGCTGCGGGACGATCGCGAAGTCCGGGGCGTTGCCGCCGCTCACCCGCACCGGCAGCTGCGACTCGAAGTCGTTGCTGCCCTCGTAGCTGATCCTGATACCGGTGCACCGGCTGAAGTCGGCCCAGGACTTCTCCAGATTGTCCGACTCGGGGCTGAGGATCGAGGCGAACACCGTCACCGTGGTGCCCCCGTGGCCGGCGTAGGGCTGGTAGCGGGCGCAGTCGCCGGACAGGGTCTGGTTGCCGCCGCCGCCCGAACCTCCCGAGCTGTCGGTGCTGTTGGAGCAGGCCGCGGTCAGGGCCGCGACGGCCAGCAGGGCCACCGCCGCGAGCGGACGGCGACGACGACGGGGGCGGGCAGGGAACGGGGGCGGCACGGTCGTGGACGGCACGGTCGGGGTGGGAGTCAACGCGGTCCTCCTCGCCGGGGCGTGAACGCTCGGCTGTGCGACAGAACGGCATTGCGCTGTACCGGAGTTCTACGTTCGACATGGACGCGGCGGCCGGCCGATCCGACGACGGTAACGCAGCCGCGAGGTGCCCGCCAAGGTCCGGGCACGCCCTTCGTCACCGCGTGCCCCAGTTGTGACCCCGAGCGCCGGGCGCCCACCCCACCCGGCACCACCCCCGCCGCGGCCGACCACCCCGACCGCCCCGCCGTCAGAACAGCCGGACCGGCAGCTCCTTCAGCGCGTTCACCACCAGCGAGCCGCTCGACCGCAGCTCCTCGTCCGGCACCGCCAACGACAGCCCCGGGAAGCGCTCGAACAACGCCGGCAGCGCGATCCCCGCCTCCAGCCGGGCCAGCGGCGAACCCGGGCAGACATGCGGACCGTGCCCGAACGACAGGTGCCGGATCGGGTCCCGGGTCACGTCGAACACCTCGGCCGTCACCCCGTGCTGCGCCGGGTCCCGGCCGATCGCGTTGTAGGAGACCAGCACCGGCTCCCCGGCCGGAATCACCGTGTCGCCCACCGCCACCTCCTCGCTGGTGAACCGGAACAGGAAGTTGCTGGTCGGCGGCGTCCAGCGGAGTGACTCCTCCACCACCGCGTCCCAGCCGACCTTGCCCGCCCGCACCAGCTCCAACTGGTCCGGATGGGCCAGCAGGGCCCGCACCGCGTTGCCGATGAGGTTCACCGTGGTCTCGTGCCCCGCCGCGATGATCACCCGCAGGGTGGCCGCCGCCTCCGCGTCGGTCAGCGCCCCGCCCTCGGCGTCGGCCTGCAGCAGCACACTCGCCAGGTCGTCACCGGGGACCGAACGGCGCTGCGCCACCACGCCGTTGACGAAGGCGTTCAGCCCGGCGATGGTCGCCTGGATGCCCTCCGGGTTCGGGCGGGCGCCGAAGAACCGCTCGTAGAGGTCGCGCAGGAGCGCGTGCTCCGACTCCGGGACGCCGAGCAGCGAGCAGATCACCGTCATCGGCAGCGGGAACGCGAAGGCGGACTTCAGGTCCACCACCGGCTCCCCCGCCGCCAGGGTGTCCAGCAGGTCCCGGGTGATCGCCTCCACCCGCGGACGCATCAGCTCCACCTGGCGCGGGGTGAACGCGTGCGCCACCAGCGCACGCAGCCGCCGGTGCTCCGCGCCGTCGGTGGTCACCATGCTCGGACCGGGCACCGCCAGACCGATCAACGGCCAGGTCTTCGGCACCTCGCCGCGCTGGAACGCCGCCCAGTGCCGGGCGTCCTTCACCAGCCGGGCATCGGTCAGCAGCTCACGGGCGGGCCCGTGCCGGGTCACGGCCCAGGCGGCGACCCCACCGGGCAGCTCCACCGGCACCACCGGACCGGCGGCACGCAGCAGCGCACCCTCGGCGGCATTGTCGCGGGCCAGCGGATCGAGGACGAACGGGGTGGGGACGAACGGGGCGGGGGCGGACATGGCTACAGCACTCCTTCGGTTCTGGTGAAGCGGTACGGCGACCCCGGCACCGCCGGGGCTCCGGGATCCCGGATCCCGGATCCGGGCCGGGCCCGTGTCCCGGAGCGGGCTCAGCCCGCGTATCCCGGGGCGAACGACACCGGCAGCGCCACCAGCCCGCGCACCCAGGCCGACGGCCGCCACACCAGCGCGTGCTCGGCCACCGCCAACCGCAGGTCCGGCAGCCGGTCCAGCAGCACCTCGACCGCCGTCGTCGCGATCACCTCGGCCGCCTCCTGCGCCGGGAACGGACAGCCGTGCTCGCCGTACGAGTAGCTCAGGTACGCCCGGTTGCCCTCGGCCGGCCGCCCGTCCGACTGCCGCACCGACGGGTCCGCGTTGGCCCCCGCGAAACCCAGCAGCAGCATGTCCCCGGCGGCGATCCGCTGCCCGCCCAACTGGGTGTCCCTGGTCGCCCAGCGGCCCGCGAAGATCTGGGTCGGGGTGTCCTCCCAGAGCGCCTCGTTCAGCGCCTGGCTGATACTGCGCCGCCCGCCCGACAGCGAGGCGGCGAACCGCTCGTCGGTGAGCATCAGCCGCAGCGCGTTGGACATCCAGTACGAGGTCGGCTGGTGACCGGCGATCAGCATCACCCGCAGGTCCCGCATGATCTCGTCGTGGTTGAGACCCGCCGGGTGCGCCAGCATCCGCGAGGCGACGTCGTCACCCGGGTGCGCCGCCTTCTCCTCGACCAGCTCCAGCATCACGGCGAGCAGCCGCTGCGCACCGGCCGGCGCGTCGGGGCCGCCGTCCAGCATGGTCAGCAGGCCGTCGATGAGCACCGGCGCCTGCTCCTCGCTCAGCCCGAGTACCCGGCAGAGCACCAGCAGCGGCAGCCGGTGGGCGTACTCGGCGACCAGGTCCGCCTCACCGCGCCCGGCGAAGCCGTCGATCAGCCGGTCCGCCAGCTCCTCGCAGTGCTTGCGCAGCTCGTACGGGTCGACGGCGGCCAGCGCGTCGGTGACCGCCCGCGAGCGCCGGACGTGCTCCTCGCCCTCGGCGTAGAGGATCGACGGCACCGGCGCCATCATCGGCTTGAGCGGCCAGTCCTCGGCGACGGTCGCCCAGCCGGTCCAGCGGGTGGAGTCCCGGCCGAACAGCTGCGGCTGGCCGGTGACCAGCTGCAGCTCGCGGTAGCCGATCACCAGCCAGGCGGGCACCCCGCCGGCCAGTTCGACCGGCGCGACCGGGCCGTGCCCGGCCCGCATCTCCCGGTAGACCTGGGAGGGATCGGTCTGGAAGCGCGGCCCGTACAGCGGGGTGGCGCCGGCGTGGGCCGGGCAGCCCGGCGGCGGGGTGGCGGCGGGCTCGGTCACGGGGTGCTCTCCTCAAGGACGGGGGCGGCAGCGGCGGCGGGAGTGCCCGCCGTCTCGGCCTCGACCCGCGCGGTCAGGTGGCGGACCAGCTCGATCAACACCTGCTTGCCGGACTCCCGGTCCCGGGCGTCGCAGTCCAGCAGCGGCACCTCGGGCGGCAGGTCGAGCGCCTCCCGGACCTGGTCCAGGGTGTGGGTCGGGTCGCCGAAGTTGTTGCGGGCGACGACGAAGGGCGTGCCGTGGTGCTCCAGCCGGTCGATGGCGTACCAGGAGTCCGCCAGCCGCCGGGTGTCCACCAGCACGACGGCCCCCAGGGCCCCGGAGAACAGCCGGTCCCAGAGGAACCAGAACCGCTCCTGCCCCGGCGCGCCGAACAGGTACAGCACCTGGCTCGCGGAGAGGGTGATCCGGCCGAAGTCGAAGGCGACCGTGGTCGAGCGCTTGCCCCAGGCGCCGGTCGGATCGTCGATCCCCTCCCCGGCGCTGGTCAGGGTCTCCTCGGTGTTCAGCGGACGGATCTCGCTGACCGCGCCGACCAGGGTGGTCTTGCCCACGCCGAAGCCGCCGACCACGACGATCTTCAGCGCGTTGTCGGCGGTGCGGCGCAGCGGTGTCCGCCCGCTCGGCCGAGGGTCCCGGCCCTCAGAGCTGTTGGAGTCCATGCAGTACCTGCTTCAGCGTGTCGAGATCGGGCAGCCGGGCCTTGTTGGGGGCGAACCGGGGGTGGCGGGCGGTGATCGACCCGGCCTCCAGCAGGTCGCCGAGGAGGATCTTCACCACCGACACCGGCAGCGCCAGCTCCGCGGCGACCTCCACCACGGCGGTCGGCGCCTCGCACATCCGCAGGATGCGCGCGTGCTCCGACTGCATGCCCGACGCCGGCTCCCGCTCGGCGACGATCAGCGTGACCAGGTCGAACGCGTTCTCCGGAGCCCGGCTGCGGCCCCGGGTGATGGTGTACAGGCGGTCCGGGTCGTCGTCCCGGCCCGGCCGGACCCGCCGCCCGTCGGTGTTCCCCCCGCGCCCGCTCATGCCCGGGCGCTCCCGTCGGTCACCGGGCCGTCCGCCCCGGCCGCGCCCTCCCGGGCGGGCGCGCTGAGGTGGACGCCGATCTGCTCGATCAGCCCGTGCATGTTGTGGCCGACCACGCCCACGTCGGCGTCCTCGTCGGTGACCACGGCGAGGTGGGCGCCCTCGCCGGCGGCCACGATGCACAGCACTCCGCCGTGGAACTCGGTCATCGACTGCCGCACACCGCCGGTGCCGTCGCCGAACTCGATCGACGCGCCGTGCGCCAGGCTCTGCAGACCGGAGGCGATGGCGGCGAGCTGGTCGGCCCGGTCGTTGCCGAGGCCGGAGGTGTGGCAGAGCTTGAGGCCGTCGGCGGAGAGCACCAGGGCGTGCCGGGTGCCGGGGGTGTTGGTCAGCAGGTTTTCCAGCAGCCAGTCGAGGTCGCGGTCGGTGGCACTGCTCATCGGAAGTCCTTCTCGGTGACGGGGGAAGCGTCGGACGCGGGGTCCGCGGCGGACCGCGCACCCGGGGTGTCCTGGACCGGTACGGCGCCCTCGGCCGGTGCGGGGGCACCGGCGGGCGCGGGGTTCGGGGCGCCGGCGGCGGGCGCCGCGGTGGCGGTGGCGGCGGGTGCGGCGGTGGCGGTGGCGGCGGGCAGGGCGGCCCGGCGGAAGGCGCCCAACCTGGCGGCGGCACTCGCCCCGTCGGGGCGGGCGGGCCGCTCGGCGGGGGCCGCCGCCGGTGCGGCGGCGGCCATGGTGCGGCCGCGACGGCGCTGCGGCAGACCGCTGTCGGTGACGGCGGGCGCGACGGGCGCCGATCCGGCGGACCCCACCGGTGCGGCCACCGGGACGGCGGGCGCCACCGGCGCGGCAGGAACAGCGGGCGCCGGGCGTGCGGGGGTGAGCGCGGGGCGCGGACCCGTACCGCCCGCCCGCTCGACCGCGCGCTCGACCGGCTCGGGCAGCGGGGCCGGCGCCGTCGCGGGGTGCGTGACCAACTGCTGCGGAATCAGCACCACCACCCCGGTGCCGCCGCGCGCCGACGGCCGGAAGGAGATCTGCAGCCCGTGCTTGCGGGCCAGCACACCGACCACCGCGAGACCGATCCGGGTACCCGCCGACAGCGTGGTGAGGTCCAGCGACTCGGCGGAGACGGCCCGTTCGGCGCGGCGCAGCCAACTGTCGCTCAGGCCCAGGCCGCTGTCCTCGACGGTGACGACCAGCCCGGCCGGCACCTCCTCGACGTAGACGTGCACCTCGGCCGGCGGCGCGGAGAACGTGGTCGCATTGTCGAGCAGTTCGGCGAGCGCGTGCATCACGCCCTCGGCGGCGAACCCGGCCACCGCGGCCGTGCTCGCGTTGTGCAGCCTGACCCGCTGGTAGGCGCCGATCCGGCCGAGCGCGCCGCGCAGCACCGACTCCACCGGGATCGGCCGGCCCCAGCGACGGCCCGAGCGAGCGCCGGTCAGCACCGCGATGCTGTCGGCCATCCGGCCCGCCTGGGCGGTCGAGTGGTCCAGCCGCAGCAGGTCGCCGAGGACCTCCTCGTCGTGCCGGTGCTGCATCTCGCGCAGTTCCGCGTGCATGCTCGTGGCCAGCGCCTGCACCCGGCCGGCCGCGGTGGCGCAGACCGCCAGGGCGGCGGCCCGCAGCCGCTCGCCGCGGCCGATCTCCTCCGCCACGGCGCGCAGCAGCGGACGCTGCGGGTGGTCGCGGTGCGGGGCCAGGGCGGCGTCCACGGTCGCACCGCTCCGCAGTCGCTTCACGAGGACCGGCAGCACCTCGTCGGCGATCCGGTCCACGGCGGCCCGCTCGGCGCGCTCCGCCTCGGCCTGCGCCCGGGCCCCCGCCGCCTCCGCGCGGGCGGCGGCGGCCTGCTCCTCGGCCCGGGCGAGCGCCGCCCCGGCCTCGTCCCGCTCGGCCTCGGCGGCGGCGGCCCGCGCCTTGGCGGCGGTCTCGGCCTGCCTGGCCGCGCCGGCGACCACGAGGGCCGTCATCGACTCGCCCTCCCACCGGCCCAGTTCCAGCTCCAGCCGGCGGGCCCGTTCGGTGGCGCTGCCGGCCTGCCGGACGGCGATCAGCCAGAGCACGGTGACCGCCGCCACGGCGGCCGCGGTCAGCGGACGCCCGGCGTCGAAGGCCCGCATCACCCCGACCGGCCCGGCCACCGCCGCCAGCAGGGCGGCGGCCGCCACAACGGCCCTGGTACGCACGTCGGGTCGACGGGTGGGCCCAGCGTCGGGGCTGGTGGTTTCTGTCATCGGTGCGGTGTCCTCGGCAGAAGTCGGGCAAATGCGCGACCGCCCGGCCGACGTCGTGGAACGTCTCCGGGCGGTGTTTCGGTTCACGCAGTCGGCCGATCATATCCATTCAGACGATGTGCTCAACCGGTAAGTTGACGGTCAGTCTCCTTCTGCCACGCTCCGTATACCACTCCACCTCCATCCCCTCACCCCATCGCCACCTCGACCTCACGTCGCACCGATGTACGGATGCGGTGACAGTTCGCGCAGACCACCTCGCACTTGGCGATCTCCCGCTCGATCTCCGACCAGGGCTGCCGCTCGGCTATCAGCTGGGAAACATTCGCGCGCTTCGCCCCACGGACGTGATCCCAGTCCAGGCCCCGTGCCCACCCATCCCATCCACAGTCGATGCAGCCTGCGCGGAGCTTGATGGCATCGTTCCTCGCCTGGGCATCCACCAGCGCCTGCCAGGACGGTGGCAGACGCTTGTCCCTGCTTCGGGGCCGTTGCCGCATCGTGCGGGCACGATGGCAGCGAGCGCATCGCACCTCGCACTTGGCCAACTCGGCCAGAAGCCGGTCCTTGCCCGCGCACAACTGCACCATCCGAGAGACAGTTCCGGTCTTCTCACCCGGATCCCGATGGTCCGGGTCGAGTGCCCGGACGTCGGAGTAGCCACAGTCGACACATCCCGTCCGTTTCCACTCGGTCACGACGGATTGGAGCCTCTGCCTCGATCGGTTCAGGTCGTGCGCGGATCCAAGCCGGGCCCGACGAGCCCGCTGCCGCTCCAGCGCAGCTGCCTTGACCTCGGGTCGCTGCCACCTCTCCCGACGGGCCGCATTTGCTGCAGCCTTTGCCTCTGTCGTTCGCGCCCTGGCCCGGGCCGCGCGCTTGCACTCACTCTGGAGCCCGCTCGGCCTGCTTGCATTTTTCGGAAAATCGGCTGCCGGGTGCACCTCCTGACATGCCGGACACCAGATCGGTGTCATAGATGTGATCTCTGCTGCCGGAGGTCGGCGCTGCCCGCGGCGCCTTGAGGGATCGGTCACATCCGAAGCCAAGCAGCCCTCACCGACAGAAAAGGGCGGGGCGAGGACTCTCGTCCTCGCCCCGCCCGAGGGCTTCACTCCATCGAGTGAAGCCGACCGCGTTCCTGTGTCAGCTGCAGCCGCTGGTGGAGCCGCAGCCCTCGCAGAGGTAGCAGCTGCCCGCGCGGCGCATCTTGGTGCCGCAGGAGAAGCAGAGCGGCGCGTCGGCGTTCATGCCCAGCTGGATCTCCATCAGCTCGGTGGAGTTGTGGGCCTGGGCGGTGGCCTTCGGCGCCGGGGCCGGAGTCGGGACGGCGACCGGCTTGGCGGCCACCGGCGCGACCGGGGCGGACTGGGCGAGCGTCTCGGTGTCCAGCTCCTCCTCCACCTCCGGCTCGTAGGAACCGGTCTCCAGGTGGCGCTGGCGCTCCTCGACCGAGTGGATGCCGAGCGCCGAGCGGGTCTCGAACGGCAGGAAGTCCAGCGCCAGGCGGCGGAAGATGTAGTCGACGATCGACTGCGCCATCCGCAGGTCCGGGTCGTCGGTCAGACCGGCCGGCTCGAAGCGCATGTTGGTGAACTTCGAGACGTAGGTCTCCAGCGGGACGCCG
Source organism: Kitasatospora purpeofusca (assembly GCF_000718025.1). GTDB lineage: Bacteria > Actinomycetota > Actinomycetes > Streptomycetales > Streptomycetaceae > Kitasatospora > Kitasatospora purpeofusca. The sequence goes on from NZ_JODS01000025.1 coordinate 118,305, forward strand.
TACTGCAGGCCCACCGAGACGGCGATGGAGAAGGCGTCCATCATGCCCGCGAGGGTCGAGCCCTGCTTGGACATCTTCAGGAAGACCTCGCCGAGGCCGTCGTCCGGGTAGGAGTTGGCGGTCATGTAGCCCTCGGCGCCACCGACCGTGAAGGAGGTGGTGATGCCCGGGCGGCCCTTGGGCAGGCGCTTGCGGACCGGACGGTACTCGACGACCTTCTCCACCTGGGCCGGGGCCTCGGCGGCGGCCTTCTCCTCGTCCTTCTTCTTGGCCGAGAGCGGCTGGCCGACCTTCGAGTTTTCGCGGTAGATGGCGAGCGCCTTGACGCCCAGCTTCCACGCCTCGAAGTAGATCTCCTCGACGTCCTCGACGGTCGCGGAGACCGGCATGTTGACCGTCTTGGAGATGGCGCCGGAGATCCAGGGCTGGATCGCGGCCATCATCCGGACGTGGCCCATCGGGGAGATGGAGCGTTCACCCATCGCGCAGTCGAAGACCTCGTAGTGCTCGGTCCGCAGACCCGGCGCGTCCACCACGTTGCCGTGCTCGGCGATGTGGGCGACGACCGCCTCGATCTGCTCGTCCTGGTAGCCCAGGCGCTTGAGGGCGCGAGGGACGGTGCCGTTGACGATCTGCATCGAGCCGCCGCCGACGAGCTTCTTGAACTTGACCAGCGCGAGGTCCGGCTCCACGCCGGTGGTGTCGCAGTCCATCATCAGGCCGATGGTGCCGGTCGGGGCGAGCACCGAGGCCTGGGCGTTGCGGAAGCCGTTCTGGGCGCCGAGCCGCAGGACCTCGTCCCAGGTCGCGGTGGCGGCGGTCCAGATCGGGGCGTCCAGCTCGTCGAAGGACACGCCGGCCTTCGAGGCGTCCGCGTGCTGCTTCATGACCCGCTGGTGCGGGGCCGCGTTGCGGGCGTAGCCGTCGTACGGGCCGACCACACCGGCGAGTTCGGCGCCGCGGCGGTAGGCGGTGCCGGTCATCAGGGAGGTGATGGCGCCGGCCAGGGCGCGGCCGCCCTCGCTGTCGTAGGCGTGGCCGGTGGCCATCAGCAGGGCGCCGAGGTTGGCGTAGCCGATGCCGAGCTGGCGGAACGCGCGGGTGGTCTCGCCGATCTTCTCGGTGGGGAAGTCGGCGAAGCAGATGGAGATGTCCATCGCGGTGATGACCAGCTCGACGACCTTGGCGAAGCTCTCGGCGTCGAAGGAGTCGTCGTCGCGGAGGAACTTCATCAGGTTGAGCGAGGCGAGGTTGCAGCTGGAGTTGTCCAGGTGCATGTACTCGGAGCAGGGGTTGGAGGCGTTGATCCGGCCGGACTCCGGGCAGGTGTGCCACTGGTTGATGGTGGAGTCGTACTGGATGCCGGGGTCGGCGCAGGCCCAGGCGGCCTCGGCCATCTTGCGGAAGAGCTTCTTCGCGTCGACGGTCTCGATGACCTCGCCGGTCATCCGGGCGCGCAGGCCGAATTCGGTGCCGTTCTCGACGGCGGTCATGAATTCGTCGTTGACGCGGACGGAGTTGTTGGCGTTCTGGTACTGGACGGAGGCGATGTCGTCGCCGCCGAGGTCCATGTCGAAGCCCGCGTCGCGCAGGGCGCGGATCTTCTCCTCCTCCTTCACCTTGGTCTCGATGAAGGCCTCGACGTCCGGGTGGTCGACGTCGAGCACGACCATCTTGGCCGCGCGGCGGGTGGCGCCGCCGGACTTGATGGTGCCGGCGGAGGCGTCGGCGCCGCGCATGAAGGAGACCGGGCCGGAGGCGTTGCCGCCGGAGGAGAGCAGTTCCTTGGACGACCGGATCCGGGAGAGGTTGAGGCCGGCGCCGGAGCCGCCCTTGAAGATCATGCCCTCTTCCTTGTACCAGTCGAGGATCGACTCCATGGAGTCGTCGACGGCCAGGATGAAGCAGGCGGAGACCTGCTGGGGCTGCTTGGTGCCGACGTTGAACCACACCGGCGAGTTGAAGCTGAACACCTGGTGGAGGAGGGCGTGGGTCAGCTCGTGCTCGAACACCTCGGCGTCGTCCGGCGTGGCGAAGTAGCCGTTCTTCTCGCCGGCGGCGCGGTAGGTGAGCACCACCCGGTCGATGATCTGCTTGAGGCTCCACTCGCGCTGCGGGGTGCCGAGGGCGCCGCGGAAGTACTTGGAGGTGACGATGTTGACCGCGTTGACCGACCAGAAGTCGGGGAACTCGACACCGTGCTGCTCGAAGTTGATCGAGCCGTCACGCCAGTTGGTCATGACGACGTCGCGCCGCTCCCAGCGGACCTTGTCGTACGGGTGCACGCCAGGGGTGGTGTAGATGCGCTCGATCCGCAGGCCGCCCTTGGGGGCCTTGCCGGCACCCTTGCCCGCGGCCTTGTCGGACTTCGACCCGCGTGCGGAACCGCTCGTGGTGTCTGTCACTTCTGTTCCTCCTCCTGGTTGGGCAAACGCCCGAAGTGCCCCGTAAAGTCCGGGCACGGCTGGTTCGCTCTTCCGGTGTGCGGCAGGCAGGGATCCTCACCCACCGCGCACGTTTTGTCATGGTCTGTGCGCCGTTTTCGGGCACACGTCGGCCCCGGGGGACCGAAGGGGTTGCGCCGACCCCGGAAAGGGGCCGGTGGAGGGGCCGTGCCTGTCAGGGCGCGGCGGCGGCGACGGGCACGCAGGCGCCGTCGGCCTCGGTGGCGGGCTGCTCGGCGCGGAGTTCCGCGATGGCGGCCTCGAAGTCTTCCAGTCCGTCGTACGCCTGGTAGACGCTGGCGAAGCGGAGGAACGCGACGACGTCGAGTTCCTTGAGCGGGCCGAGTATGGCAAGCCCGACGTCGTGGGTGGTGAGCTCGGCGTTGCCGGTGGCCCGCACGCACTCCTCGACCCGCTGGCCGAGCTGGGCGAGGGCGTCCTCGGTGACCGGGCGGCCCTGGCAGGCCTTGCGGACTCCGGAGATGACCTTCTCCCGGGAGAACGGCTCGGTGACGCCGCTGCGCTTGATGACCATCAGGGCGGCCGTCTCCACAGTGGTGAATCGGCGACCGCAGTCCGGGCACTGCCGGCGGCGGCGGATGCAGCTGCCGTCCTCGGTGGTCCGGCTGTCGACGACACGGCTGTCGGAGTGCCGGCAGAAGGGGCAGTGCACCTGAGGATCCCTCCTTGGCAGGACGTGCGGACTTGGTCGAGTCTATGCGATCCCGGGGCCCTGCGAGCAACCCGATCTTGAGGCCTCGACCACAAGTACTGGGCCACGGAGAGGACTGTAGCCACTACATCTAGGTTTTGGAGCGAAGGAGGGGTGCTGGCGTGTCGGCGCGGGCGATACCCTCGGAGCCGATTTCCGATCGAACATTTAATCGATGTACAACAAAGCCTTGATCGAGTCAGCCAACTCCCGAATAATTCACTCGAACGTGTGTTTGGCGCAACCTTTCGATACGAGGTGCGTTGGGCTGGAAAAAGGAGAGGACAGCCGTCGAGAGGGGCAGCCGTGAACGCCGTCGAAAGCAACACCATCCCGGTGCAGGATCACTCCCAGCTCAAGGTGGGGCAGCGCACCACGAATCAGCAGAGCGTGGACATCAGCATGGACCGCAGCGAGGATCATCGCCCCCTGGGCCCGGGCATTTCCGGGGTCGGGCGTGTTCCGGACCAGCCCATCGAACACTCCCCCGCCCTGGACGACGCCCACCCGGCGCCGACCCGTTCCGCGCCGGGCCGCCCGCCCGGGATCCGGACCGACGAGGCAGGCCTCACCGAGCGCCAGCGCCGGGTGATCGAGGTCATCCGGGACTCCGTGCAGCGCCGGGGCTACCCGCCGTCGATGCGCGAGATCGGCCAGGCCGTCGGCCTGTCCAGCACGTCCTCGGTGGCCCATCAGCTGATGGCACTGGAGCGCAAGGGCTTCCTGCGGCGGGACCCGCACCGTCCGCGCGCCTACGAGGTCCGCGGCGTCGAGGTGGCCCGGCCGAACACCGCCGAGACCGCCGGCCGCCCGTCCACCTCCTACGTGCCGCTGGTCGGCCGGATCGCCGCCGGTGGTCCGATCCTGGCCGAGCAGACCGTGGAGGACGTCTTCCCGCTGCCCCGGCAGCTGGTCGGCGAGGGCGAGCTGTTCGCGCTCACCGTGCGCGGTGACTCGATGATCGAGGCGGCCATCTGCGACGGCGACTGGGTCACCGTCCGCCGCCAGCCGGTCGCCGAGAACGGCGACATCGTCGCCGCGATGATCGACGGCGAGGCCACCGTCAAGCGCCTCAAGCGCGAGGACGGCCGGATCTGGCTGATGCCGCACAACCCCGCGTACGAGCCGATCAACGGCGACAACGCGACCATCCTGGGCAAGGTCGTGGCCGTCCTCCGCCGGCTCTGACCGCACCACCCCGCCCGGACCCACAGGAAGGGGCTCCCCGCACAGCGCGTGGAGCCCCTCCGGCCTTTCCCGACCCCGGTTCCCGACAGAGTCCCGTCCCGGGCCCGGAGCAGCCGGGGATCAGCCCCGCTTCGGCACCGGCCGGACCGGCGCCGCCGAGTCGTCGATCGCCGCCAGCGAGCGGCGCACCTGGTTGCGGTCCGTCGTGTACCAGAACTCCGGCATCGAGGACCGGAAGAAGCCGCCGTAGCGCTTGGTCTCCACCCGCGGGTCGAGCACCGCCACCACACCCCGGTCCTCCGCCGCGCGCACCAGCCGGCCCGCGCCCTGCGCCATCAGCAGCGCCGCATGGGTGGCCGCGACGGCCATGAAGCCGTTCCCGCCGCGCTGTTCGACGTCCTTCTGCCGGGCGCTCATCAGCGGGTCGTCCGGCCTCGGGAACGGGATCCGGTCCATCACCACCAGCTGGCAGGCCGAGCCGGGCACGTCCACGCCCTGCCAGAGCGACAGCGTGCCGAACAGGCAGGTGGTCGCGTCCGAGGCGAACTCGCGGATCAACTCGCCCAGGGTGTCCTCGCCCTGGAGCAGGATCCGCTGGTCCAGCCGCTCCCGCATCGCCTCGGCGGCCGTCTGCGCCCCCCGCATCGAGGAGAACAGCCCCAGCGTCCGCCCGCCGGCCGCGCCGATCAGATCGGCCAACTCGTCGAGCATGTCCGGCCGCTCGGGATCACGCCCGGGATCGGCCAGGTGCCTGGCGACATAGAGGATGCCCTGCTTGGAGTACTTGAACGGCGAGCCGACGTCGATCCCCCGCCAGTGCGGCACCGGCTCGTCGCCCATGCCCTCCCCGACCGCCTCCGGGTTGTCGCCGGGCGTGCGGACGTCCGGCAGCCGGGCGTCGGACGGCAGGCCCACCGAGGCGGCCACACCGGTGAAGTCCCCGCCGAGCTTGAGGGTGGCCGAGGTGAGCACCACCGCGCGCTCCTTGTACAGCCCCTCCCGCAGCAGCCCGGAGACGCTCAGCGGGGCGACCCGCAGCGAGGCGGTGCCCAGCCCGTAGCGGTCGCTGCGCTCGATCCAGACCACGTCGTACTCGGAGTCCTGGAGCAGCCGGTCGGCGGTCTCGTGCAGGGACTCCGCGGCGGCCATCGCCTGCTTGCGCACGGCGTCCTCGTCGCTGAGCCCCTTGTCCCTGGTCTCGCCGAGCGAGGTGATCACCTGCCGGGAGGCGTCCCGGATCGCGGTCACGGCGTAGGCGAGGTACTCGGGCAGCTCCTCCACCCGGCCGGGCTGGGCGGTCTCCATCAGGCCGTGGTAGTTCTCGGCGGCGGCCTGCAGCGCGTCCACGGCCTTCTCGTTGGCGAGCCGGGCGGCCCGCTTGACCGTCCGGTTCACCGCGCCGACGGTCAGCTCGGCGGTGGCCGCCCCGGTGACCCGGTTGACCAGCTCGTGCGCCTCGTCGATGATCAGCAGCCCGTGCTCGGGCAGCACCGGCGCGCCCTCGATCGCGTCGATCGCGAGCATCGCGTGGTTGGTGACGACGACGTCGGCGAGCTTGGCCCGCTCCCGGGCCTTCTCCGCGAAGCACTCCTGGCCGTACGCGCAGCGGGTCGCGCCCAGGCACTCCTTGGAGGTGACCGCGAGCTGGGCCCAGGCCCGGTCGGAGACGCCGGGGGTCATGTCGTCCCGGTCGCCGGTCTCCGTCTCGTCCGCCCACTCGCGCAGCCGGAGCACCTCCTTGCCGAGCTTGCCGGCGGGTCCGCCCAGCGCCTCGACCGGGTCGAACAGGCCCTCGCCCTCGTCGCCCGGGGTGCCCTCGTTGGCCCGGTGCAGGCACAGGTAGTTGGAGCGGCCCTTGAGCATCGCGAACAGCGGACGGCGCCGCAGCACCGGGTGCAGTGCCTCCACGGTGCGCGGCAGGTCCCGCTCGACCAGCTGGCGCTGGAGCGCCAGGGTCGCGGTGGCGACCACCACGCGGTCCCCGTGGGCGAGCGCCGGCACCAGGTAGGCGAGGGACTTGCCGGTACCGGTGCCGGCCTGCACCAACAGGTGCTCGCCGTGGTCGACGGCGTCCGCGACGGCCTCGGCCATCCGGAGCTGTCCGGGGCGCTCGACGCCGCCGACGGAGGCCACCGCGGCGTGCAGCAGCTCGGGGACACGGGCGCGGGGGACGGCCTCCGCCGGGGCGTCCGCGACGCTCCCGGCCTCGTCGGCGTCCTCGGCGGGGAGCTGGGATTCGGAGTCGTTCGTCATGACCCACCCAGCCTACGGGGCAGGGGTGACAATCCGGTCCCGCCGACGGGGCACCCGGCCGGTGCCGTCCGCGGCGAGCGGGTTGGGCACGGTGCCGTGCCGGGCCGCGTGCGGGCGGTGCGGGCGGTCGCCGTAGCCGTCCAGCAGCAGCCGGTTGCGGTTCAGGCAGAGCCGGTCGATCCGCGGCCGGAACAGGTCGAACAGCGCGAACCGCTCGGCCAGTTCCGGGAACCGCGCCTGGTAGCGGTGGATCTCGGCGCGCAGCAGCTCCCAGAACTCCGCCTCGGCGAGGCCGGTCCCGGCCTCCAGCAGCGGTGCCAGATAGCGGTACACGCCGATGAACAGCCCGGAGTGCAGGAACTGGCACAGGCCCTGCGGGTCCTCGCGCAGCAGTACCGCGTCCACCTCGGCGGGCAGGTCGCGCAGTTCCGGCAGGTCCTGGTCGCTGAGGTTGACGTCGTCGACGAAGTCCTTGACCGCGAGCCGGACCGGTACGTCCCGCTCGTCGAAGACCAGGACGGCGTTCTCGCCGTGCGGGGAGAACACCAGCCCGTACCGGTAGAGGAAGTGCAGCAGCGGCGGCAGCATCGCGGCGAACAGCCGGCCGGTCCACTCGGCGGGGGCGAGCCCGGAGCGGGCGACCAGCTCGGCGGCCAGCGGCCGTCCGTCGCGTCCGGCCTGGAGCAGGGCGGCCAGGGTGCGACCGCGCTCGCCGGGCGCCAGCGCGGGGCCGAGCGGCTCCCGCCAGATCGCGCCGAGCAGCTCCTTGTACTGGTAGGGGGCCTCGGGCAGGTCGCGGTAGACGGGGTGGTCGACGGTGACCGAGGCGATCTCGCCGAGCAGCACCACCCGGCACTCCTCGCGCAGGAAGGGGTCGGCGTCGCGCAGCCCGTGGATCCAGGCGGTGACGGCGGGCGCGGCCAGGGTGCGTTCGGTGGGCAGGCCGCGCCAGACCAGGGTGTTGAGGATGGCCAGCGGCAGTTTGACGGTGCAGCGCTCGGGGCGGCTCTCGTTGAAGAACGAGCGGATCGACTGCTGGGGCAGCCGGAGGTCGCCGTCGGTGCCGAGCGGCACGATCTCGCCGGAGGCGATCCACGGGGCGAACAGCGGCACCACGGTCTCGTCCCACTGCCACGGGTGCACCGGCAGCAGCAGGTAGTCGTCGGCGGCGGCGCCGAGCGGGGCCCGGAGCGCGGCCGGGTCGTCGAGCTCCCGGTGGTACAGGCGCTCGGGGTCGGCGAGGCCGGCCACGCCCCGGTACTCGGCGAGCCGGCGGTGCACGGCGATCCAGGGCAGCGGGCGCGGGGTGCGGGCCTCCGGGGCCCAGCGCGCGGCGTCGGCGGCGGAGAAGCCGATCCGGCCCTTGTTGGGGACGATCCACGGGTGGCCGCCCTGCCGGCCCTCCAGCTCGGTGTGGCCGAGGTCGGCGAGTTCGGCGGCGGTGAGGCCGGTGGCCAGCAGGTGGGCGTCGGCGATCAGGGTCGCGGTGAGCTCGCGGAGCAGGTGGCCGGTGGTGTCGCCGCGCAGCCCGAGGGCGTGCCGGGCGTGGACCAGGAAGCGCAGCGGGTCGAGGCCCTCGGGGTCGTCGCAGCGGACGGAGCCGGGGTCGACGAGCCAGCTCTCGTAGGCGCCGCGCCGGGCGGTGAAGCGGTACTCGGCCCCGGGCAGGGCGAGCGTCCAGCCGTCCGGTGCCCCGGTCGCGGTCGGGGCGAGGAGTTCCTCGTAGGCGAACTCGCCGAGCATCTTGGCGAGCAGCGTGCGGCCGGCCCGCTGCCAATGGCCGGCGGTGAGCTGCGGCGGCAGGTACAGCGGCGGTTCAGCGGCCGGCGGTTGCGGCACGGGTCGGCTCCTGGGGTCGGGGGAGGCTGGAAGCGGGAACGGAGGTGGTGGGGGCGGCGGCCGGGCCGGGTGGTGCGGTCGTCGGGACGGACGGGGCGGACAGAGCGGGCGGCGCGGGCGGCGCGGGCGGCGCGGGCGGCACCGGGACCGGGGCGGGCGGGGCGAAGCCGGTCCAGGCGGTGCGCCGGGGCAGCCGGTGGACGGTCCGCCCGGTGACGGCGTTGAGGATCACCGCGGCCCGATGGGCACCGAGTCCGAGGTCGGGGGTGCCCACCCCGTGGGTGTGCAGCTCGCCGTTCTGCACGTACAGCCCGCCGGTGACCTCCGGCCGGGTGGCCACCCGGTGGTCGAGGTCGACCCGGTAGCGGCCGGCCGGGTCGCGGTCGATCAGGTGGGCGAGCGGTTCCAGGGCGGCCGGGCCGGCCGCCCGGTAGCCGGTGGCGAGCACCACGGCGTCGGTGCGCAGCACGTGCTCGGCGCCGGAGTCGGTGTGCCGGCAGTCGAGTTCGAGCCCGCCGCAGGGGCCGGGCCGGGCCTCGGTGACGGCGGTGCCGGGGGTGATCTCGACCGGCGCCGCGCCGACCGGCCGGCCGACGGTGCGTTCGTACAGCTGGTCGTGGATCTCGGCGAGGGTCTCGGCGGAGGCGGCCTTGTGCAGCTGCCACTGGGCCTCGACCAGGTGGTCGCGGACGGCCTCGGGCAGGCCGTGGAAGTACCGGGTGTAGTCGGGGGTGAAGTGCTCCAGGCCGAGTTTGGAGTACTCCATCGGCGCGAGCGCCCGGGTGCGGGTGAGCCAGCGCAGTCGCACGCCGTCGCCGTCGTGGCGGCGCAGCAGGTCGAGGAAGATCTCGGCGCCGGACTGCCCGCTGCCGACCACGGTGATGTCCCGGGCGGCGGCCAGGTCCTCGCGCCGGTCGAGGTAGTCGGCGGAGTGGAAGACCGCCGGGTGGCCGTCGAGGGCGGCGAAGGCCTCGGGGCGGACGGGCAGGGTGCCGACGCCGAGCACGGCGTTGCGCGCCTCGACGGTGTACTCGCGGCCGGTGGCGGGTTCGCGCAGTTCGGCGCGGTAGCGGTCGCCGGTCCAGTGCAGGGCGGTGACCTCGGTGCCGAAGCGGCAGTTGGCGAGCCGTTCGGCGGCCCAGCGGCAGTAGTGGTCGTACTCGCGGCGGGTGAGCTGGAAGCGCTCGGTGAAGTAGAACGGGAACAGCCGGTCCTCCTCCCGCAGGTGGTTGAGGAAGGACCAGGGGCTGGTCGGGTCGACCAGGGACACCAGGTCGGCGAGGAACGGCACCTGCATCCGCGCGCCCTCGACGAGCATCCCGGGGTGCCAGCGGAACTCCGGGCGCCGGTCGCAGAAGAGGGTGCGCAGCCCGGGGACGGGCTCGGCGAGCGCGGCGAGCGAGAGGTTGAACGGGCCGATGCCGAGGCCGAGCAGGTCGTACGGCCCGGGCGGGGGGGCTGGGGTGTCCATGAGGCGGGTGCTGTCCTAGGCGGGGTGCGGGGTGCGGTCGCGGACCATCAGGGCGGCCCGCTTGTCGGGCAGGTCGAGTTCGGCTGCGAGTCGGAAGCCGGCCCGCCGGAAGGCGCGGACGGAGCGCCGGTTGCGGACGTCCGGCTCGGCGACCACCCGTTCGCAGTGCGGGCGCTCCCGGAGCAGGCGGTCGGTCAGGGCCGTGAGCAGGGTGGTGCCGAGGCCCCGGCTGCGGCTGGCGGCGGGCCCGAGCAGCAGGTGCAGTCCGGTGTCGTGCGGCCGGGCCGGGTAGTGCGCGGCGAGCGGGTCGAGGTCGGCGCGGTAGACCTCCCAGTAGCTCATCGGGGTGTGGTCGAGCAGTCCGAGGCAGGGCAGGCTGCGGCCGTCGCCGTCGAGCTGGTGGCGCAGGTGCCGTTCGGTGACGGCGGACGGGCCGGCGAGTTCCCAGAACGCGGCCACCTCGGGGTCGTTCATCCAGCGGGTGAGCAGGCCGAGGTCGGCGGGGAGCCGGACCTGGCGGAGCCGGAACTCCCCGGCGGCGGTGGCCATCGCGCCCCACCCCGCCGGTTCGTCGACGCCGGAGCGCCCGTTCACCAGCCCGTTCACCAGCCCGTTCACCGGCCCGCTCACGCGCCCGCCACCGGGTTGGGCAGCTCGATGTAGACGGACTGGGTGGCGACCGGCCCCACCAGCTCGTCCAGGCCCTGGATCCGGGTGAGCAGATTGGCCTTGCAGGGCAGCGTCGGGGCGTCGAGCAGCAGGCCCGGCAGCGCGGAGCCGGTGGCCCGGGCGGCGGGCCCGGACAGGAAGCGCCGGAGGGCGGCCAGCAGCAGGGCCTCGTCGGCGAGGCGTTGCGAGCCGAGGGCGCCGATCAGGCCGAGGACGTGGTTGATGCCCAGGTAGTAGGCGAAGTGGTGGTCGATCACCGGGTCGTCGAGGAAGGTGTCGCTGCGCGCGCCGAGGCCGGGCAGCCGGGCGGTGAGCCGGTCGGTGGCGCTGTGCCGGTAGTAGTAGCCCTGGTTGTCGCGGTAGCGGCCGCCGTTCGGCCAGCCGTCGGCGTCGAGCAGCACCAGGCTGTTCTGCTGGTGGGCCTCCAGCGCGATGCCGGCCTGTCCGTCCAGCCAGAGCACGGGCAGCACGACGGCGTCCAGGTAGCGCAGGAACCATTCGGCCGCCACGGTGGGCAGCGGGCGGCCGGTGCGGGCCGCGAGCGTCCGCAGCAGGTCGCCGAGCCGGGACCGGACGCGGCCGGCCTCCTCGCCGGCCCCCGCCGGGTGCGGCCGCTCGGCGACCAGCCCGGCCACGCAGTGGGCGCGGTCGCCGGGGGCGAAGGGCTGGGCGCGCAGCACGGTGTCCAGGCCGCCGGGGTCGCCGAGGCCGGGGTGGTCGACGCCGATCCAGGCGGGGTCGCGGACGATGTCGAAGCCGGGGTGGGCGGCCCGCCACTCGGCGCCGAGGCCGCTCTCCAGCAGCCGGTGCATCTCCAGGCCCCGGTGGAGCTCCTTGCGGAGGTTCTCCCGGCGGGAGTTGGTGATCCGCAGGCCGAGCGAGAGCTTCAGCATCCAGGGGGTGCCGGGCCGGTAGACGGTGCGCACCGAGGAGGTCGGGTACCAGGCGGCGCCGGACGGGCCGAGGTCGTGCAGCCGGCCCTCGGTGAGCAGGGCGGCGACGGCCGGGCGGTGGGCGAGTTCGCGGGCCTGCCAGGGGTGCAGCGGCAGGGCGGCGGTGCCGGGCGGCAGCAGGGCGGGGTCGCCGAGGAGCTGGGCGGTGATCCGGTCGGCGCCCTCGGTGAGGGCGGAGCCGGCGGCGAGCAGCTCGCGGTCGACGGCGTACCAGTGCAGTTGGAAGGAGCCGTGCAGCTCGGGCGAGTAGGCGGCGCTCTGGGCGGGGCCGAGGCCGTCGCGGCTCTTGGGGGTGGGGTGCAGCGGGTGGCCGAGCAGCAGGGACTGCTCGGTGGCGAGGAACTCGGAGCGCTCGGGCCCGCCGGGCGCCGGGGCGGTGCCGGAGCGGTGGTGGGCCAGGATGTCGGCGGTGCGGACCACCGAGTCGGCGACCCGGGCGGCGAGGTCGGCGACCTGCCCGGGGTCGGGCCGGTCGGCGGCCGCGGCGGCGAGCAGGGCGGCGGCGGTGACGGCGTCCACCGGGGCCTCGTGGAGGTCCGGGCCGGCCCCGAGGGTGGGCGGGCCGAACCGGTGCCAGCCGGCCGGCGACCAGTGCCGGACGGGGGCGGAGAGCCGGGCGGCGCCGCCGAGGACGGCGATCCGCAGGTGTCCGTCCGGGCCGGGCGCGGCGCGGGTCTCGCGGGCCCAGCAGCGCAACAGGGCTTCCACGGCGGCCTGTTCGGCGGCGACGGCCGGGTCCGGGTGGAGCAGCCGGTCGGACGGGACCGGGGCGGCGGGAACGGCGGCGGCGGCGGGAGTGGTGGCGGGCGGACCGGCGGCGGGGGCCGCGGGGCCGGGTCGGCCGGCCGGGATGTCGGGCGGGGCTCCGGTGAGGGCGGTGCTCAATGCTGCTCCTTGGTGCGCGTGGAGTGCCGACGCGCGTGGGGTGGAGAAATCCGGCGGGCGCTCGCACCGTCGCGTCAGGTAAGGGTTACCTATCCCTGACGGTTGATCACAAGGGCGCTTCACTCGTCCGGGTGAAGACCGGTGAAGGTTCACCTTTCGGCAGGGAGCTGGGCCCCCAGTGCCAACGAGCCGGCGGCGCTCGCGTCACAGATCGGTGACCGCCGCCGGGCACCGCAACCGGGGGCCGCCCGGTGCCGTCCTGGTGGCCAGTGGCAGACTCCAGGACGGCGGCCCGCCGCCCACACCGAACCACCAGGGGGACAGCACTCATGCCAGCGATCCACCGGTCAGCCGCGGCCGCGGTCCTCGCCGCGGGGACCCTGTTCGCCGTCACCGCCTGCGGCCCCGACGGGCCTTCGGGCGGCGGGGGAACCGCCGCCCCGCCGCCCTCGACGGGCACCTCCGCCTCCGCCACCGCCGCGGGGGGCGGCAGTGGTGTGATCGGCGGCATCACCCTGCCCACCGGCATCCCGACCAGTCTGCTGGAGGGCCTGCCGAAGAGCTGGGACGACCTGACCCGGTGGAAGTTCGAGGACTGGGACAACTGGGCGTCCAAGCACGTCTTCAACAACCCGATCGTCAAGGACTTCTGGAACCCGGACAAGATGGGCGACTCCAAGCCGGCCGACCCGGCGCCGCCCACCGCCAAGCCCGCCGACGACGCCGGGGTCACCGACCCCGAGCCCGCGGTGGTCAAGGCCGTACCGGTGCCGCGTCCGTACACCAAGCAGCCGTCCGGCAAGGTCTTCTTCTCCGCCGAGGGCGGCCGGGGCAACTGCTCGGCCACCGTGGTCCAGGACCCGGCGCACCCGGGGAAGAGCAACCTGGTCTGGACGGCCGGCCACTGCGTCCACCCGGGCAAGGGCGGCAACTACTTCAAGGACCTGGTGTTCGTCCCCGCCTACAACAACTCGGGTGCCTCCAGCGGCGGCAAGAAGGCCCCGCTGGCCGACCTGGCCCCGCTCGGCACCTGGTGGGCGAAGGACGTGGTGACCTCGCCGCAGTGGCTGGTCGAGGGCGGCGGGACCGGTGACGCGGCGAACCAGTACGACTTCGCGATCATGCGGGTGAGCAACCAGACCGACAGCGGCAAGTCGCTGGAGGAGACGGTCGGCGGGGCCGTCCCGGTCTGGTTCGACGCCCCGCGCGACAAGGTCACCGCCACCGCCGTCGGCTACCCGCTGTACAAGCCGTTCGACGGCCAGGAGCTGTACAAGTGCGAGGGCGGGAAGCCGACCCGGCTCTCCTTCGACCCGAAGCGCCCGTCGATGCTCACCATCGGCTGCAACATGACCCAGGGCTCCAGCGGCGGCGGCTGGTTCGCGCCGATGCCGGACGGCAAGCTCGCGCTGGTCTCCAACACCTCGATCGGCACCCAGGACCACACCTCGCTGAGCGGGCCCTACCTGGAGACGGTCGCCAAGCAGGCGCTGGACTGGATCGCCAAGAAGAAGTAGCCCGGCGCGGCCGCCGGGAAGATCCGGCCGGGAACGCGAACGGCCCCGGTCCCCTCCTCGCGGGAGGGGACCGGGGCCGTTCGCGTTCTTCGCGCGGTGGGGATCAGCCCTGCGGCGTCAGCGCCACGGCGAAGGCCTCCAGCTCGGCGGCCAGCTCGGCCGGCACCTTGGCGTGCAGCAGGGTGCCCTCGCCGGTGTGCTCGGCGCCGAGCAGCTCGCCCTCGGCGTGCACCCGGGACACCAGCGCGCCCTGGGTGTACGGGACCAGCGCGTGCACCTCGACGGCAGGCCGCGGCAGCTCGTCGTCGATGAGCGCGAGCAGCTCCTCGATGCCGACGCCGGTGCGGGCCGACACCACGATGGCGTGCGGCTCGCGGCGCAGCAGCCGCTGCAGCACCAGCGGGTCGGCCGCGTCGGCCTTGTTGATCACCACGATCTCCGGCACGTTCTGCGCGTCGACCGAGACGACCACCTCGCGGACGGCGGCCAGCTGCGTCTCCGGCTCGGGGTGCGAGCCGTCCACCACGTGCAGGATGAGGTCGGCGTCGGCGACCTCCTCCATGGTGGAGCGGAACGCCTCGACCAGGTGGTGCGGCAGGTGCCGGACGAAGCCGACGGTGTCGGCCAGGGTGTAGACCCGGCCGCTCGGCGTCTGCGCCCGGCGCACGGTCGGGTCGAGGGTGGCGAACAGCGAGTTCTCCACCAGCACGCCCGCCCCGGTGAGCCGGTTGAGCAGCGAGGACTTGCCGGCGTTGGTGTAGCCGGCGATGGCCACGGACGGCACCTGGTGGCGCTTGCGCTCCTGGCGCTTGGTGTCGCGGCCCTTCTTCATGTCGGCGATCTCCTTGCGGAGCTTCGCCATCTTCTCCCGGATCCGGCGCCGGTCGGTCTCGATCTTGGTCTCACCGGGACCGCGGGTGGCCATGCCGCCGCCGGAGGAGCCGGAGCCGCCACCACCCATCTGCCGGGAGAGCGACTGGCCCCAGCCGCGCAGTCGCGGCAGCATGTACTGCATCTGCGCGAGCGAGACCTGCGCCTTGCCCTCGCGGGACTTGGCGTGCTGGGCGAAGATGTCCAGGATCAGGGCCGTCCGGTCGACGACCTTGACCTTGACCACGTCCTCCAGGTGGATCAGCTGGCCCGGGGTGAGCTCACCGTCGCAGACCACGGTGTCGGCGCCGCTGGCGGCGACGATGTCGCGCAGGTCCTTGGCCTTGCCGGAACCGATGTAGGTGGCCGCGTCGGGCTTGTCACGGCGCTGGATCACGCCGTCCAGCACCTCGGAGCCGGCCGTCTCGGCCAGGGCGGCGAGCTCGGCCATCGAGTTCTCCGCCTCCTCCAGGGTGCCGTCGGTCCAGACCCCGACGAGCACCACGCGCTCCAGGCGGAGCTGGCGGTACTCGACCTCGGTGACGTCCTCGAGCTCGGTGGAGAGGCCGGCGACACGGCGCAGCGCGGCGCGCTCGCTGCGGTCGTACTGGTCGCCGTCGTAGTGGTGGCCGTGGTCCTCGTCGATGGCCGCGAGGTCCTCGTCCATGAGGGCTTCCGCCCGCAGACCGTCGATGCGGCGCGTGGCGTCGGTCTGGTCGCGGGTGTCGAACGTGGAGGTCATTCTGTCCTTCGGCTGCTGGAACGGGTGGCCTGTGCGCGACCGTACGGACGGTCGTGCCGGGAGTCTGCCCAGCTGCCGCCCCGACTACCACTCGGGCGAGGTGCGAGCTACCCCTCGGGGCCGCGGTTCGGACTGGGACTCCTCTGCCCCGAGAACGCCGCGGTCCGGCCGTGAATTCCCCATGATGTTCGCACGCCGGGCGCGGACGGGTCATCCGCATTTACCTCCGGCGCCGCCGGGTCGTCCGCCGGACGGCCCGCCGCGCCGGTCGGGGCGGCCGGGGCCCGGCCGGGACCGCCGCCGGGCGGGGCGTGCGGCCGCTCCACGTCGTACACCCCGGAGACCCGCAGCATCGCCCGCAGCACCGCGGCCAGCGCGGCCGGGTCCGGCAGCTCGACGGTGTAGGTGTGCCGGACCCGCAGCTCCTGCGGCGGCTCGACCTCGGCCGAGACGATGCCGACGCCCTCCCCCGAGATCGCGGCGGTGAGGTCGGCGAGCAGCCGGGGCCGGTTCAGCGCCTCGGCCCGCAGGGTGGCCCGGTAGCCGGCCGGCGGGGCGCCGCCGGGGCGCCAGTCGACCTCCAGCGCGCCGCGCCCGTCGGCCCGCATCCGCTCCCCCGCCGGGCAGCCGGCCCGGTGCACGGCGACCGCGCCGCCGCGGATCGGGTAGCCGACGATCTCGTCCGGCGGCACCGGGGTGCAGCAGCGGGCCAGCCGGACCGGTGCGCCCGGGCGCCCGGCCGCGGTGACCGGGACGGCCGGCCGGCCGGCGGCGACGGGGTGGGCGGGCGGCGCGGGCTGGCTCGGCGAGGGACCGGTGCGGACCACCGGGCGGCGCTCCGGGTGGTCGGCCAGCCAGCGTTCGATGGCGATCCTGGCGGCCGGGGTGCGGGCGTGCGCGAGCCACTCGGGGGCGGGGCCGGAGGGCTCGGAGCGGCGCCGGCCGGCCGGCGCGGCGGAGCGCCCGGCACCCCCGGGCCCGTCGACGCCGTCGGAGCCGTCGGGTCCGTCCGAGCCGTCCGGCCCGTGGGGGCCGTCCGACGCGTCCGAGCCGTCGGTGAGGATGGCCACCCGGTCGCCGTCCTGCAGCACGGTGGAGAGCGCCACCAGCCGCCCGTTCACCCGCGCCCCGATACATCGGTGCCCGGTCTCCTCGCCCAGCAGGTAGGCGGCGTCCACGCAGGTCGCCCCGGCCCGGAGCTGAAGCGTTTCACCGAGCTCGGTGACCGCGGTGATCTCGCGGTCACCGGCGAGGTCGGCGGTGAGGGCGGACCAGAAGGCGTCCGGGTCCGGGGTCTCCTGCTGCCACTCCAGCAACCGGGAGAGCCAGCCCGGCCGGGCCGGGTCGGTGCGGTCCAGCTCGTCCGGGGCCTGCTCGCCGCCGCGCGCGGGCTGCCGGGGGTCGCCGAGCGCCACCACCCCGGTCTCGGCGATCTCGTGCATCCGCCGGGTGCGCACCAGCACCTCGACCACCTCGCCGCCCGCCAGCGCCACCGCGGTGTGCAGCGACTGGTAGAGGTTGAACTTGGGCGCGGCCACGAAGTCCTTGAACTCGCCCGGCAGCGGCGTCCAGCAGGTGTGCAGCTCGCCGAGCACGGCGTAGCAGTCGGCGTTCTCCTCGACCACCACCAGCAGCCGCCCGAAGTCGGCCGGCTGCGGCTCCTGCGGCCGGCCGTCCCGTCCCGGGGCGGCGTCCCGCTTGAGCAGCACCCGGTGCAGCGAGACGCAGTGCCGGGGCCGGACGGTCACCTCGGCGGCGACCCCGGCCTCGGCGAGCTGGCGGCCCAGCGCGCCGGCGAACGGCGCCAGCAGGGTGTCGGGGCCGTCCTCGTGCCGGGCCAGCAGGGCACGGGTGCGGGCGTGCTCCTCCGGGTGCAGGGTGGCGAAGACGATGTCCTCCAGCTCCGCCTTCAGCACCTGGATGCCGAGCCGCTCGGCCAGCGGGATCAGCACGTCCCGGGTGACCTTGGCGATCCGCACCTGGCTGGCCGGCTTCATGTGCCGGATGGTCCGCATGTTGTGCAGCCGGTCGGCGAGCTTGATCACCATCACCCGGACGTCGTCCCCGGTGGCGACCAGCATCTTGCGGAAGGTCTCCGCCTCCGCCGCCGCCCCGAAGTCGACCTTCTCCAGCTTGGTCACCCCGTCGACCAGGTAGGCGACTTCGGGCCCGAAGCCCTCGGCCACCTGGTCCAGCGTCAACTCGGTGTCCTCCACGGTGTCGTGGAGCAGCGAGGCGACCAAGGTGGTGGTGCCGGCGCCGAGTTGGGCCAGGATCATGGTGACGGCCAGCGGATGGGTGATGTACGGCTCGCCGCTCTTCCGCTTCTGGCCCCGGTGGCTCTCCTCCGCCAGCCGGTAGGCACGGCCGAGGAGGCCGAGGTCGGCCTGCGGATGGTGCCGCCGGTGCGCCTGGACCAGCGGTTCGAGGGCGTCGGGCACGGGCGGGCGCCCGGTGGCCAGCAGCGCGGCGCGCCCGGCGCGTCCGAGCGCGGCCCGGCCCAGTCCGCCGAGCGGCCGTCTGGGCCCGGCTTGCCGTGCGGACGTCGGCTGCCCCGCCAGGGGCTGCCCGGCTTCGATGGTCATCGGCACCTCCGGCAGCGGTACCGGGGGCGTGGGCCGACCCGGTGGTCCATGCTACCGAGCAGAGCACGTTCCGCGATGCCCCGCTTCCCGTCCGTCATCCCTGTCACTCGAACGGGGGGATTCGATCCGATACGAATTGGGCAAACGCGATCCTCGACGGCCGAGCGGCCCGGAGAACGCTCCCCGGACCGCTCGTGAGGGACGGTCAGACGCCGCCGAGCAGCGCCGTCCAGGACGGGTCCAGCTCGCCGCGGGCGACGATGACCGCCGGTCCGGTCTTCTCCACCCGGCCGTCCGGGTGCTCGGTGATCGTCAGCCGGCCGCCCAGCACGTCGACCGCGTAGGTCACGGCCTCACCGGTGACCGCCGGGTCCAGGCCGTCCCGCCGGGCGGCGGCCACCGCGACGGCGCAGGCGCCGGTACCGCAGGAGAGGGTCTCGCCGGAGCCGCGCTCGTGCACCCGCATCGCGACGTGCCGGGGCCCCCGGTCCACCACGAACTCGACGTTGACGCCCTCCGGGTAGGCGCCCTCGGGACTGGTCGCCGGCGCCGTCCGCAGCTCCCCGGCGTGGTCCAGGCTCTCGACGAACGCGACCGCGTGCGGATTGCCCATGTTGACGTTCAGGGCCGGCCAGCTGCGCCCGCCGACCGCCACCGCGATGCCGTCCGGTCCGGGCAGCGCGGCGCGGCCCATGTCCACGGTGATCTCCCCGGGCGTGCCGTCCGCGGCGTCCGCGGCGACCCGCACGGTCCGCAGTCCGGCCCGGGTGGCCACCGGCAGCTCGCCCGGCTCGGCCAGTCCGGCCTCGATCAGGTAGCGGGCGAAGACCCGGACGCCGTTGCCGCACATCTCGCCGATCGAACCGTCCGCGTTGCGGTAGTCCATGAACCACTCGGCGCGGTCGGCCTGGTCGGCGGCGGCCGGGTCGGCGGCGGAGCGCACCACGCGCAGCAGCCCGTCCCCGCCGATGCCGGCGCGGCGGTCGCACAGCGCGGCGACGGCCTCGGGACCGATGGTCAGCCGGCCGTCCGGGTCGGGGACGATGACGAAGTCGTTCTGGGTGCCGTGCCCCTTGAGGAAGGGGAGGCCGACGGGCTGCGCGGAGGTTGCGGTCACCCTCCCGATGGTACCGAGGCGCCCCGGACCCCTGCCCTCCGGTTCCACCCCGCGGACCGGCGCGGACCGCGTGCCGCCAGTGACCCGCCCTACCGGCCGGAGAGCCGGACGACCCGCCACAGGGCCAGCGCGCAGGCCGCCAGCACGATCAGGGTGTAGATCACGATCGCCCGCCACCCGGCCCGCTCGCCGGTGCCGCGGCGCGGCAGGCCCGGCCACTTGTAACCGGCGTGCCGGGCGGCCATCGCGCCCCAGCCGAGCGAGGCGGCGGTCAGCAGCAGGCCGAGCATCCCGATCATCGCCGAGCCGGCCCCGGCCGAGCCGAAGGCCAGCGGGAAGGCGAACATCAGCGAACCGGCGGTGGCCAGCAGGGCTATCGGCAGGGTCTGCCACCAGCGGAGCCGGCGGCGCGGCCGGATCTCCCGCTCGTGCACCGCACCGGCGGGGGCGCTGGTGTCGAGTGCGGGCAGCGCGAGGGCGTACGAGGTGGGCATGTCCAGTCCGGCCAGCACCGGCAGGTCCGGCAGCGTCGAGGAGTCGAGGTCGGCGGTCTGCGCCGTGGCACTGCCGCCGACGGTTCCGCCGCTCACGGAACGTCCGGCGCTCTGGCCGGTTTCGGGGCCGGTACCCGTGGACACGCGGCCTCCCCTGACAGTTCGACACGAGTGCGACTCGCGGTCTGGCCGATCGGCCCGCCCGGGCCGACCCTTGTGACCTCGATGATGGCATGTCCAGGGTGGCGTTCCGGGCCTGACCGGGGTCGTCGGGTGATCCGTGGCCATGACGTGATCCGGTCGTGACCGCCGGACTGTTCTGCACGGCCCTCTGCCCGCGCAACTGCACCGCCGGATGGCCGGAAACCGCCTATCGGGCGGCCGTTTCCTGACGATCGATCAGCTCCAGCGAGCGATCGAGCAGCTCGGCCGGGTCGGTGCCGGCCGGCCGGGAGAGCCAGTGGATCCGGTCGTCCCGGCGGAACCAGGACTCCTGCCGGCGGGCGAACCGCTTGGTCGCCCGGACGGTCTCGGCCCGCGCCTCGTCCTCGGTGCAGGTCCCGGCGAAGTGGTCCAGCACCTGCTGGTAACCGAGCGCCCGGGAGGCCGTCCGCCCCTCGCGCAGCCCGATCTCCTCCAGGGCCCGCACCTCGTCCAGCAGCCCGTCCCGCCACATCCGGTCCACCCGCAGGGTGATCCGCTCGTCCAGTTCGGGACGCGGCACCGCGACGCCGATCTGCACCGCGTCGTACACGGCGGTGTTGCTCGGCAGGTTCGCGGTGAACGGCTGCCCGGTGATCTCGATGACCTCCAGCGCCCGGACGATCCGCCGGCCGTTGCCGGTCAGGATCGCCTCGGCCGCCGCCGGGTCCAGCGCGGCCAGCCGGCCGTGCAGCGCGTACGGGCCGAGCTCCTCCAGCTCCACCTCCAGCCGGGCCCGGACCTCCGGGTCGGTGCCCGGGAACTCCATCTCGTCGATCGCCGCCCGCACGTACAGGCCGGAGCCGCCCACCAGCACGGGGGTGCGGCCGGCCGCGAGCAGCCGGTCGATCTCGACCCGGGCCAGCCGCTGGTACTCGGCGACGCTGGCGGCCTCGGTGACGTCCCAGATGTCCATCAGATGGTGCGGGACCCCACCCCGCTCCGCCGCGGTGAGCTTGGCGGTGCCGATGTCCATGCCCCGGTAGAGCTGCATGGAGTCGGTGTTGATCACTTCGCCGTCGAGGGCACGGGCCAGGGCCACGGCCAGGTCGGACTTGCCGGCGGCGGTGGCGCCGACGACCGAGACGACACGGGGGCGGCTGGGCCGGACTGTAGTGGAGCTGCTCACCGGACAAGTCTGCCAAAGAACGGCGGCCGACCGGCCGGCCCCCCGTTCACGCCCGTTTTCGGCCACCTCGTCCCGTTGCGAACGGTTCGGGCGTGACAGACGTTGTGAGAGAGACAGCGACAGAAGGGTGAGGCGCCATGGGTCTGATGGACAACCTCAAGGGCAAGGCCGAGGAGCTCAAGGAGAAGGCCAGCGAGTTCGCCGGGAAGCACAGCGACCAGATCGGGAGCGCGGTGGACAAGGCGGGCGGCGCGATCGACAAGGCCACCAAGGGCAAGTACAGCGAGAAGATCGAGCACGGCACCAGCAAGGCCAGGACCGCCGTGGACGACTTCGCCCACAAGCCCGAGGGCACCGACGGCACCGCGAACACCGACGGCACCGCGAACACCGGGGGCACCGGGGTGCCCGGCACCGCCCCGGGCAGCCCGAACGGCAGCCCGGCCGCCGGCCCGAACGGCAGCCCGAACGGCGGGACGCCCGGCCCCACCGGCTGACCGCCCGCCCGGGGCCGGGCCCGGGGCTCAGCTCCAGGAGGCGACCAGGTACCCGACCCCGTACGGCGCGTCCTGGTAGCCCAGCCGCGCGGTGAGGCCGGCGCCCTCGGCGGCGCCGGCCAGCACCTGCCAGGGCGCCCGGCCCTCGGCCTTGAGCTCGGCCGCCAGGCCCGGGTCCAGCGCCGCCAGCGCGGCCGTGTCGGCCGTCCCCAGCGCCCGGGCGAGCTCCGCGTCGTAGCCCTCCGCCCGCTCGTCCAGGTAGCCGGGCGCCTTCAGCGAGCGGCAGGCGCTGCCGTCGCCCATCACCAGCAGCCCGACCCGGTCGGCCAGCCCGGCCAGGCCCTGGCCCAGCCCGAGCATCCGGTCGGCGGGCGCGTCTGCGGGCACCGCGCAGGCGTGCGTCGGCAGGGTCGCCCCGGCCCGGCCGAGCAGCCAGGCGCCGACGGTCAGCGCGGGCGACAGCTCGGGCCCCTCGGCCCGGCCGCCCGGCAGCGCGGCCACCAGCGGCACGCCGTACCGGTGGAAGGACCCGGCACCGCCCTCGGTCCAGACCTCGGCCTCCGGCCCGGTGCCGACGACCACGAGCAGGTCGGGACCGGCGGCGAGCACCGCCCCGAGCGCCTCGTCGCAGGCCGCGCGCAGCGGCTCCAGCTCGGACGAGGCCCCGACGGCGACCTCGGGGACCAGCAGCGGCGGACAGGGACACACGGCGGCGGCAACCAGCATGTGGATCACTCTATGGCCTGTCTCCCGATCCTTGCCGAGAACGCCCGACGGCCGGGGGGACCGTGCGGTCCCCCCGGCCGTTCGAAGACTGGATCGTCCGAGGGCCGGATGGTCCGAGGGCCGGACGGTCCGAAGCCGGCGAGGGCCCGACCGTGCTCCGGTCGCGCCGGTGGCGGGTCAGTCCCCGCAGCAGGCGCCCCCGGCCGGGGCGGCGAGCGGCAGCGCCTTCGGGGCGCCGATCGACGGCAGCCCCAGCATCACGCCGGCCGGCTTGGCCGCGGCCACGCCCTTGCGCTTCTCCCAGGCGTCGCCGGCCCGGGTGCGCCGCACCGCGAGCGTCGGCCCCTCGGCCAGCAGGTGGTGCGGCGCGGCGTAGGTGATCTCCACGGTGACCGTGTCGCCCGGGCGGACCGGCTCGGCGGGCCGGGTGAAGTGCACCAGCCGGTTGTCGGGGGCGCGGCCGGAGAGCCGGTCGGTCCGGTCGTCCTTCTTGCCCTCGCCCTCGGCGACCAGGATCTCCAGGACGCGGCCGACCTGCTTCTTGTTCTCGTCCCAGGAGATCTCCTCCTGGAGCGCGATCAGCCGGTCGTAGCGTGCCTGGACGACCGCCTTCGGGACCTGCTCGTCCATCTCGGCGGCCGGGGTGCCCGGGCGCTTGGAGTACTGGAAGGTGAAGGCGTTGGTGAAGCGGGCCTCGCGGACGACCTTCATGGTCTCCTCGAAGTCCTCCTCGGTCTCGCCGGGGAAGCCCACGATGATGTCGGTGGAGATGGCCGCGTCCGGCATCGCCTCCCGCACCTTGCGGATGATGCCCAGGAAGCGGTCCTGCCGGTAGGAGCGGCGCATCGCCTTGAGGACCCGGTCCGAACCGGACTGCAGCGGCATGTGCAGCTGGTGCATCACGTTCGGGGTCTCGGCCATCGCGGCGATCACGTCGTCCGTGAAGTCGCGCGGGTGCGGCGAGGTGAAGCGGATCCGCTCCAGGCCCTCGATCTGCCCGGCGGCGCGCAGCAGCTTGGAGAACGC
This sequence comes from Kitasatospora purpeofusca, assembly GCF_000718025.1. Taxonomy (GTDB): domain Bacteria; phylum Actinomycetota; class Actinomycetes; order Streptomycetales; family Streptomycetaceae; genus Kitasatospora; species Kitasatospora purpeofusca. The sequence continues at coordinate 141,623 of NZ_JODS01000025.1, forward strand.
CTCGCGGTCGCCCAGGTCGGAGCCGTAGGCGTTGACGTTCTGGCCGAGCAGGGTCACCTCGATGACGCCCTCGCCGACCAGCGCCTCGATCTCGGCGAGCACGTCGCCGGGCCGGCGGTCCTCCTCCTTGCCGCGCAGCGCGGGGACGATGCAGAAGGTGCAGGTGTTGTTGCAGCCGACCGAGATCGCGACCCAGGCGGCGTACGCGGACTCCCGGCGGGTGGGCAGGGTCGAGGGGAAGGTCTCCAGGGACTCCAGGATCTCGACCTGGGCCTTGCGCTCGACCGCGGCCCGCTCCAGCAGGGCCGGCAGGTGGCCGATGTTGTGCGTGCCGAACACCACGTCGACCCAGGGGGCCTTGGCGACGATGGTGTCGCGGTCCTTCTGGGCCAGGCAGCCGCCGACGGCGATCTGCATGCCCTTGTGACGGGTCTTGACCGGCGCCAGCTGTCCGAGGTTGCCGTACAGCTTGTTGTCCGCGTTCTCCCGCACCGCGCAGGTGTTGAAGACCACCAGGTCGGGATCACCCTCCTGGCCCGCCTTGACGTACCCGGCGTCCTCCAGCAACCCGGAGAGCCGCTCCGAGTCGTGGACGTTCATCTGGCAGCCGTACGTGACGACCTTGTAGCTCTTCGATCCGCTGTCACCGCTCACCCGACCAGGGTACGGGCAGCTCCCCCGGACCTTCCGCCGTCCTGCCCCCCTCCCGTTCGCCGCGGGCGCCTGGCACTATCCCTTGCATGGTCTCCAGCAGCACCTCCCGGTTCCGCACCGCGGCCCGCCGACCGCTGTGGCGGATCGTGGCGGCGCTCGTCCTGGTGCTGGCCGGCCTGGGCGGCTGGTGGCTGTCGGAGAGCCGCTCCCCCGGCTACCCGCGCGGCGAGACCCGTCTGGCCACCGGCGTCCAGCGCGGGGTGTACGACCGGTACGGGCAGCTGCTGGACGCCCATCTGGCCAGGGCGATGCCCGGGGTCCGCCTGGAGCTCGACAACTCCGAGGGGTCGATCGACAACCTCCGCCGGGTCACCTCCGGCCGGGACGACTTCGCGATAGCCACCGCGGACGCCGTGGCCCAGTACACCGGCCCCGGCCGGGAGAAGCTGCGCGCCATCGCCCGGCTCTACGACGACTACCTGCAGCTGATCGTGCCGGCCGGCTCCCCGGTGCACCGGGCCTCCGACCTCAAGGGTCTGCGGGTCGGCGTCGGCCAGCCGCTCTCGGGCGTCAACCTGGTGACCCGGCGGCTGCTGGCCGCGGCCGGACTGGACCCGGACCACGACATCACCCCGAAGCCGCTGGGCATCGGCGACGCCGCCGACGGGCTGCGGCGCGGCGAACTGGACGCCTTCTTCTGGTCCGGCGGCCTGCCGACCAGCGCGCTCACCGACCTGTCCGAGCACGTCCGGATCCGGATCGTGCCGCTGGGCGACCTCGCCGAGTCGGTGCACATGGTCGAGGGCGGCGGCACCGACGCCTACCGGGCGGCCACCATGCCCAAGGGCACCTACCCCAACGCCGAGCCGCAGGACGCGGTCGCCACCGTCGCCGTGCCCAACCTGCTGATCACCCGCGCCGACGTGGACGACGACCTGGTCCAGGGCATCACCCGCGCCGTGATCGACAGCCGTGACCAGATCGGCGCCCAGGTCCACGCCGCCCAGCTGGTCGACCTCCGCACCGCCGTCTACACCGATCCGCTCCCGCTCCACGAGGGCGCCGCCCGCTACTACCGCTCGGTCAAGCCCTGACCCTCGGTCCCCCGCCCCTCAGCGGCGCTTGTCGGCGGCACGGGGCACCGCGAGGGTGACGGCGAGGCCGTGCGGGACGGCGGTGCCGAAGGTGAGGGAGCCGCCGGCGGCCTGGAGCAGGGTGGTGGCGATCGACAGGCCGAGGCCCGAGCCGTCCACGTTCTGGTGCCGGGTGCTGCGCCAGAAGCGGTCGCCGGCCCGGGCCAGCTCCTCCTCGGTGAGGCCCGGTCCCTGGTCCGAGACGGTCACCGCGACCTCCTCGCGGCGCACCGCGACCAGCACCCGCACCCGGCTGCCGGTGGGGCCGAACTTCAGCGCGTTGTCGACCACGGCGTCCAGCGCGCTGCCGAAGCCGATCGGGTCGGCCAGCCCGAGCGCCAGCGCCGGGCCCTCCCAAACCAGCTCGATCCCGCGCTGCCCGGCCAGCGGACGCCAGGCGTCGACCCGGGCCAGGGTGAGCACGACCAGGTCGGTGGGCTCCGGCTCGGGGCGGGCGTGCTCGGCGGTGGCCAGCCCGAGCAGGTCGTCCAGCACCCGGGCCAGCCGCACGCCCTCCTCGCGGACCCCGCCGAGCTCCTCGTCGTGGCCCTCGGGCAGTTCCAGGCCCAGCACCTCGACCCGCAGCAGCAGCGCCGCCAGCGGGTTGCGCAGCTGGTGCGAGGCGTCGGCGACGAAGGCCTTCTGCTGGTCCAGGGCGAGCACCACGTGGTCGGCCATCTCGTTGAACGAGCGGGCCAGCCGCTGCAGCTCGGGCGGGCCGCCGCCGGGCGCCACCCGGGCGTTCATCCGGCCGGTGGCGATGTCGTGGGTGGCCCGGTCCAGGGTGCGGACCGGGCGCAGCACCCACTCGGTCAGCCGGGCCGCGAGCAGCACCGCGACGATCATCGCGACGGCCTCGCCGGCCCCGATCACCAGCCACTGGCGCAGTACCCGGGTGCGCAGCGCGCCGGTCGGGGAGTCGCTGAGCACCACCGCGACCACGTCGCCGTCGCGGACCACCGGGGTGGCGACGGTGAGCGTCCGGTCCGGGGTCCACGGCCAGACCTGCGGCGGGTTGTGGCTGCGCCGGCCGTCCAGCGCCTCCTGGAAGGCCTGGTCGGCCCAGCCGCTGGCGGGCACCCGCCAGTCGGCCGGGGCCACCGCGATCGGTACGCCGTCGCGCTGGAAGATGCCGATCCGCACCCCGTACAGCTCGTGGTAGCGCACCACCTCGGCGTCCAGCGCGTGGCGGCGGCTGAGGTCGCCGGGGGCGGGCTGGGGGTCGCCCTTGAGCGCCGACTCGAGGCCGGAGCCGGAGGTCGGCAGGTCCTGGGCGAAGCGGGCGGCGTCGTCCAGGCGGTCGACCACCACCCGGCTCTGCTCGGCGGCGGCGAACGCCGCGGCGAGCGGCATTCCGAGCGCGGCGAGCACACAGAGCATCAGCGCGATCAGGATGCCGAGGAGGCGGGTGCGCACGTGCGGTCAGTGCTCCGCGCGGGCCGGGGGCGTGCTGTCGGCGGCGGGCGCCGGGCATTCCGGGATCAGCCGGTAGCCCACGCCCCGGACGGCCTCGACCAGGCCGGGCAGGGCGAGCTTGGTGCGCAGCGAGCCGATGTGCACCTCCAGGGTGCGGCCGTTGCCCTCCCAGCCGCTGCGCCAGACCTCGCTGAAGATCTGCTCGCGGCGGTAGACCACGCCGGGGCTCTGGGCGAGCAGCGCCAGCAGGTCGAACTCCTTGCGGGTGAGCGGCACGTCCCGGCCGTCGACGCTGACCCGGCGGCGCTCGCGGTCGATCACGATGCCGCGGGACTCCAGCGGGCCGCGCTGCTGCGGGACGGTGTCCGGGGCGGGTGCGGCGACGGCGGCGGGCGCGGCGCCGCGGCGGGCGACGGCGTGGATCCGGGCGAGCAGCTCGCCCATGTCGTAGGGCTTGGTGACGTAGTCGTCGGCGCCGAGGTTGAGGCCGTGGATCCGGGAGCGTATGTCGGCCCGCGCGGTCACCATGATCACCGGTACGCCGCTGCCGGCCCGGATCCGGCTGCAGACCTCGAAGCCGTCGCGGTCGGGCAGCCCGAGGTCGAGCAGGACCACCCGGTACGGCTCGTTGCCGTCCGGCACCAGGGCGTCCAGGGCCTCGTGGCCGCTGCGGGCGTGCCGGACCTGGAAGCCGTGCCGGCCCAGGACCGCGACCAGCGCGGCGGCCACGCGTTCGTCGTCCTCGACGAGCAGCAGTCGCATGGTTCTCCTCCTCTCCCGGACGGATTCCCGGGGGGTGTCCCTCGGTCGCCGTGCGATCGTCACGGCCCCTGCCGGGCAGGTCCCGGTTCTGCGCAGTATGGGCCAGCGAACGCCCGGACGCCAGGCTCGGCCGACGGCCGCCGGGCACCGCCGGGGCTCCGCGATCACGCCCGCCGCGGCCTCCGGACGCTGTCACTGTGCCCCTATCGGACCTTTGTGAACAGCGTTCGCCGGGCGTGTGGCCGGATCGTGATCCTCAAATTCCACTCAGATCGGCTGACGTGGCGACGTCAGGGCTCCTATGGTCGGCCCACCGAGGGTCGCGGCTCCGCCGGCTGCGGCCCTCGGATTCCTACCACCATTGCCGCCCAAGGGAGTTCGCACCCACGGGCCGACCCGAGGGAGCAGGCCCGATGAGCACGAGCCTCGACCAGGACTCCCGCGCCGACGCCGCTCCCCTGGTGGTCCTGCGCAACGTCAACAAGCACTTCGGTGCGCTGCACGTCCTCCAGGACATCGATCTGGAGATCAAGCAGGGCGAGGTGGTCGTACTGATCGGCCCCTCCGGCTCCGGAAAGTCCACGCTGTGCCGGACGATCAACCGGCTGGAGACCGTCGACTCCGGGACGATCACCATCGACGGCCGCCCGCTGCCCGCCGAGGGCCGGGAACTGGCCCGGCTGCGGGCCGAGGTCGGCATGGTCTTCCAGAGCTTCAACCTGTTCGCCCACAAGACCGTGCTGGAGAACGTGGTCCTCGGCCAGGTGAAGGTCCGCGGCATCGCCAAGGACCGGGCCGTGCGGACCGCCCAGGAACTGCTGGAGCGGGTCGGCGTCGGCGCCCAGGCGTCGAAGTACCCCGCCCAGCTGTCCGGCGGCCAGCAGCAGCGGGTCGCGATCGCCCGGGCGCTGGCGATGAACCCCAAGGTCATGCTCTTCGACGAGCCCACCTCGGCGCTCGACCCCGAGATGATCAACGAGGTGCTGGAGGTCATGCGCCAGCTGGCCGCCGACGGCATGACGATGGTCGTCGTCACCCACGAGATGGGCTTCGCCCGCTCCGCCGCCAACCGGGTGCTGTTCATGGCGGACGGCCGGATCGTCGAGCAGAACACCCCCGAGGCCTTCTTCACCGCGCCGCGCTCCGAGCGCGCCAAGGACTTCCTTTCCAAGATCCTGCACCACTGATCGCCCGGTCCGGACCCCCGGCCGACGGCGGCGGGGCGCCCCCACGCGCCCTCCCGCCCGCCCGCCGGGCCCCCACCCGAACCGCACCCTTCGCCAGCGCCCGGTCGACCCGTGGCCAAGCCCGAGGAGAACTGCCCTCATGAGGACTCGTCGCACCTTCGCCGTCGCGCTCTGCGCCATCGCGCTCACCGCCACCGCCGCCTGCGGCAAGGACGGCACGCCCGGCGCCAGCAACACCTCGGCCGGCGGCAGCGCCGCCCCCGCGCTGCCCACCTACACCGTGAAGACCGACGTCAAGGTCGACTCGGCCGTGCTGGCCGAGGCCAAGAAGCGCGGCCAGCTGCTCATCGGCGCCAAGTCCGACCAGCCGTTCCTCGGCTGGGAGGACCTCGCCAGCGGCGACCGCAGCGGCTTCGACATCGAGATCGCCAAGATGGTGGCCGCCGACCTCGGCTTCACCCCGCAGCAGATCAAGTGGCAGACCCTGGTCTCCTCGCAGCGCGAGCCGGCCATCTCCAAGGGCCAGATCGACTTCTACGTCGGCACCTACAGCATCAACGACGAGCGCAAGAAGTCCGTCTCCTTCGCCGGCCCGTACTACGTCGCCGGCCAGGACCTGCTGGTCAAGGCCGACAACACCACGATCACCGGCCCGGACTCGCTCAACGGCAAGAACGTCTGCACCGCCACCGGCTCCACCTCGATCAAGAACATCGAGAAGTACTCGCCGAAGATCACCCAGTTCGACACCTACTCGGCCTGCGTCGAGAAGCTGATGTCGGGCGAGGTGGACGCGGTCACCACGGACGACGCGATCCTCAAGGGCTACGCCTCGAAGTACGCGCCCAAGCTCAAGGTGGTCGGCCAGCCCTTCACCAAGGAGAACTACGGCGTCGGCCTGAACAAGGACGACAAGGCGCTGCGCGACGCGATCAGCGACGCGATCAAGGCCCACCAGGACAACGGCGACTGGAAGAAGGCCTACGACGCCACCCTCGGCCTCTCCGGCGCCGTCGCCCCGCAGCCGCCGGCGCTCGACCGCTACTGATCCACCCGTCCCACCCGATCTCCACAGATCCGGACGGATCCCGACCGATCCGTCCGGATCTCCCCCGAGTCGACGAACCCCTGAGAGGAGGGCCGCCGGATGGGCTTCCTGTTCGAGGACGGCAACTTCGCGCTGTTCCGCGACGGCTTCCTGCAGACGATCGAGCTGAGCGCGCTCAGCGCGCTGCTCGCCCTGCTGCTGGGCACCCTGCTGGCGGCCTTCCGGGTCTCCCCCGTCCCCGTGCTGCGTGCCTTCGGCACCGGCTGGGTGACGATCTTCCGCAACACCCCGCTGACCGTGCTGTTCTTCGCCGTGACCTTCGGCCTGCCGCCGCTCGGCGTGCACTTCAGCCACCTCGTGTTCGCGGTGCTGGCGCTCGGCAGCTACACCGCGGCGTTCGTCTGCGAGGTGCTGCGCTCGGGCATCAACACGGTGCCGATCGGTCAGGCCGAGGCGGCCCGCAGCCTCGGCCTGACCTTCGGCCAGACGCTGACCCAGGTCGTCCTGCCGCAGGCGGCCAGGACGGTGCTGGCCCCGATGAGCAGCGTCTTCATCGCGCTGCCGAGGAACTCGGCGATCGCCGGCGCGTTCAGCGTCAGTGAGCTGTACAGCGCGCAGCAGACCTTCTCCGAGCGCGGCTACTCGATCTTCGCGATCTTCTTCTGGGTCGCCTGCGCCTACCTGGTGATCAGCGCCACCGTCGCCCTGCTGTTCCGTTTCCTGGAATCCCGACTGGCGGTGGCCCGATGAGCAAGCCCTTCACCCGCTCGACGACCGCCGGCGTCCTCTTCGACGCCCCCGGCCCGAAGGCACGCGCCCGCAACCGGATCTTCGGGGTGCTCTCGCTGCTCGGCATCGCGGGACTGCTCTGGTACGTCTTCGACGCGCTCAACGACAACGGCCAGTTCGACGCCGCGCTCTGGGACGTGTTCCAGTACACGGCCATCCAGCAGCGGATCGTCGACGGCCTGGTCTCCACCCTGGAGGCCTTCGGGCTGGCGGCGGTGTTCTCGCTGGTGCTGGGCGCGCTGCTGGCGGCCGGGCAGCTCTCCGAGCACAAGCCGGTGCGCTGGGTCTGCGTCTCGGTGGTCCAGTTCTTCCGGGCGATGCCGCTGCTGATCCTGATCGTCGCGCTCTACTACGCGTTCTTCGCGAAGGAGCCGATGTGGGCCCTGGTGCTCGGCCTCAGCCTCTACAACGGCTCGGTCCAGGCGGAGATCATCCGCAGCGGCGTCAACGCGGTGCCGCGCGGCCAGGGCGAGGCGGCCTACGCGCTCGGCATGCGCAAGACGCAGGTGATGACCGGCATCCTGGTCCCGCAGGCGGTCCGCTCGATGCTGCCCACGATGATCGGCCAGCTGGTCGTCACCCTCAAGGACACCTCGCTGGGCTTCATCATCACCTACCACGAGCTGCTCTTCGTGGGTAAGGCCATCGCCACCCAGCCGCTCAACTCCGCGGGCTTCCCCTACATCCCCGTGGTCCTGGTGATCGGCCCCATCTACATCGCGATGTGCCTCCTGCTCACCGCGCTCGCCCGGTGGATCGAGGCACGTGGCCGACGCGGCGCGAACCGGCGCACTTCAGCTGCTGCTTGACGGACACGCAGGTGAACTGTTGCATTGCTCTTCGTGACACCATCCGGGAGCATCCACGCGGCATATGACGGCAGGCTGACAGCCGGTCCGTGCTCCGAGATCCACGGCGCCCGCCCGGGCCCGGAGGGACCGGCATGGACCCGGTGATCGTGGTCGGGGCCGGGCCGGTCGGCCTGGCCCTGGCCCTCGCCCTGGCCCGGCACGAGGTCCCGACCGTCGTCCTCGACGAGGGCACCGGACTCTGCCCCGAGAGCCCCCGCAGCGTCGTCCTCGGTGCCGACACCGCCGCCTTCCTGACCCGGATCGGCTACACCCGGGCCGCCTCCGACGCCGCCCGCTGGGACGCCTTCGCCGTCTGGCGCCGCCGCCAGGAGGTGCTCCGGATCGACCTGGCCGACACCCCCGTGCTGCACCTGCCCCAGCACCGCCTCCAGCGCGGCCTGCGCGACGCCCTCACCGGCAGCCCGCTGGTCGAACTCGTTCCGCTGAGCCGGGTCACCCGGCTCGAACAGGACCGCGACGGCGTCAACGTGCTCACCCGCAACCCGCAGGACGGCACCGAGACCTGGTGGCGCGGCAGCCACCTGGTCGGCAGCGACGGCGCCCGTTCGGCCGTCCGCAAACTGCTGAAGATCCGCTTCCCCGGGCGGCCCGCCGTCGACCGCAGCGCGATCGCCACCGTCCGGGTCGACCTGCCGTTCACCGAACCCCGGCTGCACCGCGAGCCCCCGTGGCGCGGCGACCGCGAGGCCACCGCCCGCCCGCTGCCGGACGGCGTCTGGCGGCTCGACTGGCGGCTCCCCCCGGGCCGTCCCGCCCCCGCCGAACCGGTCGACCCGCACGCCACCTGGCCCGGCATCGTCACCGGCGACACGCTGCTCACCCGGGTCTCCTCCACCCTCACCGGCTGGTGCGGCGAACTCCCGAAGTTCGACCTGCTCGCCGCCGCCGACCACACCGCCCAGCAGCGGCTGGCCGCCCGGTTCCGGGTCGGCCGCTGCTTCCTGGCCGGCGACGCCGCCCATCTGCACGGCGCGCTCGGCATGCAGAACCTCACCGACGGCCTGCGCGACGCCGACAACCTGGCCTGGCGGCTCGCCCTCGCCTGGCACCTCCACTCGGGCGGCCCCCAGCCCGGCGGCTCCCTGCTCGACGGCTACGAGGCCGAACGCCGCGGCGCGGTCGGCGCCCGGCTGCGCGCCGTCGACCAGGCCATGCCGCTGCTGCGCCCGCTGCGCGGCTGGGCCCAGACCCGGCGCTCGCTGCTCACCGGGTCCTTCCGCAAGCACGCGCCGATGCTCGCCGACGGGCACCTCGGCACCGGGCGGTTCGGCGGCGCCCCCGCCTATCCGGCCGCGCCCTCCGGCGTGCCCGGGCGGGTCCCGGTCCAGCGCGGCGCCCGCGGCACCACCTCGCTCAGCGAACTGCTGCCCGCCACCGCCCCCGGGGTGCTCGTCCCCGACCTGCCGGTGCTGGCCACCGACGGCACCCCCGACCGGCTGCACTCCCGGCTCGGTGCGGGCTTCCTGCTGCTGCTGGTCGCGCCCGGCACCGCCGTCTGGTCCGCGGAACGCTGGCTGGGCGCCGGGCTGATGCCCCGGCTGGCCGAGGTCGCCGCCGCGCTGCCGGTCCCGGCCGAGGTCCTGGTCACCGAGGCCTACCCGGGCGCCGGCCCGCACTCCGTGCTGCTGATCCGACCCGACGGTCATCTGGTCGGGGTCACTCAGGGCGCGGCGGCGGAGGACCTCCAGGCACTGGCCGACGGGGCCAGGGGCGGGCCGGCCTCGCTCCCCGGCGGACCCGACCAGGAGGCGCCGGCCCCGGAGCCCGCCGGGCCCGGTGCCGCGACCCCCGGCCCCGCAGGCCCCGGGGCCGCGACCCCCGGCCCGGTCGTCACCGGCCCGGTCAGCGCCACGCCCGCCGCCAGGCCCGCCACTGCTCCTGCCGCCGCTCCGGCGCCGCCGGTCCGCCCGTCCGGGCGCTGACCGGGCGGGCGAACGGGGCGGCGGCCGAACGGGCCGAACGCCCGACGGGCCGAGGCCGGGCTCACCGGGCCGCCTGCTACCTGGCCACCTCGGTCGCCCGGCTCTCGCGGACCACGGTGACCCGGATCTGGCCCGGATAGGTCAGCTCCTCGGCGACCTGCTTGGCGACCTCACGGGCGATCACCTGCGCCCCGAGGTCGTCCACCACCTCCGGCCGGACCATCACCCGCACCTCCCGGCCGGCCTGCATCGCGTAGACGGTGGCCACGCCGTCGTGCGCCCGGGCGATCTCCTCCAACCGCTCCAGCCGCCGCACATACGCCTCCAGCGACTCCTTGCGCGCGCCCGGCCGCGCGCCCGAGCAGGCGTCGGCGGCCTGGGTGAGCACCGCCTCCACCGTCCGGGGCTCCACCTCGCCGTGGTGCGCGGCGATCGCGTGCACCACGTCCGCCGATTCGCCGAACCGCCGGGCCAGGTCGGCGCCGATCGCCGCATGGCTGCCCTGGACCTCGTGGGTCAGCGCCTTGCCGATGTCGTGCAGCAGCGCCGCGCGCCGCACCGGCTCCGGGTCCACCCCGAGTTCGGCGGCCATCATCCCGGCCAGGTGCGCCGACTCCACCAGGTGGCCGAGCACGTTCTGCCCGTACGAGGCCCGGTAGCGCAGGGTGCCGAGGGTACGGACCAGCTCCGGGTCCATGGCGCCGACCCGGACGGCGAGCAGCGCGTCCTCACCGGCCCGTACGCAGCGGCGCTCGACCTCGATCCGGCTGCGCTCGTGCACGTGCTCGATCCGCAGCGGGTGGATCCGGCCGTCCTCCACCAGCTGCTCCAGGGTGAGCCGGGCGGTCTCCCGGCGGACCGGGTCGAAACAGGAGAGCTGCACCACCGAGGGCGTGTCGTCGATGATCAGATTGACGCCGGTGACGGCCTCGAAGGTCCGGATGTTGCGACCCTCGCGTCCGATCACCCGGCCCTTCATCTCCTCGTTGGGCAGCCGGAACACCGACACCGCGGTCTCGGCGGTCTGTTCGGCCGCCAGCCGCTGGATCGCCCCGGCCAGGATGCCCCGGGCCCGCTGCTCGCCCTCCTCGCGGGCGGCGCGCTCGATCTCCCGGACGGCGACCGCGGCCTCCCGGCGGGCCTCCGACTCGGCCTCCCGGACGAGTTCGGCACGGGCCTCGGCTGCGGAGAGCCCGGCGGTCCGCTCCAGCTCGGCCTCCCGGCGCCGGAGGAGTTCCCCGGCCTCCGCCGCGGCGCGGGCCAACGCCGCCGAGCGCTCGGCGAGTTCGTCCTCGCGGGTGCGCAGCCGGTCGAGCTCCCCGGCCAGCCGCTCCTCGCGCCGGTCGAGTTCGGCCCGCAACCGGTCGGCCTGCTGCTCGGCCTGCCGCCGGGCCCGTTCGGCCGCTGCGGCCGCGCGGCGGCGAGCGACCCTCGACCGCCGGGCCAGTAGCCACGCTGCCGCCAGGACCACCAGTAGGACGGCCACCGAAAGGGAAGCGGCCGATCCGGCGCTCACCGCGATCCTCATGCTGCCCACTCCCCGTCCCGCCGCGGCACGCCGCCCGGGACCACCGCGCGGCCGCCCGGAACAGCCCGGTCACAGGCATGGCCGGGCATACGGCCGGGGCGTCCGAGGGACGGTCGACGTGCTCCCGCACTGAGTGCGAGGCTAAGCGCGGGTTACGAAACGGTCAAGACTGGCCAGGCAGTTGACCAACCCTCCGGTAACAGTCGGGGCGGAGCGACCCGCCCGGGCCCGCCTCAGTCCTGGTAGCCGTCGCCCTCGTCGCCGTACTCGTCCCCGTCGCCGTACTCGTCCGCGGCCCCCTCCGCGTCCAGGGCGTCGCGGACCACCCGGAAGGCCAAGCCCTCGGAGTAGCCGCGCCGGGCGAGCAGCCCGACCAGCCGGCGGGTGCGGGTCTGCCGCTCCAGGCCCCGGGTGGCCCGGAGCCGCCGGTCGACCAGGGCCCGGGCCGCCTCGGTCTCGTCGTCGTGGTCGAGCTGGGCCAGGGCCTGTTCGGCGAACTCGCCGGAGATGCCCTTGGTCCGCAGCTCCTGCGCCAGCGCACGCCGGGACAGACCGCGGACGCTGTGCCGGGACTCCACCCAGGCCCGGGCGAAGGCCGCGTCGTCGATCAGCCCGACCTCCTCCAGCCGGGTCAGCACCTCCTCGGCCACCTCGTCCGGGATCTCCCGCTTGCGCAGGGCGTCGGCGAGCTGCTTGCGGCTCTTGGCCGCGCCCGTGAGCAGCCGCAGGCAGATGTCCCGCGCCCGGCTCTCGGGATCGGCCGGCTCCTCGGTCCGGGCACCGCGGCCCGCCCCGCGACGACCCGGGCCCCGGCCCGTACCCTCGCGGCCCTCATCGCCGTCGTGCCCCTCGTGGCCCCCGCCCCCGGAGACACCGGCCCCCCGGGTGCGGCCGGACCGACGCCTCGGGCGCTCCGCCGGGAACGTCGGAGCAGGGGCGGCCGCACCCCCGTGACCGGCCGCACCCGCTCCCTCGCCGGGGCCGTCCTCGGCCTCCAGGGCCGAGCGCCGCCGGCGCCGCCCCGCGGGCAGCTCGGAGGCCTGGACCAGCCCCAGCTCGCCCACGTCCGCCGGGCGGGCCGCCCGGCGCTTCACCGCCCGGGCGCGCTCCGGCACGGGCTCCGGCTCCCACGCCGGATCCCACACCGCTTCCGGCCAGGTCGTCGGCTCGGGCTGCGCCGCGGCCCGCGCCCCGGTCCGCGGCGAGGCGACAGCCGCGAACCAGTCCGGCGGCCCGTGGTCGTCGTCCTCCTCGGGGCCGACCGGCCCACTGTGCTGCGTCAACGGCTCAGGCCTTGGCGGCGGCCGCCGTCGTCTTCTTCGCCGCGGCCGTCTTGGCGGCGGTCGCGGTGATCGGCTTGGCCGCACCCTCGGCGTCACCCGCCGCCTCGGCCTCGGCCGGCTCCTCCACCTTCGGGCCGATGCCCAGCTTGCTCTTGAGCTTCCGCTCGATCTCGTCGGCCAGCTGCGGGTTGTCCCGCAGGAAGTTGCGGGCGTTCTCCTTGCCCTGGCCCAGCTGGTCGCCCTCGTAGGTGTACCAGGCGCCCGACTTGCGGATGAAGCCGTGCTCCACGCCCATGTCGATCAGGCCGCCCTCACGGCTGATGCCCACGCCGTAGAGGATGTCGAACTCGGCCTGCTTGAACGGCGCGGCGACCTTGTTCTTGACGACCTTGACCCGGGTGCGGTTGCCGACCGCCTCGGTGCCGTCCTTCAGGGTCTCGATCCGGCGGATGTCCAGCCGGACCGAGGCGTAGAACTTCAGCGCCCGGCCACCGGTCGTGGTCTCCGGCGAGCCGAACATGACGCCGATCTTCTCCCGCAGCTGGTTGATGAAGACCGCGGTGGTGTTCGACTGGTTCAGCGCACCGGCGATCTTCCGCAGCGCCTGGCTCATCAGCCGGGCCTGCAGACCGACGTGGGAGTCGCCCATCTCGCCCTCGATCTCGGCGCGCGGCACGAGCGCCGCCACCGAGTCGATGATCACCAGGTCGATCGCGCCGGAGCGGATCAGCATGTCGGTGATCTCCAGCGCCTGCTCACCGGTGTCCGGCTGGCTGACCAGCAGGGCGTCGGTGTCCACGCCGAGCTTCTTGGCGTACTCCGGGTCGAGCGCGTGCTCCGCGTCGACGAAGGCGACCGTGCCGCCGGCCCGCTGGGCGTTGGCCGCCAGGTGCAGGGTCAGCGTGGTCTTGCCGGAGGACTCCGGGCCGTAGATCTCGACCACCCGGCCGCGCGGGATGCCGCCGACCCCGAGCGCGACGTCCAGGGCGGTGGAACCGGTGGAGATCACCTCGATCGGCTCGTTCGCCTTCTCGCCGAGGCGCATCACCGAGCCCTTGCCGAACTGCCGCTCGATCTGCGCGAGCGCCGTCTCAAGGGCCTTCTCGCGGTCCGTACCTGCCATGGCTTCCACCCTCGGGTTCTGTGCTGTGCGCTTCATCGTCCTCGACGCTAGCGCCTCCCACCGACAATCGGCCCCGACCGGGCTCTGCCTGGGGAAAACTCTGCGCCGGAGAGTACAAAGAACAAGTGTTCGAATCAAGCCGGAGCCGTTCGGACTACTTCCTCCCGGAGTCCCCGCCGACCATCCGCCGCAGCCGCCGGGCCGCCTCCCGCCGCAGCTCGCGGCGGTGCCGGCGCTGCTCGCCGCGGTCGATCCGCGGGTCCGTGGCGACCTCGTAGCGGCGCACGTACGTCCCGACGAATCCCTGCAGGGTGGCCGCCGCCGGGATCGCGATCAGCGCGCCGACCGCGCCCAGCAGCGCCGCGCCCGCGATCACCGAGCCGAACGCCACCGCCGGGTGCACGTCGACCGTCCGCGCGGTGATCCGCGGATGCAGCAGGTAGTTCTCGATCTGCTGGTAGACCACCACGAAGGCCAGCACCCAGAGCGCGTCCACCGGCTGGGGGGTGGTGAGCGCCACCAGCACCGGCAGCGCCCCGGCGAGGTAGGTGCCGATGGTGGGCACGAACTGCGACATGACGCCGACCCAGACCGCGAGCGCGGCCGCGTAGGGCAGGTCCAGCAGCGCGAACATCACCCAGTGCGCCAGCGCCGACACCACCGCGAGCAGGGCCCGCGAGTAGAGGTAGCCGCCGGTCTTGGCGAGCGCGATCTCCCAGGCCCGCAGCACCTCCGCCTGCTTGGCGGGCGGCAGCATCGAGCAGACGGTCCGCCGCACCCGGGGCCCGTCGGCGGTGAAGTAGAAGGTGAAGAGCCCGACGGTGAAGGCCTGGAAGAGCCCGCCGATCAGGGTCGAGGAGACGCCCCAGACGTTGTCCGCGGCCTGCTGGGCGTAGGTCTCGATCGCACCGGAGTCCTTGAGCAGCTTCTTCTGCAGCTCGTCCAGCGAGAGGTCCTGGTGGAAGGTGCTGTTGATCCAGGCGATCAGATTGTCCAGCAGGTGGGGCAGGTCGCCGGCGATCTTCGCGACCTGGTCGACCAGCAGGGTGCCGAGCGCGGTCAGGAACCCGGCCACGGCGATCGCCACCGCGACGAAGACCAGGAAGGTGCCGATGCCCCGGCGCACGCCGCGGGCCGCCATCCGGTCCACGGCCGGTTCCAGCGCCAGCGAGAGGAAGAACGAGACCAGCAGCATCACGAAGAGGTCGATCAGCTGGTGGAAGGCCCAGTCGGCGAGCTGGAACACCCCGACCAGGACCAGGGCGAGCACCATCGCGCGCGGCAGCCAGCGCGGCATCCCGGTACCCCAGAGACCGTCACCCGCGGTCCGGGCCCCGGTCGGTCCCTCGGGCGGGCCGGGCGGGGAGGCGGGCGGAGGGCCCGCGGCCTCGTCGGCGACCTGCGCCGACCTGTCCGAATTCGGCTGTTCTGCACTGCTTGCCACCCGCACAGTTTGACCCATGCCCGACGAACGTTCGAGCAACGGCCGAGGGTTCGCCGGACCGGGGTCGGCGCCGGTCCGGCACGGGGGCCGGGGTCAGCGGAGCACGCCGGAGACACCCTGGGTGTCGCAGACGACCCGCCAGACGTCCTTGGCCTCCTGGCCCGCGTCCAGCGCCTGCCGGACGGTCCGCCCGCCCAGTTCGCTCATCACATGGTCGCTCGCGAACGACTCCGCGTACGCCTCCCCGAAGTGCTCGTACATTCGCCGCCAGAACTCCGTCAGCCTCATGCCCCCAGTATCCCGGACCACACATCGGCCGGTCCGGGCACTCGGGGACCGGGTCGCTCGGCCCGGGCCGCTCGGACTGCTTCCGCCGCCGCCCAGTCGGCGGCCGTCAGGGCGTACTCGACCTCGCCGTGCTCACTGCCCGCGATCGTCTCCGGGTAGTCCTCGTGGAAGGTGCGCACGTACGACAGCCCGGCCTTCTCCATCACCCGCCGGGAGCCGATGTTGACCGTCATCGTGTACGCCACCACCCGCTCGACGCCCAGCCCGGTGAAGCCCCGGCGGACCAGCGCCCGGGAGCCCTCGGTGGCGTAGCCGTGCCCCCAGGCCGCGCGGCGCAGCCGGTAGCCCAGCTCGACCTCGGCGCGGTCGCCGTGGAGCGACCGGAACTCGAACCAGCCGAGGAAGGCGCCGCCCTCCCGCTCCTCGGCGGCCCACCAGCCGAGGTCGCCGAAGCGCCGGTAGTGGTCGAAGTAGAGCGGCAGCAGGGTGTCCTCGACCACCGCGCGCGGGGTGGGCCGGCCACCGGTGAGGTAGCGGGTCACCTCCGGGTCGGAGTCCAGCTCCACCAGGGCGTCCACGTCGGCGGCGGTGAAGCGGCGCAGCACCAGCCGCTCGGTGGTGAGGAAGGTGTCCATCCCTCGATCCTCGACCCGCCGGCGCCGCCCCGTCATCCGGTTTTCCGCGGCCCTCCGTCCCCGCACCACCCGTCCGGCGCGGCTGCGACTGCGGCCCCGGCGCGGGGCGGGGGCGGGGGCGGGGGCGGGGGAGGCTCAGTGCGGCAGCACCAGCGCCCCGGCGCCGTAGAACTCGTGGTCGCCGCAGACGTGCGGCCCGGGCGGGCAGGCGGCCGCCGCGTCCGAGGCGAGCCGGGCGGCGAGCCGGTCGGAGCCCCAGTCCGGGTGCAGCGCGGCGGCCACCGCGACCGCGCCGGTGACGTGCGCGGCGGCCATCGAGGTGCCGGCCAGCGCGGCGTACCGGCCGCCGGGCCAGTCGGAGACCACCGCCCCCCGGGCGCCGCCGTCCGGGTCCCCGCCGGGGGCGGCCAGCGAGACGTGGCCGCGCCCGTAGTTGGTGTACGCGGACGGCCGGCCGTCCCGGTCTACGGCGGTCACCGTGACCACGCCGGGCAGTTCGCCGGGCAGCCGGACGCACTCGGGGCCGACGTGGCGGGACTGCGGCGGGCCGGTCGTGCGGTCGTTGGGGCTGCGCTCGTCGGTACGGGGCGCGCCGAGGTCCTGCCCGTCGTTGCCCGCCGAGGCGACGACCACCGCGCCCTTCCCCCGGGCGTACTCGACGGCCCGGCCGACGGCGGCGGTCAGCACGGCCTGGTCGGGGTCATCGGGGCAGTTGTACTTCCACGGGTCGGCGAAGTAGCTGTTGTTGATCGCCCTGGCGCCGTGGTCGGCGGCCCAGAGCATGCCGCAGACGATGTTCTCGGCGTAGTACTGGCCGAGCGGACCGAGCAGCCGGACGGCGGCGATCCGCACGCCGGGCGCGACCCCGCTGACGCCGCGGCCGTCCCTGGCCGCGCCGACGATCCCGGCGACATGGGTGCCGTGGCCGCTCTCGCCGACCCCGGCGTCGGGCCGCCAGGCGCCGGTCCTGGCGTCGGGGCGGCCGTCGGCGCAGGAGGCGGAGCTCCTCGGGTCGACGGCGGCGCGCAGATCGGGGTGGGTGTCGT
Organism: Kitasatospora purpeofusca; assembly: GCF_000718025.1. GTDB lineage: Bacteria > Actinomycetota > Actinomycetes > Streptomycetales > Streptomycetaceae > Kitasatospora > Kitasatospora purpeofusca. The sequence continues at coordinate 158,753 of NZ_JODS01000025.1, forward strand.
CGACGCCGGAGTCGAGGACGGCGACCAGCACCTTGCGCAGGGCGTCGGCGGCCGGGGCGGCGGTGCCGCGCAGCAGGTTGGGGGTGGCGTCCGCGGCGCCGGCGGGGGCGGCGCCGAGCAGCGCGAGGTTCCAGGCGTCCTGCTCGCCCGGGTCCGGGACGGTGGCGGTGGCGTCGTCCCCGCCGTCCACGGCCCCGCGCCCGTCCGCGGCCCCACCGCCGCCGCCGCGGAAGCCGGTCCCGTCGGCGGCACGTCCGGACCGCGCCCGGTCGCCGTCGGCCCGGTCACCGGCCGCCGGGTCCGTCCCGGCCCGGAAGTCGCCGGCGCCGTCCAGCGGCCGGGGCGGCCCGGGCACCGGCGAGGTCCGGCTGGCCCCGACCGCGGCCACTCCCGGTCGGCCCCGGACCTTCTCCGCGAAGCCCCCGCCGGCGTACGCGAGCACCACCCCGATCTGCGGGTACTCCTGGACCACCTGCCCCCCGGCGGCCCGGGCCTCGGCGGCCGCGTGCGCGGCCCCGTCGGCGTCGGCCCGGTCGGCGAGCACCAGGTAGCTGAGGTAGGAGCGGCCCGGCCCGGCGACGTAGGGCACGGCCCCGCCGACGACCAGCGCGGTCAGCAGCATCGCGAGCAGGACCCGGAGCGGCCCCCGACCCCGTCGCCGGACCGGGCGGCCGGGACCCGCCGCCCGGACGGGCACGTGGACCGGGCCGGCGCCGCGGGCCGGGAGAGGGCCGGGACCGGGGAGAGGACCGCCGCGGCCGGACGGGTCCGCCTGCGCCATGGCACGGTCTCCGCTCGTCGGTCCCGGCGGCCGCGCCGGAGGCGGCCGGCCACCGGAGGGCTGATCATCACAGGAGCATCACGGTGGTAAGAATCATCACCATATGGTCGGTTTGTCCGACTCGCCTGCCCGATTGCCCCGAACGGCCACCGCCCCGCCCCCGCCCGCCCCGCGTTGTCAGTGCCACCCGGCACCATGGGGGCATGGCGACCGAGCACCCGACCCCGCCCCCGGCCGACCCGCTGGCCGGCTTCGCCCCGGCCACCCGGGCCTGGTTCACGGGCGCCTTCTCCGCGCCGACCGCCGCCCAGGCCGAGGCCTGGCGCGCCATCGGCCGGGAGGCCGACGTGCTCGTGGTCGCCCCCACCGGCTCCGGCAAGACCCTCGCGGCCTTCCTGTCCGCGCTGGACCGGCTCAGCAGCACCCCGCCCCCGGCCGAGCCGGGCCGCCGCTGCCGGGTGCTCTACATCTCCCCGCTCAAGGCCCTCGCGGTGGACGTCGAGCGCAACCTCCGCGCCCCGCTGGCCGGCCTGCGCCAGGCCGCCGTCCGGCTCGGCCTGCCCGAGCCGGAGGTCCAGGTCGGCATCCGCTCCGGCGACACCCCGGCCGCCGACCGCCGGCGCTTCGCCACCCACCCGCCGGACATCCTGATCACCACCCCCGAATCGCTCTTCCTGCTGCTCACCTCCGCCGCCCGCGAGGCCCTGCGCGGTGTGGACACGGTGATCCTGGACGAGGTGCACGCCGTCGCCGGCACCAAGCGCGGCGCCCACCTCGCCCTCTCCCTGGAGCGGCTGGACGAGCTGCTCGACCGCCCGGCCCGCCGGATCGGCCTGTCCGCCACGGTCCGCCCGGTCGAGGAGGTGGCCCGCTTCCTCAGCCCCGGGCGCGGCGCCGAGGTGGTCCAGCCGCCCGCCACCAAGGAGTTCGACCTCTCCGTGGTGGTCCCCGTCCCGGACCTCGACGACCTGCCCGCCGCCCCCTCCACCGGCGCCGCCGGTGCCGAGGACCCGCAGCGGAAGGCCTCCATCTGGCCGCACGTCGAGGAGCGCATCGTCGACCTCGTCCAGGCCCACCGCTCGACCATCGTCTTCGCCAACTCCCGCCGCCTCGCCGAGCGGCTCTGCAACCGGCTGAACGAGATCGCCCTGGAGCGGGCCGGCGGGGCGCCGCCGGAGGCGCACGCCCCCGCCCTCCTGATGGGCGGCTCCGGCGCCGCCCGCGGCGCCCCGCCGGTGATCGCCCGGGCCCACCACGGCTCGGTCTCCAAGGAGCAGCGCGCCCTGGTCGAGGAGGAGCTCAAGGCCGGGCGGCTGCCCGCCGTGGTCGCCACCTCCAGCCTGGAGCTGGGCATCGACATGGGCGCCGTCGAGCTGGTGGTCCAGGTCGAGTCCCCGCCCTCGGTCGCCTCCGGCCTGCAGCGGGTCGGGCGGGCCGGCCACCAGGTCGGCGCCGTCTCCACCGGCGTCGTCTTCCCCAAGTACCGGGGCGACCTCGTCCAGTCCGCCGTGGTCACCGAGCGGATGCGGGCCGGCCGGATCGAGGCGCTGCGCATCCCGCGCAACCCGCTCGACGTCCTCGCGCAGCAGCTGGTCGCGATGACCGGCATGGACACCTGGCAGGTCGACGACCTGCTCGCGCTGGTCCGCCGGGCCGCGCCGTTCGCGACCCTGCCGCAGTCCGCCTTCGACGCGGTGCTCGACATGCTGGCCGGCCGCTACCCCTCCGACGCCTTCGCCGAGCTGCGCCCCCGCCTGGTCTGGGACCGGGTGGCCGGCACCGTCACCGGCCGCCCCGGCGCCCAGCGGCTCGCCGTCACATCCGGCGGCACCATCCCCGACCGGGGCCTGTTCGGCGTCTTCATCGCCGGGACGGACGACCGGAAGGGCGCCGGCGGGCGCCGGGTCGGCGAGCTCGACGAGGAGATGGTCTACGAGTCCCGGGTCGGCGACGTCTTCACCCTCGGCACCACCTCCTGGCGGATCGAGGACATCACCCACGACAAGGTGCTGGTCACCCCCGCCCCCGGGATCCCCGGCCGGCTGCCCTTCTGGAAGGGCGACACCCTCGGCCGCCCGCTCGAACTCGGCCGCGCCCTCGGCGCCTTCACCCGCGAGCTCGGCGCACTCGACCCGGCGGCCGCCACCGAGCGGCTGAAGCGGGCCGGCCTGGACGACTGGGCCGCCGCCAACCTGCTCGACTACCTCGCCGAGCAGCGCGCCGCCTGCGGCCACCTCCCCGACGACCGCACCATCGTGGTCGAGCGCTTCCGCGACGAGCTGGGCGACTGGCGGATCGTCGTCCACTCCCCGTTCGGCGCCCAGGTGCACGCCCCCTGGGCGCTCGCCCTGGCCGCCCGGCTGCGCGAGAAGCACGGCCTCGACCCGCAGGTCATGCACGCGGACGACGGCATCGTGCTGCGGCTGCCCGACGCCGACCTGCTCTCGCCCGACTTCGACTTCGGCGGCCCCGCCGCCGCACCGGGCGCCCTCACCGGACCGGTCACCGACGACGCCCCGGTCGGCGCCGACGCCGCCCTGTTCGACCCGCAGGAGATCGAGCAGCTGGTCACCGACCAGGTCGGCGGCTCCGCCCTGTTCGCCTCCCGCTTCCGCGAGTGCGCCGGCCGCGCCCTGCTGCTCCCCCGCCGCAGCCCCGGCAAGCGCACCCCGCTCTGGCAGCAGCGCCGGCGCGCCGCCCAGCTGCTGGAGGTCGCCGCCGAGTACGGCTCCTTCCCGATCGTCCTGGAGGCCGTCCGCGAGTGCCTCCAGGACGTCTTCGACGTCCCCGGCCTGGTCGAGCTGATGGGCGACCTCGAGTCCCGGGCCGTCCGGCTGGTCGAGGTCACCACCCCCGAGCCCTCCCCGTTCGCCCGCTCACTGCTCTTCGGCTACGTCGCGCAGTTCCTCTACGAGGGCGACTCCCCGCTCGCCGAGCGCCGCGCCGCCGCCCTCTCGCTCGACTCCCGGCTGCTGTCCGAACTCCTCGGCCAGGCCGAGCTGCGGGAGCTGCTCGACCCGGAGGTCTTGGCCGAGCTGGAGGCCGAGCTCCAGCGGCTCACCCCCGAGCGCCGGATCAAGGACGCCGAGGGGGTCGCCGACGCGCTGCGCCTGCTCGGCCCGCTGAGCGAGGCCGAGCTGACCGCCCGCGGCGCCGAACCGCTCCTGGCCCTCGAGCTCGAGGCCGCCCGCCGGGTGATCCAGGTCCGGATCGCCGGCGAGCTGCGCTGGGCCGCCGTCGAGGACGCGGGCCGGCTGCGCGACGCCCTCGGCACCCCGCTCCCGGTCGGCGTGCCGGAGGCCTTCACCGAACCGGTCAAGGACCCGCTCGGCGACCTGCTCGCCCGGCACGCCCGCACCCACGGCCCGTTCACCGCGGCCGAGACCGCCGCCCGTTTCGGCCTCGGCACCGCCGTGGTCACCGGCACCCTGCACCGGCTCACCGCCGCCGGCCGCCTGGTCCAGGGCGAGTTCCGCCCGCCCGGCACCCACCACCCCGCTCCGGAAGGGCCGCACGCCGCCCCCGCCGACGGGCCCACCGGCGCGGTCGAGTGGTGCGACGCCGAGGTGCTGCGCCGACTGCGCCGCCGTTCGCTGGCGGCCCTGCGCCAGGAGGTCGAGCCCGTCCCGCCCCGGGCGCTGGCCGCCTTCCTGCCGCAGTGGCAGCACCTGGCCGGCCACCGGCTGCGGGGAGCCGACGGCCTGCTCCGGGTGGTCGAGCAGCTCCAGGGCGCCGCCCTGCCCGCCTCCGCGCTGGAGAAGCTGATCCTCCCGGCCCGGTTGGCCGACTACTCCCCCGGCCTGCTCGACGAGCTGACGGCGGCCGGCGAGATCGGCTGGGCCGGCGCCGGCGCGCTCCCCGGCAAGGACGGCTGGATCAGCCTGCACCTGGCCGAGAACGCCCATCTGCTGCGGCCCGAGCCCGTCCCGCCCACCGTCACCCCGGTGCACACCGCCCTGCTGGAGGCACTGGCCGGCGGCTACGGCCTGTTCTTCCGCCAACTGGTCGCGCACCTCCCGGAGACGCCCGAACCGGAGATCGTCGAGGCCCTGTGGGACCTCGTCTGGGCCGGTTACGTCAGCAACGACACCCTGGCCCCGCTGCGGGCCCTGCTCGGCTCCGGGCGGACGGCCGGCTCCACCGCGCACCGGGCGCCCCGGGCCACCCCGCGCGGCCGCTACGGCGGCGCCGGCCGGCCCCACGGCCGACTCGGCGGAGCCCTGCGCAGCGGCCCGCCGACGGTGGGCGGGCGCTGGTCGCTGCTGCCCCCGTTCACCACCGACCCCACCCTCCGGGCCACCGCCCAGGCCCAGGGCCTGCTGGACCGGCACGGCCTGCTCACCCGGGGCACGGTCGTCGCCGAACGGGTCCCGGGCGGATTCGCCGGGGTCTACCGGGTGCTCTCCGCGATGGAGGAGCGCGGCCGGGCCCGCCGGGGCTACTTCGTCGAGGGGCTGGGCGGCGCCCAGTTCGCCATGGAGGGCGCCGCCGACCGGCTGCGCTCGGTCAACGGCCGGCTGGAGCGGGCCCGGGGCGTGGAGTGGCCGGCCGCCCCGTCCGCCGAGCCCCCGCAGGCCCTGGTGCTGGCCGCCGCCGATCCGGCCAACGCCTACGGGGCCGCGCTGCCCTGGCCCGAGCCGCCCACCGGGGCGGCCGAGACCTCGGGCAAGGCACACCGTCCGGGCCGGAAGGCCGGTGCCCTGGTGGTCCTGGTCGACGGCGAGCTGTGCCTGTACATCGAGCGCGGCGGCAAGTCCCTGCTGGCCTGGCCGGAGGACGGCGCGACGCTGGCCACCGCGGCGGCCGCGCTGGCCGGGGCGGCCCGGGCCGGGGCACTGGGCAGCGTGACCGTCGAACGGGCCAACGGCGAGCCCGCCCTCGGCTCCGCGCTCGGCGCCGCCCTGGAGGAGGCGGGCTTCCACCCGACCCCGCGCGGTCTGCGGCTGCGCCCCTGAGCGGAGCACCGGCGACCCCGACGGCACAGGCAGCTCAGACGGCACAGGCAGCGCCGACGGCACCGGCGGCACAGGCAGCACCGGCGCAAGGGGACCGGAAATCACCCGGAAGCGACCGAAAAGCACCTACCCCGGCCCACCGGCAACACCCGGACGTACAACGAGGGCCGCGGGACCCGGAAGTCCCGCGGCCCTCGTCCGCGTTCTGTTCGGCCGATCCCACCCGATCTCATCCGATCGGGGACTCGGCCTCCGCTGGTCCGATCGGCTCAGCCGTCCGGCGCCGCGAGGGGCCGGTGGACCATCTGTCCGCATGGACCGGGATCAACCCGAGGCCCCAGCCTCCGGCCGCCAGCAGCCCGAGCATCGCCCCGTCGGGCAGCCGTCCGCCGCCCGCCGAGAGCCACCAGCCGGACCCGACGGCCAGGACCGTCAGAAGAGCCAGCAGCACCGGGAGCCGCCCGGACCGCACCCGCCGGAGCCGTATTCGGGCCCCGGCACGCATCGCCGCCGCATTCCGCACGACCGCCTCCTTCGCTCGACCCGGGCCGCAGAGGGCCCGCTCCGAGGCCGGGTCAGGCGGCGACCACGTCCATCGCGGCGGCCTTGGGCGACATGTTCGCCCGGTCGACACCGGGGGCCGGCAGCGGTACCGGTTCGAGCACCGGCCTCAGCAGTTCACCTTCGGAGAGCGTGGCCATCGCCGCAAGTTCGGCGAGCGACAGTTCGTCGCTGACCTCGCGCATGACCTCGGACATCCGGACGTCGAGTGCGTCGCAGATGGCGGAGAGCAGCTCCGAGGAGGCCTCCTTCTGTCCCCGCTCGACCTCGGAGAGGTATCCGAGCGAAACCCTGGCTGCCGCCGACACCTCGCGGAGTGTGCGGCCCTGGCGCTGGCGCTGCCGACGCAGTACATCGCCCAGTAGGCGACGGAGCAGGATCATCGGTGCCTCCCTCCTCGGACTGCGGATCGAGATGTCACGCCCCCACCGTACCGCCTTGCCCGCTTCGCGTGCGGGGACCATGGTCGTGTTCACTCTGGGCTGCAAGGCTGTCCCCTCCCCTGTTTCGGTGTCGCGCCCGGGCCGATGGGCACCCCGTCGTACCCTCCGGGCGGCACCGGGTCACCGCCGCGCCACTCGTTCGCCACCTGGTTTCTGCCCAACCAGGGCCTCCGATGTAACACGATCCTGCAGTTGTCCGATGCCCGCACGCCAGTTCGGCGGATCTCGGTTCGGTGGAGATCCTGCGAGCGGCCGTCTGCGGGAGCCGGGTCGGAGGTGGTGCGTGGACGGTCGGAGGCACGGTGACGACAGTGCGGACGACGCTCAGTGCGTGGACGTACCGGACGGGAGCCGCCCTACGAGCAGCTCCAGAGCGGCGGTCACCGCCCTGTGACGGATTGTGGCACGCTCCCCCGACAACCGGGGCGAACTGACCAGACTTCCCCCCGGGCCGGCCACCGCGAGGTGTACCGTGCCGACCGGCTGCCCGTCCTGGGGCTCCGGACCGGCCACTCCGGTGGTCGCGAGCCCGTAGGTGGCGCCGAGCAGCTTCCGCACGCCCTCGGCCATCTGCCGGGCCACCACGGGGTGGACCGGGCCGTGGACCGCCAGCAGTCCCTCGTCGACCCCGAGCACCGAGGCCTTCAGCTCGGTCGCGTACGCGGTCACCGAGCCCCGGAAGGTCGCGGAGGCCCCGGGGACGTCCACCAGCGCGGCCGCCAGCAGTCCGCCGGTCAGCGACTCGGCGACGGCCACCGTGCCGCCCTCCGCCCGCAGCCCGGCGTGCACCCGCGCGGCCAGACCGAAATCACCCGGCCCGGAACCGACCGGTCCGACATCCGTCGACCCGGAGGCCGCCCCGGCTCCGCCGCTCATCCCGACGTCCCTCCCTCGTGTTCCCCCGGGCCCACCCCGGAGTACCCGTCATTGTGGGCCCGGAGGGCCGCCGGGGAGCCGCTTCGCCCCGGGTTTCACCCGGTCGTGCGCCGTGCGGCCAGACCCTCCCGGCGCAGCCGCAGTGCCTGCCCCACGTAGTCCAGCGCGGTGCCGACGGTCAGCAGTACCGCGACCCCCATCAGCAGGGCCCTGGCGGTGGCCAGCCAGCCGTCCAGTTCCAGCACGTACATGCCGACCGCGATGCCCTGGGTGAGCGTCTTGATCTTGCCGCCCCGGCTGGCCGGGATCACGCCGAAGCGGATCACCCAGAACCGCATCAGCGTGATGCCGAGCTCGCGGGCCAGGATCACCACGGTGATCCACCAGGGGAGGTCCCCCAGCACCGAGAGCCCGATCAGCGCCGCGCCCATGATCGTCTTGTCCGCGATCGGATCGGCGATCTTGCCGAAGTCGGTGACCAGGCCCTTGCGCCGGGCCAGCTCGCCGTCGAACAGATCGGTGATCATCGCGACCGCGAAGGAGGCCCAGGCCACCGAGCGCCACTTGGGGTCGTGCCCGCCGTCGGCGAACAGCAGGGTGACGAAGACCGGGACCAGCAGCAGCCGGACCATGGTCAGCACGTTCGCGATGTTCCAGATCCCCGGCGCCGGCGGCGCCACGGCCGCCGGTCTGCCCGGGTGGGCCGCGGCCGGGGCGCCTGGCCCCTGGGTCATGCCCCGACTCCGGGCGCCCGGCGGACCCGCACCTGCTCCAGCGCCTCGGCGACCAGGTCGACGCCCTCGCTGGCGACGACCCGGGCCCGGTAGAACTGCCCGACCTCGGGGTCCTCGACCCCGAGCAGGGTGGTGAGGCCGTCCGTCTCGGGGGCCTGGTGGGCGGCTCGGCCCTCGACCACGTCCCCGTCGATCGACTCGACCAGCACCTCGATCTCGGTGCCGATCCGCTGCTCGGCGCGCTGGGCGGTCATCTCCTCGGCGAGCCGGGTGAGCCGGGCCAGGCGGTCGGCGACCACGTCCTCCGGCAGCTTGCCGTCGTAGCCGGCGGCCTCGGTGCCGTCCTCGTCGGAGTAGCCGAAGACGCCGATCGCGTCCAGCCCGGCGTGGGTCACGAAGCGCTCCAGCTCGGCGAAGTCCGCCTCGGTCTCGCCGGGGAAGCCGACGATGAAGTTGGACCGGGCGCCGGCCTGCGGGGCCTTGCCGCGGATCGAGCCGAGCAGTTCCAGGAACTGGTCGGTGGAGCCGAAGCGCCGCATCCGCCGCAGCACGGCCGGGGCGGAGTGCTGGAACGACAGGTCGAAGTAGGGCACCACGTCCGCGGTGCCGGTCATGGCGTCGATCAGCCCGGGGCGCATCTCGGCGGGCTGGAGGTAGGACACCCGGACCCGCTCCACACCCTCGATCGAGGCGACCTCGCCGAGCAGGGTCTCCAGCAGTCGGATGTCGCCGAGGTCCTTGCCGTACGAGGTGTTGTTCTCGCTGACCAGGACGACCTCGCGGACGCCCTCCCCGGCGAGCCACTGGGCCTCGTGCAGCACGTCCGAGGGGCGGCGGGAGATGAACGAGCCCCGGAAGGCCGGGATGGCGCAGAACGAGCAGCGCCGGTCGCAGCCGGAGGCGAGCTTGACGGAGGCGACCGGGTTGTCGTCCAGGCGCTTGCGCAGGGTGCGCGGCCCGGAGGCGGGCGCGAGGCCGTCCGGCAGGTCCTCGGGGGCGCCGTGACCGGGCACGGCCACCTCGGCCGCGGCGGCCTGGCGCTCGACGGGGCTCAGCGGGAGCAGCTTGCGGCGGTCGCGCGGCAGGTGCGGGGCGTGGTGGCCGCCGGACAGGATGGTCTGCAGGCGGTCGGAGATGTCCGAGTAGTCGTCGAAGCCGAGCACACCGTCGGCCTCGGGCAGCGCGTCGGCCAGCTCCTTGCCGTAGCGCTCGGCCATGCAGCCGACCGCGACGACGGCCTGGGTGCGGCCGTGACCCTTGAGGTCGTTGGCCTCCAGGAGGGCGTCGACGGAGTCCTTCTTGGCGGCCTCGACGAAGCCACAGGTGTTGACGACGGCGACGTCGGCTTCGGCTGCGTCGTCCACGAGCAACCAGCCGTCGGCCTCCAGTCGCCCGGCGAGTTCCTCGGAGTCCACCTCGTTGCGGGCGCATCCGAGCGTGACAAGGGCGACAGTACGGCGATCAGGCATAGGGCCAAGATTAACGCGCGGCCGCCGGAGCCGTTCGCCCCGGAGGCCACGCGTTGGGTCCGGCCGGGTTCCCGACCGGTCGGACGCCCCTCGCCATCAGCCCGCCTGCGGGTCTCCGGGGGTGTACGTGACGTGCACCACCTGGCCGTTCTTGCCCGCCGGACCGAGATCCTTGCCGTTGACGTACACGTGCACGGCGCCGGCGTTGCCGATCACCAGCTTGATCTGCTTGGGGTCGGTGAAGGTCTGGTCCTGACCTTCACCGATGTTGTTCTGGAACAGCGACTTCCCGGTGCCGTCCACCGCCGAGACCCAGCTGGTGTCCTTCTCGGCGACCAGCTTCACGGTGACCTTGTCGGCCGGGGCGGCGGCGATCGCGGCGGCGCTGGGCGCCGGCGCGGGCGGCTGGACCGTCGGGGTGGGCGCCGGGGCCACCGCGGCGACCGAGCCGGTGCCGGAGCCGGAGGGCAGCGGGGCGCTGGCGGAGCCGGTGGTGCCGACGCCGGACTTGCCGCTCACCAGGTTGAAGCCGATCACTCCGACGACCGCGACGATCGCGGCGACCATCGCCGCCGTCCAGTTCGGGCGGCCCCGGCCGGGGACCTTGATCGGGCCGCTCTCGATCAGCTCGGTGGGCCGCTTGGAGGCCGGGGAGCCGCCGTGCGCGGCGTCGTAGCGGGCCACCAGGGCCTCGCCGTCGACGCGGACCAGCTGGGCGATCGCCCGGATGTGGCCGCGGGCGTAGAAGTCACCGCCGCAGCGACCGAAGTCGTCCTCCTCGATGGCGTGCACGATCGGCACCCGCACGCGGGTGGCACTGCTCACCTGATCCACCGTGAGCCCGGCGTCGATCCGGGCGGCGGACAGCACCCGGCCGATGCTCGGCGCATCGGCCGTCTGTTCCGCGGTGCCGGAGGGCAGCGCGGAGGACGGGGCGTTCTCGCGGTCGGGGGACTTGCCGATGGTCACGGTGCACGCCTTTCGAGCGGTTGGCCACCTGCTGGGGAACAGTCTAGGGGCGCGAGCGGATCGTTTCTCAAGCGGAACAGGCCCGAATGCGTTCGCCCGCCCCGGCCGGGGGCCGGGCGTGCACTGACTGTCCGTCGGTACGGGGGCCGCCGTCTCCGGGACCCCCTTGCCGGGGTGGCGCATCGGCCGTTGCCCGTGGGACGCCGTCCGCACCCGATCGGTTCCGCCCCCGCCGCCTACCCCGGTCCGAACGGGTGAACACTCCTCCGCGCCCCGGCACCGCACCCTCCGGCCACCGCGGCGCCGTCAGCCGCGGATGGCGACGATCACCCCGTCCAGCTCGTCCGGCTGCACCAGTACGTCGCGGGCCTTGGAGCCCTCGCTCGGCCCCACGATGCCGCGCGACTCCATCAGGTCCATCAGCCGGCCGGCCTTGGCGAAGCCGACCCGCAGCTTGCGCTGCAGCATCGAGGTGGAGCCGAACTGGGTGGAGACGACCAGTTCGGCCGCCTGGATCAGCAGCTCCAGGTCGTCGCCGATCTCCTCGTCGATCTCCTTCTTGGGCCCGCCGCCGACCGTCACGTCCGCGCGGTATGCGACCGAGGTCTGCTCCTTGCAGTGCTTCACCACCGCGGCGATCTCGGCCTCGGTGACGAACGCGCCCTGCATCCGGATCGGCTTGCTCGCCCCCATCGGCAGGAACAGCGCGTCGCCCTTGCCGATCAGCTTCTCCGCGCCGGGCTGGTCCAGGATGACCCGGGAGTCGGCCATCGCCGAGGTGGCGAAGGCCAGCCGGGACGGCACATTGGCCTTGATCAGACCGGTGACCACGTCCACCGAGGGCCGCTGGGTGGCCAGCACCAGGTGGATGCCGGCCGCGCGGGCGAGCTGGGTGATCCGGACCACCGAGTCCTCGACGTCGCGCGGCGCGACCATCATCAGGTCGGCCAGCTCGTCGACGATCACCAGCAGGTACGGGTACGGCGTCAGCTCGCGCTCGCTGCCGAGCGGCGGGGTGACGGTGCCGGCCCGGACCGCCGCGTTGAAGTCGTCCACATGGCGGAAACCGAACGCCGCGAGGTCGTCGTAGCGCAGGTCCATCTCGCGGACCACCCACTGGAGGGCCTCGGCGGCCTTCTTCGGGTTGGTGATGATCGGCGTGATGAGGTGCGGGATGCCCTCGTACGCGGTCAGCTCGACCCGCTTGGGGTCGACCAGCACCATCCGCACCTCGTCCGGGGTGGCCCGGGCGAGGATCGAGGTGATCAGGCAGTTGATGCAGGACGACTTGCCCGCGCCGGTCGCGCCGGCCACCAGGATGTGCGGCATCTTGGCGAGGTTGGCCATCACGGTGTGGCCCTCGACGTCCTTGCCCATGCCGACGACCATCGGGTGGGTGTCCTCGGCGGCCGTGCGCGAGCGCAGCAGGTCGCCGAGGTTGACCATCTCCCGGTCCCGGTTCGGGATCTCGATGCCGACCGCGGACTTGCCCGGGATCGGGCTGATGATCCGCACGTCCGGGCTGGCCACCGCGTAGGCGATGTTCTTGGCCAGCGCGGTGATCCGCTCGACCTTGACGGCCGGGCCGAGCTCGACCTCGTAGCGGGTGACCGTCGGGCCGCGGGTGAAGCCGGTCACCCTGGCGTCCACCTTGAACTCGCCGAAGGTCCCGGTGAGCTGGGCCACCACCTCGTCGTTGAGGGCGCTGCGGGCCTTGGCCGGGCCGCCGCGCTCCAGCAGGTCGAGCGGGGGCAGCGCGTAGCTGAGCCCCTCGGAGAGCTGGAGCTGCTCCGTCCGGACCGGTGCCGGGCCGTGCTCCTCGGGGGCGCCGGGGCCGGGGCCGCCGGTCCTGGCGGCCGGGACGGCGGGCTCCTCCGGCGGGGCGGTGCGGTCCTGCACCTGGTGCATCATGTCCGCCACCGCCGAGGAGGCGGGCACGCCGTAGACCAGCGCGCCGTCCAGGTCGGCGGCGGCGCCGGCGGCGATGTCCCGGGTGGCGTAGGGGTCCAGGGCCTCCTTGGCGAACATGTCCGGCTCGTCGGCGGGCGCCTCGGCCGGCTCCGGCCTGCGCCTGCGGCGGCGCCGGCGGGCGGCCACCTCGTCGGTCGGGTCCTCACCGTCGGTGTCCACGGTGAAGGGCAGGGCGGACGGGTCGGCGTCCTCCGGCGGGTCGTGGGAGAACTCGCGCTCCGGCGTGCGCCCCTCGGCCCCGGTGTCCTGCGGACCGGCCTCGACCACGCCGAGCCGGACGCCGACCGCGCGGATCCGCTCCGGGATCCGGTTGACCGGGGTGGCGGTGGTGACCAGCAGGCCGAAGAAGGCGAGCAGCAGGAGCAGCGGCACCGCGAGGGCCGGCCCGGCAGCGGCCATCATCGGGGTGGACGCGGCCCAGCCGATGATCCCGCCGGCGGTCCTTATCCGGGTCGCGCCACTGCCCATCCCGGGTGCTCCGCAGCCGATGTGGACCAGACCGAGCACCCCGACCAGCAGGGTGCTCAGACCGATCATGATCCGTCCGTTGGCCTCCGGCAGCTCGGGGTGGCGCAGCAGCCGGACCGCCACCGCGGCCAGCAGGAAGGGCACCAGCGCGTCGAGCCGGCCGAACAGGCCGGAGACCACATTGGTGGCCGCCTCGCCCAGCCAGCCCTGCGGGCTGAACCAGGTACCGGCGGCGGTCACCAGGGCCAGCGCGAACAGCAGCAGGCCGATGCCGTCCTTGCGGTGCGCCGGGTCGAGGTTCTTCGCGCCGTCGCCGAAGCCGCGGAAGACCGCGCCGATGCTGTGCGCCGCGCCGAGCCAGACGGCGCGCACGGCCCGGAAGAGTATCGGCCGGGGTGGGGGCGGCGGGGGGGCCTGCTTGGCCGCCGCCTTCTTCGCCGGGGTTGCCTTCTTGGCGGCCGCCTTCTTCGCGGGCGGCTTGGCCGGAGCCTTCGCCGCGGCCTTCTTGGACGGTCCCGGACTCGGGTTGCGTGCCGCGCTTCCGGGCGTGCGTGTGGCCATGGGTCAGCAGCCTACCGGGGCACGCGAGCTGTGCCCATGTCGTCCGCCCGGGGTGCCCGGACGTGTCGCCGACACACCGTCACACCGGTCGTGTTCACCCGGACGGGCGAGCACCGACGGGCCTTCCGGCCCGCTCTCGGCTCCGGGCCCGGCGTGCCTCAGTCGGTACCGGGGCGCAGGGCGTCCAGCGCCCGCCGGAGCCCGGTCAGCTTGCGCTCCAGGTGCGCCGCGGTGGCCGCCACCCCGCCGTCCTCGGTGCCGTCCAGCTGCTTGGTCAGCGACTCGGCCTGCTCCTCGACGGCGGCCAGCCGGGCCGACAGCTCGCCGAGCAGCGCACCGCCGATGGCGGGCTCGGCGCCGGTCGCCTCCAGCTGCAGCCGCAGCAGCGCCGCCTGCTCCTTCAGCTGGCAGTTCTTCATGTAGAGATCGACGAAAACCGAGACCTTGGCACGCAGCACCCAGGGGTCGAAGGGCTTCGAGATGTAGTCGACCGCGCCGGCCGCGTAGCCGCGGAAGGTGTGGTGCGGCCCGTGGTTGATCGCGGTCAGGAAGATGATCGGGATGTCCCGGGTGCGCTCGCGGCGCTTGATGTGGGCGGCCGTCTCGAAGCCGTCCATCCCCGGCATCTGGACGTCCAGCAGGATCACCGCGAAATCGTCGGTGAGCAACGCCTTGAGCGCCTCCTCGCCGGAGGCGGCCCGTACCAGCGTCTGGTCCAGCGCCGAGAGGATCGCCTCCAGTGCCAGGAGGTTCTCCGGCCGGTCGTCGACCAGGAGGATCTTCGCCTTCTGCATTACGACGCGCCCTCCTGTCGCCTGCCTACCTGGGGAAGGCACCCGCGTACTGCCCACCACTACCCCGGTCATGCTAGCCGCACCCCCTCGCCCGGCACATCGCTCCGTCGCGTCCGGATCCGGAGCGGTGCGCAGCCAGTGCACCGGCGTACGCTCACCAGCGAGTCGTCACTCGGTCACTGTTCGCAACGATCGGTGACCCTACCCGGTTCCCGACCCTCCCCGCCAGCAAACCGCCCACCCACCGGCGTGAACCCCGGAGCGTACTCCGCGATTCACGCCCCCGCCATTCGAACGGGCCGAACTCGGCCTTCTCCGGGGCCCGGTGGGCACCGGACACGCTGCCCTCAGGACTTCCGGAGGGTGAGCCACTCGTGCATCACCGACAGCAGGTGGTCGGTCTCCACCGGCTTGGTGATGTGGTCGGTGGCACCGGCCGCCAGGGACTTCTCCTTGTCGCCCTTCATCGCCTTGGCGGTCAGCGCGATGATCGGCAGACCGGCGAACTGGGGCATCCGCCGGATCGCCTCGGTGGTCGCGTAGCCGTCCATCTCCGGCATCATGATGTCCATCAGGACCAGCGCCACGTTCTCGTGCTGCTCCAGCATCTCGATGCCCTCACGGCCGTTCTCCGCGTACAGCACGGTCAGGCCGTGCTGCTCCAGCACGCTGGTGAGGGCGAACACGTTGCGCACGTCGTCGTCGACGATCAGCACCTGCTCGCCGTCGAACCGGATGTCGCCGCGGCCGGCGGACCGGACCGCCGGGGCGGTCTCCAGGGTGCGCCCCTCGGCCGCCCGCCCCTCGGCCGGGCGGAGGCCCGCGGGCCGGGCCGGGGTGGACCGGCCCCCGGCGGGCGGCACGTCCAGGGCCGCGCCGCGGCGGCGCTCGACCGCGCCCCGGCGGCGGACCTCGACCAGCTCGCGCACCTCCTGCGCCCAGTGCTCGGCCGGGTTCTCCCCCACCGGCACCGGCGTCCCGACCGGGGTCACCCCGACCGAGGCGCGCAGCGCGGGCGCGCCCGGCCCCTGGCCGCCGGTGCCCGGGGCCTCGCTGCGCAGCGGCAGGTACAGGGTGAAGGTCGAGCCCTTGCCCAACTCGCTCTCGGCGTGGATCTCGCCGCCGAGCAGCCGGGCGATCTCCCGGCTGATCGACAGCCCGAGGCCGGTGCCGCCGTACTTGCGGCTGGTGGTGCCGTCGGCCTGCCGGAACGGCTCGAAGATCTCCCGCAGCTTGTCGCCCGGAATGCCGATCCCGGTGTCCGACACGGTGAAGGCGATCAGCGGATCGTCCGGCCCCTCGATCGCGCCCGCCTCCAGCAGCTGCTCGCGCACGTGCTGCGGCACGCCCCCGCCGGCCGGGCTGATCGAGAAGTCCACGGCGCCGGTGTCGGTGAACTTCACCGCGTTGGAGATGAGGTTGCGCAGCACCTGCTGGAGGCGCTGCTCGTCGGTGTGCAGGGTGACCGGCAGGGCCGGCGAGACCCGCACCTCGAACTCCAGGTTCTTGTCCAGCGCGACCGGCTGGAAGGTCGCCTCGACGTAGTCGACCAGCTGGACGAGGGCGATCCGGGCCGGCCGGACGTCCATCTTGCCCGCCTCCACCTTGGACAGGTCGAGGATGTCGTTGATCAGCTGGAGCAGGTCGGACCCGGCGCCGTGAATGGTGTCGGCGAACTCGACCTGCTTGGGCGAGAGGTTGCCCTCGTTGTTGTCGGAGAGCAGCTTGGCCAGGATCAGCAGCGAGTTCAGCGGGGTGCGCAGCTCGTGCGACATGTTGGCGAGGAACTCGCTCTTGTACCGGGAGGCCAGCGCGAGCTGTTCGGCGCGCTCCTCCAGCACCTGCCGCGCCTCCTCGATCTCGCTGTTCTTGATCTCGATGTCACGGTTCTGCTGAGCGAGTTGCTCGGCCTTCTCCTGCAACTCCTCGTTGGTGCGCTCCAGTTCCTCCTGGCGCGCCTCCAACTCCGCCGACCGCATCGAGAGTTCCGCAGTCAGCCGCTGGGACTCCAGCAGCAGGCCCTCGGTCTTGGTGTTGACGCTGATGGTGTTGACGGTGACGCCGATGAGGTCGGCGATCTGGTTGAGGAAGTCCAGCGCGACGGTGGTGAAGGAGCTGAAGGTGGCCAGCTCGATCACCCCCAGCAGCCGGCCCTCGAACAGCACCGGCAGCACCACGATGTGGGCCGGCGAGGCCTCGCCCAGACCGGAGGCGATCTTCAGGTACCCGGGCGGCGCCTCCTTGAGGATGATCGCCCGCTTCTCCACCGCGGCCTGGCCGATCAGCGACTCACCGGGGTGGAAGGTGGTCGGCATCGCCCGGCGCTGGTAGCCGTAGCTGCCGATCAGCCGCAGCACGGTGTCGTTCTCGTCGTCGTCCTCCGTGATCAGCTCGGCGGTGCGGCCGGCCGGCTGGGCGAGGAAGAAGGCGCCGTGCTGGGCCGAGACCACCGGGGTGAGCTCGGTCATGATCAGCGAGGCCACCGCCTCCAGATCGCGCCGGCCCTGGAGCAGACCGGAGATCCGGGCCAGGTTGGTCTTCAGCCAGTCCTGCTCCTGGTTGGTGCGGGTGGTCTCGCGCAGGTTGGCGATCATCTGGTTGATGTTGTCCTTGAGCTCGTCGAGCTCGCCGGCGGCGTCCACGTCGATCCGCAGCGACAGGTCGCCCCGGGTCACCGCGGTGGCGACCTGGGCGATCGCGCGCACCTGCCGGGTGAGGTTGTTCGCCAGCTCGTTGACGGACTCGGTGAGGTCCTGCCAGGTGCCGTCCACGCCCGGCACCCGGGCCTGGCCGCCGAGCCGCCCGTCGGTACCCACCTCGCGGGCGACCCGGGTGACCTCGTCGGCGAACGCCGACAGCTGGTCCACCATGGTGTTGATGCTGGTCTTGAGCTCCAGGATCTCGCCGCGCGCGTCGACGTCGATCTTCTGCGACAGGTCGCCGCGCGCCACCGCCGTGATCACCAGCGCGATGTTCCGCACCTGACCGGTCAGGTTGTTCGCCATCAGGTTGACGTTGTCGGTCAGGTCCTTCCAGATGCCGGCCACGCCCGGCACCCCCGCCTGGCCGCCCAGGATGCCGTCGGTGCCCACCTCGCGGGCCACCCGGGTGACCTCCACCGCGAACGCGGACAGCTGGTCGACCATGGTGTTGAGCGTCCCGGCCAGCGCCGCGACCTCGCCCTGCGCCTCGATGGTGATCTTCTTGGAGAGGTCGCCCGAGGCCACCGCCGTCGCCACCTCGGCGATGTTCCGCACCTGGCTGGTGAGGTTCGAGGCCATGAAGTTGACGTTGTCGGTCAGGTCCTTCCAGATGCCCGACACCCCGCGCACCCGGGCCTGTCCGCCGAGGTTGCCCTCGGTACCCACCTCGCGCGCCACCCGGGTCACCTCGTCGGCGAACGCCGACAACTGGTCCACCATGGTGTTCACGGTGGTGACCAGCTCCAGGATCTCGCCCCGGGCATCGACGGTGATCTTCTTCGAGACGTCCCCGCGGGCCACCGCGGTGGTCACCTCGGCGATGTTGCGGACCTGGCTGGTCAGGTTGTTGGCCATCAGGTTGACGCTGTTGGTGAGGTCCTTCCAGGTGCCGGACACCCCCGGCACGCTCGCCTGACCGCCGAGGATGCCCTCGGTGCCGACGTCCCTGGCCACCCTGGTCACCTCGTCCGCGAACGAGAACAACTGGTCGACCATGGTGTTGATGGTGTTCTTCAGCTCCAGGATCTCGCCCCGGGCGTCCACCTGGATCTTCTGCGAGAGGTCGCCCCGGGCCACCGCCGTGGTCACCTGGGCGATGTTCCGCACCTGGTCGGTGAGGTTGTTCGCCATGAAGTTGACGTTGTCGGTGAGGTCCCGCCAGACCCCGGCCGCCCACGGCACCTGCGCCTGACCGCCGAGCCGCCCCTCGGTACCCACCTGCCGGGCCACCCGGGTCACCTGCTCGGCGAAGCCCGAGAGCTGGTCCACCATCGTGTTGATGGTGTTCTTCAGCTCCAGGATCTCCCCGCGCGCGTCCACCTCGATCTTCTGCGAGAGGTCGCCGCGCGCCACCGCCGTGGTCACCTGGGCGATGCTGCGGACCTGACCCGTCAGATTGTCCGCCATGAAGTTCACCGAGTCGGTGAGGTCCCGCCAGACCCCGGCGACACCCGGCACCTGCGCCTGGCCGCCCAGCCGGCCCTCGGTACCCACGTCCCGGGCCACGCTGGTCACCTGGGCCGCGAAGCCGTTCAGCTGGTCCACCATCGTGTTGACGGTGTTCTTCAGCTCCAGCATCTCGCCGGCCACTTCGACCGTCACCTTGCGGGACAGGTCGCCCTTGGCCACCGCGGTCGTCACCTGCGCGATGTTGCGCACCTGCGCCGTCAGCCGGCCGGCCATGGTGTTGACCGAGTCCGCGAGGTCCTTCCAGCTGCCGGAGACGCTGCGGACCTTCGCCTGGCCGCCCAGCTTGCCCTCGGTACCGACCTCGCGGGCCACCCGGGTCACCTCGTCGGTGAACTCCGACAGCTGGTCCACCAGCCCGTTGACGGTACGGCCGATCTTCAGGTACTCGCCGCGCAACGGGTGGCTCACCCCGTTGCTGTGCAGCGAGCGCAGCTCCATCTTCTGGTCCAGGTCGCCCTCGGCGATCGAGCTCAGCACCCGGCCCACCTCGGCCATCGGCCGCGCCAGGTCGTCGATCAGCGCGTTGCAGTTGTCGACCGCCGCCATCCAGGCGCCCTCGCCGGCCCCGGTCTCCAGCCGCTCGTTCAGCCGACCCTCGCGGCCCACCGCGCGGCGCACCCGGGCCAGCTCGCCCGTCAGGTGCTGGTTGCGCTCCGCCACCTCGTTGAACACCGCGGCGATCTCCGCCAGCGGTCCGTCCCCGGGCACCGTCAGCCGGCGCCGGAAGTTTCCGTCCCGCATCGCCGTCAGCGCGGCCAGCAGCTTGCGCAGCTCGGCCGGCTCGGCGCCGCGGTTGTGGTTGGCACGCCGACCGGCCGCGCTCCGCGGCGCGGCCCCGGACCGCCCGCCACGCTGAGCGGGCGGCGTCGTACCGGTTGCGTCCTTGGTGGCCGAACTCAACGGGCCCCTCCCAGATCGTGAACTGTCCGGGCCCCCGCGGCCGCGCCCCGCCGGGGCCCGCCGCCGGGAACCGTCCCGGTGTACGTCCCGGTGGGCCCCTCGGGTCCACCGGAACCCGCAACGACCGTACTGCTCCGAACGGACATCGCGGACCCCCCAGTCTGGCAGCACTCGCGCCCGGTACAAGACCGGTTGCGCTCGGTTGGTACCGCCCGGTCCGAAACGGGTGGGCAGAATCACCCTCCGGTGCCTGTTTCGACGCCCCGCCCCCACGGGGAACCAAGCGGAAAGTAGGGTGGAGCGCTGCACCGGGCCACCGACCCGCCCCAGCGTCGCCGCCACCCGCCGGCACGCACCGGGAGTCGAGGCCGACCCCCGGGCAGTCAGGGCCAGAGCAGAGGAGACGTGGCAACGTGGTCACCGCGCGCGCAGCCGCCACCTTCGAACCCGTGGGCCGGTCGGCCTCCGCCGCCCGCGCCTTCGTCCGGGACGCGCTGCTGGGCTGGGGCCTGCCCGAGGTCGTCGACGACGCCGTGGTCCTGGTCAGCGAACTCGTCACCAACGCCGTCGTGCACGCCGGCACCGCCGCCGAGGTCTGCTGCCTGCGCGAGGACGGCACGGTCAGGATCGAGGTCACCGACCACCACCCCGAACGCGGCCTGCCCACCTTCGCCGACGTCCCCACCACCGCCTCCGACCACTACGCCGACGCCGACGGCGAGGGCGGCCGGGGCCTGCTGATGTGCGCCGCCCTCGCCGAACGCTGGGGCGTCGAGTACGGCTCCGGCCGCAAGACCGTCTGGTTCCGGCTCGCCCTGCCCGCGCACACCGCCGGCACCCGCTACGCGCTGCCCGCCGCCCCCGGCGGCGAACTGCCCCGCAGCAGCGGCCCGGTGCACGTCGCCGTCGTCCAGCTCGACGACGACGGCCGGGTACTCGCCTGGAACCCCGACGCCGAGGCGCTGTTCCAGCACCCCGCCGACACCGTGCTCGGCCGCCCCTGGGCCGACCTCGCCGTCTGGCCGCAGCCCGCCGAGGCCGGCCTCGGCCTCGCCGCCACCCTGCGGCTCGCCCGCTGGGAGGGCGGCTACGCGCTGCGCCGCGCCGACGGCACCACCGTCGACGTCTACGGCGTCCAGGTCCGCCTGCGCGACACCGACGGCACCCCGTCCACGCTCTGCCTGCTGGTCCTCGACGACGAGCGCGCCGTCCTGCGCTCCCCCGCCCGCGCCCTGCCCGGCGACCGCGCCGAACCGGCACCCCGGCTCGACCTGCTGGCCGGCCTCGCCAGCGGCGAGGACCTCGACACCCTGCTGCAGCACACCGTCGAACGCGCCCGCGACCTGCTCGACGCCGACGCCGCCTACCTGCTGCTCACCACCGAGGACGAGACCGAGTTCGAGCTCCGCGCCACCACCGGACTGCCCGCCGCGATCCGGCCGCACACCCGCTTCCCGGTCGACACCGGCAACCGCTACGACTCGCCCCGCCTCCCCTCGGTGCACGAGGACCTCACCGCCCGGCCCACCGGCCGCAGCGTCCTGGACGGCAGCGCGCTGCGCTCCCTGCTCACCGTCCCGCTCAAAGTGGAGGGCCGGCTGATCGGCTCGCTCGGCATCGCCACCGCCGCCCCCGGCCGCTACGACAACGAGGACGCGCTGCGGCTGCAGTCCGCCGCCGACCGGCTCGCCCTCGCCGTCGAGTCCACCCGGCTCACCGAGCTCGAACGGCTGCGCCGCGGCTCGCTGTCCTTCCTGGTCGAAGCCTCCGACCTGCTGGCCGGCACCCTCGAACACGAGCAGACCCTCGCCCTGATGGCCCAGATGGCCGTCCCCACCCTCGCCTCCTGGTGCGCCGTCTACACCAACGGCGACCACGGCGCCCCCGCCTCGCTGGCCTTCGTCCTGCACGAGGACGAGGACCGGATCGACCCGCTGCGCGCCCTGCTCGACAAGACCGCCGCCCCGGACACCGGCCCCACCCACGGCGCCCGCTTCTGGGCCGGCCCCACCGAGACCGCCGACGGCAGCGGCTTCGCCGACGAGCCCGGCCTCGGCGGCCTCCTCGGCGAGACCGTCGTCCTGCCACTGACCGCCCGCAACCGGGTGATCGGCCTGCTCGCCCTCGGCACCCCGGCCGGCGTCCGGTTCCGTCAGGAGGTCCTGGAACTCGCCGAGGACCTCTCCCGCCGGGCCGCCCTCGCCCTGGACAACTCCCGGCTCTACTCCGAGCGCACGGCCACCAGCCAGGCCCTGCAGCGCAGCCTGCTGCCGCCGGACCTGCCCGACATCCCGGGCGTCGAGGTGGACGTCTACTACCAGGCCGCCGGCGAGGGCAACGAGGTCGGCGGCGACTTCTACGACCTCTTCCCGATCCGCGAGGGCACCTACGGCTTCGCCATCGGCGACGTCTGCGGCACCGGCCCCGAGGCCGCCTCGGTGACCGGCCTCGCCCGGCACTCGCTGCGACTGCTCGCCCGCGAGGGCCTGGACGCCCCGCAGGTCCTCAGCCGGCTCAACACCGCCATCCTGGACGAGGGTTCGCGCAGCCGCTTCCTCACCCTGCTCTACGGCGAGCTGACCCCCCGCCCCGACGGCAGCACCGAACTCTCCATGGTCTGCGCCGGCCATCCGCTGCCCCTGCGGCTGCGCACCGACGGCCGGGTCGACCGGGCCGCCACCCCGCAGCCGCTGCTCGGCGTCATGGACGAACTCGACCTCACCGCCGAGCACCTGGTGCTCCACCCCGGCGAGGTCCTGCTCTGCGTCACCGACGGCGTCACCGAGCGCCGCGAGGGCCTGCGGATGCTGGGCGACGACGGTCTCGCCGAGGTGCTCACCGGCTGCACCGGCCTCACCGCCGGGGCGGTCGCGCTGCGCGTGCAGCGGGCGGTCGAACGCTTCGCCCCCGAGCCGCCGTCCGACGACATGGCCATCCTCACCCTGCGGGTGCCCACCCAGCGGACCACCTGAGCCCGACCGGGCCTGTCCGACCGGCTGTCGCAGCCTGAACGATCCGCGACGGGCCGGCGACACAAAATGTGCGATTCACAAGGGTACAAGCCCGCTCACCGTGGGTACACCGATCTCACCGGGGAATCCCCCGGAGGGGACGTGACCAGCGGCTCTTTCGCTGGCCCAGCTTTCTGACCGCAGCCGTCGCACGCTCCAGCCGTGCGCACCCGGCGCGGTCGCGCGCCTTCACCTCATCGAAACTCATCCCGCGTTCACTGCGCCCTTGCGCGCGCCCATGAGTGAAAGGAGCCTCCGGTGAGCAATGAAGCTACCGGGGCACTGAACGCCCGCTCCACCGGCGCCGACGCGGGTAACCTCGGTTACCTCGCACTCGGCCTGACCCTCCTCGCCTACGGCGTTCTCTCGACCGGCCTGTTCAGCGGCACAGCCGCGGCGAACTCGGCCCATCTCGCCCACATCCTCGGCGGCATCACCCTGTTCGTCGCCGGCCTCTGGCAGCTCCGCGGCGGCGAGGGCTTCACCGGGACGGCCTTCACCAGCCTCGGCGCCTTCTGGGCCACCTGGTCCACGGCCTCCGGCGCCGGCAAGAACGCGGCCGGCCTGTTCCTGCTGCTGTGGGCCCTGCTCGCACTCACCCTGACCGCGGCCAGCTGGAACGCCGGTCTGCTCAGCCGCGCGGTCTACGGCCTGCTGACGGTCTCGCTGTTCCTCTCCGCGATCGCCACCTTCAACACCTCCGGCGGCCTCGCCAAGGCGGCCGGCTGGATCGCCGCAGCCTCCGGGCTGGCGGCCTGGTACTGGGCCACCGCGTCGCTGACCAACAGCGCGTGGGGCCGTGACGCCCTGCCGGTCAAGTAACGGCGGGTGCACCGGTGGGCCGGACCCTCCCCCCACGGGGCCCGGCCCACCGGCATGCCGCGCGCCCGCTCAGCCGCGGGCACCCACCCGGTCCCGTCCGGCCTCCGGCCGGACGTCCGCCGTGCTCCGGGCCCGCCAGCGCGCGAAGCCGCTCTGCGCCGCGTACGCCAGCAGCAGGATCGCCACCGCGACCAGACCGTCCGCCCAGAAGTGGTTGGCCGTCACCACCACGACCGCGACCGTCAGCACCGGGTGCAGCACCATCAACCAGCGCAGCGGGCTCCGCGAGACCCGCACCACCGCGACCGCCACCAGCACGCACCACGCCACATGGACGGACGGCATCGCCGACAGCTGCGCGGCCTGCACCAGCCCGCCGACCCCACCGCCGTACACCGACTGCCCGTACTCCGCCGCGACGTCGACGAACCCCTTCTCCGGCAGCATCCGGGGCGGCGCCACCGGGATGAACTGGACGGCCAGACAGACCGCCGTCGTGATCACCACCGTGGTCCGCACCCAGGCGTACCGCTCCCGGTGTCTGAGGAAGACCCAGACCAGCACCGCGATCATCACGGTGAAGTGCATCGACGCGTAGTAGTAGTTCGCGAGCTTCACCAGCACCGGGTACGGCGTCACCGCCGACTGCCAGGAGGCTTCGTCCGGCAGCCCGGCCGCCAGTTCCGTCGCGTGGATCCAGCGGGCGCGGTCCAGGGCGTGTTCGGTGCTCATCAGCGAGAGGCGTCCGACCAGCTGCCAGAGCGAGAACAGCGCGAGCAGGGTGCCGGCCTCCCGCAGGACCGTCGAGACACCGGGCCGCCGCACCCGGGCCGCCACGAACGAGCCCCCGTAGAGCACGGCCGCGGTACCCCCGGCGGACTGCCAGGTAAGCGTCAGGTTCTGCAACGGTTCGTGCCTCTCCACCGAGCTCGGACATGGTGGGGAGACGTTAACGCAAAAAGACCCCCTCCTGAACCGGAGGGGGTCTTTTTGGAATGATTGTTCGGCGGCGTCCTACTCTCCCACAGGGTCCCCCCTGCAGTACCATCGGCGCTGTGAGGCTTAGCTTCCGGGTTCGGAATGTAACCGGGC
>NZ_JODS01000026.1 GCF_000718025.1 Kitasatospora purpeofusca
CGACGACGATCTTCGCGGAGGTGGTGGCGCGGGTGGGGGCGGCCGCGTTAGAGCTTGCGAAGTCCACTGAGGACCCTTTCGAGCAGCGTGACGTCGGGCGTTCCGCCCGACTCGCCCGCGGCGGCGGGCTGGTGGATGGCGACGAGACCGGCCTCGGCCAGGTCGGCCACGAGGATCCGGGCGACACCGAGCGGGACACCGGCGAGCGCGGAGATCTCCGCGATGGACTTGACCTCTCGGCAGAGGTTGACGATCCGGGCGTGCTCGGGCAGCAGGCCACCGGTCCGCTCGGCGGAGCCGGTGGTCGAGATCAGGGCCTCGATCGCGAGCTGGTACCGCGGCCGGGTGCGGCCACCGGTCATCGCGTACGGGCGGACCAGCGGCTGCTGCTCGTAGCCGTCGGACTGCTGCCCGCCGTAGCCGCTGCCGTACCCGTTGCCGTACGAGCCGGCGGGATTCGAAGGCGGGGTCATGGGTCCTCCTTGTGCTGCAGCCTGGGGCAGCCGGTTCCAGCTGGGGCGATGCCAGCTGAGGCGAAATCAGCTGCCTGAGGGTAGCTGAGGGCGGAACGCCGGGTCCGGTCGGGTCGGACCCGGCGGGGAGGTGGGACGGTTGAAGTACCGCTCAGGGCGACTCAGTGCAGGAGACTGCCCTGGAGTTCTGCGCGGAGTGCGGGGGTGAGGACCGCGCCGGCGCGGTCGACGAGGAGGGCCATCTCGTAGCCGACCAGCCCGATGTCGGAGTCGGGGGCGGCCAGGACGGCGAGGGCGGAGCCGTCGCTGACGGCCATCAGGAAGAGGAAGCCCCGCTCCATCTCGACCACGGTCTGGTTGACCTCGCCGCCCTCGAAGATCCGGCTGGCGCCGGTCGTGAGGGAGGTGAGGCCGGAGGCGACGGCGGCGAGCTGGGCCGGCCCGGCGGCCCTGCTGGATGCCGCGGCGCAGGTTGGTCAGGCGGCCGCGCACCTCCTCGGGCGCGCGGGACACCTGCGGACCCGTCAGCGGGGACGACTCGGCGGTCCCGGAGACCAGGTTGGCCTGCGGGGTGCGCCGGGGGAGGCCCGACATGGTGACCCCGCTGGTCGAGGGCTCGCGGACCTGCTCGGCCCGGCGCCAGCGCTCGTCGTTGGCGGACGGGCGCCACGGTGCCTCGCCCGGCTGCGGCTGGCCCGGGACCTGCTGCGGGGCCTGCGGCTGCTGGCCGTGCGGCTGCTGGGCCTGCTGCTCGGGCCGCGACTGCGGAGCCTGGGCCTGCGGTGCCTGCTGCTGGTGCGGCTGCTGGGCCTGCGGTGCCTGGGCCTGCTGCGGCTGCCGCTGCTGCGGTGCCTGCTGCTGCGGGCCCTGCGGTCGCTGCGGCCGGCCCTGGGGGGCCTGTCGCTGACCCTCCTGCGCCGGGAAGCCCGGGGCCGTGGTGCCGGGACGGCGCGGCTGGTACGCCTGCTCGCCCGGGCGGCCCTCCTCGCGGTACCAGCCCTGCTCGGCCGGCGCCCCGCCCTCGGACGGGCCGGACGGCAGCGCCATCGGCTCCTGCCGCACGGGCGGCTGCTGGGGCTGCACCTGCTGCTGAGGCGCCTGCGGCTGCTGGACGTTGCGCTCCGGGCGGCCCGGGTTCGGCACGCTCGGCAGCACCGGCTCCACCAGGCCGAGGCCCAGCGGGTCGCGCGGGTCGATGTCACTGGCCTCGAACCGCGGCCGGGCCATCTGCTGGGTGCTCTCCATCGAGGAGGCGTCGGCGGCCGGCAGCGGCTGGGGCTGCGGGGCCTGCGGCAGCGGCTGCTGCTGGCCCGGCTGCGGGCGGTTGCCCTGGGCGGGCTGCTGCGGACGGCCGCCCTGACCCTGCTGCGGGCCCTGCGGACCCTGCGCCGGACGGCCCTGCGGACCGGGACGGCCCTGGCCGGGGCGCTGGCGCTGCGGCAGCCCGTCCTGCGGACGCTCGCCGGGGCGGGCACCCTGCGGTGCCGGCGCGCCGGGGCGGCCCGGCTGGTCGGCCCAGCCGTGCTGCGGCTGCTCGGCGCCGCGGGCGGCGGGGGCACCGGCGCCCTGCGGACGCTCCTGGCCGGGGCGGCGTGCCCCCGGACCGCTCTGCTGCGGACCGTTCTGCTGCTGACCCTGCTGACCCTGCGGACCCTGGGGGCCGCCGGGCTGGCGGTCGCGCCGGGGCAGACCACCGGGGGCGCCCTGCGGCGGGCCCTGGCGACCGGGGGAGCGCTGCGGGAGGCCGCCCTGCTGGTTCGGGGCGCCCTGCTGCGGCGGGGCCTGACGGCCGGGAGCCGGTCGGCCCTGGCCGCCCTGCTGGTTCGGCGCCTGCTGGCCGGGGCCCTGCTGGCCGGGGCCCTGCTGGTTGGGGGCCTGCTGGCCCGGACCCTGCTGGTTGGGCGTGCCCGGGCGACCGGCCTGCGGCGCGTTCTCCCGCAGCGACTGGCCGATCTGGCGGGTCGGCAGACCACCGGCGGGGGCGCCCTGGGCACCCTGGCCGCCGGACGGGCCGGGGCCGCCCTGGCCGAGCTGCGGCCGGCCCTGCGGGGCACCGCCCGCCGGAGCCTGGCCGAGCGCGGCCCGGTCGCCTGCGCGGCCGCCCTGGCCGGCCGGCATCTGGCGCTGCTGGCGCGGCGTCGGGGCGACCCCGCGCTGCTGCTTGGGCTGCTGGCCGCCGCCGGGGCGACCGGCGCCGCGACGGTCGGCGGAGTTGGTGACGTCCACCGGGAGCATGACCAGCGCGGTGGTGCCACCGGAGTCGCTGGGGCGGAGCTGGATGCGGATGCCGTGTCGCAGGGACAGGCGGCCGACCACGAAGAGGCCCATTCGGCGGGAGACGGAGACGTCCACCGTCGGCGGGTTGGCGAGGCGCTCGTTGATCTCGGCGAGGTCGTCGGGGCTGAGACCGATACCGGTGTCGTGGATCTCGACCAGCACCCGGCCGTCCGGCAGGGCGTGGCCGGTGACCCGGACGCGGGTCTGCGGGCTGGAGAACGAGGTGGCGTTCTCCAGCAGCTCGGCGAGCAGGTGGACGAGGTCGTTGACGACGCGGCCGGCGACCTCGGCCGACGGCACGGCGGCGAGTTCGATGCGCTCGTACTGCTCCACCTCGGAGGCGGCGGCGCGGAGCACGTCGACCAGCGGGACGGGGCGGGTCCAACGGCGGCCCGGGTCCTCGCCGGCGAGGACGAGGAGGTTTTCGCCGTTGCGGCGCATACGGGTCGCGAGGTGGTCCAGCTTGAAGAGGTTGGCCAGCTGGTCCGGGTCCGCCTCGCGGCTCTCCAGCTCGGAGATGAGCGACAGCTGGCGCTGGATGAGGCCCTGGCTGCGGCGCGAGAGGTTGGTGAACATCGCGTTGATGTTGCCGCGGAGGAGGGCCTGCTCGGCGGCGAGGCGGACGGCCTCGCTGTGCACCATGTCGAAGGCGTGGGCCACGTGGCCGATCTCGTCCGCGGAGTCGACGCCGACGGGTTCGACGGCGACGTCGACGTCGTGCGGGTCGGTCTCGGAGAGCGTCTTGACCAGTTCGGGCAGTCGCCGCTCGGCGACGTCCTCGGCCGCGGACTGGAGCCGGGTCAGCGAGCGCACCATCGAGCGGGCGATCAGACCGGCGCCACCGAGGGCGACGAGCAGCACCAGCGCGACGGCGGCACCGATGATCAGGGCCTCGGTGTCGGCCTGGGACTGGAGCTCCTGGGCCTTTCCGTCGAGGTCCTCGATGAGCTTGGACTCGATCCGGCGCTCGGCGGCGATCTTGGCGGTGGACTGCTCGTACCAGTCCTTGTAGCTGACGACCTCGCTCTGGTGGATACCGCTCTGCTGCAGGATCGAGCGCGCGTAGCGGTCGGCCGCGGCGACGACCGAGTTGTAGCTCAGCTGGCCGCGCAGGTTGTCCAGGTCGTGCGAGGTGTAGATGTTGTTGAAGCCGGTCAGCGCGTTGTCGTAGGACGACTTCAACCGGATACCGAAGGACTCGTCGCTCAGGCTGAGGTCCGGGCCGCCCGGGTTGGCGAGCGCGGCGCTGATCAGCGCGCGCTGCTGCGAGGTGGAGTTCTTGGCGAGCGAGAACTGCTGCAGGGCACGGGTCGCGCGGACCAGCTCGCGGTTGTTGGACGCGAGCGCGATGTCCTGGGTGATCGACAGCAGGTCGCGGATGATCACGTCGTAGGCGGTGATCGTGGCCTGGATGTTCTGGTTGTTCTGGTACGGGTTGCCACGCGCGTCGGAGACCGAGTTCAGGTCCTTGCGGATCTGGAACAGCAGGGCCTTTCCGCCGGAGAGTTCGAGGTTCTCGAACTTGTCCGCGGACGCGGTGAAGGTGCGGCTGAGGTCGTCGGTGACCTTGCGGGCGGCGACGATGTCGTCGTCCAGCGGCGCGTTGGGCTTGTTGGTCATCGGCCCCGCGCTGACGTCCCGCTCGTTCTGCAGGGCGTTGGCGAGGTCGGTCGCCTTCTTGGCCAGGTCGGAGAGGTTGGCCATCTGGGCCAGCTGCTGCGAGGTCTCGAGCGAGGTCTGGATGCGCAGGCCACCGAGGACCAGCGCGACCATGACCGGGAGCGCGAGCAGCGCGATCAGCTTGCTGCGGATGCGCCAGTTGCGCATGGCGAGCCGGCTCATGCCCTTGGCCCGGCGGCGGGTCAGGGAGGACCGGAGCTTGCCCCGGGCCGACTTCCGCTCCGCGCCCTCGTCCTCGGGCCGCCCGATCACGTCGGGCGTCGGTTCGGCCGGACCGCCGGGGGCCGCCGCCTGCTGGGGGGCTGCCACCGGCTCACGCGACTCAGGGTCACCCGCGCCGCCGCTACCCCTTTTGAAACGTCCCTGCACTGGCGTCGCAACCTCTGGACCGGGCGTCCCGCCGCGTCGCCGCAGCCTGGACGGTGTGGAGTTTCCATCCGCACCCCGGCCGGTCCGGGAGAGCGGGTCACCGGGGTGGAGTACTCCCTACCCACGGTCCGTGGCATTCCAGCACAGCCGGGGAATCCCAACAAGGGCGAGCGGGGCACATCGGGCGGCACTACCGAACGCGCGCGGAATCTCACGGTCTGTACGGCAACCGGACCTGAATACCGCCTTTTTCGGACACTCGTCAGATACATGCCAAGCTGAGCCGAGATCAACCTGATGCACGGCGCTTCGGGTATGACCGATATATCCGATATGCCGGTAAAAACTGATGCAGCGACATGTCGGATATCGGAGTTATGTTCCATGATTTGTGACGAAAATCACAGATGAATGTGTAGCTTTGGTCACGGTGCCTGTGGAAAGAGATCCGTAACCTTGCGGTATCCGGAGCACGGCCCCGATCAGCCTGCCCAGAATCCTCCCGAATCACTCAGGCCGGGGCCGATCGCGGTCGGTCGCCCGGCCACGACCTTGAGGTGCTGACGAGATGTCCCAGGCGAAGAAGGCCGCCGAGTCCACGCTGTCCGCCAATTCCACCGCGAACCCGCGCCGGACGACGCTGGCCTCGGTCGAGGACTTCGGCCAGATCCCCGGCGCCCGCCGGCCGGAGGCCGTGGCCTACCCGACCGACCTGCCGACCTCCACCGCCAACCCGCGCCGCACCCGGCTGATGGTCGCTCCGGTGGTGAACGTCCCGCAGGACTGAAGCGTTCCGCATACGCCCTGAAGGGCCCCGCCACCCCGGTGGCGGGGCCCTTCGCGTACCCGGGCACCCCCGCCGGCGTCCGGACACCCCGGGCCGGTGGAGCGGCCGGTCCGGGGCCCGCGCGATAGCCTGGGCGGCGATTGAGCGGGGCCGGGTCCGAAGTGGGACCGGCCTCCACCAGCGCCCGGGCGCGCCCCGGGCGGCCGACGACGCGAGGGGTGCCCGAGCCGTGCGCATTGCCAGGTTTTCCGTCCGGGAAGGGAGTCCTGCCGCCGGCAGCGTCTCCTTCGGTGTGGTCGAGGGGGACCCGGCGCGGCCCGAGTCCCTGGTGGTCCACGGGCTGGCGGGCCACCCGTTCGGCCAGCCCCGGCCGACCGGTGAGAGCTACCGGTTCCAGGACGTCCGGCTGCTGAGCCCGATCCTGCCCAACAAGAT
Organism: Kitasatospora purpeofusca; assembly: GCF_000718025.1. Lineage (GTDB taxonomy): Bacteria > Actinomycetota > Actinomycetes > Streptomycetales > Streptomycetaceae > Kitasatospora > Kitasatospora purpeofusca. The sequence continues at coordinate 6,022 of NZ_JODS01000026.1, forward strand.
CGTGGCGGTCGGCCGCAACTACGCCGCGCACGCCGCCGAGCTGGGCAACGCCGTCCCGGACGTCCCGCTCACCTTCTTCAAGCCCTCCACCTCGGTGATCGGGCCGACCGAGAGCATCGCCTACCCGCCGTTCTCCTCGGACGTCCAGCACGAGGCGGAACTGGCCGTGGTGATCGGCCGGATGTGCCGCGAGGTGCCGCTGGAGCGGGTCCCCGAGGTGATCCTCGGCTACACCTGCGCCAACGACGTCACCGCCCGCGACGTCCAGCAGCGCGAGGGCCAGTGGGCCCGCGCCAAGGGCTTCGACACCGCCTGCCCGCTCGGCCCGTGGATCGAGACCGACCTCGACCCCTCCGACCTCGCCGTCACCTGCACGGTCAACGGGGAGCTCCGGCAGACCGGCCGCACCTCCCTGATGGTCCGCTCGGTCGCCGAGCTGATCGTCCACATCTCCGAGGCCATGACGCTGCTGCCCGGCGACGTCGTCCTCACCGGCACCCCGGCCGGGGTGGGCCCGATCCAGGTCGGCGACGAGGTCGCGGTCACCGTCGAGGGCATCGGCACCCTCGCCAACAAGGTGGTCAAGCGCGGCTAGCGAGCCCGTCGGACCGGTCGCCGGACGCCGGCGGCACCCCCGCGGGCCCGGCCTCGGCGCCGGGCCCGCGGCGCCCCCGGAGGTCACCGGACGGCCCCCTTCCCGCTGCCTGGGGTTATCGATTTTGGAGCCGGGGCGGACGTCGGGTAATGTTCTTTCTGCGCCGCCCGGGAGGGCAACGACGAGGGAGTCAAAGCCCCCGACGGAGCCGAGCGGGAGGCGCAAGCCCGAGATGGTCCCCGACAGGGGTTCAACTCTGGTGGGGTATGGTGTAATTGGCAGCACGAGTGATTCTGGTTCATTTAGTCTAGGTTCGAGTCCTGGTACCCCAGCGCAGTACCCGCGGTCCACACCGCGACAAGTGAAGACAAGCCCCCGTTGTGTAGCGGCCTAGCACGCTGCCCTCTCACGGCAGTAGCGCCGGTTCGAATCCGGTCGGGGGTACTGGTCCCGCAAGGGACTGCCTGGAAAGCCCCCGTTGTGTAGCGGCCTAGCACGCTGCCCTCTCACGGCAGTAGCGCCGGTTCGAATCCGGTCGGGGGTACTGATTCCGCAAGGAATCGCCAGGATGCCCCCGTTGTGTAGCGGCCTAGCACGCTGCCCTCTCACGGCAGTAGCGCCGGTTCGAATCCGGTCGGGGGTACTGAAGCAGGAAGCCGATGGGGTTGCTCATCGGCTGATTGCTTTGTGTTGGGGTATGGTGTAATTGGCAGCACGAGTGATTCTGGTTCATTTAGTCTAGGTTCGAGTCCTGGTACCCCAGCCAGAAAAGAAAGGCCCCGGTCCCCGGGGTCTTTTTTGATTTCCCGGGCCGCGCCGGGAATCCACCGGGAATCCGTCGGAACCCCGTCCGAAGGGCCCCGCTCGACAGCGAGCGGGGCCCTTCACGGTTTTTCGGTGGGGGGAGAGTGCGGGGGAGTCCGGGGAAGGCGTGGGGGTGGGTGGGGGACGGGCGGGTCAGCTGCGGCGCAGGGCCTCGGTGAGCCGGTTGGCGGCCTCGATGATGGCCTGGGCGTGCAGCCGCCCGGGGTGACGGGTCAGGCGCTCGATCGGCCCGGAGACCGAAACGGCGGCCACGACGCGGTTGGAGGGGCCGCGGACCGGCGCGGAGACGGAGGCGACGCCCGGCTCCCGCTCGCCGATCGACTGGGCCCAGCCGCGCCGCCGGACGCCGCTCAGCGCGGTGGCGGTGAACCGGGCGCCCTGGAGGCCGCGGTGCAGCCGCTCGGGCTCCTCCCAGGCCAGCAGGACCTGGGCGGCCGAGCCGGCCTTCATCGGCAGGGTGCTGCCGACCGGGACGGTGTCCCGCAGACCGGAGAGCCGCTCGGCGGCCGCGACACAGATCCGCATCTCGCCCTGCCGGCGGTAGAGCTGTGCGCTCTCGCCGGTGACGTCGCGCAGGTGGGTCAGGACCGGGCCCGCGGTGGCGAGCAGCCGGTCCTCGCCCGCCGCGGCGGAGAGTTCGGACAGGCGCGGGCCGAGGATGAACCGGCCCTGCATGTCCCTGGTGACCAGACGGTGGTGTTCGAGTGCGACGGCGAGTCTGTGGGCCGTGGGGCGCGCCAGACCGGTGGCGGCGACCAGCCCCGCCAACGTGGCGGGGCCCGACTCCAGTGCGCTCAGCACCAGAGCGGCCTTGTCGAGCACGCCGACGCCGCTAGAGTTGTCCATGCGCTAAGACTGCAGTCTCATTCCGCGAGACGCAAGTTCAATCTTCTGCGAAAAGCGCCACTCTGGATGCAGCAGCCCGGGAGACATCCAGGATGCGACCCCGCCGAGGTGTCCGCATCGTGGACACCGATCCGGTGTGCAGGTCGCTCGTCGCGTGCCGCACCGGGCCGCGACAGCTTTGACCTCGACGACACGAGAAGGCCGGCAACGCGGCCGGCTGGAGGGAATCCGATGGGACGGACACTCGCAGAGAAGGTCTGGGACGACCACGTCGTGCGGCGCGCGGAGGGCGAGCCCGACCTGCTCTTCATCGACCTGCACCTGCTCCACGAGGTGACCAGCCCGCAGGCCTTCGACGGCCTCCGGCTGGCCGGACGCACGGTCCGCCGCACCGATCTCACGATCGCCACCGAGGACCACAACACCCCGACCCTGGACATCGACAAGCCGATCGCCGACCCGGTCTCCAGGGTCCAGCTGGAGACCCTGCGCAAGAACGCGGCCGAGTTCGGCGTCCGGATCCACTCCCTCGGCGACATCGAGCAGGGCGTCGTGCACGTCGTCGGCCCCCAGCTGGGCCTCACCCAGCCCGGCACGACCGTGGTCTGTGGCGATTCCCACACCTCCACCCACGGCGCGTTCGGCGCCCTGGCGTTCGGCATCGGCACCAGCCAGGTCGAGCACGTGCTCGCCACCCAGACGCTGCCGCTGGCCCCGTTCCGGACCATGGCGATCACCGTCGAGGGCGAACTGCCCGAGGGCGTCACCGCCAAGGACCTCATCCTGGCGATCATCACCCGGATCGGCACCGGCGGCGGCCAGGGCTACGTCCTGGAGTACCGCGGTTCGGCGATCCGCGGCCTCTCCATGGAGGCCCGGATGACCATCTGCAACATGTCCATCGAGGCGGGCGCCCGGGCCGGCATGATCGCCCCGGACGAGACCACCTTCGCCTACCTGAAGGGCCGCCCGCACGCCCCGCAGGGCGAGGACTGGGACGCCGCCGTCGAGTACTGGCGGACCCTGGGCACCGACGAGGACGCGGTCTTCGACCACGAGATCTTCATCGACGCCGCCGAGCTGACCCCCTTCGTCACCTGGGGCACCAACCCCGGCCAGGGCGCCCCGCTCGGCGCCTCGGTGCCGGACCCGGCCTCCTTCGCCGACCCGCAGGAGCGGATCGCCGCCGAGAACGCCCTCGCCTACATGGGGCTGGAGGCCGGCACCCCGCTGCGCGAGGTCGCGGTCGACGCGGTCTTCGTCGGCTCCTGCACCAACGGCCGGATCGAGGACCTGCGCGCCGCCGCCGACCTGCTGCGCGGCCGCCGGATCGCCGACGGCGTGCGGATGCTGGTCGTCCCGGGCTCCGTCCGGGTCGCCCTCCAGGCCGTCGAGGAGGGCCTGGACAAGGTGTTCACCGCCGCCGGCGCCGAATGGCGGCACGCGGGCTGCTCGATGTGCCTGGGGATGAACCCGGACCAGCTCGCCCCCGGCGAGCGCTGCGCCTCGACCTCGAACCGCAACTTCGAGGGCCGCCAGGGCAAGGGCGGCCGCACCCACCTGGTCTCGCCCCAGGTCGCCGCCGCGACCGCCGTCCTGGGCCGCCTGGCGGCCCCCGCCGATCTGGCGTCCAGCGCCGCCGTGGAGGTCTGAGCAGCATGGAGAAGTTCACCACCCACACCGGGCGGGCCGTGCCGCTGCGCCGCAGCAACGTCGACACGGACCAGATCATCCCCGCCCATTGGCTGAAGAAAGTCACCCGTTCCGGTTTCGAGGACGGCCTTTTCGAGGCCTGGCGCCGGGACGAGTCGTTCATCCTCAACCGGCCCGAGCGGCAGGGCGCCACCGTCCTGGTGGCCGGCCCCGAGTTCGGTACCGGCTCCTCCCGCGAGCACGCCGTCTGGGCCCTGCAGAACTACGGCTTCCACGCCGTGATCTCCTCGCGCTTCGCCGACATCTTCCGCGGCAACTCGCTGAAGAACGGCCTGCTCACCGTGGTGCTCCCGCAGGAGACCGTGGAACGGATCTGGGCGCTGACCGAGGCGGACCCGACCGCCCCCGTCACGGTCGACCTGGAGGCCCGCGAGGTGCGGGCCGAGGGCATCACCGCGCCGTTCGAACTGGACGACAACCTCCGTTGGCGGCTGCTCAACGGACTGGACGACATCAGCATCACGCTGCGGAACGAGGCCGACATCGCGGCCTTCGAGGCGAGCCGTCCCGCGTTCAAGCCGCGCACCCTCCCGGCGGCCTGATCGCCCGTTCTGAACAAGCATTCTGACGAACCGCCGGATGGCCCGCCTCCCCCCTCGGGGGGGCGGGCCATCCGCCGTTCCGGGGCGGGAGTTGTGCCCGTCCGCGGGCCCCGGATTGACGATTCGGTTTTGCGGCGGAGGGCCCCGCGCATGCACAACTGCGCGTAGATGGCACAATCAGTGCATGCACCGGCACCATGAACCTCCGTACGCGGGCGGCGAACCCGCGTCACCGGAGTCCACGGGCCGGGGATCCGAACGCCGAATTGACGATCGGCCGGACGCCGCCACCTCAGCTGCTGAGGAGCCGGACGACCCGGAAGTCGCAGCGCTCTTCGCGCTTGTGGCCGAGCGGTTGAAGCAAGCTCACGACCGCGTGCATGCGCTGAACGTGTCTGCCGATGCAAAGACCGCTCTCACCCGTCAACTGCTCATCGTCACCGAGGCCGCCAAGCGCGATCTTCCGGAGGCGGCGCGGCGGTTGAGTCGCTTTGTGCAGGACCTCGACGAGGGGCGCCCGCCCGTCGTCTGAGGTCGCCGACGCGCAAATCCATTGCGACACTAGGGTGATTCGCGCGTTTGGTAATTGAAAGTCCGCAGATACATACCTAACGTGCGAAATGAACGGATGGAATCATCCGGCGCCCGTTTCTGAAGGGGAAGACGTGAACAAGGCTCAGCTTGTCGAAGCGGTGGCCGAGCAGCTGGGCGGTCGCAAGGCTGCCGCAGAGGCCGTCGACGCAGTGCTCGACACCATGGTGCGCGCCGTCGTGGCCGGCGACCGTGTTTCGGTCACCGGTTTCGGCACCTTCGAGAAGGTGGAGCGCTCCGCGCGCTTCGCCCGCAACCCGCAGACCGGCGAGAAGGTCAAGGTCAAGAAGACCTCGGTGCCCCGCTTCCGCCCGGGCCAGGGCTTCAAGGACCTGGTCAGCGGCGCCAAGAAGCTGCCGAAGGAAGGCCCCTCGGTGAAGAAGGCGCCCAAGGGCTCCCTCACCCCGGGCAAGAGCGGTGTCGCCGCCACCCCGGCCGCCAAGCGTGCCGCCACCAAGCGCGCCGCCACGGCCGCTGCCGCCGCCGCTGCCGCCACCCCGGCGAAGAAGGCCGCCGCCAAGAAGACGGCCACCAAGGCGACCGCCACCAAGGCGACCGCGACCAAGGCCGCCGCCACCAAGACGGCCGCCACCAAGAAGACGGCCGCCGTCAAGAAGGCCACCACCACCGCCGCCGCGAAGAAGACCACCGCGACCGCGACCAAGAAGACGGCCGCCGCCGCCAAGAAGGCGACCACCACCGCCGCCGCGAAGAAGACCACCGCGACCGCCAAGAAGGCGACCGCCACGGCCAAGAAGACGGCGCCGGCGAAGAAGACCACCACCCGCAAGACCACCGCGCGCAAGACCACCGCCAAGTAGTCGGTGCGCGTCGTCGTCGGACGGCCTTCGCGAGCCGTGGCGCCGCCCTCCTCCGGGAATTCCCGGCGGGGTGGTGCCACGGCTTATCGCTTTTCCGGGATTTCTCCCCGAGCCCGCGGCTCCTGAGGGCGCCGCCGCCCCGCTCAGTCCGCGGCCGGGTCCGGGAAGGTCTGCAGCGTCAGGAAGACCACCCGCCGGGCGTCACCGGCGCCCTCGGTGCGGATCCGCACCCGCTGGCCCGGGCGCAGCAGCCGCAGCCCGCCGGCGTCGAAGGCGGCCGCGTCGAACGGCACCGGGGTCCCGTCGTCGAGCAGCACGGAGCCGGCCCGGGTGGCGGGGTCGTAGGTGAACGCGGTGGCCTGCATGCCAGCAGCATAGCGAGGGGCACCGACAGTCCCCGGTGGAGTCCGGGGCGGGTCTCCCGGATCGTGCCGGGCGGGCGGCCGCCCGGACCCGGAGGACGCGCGCCGGGGCCCGTCCTCGAACCCCTGCCCGCGGGGCGGCGTGGTCCGAAGGACGCGCCCTAACCGGGCAGCGGTGCGCCGGAGCGGTTCTGCCGGGGCAGGTAGCCGAGCCGGGTGGCCAGGGCCAGGGTGTGCGGCCCGACGCCGAGCGCCAGTGCCTCGGCCAGGTCCTCGCCGGTGTCGACGTCCCGGCGGACCGACTCCACGCCGGACAGCCGCAGTTCGCGGGCCCCGCCGGCCGTGTGCCGGGCCCGTGAGCCGTCCCCGAACGCGGGGTCGAGCGCACTGCCCGGGGCGCAGGCCAGCAAGGTGGTGCCCAGCCCCGGCGCGTCCGGCAGGAAGGCCCGGCCGGTCGCAGGGACGGCGGCCAGCACCCGGCCCAGTTCGGCCGGGCGCAGGGCCGGCAGGTCCGCCGAGAGGGCGGCCAGCGGCGCGTGGGGCGCGAGGGCCAGCGCGGCCGCCGCGCCGTGCGCCAGTGCCTCGTTGAGGCCGCCGCCGGGCTCGTCGTCGACCACCAGGGCGCCGAGCGCGGCCAGCCGCGCCCCGGCCCCGGCGTCACGGGTGACCACCAGCACCCGGCCGGTCCCCGGTGCGGCCAGGGCGGCCGCGACGGTGTCCAGGGCGAACGAGAGTGCGAGGTCGGGGCGGTGCGGGCCGGCGAACGGGGCCAGCCGGGTCTTGGCCCCGGCGAGCCGCTTGAGCGGCACTACCAGCGACCAGTCGGCGGCGGGTGCGGCGGGCGCGACGGGCCTGCCGGGGCGTACGGTGTCCTGGGTCATCGGCGTCATTGTGACGCCGGTCCCGGAGCCCTCGCCAGGCCGTCCGAACTGTGCGGACGTGCGTTTGATCACGCCCGCCGGACGTCCGGGCGGGGTTGCTCGACAGCCGGTGAGCGGTCGGGCGACACTGTTCCGCGCCCGCGCCCCGAGAGGGCGGCGGAAGCGAGATCGACCGCGGCACCCCACGTGCCGCACGAATGAGGAGGACCTGGGGTGGCCCGCCGCTCGTACGCCAGCTTCGGCAACGCCGACTACGGCTTCTGGTACCGCTTTGCGGCCGTGCTGGTGAAGCCGGTGAACACCGCGCTGGTCAAGCCCGACTGGCGGGGCTGGGAGCACCTGCCCGAGCGGGGCGGCTTCATCGCCGCGGTCAACCACAACTCGATCATCGACCCGGTCGTGTACGCGCACTGGCAGTACAACAGCGGGCGGCCGCCCCGGATCCTCGGCAAGTCCTCGCTGTTCTCGATCCCGTTCATCGGGTTCATGCTCCGCAAGACCGGCCAGATCCCGGTGTTCCGCGAGTCGACCGACGCGGCGCAGGCCTTCCGGGCCGCCATCGACGCGGTCAACAGCGGCCAGTGCGTGCAGTTCTACCCGGAGGGAACGCTCACCCGGGACCCGGACCTGTGGCCGATGACCGGCAAGAGCGGCGTCGCCCGGGTGGCGCTGATGACCGGCGCGCCGGTCATCCCGGTGGCCCACTGGGGCGCGCACGAGATCATCCCGCCGTACGGCCGGGGCGGCGGGGGGAAGAGCAGGTTCAACCTGTTCCCGCGCCACCGGGTGGTCGTGGCGGCCGGACCGGCCGTCGACCTGAGCAAGTACCAGGGCCAGGAGCTGACCGCCCAGGTGCTCAGGGACGCGACCGAGGACATCATGACGGCGATCACCGCCGTGCTGGCCGACATCCGGGGCGAGGAACCGCCCGCGGAGCGGTACGACATGCGGGAAGCGGCCCGGCTGCGGGCCGCCGCCGCGGCCCGCCGCGAGGGCCGCGGCCGTGGCACCGACGAGGCAGGGGAGGAAGCCAAGTGACCCGCTGCGCCGTGTTCGGCACCGGTTCCTGGGGCACCGCGTTCGCGATGGTGCTCGCCGACGCCGGCTGCGAGGTGACCCTCTGGGGCCGCCGGCAGGAGCTGGTGGACGCGATCCACGGCACCCACGTCAACCCCGACTACCTGCCGGACGTCCCGCTGCCCCCGTCGGTCCGGGCCACCACGGACCCCTCGGTGGCACTGGCCGGGGCCGACTTCGCCGTGCTCGCGGTGCCCTCGCAGACGCTCCGCGAGAACCTGGCCGCCTGGGCGCCGCTGATCGAGCCGCAGACCGTGCTGGTGAGCCTGATGAAGGGCATCGAGCTCGGCACCGCGAAGCGGATGAGCGAGGTCATCGGCGAGGTCGCCGGTGTCGGACAGGAGCGCGTGGCCGTGGTCAGCGGGCCCAACCTGGCCCGGGAGATCGCCAACCGGCAGCCCGCCGCCAGTGTGGTCGCCTGCACCGACGAGGCGGTCGCCAAGCGGCTCCAGTCGGCCTGCCACACGCCGTACTTCCGTCCGTACACAAACACCGACGTGATCGGCTGCGAGCTGGGCGGCGCGGTGAAGAACGTGATCGGCCTGGCGGTCGGCATGGCCAACGGCATGGGGCTCGGCGACAACACCAAGGCGACGCTGATCACCCGCGGGCTGGCCGAGACCACCCGGCTGGGGCTGGCGCTCGGCGCGGACGCGCACACCTTCGCCGGGCTCGCCGGGATGGGCGACCTGGTGGCGACCTGCTCCTCGCCGCTGTCCCGCAACAACACCTTCGGCACCAACCTGGGCCGGGGGATGTCGCTGGAGGAGACCATCGCGGCCACCCGGCAGACCGCGGAGGGCGTCAAGTCCTGCGAGTCGGTGCTCGACCTGGCCCGGCGCAACGGCGTCGACATGCCGATCGTCGAGGCGGTGGTGGACGTCGTGCACAACGGGCGGCCCACCCAGGAGGCGCTGCGGGCGCTGATGTCCCGCTCGGCCAAGCCCGAACGGCGCTGACGCCCCGGTGCCGGGGTCGGGCTCCGGCCCGGGCCCGGTCGGGTCGGTCACTGTGCCGAAACCCGCCTCGGGGTACCCTCTGTCGCGATATGAGCATCGAACAGACCTCCCAGAACCCGTCCGCGAAGCCGCGGGTCGCCGTCGTGTTCGGCGGCCGCAGCTCCGAGCACGCCATCTCGGTCTCCACCGCGGGCAGCGTGCTGAGGGCGATCGACCGCGACAAGTACGAGGTGCTGCCGATCGGCATCACCCACGAGGGCCGCTGGGCGCTGGTCAGCGACGAGCCGGCCCGGATGGCGATCACCGACGGCCGGCTGCCGGACGTCGAGCACGTCGCCGAGTCCACCGAGGGCCGGGTCGCGCTGCCGGTCGACCCGGGCAGCCGCGAGGTGGTCTGGAGCGAGCCCGGTGCCGCCCCCAAGGCGCTCGGCGAGGTGGACGTGGTCTTCCCGCTGCTGCACGGCCCGTGGGGCGAGGACGGCACGCTGCAGGGCCTGCTGGAGCTCTCCGGGGTGCCGTACGTCGGCAACGGCGTGCTGGCCAGCGCAGCGGGCATGGACAAGGAGTTCACCAAGCGCCTGCTGGCCTCGCACGGCATCGGCGTCGGGCGCTACACCGTGGTCCGGCCGCGCGAGTGGGAGACCGAGGAGGGCCGGGCCGCGGTCCGCGAGCGGGTCGCCGGCCTCGGCCTGCCGCTGTTCGTGAAGCCCTGCCGGGCCGGCTCCAGCATCGGCATCAGCAAGGTCAAGGACCTCTCCGACCTCGACGCCGCGATCGAGGAGGCGCGCCGCCACGACCCCAAGCTGATCATCGAGGCGGGTGTCTCCGGCCGTGAGCTGGAGTGCGCGGTGCTGGAGTTCGAGGACGGCCCGCGGGCGAGCGTCCCGGCCGAGGTCCTGGTCGGCGGCGGCTACGAGTTCTACGACTTCGAGGCCAAGTACATCGACTCCTCCGAGGTCCGGATCCCGGCCGAGCTCACCGAAGGGGAGACCGCCGAGATCCGCCGCCAGGCGATCGAGGCCTTCGAGGCGCTCGGCTGCGAGGGCCTGGCCCGGGTGGACTTCTTCCTGCTGGACGACGGCAGCTGGATGGTCAACGAGGTCAACACCATGCCCGGCTTCACCCCGATCTCGGCCTACCCGAAGATGTGGGAGGCCAGCGGGATGTCGTACCCGGAGCTGGTGGACCGGCTGCTGCAGGCGGCGCTGCGCCGCTCGACCGGCCTGCGGTAATCCGCGCGGACGCTGCGGAGGGGCGGTCCCGGGCTTCCGGGGCCGCCCCCGTGCGTGCCGGTCCGGTCCTGCTCCGCGCCGGTCCGCGCGGTCCGGTTCGGTCAGGGGATGTTGGCGGCGACCACGGGGGAGAGCGCGGCCACCACGTCCATCGGGTTGGCGAACGAGCCCTTGGGCACCGTGAGCTCCACGTAGGCCTTGCGCATCGTGGTGGTGTAGCGGTAGCCGCCGTCCCCCAGCTCCTGCGGCCACCAGGTCACGTCGTCGATCATCGGCGAGACGTCCAGGGCGGCCGGGCCGTTCAGGGCTTCCGGCCGGTCCACGCCGCAGCGCAGCACCGCCTTCGGCGAGCTGGCCCAGGCGGCCACGAACGGCGAGGCGGGGGTCGGGTCCTTGCGCGGGTGGCCGAACAGCTCCTGGGGGAGCGCCGCGGCGAGGGCCCGGCAGTAGCCGGCGGCCTTCGGGGCCGGGTCCGGTGTCTCGATCTTCTCGGGCTCGCTCCAGCTGCCGACCAGCACCACGACGGTGCAGGCGAGCGCGGTCGGCACCGCCAGCCACCGAACGGGGGCCGGCAGTGCCGCCAGGAAGCGGGGGGCGCGGAGTTCTCGGGTCACCCGCCGATGGTATGCGGGTCCTACAGGTGGACCACAGGACAGGTCAGGGTGCGGGTGATGCCCTCGACCTGCTGGACCTTGGCGACGACGAGACGGCCGAGGTCGTCCACGGTGTCGGCCTCGGCCCGGACGATCACGTCGTACGGTCCGGTGACGTCCTCGGCCTGGAGGACGCCGGGGATCTTGGCGATGGACTCGGCGACGGCGCTGGCCTTGCCGACCTCGGTCTGAATCAGGATGTAGGCCTGTACCACGGGGACCTCCGGGCGGCTGGGTACGGGGATCGCGGCCGTGCGGGCCCGGTCGGGTGTCGGGTGGCGACCGGGCTCACGGCAGACTGATCACCACGCTACCCCCCGGTGGGCCGGGGAGGGGAGACCTCTGCGCCTTCGGAGGGCGTACGCTGCGCGCGAGGCGGCGTGACCGCAGGACGTAGGCGCCCGACCGGGCGCGACCGGGAGGACGGCAGATGCAGGGGACCGTGGGCGAGCTCGGCGAGTTCGGACTCATCAGGGAGCTGACCGCCCGGGTGCCGCTCACCGACGCGGTCGACCTCGGCCCGGGCGACGACGCCGCCGTGGTGAAGGCCCCGGACGGCCGGGTGGTGGCGACCACCGATGTGCTGATCGAGAACCGGCACTTCCGCCGGGACTGGTCCACCGCGTACGACGTGGGCCGCAAGGCGGCCGCGCAGAACCTCGCCGACGTCGCCGCGATGGGCGCGGTGCCGACCGCGATCCTGCTCGGCCTGGTCGCGCCGGCGGACCTGCCGACCACCTGGGCCACCGAGCTGATGGACGGGCTGCGCGACGAGTGCCAGGTGGCCGGCGCGACGGTGGTCGGCGGCGACGTGGTGCGCGGGGACACCATCACGCTGGCCATCACGGCGCTCGGGGACCTTCAGGGGCGCGCGCCGGTGACGCGCGCCGGTGCCCAGGTGGGCGACGTGGTCGCGGTCACCGGCTGGCTCGGCTGGTCGGCGGCGGGTCTGACGGTGCTGCAGCGGGGCTTCCGCTCGCCGCGGGCGTTCGTCGAGGCCCACCGCCGCCCCGAGCCGCCGTACCACGCGGGGCCGTCCGGCGCGGAGCTCGGCGCCACCGCGATGATCGACGTGAGCGACGGACTGGTCGCCGACCTCGGGCACGTGGCGCTGGCGAGCGGGGTGGACATCGACCTGCGGGCGGCCGACTTCGACGTGCCCGCGCAGATGGCGGACATCGGCCAGGCGGTCGGGGTCGACCCGATGGTGTGGGTGCTGTCCGGGGGAGAGGACCACGCGATCGTGGCGACCTTCCCGCGCGGGGTCCAACTGCCCGCCCGCTGGCGGGTGGTGGGCGAGGTCGTCGGCCGCTCGCGGGCGGCCAGGGGCGGCCGGGTGACGGTGGACGGCGAGGCCTGGGACCGGGTCGGCGGCTGGGACCACTTCTCGGAGTGACCGGCCCGGTGCCGGGGGAGCGGCAACGGTGCGGCGGGGGACGGTGGTTGACGCCCGGCCGGGGCGGTGGCGGGGCGGTGGCGGGGCGGTGGCGGTGCGGTGCGGGCCGGGCGAGGTGCGCGGCGGGGGCGTACGACGGGGGCGTACGACGGGGGCGTACGACGGGGGCGTGCGACGGGGGCGTGCGACGCTCCCGGGCGCTCGTACGAACCGGTCCCCGGCGGGGTGTGCGCATAGGCTTGGCCCACAGCCCGGCCACCCGTCCTCGACAGGAGTGGTCTGGACCACTGTGGTCTGAACCACTTGGAGCGGGAGAGCCACCGGCATGCGCATCGGAGTCCTGACCAGCGGCGGCGACTGCCCCGGCCTGAACGCGGTGATCCGCTCCGTGGTGCACCGCGGCACCGATGTGCACGGCGACGAGATCGTCGGCATCGAGGACGGCTTCCTCGGGCTGATCGAGGGCCGCACCCGCCAGGTCTCGCACGACGACGTCACCGGTCTGCTCACCCTCGGCGGCACCGTGCTCGGCTCGGCCCGGGTGCAGCGCGAGCGGATCGCCTGGGCGGTGGAGAACGCCAAGACCCTCGCCCGGGACATCGGCATCGACGCGCTGATCGCGATCGGCGGCGAGGGCACCCTCACCGCCGCCCGGCTGTTCAGCGAGGCCGGACTGCCGGTGGTTGGCGTCCCGAAGACCATCGACAACGACATCGACGCCACCGACGTCACCTTCGGCTTCGACACCGCCGTGCACGTCGCGACCGAGGCGATCGACCGGCTCAAGACCACCGCCGAATCGCACCAGCGGGTGATGGTCGTCGAGCTGATGGGACGCCACACCGGCTGGATCACCCTCACCGCCGGCATGGCGGGAGGTGCGCACGGAATCCTGATCCCCGAGAAGCCGTTCGACATCGAGGGCGTGGCCCGGATGGTCGAGGACCGCTTCGCCCGGGGCAAGAAGTTCGCCATCATCGCGGTCGCCGAGGGCGCCTCCCCGATGCCCGGCACCATGCGCTTCGACCACGGCGAACTCGACCGGTTCGGGCACCGCACCTTCGGCGGGATCGGCAACCGCCTCGCCCACGAACTGGAGAACCTGCTCGGCAAGGAGGCCCGCCCGGTCATCCTCGGCCACGTCCAGCGCGGCGGCACCCCGACCGCCCGCGACCGGGTCCTCGCCACCCGCTTCGGCTGGCACGCCGTGGAGGCCGTCCACCGGGGCGCGTTCGGCCACTTCACCGCGCTGCGCCGGGGCGACATCCGGCTGGTGCCGATCGCCGACGCGGTGACCCGGCTCAAGACCGTCCCCGAGGAGCGCTGGGCGGAGTCGGAGGCCGTGCTCTGACCGCGTAGGTTGGGGGCCATGTCCTCCACCGCACCCCCTCGCGTGCTCACCGTCGCCGGCTCCGACTCCGGCGGCGGCGCCGGCATCCAGGCCGACCTCAAGGCGATGCTCGCCCTCGGCGTCCACGGCATGAGCGTCGTCACCGCCGTCACCGCGCAGAACTCGCTCGGCGTCCAGGGCTACTGGGAGCTGCCGGCCGAGGCCGTCCGGGCCCAGTTCCGCAGTGTGGTCGACGACATCGGCGTCCAGGCCGTGAAGACCGGCATGCTCGCCTCGATCGAGCTGGTCGAGACCGTCTCCGAACTGCTGGCCGGCGTCGGCGCCCCGGTCGTGGTGGACCCGGTGGGCGTCTCCAAGCACGGCGACGCGCTGCTCGCCGCCGAGGCCGTGGCCACCGTCCGGGAGCGGCTGCTGCCGGTCGCCACCCTGGCCACGCCCAACCTGCACGAGGTGACGCAGCTCACCGGCCGGACGGTCGAGCGCGAGGGCGAGATGCTGGACGCCGCCAAGGCGCTGCTCGACCTCGGACCGCGCTGGGTGCTGGTCAAGGGCGGGCACCTGGACGGCGAGGCGGCCGACCTGCTGTACGGGGGTGCGGGCGAGGAGTACTGGTACCGGGCGCCGCGCTACGACAACCGGCACACCCACGGCACCGGCTGCACCCTGGCCAGCGCGATCGCCTCGGGCCTGGCCAAGGGCGAGGAGCTGCCGGCGGCGGTGGCCTCGGCCAAGGAGTACATCACCGGCGCGATCGCCGGCGGCTTCGCGCTCGGCGCCGGCATCGGCCCGGTGGACCACGCCTGGCAGTGGCGCTAGGTCCCGTCCTCGAACCCGCGCCCGCGGGGCGGACGGAGCCCGTCCCCGGACATGCCTGTGGGCGGGCCCGAAGGCCCGCCCACATCAGGTCGGTCGGATACCGGAACAACAGAAAGCCGGTTCACCCGAGGATGAACCGACTCACTGGAGGACCGGCATACCGGTCTGCGCGTCAGCGCGAGACCTTACCGGCCTTGATGCACGAGGTGCAGACGTTGAGCCGCTTCGGCGTCCGCCCAACCACAGCGCGCACCGTCTGGATGTTGGGGTTCCAGCGACGGGGGGTACGGCGGTGCGAGTGGGAGATGCTGTTGCCGAAGCCCGGCCCCTTGCCGCAGACGTCGCAGTTGGCAGCCACAGGAGTCACTCCAAGACTTCAGAATCATTTACGTGAGACAACCCCGCCGGACCAGCGGAGCACTCACGTGAACCGAACCGGGCCAAGGGGAGAGCCTGGAACTGTTCCAGGCAACCGGAAGAGCATACAACGCTTGCTTCCGTTCGACGAAACTACCATGACCAGCGGGGTGATCGCTCCGGCCGCCGTGTCCGCCGCCGCCGTCCGGGCCCCGATAACCTGCCCGTACCACCCCTCGCCGTTCACCCTCAGGCCATCACGGCGTCCCACTCCGGAGGAGACCTGGTGCTGCACACGCTCGACGCCCCGGCCGTGCGCAGCTGGTGCCAACTGGCGCTGCGGGCGCTCGGCCAGGCCCGCGAGGAGATCGACGCACTCAACGTCTACCCCGTCCCGGACGGCGACACCGGCACCAATCTGTACCTGACCGTGGAGTCGGCCGCCGCGGCCGTCGAGAGCCGCTTCGCCGACCCGGGCCCCGGTCCGGCGCCCGGCCTGGCCGAGACCGTCCGGGCGATGGCCCGAGGCGCGCTCGTCGGAGCCCGCGGCAACTCCGGGGTGATCCTCGCCCAGTGGCTGCGCGGCGCCGCCGAGACCCTCGCCGGGGGCGGCGACGCCGACCGGCTGCGGGCCGCCCTCCAGCGGGCCGCCGACTCCGCCTACCAGGCGGTCGCCGAACCGGTCGAGGGCACCCTGCTGACCGTCGCCCGGATCGCCGCCGGGGAGGCCGCACGGGCCGGCGGCGGCCTCGGCCAGGTCGCCGAGGCCGCCCACCGGGCCGCCAGGGAGGCCCTGCGGCACACCCCCGAGCAGCTCCCCGTGCTGGCCGAGAACGGCGTGGTGGACGCCGGCGGCCGGGGCCTGGTCGCCGTCCTCGGGGCGCTCGCCGACGCGGTCGCCGGCCACCAGCCGATGGGCCCGGTCGCGCTGCGCGACGACCTCCGGCCGGTGGAGAGCTGCCGGCTCCATGTGCGCCCGCCCGGGCCCGGCCACCCCGCCTTCGAGGTGATCTACCTGCTGGACGCGCCCGACGAGGCGCTGCCCGCGCTGCGCGAACGCCTCGCCGGGCTGGGGGACTCGCTGGTGGTCGGCGGCGGCGACGGCCTGTGGAACGTGCACGTCCACGTCGACGACGCGGGCGCCGCCGTCGAGGCCGGGCTCGGGGCCGGGCGCCCGCACCAGATCCGGATCACCCATTTCGCCGAGGCCGCCGCCCGCTCCGGCGCCGCCGCCGGCCGGGGCGAGCCCGAGTGGCGGGCCCGCGCGGTGCTCTCGGTGGTCTCCGGCGCGGGCCTCGCCGAACTCTGCGAACAGGCCGGCGCGGTCGTGCTGCACGCCGAGCCCGGCCGCCCGCCGGCCAGCGCCGAGCTCACCGCCGCCGTGCGCCGGGCCGCCGCCCGCGAGGTGGTGCTGCTGCTCAACGACCCCGAGCTGCGGGCCGCCGCCGGGGCCGCCGCCGACCAGCTGCGCGAGGAGGGGGTGCGGATCGCCGTGCTGCCCACCCGTTCGCCGGTCCAGGGGCTGGCCGCGCTCGCGGTGCACGAGACCGGCCGGCGCTTCGACGAGGACGTGGTCGCGATGACCTCGGCGGCCGGCGCCACCCGGTACGCCGAACTGGCCGTCGCCGAGGGCGAGTCCTGGACCATGGCCGGGGTCTGCCAGGCCGGCGACGTGCTGGGGCTGATCGACGGGGACGTCGCGGTGATCGGCACCGGGCTGGCCGAGGTCGGGGCGAGCGTGCTGGACCGGATGCTCGGCGGCGGCGGCGAACTGGTCACCCTGATCCTCGGCGAGGGCGCCCCCGAGCGCCTCGCCGAACAGCTGGCCGCCCACGCCCGGCACAGCCGCCCGGAGGTGGACGCGGTGGTCTTCCACGGCGGCCAGGAGTCGGCGCCGCTGCTCATCGGCGTCGAGTGACCGGGCGGTGTGCGGGCCGCACTGTCGGTCCGGTGGTGTAGACAGGGGCCTGATGGGCGCTCTCGATGAACCACTGACCAAGCTCGTCGGCGACCGGACCGCCAAGGTGCTCGCCGACAGTCTCAAGCTGCGCACGGTCGGGGACCTGCTGCACCACTATCCGCGCCGCTACGTCGAGCGGGGCCAGCTCACCAGCCTGGACGAGCTGGAGGTCGACGAGCACGTCACCGTGCTGGCGCGGATCGACAAGGTCACCCTGATCCCGTTCCGCGGCCGCAAGGGCGACCGGCTGGAGGTGGTGGTCACCGACGGCCGCAGCCGCCTCACCCTGGTCTTCTTCAACCAGGGCTGGCGGCAGAAGGAGCTGCGGCCGGGCACCCAGGGCCTGTTCGCGGGCAAGGTCGGGGTGTTCAACCGGGCCCGCCAGCTGGCCTCCCCGGACTACCAGCTGCTCGACGAGACGGACGGCGACGGCGCCGCCGCCCGGTTCGCCGGCCGGCTGATCCCGGTCTACCCGGCCAGCGCCCAGATGCCCAGCTGGAAGCTCGCGCTCTGCGTGGAGACGGCGCTCACCAAGCACGTGTCCGACGTCGGCGAGCCGCTGCCCGCCGAACTCCGCGACCGGCACGGCCTGATCGCGCTGCCCGAGGCGCTCGAACTGATCCACCGCCCGCGCAGCCAGGCCGACCGCGAGCGCGCCCAGGACCGGCTCCGCTGGGACGAGGCCTTCGTCCTCCAGGTCGCCCTCGCCCGGCGCCGGGCCGCCGACTCCGCCCTGCCCGCCAAGCCCCGCGCGGCCCGCCCCGGCGGCCTGCTGGACGCCTTCGACGCCCGGCTGCCGTTCACCCTCACCGAGGGCCAGCAGAAGGTCTCCGCCGAGATCGCCGCCGACCTGGCGACCGAGCACCCCATGCACCGCCTGCTCCAGGGCGAGGTCGGCTCCGGGAAGACCCTCGTGGCGCTGCGGGCCATGCTGGCCGTGGTCGACGCGGGCGGGCAGGCGGTGCTGCTCGCGCCCACCGAGGTGCTGGCCCAGCAGCACCACCGGTCGATCGTCGAGATGATGGGCGACCTCGCCGAGGGCGGTCTGCTCGGCGGCTCCGACCTGGGCACCCGGGTGGCGCTGCTCACCGGGTCGATGGGCGTGCCGGCCCGGCGGCAGGCGCTGCTCGACATGGCCTGCGGGGACGCCGGCATCGCGATCGGCACCCATGCCCTGATCGAGGACAAGGTGCAGTTCCAGGACCTCGGCCTGGTCGTGGTCGACGAGCAGCACCGGTTCGGCGTCGAGCAGCGGGACGCGCTGCGGGCCAAGGGCGAGCAGCCGCCGCACCTGCTGGTGATGACGGCCACCCCGATCCCGCGCACGGTCGCGATGACCGTCTTCGGGGACTTGGAGACCTCGGTCCTGGACCAGCTGCCGGCCGGGCGCTCGCCCATCTCCACCCATGTGGTGCCGGCCGTGGAGAAGCCCAACTTCCTGACCCGGGCCTGGGAGCGGGTGCGCGAGGAGGTGGCCAAGGGCCACCAGGCGTACGTGGTCTGCCCGCGGATCGGCGACGAGGAGCCGGAGCCGGCCAAGGGCGCGAAGCGCAGGCGGCGTCCGGCGGAGGACTTGGAGGAACTGCTCGACGACGCGCCGGACGAGGGCGCGGCGGCCGACGGCGACCGGCGGCCCCCGCTGTCCGTGGTGGAGACCACCGCGAAGCTGGTGGCGGGCCCGCTGGCCGGGCTGCGGGTGGAGATCCTGCACGGCCGCCTGGCGCCGGAGGCCAAGGACGAGGTGATGCGCCGGTTCGCCGCCGGCGAGGTGGACGTCCTGGTCGCCACCACGGTGATCGAGGTCGGGGTGAACGTGCCGAACTCCACCGCGATGGTGATCATGGACGCGGACCGGTTCGGCGTCTCCCAGCTGCACCAGCTGCGCGGCCGGGTCGGGCGGGGCTCCGCCCCCGGGCTCTGCCTGCTGGTCACCGACATGCCGGCGGCCAGTCCCGCCCGGGCCCGGCTGGACGCGGTGGCGGAGACCCTGGACGGCTTCCGGTTGTCCCGGATCGACCTCGAGCAGCGCCGCGAGGGCGATGTGCTGGGCCAGGCGCAGTCCGGGGTGAAGTCCTCGCTCAAGGTGCTCTCGGTGCTGGAGGACGAGGAGGTCATCGTGACCGCCCGGGCCGAGGCCACCCGGCTGGTCGCCGAGGACCCGGAACTCACCGAGCATCCGGACCTGCGCACGGCCCTGGCCAGCCTGCTGGACGAGGACCGCGCGGCCTACATGGAGAAGGGCTGACGGGCACGGGCAGGGCCGGCCGGGCCATCCGCCGGACCTGCCCGCCGGACCTGCCCGCCGGGCCCTCGGCCGGGCCCGATTGTCAGACCCCCGGGAGAGAATGAAGGTGTTCGGGACGCACCCCCAAGGTGCGTTCCCGGCACGACACTTGGGGGTTTAGCCAATGGCATTCCGTCATCTCAACGAGCTCCCGCTGGGCGACAAGGTCTTCCGGATCGAACTCGCCAGCGACGACGACCGCGAGGTCACCCTCACCCTGGCCGGCTGGCGCGAGGGGGCCGCCGCCACCCCGCTCGCCTCCGGCAAGCTGCGGCTCCCGGTCGAGGACGTCGCCTCGCTGCGGATCGCCCTCAACCGCGCGCTCCGGGCCCTGGCGATCGTCGCCGACGTCTCCGAGCCGATCCCCGACCGCGACGTGCTGCGCGAGCTCTACCCCGGCCACGGCGCCCCCTGGGTGCCGCAGCACGAGGAGGAGCTGGTCCGGCGCTTCCACGAGAGCGAGACGGTCGCCCGGATCGCCGCCCGCTTCGGCCGCACGCCCGACTCCGTCCGCACCAAGCTCCGCGAGCTCGGCCACGACCCGCGCCGTCCCGAGTACTGCCCGCCCGACGGCTGCCTGTCCTGGTCCCGCTACGCCTCGCCCTCGCTGCTCGGCGCGGCGGCCCCGGACCGGGCGGCGGGCTCCGAGGCGAGCTGACCCGACCGGGGGGTGGCACCGGAGGGGCGTCCCGTGCGGGCGCCCCTTCGGCGTGAGCGGAGGGCGGTGATCGGGATAGCGTGGTCGGGCAGCGACGAAAGGACCCTCCACCACCATGACCCGCGTGATCGCCGGGGCGGCCGGCGGCCGCCGACTGGCCGTACCGCCCGGTCGGGGCACCCGACCGACCTCCGACAAGGCCCGCGAGGCGATGTTCTCCACTCTGGAGGCGCTGCGCGGCACCCTGCACGGCGCCCGGATGCTGGACCTGTTCGGCGGATCGGGCGCGGTCGGCCTGGAGGCGCTCTCGCGCGGGGCGGCACACGTACTGCTGGTCGAGGCGGACGCCCAGGCGGCCCGGGTGATCCGGGAGAACGTCCGGACGGTCGGCCTGCCGGGTGCGCTGGTGCAGGCGGCCAGGGCCGAGAAGGTCGTCGCCGGGCCGGCCCCGGAGGAGCCCTACGACCTGGTCTTCCTCGACCCGCCGTACGTGGTGACCGACGACGAGGTCCGGGAGATGCTGATCACACTGTCGGCCGGGGGCTGGCTCGCGGAGGACGTACTCGTCACCGTGGAGCGCAGCACCCGCGGTGGTGCGTTCGGCTGGCCGGAGGGCTTCGAGGAGCTGCGCTCCCGTCGCTACGGCGAGGGCACGCTCTGGTACGGTCGCGCCGCCGACGAGCCCCGCGACCACCCCTAACGGGCCCGGGGCCCGCAGCAATCACGTCACCCCACGAGGGAGCACACACGCCATGCGCCGCGCCGTCTGCCCCGGGTCCTTCGACCCGATCACCAACGGTCACCTCGACATCATCGAGCGGGCCTCGAAGCTGTACGACGTGGTGCACGTCGCGGTCGCGATCAACCGGAACAAGCAGGGCATGTTCACCATCGAGGAGCGCATCGCGCTGATCGAGGAGACCACCGCCCAGTACGGGAACATCGTGGTCGAGTCGCACCTCGGCCTGCTGGTGGACTTCTGCCGGGAGCGGGACATCCCGGCCATCGTCAAGGGCCTGCGCGCGGTCAGCGACTTCGACTACGAGCTGCAGATGGCGCAGATGAACCACGGCCTGACCGGTGTCGAGACGCTCTTCGTGCCGACCTCGCCGACGTACAGCTTCCTCTCCTCGACCCTGGTGAAGGAGGTCGCCTCCTACGGCGGCGACGTCTCGCACCTGCTGCCGGAGACGGTGCACCGCCGGCTGGTCGAGCGGATCGCCGAGCGGCGGGCCCAGCAGTAGGGAGCGGTCCGGAGGAGGGCGGGCGGCGGCCGGTCCACGGTGACCGCCCGTCCGTTTCTGCCGGTTCGTCACGGTATGCCGGGCAGCTGGCGGAGCGGCCCGGTCCGGGCGTTGTGAGCTCGCCCGGCGCTGGCCGTACAGTCTGTATTCCTGCCCTGCGGTGACGTCCACCGCGCCGGGCGCTGCCTCCGCCGGACCTCGGCGGCACACGGAAAGACGAATCCCCGTGGACGTGCAGAACAAGGTCGACGAGATCGTGGCGGCCGTCGAGAACGCCCGCTCGATGCCCATGTCGGCCTCCTGCGTGGTGAACCGTGCCGAGCTGATCAGCCTGCTCCAGGACCTCAGGTCGGCCCTGCCGGCCGAGCTGGCCCAGGCCCGTTCGGTGGTGGCCGACCACGACTCGATGGTCGCCGGCGCCCACGCCGAGGCCGACCGGATCATCCAGGGCGCGCACGCCGAGCGCGGTTCGCTGATCTCCGACACCGAGGTGGTCCGGCGCGCCCAGGCCGAGGCGGACCGGATCCTCGCCGAGGCCCGCGCCGAGGTCGACACCAAGCGCACCGAGGCCGACGACTACGTGGACAGCAAGCTGGCCAACTTCGAGGTCGTGCTCACCAAGACGCTCGGCGCGGTCGGCCGCGGCCGCACCAAGCTGCGCGGCGACGGCAGCGTCTTCGAGGTCGAGTACGAGGCCGAGACCGACGGCGAGGAGTTCCGGCCGCAGCGGATCAGCCCCAGCCCCGAGGTCGACGAGTACGTCGATGTGAAGCTCGCCACCCTGGAGAACGTGCTCAGCGCGACCCTGGAGGCGGTCGGCAAGGGCCGCGACAAGCTGCTCGGCAAGCGCCCGATCGACGAGCTGGGCGCCTACCTGGCCGCCGCCGACGAGGCGCAGCAGGCCAAGGAGCGCGCCGAGGCGGTCGCGGCCGGCTTCGCCGCGGACTCGGACGGCAGCGAGCTGGCCTGGTACCGCGAGGAGGTGCCGCAGCAGCAGACCTGGCCGGAGCAGACCCCGGCCGCGGCCGGCTGGCAGGCGCCCGGCGCGGACCAGTACGCGGTGGCCCAGCAGGGCGGCGCCCAGTACGCCGAGGTGTACGGCGGCGGCTTCGACCCGGCCGCCGGCCAGGGAGCGGACCCCTACGGCGGCCAGTGGGGCCACCAGGGCCCGGAGACCGGCGGGTACCAGCAGCAGCAGCAGGGCTACTCCGACGGCCAGCAGGCCGGCTACGGCTACCCGGCGCAGCAGCAGGGCTACGAGCAGCAGCAACAGCAGCAGCAGCAGCAGCAGCAGTACGGCGGGGGCGGCTACGACTACCCGCAGCAGCCGGCCAACCCGCCGGCGCCGGTGCCGCAGCAGAACCAGGCCGGACTGGACGAGACCAGCTTCTTCGACACCAGCATGATCGACATGACCCGGCTGCGGGAGCTCGGCGGCCGGTAGGACGGGCGCGCTCCCCGCTCCCGGCCCCGCGGCCGGGAGCGAAGTTGGGCCTGGCGGGAGACTCGGGTAGTCTGACCACTCCGGCCTCTCCGTGTCGGGCCGCAGGTCTGCCCGCGAACCGCCCGAAGAGCAGCGCCGCGCACCAGATCCCCCTCAGGAAGTCAGGACATCTTGAACCGCCTCGACCACCGCGACCCCCTCGTGTTCGACACGCACGAGCTGGGCCGTCGTCCGGGTGCGCTGCGCAAGGTGTCCCGCACCCTGGAGGCCCCCGAGGGCCTGGGGATCATCGATGTGATCGGTGTTCCGGAGAAGAGCGAGATCGAGCTGGAGCTCCGCCTGGAGTCCGTGGTCGAGGGCGTGCTGGTCACCGGCACCGCCGGGACCGTGGTCGAGGGCGAGTGCGTCCGGTGCCTGGAGCCCGTCGAGTTCGACCTCGACGTGGACTTCCAGGAGCTGTACTACTACCCGGAGTCCGACGAGCGCCACCGCGCCCGGACCTCCGGGGCCGAGGACCTCGACGAGGACTCGGAAGACGAGACTTACCGCCTGGAGGGCGATTTCTTCGACCTCCAGCCGGTGCTGCGTGACGCGGTGGTGCTCGCACTGCCGCTGCAGCCGGTGTGCCAGGAAGACTGCCTGGGCCTGTGCTCCGAATGCGGGGCGCGCCTGAGCGACGACCCGGCGCACCACCACGATGCCGCCGACCCCCGGTGGGCGGCTCTGCAGGGACTCTCCGCCGCCCCCGGCGACGAGGGTGACGGAACCAAGAACAGCGGTACCCGTGAGGGTCTCGCCGAGAACCAGGAGAAGTAGCCGTGGCTGTTCCGAAGCGGAAGATGTCGCGCAGCAACACGCGCCACCGCCGTTCCAACTGGAAGGCCGTTGTCCCGGCCCTCGTGGCGTGCGACCGCTGCCACGAGCCGAAGCTGGGCCACATCGCGTGCCCCAGCTGCGGCACGTACAACCGTCGCCAGGTCCTCTCGGTCTGATCGGCGGGGTGTACGGATCGATGTCGGACAGTAACTCTTCCCGCAAGGCGACCAGCGCACCGAAGGCCCCTTCGGGCGGTGGTAAGGCCGGCGGGCCGGCTTCGACCGAATACGACGTCCTGGAAGGGCGCCTCGGGTACACGCTCGAGCGCGCCCTTCTGGTGCGTGCCCTGACCCACCGCTCGTACGCGTACGAGAACGGTGGCCTGCCCACCAACGAGCGCCTGGAGTTCCTCGGCGACTCGGTGCTGGGCCTGGTGGTGACCGACACCCTCTACCGCGTCCACCCGGACGTTCCCGAGGGCACGCTCGCCAAGCTGCGCGCCGCGGTGGTCAACTCGCGCGCGCTCGCCGATGTCGGCCGGGGTCTGGACCTCGGTGTGTTCATCCGGCTCGGCAAGGGCGAGGAGGGCACCGGCGGCCGCGACAAGTCGTCGATCCTCGCCGACACGGTCGAGGCGGTCATCGGCGCGGTCTACCTGGACCAGGGTCTGGACGCCGCCACCGAGTTCGTCCACCGCCTGTTCGACCCGCTGATCGAGGAATCCTCTCAGCTGGGCGCGGGCCTGGACTGGAAGACCAGCCTCCAGGAGCTCACCGCCTCGGTGGGCATCGGAGTGCCCGAGTACGTGGTCGAGGAGTCCGGTCCGGACCACGAGAAGACTTTCACCGCGGCGGCCCGGGTGGCCGGCGAGGACTTCGGCAGCGGCGTCGGCCGCTCGAAGAAGGAAGCCGAGCAGAAGGCCGCCGAGAGCGCCTGGCGCGCGATCAAGGAGAAGCACGCCGACCGGCTGCCGAGCGGCGCCTGAGCACGCAGTAGCCTTCCTCCTGCAGAGCCCAGTCCGTTCCGCAGGAGGCGTGTTCCCGTGCCCGAACTTCCCGAGGTCGAGGTCGTCCGCCGAGGTCTGGCGAACTGGGTCGCCGGGCGGACGGTCGCCGGCGTCGACGTCCTGCACCCGCGCGCGGTCCGCCGCCAGTCGGCGGGTGCGGCGGACTTCGCGGCCCGGCTCACCGGCACGACGTTCGGCGCCGCGCAGCGCCGCGGCAAGTACCTCTGGGTGCCGCTGGCCGGGCGGGGCCAGGGCTTCTCGATGATCGGCCACCTCGGCATGAGCGGCCAACTGCTCGTCCAGGACCCGGCCGTGCCGGACGAGAAGCATCTGCGGGTCCGGCTGCGGTTCACCGACGGCGGGCGCGAGCTGCGCTTCGTCGACCAGCGGACCTTCGGCGGGCTGGCGGTCGAGGAGGCCGAGGACGGCGATCCCGAGGGCACCCCGGTCTCCATCGCGCACATCGCCCGCGACCCGCTCGACGCCCGGTTCGACGACGCCGTCTTCGTCGCGGCGCTGCGTGCCCGGCGCACCACGGTCAAGCGGGCGCTGCTGGACCAGACGCTGATCAGCGGGGTCGGCAACATCTACGCGGACGAGGCGCTGTGGCGCTCCCGGCTGCACTACGACCGGCCGTCCGCGACGCTCACCCGGCCGCAGGCGGCGCTGCTGCTGGCGAACGCCCGTGAGGTGATGACGGCGGCGCTGGCGGTCGGCGGCACCAGCTTCGACAGCCTGTACGTCAATGTGAACGGCGAGAGCGGCTACTTCTCCCGGGACCTGGACGCCTACGGCCGGGAGGACGAGCCCTGCCGCCGCTGCGGCACCGCGATCCGGCGGGCCGCCTGGATGAACCGGTCCAGCTACTTCTGCCCCCGCTGCCAGCGGGTTCCGCGGGTGCGCGACGGGGGCTGAGCGGGCCTGAAGGGGCCGGAAGGGGCGGCGGGGCGAGGCACCGCCGCCCCCGGCGCCCGTTCAGGCCCCGGCGTCAGCGGTCGGCGAGTTCGGGGTGGGCCGCTTCGCCGTCGGGCAGGCCGCCGTGGGTGTCCTGGCCGAAG
The DNA here is from genome assembly GCF_000718025.1 of Kitasatospora purpeofusca. Classification (GTDB taxonomy): domain Bacteria; phylum Actinomycetota; class Actinomycetes; order Streptomycetales; family Streptomycetaceae; genus Kitasatospora; species Kitasatospora purpeofusca. Next base: position 31,509 of record NZ_JODS01000026.1, read on the forward strand.
TAGGCGACACCGACCGCCGAGACCACCGCCAGCACGAAGCCGGCCACGCCGAGCCAGCCCAGCCCGGCCTTGGTGGAGTCGCCGAGCCACAGCACGCCCACCGCGCCCGGCAGCACCGTCTCACCGACCACCAGGGCGGCCGTGGCGCCGTTCACCGAGCCGATCTGCAGGGCCACGGTGTGCACGTACATGCCGCCGATGCCGCCGACCAGGATCGCGTACAGCGCCGGGTCGGAGAGCAGGCTGCCGAGGTCGAAGGGCTGGACGCCGTTCAGGATCCGCACACCGACGCCGAGCGCGCCGAAGCCGAGGCCGGAGAGCAGACCGGCCACGATCGCGCCGTTGGCTCCCATCCGGCGCACCAGCAGTCCGCCGCCCACCAGCAGCACGGTGGTGATGACCAGCAGCCACCAGTGGAAGGACATCTCGGCGTGGTGCCCGCCCTCCGGGCCGGCCGAGACGGCGAGCAGGACGAGCGCCGAGCAGAGCACGCCGATCGAGGCCCACTCCAGCTGCTTGAGCCGGATCCCGAGCAGCTTGATCGACAGCACCGCGGTGATCACCAGGTTGGCGCTGATGATGGTCTGGGAGAGGAACAGCGGCAGCAGCCGGGCGGCCAGCGCGCCGAGTCCGAAGCCGATGAAGTCCAGCACCGTGCCGAGGATGAACTCCCAGGTCACGGCGGCCTTGGCGGTGGAGGACAGGCTGGGCCCGCCGTGCGCGGTGGTGCCGGCGGAGTCGCCGCCCTTGGCGGCCTCCTCGCGGGCGGAGCGCCGGGATCCCACGGCCTGCAGGACCGAACCGGTGCCGTAGCAGGCGGAGGCCGCCACAGCGGTGACGAGGCCGATGATCACACGTGCTCCGATCAGGAGGGACGGGACAGGACGGTCGGGGGCACGGGTGACCGTTCGGCCACCACTATGCCTGGTCGCGCGGTACGGCCGGGACGCCCGGGGACGGGCTCCGCGCCCGCCGGGACACGCCGGGAGGTACGACCGGGCCGGTGGCCGGGTTCCCGCCCGGACCGCGGTTCCGGGCGGCCGGAGGAAAGATCATCCCGTGGAAGGGGACCGACCCCGGCGGACGGTGGGGGTCGCGGTCCGCTCCGTACCCGGCCGGTATGCCCTGCCGGGGGACCGGTCGCGGTAGCGTCGGTGGCATGAGAACCCTTGCTCGACGACGTTCCCGGGGCGCCGGGCCGCTGGCCCTGGTGGCGGCGCTGCTCGGGCTGCTGCTCCTGCTGGCGCCGGCCGCCTCGGCGGCGGGCGGTCTCGACGACGCGGCCGCCGCGCTCAAGCAGGGCCGGGTGTACGTCGACCCGGCGATGGCGGGCCGGTTCGGCCAGGGCCAGGCCGACGCGCTGACCGAGAAGATCCGTAAGGCCGACAAGCCGATCTTCGTGGCGGTGGTCCCCGCGGCCGACCCGTACGGCGCCTCGACCGTCTTCGACGACCTGCGTACCAAGGTCGGCATCACCGGCACCTACGCGATCTGGCGCGGCGACCAGTTCCAGGCCCGCTCGGACAAGGAGGCGCTGCCCACTGCGAGCGCCCAGCGGATCGCCGGCGCGTCCTTCCGCGCGCACCCCGGCGACATCGACGCCACCCTCAACGACTTCGTGGACACCGCGGCCCCGCAGGTCAAGGGGCACGGTGTGAACAGCACGGCGGGCGGGGTCTCGGCCGCCGCGATCGCCGTCCCGCTGGCCCTGCTGGCGCTGGCCGGCACCGGGGTCTTCCTGCTGTTCCGCCGCTCCAAGCGGCGCAAGGAGGAGCAGCGCCGGGCCGAGCTCGCCCAGGTCCGCCGGGTGGTGGACGAGGACATCACCGCCTACGGCGAGGAGCTGGACCGGCTGGACTTCGTGCCGTCCGCGCCGGACGCCGACGAGGTGCAGCGCGGCGACTACACCCACGCCCTGGACTCCTACGAGCGGGCCAAACTGCTGATGGACCAGGCCAAGGGACCGGAGGACGTCAAGCCGGTCGCCGAGGCGCTGGAGGACGGCCGGTTCGCGCTGGCCACCCTGGCCGCCCGGCGGGACGGGCACCCGCTGCCCGAGCGGCGTCCCCCGTGCTTCTTCGACCCCCGGCACGGCCCGTCGGTCAAGGACGCCGACTGGGCCCCGGCGGGCGGCGCCGCCCGCGCCGTCCCGGTCTGCCGGGCGGACGCGGACCGGCTGGCGGCCGGGCAGGACCCGGACATCCGGACCGTGCCGACCGAGCACGGCCCGCAGCCGTACTGGAACGCGGGCCCGGCGTACGGCCCCTGGGCCGGCGGCTACTTCGGGGGCTTCGGCGGCGGCGGTCTGCTGCCGGGCCTGCTGGTCGGCACCATGCTCGGCTCGATGATGGCCACCCCGGCCTACGCGTACGGCCCGGCGGACGCCGGCTCCGGCTACGAGGGCGGGGACCAGTCCGGTGCCGACTTCGACTCCTCCGACTTCGGCGGCGGCTTCGACGGCGGTGGCGGGGACTTCGGCGGTGGCGGTGGCGACTTCGGTGGCGGCGGCGACTTCGGCGGGGGCTTCTGACCCGGCCGTCCCGCCCGCCCGATCCCGCCGCCCCCGGCCGGTCCCACGACCGGCCGGGGGCGGCGTCGTCGTACCGGCTCCGCCGTGACGCGGGCCGCCGCCGCGGCGGATAGGGTCGGGGGCATGCACGGTCGCGACGCCCACAGTGACGAGCCGGTCCGCGTCACCGCCTGGGTACGCGGCAAGGTGCAGCAGGTCGGCTTCCGCTGGTGGACCAGGGCGCGGGCGCTGGAGATCGGCCTGACCGGCTACGCGAGCAACCTCGGCGACGGCCGGGTGCAGGTGGTGGCGGAGGGCCTCGCCCCGGACTGCGAGCAGCTGCTCGCGCTGCTCAGGGGCCCGGACACACCGGGCCGGGTCAGCGGGGTGACCGAGATCTGGACCGCCGTCGGACCCGGGTACGGGACCTTCGAGATCCGCTGAGAACCCGCCTCGGACGGGGCCCGGGCCGGTCGATCGAAAACGATCGTCAACCGGCGGTGTCGTACGGTTGCCATCCGGGCAGACTCGTGGTTGACTCCGCATCGAACGATGATCCACGAGCATGTGGTGGACCCCCCTTCGGAGCCGCCGGGCGTGACGACACCGCCAGGCAGGTGACAGGGGCGCGGTAGCGTGCGGTGATCGTGTTGACCCGTACCGTCTTTGGTGAGACGCTGGAAACCCGCGCACACGACCGCGTTATTCCGGTAGGTGCATGCCCCCGTGGGCCCAGCTCACGGTGGTTGTGCCGTAGTGCCCAGCCAGCACTGCCGGTGCACGCCGCGCGTGCGTCCCCCTTCCCCCTAGACCTGTACCGTTCCGGTTCGGTCACTCAGCGTGGAGGACCATTCATCATGGCAAAGGCGCTTCTCGGGTACGTCGGCGGCCCCGACCCGCGAATGCTCTCCGAGATGCGACGGCTGCAGCAGCGCGTCCAGGATCTCGAAGCCGAGCTCATCAGGATGCAGGCTGTGAACGACGCACTCACCGCTGTCGCCGACGAGCACTCGTTGCTCAACAGCATCGATCTGGATCAGCGGGAGCCGGCTCTCACCTGAGTTCCGCCCGATCCCCGATCGACGCCGCTGTGCACCGAGCCGCCCCGAAAGGGACGCAGCTTGCAAGGGACGCCCCGTGTGGCGTCCCTTCGTCGTGTCCGGCCGCGATCGCCGCAGGTCCCGGTGGGGGAGGCGGATACAGTCGCCGCAGGGCCCCGGCCAGGGTCCGCGAGCGAGGGGCGAGGAGAGCGGCGCGTGCACCTGAAGAGTCTGACGCTGCGCGGGTTCAAGTCCTTCGCCTCCGCCACCACCCTGCGCTTCGAGCCCGGCATCACCTGCGTGGTCGGGCCGAACGGCTCCGGCAAGTCCAACGTCGTCGACGCGCTCTCCTGGGTGATGGGCGAGCAGGGCGCCAAGTCGCTGCGCGGCGGCAAGATGGAGGACGTCATCTTCGCCGGCACCAGCGGGCGCGCCCCGCTCGGCCGGGCCGAGGTCAGCCTCACCATCGACAACACCGACGGCGCCCTGCCGATCGAGTACGCCGAAGTGACCATCACCCGGACGATGTTCCGCAACGGCGGCAGCGAGTACGCGCTCAACGGCGACACCTGCCGGCTGCTGGACATCCAGGAACTGCTCTCCGACTCCGGCATCGGCCGCGAGATGCACGTCATCGTCGGGCAGGGCCGGCTCGACTCCGTCCTCCAGGCCGACCCGATGGGCCGGCGCGCCTTCATCGAGGAGGCGGCCGGCGTCCTCAAGCACCGCAAGCGCAAGGAGAAGGCGCTGCGGAAGCTCGACGCCATGCAGGTCAACCTCAACCGGGTCCAGGACCTGGTGGCCGAACTCCGGCGCCAGCTCGGCCCGCTCGGCCGACAGGCCCGGATCGCCCGCCGGGCCGCCGGGATCCAGGCCGACCTGCGCGACGCCCGGCTGCGACTGCTCGCCGACGACCTGCTCGGCCTGCGCCGGGCCGTCGAGGCGGAGATCGCCGACGAACTGGCCCTGCGGCTGCGCCGCTCCACCGTCGAGCAGGAACTCGGCCGGGCGATCCAGCGCGAGGCCGTGCTGGAGGCACAGGTCCAGCAGCTCGGCCCCGGCCTGGAGGCGGCCCGGCAGACCTGGTACCGGCTCTCCGCCCTCGCCGAACGCACCCGCGGCACCGTCGGACTGGCCGGGGCGAAGGCCCGGCACGCGGCCGCCGACGGGCAGTCCGAGGAGCGGCGCGGCCGGGACCCGGAGGAGCTGGAGCGCGAGGCCGAACGGGTCAGGGAGGAGGAGGCCGCGCTGGCCGAGGCCCTGGAACAGGCCCAGGAGGCGCTGGACGAGGCGGTCGACACCAAGGCCGAGCTGGAACGCGCCCTCGTCGCCGAGGAACGCCGGCTCAAGGACGCCGCCCGGGCCATCGCCGACCGCCGCGAGGGCCTGGCCCGGCTCCAGGGCCAGGCCGCCGCCGCCCGGTCCAAGGCCGCCGCCGCCGAGGCCGAGATCGGCCGGCTCGCCGAGGCCCGGGACGAGGCGCTGCAACGTGCCGGGGCCGCCCGCGAGGAGTACGAGGAACTGAAGGCCAGGGTCGACGCCGAGACCGAGGACGGCGAACGGGCCGACACCGCGCACGAGGACGCCGGGGAACTGCTCGCCGCCGTCGAGCGGGAGCTCGCCGCGGCCCGCGAGGCGGCCGCCGTCGCCGAGCGCGAGCGGGCCGCGCTGACCGCCCGGCACGACGCGCTGGCGCTCGGCCTGCGCCGCAAGGACGGCAGCGGCGCGCTGCTCGCCGCCGGGGACCGGCTCGGCGGACTGCTCGGGTCGGCCGCCGGACTGCTGAGGATCACCCCCGGCCACGAGACCGCCGTCGCGGCCGCGCTCGGCGCCGCCGCCGACGCGGTGGCCGTCGACTCGCCCGGCGCTGCCGCCGGGGCGCTGCGGCTGCTGCGCGAGCAGGACGCCGGCCGGGCCGCGCTGCTGGTCGCCGGCGCCCCGCGGCCCGAGGCCCCGGCGGGGGAGCTGCCGCCGGGCGCCCGCTGGGCCGTGGACCTGGTCGACGGGCCGCCCGAACTGCTGCCCGCCGTCGGCCTCCTGCTGGCCGGGACCGTCGTGGTGGACACGCTCGACCGGGCGCTCCGGCTGGTCGCCGAGCACCCCGGGCTGAGCGCCGTCACCGCCGAGGGCGACCGGCTCGGCGCCGCCTTCGCCCACGGTGGATCCGGCGCCGCGCCCAGTCTGCTGGAGACCCGGGCGGCGGTGGACGAGGCCGCCCGGAGCATCGCCGAACTCGACGTCCGCTGCGCCGAGTCGGCCGAACGGCTGGCCGAACTCACCGAACGGCGACGGGAGTCGGCCGCCGCCGTGGAGCAACTCGCCGTCCGGCGGCGGCAGCTGGAACGCCGGCGGGCCGAAGTGGCGGGCACCCTCGGCCGGCTCGGCGGACAGTCCAGGGCCGCCGCAGGCGAGGCCGAACGGCTGACCGCCGCGGCCGACCGCGCCGAGGAGGGCCTGGACCGGCTGCTCATCACCGCCGAGGAGCTGGCCGAACGACTGGCGGTGGCCGAGGAGACGGCCGCCGACGGGGAGGACGAGCCGGACGCCGCCGAGCAGCAGCGGCTGGCCGGGGCCGCCACCTCGGCCCGGGCGACCGAACTCGAGGCCCGGCTCGCGGTGCGTACCCACGAGGAGCGGGTCCGCGCCCTGGCCGGGCGGGCCGATCAGCTGGACCGGGCCGCCCGCGCCGAGCGCGAGGCACGCGCCCGGGCCGCCGAACGCCGCCGACGGGCCGAGCAGGACGCCGCCGTGGCCGTCGCGGTCGCCGAGGGCGCCCGGCAGCTGCTCGCCTGCCTGGAGGTGTCGCTGGCCCGGGCGGACGCCGAACGGGCCGCGATCGAGCAGGCCAGGGCGGCGCGCGAGGCGGAGCTCCGGGAGCACCGCGAGCACGGCCGCGAACTCAAGGACGAGCTGGACAAGTTGGTCGACGCCGGGCACCGCGACGAGGTGCTGCGGGCGGAGAAGCGGCTGCGGATCGAGCAGTTGGAGAGCCGCGCGCTGGAGGAGTTCGGCATCGAGGGCGGCGAACTGCTGGACTCCTATGGGCCCGACCGACCGGTCCCGCCCTCCACCCCGGAGGAGGGGCAGGAGCCGGGCGAGCCCCGTCCGTACGTCCGGGCCGAGCAGGAGAAGCGGCTGCGCGCGGCCGAGCGGGCGTACCAGCAGCTGGGCAAGGTCAACCCGCTGGCACTGGAGGAGTTCTCCGCCCTGGAGGAGCGCCACCGGTTCCTCGGCGAGCAGCTCGACGATCTCAAGCGCGGTCGGCGCGACCTGCTCGACATCGTCAAGGACGTCGACCAGCGGGTCGAGCAGCTGTTCACCGCCGCCTTCCACGACACCGCCGCGCAGTTCGAGGGCGTGTTCTCCCGGCTGTTCCCGGGCGGCGAGGGACGGCTGGTGCTGACCGACCCCGACTCCATGCTCACCACCGGGGTCGAGGTGGAGGCCCGCCCGCCCGGGAAGAAGGTCAAGCGGCTCTCGCTGCTCTCCGGCGGGGAGCGCTCGCTCACCGCGGTGGCGCTGCTGGTCTCGATCTTCAAGGCCAGGCCCAGCCCGTTCTACGTGATGGACGAGGTCGAGGCGGCGCTGGACGAGACCAACCTGCGCCGGCTGATCGGGATCATGGAGGAGCTGCGGGAGAGTTCCCAGCTCATCGTGATCACCCACCAGAAGCTGACCATGGAGTCCGCCGACGCGCTGTACGGGGTGACCATGAAGGGCGACGGCATCTCGCAGGTGATCAGCCAGCGGCTGCGGGAGGAGCGGAAGGAGCGGCGGACCCGGCCCGCGCCCGCTCCGGCGGCGGAGCCGGCGGCCGTCCCGTCCTGAGCCGGCGGTGACCGGGCGGCGGCCCGACCGCGGTCCGTTCCCGATCCGTTTCCGATCCGGTCCTCCGCCTGCGGTCCGCGCGGACCGGCGTCACGGATACTGGTGGAGTTATGGAATACGTGATTCTTGCCGTAGTCATCGCGGTGGTCGCCGTCGGCGCGATCGCCGGACTCGTCGTTTCCGGCAGACGACGCCAGCAGCTGCCCCCGAAGTCGCAGGCGCCGGTCATCACGGCGCCCCCGACCCCGCGCGAGCCCGCCGTCGGCGAGGAGGCCGCGCCGCCCACCGAGGAACCGCGCCGCACCGTCGAGGAGGTGCAGCTCCCCGAGGCCGAGGTCGTTCCCGAGGCCGTCGAGGAAGCCCCCTCCGTCGAGATCCCCGAGCCCACCGCCGGCCGCCTGGTCCGGCTGCGCTCGCGGCTCTCCCGTTCGCAGAACTCGCTGGGCAAGGGGCTGCTCTCGCTGCTCTCCCGCGAGCACCTCGACGAGGACACCTGGGAGGAGATCGAGGACACCCTGCTGACCGCCGACGTCGGCGTGGCCCCCACCCAGGAGCTGGTCGAGCGGCTGCGCACCCGGGTCAAGGTGCTCGGCACCCGCACCCCGGACGAGCTGCGCGCCCTGCTGCGGGAGGAACTGGTCGAGCTGATCGGCAAGGACGCCGACCGCGTCGTCCGCTCCACCAAGCACGAGGAGGGCCCCGCGGTCGTCCTCGTGGTCGGCGTCAACGGCGTCGGCAAGACCACCACCACCGGCAAGCTGGCCCGGGTGCTGGTCGCCGACGGCCGCAGCGTGGTGCTCGGCGCGGCCGACACCTTCCGTGCCGCCGCCGCCGACCAGCTGCAGACCTGGGGCGAGCGCGTCGGCGCCCGCACGGTGCGCGGCCCCGAGGGCGGCGACCCGGCCTCGGTCGCCTTCGACGCGGTCAAGGAGGGCATCGCCGAGGGCGTGGACACCGTGCTGGTGGACACCGCCGGGCGACTGCACACCAAGACCGGCCTGATGGACGAGCTGGGCAAGGTCAAGCGGGTCGTCGAGAAGCACGGCCCGGTCGACGAGGTGCTGCTGGTGCTGGACGCCACCACCGGTCAGAACGGGCTGGTCCAGGCCCGGGTCTTCGCCGAGGTGGTCGACATCACCGGCATCGTGCTGACCAAGCTGGACGGCACCGCCAAGGGCGGCATCGTGATCGCGGTCCAGCGGGAGCTGGGCGTGCCGGTCAAGCTGATCGGTCTGGGCGAGGGTGCCGACGACCTGGCGCCGTTCGAGCCGGGTGCGTTCGTGGACGCGCTGATCGGGGACTGAGGACCGCCGGTCCACCGATGAAGGGTCCGCTCCCGGAAGGGGCGGGCCCTTCGGCGTTCCCGGACCGGGGCGGTGGGCCCGCCCCTTACGGGAGCGGACCCGGTCGGGCCGGGGGCGACTCCCGCCCCTTCGGCTCGGAGGCGAGCGGGCGAAAAGACAGCTAGGCGATCCAGGCCGGTTCCGGGGTGCGCTCCCGGCCGCGGTGGCAGGCGTAGGCGAGGGTGCCCAGCAGCAGCCGGGCCTCGGGCGGGCAGCCCGCGTTGTCCCGGGTCGGCCGGCGCAGCCAGCGGACCGGGCCGAGGCCGGCCAGCACGGTGGGCGGCGCGGCGACGAAGCTGCCCTCGCCGTGGCAGGCGAGGTCGAGCGCGGCGTCGTCCCAGCCCATCCGGTAGAGCAGGTCCGGCAGCCGCCGCGCGGTACCGGCCGCGACCAGGAACTGCAGCCGCCCGGTGGGCGCGGCGAGCACCGGCCCGACCTGGGTGCCCATCCGCTCCAGCCGGACCAGCGCCTGGAGGCCGGCCTGCTCGGGGACGTCCAGGACGTCGAAGGCGCGGCCGGTGGGGAACAGCACCGAGGCGTCCGGGCCGGGGCCGGCGTCCGGGCCGGCTCCGGGGACGGGGTGCAGACCGGGGGCGGCGCAGCGCGGGGTGCCGCAGTGGCAGCGCTCCGGGGTGCCGGCGGCGCGGGCCGGCTCGCCGACGACGACGGCCCAGCCCCACCGGCCGGTGTACTCCGCGGCCGCCTGGCTCGTGGTGACGCGGGTGCGACGGCGCGCGCCCAGCGGTGCCAGCCGCAGGCTCCCCAGTCGAAGTTCGCCGAACAGGTTGTCCATGCCTCCCCCAACAGGTTCTGGTTGCCGATGGTTACGGGACGGTGACTTTGTGTTGATTGTCCGTTGCGTGGTGCGTTGTGCGGTGACGGCGCGCAGCGCCCGGTGTGCGCCAGTTGCGGTGATGTGCCTCGGGCGCCGCCTTGTGGCGGGCGGTACGGATGCCGGATCGTCTTGTGCGCGGGGCTGCCGGTGATCGGTGCGGGTGGCGAAATCCCCTGCGGCGGCGGCGGTTCGCCCGAAGGGCCGGATATTTGTGGGGACTTGGCGGCCCGCATATGCCGGACCGTCGGGACCTCCTAGTGAACCGTCTGTCGACAGCCTTCGGTTCACTCCTGGGGGTGGCGAAAGGTGGCGTTTCGCCAGGGCCGCTCCCCGGGGCAGTACGCGGGGCGTTACGTTCAGCACACGGACCTCGTCAGGGGACCGCTCCGGGCCCTGGGGAGCCGGGAGTTGGGGAACTGACGGTTCGTCTGCGACGGCAGCGCCGCAGTTCGGCAACGGCACGGCTGGCAAGAGCCCGCAACCGTCGGGCGGTCACGATCGGGGCCCCGCGGGGGCCGGGCGGGATGGGGACCCATGGCAGAGAAGCAACCCAACGAGAAGCTGACCACGTGGTTCGCCCGCAGCGGCTGGTCCAAGGGGGAGTTGGCCCGCCAGGTCAACCGCCGGGCCAGGCAGATCGGTGCCCACCACGTCTCCACCGACACCTCGCGGGTGCGCCGCTGGCTGGACGGCGAGCAGCCGAGGGAACCCATCCCCAAGATCATGTCGGAGTTGTTCTCCGAGCGGTTCGGCTCGGTGGTCTCGATCGAGGACCTCGGCCTGCGCGCCGCCGTTCCGGTCTCCACCGTGGGCGGCGGCGTCGACCTGCCGTGGAGCGCCCCGCAGACCGTCCAGTTGATCAGTGACTACTCCCGCAGCGACCTCATGCTCAACCGGCGCGGCTTCCTGGGCACCTCGCTCGCCCTGACCGCCGGCGCCGCCCTGATCGAGCCGATGCAGCGCTGGCTGGCCCCCGGTCCGAACGGCGCCCCCACGCCGATCCTGGCCGCGGCCAACGGCGGCGAGCCGTTCACCGGCCGGCTGTCCGAGCCCGAGCTGGAACTGCTGGAGCAGACCACAGTCATGTTCCGCCAGTGGGACGCGCAGAACGGCGGCGGGCTGCGCCGCAAGGCCGTGGTCGGCCAGCTCCACGAGGTCACCGACCTGCTCCAGGAGACCTACCCGGAGCAGACCACCCGGCGGCTGTTCCGGCTCACCGCCGAGCTCGCCCACCTGGCGGGCTGGATGTCCTACGACGTCGGCATGCACCCGAGCGCGCAGAAGTACTACGTGCTGGCGCTGCACGCCGCCAAGGAGGCCGGGGACCGCCCCTTCGGCGCCCTGATCCTCACCGACATGAGCCGGCAGATGATCCACCTCAACCGGGGCGAGGACGCGCTGGAGCTGATCCACCTCGCCCAGTACGGCAGCCGGGACACCGCGACCCCGCGCCAGCAGTCCCTGCTGTACGCGATGGAGGCGCGCGCCTACGCCACCATCGGCGAGGTGAACCGGTGCGCCCGGGCGGTCCGGTTGGCCGAGGACACCTTCACCGACATCCGCGAGGGCGACGCCGACCCGGACTGGCTGAAGTTCTTCTCGCCGGCCGAGCTGAACGCCGAGAACGCGCACTCCTTCCGCGACCTCGCCTACCACTCCGACAACGGGGCGCTCTACGCCTCGATGTCCGCGCCGGTGATGGAGCGCGCGGTCGACCTGTTCCGGCAGGACGGCGACCACGTCCGCTCGTACGCCTTCAACCTGGTCGGCATGGCCAGCGTGCACCTGCTCCAGAACGAGCCGGAGCAGGCGGCGGTCTTCGCCGAGCAGGCGGTGGACATCGCCACCAAGGTCCGCTCCGAGCGGCTCAACTCCCGGGTGCGCAAGACCACCGAGGCCGCCTCGTCCCGCTACCGGGGCGTGGACGCGGTCAGCCGGCTCAAGGAGCGGGTGGTGCAGGACATCCCGGAGTACGTCTCGGTGGTCTGAGCCGGCCCCGATCCCGACCTCGATACCGACCTCTGCCCCGATCCGGGCCTGACCCCGCTCCGATCCGGCCACGACCCGCCGACCGTGCCGTCCGCCGACGGCACGGTCGGTGTCGTTCGGTGCCGTTCGGTGTCGGCCCGTGCCGCTCGGCGCCGTCCCGTTCCGTGGCGCCCCGGGCACACCCCGTGCGGAGCGGCCGTACGGTAACCCCTCCGGCCCCGTGACACGGCCGGGGTTCACGCGCGTGTAACCCCGCCGTCGCCCTCGTCACGGCGGTGAAACAACCGGCAGCATCGGCCGAAACCGGCCTTCGGCACGCTCCTCCTCATCGCCGACGCCCCGGTGCACGGGACAGGAACCCGGGTGCGGATCGGCTTCCAGTCAGGAGGTACGCCGATGCCGGACGGCTTCAGCGCGGGTGACACCGCCTTCGTACTCGTCAGTGCGGCCCTGGTCATGGTGATGACCCCGGGGCTGGCCTTCTTCTACGGGGGGATGGTCCGGGCCAAGAGCACACTGAACATGCTGGCGATGAGCTTCCTCTCGCTGGGCATCGTCAGTGTGCTGTGGGTCCTCTACGGCTACTCGCTCAGCTTCGGGCCCGACGCCGGCGCCGGTCTGATCGGGAACCTGGACTTCCTGGGGATGCAGGGAATCGGCCTCAACGACCTCGCCGGGACGATCCCGGTGACGGCCTTCTCCGCCTTCCAGCTGATGTTCGCCATCATCACCCCGGCCCTGATCAGCGGGGCGATCGCGGACCGCGCCAAGTTCACCGCCTGGGGCCTGTTCGTGGCGCTCTGGGTCACCGTGGTCTACTTCCCGGTCGCGCACTGGGTGTTCTTCTTCGACGGCGGCAACGGCGGCTGGCTCGGCGACCGCAACGGCGTGATCGACTTCGCCGGCGGGACGGCCGTCCACATCAACGCCGGTGTCGCGGGCCTGGCGCTGTGCCTGGTGCTCGGCCGACGGATCGGCTTCCGCAAGGACCCGATGCGCCCGCACTCGCTGCCACTGGTGATGCTCGGCTCCGGGCTGCTGTGGTTCGGCTGGTTCGGCTTCAACGCCGGCTCGGCGCTGGCCGCCAACGGCGTCGCGGCGATGGCCCTGATCAACACCCAGGTCGCCACCGGCGCCGCGCTGATCGGCTGGCTGATCTACGAGAAGCTGCGGCACGGCGCCTTCACCACCCTGGGCGCCGCCTCCGGCGCGGTGGCCGGCCTGGTGGCCATCACCCCGGCCTGCGGCTCGGTCTCCCCGCTCGGCGCGGTGGCGATCGGCCTGGTCGCCGGAGCCGCCTGCGCGGCCGCGATCAGTCTCAAGTACCGCTTCGGCTTCGACGACTCGCTCGACGTGGTCGGCGTGCACGCGGTCGGCGGGGCGATCGGCTCGCTGCTGGTCGGCCTGTTCGCCACCGGGACGGTCGGCCAGACCGCCAAGGGGCTCTTCTACGGCGGCGGGTTCGAGCAGTTGGGCAAGCAGGCGATGGGCGTGGCGGTCGTCGCCGTCTACTCCTTCGTGCTCTCCTGGCTGCTGGCCAAGGCGATCGACCGGACGATCGGGTTCCGGGTCGCCGAGGAGGTCGAGGTGGCCGGTATCGACCAGGCCGAGCACGCCGAGTCCGCGTACGACTTCAGCGCCCTCGGCTCGGGCCTGGGCCGGTCCTCGGCCGCCCCGGCGCCCGCGACCGCCGCACCCGCCGCCACCGCCGTCGCCGCCGTGGCGAAGAGCACCGAGAAGACCGAGGTGGACGCCCGATGAAGCTCATCACCGCCGTCATCAAGCCCCACCGCCTGGACGAGGTGAAGGCCGCCCTGCAGTCCTTCGGCGTGCACGGCCTGACCGTCTCCGAGGCGAGCGGCTACGGCCGCCAGCGCGGCCACACCGAGGTCTACCGCGGTGCGGAGTACACCGTGGACCTGGTGCCCAAGGTCAGAGTCGAGGTCCTGGCCGAGGACGAGGACGCCGACCAGCTGATCGACGTCCTGGTCGAGGCGGCCAGGACCGGGAAGATCGGCGACGGCAAGGTGTGGACCGTCCCGGTCGACACCGCCGTCCGGGTCCGCACCGGCGAACGCGGCCCCGACGCCCTCTAGGCCCCCAGGCCCTCCAGGCCCTCCGGCGCCCCACTCGGCAGTCCCTCCCGCGGGCCTGCGACCCCCCACGGTCGCAGGTCCGCCGACGGCGTTCCGGCGCCGGAACGACCGACCCGCACGACCCGCACGACCACGGACGGGGACTTCACATGACTTCCCACACCGACGACTCCCGCCCGGGCCCGGCCGGACCGGCCGATCCCGCCGCCGCCAGGGCCCGGCTGCTCACCGCCCCCGGGCCCGGCGGCCGGGCCCGGCGCGCCGAGCTGTCCGCGCGCACCGACGACTGGCTGGCCGCCCTGTTCGCCTCGGCCGGCGCCCCCGCCGGGGTCGCCGTGGTCGCGGTCGGCGGCTACGGGCGCGGCGAGCTCTCCCCGCGCAGCGACCTCGACGTGCTGCTGCTGCACGAGGGCCGGCTGGACCAGGCCCTGCCCGAGCGGCTCTGGTACCCGGTCTGGGACTCCGGCGCCGCCCTGGACCACTCCGTCCGCACCCCGGCCGAGGCTCGGGCGGTGGCGGCCGCCGACCTCAAGGCGCAGCTCGGTCTGCTGGACGCCCGGCACGTGGCGGGCGACCCGGCGCTGACCGCCGCGCTGCGCTCCACCGTGCTCGCCGACTGGCGGGAGGGCGCGGTGCGGCGGCTGCCGGAGCTGCGCGAGCTGGGCCGGGAGCGGGCCGATCGGCACGGCGAGCTGTCGTTCCTGCTGGAGCCCGACCTCAAGGAGGCCAGGGGCGGTCTGCGGGACGTGGTCGCGCTGGACGCGATCGCCGCGAGCTGGCTGGCCGACGCGCCAAGGGAGGGACTGGACGCGGCCGCGCTCCGGCTGGCCGACGTCCGCGACGCGCTCCACCTGGTCACCGGCCGGGCCACCGAACGGCTCGCCCTGCAGGACCAGGACCAGGTCGCCGAGCGGCTCGGGGTGCTGGACGCGGACACCCTGCTGCGGCAGGTCTACGAGGCGGCCAGGACGGTCGCCTATGCCGCGGACGTCACCTGGCGGGCGGTGGACCGGGTGCTGGCCGCCCGTTCGGGCCGGGGCCGGCGTCCGCTCCGCCGCGGCTTCCCGTTCGCCGGTCCGTTCGGCGGCGCGTCCGGTGCGGCCGGACGCGGCGCGGGCGCGGTGGCCCGGGGCGCGGTGGAGCGCCGGCCGCTCGCCGAGGGCGTCGTCGAGATGGACGGCGAGGCGGTGCTCGCCCAGGGCGCCCGCCCGGCGGCGGACCCGGTGCTGCCGCTGCGCGCCGCGGCGGCGGCCGCGCAGAACGGGCTCACCGTCTCCCACGCGACCGTGCGCCGGCTGGCCGCCGAGTGCCGTCCGCTGCCGGTGCCCTGGCCGGACGAGGCGCGCGAGCAACTGGTCACCCTGCTCGGCGCCGGCGAGGCCTGTCTGCCGGTCTGGGAGGCGCTGGAGGCGGAGGGGCTGATCACCCGGCTGCTGCCGGACTGGGAGCGGGTCCGCTGCCGGCCGCAGCGCAACGCGGTGCACCGCTGGACGGTGGACCGGCACCTGGTGGAGACCGCGGTGCGGGCCGCCGCGATGACCCGCCGGGTGGCGCGGCCGGACCTGCTGCTGGTCGCCGCGCTGCTGCACGACCTCGGCAAGGGCTGGCCCGGCGACCACAGCGAGGCGGGCGAGGTGATCGTCCGCGACGTGGCCGCCCGGATGGGCTTCGACCCGGAGTCGGTGGAGACCCTGGCGGTGCTGGTCCGCCACCACCTGACCCTGGTGGACACCGCGACCCGGCGCGACCCGGACGACCCGGCCACCGTCGAGGCGGTCACCAAGGTGGTCACCACGCTGCCCCGGCTGGAACTGCTGCGGGCGCTGACCGAGGCGGACGCGCTGGCCACCGGCCCGGCCGCGTGGAGCGGCTGGCGGGCCTCGCTGGTGGACGGCCTGGCGGCGCGGGCAGCCGCCCGGCTGGCCGGGGACGCCGCCTCGGGCCCGGAGCCGGCCGCCGCGCCGACCGCCGAGCAGGAGCGGCTGGCGGTGGAGGCGGCCAGGACCGGCGAACCGGCGCTCTCCCTGCTGGCCCAGGCCGAGGCGGACACGGCCGGTACCGAGCCGATGGGCGTGCGGCTGCTGCTGGCCGTCCCGGACCGGCCGGGGCTGCTCGGCACCGTCGCCGGGGTGCTGGCCCTGCACCGGCTGGCGGTCCGCTCGGCGGGGCTGCGGGAGCTGGACCCGATCGGGGCGGGGCCGGTGCTGCTGCTGTCCTGGACGGTGGCGGCGGAGTTCGGCGAGCTGCCGGAGGCGGCGCGGCTGCGGGCCGACCTGCGCCGGGCGCTGGACGGCTCGCTGGACGTCGCGCGCCGGCTGGCCGAGCGGGACGCGGCGGCCCCGCGCCGGCGGGGGATCCCGACCCCGCCGCCGGTGGTGGCGGTGGCGCCCCCGGTCGCCTCGGCCACCGCCACGGTGCTGGAGGTGCGCGCCCACGACGCCCCCGGGCTGCTGCACCGGATCGGCCGGGCTCTGGACGGCGCGGGGGTACGGGTGCGGACGGCGCACGTCTCCACCCTGGGCGCGGACGTCGTCGACGCCTTCTACCTGACCGACGCGGCGGGCCGTCCGCTCTCCGCCGAGCGGGCCGGGGAGGTGGCGGCGGCGGTGCGCGAGGCCCTGGGCTGAGCGGCTCCTCCGGGGCCGCCGGAGTTCCCCCGAACCCGGGTGGAGACCGTCCGCGGACCGGCCGGATACCCTTGGGGGCGACGACCGTACTCAGACCGATGCCGTAGAGGACCCGCGACGACGTGTTCGACACCCTTTCCGATCGCCTCGCAGCGACGTTCAAGAACCTCCGGGGCAAGGGCCGCCTGAGCGAGGCGGACATCGACGCCACCACCCGCGAGATCCGCATCGCGCTGCTGGAGGCGGATGTCGCGCTGCCGGTCGTCCGGGCCTTCATCAAGCGGGTGAAGGAGCGCGCGCTCGGCTCCGAGGTCTCCGGTGCGCTGAACCCGGCGCAGCAGATCATCAAGATCGTCAACGAGGAGCTCGTCGCCATTCTCGGCGGCGAGACCCGCCGGGTGCGGTTCGCCAAGAGCGGCCCGACGGTGATCATGCTCGCGGGCCTCCAGGGTGCCGGCAAGACCACCCTCGCGGGCAAGCTCGGCCACTGGCTGAAGAAGCAGAAGCACACCCCGCTGCTGGTCGCCTGCGACCTCCAGCGCCCCAACGCCGTCAACCAGCTGCAGGTCGTCGCCGAGCGCGCCGACGTCGCGTTCTACGGACCGCAGCCGGGCAACGGCGTCGGCGACCCGGTCCAGGTGGCCCGGGACTCGATCGAGTACGCCAAGCAGAAGCAGTACGACGTCGTCATCGTCGACACCGCCGGCCGCCTCGGCATCGACGCCGAGCTGATGCAGCAGGCCGCCGACATCCGGGCCGCGGTGAACCCGGACGAGGTCCTGTTCGTCGTCGACGCGATGATCGGCCAGGACGCGGTCACCACCGCGCAGGCCTTCCTCGACGGTGTCGACTTCACCGGCGTGGTGCTCTCCAAGCTCGACGGCGACGCCCGCGGCGGTGCCGCGCTCTCGGTCGCGCACGTCACCGGCCGCCAGATCATGTTCGCCTCCAACGGCGAGAAGGTCGACGACTTCGACGCCTTCCACCCGGACCGGATGGCCTCGCGCATCCTGGGCATGGGTGACGTCCTCTCGCTGATCGAGAAGGCCGAGCAGACCTTCTCGCAGGCCGAGGCCGAGAAGATCGCCGCCAAGCTGCGCGGCGGCCCGAAGGCCTTCACGCTGGACGACTTCCTGTCGCAGCTGGAGCAGGTCCAGAAGATGGGCTCGATCTCCAAGCTGCTGGGGATGCTGCCCGGGATGGGTCAGATCCGCGACCAGATCAACAACATCGACGACAAGGACGTCAACCGCGTCGGCGCCATCATCAAGTCGATGACCCCGGCCGAGCGGGCCGAGCCCGAGCTGATCAACGGCTCGCGCCGGGCCCGTATCGCCAAGGGTTCGGGCGTCCAGGTCGGCGAGGTGAAGAACCTGGTCGAGCGGTTCTTCGACGCCCGCAAGATGATGTCGGCGATGGCCTCGGGCAAGGGCGTCCCCGGTATGCCGGGCATCCCCGGCATGGGCGGCGGCGGCAAGAAGAGCACCAAGAAGGCCCCGGCCGCCAAGGGCAAGCGCAAGAGCGGCAACCCGCTGAAGCGGGCGCAGGAGGAGGCCGCGGCCGCCGAGCGCCGCGCGCTCGGCCCCGGTGCCGACCAGGCCCCCGCCCAGGGCGGCGCGTTCGGCCTCGGCGCGGGCAAGGGCCCGGCCGACTTCGAGCTGCCCAAGGAGTTCAAGGACCTGCTGTAGTCCGGCCCGGTCCTGCCACGGTCCTCCGACCCGGTTTCCCGCCGCCCGCGGGTCCCGGGGCGAACGGCCCTCCGTCCCGGTCTGCCCGGGGTGGAGGGCCGTTCGCATGCCCGATGGTCATCCGAGATGATGGTCCGATGCGAGTATCGATCAGGGCCCCGCGGGCCGGGGACGAGGTGGCGTACGCCGAGGCGGTCCGGCGGTCCGCCGAGCACATCGGCCGGTGGAACCCGGTCGAGCCGGACGCGCTGCCGGACCTGCTGGAACGCCAGGGGCCGGGTCTGCGGACCTTCCTGATCGTCGACCTGGAGACCGGCGGACTGGTCGGCAAGGTCAATGTCGCCAACATCGTGATGGGCCGCTTCTGCAACGGCTCGCTGGGCTACGACTCGTTCCTGCCGTTCGCCGGCACCGGGCGGATGACCGAGGGGCTGCGGCTGGTGCTGGACACCTGCTTCGCCGGGCACCCGGAGGGCGGTCTCGGGCTGCACCGGCTGGAGATCAACGTCCAGCCGGACAACGGGCGGTCGATCGCGCTCGCCAAGCGGCTGGGCTTCCGGCACGAGGGGTTCACGCCGCGGATGCTGTTCCTCCAGGGGGCCTGGCGGGACCACGAGCGGTTCGCGCTGACCTCGGAGGAGTGGCCCGGGTCGGCCGCGGTGGACGAGCGGGGCTGACGGCGGGGCGGTCGGCCGGGCGTCGGGGAGCGGCCCAGGAGTGCTCCGGGGGCGGTCGGGGAGCGGTCGGGGAGCGGCCGGGGAGCGGCGTTGCGGTTGGAGGCGCCGAGCGGATGTCCGTATTGTCCGACAGGTGACTGATCCCGTGCCGCCGCGCCAGACCCCCGACCAGCCGTGGCGTTCAGAAGGGGCCCCGCCCCCGCCACCCCCGCGCCGCAGGATGCCCGGCGGCTGGACGGGCCTCGTCCTGACCGCGCTCGTGGTGTTCCTGATCAGCGATCTGCTGCTGTCCTTCTTCGGCCCCGGCGGCGCCACCACGATCTCCTACACCGAGTTCAACAACCAGCTGAACAAGGGCAACATCACCAAGATCTACTCCAAGGGCGACGCGATCGAGGGCACCCTCAAGAACGCCGAGCCGAAGCCGGACGGCGGCAAGGGCACCTACACCGAGTTCGACACCCAGCGGCCGGTCTTCGCCGGGGACAACCTCTGGACCACCCTCCAGCAGCAGGGCGTCGAGGTCACCGCGTCGCCGGTCGTCCAGCAGCGCAGCTTCCTCGCCAACCTGCTGATCTCACTGGCCCCGATGCTGCTGCTGATCCTGGTCTGGGTGCTGCTCGCCCGCCGGATGGCCGGCGGCCTCGGCGGCGGCGCGCTCGGCCGCAAGGCCCCGCCCAAGCCGGTCACCGCCGAGGCCGGCCGGCGCACCACCTTCGCCGACGTGGCCGGCATCGACGAGGTCGAGGCCGAACTCAGCGAGGTGGTCGACTTCCTGAAGAACCCGCAGCAGTACCGCCGGCTCGGCGCCAAGATGCCGCGCGGCGTCCTGCTCAGCGGCCCGCCCGGCACCGGCAAGACCCTGCTGGCCCGGGCCGTCGCGGGCGAGGCGGACGTGCCGTTCTTCTCGGCCTCCGCCTCCGAGTTCATCGAGATGATCGTCGGCGTCGGCGCCAGCCGGGTGCGCGAACTCTTCGCCGAGGCCCGCAAGGTCGCCCCGGCGATCGTCTTCATCGACGAGATCGACACCATCGGCCGGCAGCGCGGCAGCGGCGGCGGGATGGGCGGCCACGACGAGCGCGAGCAGACGCTCAACCAGATCCTCACCGAGATGGACGGCTTCAGCGGCTCCGAGGGCGTCATCGTCATCGCCGCCACCAACCGGGCGGACGTGCTCGACCCGGCCCTGCTGCGCCCCGGCCGCTTCGACCGGCGGATCACCGTCAGCCCGCCGGACCGCGACGGCCGCGCGGCCATCCTGCGGATCCACTCCCGGCACGTCCCGCTGGCCGGCGACGCCGACCTCGGTCAGCTGGCCAAGGTGACCCCCGGCATGACCGGCGCCGAACTGGCCAACCTGGTCAACGAGGCGGCGCTGCTGGCGGTCAAGCGCCGCCAGGACGCGGTGAACGAGCGCGACCTCTCGGACGCGCTGGAGAAGGTCCAGCTGGGCGCCGTCCGACCGCTGGTGATGCCGCAGGCCGAACGCGAGCGGACGGCGTACCACGAGAGCGGCCACGCCCTGCTCGGCATGCTCCAGCCGGGCGCGGACCCGGTCCGCAAGATCACCATCGTGCCGCGCGGCCGCGCCCTCGGGGTCACCCTGTCCACCCCGGAGACCGACCGGTACTCCTACACCGAGCCCTACCTGCGCGGCCGGATCATCGGCGCACTCGGCGGGATGGCGGCCGAGCAGGTGGTCTACGGGGTCATCACCACCGGGGCGGAGAGCGACCTGGAGCAGGTCACCAACATCGCCCGCGGCATGGCCGGCCGGTGGGGCATGAGCGAGCGGGTCGGCCGGCTCACCGCGGTGCCGTCCGACCCGCAGGGGGCGTACGGGCTCTCCGCCGCGCCGACCACGCTGGACGCGGTGGACGAGGAGGCCCGGCGGATCGTCGCGGAGTGCTACGACGAGGCGGTGCGGCTGCTGACCGAGCAGCGGGCCCGGCTGGACGCGCTGGCGGCGGCGCTGCTGGAGGCGGAGACGCTGGACGAGGAGGCGGCCTACCGGGCGGCGGGGGTGCCCCGGAAGACGCTCGACCAGGCCTGAGCCGGGGGTCCCGGCCGCGGGCGGTCCCGGTTCCCGGTTCCCGGGCGGAGGGGCGTGCATCAAGGTGACGCGCGCCCCTCCGTCGTTGCCGCACTGCGGCCGCCGGGGGCTCGGCGGGGCCGCTGTCAGCGGGGACGTTCGGCGATCAGGTAGCGGAAGACGTTCGCCATCCGCACCGTCCCGTCCGCCCGCAGGTAGGGCTGCAGCGCCTCCTCCAGCTCCTTCGCGACCAGCGGCGCCCCGGAGAACTCCGCCGCCGCGTCGTACAGCCCGGTGGAGAGCAGCCCGCGCACGGCACTGTCCAGGTCCGGGTAGGCGAAGGGGCAGCCGACCCGCCCGCCGCCCGCCGGGCGCAGGCCGGTCCCGGCGAGCAGGTCCTCCAGCGCCCCGGGCGGGCTCAGCTCGAACGGGTCGCGCGCGCCGCTGCGCCGGGCCATCCGCCGGGCGACGTCCAGGACGGCCGCGCTCTCGCAGCGCTCCCTGGGTCCCCAGGCGGCCAGCACCACGTGTCCGCCGGGCAGTACCGACCGGGCCGCCGCCGCGACCGTCCGGCGCGGTTCGCCCGCCGGCGGCGGCTGCTCGAAAACGGTGACCAGCGAATAGGCCGAGCGGGCGACATCAGCGGTCGGCGGGTGACCCGCGCCGACCCGCAGACCGCGTCCGCCGGCCAGTGCGCGCAGCTCGCCGTCCCGTTCCAGACCGGTCACCTGGGCGCCCCGTCCGGCCGCCAGCAGCAGGGCGAGACCGGAGCGGCAGCCCAGGCCCAGCACGCTGGTCGCCGGACCCACCTCCAGCCGGTCGTGGACGGCCTCGTAGAGCGGTACCAGCATCCGTTCCTGGATCTCCGCCCAGTCCCGGGCCCGGGCGTTGTCCTGCCCGGTGCCTCGGGGTACTGCGGTCGTGCCGATCACCCCAGCTGAAGCCATCGCGGCCTCCCATCCGGTCTTTCGAGGTGCTGCTCCGAACCCCCCTCGACGTCCCGCCCCACTCCAGCGAACAGCGGCTCGGGCGCGGCGTCCAGAGGGGTGCGGGGTGGTGCGCGCGCGTCGGGGGCGTGCGCCCCGGTGCGGGACACCGAGGACGGGGCCCGGACGGCGGCCCGGAACGGATTCGAAGTCGGGGGCCCGCTCCCCGTACGATTCGCCCATGGCTAAGGCACCCGTTCTCACCCCCCAGGCGGAAGACTTCCCGCGCTGGTACCAGGACCTCATCAACAAGGCCGAGCTGGCCGACAACGGTCCGGTGCGCGGCACCATGGTCATCCGACCGTACGGCTACGGCCTGTGGGAGCGGATGCAGCAGGAGATGGACGCCCGGATCAAGAAGGCGGGTGCCCAGAACGCCTACTTCCCGATGTTCATCCCGCAGTCGTACCTGACCAAGGAGGCCGAGCACGTCGAGGGCTTCGCCCCCGAGCTCGCGGTGGTCACCCACGGCGGTGGCAAGCAGCTGGACGAGCCGGTCGTCGTCCGGCCGACCTCCGAGACCATCATCAACGAGTACTTCTCGAAGTGGGTGCAGAGTCACCGCGACCTGCCCCTGCTGATCAACCAGTGGGCCAACGTGGTCCGTTGGGAGCTGCGTCCGCGCGTCTTCCTGCGCACCACCGAGTTCCTCTGGCAGGAGGGCCACACGGCCCACGCCACCTACGAGGACGCGCGCGACTACGCCTCGATGATCCACACCCAGGTCTACGGCGACTTCATGACCAACGTGCTCGGCATCGACGTCGTGCTCGGCCGCAAGACCGCCAAGGAGCGCTTCGCGGGCGCCATCAACACCCTCACCCTCGAGGGCATGATGGGCGACGGCAAGGCGCTGCAGATGGGCACCAGCCACGAGCTGGGCCAGAACTTCGCCAAGGCGTTCAACACCACCTACCAGCTCCAGGGTGCCGAGCGCGAGTACGTCTGGCAGACCTCCTGGGGCGTCTCGACCCGTATGGTCGGCGGCCTGATCATGTCCCACGGCGACGACAACGGCCTGCGCGTCCCGCCGCGGCTCGCCGCCGTCCAGGCCGTCGTGCTCGCCATCAAGGGCGACGACGCGGTGATCGCCAAGGTCCGTGAGATCGGTGCCGCTCTGGAGGCCGCCGGCATCCGCGTGGTCGTCGACGACCGCACCGACACCCCGTTCGGCCGCCGCGCGGTCGACTGGGAGCTCAAGGGCGTTCCGCTGCGGATCGAGGTCGGCCCGCGCGACCTGGAGAACGGCACGGCCATGCTGGCCCGCCGGATCCCGGGCGGCAAGGAGCCGGTCTCGATCGACTCGCTGGTGTCGATCCTCCCGGGCATCCTGGACGAGGACCAGGCCCTGCTGCTGCGTCAGTCGCGCGAGCGCCGCGAGGCCCGCACGGTGGACGTGACCAACCTGGACGAGGCCGTCGAGGCCGCCGCCACCGGCTGGGGCCGGATCTCCTGGGCCGAGCTGGGCCCGGAGGGCGAGGCCAAGCTGGCCGAGCAGGGCGTTTCGGTCCGCTGCATCGTGGCCGCCGACGGCTCGGTGCCGCAGACGGACGACCAGGACGGCAACATCGCGATCGTCGCGCGCGCCTACTGACCGTTCGGTGGCTTCCGCGGCAGCGTCCGCGATCGCTTCCGGGCGGTGTCCGGGGTGGCGTCCGAGGTGGCGTCCGGGGCGGTGTCCGGGGTGGCTTCCGGTGGTGTCCGCGGCGCTTCCCGTGCGCGAAGGATGTTGCCGTAAAACGATGCCCGGCGACGCGTTCTGACGGTTCTCGACCTTGCCGACAGGAAATTCGAACGTCCGATGAGCGGTGTTGTTCCACGGACGTCTCACCTGTCGACATCCCTACTGGTCGGTCAACTGCCGGTATTAACGGAATAGCGGTACGGTGTACGGCCCGTGGCCCTGTCAACTCGACAGGACCGCGGGCCGTACGTCCTGGGGGCGACAGCCCGTCTCCGGGCGGAATTGACGAGGCGCCCGTCGAGCTCGACGGGGCCCGAACCTGTAGGGGGTTGGTCTTGCGTCAGATCCGGAACGCGCATTTCGCGCGAGGTCGCACATTCCTGAGAGTTTCCTGGGAAATCCCGGGGAACGGGAACACGCGGAACATCAGCTCCTACTCCATCGTTGGTCTAGCGTGAGCACGACACAGCCCCTCGTTCTCGCGGCCGAACTGGCCGCCGCCTGGAGTGACATCCAGGCCTACCACCAGGACCTCCCCGACCTCGCCTCGCCCGAGGCGCTGATCGGCGAGTCCTCCTCGGCCTGTGGCACCCGGCTCGGTTTCGAGCGGCTGCTCCACGAGGCTGCCCACGGTCTGGCCGCGGCCCGGGACATCCGGGACACCTCGCGCGCCGGCCGCTACCACAACCGGCGCTTCCTGCTCCTGGCCTCCGAGCTGGGCCTGGCGCACCCGGTCGAACCGCACGCCAGTAGCGGCTTCTCCCAGGTGACCATGCTCAAGGAGACCCGCGAGCGGTACGCCGACACCATCGAACGCCTGGACCGCGCCCTCGGCGCGCACCAGGAGGCGGTGGCCGGCGAGGGTGCCTCGCGCGCCTTCCGCGGCCCGGCCGCCCGGCACGGCTCCTCCGGGGGCGGCGTCCGGGTGAAGGCGGTCTGCGGCTGCGGGCGCAACGTCCGGGTCGTCCCGTCGGTGCTCGCCCAGGCGTCCATCGTCTGCGGCGCGTGCCAGCAGCCGTTCAAGATCGCGTAACGCGGGTCGCGTCACGCGAGCGGTGCAACGCGCGTTGCGCAGTCCGGGTCGAGTGATCCGGGTCGCGCAGTTCACGTGATTGCGCAGTTCGGGAAGTTCCGGGACTCGGGGAGACCTGAGGCCCGGGGAACCAGGAGAGCCGGCCGGCGACTGTGCGGGCAGTGGTCCGGCCGCAGTGACGAACGGTGACCGCAAGGGGATCCGCAGGGGGTCTGCGGATGTCCGCGGGCGATCGGCCGACAGTCGGCCGGTGGTCCGGGAGGCGGTCCACCGCGATCCGCCAGGGAGGTGCGCCGCGAAGGCGCACGTGTTGGGCTGACCGGGAGCGGGGGCTCCCGGTCGACCTGTTTTCGGGGGTAGGGCGCCCTTGTGGCAGAATGGACCGCTGAGTACCCGGCAGCCGGGCAGGACCCCTCTCTCCTACGGCTGGCGTGTCCCTTGAACGGCCCACCACGCAACCCCACGCGAGGGCAGGGCCGCTCACCCACGTCAACACCAGGAGAATCCACTCCCGTGGCAGTCAAGATCAAGCTGAAGCGTCTCGGCAAGATTCGCTCCCCGCACTACCGCATCATCGTCGCCGACGCCCGCACCAAGCGTGACGGCCGTGCGATCGAGGAGATCGGCCTCTACCAGCCGACCTACAACCCCTCGAAGATCGAGGTCGACAGCGACCGCGCCCAGTACTGGCTGTCCGTCGGCGCCCAGCCGACCGAGCCCGTGCTCGCGATCCTGAAGCTGACCGGCGACTGGCAGAAGTTCAAGGGCCTGCCGGCCCCGGCGCCGCTGCTGGTTGCCGAGCCGAAGGTCGAGGACTTCTCGCACCTGTTCGCCAAGGCCGTCGCTGGCTTCGAGGACGCCACCACCGGTGTCGCCATCACCCCGAAGGCCAAGAAGTCGGACAAGGCCGAGGCCGACGCCGACGCCGAGGCCTGAGCGTGATCGAGGATGCCCTCGACCACTTGGTGAAGGGCATTGTCGAGCACCCCGACGAGGTGCAGGTGCGCTCGCGCAACCTGCGTCGGGGCAACACCATCGAGGTGCGGGTGCACCCCGATGACCTCGGCAAGGTGATCGGCCGGGGTGGTCGTACGGCTCGTGCTCTGCGCACGGTCGTCGGCGCCCTCGGCGGTCGCAACGTCCGGGTCGACCTGGTCGACGTGGACAACATTCGCTGATCCGGCTGCTCGTTCAGCCGTCAGGGTTTCGAGGCCGGCCGGGACGCATGTCGTCCCGGCCGGCTTTCGCCGTTCCGGCGGCAAATCCGTAACTCCGCAACTCCGCAGCACTCATCCAGGAGAACGATCACCGTGCAGCTCGTCGTCGGCAAGATCGGCCGCGCCCACGGCATCAAGGGGGACGTCAGCGTCGAGGTCCGCACCGACGAGCCCGAGCTCCGGCTCGGGCCCGGTGCCGTCCTGTTCACCGACCCGGCCTCCGCGGGTCCGCTGACCGTCGAGTCGGGCAAGGTCCACAGCGGGCGGCTGCTGCTGCGGTTCGCCGGCGTCAAGGACCGCAACGCCGCCGAGGAGCTGCGGGGCACGATCCTGATCGCCGAGGTGGACCCGGAGGAGCGTCCGGACGACCCGGAGGAGTACTACGACCACCAGCTGATCGGCCTGGACGTCGTCCTGCTCGACGGCACCCTGGTCGGTGAGCTCACCGAGGTGGTCCACCTGCCGTACCAGGACCTGCTCACGGTGCGGAAGCCGGACGGTACGGAGGCGCTGGTGCCCTTCGTCACCCGGATCGTGCCGACCATCGACCTGGAGAACCAGCGCGCGGTGATCGACCCGCCGGTCGGGCTGATCGACCTGGGCCAGGCCGAGGTCGCGGCCGGTGACGGCACTGGTGACGGTGCTGCTGGTGACGGCGCTGGTGACGGCGCCGAGGCCGGTGCCGGTGACGACGCTGCTGCCGACGCCGGTGACGCGGAGGAATCGCGTTGAGCACTGAGGAAGGCGCGGCGGCCGTGACGGCGGACGCGGGGGAGCCTGTGGGCGTGTCCGCGGAGTCGTCTGCGGAGTCGTCCGCGGTGTCGTCCGAGCGGCCCTCCGTGCGGGACGGGATGCGGATCGACGTCGTGTCGATCTTCCCCGAGTACCTGGAGCCGCTGAACATCTCGCTGGTCGGCAAGGCCCGCGCCCGCGGCCAGCTCGACGTGCACGTCCACGACCTGCGGGACTGGACGCACGACGTGCACCGGACCGTCGACGACAGTCCGTACGGCGGCGGCCCCGGCATGGTGATGAAGCCCGAGCCGTGGGGCGAGGCCCTGGACGCGGTGCTCGGCCAGGGGCCGGAGGGCGAGGTGCCGACCCTGGTGGTGCCCACCCCCAGCGGCCGGCCGTTCACCCAGGAACTCGCGCAGGAGCTGGCCGGCCGGCCCTGGCTGGCGTTCACCCCGGCCCGGTACGAGGGCATCGACCGGCGGGTCATCGAGGAGGCGGCCACCCGGATGCCGGTGGTCGAGGCGTCGATCGGCGACTATGTGCTGGCCGGCGGCGAGGTCGCGGTGCTGGTCATGGTCGAGGCGATCGCCCGGCTGCTGCCCGGCGTGCTCGGCAACGCCGAGTCCCACCGGGACGACTCCTTCGCGCCCGGCGCGATGGCCGACCTGCTGGAGGGGCCCGTCTACACCAAGCCCGCCGAGTGGCGCGGCCGCACCGTGCCGGACGTCCTGCTGAGCGGGAACCACGGCCGGATCGCCCGCTGGCGCCGCGAGCAGGCCTTCGCCCGCACGCTGGCGAACCGGGCGGACCTGGTGGCGCGCTGGCGGCACGCGGACTTCGACAAGAAGGACCGCGAGGCGCTCAGCGTGCTCGGCCTGGCCTGGGACGAGCACCTCGGCCGATTTCGGTCCGCGGCCGATGGTGTGGAAGAATAGGCCGCTGCTGTCTGTCGCTGGGCTCCTCCCGTAGGGGTCACGTGGTCCGTCGCCCCCGCCACGGGGGGCTCGTCGGTAACCGGTGCGGCCCGCAGCGAACCCCATTTGTGACGACTTCCGTGGGCGGCCCGTGGCGCCTGCGATGGAGAGCAACATGAGCAACAAGCTCGCTGCTGTCGACGCGGCCTCGCTGCGTAGCGACATTCCGGCCTTCCGCGCCGGTGACACCCTGAAGGTTCACGTCCGGGTCATCGAGGGCAACCGCTCCCGTGTCCAGGTCTTCCAGGGCGTCGTCATCCGCCGTCACGGCGCCGGCATCGGTGAGACCTTCACCGTTCGCAAGGTCAGCTTCAACGTCGGTGTCGAGCGCACCTTCCCGGTGCACACCCCGATCGTCGAGAAGATCGAGGTCGTGACCCGCGGTGCGGTTCGCCGCGCCAAGCTGTACTACCTGCGTGACCTCCGCGGCAAGGCCGCGAAGATCAAGGAGAAGCGCGACCGCTGATCCACCGGCCCCCGGCACTGCCGGGGGATCGGGATCGCTCTGGGGGGCCGAGCTGCCGCACGGTAGGCTCAGCCCCCGATGAGCACGCACGAACCACCCGCGGACCGCGACGGCCGTCCCGCACCCACCGGTGCGGACTCGCCGACGCGGTCCGCGGTCGTTTCCGCGCCCGACGCCAGGGTGGCGCCCGATGCGGGGGAGGCGGTCGACCGGGGGCCGCAGGACGGCCCGGGCGCCGCGGGTCCGTCGGGCGCCTCGGACGGGCTGGACGGTCTGGGCGGCTTGGACCGCGCGGCCGACGGGGCCGACGCGGACGGCGGGGCCACTGCGGACGAGGACCCGGGGGAGGGCGGGCGCTCGCGCTCGCGCGAGCTGTTGCTGCTCACCGGTATCTGCCTGTTCGTACTGCTGCTGGTGAACGCCTTCGTGGCGCGCCCGTTCTCGGTGCCCTCCGAATCGATGGAGAACACCCTGCGCCCGGGTGACCGCCTGATCGTGAACAAGCTCTCCTACGCCTTCGGCGGCCATCCGCGCCGCGGCGACGTGGTCGTCTTCGACGGCACCGGCTCCTTTCTGCGCAAGCCCCTCGAACCCGCGGGCCTCGGGACCTCGCTGCGCTCCTTCGGCCGGGAGGTCGGACTGGTCCCGGCCGGTGACTCCGTCTACGTGAAGCGGGTCGTCGGCATCGGCGGCGACCGCGTCACCAGCGCCGGCCCGGGCCACCCGATCACCGTCAACGGTGTGCCGGTCGACGAGTCCGGCTTGCTCTTCCCGGGGGACGAGCCGTCCAATGTGGCCTTCGACGTGGTGGTGCCGCCCGGCAAGCTCTGGGTGATGGGCGACCACCGCAGTGCCTCCCGCGACTCCCGCGACCACCTCGGCGAACCGGGGGGCGGCTTCGTCCCGGAGTCCAAGGTGATCGGGCGGGCCGCCTGGGTGGTCTACCCGGTCGGACACTGGGCCGACCTGGACCGGCCGGACGCCTACGCCGCTGCAGAAGGGACGGGCGGCCATGGGGAGCAGGGGTAGGGGGCGGCTCGCCGACCGCCCGGACGCCGGCTCCGAGCCCTCGGCCGGAGCCGGCTCCGGCTCCGGGACGGTGGGCGGGTCCGGGACGGAAGCCGGGGCCGGGGAGCCCACCTGGGCCGGGACGCGGGAGGCCGGCGGATCGGTGGGCACTGCCGACGCAGCCGATGCCCCGGTGGTGCGCGGCCGCGCCGAGCGCCGCCGCACCGCTCGCAGGGCGGCCCGTCGCCGCAGGCGCTCCCATCTGCGGGAGATCCCGCTGATCATCGTGGTGGCGCTGGTCGTCGCGCTGGTGATGAAGACCTTTCTGGTGCAGGTCTTCGTGATCCCCTCGGGATCGATGGAGCAGACGATCCTGATCGGGGACCGGGTTCTGGTCGACAAGTTCACTCCCTGGTTCGGCGCCGAGCCGGAGCGCGGCGAGGTCGTGGTGTTCAAGGACCCGGGCGGCTGGTTGGAGAACCAGCACGGGGCGTCGACGGACGGTGCGCTCCTGCGCGGGGCCAAGCAGGTGCTGACCTTCGTCGGACTGCTGCCCTCCGACAGCGAGCAGGACCTCATCAAGCGGGTGATCGGGGTCGGCGGCGACACGGTCGAGTGCTGCGACGAGCAGGGCAGGCTCCTCCTCAACGGCAAGCCCCTGGACGAGCCCTACCTCGCGTCGGGCAATCCGCCGTCGCGGCAGCCGTTCAAGGTGAAGGTGCCGCCGGGGCGGCTCTGGGTGATGGGCGACCACCGGGACGTCTCCGCCGACTCCCGTTTCCACATGGGAAATCCGGGCCAAGGCACGATTCCGGTGAGCGGGGTGCTGGGGCGGGCGTTCATGATCGCCTGGCCGGTCGGCCGGGTTCATCAACTTGATGTGCCGGTTTCACTCTCCTCGGTGGCGCGGGGTCCGACGGACCCCGGAACTGCGCGGAACGCGGTGGGTGTTGACCCGATCCCTGAGGAACCTCCGCTCGTTATGGGTGTGTTGGGCATCCTTCCGCTCGTCGGCCGCCGGGTGGGACGACCCAGGCTGTAGGCCCGGCCGGGCCGGTGGACGGTCGGAACGCGCGCGTGGGACCGCGAGCCGGATGTCCGGGAGTGATAGAGAAGTGCTGGGTGCGGCCGTTGCGACGAGCCGCGCCCGACGGCTGTGCCGGTGTCGGACACCCCGCAGGGGCGGTTCCGGCGGGCGCGGCCGATCGTGGAACGTGGTGCCCGCTGTGCGGCACTGTGAGCGCGGACGCGCAGGCGTCCGCACAGCAGGGAGGAGACGTTGTGGGGGATTTGGTGATCGGCGCCCGCTCGGGCGCCGGAGAGCCCGAGGGTGTCGGCGGCCGGGCGGCCCGGTCCGCGGATGCCGCGGCGCCTACGGCCTCGGCCGAGGACGCGGCGGCCCATTCCGCGGACGAACACGGCGACGGCACGGACGACGTCTCGAAGCCCACCCCGGACAGCACCGAGCCGGCGGGCGGCACCGAGGACCAGCCGGAGCGGAAGGAGCGCAAGCCGCGGTCGTTCTGGAAGGAACTGCCGATCCTCATCGGCATCGCCCTCGTGCTGGCGCTCGTGATCAAGACGTTCTTCGTCCAGGCGTTCTCCATTCCGTCGGAGTCGATGCAGAACACGCTCCAGGTCGGTGACCGGGTCCTGGTGGACAAGCTCACCCCGTGGTTCGGCGCCGAGCCGGAGCGCGGCGAGGTCGTGGTGTTCCACGACCCGGGCGGCTGGCTGGCGGACGAGCCCACCAACGAGAGCAGCAACTCCTTCGTCCGGGGCGTCCAGAACGTGCTGAGCTTCGTCGGCCTGATGCCGTCCGACAACGAGAAGGACCTCATCAAGCGCGTCATCGCGGTCGGCGGGGACACCGTCGAGTGCGAGGGCGAGGGCCCGGTGAAGGTCAACGGGATCGCGCTCAACGAGCCTTACGTCTATCCCGGCAACACCCCCTGCGGGACCAAGCCCTTCGGTCCGGTGAAGGTCCCGGACGGCCGGATCTGGGTGATGGGCGACCACCGCGCCGACTCGCTCGACTCGCGCTTCCACATGGACCAGCCGGGTGGCGGCACAGTCCCGGTGGACGATGTGATCGGGCGTGCCTTCGTGGTGGCCTGGCCGATCAACCGCTGGGCGACGCTGCCGGTGCCGGACACCTTCGACCAGAAGGGGCTTGCGGCGGCGGCCCTGCCCGCGATTCCGGCCGCGGCCGGTGCCGTGGGCGCCGTCGCACTGCTCCCGCTGGTCCGCCGGCGGTGGAACGGGACGGACCGCGACGACCGGTCCTGACGACGGCCGGGGGCGCCCGGGTCTTGCGCGGGCCGTGGTACCGACGAGTAATCTGCTCGGACGTGCCACGGCCCGCCGGGTTTTCCGCCCGTCGTCCCGGCGCGGCGCCGTGGGCGTTTCCGGGTCGGTCTGGGTTTGGACGGTATCGATGAGCAGTGTCGTGGAACGCGCGACCGACAATCCGCCGATCGCTGCCCGCCGCCGGCGCGGACCCGCGGCCGTGGCCCAGGGAGTACTGCTCGGCCTCGGGCTGGTCCTGCTGATCGGCGGCTTCGCGGTGATCGCCGTGAGTTACCGGCCCTACAACATCCCGACCGCCTCGATGGCGCCCACCCTCCAGGCCCAGGACACCGTCCTGGCCAGGAAGTCCGACGGCTCGGACATCGGGCGGGGCGACGTGGTGGTCTTCCGCGACCAGGCCTGGGGCGGCGAGCTCATGGTCAAGCGCGTGGTCGCGGTCGGAGGGGACACCGTCGCGGTCGGCGAGGGCGACCGGCGGCTGACCGTGAACGGCAAGCCGGTGGACGAGCCCTACCTCGCCGGCACAGGTGCCCAGGGCGCCTCCTTCAATGTGGAGGTGCCGCCCGGCCGGCTCTTCCTGCTCGGTGACAACCGGCTCGGCTCGCTCGACTCCCGGGTGCACCTGGAGACGGACGGCGGGACCGTCCCGGCCACCGAGGTGCAGGCCAGGGTGGAGGCCACCGTGCTGCCGTTCGGCCGGATGGCGCTGCTGAGCGGCACCTCGGCGTTCGACGCGATCGACGGGCACCGGCCGGCGGGCCCGGGGCCGCTGGAGCCCGCGTTCTGGGCGAGCGTCGTAGGCGCGGCGACGATCGTCGTGACCTCGACGGTGGGCGGTGCGGTGGGCCTGGCGCGCCGCCGTCGCCGCACCGCCTGACCCCGGCCGGTGCCGCCCGCGCCGGGACCGCTCTGCCGAACCTCGCCCCGGACGACCGCGCCGGGTGGCAGGATCGGGGGAACGACCGGGGCGGACGGAGGGAGCGTGGAGGCTCGTCATGGCGGCACAGCGGCGCAGGGCCTCGCGGATCCTGCTGCTCGACGGGCAGGACCGACTGCTGCTCTTCCATGGCTCGGACCCGGCGACGCCCGGCGTCACCTGGTGGTTCACCCCCGGCGGGGGACTGGAGCAGGGGGAGAACGTCCGGGACGCCGCCGAGCGGGAGCTGGTGGAGGAGACCGGGTTGCGCGGCGTGGAGCTGGGACCGGTGGTCGCGTACGGCAATGCTTCGTTCTCCTATCAGGGGCAGCGGTTCGAGCAGGAACAGTGGTTCCACCTGGCCCGGACGACACGGACGGTGCTGGACCACTCGGGCATGGGCGAGGACGAACACGCCCAGTTGCTCGCGGCGCGCTGGTGGACGGTCGAGGAATTGCGGTCCACCTCCGAGACGGTCTATCCGGTCGGACTGGTGGACTTTCTGGAGCGGCTGTTGACCGAGGGGCCGCCGGTCGCCCCGGTACGGCTCTGAGGGTGAGTGCGGTGGTCCACAATGGGTGGACGTGACAAGTTGAGGGGACGCCTGGATGAGTGCCGAAGATCTCGAAAAGTACGAGACCGAGATGGAGCTCAAGCTCTACCGGGAGTACCGGGACGTCGTCGGCCTGTTCAAGTACGTGATCGAGACCGAGCGACGGTTCTACCTCACCAATGACTACGAGCTGCAGGTGCACTCGGTACAGGGCGAGGTCTTCTTCGAGGTGTCGATGGCGGATGCGTGGGTCTGGGACATGTACCGGCCGGCCCGGTTCGTCCGCAAGGTCCGGGTGCTGACCTTCAAGGACGTGAACATCGAGGAACTCGCGAAGAGCGATCTGGAGCTGCCCTCGGACGAGTCCGGCTTCGGGAACTGACGTTGGACCGCCCGGTCCCCGGATGTCCAGGGGAATTTCGGATATTCCGGAATTCTCACTCCCGTGGGTGACAGGAGTTATCCACAGGCCCGGGTTTTCCACAGGAAATAACAACCCTCTGGTCCGCTTCCGGATCGCACGGCAGCCTCCCCGTCGGAGGTGGTCACCGTGCAGGACATCGAGCGCGCCACGCGCCAGCAGACCGAGAAGGCCCGGCGGGACGGGCAGTCACGCCGACGGGCGGCACGCGCCCCGGCGGGAGGCCCTGCGGGAGGCCCGCCCCCGCAGGCCGACCCGGGCTCCGTCACGCCCGCATCCGCTCCGACCGAGCCCGCCCCGCCCGTAACGGCCCTGCCCGCGCCCGCCGGGGTCGGACCGGCGAGGCTCGGCAACACCGGCCTCGGCCGCTACGGCGAGAGCGTGGCTGCCCGCCGGCTCGCCGAGGAGGGGCTGCGCATCCTCGACCGCAACTGGCGGTGCGTGGAGGGCGAGCTGGACATCGTCGCCCTCGACGGCGACACGGTGGCGGTCTGCGAGGTCAAGACCCGCTCCGAGCGGAGCTTCCAGCAGCCCAGCGAGGCCATCGACCACATCAAGGCGGACCGGCTGCGCCGCCTGGCCGAGCGCTGGATGTCCGAGCGCTGGCCCGGCCACTTCGCCCGGCTGGCGGGGCCCGAGTACCGGCCCGGCCCCACCGACCCGCCATGGGCGCCCGTCCCGCCGGGCGGCGTCCGGATCGACCTCGTCGCCGTCATCAACCGGGTCCGCGGCGCGGCCACGGTCGACCACCTGCGGGGGGTGGTCTAGATGGCCTTCGCCCGGACGTGTTCCGTGGCCCTGGTCGGGGTCGACGGGGTGATTGTCGAGGTCCAGGCCGACCTGGAGCCCGGGGTGGCGGCGTTCACCCTGGTCGGCCTGCCCGACAAGGCGCTCTCCGAGGCCCGCGACCGGGTCCGCGCGGCGGTCGTGAACAGCGGCGAGGCCTGGCCGCAGCGCAAACTGACCGTAGGACTGAGCCCGGCGTCGGTGCCCAAGAGCGGCAGCGGCTTCGACCTCGCCGTGGCCTGCGCCGTACTGGCCGCGGCCGAACGGCTCGACCCCTCGGCGATCGCCGACCTGCTGCTCATCGGGGAGCTGGGGCTGGACGGGCGGGTGCGTCCGGTCCGCGGGATCCTCCCGTCGGTGCTGGCGGCCGCCGACGCCGGCTACGAGCGGGTGGTGGTCGCCGATCAGACGGCCGCCGAGGCCGAGCTGGTCCCCGGAGTGAGCGTGATCGGCGTGCGCAGCCTGCGCCAGCTGATCGCCGTGCTCACCGGCGCCCCCGAGCCGGAGGAGCCCCCCGACCGCCTCGTCGGGCGCCCCGACCCGCTGATGGCGGGCCTCATGCTCCCCAGCGCCGGGGTGCGCGGCCTGCCCGACGAGGCGGCCGCCCGGATGGACCTCGCCGACGTGGCCGGACAGTACGAGGCCCGCCGGGCCCTGGAGATCGCCGCCGCCGGCGGTCACCACCTCTACCTCAAGGGCCCGCCGGGCGCGGGCAAGACGATGCTGGCGGAGCGGCTGCCGGCGCTGCTCCCGAGGCTGACCCAGAAGGAAGCGCTGGAGGTCACCGCGGTCCACTCCGTCGCCGGCCTGCTCCCGGCCGGCCGGCCGCTGATCGACCGCGCGCCCTACTGCTCCCCGCACCACTCGACCACCATGCCCGCCATCGTCGGCGGCGGCAGCGGCCTGCCGAGACCGGGTGCGGTCTCGCTGGCCCACCGAGGGGTCCTGTTCCTCGACGAAGCGCCCGAGTTCCCCGTCCGGGTCCTGGACGCGCTTCGCCAACCGCTCGAAGCCGGCGAGGTGGTGATCGCGCGGTCCGCCGGATCGCTCCGGCTGCCCGCCCGCTTCCTGCTCTGTCTGGCAGCCAACCCCTGTCCGTGCGGGCGCCACTCGCGGCGGGGCGAGGGGTGCGAGTGCACGCCCGCCATGGTCAGCCGCTACCAGGGCAGGCTGTCCGGCCCACTGCTCGACCGGGTCGACCTCCAGGTCCAGGTCGCCCCGGTGACCAGGGCCGAGCTGATGCAGCGCGACACCTCGGCGGAGACCACCGAGGTCGTCGCGGCCCGCGTACTGGCGGCGCGTGAGCGCGCGGCGGCCAGGCTCGCGGGCACACCGTGGCGGACCAACGCCGAGGTCCCCGGACACGAGCTGCGCACCCGCTGGCAGCTGGCGCCGGGCGCGCTGAATGACGCGGCGCGCCAGCTGGAGCGGGGACTGCTGACCGCCCGGGGTCTGGACCGGGTGCTGCGGGTCGCCTGGACCGTCGCCGACCTCGCCGGCCGGGACCGCCCCGAACAGCGCGACATCCGGACTGCCCTCGTGCTGCGCACCGGGGTGGAACAGGGGCTTCCACTGACGGAGCAGTTCTTCCGCAGTCCGAGGCCCGCCGCCGACCGCCCGGACCGTGCCGACGACCCCGACCGGTCCGACGACCTCGCCGAGAACCTGACGGGCGACCGTTCCGGCGACGGGTCGGACGAGCGGCCGGAGGAGCGACCTCAGGAGTCACCGGACGCCCGGGCCGGACGCCGTCCCACCCGCTCCCGGTCCGCCCGCCGCCCGCCCGAACCCACCCCCACCGAGAAGCCCGAGAAGCCCGAGAAGCCCGAGAAGCCCGAGGGGAGCGGCACATGAGTCTCACCGCGAACAACCTCCCGCAGCACCCGCCCACCGATCCGGCAGCCGTCCCCGAGCCGGGGCCGCAGGCCCGGTCCCGGCCCGAGCCGGAGCGCCTCGCCAGGGCGGCGCTCAGCCGGCTCGGCGAACCGGGGGACGCCACGCTCGGCCGCTGGCTCGCCCGCCTCGACGCACTGGACGTCGTACGGGCGATCCGGGGCGACGCCCCGGCCGAGCAGCTGGGCGTGGACAGCGCCAGACTGGCGGCCTTCCGGGCCCGGGCGGTCGACCTCGATCCGGTCGCCGATCTGGAGCGGGTGCGCGCGGTCGGCGGGCGCTTCATCATTCCGGGCGACACCGAGTGGCCGAGCCAGCTGGACGACCTCGGGGAGGGTCGGCCCACCGGGCTCTGGGTGCTCGGGACGGGGTCGCTGCGCCTGCTCGCCCTGCGATCGGTCGCGGTGGTCGGGGCCCGGGCCTGCACGGCGTACGGTGCGCACGTCGCCGGTGATCTCGCCGCACAGCTCGCCGAGCGCGGCTGGGTGGTCGTGTCCGGCGGCGCCTACGGGATCGACGCGGCCGCCCACCGGGGCGCGCTGGCGGTCGGCGGTCCGACGGTCGGTGTCCTGGCCTGCGGGGTGGACGTGGCCTACCCGCGGGGCAACACCGCGCTGATCCGCCGGATCGCCGAACAGGGACTGCTGGTGAGCGAGCTTCCGCCGGGGGAGCACCCGACCAGGTTCCGGTTCGTGCTGCGCAACCGGGTGATCGCGGCGCTGACCCGCGGCACCGTGGTGGTCGAGGCGGCGCTGCGCAGCGGGGCGCTCAGCACCGCCAGACGCGCCCGCGACCTCAACCGGCACACCATGGGTGTGCCCGGGCCGGTCACCTCGGAACTCTCCGCCGGGGTGCACGCGCTGATCCGCAGCGGCGCCGCCGCGGTCGTGACCGACGCGGCCGAGGTCGCCGAGCTGATCGGAGCGATCGGTGAGGACCTGGCGCCGCAGCGCAGCGGGCCGGTGCTGCCCAGGGACCTCCTGGAGCCTGAGGCCGCACGGGTCCTGGAGGCTGTGCCGGCCACCGCGGAGGGTGCGCCGGTGGAGCGGTTGGCCCGACAGTCGGGACTTCCGCCGGACGAGGTGCTCCAGCGGCTCTACGAGCTGGGCTCGCTCGGCCATGTCGAGCGCCACGGCGCGCACTGGCGCCTGGTGCGGAGGAGGTGACGGCCCGTCCGGACGGTGACGGCGGAACGGCTCGGGGGCCAGCATGGGGGCGGTGTGGGGCGGAGCGTCAGGAGGACGCGCCCCCGAAGGGCGACCGGGAGGAGGACGAGGAAGGGCGCGGGGTTGACGGGGCGGAACGGCCGGGCGGGGCGGGCATCCGGTTCGTCCACCCCCGGTGCCCGGGTGGGGCGACACGAACGCCACCGGATCGGGGGACGACCGAGTGGCGGTAGCACTCTGCAGCGAGTCGGTCACGCTACGCTCGCCATGCCTTCCCTATCAGCACATGACTCGGCAGAACGGCGCAGACCAACGTATGCCCACACACATTCCCGGACACCGAGTGACCGGTGGCGCCCGGTCCTCGGGAGGGCCGCGCACCGAGCGGCGGACCGCGACCGAGTACCCGTCCAAGTCCACGGGTGCGATGGGGGCCCTGGCGCGGCAGGGCGGCCGTCCGGCGCTCACCGGGGCGCACGACGACCGCCCGGACGCGCCCGGCGCTCCCGCCGACACGGCCGCCCCCGCGTCCGCCGGGGCGCCGGCTCCCCGCCGCGAGCGCACGGCGCTCGAAGAGCTCTGGCGCTCCTACAAGGAGACGGCCGATCAGCGGCTGCGGGAGCAGCTGATCCTGCACTACTCACCGCTCGTCAAGTACGTGGCGGGCCGGGTCGGGGTCGGCCTGCCGTCCAATGTCGAGCAGGCCGACTTCGTCTCCTCCGGTGTCTTCGGGCTGATCGACGCGATCGAGAAGTTCGACATCGAGCGGGCCATCAAGTTCGAGACCTACGCGATCAGCCGGATCCGCGGCGCGATCATCGACGAGCTGCGCGCGCTGGACTGGATCCCGCGCTCGGTGCGGCAGAAGGCGAAGGCGGTCGAGCGCACCTACGCGACGCTGGAGGCCCGGCTGCGGCGAACGCCGACCGAGCCCGAGGTCGCGGCCGAGATGGGCATCGCGATCGAGGACCTGCACACCATCTTCAGCCAGCTCTCGCTCGCCAACGTCGTCGCGCTCGACGAGCTGCTCCACCCCGTCGGCGACGGCGGCGACCGGCTGAGCCTGATGGAGACGCTGGAGGACCACGGGGCGGACGACCCGGTCGAGGTGGCCGAGGACCGGGAGCTGCGCCGACTGCTGGCGCAGGCGGTCAACACCCTTCCCGAACGGGAGAAGACCGTGGTGACGCTCTACTACTACGAGGGGCTGACGCTCGCCGAGATCGGCCAGGTCCTCGGGGTGACCGAGAGCAGGGTCAGCCAGATCCACACCAAGTCGGTGCTCCAGCTGCGCGCCAAGCTATCGGACATCCGGTAGCCGAACACCCTCGGCCGAAAACCGTCCCCGGTCGGACGCCCCTCGGCCGGACACGCCCCGGCCGGTCGTGGCGCGGACCGGTCGGTGCGCCGCGTACGCCGGGTCGGCGCCCCGCGCCCCGGAACGCATCCCTCCGTATCCGTCGCCGTACGCGGCACCGTACCGGCGGGATGTAGGGCTCCGTACAGTGGAGGGCGTGCCGAAGATCCGAGCAGCCAGTGTGGCCGAGCATCGCCAGATGCAGCGGGCAGCCCTCCTCGATGCTGCCCGCAGTCTCCTCACCGAGGGAGGCATGGAAGCCCTGACCTTTCCCGCGCTCGCCATGCGCACCGGGCTCGCGCGTTCCTCGGTGTACGAGTACTTCCGCTCCCGCGCGGCGGTGGTGGAAGCGCTCTGCGAGGTGGACTTCCCGCTGTGGGCCGCCGAGATCGAAGCCGGGATGGCGAGCCGGGACACCGCCGCCGAGCGGATCGAGACGTATGTCCGGAGCCAGCTCGCGCTGGCCGCCGATCCGCGCCACCGCGCGGTTGCGGCGATCTCCGCGCTGGAGCTGGACGACGCGGCCCGGGAGCGTATCCGGGCCGCGCACGGGACGCTGGTCGGGCTGGTGGTCCAGGCGCTCGAGGACCTCGGCCACGAGCAGCCCCGGCTGGCCGCCGCGCTGCTCCAGGGCATCGTCGAAGCGGCGGTGCGGCAGGCGGAGCACCGGGCCGCGGGCGGCCGGGCCGAGAGTCCCGAGGTGATCGCGGATGCCGCCGTCGCCCTCGCGCTGTACGGCCTCGGCCCGAGCTGAACCGCCGGGCTCCGAGGACGGCACGCGGTCCGGCCGGGGGGACCGGCGCGGCGGCGACGGTCGGTTCCGTCGGACGGTCGAGCGGGAGCAGTCGGGCCCGACCGCTCCCGAACAGGGCCGGCGGGTCGAGGTAGCGCTTCCCGCGCAGCAGGCCCCAGTGCAGGCAGGGACCGTCGGCGCAGTGGCCGCCGCCGGGGGCGAGCCGTCCGATCACCTGTCCGGCCGCCACGGCGGTCCCCACCGGGAGGGTGCCGTCCACCGGTAGATAGGTGGTCCGCAGCGGGGGAGCCGGCGGAGCCGCGGACGCCGAGGATCCCGTCGGCGCATGGGTGACCGTGACGACCGGCCGTCCGGCCACCGGCCCGGCGAACGTCACCACCCCCGGCGCGGCGGCGCGGACCTCCGCGCCGGCGGTTGCGGCCAGGTCGACGCCCCGGTGGCCCGCGCCCCACGGTCGCGCGGGCGGCTCGAAGCGGCCGACCACGGCGCCCGGCCTCCCGTCCGACCCGTCCACCGGCCACCACCGCCCGCCCTCACTCATCCCGGGAGCCCCGGTCTCTCCCGCGCCACCGGTCGTCGCCCCGGCCGCCCTGCCTGCGGCATGCCCGAGCGCCCCGGGCGCCCCGGGCGGGCCACCGGTCAGCAGGGCGACCGCCACCACCGTCACGACCAACACCACCCGCCGCCTCGCCCCCGTCCCGCCGCCCCTCCCGTCCGGAGCGGCACCAACGCCCACACTTGCGTCCACACCCACACCCACACCCACATCCACACCCACCACCCCCACGCCGACAGTCATGCCGCCGAGGCTCCCCGGGGCGGCCCGGCCCTGCCACCGGGGGCCCGTTTCCTGTGGACAACCGGCCCCTGGGGACAATGGCCATCCCTCCAACGGGTGGACCCCGGCAGGTTCACGGGAGCCCAACACCGCCGCCCGGGTGCCCCGGACCTGGCCGGTCCCCGCCCGCCCGCCTTCCGCGGAGTCGCTCGGCGCTCGGCGCTTCCCGTACACTTCACACGCGACCCGGTCCGCCGGGTCGACTTCGCACGCCCCGCCACCGGCGGTCGGACAGCGGCTCAGCCGCCGCCCCCGCCAGGTGCGAGTGCCGCTCGGTCCGCCGAGCCCGACCGGTCCCAGGACCGCCGGGGGAAGCGGCTCGGCACGTTCGGGGCGTCAGGCGTGGCTGTCACCTGGCCGCCACGGACAAAACCGAGCCTGACCCGGCCGTTCGCAACAGCCGAACGGGAAGCGCCATCGCGCGCCTCCCGTGACGCCGCTGCGTGGGAGCCGGGCGTAACACCTGAGGAGCACGGCTATGGCCGTCGTCACGATGCGGGAGCTGCTTGAGAGCGGCGTCCACTTCGGTCACCAGACCCGCCGCTGGAACCCGAAGATGAAGCGCTTCATCATCACCGAGCGCAACGGCATCTACATCATCGACCTCCTGCAGTCGCTGAACTACATCGACCGCGCCTTCGAGTTCATCAAGGAGACCGTTGCCCACGGCGGCAGCGTCCTCTTCGTCGGCACGAAGAAGCAGGCCCAGGAGGCCATCGCCGAGCAGGCCACCCGCGTGGGCATGCCCTACGTGAACCAGCGCTGGCTCGGCGGCATGCTGACCAACTTCTCGACCGTCTACAAGCGCCTGCAGCGCCTCAAGGAGCTCGGCGAGCTGGACTTCTCGGACGTGGCCGGTTCCGGCCTCACCAAGAAGGAGCTCCTGGTCCTCCAGCGCGAGCACGACAAGCTGGAGAAGACCCTCGGCGGTATCCGTGACATGCAGCGCGTTCCCAGCGCTGTCTGGATCGTGGACACCAAGAAGGAGCACATCGCGGTCGGCGAGGCCCGGAAGCTCAA
Organism: Kitasatospora purpeofusca; assembly: GCF_000718025.1. Classification (GTDB taxonomy): domain Bacteria; phylum Actinomycetota; class Actinomycetes; order Streptomycetales; family Streptomycetaceae; genus Kitasatospora; species Kitasatospora purpeofusca. The sequence continues at coordinate 72,290 of NZ_JODS01000026.1, forward strand.
CATCCCGGTCGTCGCCATCCTCGACACCAACTGTGACCCCGACGAGGTCGACTACAAGATCCCGGGCAACGACGACGCGATCCGCTCCGTCACCCTGCTGACCCGCGTGATCGCCGACGCCGTCGCCGAGGGCCTCAAGTCCCGCGCGGGTGTCGCCAAGGGCGACGTCAAGGCCGAGCCGGGTGCCGACCAGCCGCTCGCCGACTGGGAGAAGGACATCCTGGAGGGCGAGAAGAAGGCTGAGGAGGCCCCCGCCGCCGACGCCGAGGCTGCCCCGGCCGCCGAGGCCGCCGCCGTCGAGGCCCCCGCCGCTGAGGCCGAGGCTGCCCCGGTCGCCGAGGCCCCCGCCGCCGAGGCTCCGGCCGAGCAGGCCTGACGTACCAAGGGTGAGGGGCACCCGCCGGTACGACACCGGTCGGTGCCCCTCTCTCCCGCGCCGGGGCCGAACCATCGGTCCCGGCGCTACTCCACGCAGACACGCGAGACGCGAGAAGAGATTCACACCATGGCGAACTTCACCGCCGCGGACGTCAAGAAGCTCCGTGAGCTCACCGGCGCCGGCATGATGGACTGCAAGAAGGCCCTGGACGAGGCCGAGGGCAACGTCGAGAAGGCCGTCGAGCTTCTGCGCATCAAGGGCCAGAAGGGCGTTGCCAAGCGTGAGGGCCGCGACGCCTCCAACGGTGCCGTCGCCGCGCTGATCGCCGAGGACAAGAAGTCCGGCGTCCTGGTCGAGCTGAACTGCGAGACCGACTTCGTCGCCAAGGGTGACAACTTCGTCCAGGTCGCCGACGCGATCGCCGCCCACGTCGCGAAGAGCGCCCCGGCCGACCTGGACGCCGCCCTGGCTTCCGAGATCGAGGCCGGCAAGACCGTCCAGCAGTTCGTGGACGAGGCCAACGCGACCCTGGGCGAGAAGATCGTCTTCCGCCGCTTCGCGCAGTTCGGTGGCGACGGCTTCGTCGCCGTCTACCTGCACAAGACCAGCCCCGACCTGCCGCCGGCCGTCGGCGTCCTCGTCGAGCTGGACAAGGAGAACGCCGAGGTCGCCAAGGACGTCGCGCAGCACATCGCCGCCTTCGCGCCGAAGTACCTGTCCCGCGAGGACATCCCGGCCGAGGACATCGAGAACGAGCGCCGCGTCGCCGAGGCCACCGCTCGCGAGGAGGGCAAGCCGGAGGCCGCCCTGCCGAAGATCGTCGAGGGTCGCGTCACCGGCTTCGTGAAGGAGAACTCCGTCCTGGAGCAGGCCTTCGCGAAGGACAACAAGAAGACCGTCGCCAAGGTCCTCGAGGAGAACGGCGTCGCCCTCAAGCGCTTCGCCCGCTTCCGCGTCGGCGCCTGAGCCACGTTCCACCGGTCCCCCCGGCCGTAGGCTGGGAACCGCCCCCCGCCCGCTGACCAGGGCCACGGGGAACGCGCCGTACGGGCTCACCCAGCGCCATCCGTTCACGGGCGAGCCGCGTCGGCGACATGAACGACGAGGAGGCCATTGCCGTGCAGGACACCGAACCGGTTCCCGCGGCAGTGGCCTCCTCGCGTGTACGCGCAGGCCGGGCACCCGCACACCCGCGCCTGTGAACCAGTAGGTGCAGAAGGAGAAGTCCATGCAGGAGACGCAGGAGACCGCGCGGGAGATCCAGGACGGCACGCGCCGCCGGGTAATGCTGAAGCTGTCCGGTGAGGCCTTCGCCGGCGGCGGCGGGCTCGGCGTCGATCCGGACGTCGTGCACGCGATCGCCCGTGAGATCGCCACGGTCGTCCGCGCGGGCACCGAGGTCGCCGTGGTGATCGGCGGCGGCAACTTCTTCCGCGGCGCCGAGCTCCAGGTCCGTGGTATGGACCGGGCCCGCTCGGACTACATGGGCATGCTCGGCACGGTCATGAACTGCCTGGCGCTCCAGGACTTCCTGGTCAAGGAGGGCATCGAGACGCGGGTCCAGACCGCCATCACGATGGGCCAGGTCGCCGAGCCGTACCTGCCGCTGCGCGCCGTCCGGCACCTGGAGAAGGGCCGCGTGGTGATCTTCGGCGCCGGTATGGGCATGCCCTACTTCTCCACCGACACCACGGCCGTCCAGCGGGCGCTGGAGATCCACGCCGATGTGCTGCTGATGGGCAAGAACGGCGTGGACGGCGTCTACGACTCCGACCCCCGCACCAACCCGGACGCGGTCAAGTTCGACGCGCTGGAGTACTCCGAGGTCATCGCGCGCGACCTCAAGGTGGCCGACCTCACCGCGATCACGCTGTGCAAGGACAACAACCTGCCGATGCTGGTCTTCGAGCTGCTTGCGGAGGGCAATATCGCGCGCGCGGTGAAGAGTGAGAAGATCGGCACACTCATCAGCCAGGATTCTGTCCGGGCCTGAGCAGTAACCAGCCGTACCGGACGGCGCCGCCGCGAGGCTCCGGCGCCCGACCCCGGTCGGGACACCAGCAGATGAACCGGACAGGGAGATCACAGTGATCGAAGAGACCCTCCTCGACGCCGAGGAGAAGATGGAGAAGGCCGTCGCCCACGCCAAGGACGACTTCGCCGCCATCCGCACCGGCCGCGCGCACCCGGCGATGTTCGCCAAGATCGTCGCGGAGTACTACGGCGCCGTGACGCCGATCAACCAGCTGGCCTCCTTCTCCGTTCCGGAGCCCCGGATGGCGGTCGTCTCGCCGTTCGACAAGACCGCGCTGAAGGCGATCGAGCAGGCGATCCGCGACTCCGACCTCGGCGTCAACCCGTCGAACGACGGCTCCATCATCCGGGTCGTGCTCCCCGAGCTGACCGAGGAGCGCCGCCGGGAGTTCATCAAGGTCGCCCGCGGCAAGGGCGAGGACGCCAAGGTCTCGATCCGCGCCGTCCGCCGCAAGGCCAAGGACGCGATCGACAAGCTGGTCAAGGACGGCGAGATCGGCGAGGACGACGGCCGTCGCGCCGAGAAGGAGCTCGACGACACCACGGCCAAGTACGTGGCCACCGTCGACGAGCTGCTGAAGCACAAGGAAGCCGAGCTGCTCGAGGTCTGATGAACGACGCCCCTGACGCCCCTGGCTATTGGGGCACGTCCGACCAGCAGTACCAGCCGTACCGTCCGCACGAGCCTGCGCAGGCCCCCGGCACGCCTGCGCAGGCCGCCGGTGAACCCGGCGCACCCGGCGCGTCCGGTCCGTCCGGCGCGCCCGCCGCCGGCGGGTACCCGGCGCAGCCGCCGCACGGGCAGTACGACCGGCCGGGGCAGTACGACCGACCCGGCCAGTACGACCGGCCCGGGCAGTACGGCTCGGGTGACCCCGGCCACCGAACGGGTCACTCCCAGCAGCCTCCGGTGTACTGGGACCCCGACGCGGAGGAGACTCAGGTCATGCCTCCCGTTCCGGCCGACCCGGGCCCGCAGCCGGCAGCCCCGTCCGGGCCCGACCCCGCCGAGGGGTCGTCCCGCGAGACGGGCCGGCTGAGCGGACCGCTGTTCCGCGACGAGCAGCCCGGGGCGGTGGAGCCGGGCGCGTCGGAGACGGTCGTGCTGCGCGCGATCACCGACGACGCCAGGTCCGCCCCGGTCGGCGGACCGTACCCGGGCGCCGCGGCGTACCCGGGGCCGTCGGCGCCGCAGGCGCCGCCGGTCGCGGCGGGTCACCCCGGTGTGCCGGGCGGACCGGCGGCGGGGCAGCCGTTCCTCGTGCCGTCGTCCCACCCAGGGCAGGAGACACCAGTGGCCCAGCCCGATCCGCAGCCTCAGCCGGCGCAGCGCAAGCAGCGCGGTGGCCGCAACCTCCAGGCCGCGATAGGCGTGGGAGTCGGCCTCGGCGCGGTCATCGTCGCCTCGCTCTTCTTCGTCAAGGCCCTGTTCCTGGCCGTGGTGATCGCGGCGGTGTCGGTCGGCGTCTGGGAGCTGACCAGCAGGCTCGCCGAGCGCAAGGAGATCAAGGCGCCGCTGGTCCCGCTGGTCGTGGGCGGCATCGCGATGGTCGCCACCGGCTACTGGTCGGGGATCCAGTGGGCGGCGGCCTCGCTCGCGCTCACCGGCCTCGCGGTGATGGTCTGGCGGATGGCCGAGCCGCCGGAGAACTATCTGCGGGACATAACGGCGGGCATCTTCACCGCCTTCTACGTCCCCTTCCTCGCCACCTTCGTGGCGATGATGCTGGCGGCCGACGACGGTCCGCAGCGGATCGTGCTGTTCCTGATCGTCACGGTGTGCAGTGACACCGGCGCCTACGCGGTGGGCTACAAGTTCGGCCGGACCAAGCTGGCGCCGACGATCAGCCCGGGCAAGACCCGCGAGGGCCTGGCCGGCGGCATCGGCCTGTCGATGCTGGCGGGCGCGCTGCTGATGGAGCTGATCATCGACGGCGGCAGCTGGTGGCAGGGCCTGATCCTGGGCGGCTGCGCGGCGGTCACCGCGACCCTGGGCGACCTGGGCGAGTCGATGATCAAGCGCGACCTCGGCATCAAGGACATGGGCACCCTGCTGCCCGGTCACGGCGGCATCATGGACCGGCTGGACTCGCTGCTGCCGACCGCCCCGGTGGTCTGGCTGCTGCTGGCGGCCTTCGTGGGCAGCTGAGGCCACCCGCCCCGGCCCGGGGCCCCGGACGCACGGCGTCCGGGGCCCTCGCGCGTCTGCGACACTGGATGAACCATGCCTAAGCCCGGAGAACTCACCTTTGTCGCGCCGCGCGGCGCCAAGCCCCCGCGACACCTCGCCGACCTGAGCCCCGCCGAGCGCAAGGAGGCCGTCGCCGAGCTGGGCGAGCAGCCGTTCCGCGCGAAGCAGCTCTCCAACCACTACTTCGGCCGGATGTCGAACGACCCGGCGAGCTGGACGGACATCCCCGCCGCAAGCCGGGAGAAGCTCATCGAGGGGCTGCTGCCCGAGCTGATGTCGGTGCTGCGGCACGTGTCCTGCGACGACGACACCACCCGCAAGACGCTGTGGAAGCTGTTCGACGGCACGCTCGTCGAGTCGGTGCTGATGCGCTACCCGGACCGGGTCACCATGTGCATCAGCTCCCAGGCGGGCTGCGGCATGAACTGCCCGTTCTGCGCCACCGGCCAGGCCGGGCTGACCCGCAACCTGTCGACGGCCGAGATCGTCGAGCAGATCGCCGCCGGGATGCGCTCGCTCCGCAGCGGGGAGATCCCCGGTGGCGAGGCCCGGCTGTCCAACGTGGTGTTCATGGGCATGGGCGAGCCGCTGGCCAACTACAAGCGGGTGCTGGCCTCGATCCGCAGGCTGACCGACCCGGCGCCGGACGGCTTCGGCCTGTCCCAGCGCGGCATCACGGTCTCGACCGTCGGCCTGGTCCCGGCGATGTACCGGTTCGCCGACGAGGGGCTCAGCTGCCGTCTGGCGCTGTCGCTGCACGCTCCGGACGACGAGCTCCGCGACGAGCTGGTGCCGGTCAACACCCGTTGGAAGGTCGCCGAGGTGCTGGACGCGGCGTGGAACTACGCCGAGAAGTCCGGTCGCCGGATCTCCATCGAGTACGCGCTGATCAAGGACATCAACGACCAGGCGTGGCGGGCGGACCTGCTCGGCCGGCTGATCAAGAACCACCGGGTGCACGTCAACCTGATCCCGCTGAACCCCACCCCGGGCTCCAAGTGGACGGCCTCGCGCCCCGAGGACGAGCGGGAGTTCGTCCGGCGGCTCCAGTCGCACGGCGTGCCGACGACCGTCCGCGACACCCGCGGCCAGGAGATCGACGGCGCCTGCGGCCAGCTCGCGGCGGCGGGCTGATCGAACGACGAGCCGGACCACCGGCCGAATCACGCGGAAGGGCCCGGCCATCGGCCGGGCCCTTCCGCGTCGTCCGTGGACCGCCCCGGCGGCTCAGCGCAGTCCGGCGGCGGCCAGGGCGGCGGTCGCCCCGCCGGTGACCAGCAGGACCGTGCCGGTCATCAGGGTCCGCAGCACGACGGCGCCGAACAGCAGCCGGGGCGCCGCCCCGAGCCGCAGCAGCGCCTCGGCGACACCCCGGCGGGCGGTGCGCAGCTCGGCCAGCCGGACCACCACCGCCCCGGCCGTGCAGCCCAGCACCAGCGCGGCCTCGATCGCGGGCAGGACATCGGCGCTGCCGGGCTCGCCCAGCCAGTAGCGGACGGTGGTGAGCACCACCGCGAGCGCCAGGGCGAGGACGGCCAGCGGCGCCCCGAGCCGGCGGGCCTGGGCGGTGAGGCCGCGGCCGGCGAGCAGCCGCAGCGGGGTGGGCCGCCCGACCGCCAGCAGCCGGCCGGCCCAGCCGAGCAGCGGGCCGGTGAGCAGGGCGAGGCCGACCGCGGAGGCGACCCAGCCGCCCAGCGCGGCGGTGCTGGTGCTGCCGAGACCGGCCGGCAGCTGGATCGGGCGGCCGTCGGCGGCGGCGCCGGGGCGCAGCGCGATCAGTTCCAGGGCGAGGCCGATGACGGCGAGGCCGATCGGCAGGGCGAGCCGCCACGGGCCGAAGCCGGTCGGTTCGGCGCCGGAGCGGCCGGGCAGGGTCTCGGCGGGCCGGACGGCCCCGGCGGCGGCGAGTCCGGCGGTCAGCGGCACGAGGGCGAGCAGGGTGACCGGTGCGGCGGCGGGGAGGGCGACGCCCATGCCCAGTTCGTCGGCGAGGCCCGGTCCGGCGATGTCGTTGCGCAGGACCAGGAAGAGCAGCAGGGTGAGTCCGGCGCCGGCCCCGCAGGCGAGCGCGACCTCGCCGGCGATCAGCGCGCGGATCCGGCCGGCCCCGGCGCCGGCGGTGGTGAGCCCGGTGATCCGGTCGGCCCGCCGGGCGGGCACGGCGCGGGCGGCGACGGCCGCGAACCAGGCGACCGCGGCCAGCGGGGGCAGGCACCAGAGCAGCCGGACGAGCGCGTCGTGGCCGTCGGCGGGGCCGCTCATCGCCCGACCGAGCGCGCGCAGCAGGAAGGCGGCGACGACCGCGCCGGCCAGGGCGGTCAGCAGCCAGCGGCCGAGGTCGAGGACCCGGTAGCCCCGGGCCAGGCGGAGATAGAACACGGCGTCGACTCTTTCAGCGGCCGGCGGCCGGGACGGCGGTGGCCCCGGCGGTGCCGGGGGCGGCGATGCCGCGCGGCACGGGCGTGGCGGGGCCGGTCAGGCGGCCGTCGAGGAGGGCGACGGCGCGGTCCGCGTACCGGACGAGCTCGGGGTCGTGGGTGGCCAGCACGAGGGTGAGCTGGTGGGAGCGGGCCGCGCTGGTCAGTATCCGCAGGACCTGTTCGGCGGTCTCGCGGTGCAGCGGGGCGGTGGGGTCGTCGGCGAAGACGACCGGCGGGAGCGGCGCGAGGGCGCGGGCGACGGCGATCCGCTGGCGCTGGCCCTGGACCAGCCGTTCCGGCCGGACCTTGGCGAGGTCGCCGATGTCCAGGCGTTCCAGCCACTCGTCGGCGGCGGTGTAGGCGGCCTTGCCGCCGGCGCCGGCCAGCAGCAGGGGCAGGGCGACGTTCTCCCGGGCGGTCAGTTCGGGGACCAGGTGCGGTTCGGAGCCGACGAAGCCGAAGCGGTCGCGGCGCAGCCGTTCGCGGCCAGCCCGGCCGAGGGTGTGCACGGGGGAGCTGTTGAACCAGACCTCGCCCTCGTCCACCGGGAGCAGGGCGGAGAGGCAGCCGAGCAGGGTGCTCTTGCCGGAGCCGCGCGGGCCGGTGACGGCGAGGACCTCGCCCTCCCGGACCCCGAGCGAGACGCCGCGCAGCGCGGGGGTGCCCTGGTGGGACTTGACGATCCCCCGGGCCCACAGCACGTCGTTGTCAGGAGGGGCCGCTGACATGAGGTTCCATCCTGGGTGGCCGCAGGGATATGACAGTCGTCAGATTAGAACGATCGGGCCTGGGCGCGGTTGCGGCACACTGGCCCATCCGGGGCAAATCACCCGCAATCAGGCGTGTTTGATCGACGGACCGATGGCGGAACGGCCGGGAACCGCCGTCGGAACCGTGCCGGGGCGGTGTTGGGAACCGCCGCCGGAGCCGCAGTCGGGGCAGTGCCGGGAACGCCGCAGGGCGGCCCCGCCGAAGCGGGAACGCCGCAGGGCGGCCCCGCCGAAGCGGGACCGCCCTGCGACTGAGGGTGGGGAGGAAAGTTCCGAGGGGTCAGATCTTCGCCCACGCGTCGGTGAGGCTGGTCCGCAGGATCTGCTCGATCTCGTCGAAGGTCGACTGGTCGGAGATCAGCGGCGGCGCCAGCTGGATGACCGGGTCGCCACGGTCGTCGGCGCGGCAGTACAGGCCGTTCTCGAAGAGCGCCTTCGACAGGAAGCCGTAGAGCACGCGCTCGACCTCGTCGTCGTTGAACGACTCCTTGGTGACCTTGTCCTTCACGAGCTCGATGCCGTAGAAGTACCCGTTGCCGCGGACGTCGCCGACGATCGGCAGGTCGCGCAGCTTGTCCAGGGTGCCCAGGAACTTCGACTCGTTGTCGAGGACGTGCTGGTTCAGGCCCTCGCGCTCGAAGATGTCGAGGTTGGCCAGCGCCACCGCGGAGGAGACCGGGTGGCCACCGAAGGTGTAGCCGTGCAGGAAGGTGTTGTCACCCTTGTAGAACGGCTCCGCCAGGCGGTCCGAGATGATCGTGGCGCCGATCGGGGAGTAGCCCGAGGTCATGCCCTTGGCGCAGGTGATCATGTCGGGCTGGTAGCCGAACTTGTCGGCGCCGAACATGGTGCCGAGGCGGCCGAAGGCGCAGATGACCTCGTCCGAGACCAGCAGCACGTCGTGGCGGTCGCAGATCTCGCGCAGGCGCTGGAAGTACCCGGGCGGCGGCGGGAAGCAGCCACCGGCGTTCTGCACCGGCTCGACGAAGACCGCGGCGACGGTGTCGGCGCCCTCGTTGAGGATCGCGACCTCGATCTCGTCGGCGCACCAGCGGCCGTACGCCTCGGGGTCGACCGTGCCGTCGGGGCCGGCCAGGAAGGCCGGGGCGCGGTAGATGTTGGTGTTCGGGGCCTTGTGGGTGCCCGGCACCAGCGGCTCGAACGGGGCCTTCAGGCCCGGCAGGCCGGTGATGGACAGGGCGCCCTGCGGGGTGCCGTGGTAGGCGACGGCCCGCGAGATGACCTTGTACTTGGTCGGCTTGCCGGTCAGCTTGAAGTACTGCTTGGCAAGCTTCCAGGCGGTCTCGACGGCCTCGCCGCCACCGGTGGAGAAGAAGACCTTGTTCAGGTCGCCCGGGGCGTAGTTGGCCAGGCGCTCGGCCAGCTCGACGGCCTTCGGGTGGGCGTAGCTCCACACCGGGAAGAAGGCGAGCTCCTTGGCCTGCTTGGCGGCGGCCTCGGCCAGCTCCTCGCGGCCGTGGCCGGCCTGGACGACGAACAGGCCGGCGAGGCCGTCGAGGTACTTGCGTCCCTTGTCGTCCCAGACGTAGGTGCCCTCGCCCTTGACGATCGTCGGCACGGGGGAGTTCTCGTACGACGACATGCGGGTGAAGTGCATCCACAGGTGGTCGTAGGCGGTCTTGGAAAGGTCCTTCTGCGCCGGGTCGGCTGTCATCGGGTGCCCCAGGTGTAGGTCTGTTTCCGGAGCTTCAGGTAAACGAAGCTCTCGGTGCTCCGCACGCCGGGAAGCGCGCGGATGCGCTTGTTGATCATTTCGAGCAGGTGCTCGTCGTCCTCGCAGACCAGTTCGGCCAGGAGGTCGAACGAGCCGGCGGTGCAGACGACGTAGTCGACCTCGTCGAGGGCGGCCAGCGCGTCGGCGACGGGATCGATGTCTCCTTCGACCCGGATTCCGACCATCGCCTGGCGGGTGAAGCCGACGGTGAGCGGGTCCGTGACGGCGACGATCTGCATCACGCCCTGGTCGAGCAGCTTCTGGACGCGCTGTCGCACGGCCGCCTCGGACAGGCCGACGGCCTTGCCGATGGCGGCGTACGGGCGGCGCCCGTCCTCCTGGAGCTGCTCGATGATCGCCTTGGAGGCGGCGTCGAGGGGAACGCTGGCGTTCCGGTCGCGGTTGGCCACGCCGCCACTGTGCCCGATCGGTCTCGTGTGCGCAAGCGCGGCAGCTGCTGATTTCGTCGAGATCTTGGAAAACGCATGCGGATTTCATCGTCTATGCGCGCTCGGCCTGTCGATAACGGCAGTCGTACGGCTACCCTGGCTACGGTACGCGCGCGGCTCCGCTGTGCCGCGCGCATTCCGCCAACCAGTGGACCGCGGCACGACCGGCGCGGCCACTCGGCGCCCGCCGTCGGCCCCGGCAACCGACGTACCATGGCGCCGGATTCTGCAATGCCGCAGGCCGAGACCGAGGAGACATCCGTGAGCGACCTTCGCACGCTGCGCAACTACATCAACGGTGAGTTCGTCGATGCGGCCGACGGCCGCACGCTCGACATCGTCGACCCGACGACCGGCGAGGTCTACGCGACGTCCCCGCTGTCCGGCGCCTCCGACGTCGACGCCGCCATGGACGCCGCCGCGGCCGCGTTCCCGGCCTGGCGGGACTCCACCCCGAGCACCCGGCAGAAGCTGCTGCTGAAGATCGCGGACGCGGTCGAGGCCCGTGCCGACGAGATCGTCGACGCCGAGGTCCGCAACACCGGCAAGCCGCGCGGGCTGACCCTCTCCGAGGAGATCGGTCCGATGGTGGACCAGATCCGCTTCTTCGCCGGCGCCGCCCGCCTGCTGGAGGGCAAGTCCGCCGGTGAGTACATGGACGGCATGACCTCGATCGTCCGCCGCGAGCCGGTCGGCGTCTGCGCCCAGGTGGCGCCGTGGAACTACCCGATGATGATGGCCGTCTGGAAGTTCGCCCCGGCCATCGCCGCCGGCAACACCGTGGTGCTGAAGCCCTCCGACACCACCCCGGCCTCCACCGTGCTGCTGGCCGAGATCATCGGCGGCATCCTCAAGGACCTCGAGCTCCCGGCCGGCGTCTTCAACGTGATCTGCGGCGACCGCGAGACCGGCCGGCTGATGGTCGAGCACCGGACCCCGGCGATGGCCTCCATCACCGGCTCGGTGCGCGCCGGCATCCAGGTCGCCGAGTCGGCCTCCAAGGACGTCAAGCGCGTCCACCTGGAGCTGGGCGGCAAGGCCCCGGTCGTGGTCTTCGAGGACGCCGACATCGCCGAGGCCGTCGAGGGCATCTCGGTGGCGGGCTTCTTCAACGCGGGCCAGGACTGTACCGCCGCCACCCGCGTGCTGGTGCACGAGTCGATCCACGACGCCTTCGTCGAGGCGCTGGCCAAGGCCGCCGCCGAGACCAAGACCGGTGGCGTGGACGACGAGGACGTGCTCTACGGCCCGCTGAACAACGCCAACCAGCTGAAGCAGGTCTCCGGCTTCATCGAGCGCCTGCCGCAGCACGCCAAGGTCGAGGCCGGTGGCCACCGGGTCGGCGACAAGGGCTACTTCTACGCCCCGACCGTCGTCTCCGGCCTGAAGCAGGACGACGAGATCATCCAGAACGAGGTCTTCGGCCCGGTCATCACCGTGCAGCGCTTCTCCGACGAGGAGCAGGCCGTGGACTACGCCAACGGCGTCGAGTTCGCGCTGGCCTCCTCGGTGTGGACCAAGGACCACGCCCGCGCCATGCGGATGTCGCGCCGCCTGGACTTCGGCTGCGTCTGGATCAACACCCACATCCCGCTGGTCGCCGAGATGCCGCACGGTGGCTTCAAGAAGTCCGGCTACGGCAAGGACCTCTCCTCCTACGGCTTCGAGGACTACACCCGCGTCAAGCACGTGATGACCGCCATCTGAGCGAGCACCACCACCGGAGCACGGTCCGACCGGACGACGATCGTGTGATCCGACCATGGGCCCGGGTCCCCGCGACCCGGGCCCTGTGCCTTTGCACCCTGTCGGCCGTTGAGCCGACCGGCTGACAGGATGGCTCTCCACTTCGGTACGGCGAGTCCCTAGCCTTGCCGCATGAGCATCCCCACCGCCGACTCGGCCGCCGGCCAGGCCGTCAAGGCCGCCGACCGCGCGCACGTCTTCCACTCGTGGTCCGCCCAGGCGCTGATCGACCCCCTCGCGGTGGCCGGCGCCGAGGGCTCGTACTTCTGGGACTACGACGGCAACCGCTACCTGGACTTCTCCTCGCAGCTGGTCAACACCAACATCGGGCACCAGCACCCGAAGGTGGTCGCGGCCATCCAGGAGCAGGCGGCGAAGCTCTGCACCATCGCCCCCGGCTTCGCGGTGGAGGCGCGCAGCGAGGCCGCCCGGCTGATCGCCGAGCGCACCCCCGGCGACCTGGACAAGATCTTCTTCACCAACGGCGGCGCCGAGGCCAACGAGAACGCCATCCGGCTGGCCCGGCTGCACACCGGTCGGCAGAAGGTGCTCTCCACCTACCGCTCGTACCACGGCGCCACCGCCAACGCGATCGCCCTCACCGGCGACCCGCGCCGCTGGGCCAGCGAGACCGGTGTCTCCGGCATCGTGCACTTCTGGGGCCCGTACGCCTACCGCAGCAACTTCCACGCCGAGAACGAGGCGCAGGAGTGCGAGCGCGCGCTGGCCCACCTGGAGCAGGTCATCGCCTTCGAGGGCCCCGGCACCGTCGCGGCCGTCATCCTGGAGACCGTGGTCGGCACCGCCGGCATCCTGATCCCGCCGCCCGGCTACCTGGCCGGCGTCCGGGAGATCTGCGACCGCTACGGCATCGTGTTCATCCTCGACGAGGTGATGGCCGGCTTCGGCCGCACCGGCGAGTGGTTCGCCGCCGACCACTGGGGCGTCACCCCGGACCTGCTGACCTTCGCCAAGGGCGTCAACTCGGGCTACGTCCCGCTCGGCGGCGTGGCGATCAGCGCGGAGATCGCCGCCACCTTCGCGGAGCGGCCGTTCCCCGGCGGGCTCACCTACTCCGGCCACCCGCTGGCCTGCGCCTCGGCCGTCGCCACCATCAACACCATGGCGGAGGAGGGCATCGTCGAGAACGCCAAGCACATCGGCGAGACCGTGCTCGGCCCCGGCCTGCGCGAGCTGGCGGAGCGCCACCCGTCCATCGGCGAGGTGCGCGGACTCGGCGTCTTCTGGGCGCTCGACCTGGTGAAGGACCGCGCCACCCGCGAGCCGCTGGTGCCGTACAACGCGGCGGGTGCCGCCAACGGCCCGATCGCCGAGCTGGCCGCCGCGTGCAAGCAGCGCGGGCTCTGGCCGTTCGTGAACATGAACCGCTTCCACGTCGTTCCGCCGTGCACGGTGACGGAGGAGGAGGCGAAGGCCGGCCTCGCCGTCCTCGACGAGGTGCTGTCGCTGGCCGACGCGCACACCGTCTGACTCTCACCGACAGGACGGCCCCGGGCGCCCTCGCGTCCGGGGCCGTCTCCCGCTCCGGAGGCCCCACCATGCCCAGCACCACCCCCGCCCGCCGCCCGAGCGGTCTCCACGGTCCGACCCGCCGCCGTCCGTCCCGCCGCGGGGTGCTCGGCGCCGGTGCCGGACTGTTCGGGGCCGCCGCCCTGACCGGCTGCGGCATCCCGTCCGCCTACGTGGACGAGGACCGCCGCTCCGCCCCCGACCGCTCGGAGAGCGAGAAGCGGCTGGGCTTCTCCAACTGGACCCAGTACATCGACGTCGACGACGACGGCGGGCGCCCGACCCTGGACGCCTTCACCGAGCGGACCGGCATCAAGGTCACCTACACCGAGGACATCAACGACAACGACGAGTTCTTCGGCAAGATGGGCCCGGTGCTCACTCAGGGCACCGACCCGGGCCGCGACCTGATGGTGGTCAGCGACTGGATGGCCGGCCGGTACGTCTCGCTCGGCTGGGTGCAGGCCATGGACCGGGCCAACCTGCCCAATGTCACGGCGCAGCTGGACCCGCAGCTCGCCGACCCGGCCTTCGACCCCGGGCGCCGGCGCAGCGTGCCCTGGCAGTCCGGGATCACCGGCATCGCGTACAACCGCAAGGAGCTCGGCCGGGAGATCAAGTCCGTCGCCGACCTCTGGGCGCCCGACCTGAAGGGCCGGGTCACCCTGTTCGCCGGGCTGGACGAGGCGCTCGGCCTGCTGATGCTCGCCCAGGGCGCCGACATCTCGGCGTTCACCGAGGACCAGGCCCGGCAGGCGATGGACCTGGTGCAGCGGATGGTCGACAGCCGGCACGTGCGGCGGTTCACCGGCAACGACTACACCAGCGACCTGGCCTCCGGCGCGGCGCTGGCCTGCCAGGCGTACTCCGGCGACGCCGTGCAGCTCACCGCCGAGAACCCGGACATCGCGTTCGTGGTGCCCGAGGAGGGCGGCGAGCTGTGGGCGGAGAGCCTGATGATCCCCAACCGGGCCGAGCACAAGCGCAACGCCGAGCTGCTGATCGACCACTACTACCAGCCCGAGGTGGCCGCCGAGCTGGCGGCCGCGGTGCAGTACATCTGCCCCGTTCCGGCCGCCCGCGAGGTGCTGGCGGCCAGCGGGGACCGGGAGAAGGCGGAGCTGGCGGAGCACCCGCTGCTCTTCCCGACCGAGGAGATGCGGGCCCGGCTGCACACCATGCGCGACGTCGGCTCCGCCGAGCGGCCCGGTCTGCACAAGGTCTGGACCCGGATCACCGGCGTCTGACCGGCGTCCAGGGGCCGTGGCCCCGCCCCCGTCGACCGGTCCTTCTCGGGGCGAGCGCGGGGGCGGGCGGCGACCGGGTCAGCGGCGGACGGCGTCCAGCGCGAGCAGGGCGACATGCAGCGAGAGGCAGGACTCGACCTGGTCGAGGTCGACCCCGAGGATCCGCTCGACCTTGTGCAGCCGGTCGTAGAAGGACGGCCGGGACAGGTGCGCGGCGTCCGCCGCCGCGGACTTGTTCCGGCCCTGCTCCAGGTAGATCCGCAGCATCTGCACCAGCTGGCCGTTGTGCTCGGCGTCGAAGGCGAGCAGCGGCCCCAGCTCCCGCTCCACGTAGGTCTGCAGCCGGGCGTCGTCCCGCAGCAGGTGCAGCAGTCCGCGCAGCCGCACGTCGGGCAGCCGGTAGTAGGACGCGGCCCGACCGCCGGGCGCGTCGTGCAGCGCCGCGTCGGCGACCTGGGTGGCCTCCAGCAGGGTGCGCCGGGCGTCGCGGACCGAGCCGACCGAGGAGCCGACCGCGACCACCGGTTCCGGCGCGGTGGCGTCCCGGGCCGCCTCGGCGGCCAGCCGGCGCAGCGCCGCGGCGAAGGCGTCCAGCGCGGCGTGCTCGTCCTGCTGCGGGCCGAGCGTGATCAGCACGCCGACGCCCTCGTCGTCCAGGGCCCCGACCAGGGCGGACAGCCGGCAGGCGCGGACGGCGCTGGCCGCGAGTTCGGTGAAGTCGCGCAGCCGGGCCTGCGCCTCCAGCGCGGCCGGGATCGGGCCGCGCCGCTGCCGCAGCACCGCGCCGACCAGCCGCCGCCCCTCCAGCGGCACGCCGAGCGCCTGGGCGCGCAGGGCCACCTCGGAGACGGTCAGCGCATGGGTGAGGATCCCGGAGAGCAGCGTGCGGTGGGTCTGCCGCTCCAGGCTCTCCCGGTCGCGGACCACCAGCCGGTTGAGGGCCAGCGCGGAGGCGCCGCGCTCCAGCAGCATGGTGAACGGGTGCGGCCCGCCCTCCGGCTGCGGACCGGGCTCCTGCATCAGCACCAGCCGGCCCCAGTCCTGCCCGCGGGCGCCGACCGCGGTGACCAGCCAGCCGCTGCGCGGGTCGTACCCGGTGCGCCCGGGCGGGCGCACCCCGCGCGAACGGCGCTCCCAGTCCTCCAGCAGCTCGGCCTCGGGCCGCCCGGCGGACTCGTGGGTGAGCACCTGGTGGGCGAGGTTCTCCAGGACGACCGGGGCTCCCGCTATCCGGGACACCTGGCGGACCACCTCGGCCGGTTCGGCGCCCTCCACGACCAGTTCGTTGAACACCTGGTGGATCGCCTCGGAGGTGCGCAGCTGCTCCAGCTGGGCGTTGACCACCAGGGCGTGCACGGCCTCGGTGACGGAGACGAAGCGCAGTTCGCGGCGTAGCGCGATCAGCGGCAGTCCGCGCTGCTCGGCAGCGTGCACCAAAGCGCGCGGCAGGCTGTCGAAGTAGCGCCGGCCGTACTCGATGACCAGTCCGGCGACGCCGATGTCGGCGAGCTCGCGCACGTACCGGGCCAGGCCCTCGCGGTCCTCGGGCAGGGCGATGCCGGTGCTCAGCACCAGTTCGCCGCCCTGCAGCATGCCGGCGACGTCGGGCAGCTCGCTGACGTGGACCCAGCGGACCGGGCGTTCCAGGTGGTCGGCTCCGGCCACCACCTGGGGGAGGCCGCGGCGCATCACCTCCAGGTCGAGCACACGGGCGACGGTGGGGAGCATCGCGGGGCCTCCAGGGTTCAGAGTGTCAGGGAAATCATCCATCGCGGCGACGACCTGTTGCCCTGCCCGAAGCCTTGCACCTTGTAAGGCGCTTTCCGCCGAGGTTGTCGCAGTGGTCCTTGTCACGCCCCGGCGCCAGCAGGCATGGTCAGCGGGTCGACCGTGACGGTTCCGGCCCTGTGGCCGGAACCCGGCGCCACGAGCGCGACGACCGGCCTGCCGGCCACGCCCTGTCCGCCCCCTCGCCCGCCCCCCACGGCGGCGCGGGCGGGACGGCCCGGGGCGGTCGTCCGGACGGTCGCACCACCGGAACCTGGAGGAACCAGATGGACCTGACCGACTTCGGCGCGGGCGCGCAGTACATCGCGGGCCGGCAGAGCCGGGGGAGCGGTGACGCCTTCCAGGTCGTCAACCCGGCCGACGGAAGCGTCGTCGAGGAGTTCTCCCTGGCCTCCACCGGACAGGTCGACGAGGCCGTGGCCGCCGCCCGGGCCGCGCTGCCGGAGTGGGCCGGTGCCACCCCCGGTGCCCGCTCCGAGGCGCTCACCCGGCTGGCCGCCGTCCTCACCGACGCGGCCGCCGACCTCGCCCGGGTGGAGACCGCGCAGACCGGCAAGCCGATCAAGCTCTCCACCGAGTTCGACGTCCCCGGCACCATCGACAACACGGCCTTCTTCGCCGGGGCCGCCCGCAACCTGGAGGGCAAGGCGGCCGGCGAGTACTCCGGCGACCACACCTCGTACGTGCGGCGCGAGGCGATCGGCGTGGTCGGTTCGATCTCGCCCTGGAACTACCCGCTCCAGATGGCCGCCTGGAAGGTCCTCCCGGCGATCGCGGCCGGCAACACCATCGTCCTCAAGCCGGCCGAGCTGACCCCGCTGACCTCGCTGATGTTCGCCCGGGCCTGCACCCTGGCCGGCATCCCGGACGGCGTGGTCAACGTCGTCACCGGCGCGGGCCGGGTCGCGGGCGAGCACCTGGTGTCGCACCCGGACGTCGCGATGGTCTCCTTCACCGGCTCCACCCCGGTCGGCAAGCGGGTCGCCGAACTCGCCACCGCGACCGTCAAGCGCACCCACCTGGAACTCGGCGGCAAGGCCCCGTTCGTGGTCTTCGACGACGCCGACCTCGACGCCGCGGCGCACGGCGCCGTCGCCGCCTCCCTGATCAACAGCGGCCAGGACTGCACCGCCGCCACCCGCGCCTACGTCCAGCGCCCGCTCTACGACGCCTTCGTGGCCGGCGTGGCCGAGCTGTACCGGGGGATCCGGCTGGGCGACCCGCTGGACCCGCGCACCGACCTCGGCCCGCTGGTCTCCTTCACCCACCGCGACCGGGTGGCCGGCTTCGTCGAGCGCGCCCGCGGCTACGCGACCGTGGTCACCGGCGGCGCCGCGCCCGCGAAGGGCCACGACGGCACCGACCTCACCCGCGGCGCCTACTACCGCCCCACCCTGATCACCGGCGCCGCCCAGGACAGCGAGGTCGTCCAGGGCGAGATCTTCGGCCCGGTGCTGGTGGTCCTGCCCTTCGACAGCGACGACGAGGGCCTGCGGCTGGCCAACGACACCCCCTACGGCCTGGCCGCCTCCGCCTGGACCAGCAACGTCCACCGCTCGCTGCGGGCCACCCGCGAGCTGGCGGCCGGCTGCGTCTGGGTCAACGACCACATCCCGATCCTCAGCGAGATGCCCCACGGCGGCTACAAGTCCTCCGGCTACGGCAAGGACATGTCGCAGTACTCGCTGGACGAGTACACGCAGGTCAAGCACGTCATGTTCGACACCACCGCGGTCGCCCGCAAGGACTGGCACCGCACCGTCTTCGGAGACAGATAACCCGGACCGGGGTGCCCCCCACACCCCCCTTCGCCCCCCAGGAGGCCCGTCCCATGGCGTTCAACGAGCTCACCGACGGACTGTCGGAACCGGTCCGCAAGGCCTGGGAACGCAGTCTGACCAGTGGCCGGGCCGCTCTCGGCCGGCGCGCCGTGCTGCGCGCCGCCGCCCTGACCGCCGGCGCGGCCGGCCTCGCCGCCTGCGGCATCCCGCCCGCCGGGCACACCGGCGGGACGGGCGACTCCACCGCGAACGCCGCCAAGGACCTCTCGGACAGCGAGAAGGAGGTGAACTTCTCCAACTGGCCGCTCTACGTCGACACCGACGAGAACGACAAGGAGAAGCACGGCACCCTGGAGGCCTTCACCGCCGCCACCGGCATCAAGGTCAGGTACACCGAGGACGTCAACGACAACGTCGAGTTCTTCGGCAAGGTCAAGCCGCAGCTCGCCGCCGGCCAGGACACCGGCCGCGACCTGATGGTGCTCACCGACTGGATGGCGGCCCGGCTGATCCGCCTCGGTTGGGCGCAGAAGCTCAAACCGGCCAACGTCACCACCGCCATCACCAACGTCGAGTCCCGCTTCCGGGCCCCCGACTGGGACCCGGGCCGGCTGTACAGCTACCCGTGGGCCGGCATCCAGGTGGTCATCGCCTACAACCGCAAGGCCACCAAGGGGAAGGAGGTCACCAGTGTCGCCCAGCTGCTGGAGGACCCCGACCTCAAGGGCCGGGTGACCTTCCTCTCCGAGATGCGCGACAGCATCGGCATCACCCTGCTGGACATGGGCAAGGACCCGGCGAAGTTCACCGCCGACGACTACGCCGCCGCGGTCGCCCGGCTGCAGAAGGCGGTCGACAACAAGCAGATCCGCCGCTTCACCGGCAACGACTACGGCCAGGAGCTCTCCTCCGGCGACATCGCCGCCTGCGTCGCCTGGGGCGGCGACCTGATCCAGCTGCAGGCCGACAACCCGGACATCGAGTTCGTCATCCCCGAGAAGGGTTTCGTGACCAGCACCGACAACCTGCTGGTCCCGGCCAGGGCGCAGCACAAGACGAACGCCGAGAAGTTGATCGACTTCTACTATCAGCCGAAGATCGCGGCGCAGCTGACCGCAGGCATCGGCTTCGTCTCCGCCGTCACCGGGGTGAAGGAGGAACTGGCCGCGATCGCCCCGGACAGCGCCGCCAACCCGCTGGTCGTCCCCACCCCCGGGATGGCGGCCAAGGCGCACGTCTTCCGGACCCTCACCGAGACCGAGGAGAGCGACTTCGAGGAGAAGTTCTCCAAGCTCATCGGCGCCTGACCCCCACTGACGGCAGCGAACCCAGAGAGACACCATCCATGACAGAGCAGCAGAGCCCCGCAGCCGTCGGCGGCGACGTCCGGCTCACCGGCATCGGCAAGACCTACGGCTCCTTCACCGCCGTCCACCCGCTGGACCTGACCGTCCCCCAGGGCTCCTTCTTCGCCCTGCTCGGCGCCTCCGGCTGCGGCAAGACCACCACCCTGCGGATGATCGCCGGCCTGGAGGAGCCCACCAGCGGCACCGTCCTCATCGGCGGCCAGGACGTCACCGCGCTGCCCCCGTACAAGCGGCCGGTGAACACCGTCTTCCAGAGCTACGCGCTCTTCCCGCACCTCGACATCTTCGAGAACGTCGCCTTCGGCCTGCGCCGGCGCGGCCGCAAGGACGTCAAGAAGCAGGTCGAGGACATGCTCGAACTCGTCGAGCTCGGCCAGTACGCCCGGCGCAAGCCGCACCAGCTCTCCGGCGGCCAGCAGCAGCGCGTCGCCGTCGCCCGCGCGCTCATCAACCACCCGCAGGTGCTGCTCCTCGACGAGCCGCTCGGCGCCCTCGACCTCAAGCTCCGCCGCCAGATGCAGCTGGAGCTCAAGCGGATCCAGACCGAGGTCGGCATCACCTTCGTGCACGTCACCCACGACCAGGAGGAGGCCATGACCATGGCCGACACCATCGCGGTGATGAACGGCGGCCGGGTCGAGCAGCTCGGCGCGCCCGCCGAGCTCTACGAGAACCCCGCCACCACCTTCGTGGCCAACTTCCTCGGCCAGTCCAACCTGCTGCCCGCCGACGTCACCGGCGGCGCCGGCGAGGACCTGCTGCTCAGCGCCGCCGGCGCCCGGCTCACCGTGCCCCGGGCCCGCTGCGCCACCGAGGCCAGGCGGGTCCACCTCGGCGTCCGCCCGGAGAAGATCACCATCGAGCACGGCTCCGCCGAGGTCGCCGAGGGCCGCAACCGGCTGGCCGGCACCGTCGTCGACTCCAGCTTCATCGGCGTCTCCACCCAGTACCTGGTGCGCACCGAGGGCGGCCAGGAGGTCACCGTCTTCGAGCAGAACATGGAGCGCGACGCCCGGGTCGTCCCCGGCGCCCCGGTCGTCCTGCACTGGAACCCGGCGCACTCCTTCGCCCTCGACGCCGCGCAGGCGATCGACGCGGGCACCGGGGAGGCGGCGGCATGAGCACCCTCACCGAGGCCGCCCCGCCGCAGGCGATACCCCCCGACAGCGGCCAGCCCGCCGGCTCCGCACCCAGGACCCGGCGCAAGCTCACCCCGTACTGGCTGCTGCTGCCCGGCGTCGCCTGGCTGGTCGTCTTCTTCGCCGTGCCGATGCTCTACCAGGGCTCCACCTCGCTGCAGACCGGCTCGCTCGAGGACGGCTTCCGCGTCACCTGGCACCTCGCCACGTACTGGGACGCCCTGGTCGAGTACAAGTGGCACTTCGTCCGCTCGTTCGGCTACGCGGCCACCGCGACCCTGCTCTGCCTCGCCATCGGCTACCCGCTCGCCTACACGATCGCCTTCAAGGCGAGCAAGCGCTGGCGCAGCGTGCTGCTGATCCTGGTCATCGCGCCGTTCTTCACCAGCTTCCTGATCCGCACGCTGGCCTGGAAGACCATCCTCTCGGACGGCGGCCCGGTGGTCGGCCTGCTCAACACCCTGCACGTGCTGGACGTCACCAGCGCGATCGGTCTCACCTCCGGCGACCGCGTGCTGGCCACCCCGCTCGCCGTGGTCTGCGGCCTCACCTACAACTTCCTGCCGTTCATGATCCTGCCGCTGTACACCTCGCTGGAGCGGATCGACCCGCGCCTGCACGAGGCCGCCGGGGATCTCTACGCCCGCCCGTTCACCACCTTCCGCAAGGTCACCTTCCCGATCTCGCTCCCCGGTGTGGTCGCGGGCACCCTGCTCACCTTCATCCCGGCCTCCGGCGACTACATCAACGCCCAGCTGCTGGGCTCGCCGAGCGAGCAGATGGTCGGCAACGGCATCCAGAAGCAGTTCCTGAACGTGCTCGACTACCCCACGGCCGCCGCGCTCAGCTTCATCCTGATGGCCCTGATCCTGGGCATGGTGACGGTCTACATGCGCAAGGCCGGGACGGAGGAACTGGTCTGATGTCCCGATTCTTCACATGGATCCGCGCGCACCTGGTGGTGCTGGCGGGCCTGCTGGCCCTCGCCTACCTGGTACTGCCCAACCTGGTGGTCCTCGCCTTCTCGTTCAACAAGCCGGTCGGCAAGTTCAACTACGAGTGGAACGAGTTCTCCACCGACGCCTGGACCGACCCCTGCGGCGTCGCCGACATGTGCCAGTCGCTCTCGCTGAGCCTCCAGGTCGCGGTGCTCGCCACCGTCGGCGCCACCGTGCTCGGCACCATGGTCGCCTTCGCGCTGGCCCGCTACCGCTTCCGCGGCCGCTCCGCCACCACCGCGATGATCTTCCTGCCGATGGCCATGCCCGAGGTGGTCATGGCCGCCTCGCTCGGCACGCTCTTCCTCAACATGCGCATCCCGTTCGGCTTCACCACCATCCTCATCGCGCACATCATGTTCTGCCTGAGTTTCGTGGTGACGGCGGTCAAGGCACGCGTGATGAGCATGGACCCGAGGCTCGAGCAGGCCGCCCAGGACCTCTACGCCACCCCGGTCCAGACCTTCCTGCGGGTCACCCTGCCCCTCGCCGCCCCCGGCATCGCGGCCGGCGCGCTGCTCAGCTTCGCGCTCTCCTTCGACGACTTCATCATCACCCAGTTCAACTCGGGACCGACCACGGTCACCTTCCCGATGTTCGTCTGGGGCGCCTCGCAGCGCGGCATCCCGGTCCAGGTGAACGTCATCGGCACCGCGATGTTCATCGCCGCCGTCGGGCTCACCGTGGGCGGGCAGTGGCTCGGGAACCGCCGGAAGGCGACCGCCTGACCGCCCCGGCCGCCGTCCCGGCGTACCGTCGGGACGGCGGCCGATCATCACCATCAATGTGCAGAAAGTGGCTGATAATGCATGGACTCCGCCCGCGCGCTCAGTGACGCCAGGCCCACCCCCTTCTGGCTCGAGGACCCGGGGCGGCCGACGGCGCAGCCCGCCCTGGTCGGCGACGCCCACTGCGACCTCCTGGTCGTCGGCGGCGGCTACTCCGGCCTCTGGACCGCCCTCGTCGCCAAGGAGCGCGACCCCTCCCTGGACGTCGTCCTGGTCGAGGGCCAGGAAGTGGGCTGGGCCGCGTCCGGGCGCAACGGCGGATTCTGCGCGGCCAGCCTGACCCACGGCTTCGGCAACGGCCTGCAGCGCTGGCCCGCCGAGCTCGGCCGGCTGGAGCGCCTCGGTGCCGACAACCTCGACGGCATCGAGGCCACCCTCACCCGCTACGGCATCGACGCCGAGTGGGAGCGCACCGGCGAGATCGACATCGCCACCCAGCCCCACCAGCTCGACGAACTCCACGAGGTCGCCGAGGCCGTCGCCCAGTACGGCCTCGACGTCACCGTGCTCGACCGCGGCGAACTGCGCGCCCAGGTCGACTCGCCGACCTTCCTCGGCGGGATCTGGGACAAGGAGGGCGTGGCCATGGTCCACCCCGCCAAGCTCGCCTGGGGCCTCAAGCAGGCCTGCCTCGGCCTGGGCGTGCGGATCTTCGAGCACACCCCGGCCGAGGCCCTGCGCGAGCACGGCGCCGGCATGGCCGTCCGCACCCCCTACGGCCGGATCTTCGCCGGCAAGGTCGCGCTCGGCACCAACGCCTTCCCCTCGCTGGTCAAGCGCGTCCGTCCGTTCATCGTCCCGGTGTACGACTACGCGCTGATGACCGAGCCGCTCAGCGACGAGCAGCTGGCCGCGATCGGCTGGAAGGGCCGCCAGGGCCTCAGCGACAGCGCCAACAAGTTCCACTACTTCCGGCTCTCCGCGGACAACCGGATCCTCTGGGGCGGGTACGACGCCGTCTACCGGTTCGGCGGGCACGTCCGGCACGAGTACGACCAGCGGCCGGAGACGTTCCGCACCCTGGCCCGGAACTTCTTCACCTGCTTCCCGCAACTGGAGGGCGTCCGCTTCACCAACGCGTGGGGCGGCGCGATCGACACCTGCACCAGGTTCTCCGCGTTCTTCGACACCGCCTACCGGGGCCGGGTCGCCTACGCCGCCGGCTACACCGGCCTCGGCGTCGGCGCCACCCGGTTCGGCGCCGAGGTCATGCTCGACCTGCTCGCGGGCGAGCGCACCGAGCGCACCGAACTGGAGATGGTGCGGCGCAAGCCGCTGCCCTTCCCGCCCGAGCCCGTCCGCTGGGCCGGCATCGGCATCACCACCCGCTCGCTGGAGCGCGCCGACCGCACCGGCGGGGAGCGCAACCTGTGGCTGCGCACCCTCGACAAGCTGGGGCTCGGCTTCGACAGCTGACCGGTGCACGAGCTGACCGGTGCACGAGCTGACCGGTACAACGGGTCCGGTCCACGAATTCGGTTCACGGATCCGGGCCGGACCCGTGAACCGGACCCGTGTACTCGTGTAAGAGAGACCCGCCGTTCGCCTCTCGAAGGTGACGGCGGGTCTCCGCATGCCCCGCCGCGTTATCGAACACACCGACGCGCAGAGCGGGGACAGCACATGGAGACCACGGCACTCGACTGGCTGGCCCAGGCCGCGCCGGACCCGCAGGCCTTCCGGGCCCAGTGGGAACGCTCCGGCCTCGGCCTGGTCCTGCTCCCGGCCGGACGGCACTGGGACGTCCTCTCGGTACCCGGCCGGCTGGGCCGCCCGGTCGTCGAACTCCTCGGCACCGGCTCCTGCGGACCGGTCCTGGCCGACTTCGGTGACGAGCACATCGGCTTCCTGGTGCCCGCCGGCACCGCCGCCCGCTGGATCGGCACCGGCGTGCGCTGCGCCGGGGAGGGCACCTGGATCGTCGTCCCCCACCCCGAGCGGCGGGGCCGGGGCGTGCGCTGGCTCGTACCGCCCGACGGGTCCGGACGGCTCAACGACCCCGTACTCCTGGAACTCGCCCTGCACGAGGCGGCGGCCGGGCTCGGCGACTGGTGACCGGAGCGGTCCGGCCCGCCTGCGGTCCTCCCGGTCGGGCGCGCCGGAGGGGGCGGCGCGCCAGACTGGAGGGGTGACCACAGCCCCGGACGCCGTCGACCCCGCCCTCCACCCGGGCCCGGCCCAGCTGCGCCTCGTGGACCTGGCCCGACCCGTGCGCGAGCGGTACGGCCTCGCCCTCGCGGGCGGGCACGCCCTGCGCGCCCACGGCGTCCGGGCCTGCGACCAGGACGGGATCACCCTGGTGGCCACCGGGACCGCCGACCTGCCCCGGGCCGCCGCCGAGCTGGCGCAGGCCTACCGGACGGTGGGCGGCGTGGTCGTGGAGCGTCCCGGCACGCCCCGGCTGGAACAGCTCTCCGTCCGGCTCACCCTGGGCGGGCGGGCGCACACCGTCGAACTGCGCAAGGAACCGCTGGGGCACCGTCCGGTCCGCCTCGACCTCGGCGGCCCCGGTCCCGACGGCGCTGGTTCCGACGGCGTTGGTTCCGACGGCGTTGGTTCCGACAGCGTTGGTTCCGACAGCGCGCCCGGCACCCCGCTCGTGGTGGACACGGTCGCGCTGGAGGACGCCGCCGCCCTCACCACCGCGCTGCTCGTCGACCGGGCGATGCCCCGGGACCTGATCGACGTGCACGCCCTCACCGCCTGCTACCGGGAGGGCGAACTGCTCGCGCTGGCCACCGCGCTGGACGCCGAGTTCCAGCCCACCGCGCTCGCCGACCGGCTGGAGACCCTGGCCGAGGCCGCCGACGGGCGGTTCCGGGCCCGCGGCCTGCCCGGCGGGGAGGTCGACGCGCTGAAGCGGTGGGCGCTGGCCTGGGCCCAGGACCTCAGGCTGGACCTCCTGGAGACCCGCGAGGACGCGGACGGCCTGCACGACCCGTACCTCGAGGACGTGGAGGCCCGGGAGGACCTGGTGGACCTGGAAGACGTGGAGGACGTGGAGGACCGGGCCCTCGGAACGGGTCGGCAGTACGACCTGTAAGGCTGAATCCGCAATCCCCGTCAGCCTGTTCGTTGAGGCAGCCCCCACCGCCCAGCAGACTGGACGAGTGAGCGCGGTAGCCCCGTGACCTCGCCGCCCCCGTCCCGTGCGGGCGGCGTCACACAAGGGACCGGTGGCGCAAGGCCGCCCGGACTTCGGAGGCAGACGGACCTTGAGCAAGCACATCACCCACTGGATCGGCGGCCGCCCGGTCGCCACCGCCGGTGCCGCGCCCCGTCGCGGTGACATCTTCGACCCGGCCACCGGCCAGGTCACGGGCCACGTCGACTTCGCGGACGTCGCGGACGTCGACCAGGCGGTTGCCGCCGCCGCCTCGGCCTTCACCGAGTGGCGCGCCGCCTCGATCGCCAAGCGCACCACGGTGCTCTTCGCCTTCCGCGAGCTGCTCAACGCCCGCAAGGACGAGCTGGCGTCGATCATCGTCGCCGAGCACGGCAAGGTGCACTCGGACGCGCTCGGCGAGATCGCCCGCGGCCTCGAGGTCGTCGAGTACGCCTGTGGCATCCCGCAGCTGCTCAAGGGCGGCTTCACCGAGCAGGCCTCCACCGGCATCGATGTCTACTCGATCCGTCAGCCGCTCGGCCCGGTCGCCATCATCTCGCCGTTCAACTTCCCGGCCATGGTGCCGATGTGGTTCTTCCCGATCGCCGTCGCGGCCGGCAACACCGTGGTGCTCAAGCCGTCCGAGAAGGACCCGTCCGCCGCCAACTTCCTGGCCGAGCTGTGGAAGGAGGCCGGTCTGCCGGACGGCGTCTTCAACGTCGTCCACGGTGACAAGGTCGCCGTGGACCGGCTGCTGGAGCACCCCGACATCAAGTCGGTCAGCTTCGTGGGCTCCACCCCGATCGCCCGCTACGTCTACGAGACCGGCACCCGCTACGGCAAGCGCGTCCAGGCCCTCGGCGGCGCCAAGAACCACATGCTGGTCCTGCCGGACGCCGACCTCGACCTGAGCGCCGACGCCGCTGTCAACGCCGGCTTCGGCGCGGCCGGCGAGCGCTGCATGGCGGTCTCCGTCCTGGTCGCGGTCGACCCGATCGGCGACGAGCTGGTCGAGAAGATCAAGCAGCGGATCGCCACCCTCAAGGTCGGCCCCGGCTGCAACGGCGAGTCCGAGATGGGCCCGCTCGTCACCGGCCAGCACCGGGACAAGGTCACCTCCTACGTGGAGTCCGGCCTCGCCGACGGCGCCGAGCTGGCCGTCGACGGCCGCAAGCACGAGATCACCGCCGAGGACCGCAACGGTTCGCCGACCGCGGACGGCTTCTGGCTCGGCCCCACCCTGTTCGACCACGTCAAGCCCGGCATGTCCGTCTACAACGACGAGATCTTCGGCCCGGTCCTGTCCGTGGTGCGGGTCGACTCCTACGAGGAGGGCCTGGCCCTCATCAACGCGAACCCGTACGGCAACGGCACCGCCATCTTCACCAACGACGGCGGCGCGGCCCGGCGCTTCCAGTACGAGGTCGAGGTCGGCATGGTCGGCATCAACGTGCCGATCCCGGTCCCGGTCGCCTACTACTCCTTCGGCGGCTGGAAGGCCTCGCTGTTCGGCGACGCCCACGCCTACGGCCAGGACGGTGTCCAGTTCTTCACCCGCGGCAAGGCGGTCACCCAGCGCTGGCTGGACCCCTCGCACGGTGGCATCAACCTGGGCTTCCCGACCAACAACTGATCCGGACGGGCACCCGCCCGCTCCCGCTCCGAGCCCCTCCCGCTCGACAGGCCGGCCCGCACCCGTGCGGGCCGGCCTGCGGCTTGTCCCGGGAGTTTGCCGGGCGTTTGCCTTCGGCCGCGAACCGGCGTAGTGTTCCCTAGTCGCTCGACAGGGAGCACCGGACACGCAGCAGCGCGGACGGTCCCGGGGCGGCCAATCCTCGAAACACCACTTCCAGAACCGACTGAGCTGCGCCATGCCTTTTGGCTTTCGCAGCAAGGGTTTGTTTTGTTGTGCTCATTTTTGATGATTGCGGCCGGATTCGCTTTTCGGAGCGGGGGTCGGCTAGAGTTTGGAACGTCGGACGGGGCGTCAAGCCGCAGAAGACACCAGCGAGTTGGACGAAGGAAGCGCCGGGAACGGCACGGAAAACATCTGATAAGCTGGGAACACGA
>NZ_JODS01000027.1 GCF_000718025.1 Kitasatospora purpeofusca
CAGGGCCTCCTCGGCGATGCCGGAGGCGTAGGAGGCGCCGCCGCCGCCGTGCACGTGCAGGTCGACGAAGCCGGGCACGACGGTGTACCCGGCCAGGTCCAGATCGCCGGGAGTGGCGGTACCGCCGAGGCCGGCGATGTCCCTCCCCCGGATCGAGAGCCGGCCGTTCTCCACGACGCGGCCGGGCAGGACCAGCCGGGCGCCGGACAGTGCGAGCAGGTCCGCGGTCACGCGGTCACCTCCGGGAGGAGGACGCGGGCCACCGGCCTCCCGCCCCGCCGGTCGGATCCTGGCAGTGGGCGGCGGTCGGCAGCGCGCGTCGATCGAAATTGTTCGCTGTGCCGGGTACTTTAATCAGTTCCGAGCAGGCTGCCCCCAGGGGTGACTTGTCGCATACCTGCCGCCCTGCCAGCACCGAAGCCCCGTTCCCCGGTTTCCCCGACCGCCGCTGCGGTACGGACCAAGCCTCGTCTAGACTCCCCGACATGCTCAAAGCTGACCGGACCGCCAAGATCCTCGCTCACGTCACCGAAGCGGGGAGCGCCGATGTGCACGCGCTGGCGGAGCTGCTGGGCGTCTCCACCGCGACGGTCCGCCGCGACCTCCAGGAGCTGCACGACCAGGGTCTGCTGCACCGCACCCGCGGCGGCGCGGTGACCGGAACCGTCAATCTGGAGCTGCCGCTGCGCCACCGGCACGGCAAGCGGCAGGCCGAGAAGCGCCGGATCGCCCTGGCCGCCGAACGCCTGGTGCCGGAGGGCGCCGTGGTCGGCCTGACCGGCGGCACCACCACCAGCGAGCTCGCCCGGGTGCTCGCCGAGCGCGGCGGCGTCACCATCGTGACCAACGCGGTCAACATCGCCGCCGACCTGATCGTCCGGCCGGAGATCCGGCTGGTGGTGGTCGGCGGCATCGCGCGGTCGGCCAGCTACGAGCTGGTCGGGCCGGCCGCCGAGCGGATGCTCTCGCAGTACCACCTGGACGTCGCGTTCATCGGCGTCGACGGCCTCACCGCCGGCGAGGGCTGCACCACGCACGACGAGATGGAGGCCCACACCGACCAGGCCTTCCTGCGCAGTGCCTCGCGCTGCGTCGTCCTGGCGGACAGCAGCAAGGTCGGGCTGGTGACCTTCGCCGCGATCTGCCCGCTGACGGACATCCACGACCTCGTCACCGACGACGGGTTGACCGGCGCGCAGGAGAAGGCCGTCACCGGCTGCGGCGTGCGGGTGCTGCGCGCCTGACCCCGGTCGGCCGACCGCTCGCCGACCCGCTCCGCCCGACCCGCTCAGCCCGACCCACTCGCCCCGGCCCCGGACCCACGGCAGCCGGGGCTTCGACGTCGGCGTGCCTCCGGGCGCGCGTGCGTCCGTGCACACTCCGTGCTTTTGCACCCCTTGCAAACAAAATTGAGCAGAGGGCGGGCCGTCCGAATGTCCGGCCGCCCCCGGGCCCGCCGCGCGACCGCCGCCGCGGACTCCGACCGACCTCCTTCGCGCCCGACCGAGCCACTACGACCAGCCATGGAACAGAATCTGACGATACGTCGGAGCCTTGTCGTCGGGAGCGGTCGGACCCCTCGGTCGACCGCACGGTCCGCAACGGTCCGGTAACGGCAACTAGACCGTCCGGCGCCCCTCGTGAATACTTCCGTGCACAACGGGCGGCAGGCACTTCAGACTTGCGCGAAAAAGGCTGTCTTCGAGCACAATCAAGCAGCCATGGTCGCTTGCCGCCCGTTCAACAGCCGACAGGTGCACAGAGCGGTGGCCTCCCCCAGCCCCGCGACGCACCGGTGCGGTGCTCGGCTTCTGCACTCCCAGGAACGAACCCACCCCTCGCAACACCGGTTCGCAGGACGAAGGCGGTACACGGCCATGAACAAGCGGCTCCTCGGCATCCCCCTGTTGTGCGCCACCGCGGCGCTGACGCTCACCGCGTGCGGCAGCGGCGGATCCAGCGGCTCCGGCGGCGGCAACGTCACCCTCAAGCTGGTCGCGGCCGACTACGGCGACAAGGCCTCCAACAGCTCCAAGGGCTACTGGGACGGCGTCGCCGCCGCCTTCACCGCGGCCCACCCCGACATCAAGGTCGACGTCCAGGTCATCAACTGGAACGACATCGACAGCCAGGTCAAGACCATGATCCAGAGCGGGAACGTCCCCGACGTGCTGCAGACCGGCGGCTACGCCGACAAGGTCGCGGACGACCTGCTCTACAAGGCCGAGGACGTGCTCTCCACCGCGACCAGGGCCAACCTGATCGCCACCTTCGCCGACGCCGGCAAGGTCAAGGACACCCAGTACGGCATCCCCTTCGTCTCCTCCGCCCGCGCCTTCTTCTACAACAAGGCCCTGTTCCAGCAGGCCGGCATCGCCCAGCCCCCCACCACCTGGGACGAACTCAAGGCCGACGCCGAGAAGATCAAGGCGAAGGTGCCGGGCGTGACCCCCTACGCCCTGCCGCTGGGCCCGGAGGAGGCCCAGGGCGAGAGCATGATCTGGGAGCTCGGCAACGGCGGCGGCCACACCGACCGCAGCGGCGCCTACACCCTCGACAGCCCCGCCAACGTCGCCACGTTCAGCTGGCTCAAGACCAACCTGGTGCAGCCGGGCCTCACTTACGCCAACCCGGCCACCACCGACCGCAAGACCGCCTTCGCCGACTTCGCCGCCGGCAAGACCGCCATGCTCAACGGCCACCCCTCGCTGATCCAGATGTCCACCGAGGGCAAGGTCGACTACGGTGTGGCGCCCATCCCCGGCAAGACCGGGCCGCTCAAGTCCACCCTGGGCGTGGCGGACTGGACGATGGCGTTCAAGAAGAACGGTCACGCGACGCAGATCAAGGCCTTCCTCGACTTCGCGTACAGCAAGGAGAACACCCTCAAGTTCGTCGAGACCTACAACCTGATGCCCGTCACCCAGGACACCCTGAAGGAGATGAGCACGGGCGGCAAGCACAAGGACCTCGAACCCTTCTTCGCCCTGCTGCCCGGCGCCGCCTTCTACCCCCTGGGCGACACCGCCTGGGACAAGGTCTCCGCCGAGCTCAAGAAGGGCATCGGCTCCGCGGTCGCCGACGACCCCGCCAAGGTCCTGGGCGACCTGCAGAAGAAGGCCCAGGCCGCGGTCGCCGACAAGTAGCCCGCCCGCGCGCCCGGCTGCACGGCACCGCACCCGCCGCACCCGCGGCTCCCGCCGCACCCTCCGGGCGGCGCGCGCCCTCCCGCGCGCCGCCCGGCCGGCGGGCCCACACGCCCGGAAGGCACCCTCGTGTCCCCCAAGTCCACTGCCCCACAAGGCCGGAGGGCCGGCCGACGCCCGGCCGGCCGCTCCCTCGCCGCCCGGCTCGGCCCGCTGCCGTGGATCGGCCCGGCCGTCCTGCTGATCGTCCTGGTGGTCCTGTGGCCGGTCTACGAGATGGTCCGCACCTCCTTCCTGCGGATCAGCACCAGCGGCTTCGTCCGCGGCTCGGCCGGACTCGACAAGTACCGCAAGCTCTTCGACGAGCCCGACCTCGGCCGGGTGATCGTGCACACCGTGGTCTGGACGCTGGCCGTGGTCGGGCTGACGATGCTGATCTCGCTGGCCCTGGCCCAGCTCTTCGACCAGCGCTTCCCCGGACGCCGGTTCACCCGCTGGGCCCTGATCGCGCCCTGGGCGGCCTCGGTGCTGATGACCTCCATCGGCTTCAAGTGGATGCTCAACCGGACCTCCGGGGTGCTCAACACGCTGCTCGCCGACGTGGGCCTGATCGACGCGCCCCGGGACTGGCTCGGCGACCCGGACACCGCCTGGCCCTGGATGATGCTGGTGGCGGTCTTCGTCTCGCTGCCCTTCACCACCTACACCCTGCTCGCCGGCCTCCAGACCGTCCCGGCCGAACTGCACGAGGCGGCCAGGGTGGACGGCGCCGGCGCGTTCCAGA
Source organism: Kitasatospora purpeofusca (assembly GCF_000718025.1). Lineage (GTDB taxonomy): Bacteria > Actinomycetota > Actinomycetes > Streptomycetales > Streptomycetaceae > Kitasatospora > Kitasatospora purpeofusca. Next base: position 3,931 of record NZ_JODS01000027.1, read on the forward strand.
CCTATCTGCGGATCACCCTGCCGCTGCTGCGGCCGGCCTTCCTGGTCGGCCTGGTGATCAACCTGATCAACGTCTTCAACTCCTTCCCCGTGATCTGGGGCATGACCCAGGGCGGGCCGAACAGCGACACCGCCACCACCACGGTGTTCATGTACCAGTTGAAGAACACCGACATCGGCGAGTCGGCCGCCATGTCCGTCGTCAACTTCGCCCTGGTCGTCCTGATGGTCCTGCTCTTCCTCAGGGTCAGCCGGTGGAACCAGGAGGAGAACTGATGCAACCGACAGAACGTCAGGCCGTGCTCCGGCCCCGGCGCGAGCCGATCCGGCCCCGCACCCTCGTCGTCGCCGCCGTCGCCTGGGGGCTGGCCGCGCTGTTCCTGCTGCCGTACCTGGAGATGGTGGTCACCGCCGTCCGGCCGGCCGACGAACTGCGCGACGCCGGCTATCTGCCCAGCCACTTCGCCTGGTCCAACCTGGTCGACGTCTGGCGGGACTCCACCCTCGGCACCAACCTCCGGGTCACCCTGCTGGTCGCCGGCGGCTCCACCCTGCTGGCCCTCGCGGTGGCCCTGCCCGCCGCGTACTGCACCGCCCGCACCCGCTTCCGCGGCCGCAAGCTGTTCCTGCTGCTGGTCCTGGTCACCCAGATGTTCCAGCCGACGGCGCTGCTGGTCGGGCTCTACCGCGAGTTCCACCAGCTCGACATGCTCAACTCGGTGTGGACGCTGATCCTCTGCAACGCCGCGTTCAACCTCGCCTTCACCGTCTGGATCCTCACCGCCTACATAGGCTCCATCCCGGTGGCGCTGGAGGAGGCCGCGATGCTCGACGGTCTCGGGCGGTTCGGCACCCTGCGGAAGGTGGTGCTGCCGCTGGCGATGCCCGGCGTCGTCACCGCGGTCGTCTTCACCTTCATCTCCGCCTGGAACGAGTTCGTGATGGGCCTCACCCTCTCCACCCGGTCCGACAGCCAGCCCCTGACCGTCGGCATCAACAGCTTCATCGGCAACTACACCGTCCAGTGGAACTTCCTGTTCGCCGGCTCGGTGATCGCGATCCTGCCGGTGGTGGTGCTGTTCGCCGTGATCGAGCGCCATGTCGTCTCCGGCCTGACCGCCGGTTCGGTGAAATAGCAGGATGTGCTGACGGCGGACTCTCAGACCGCCGCGGGAAAGTCCTTGCGCTTGATCTTGGCCCGGCGGCCGTCGGGGTGGTGGAACACGATGCCCTCCGCCAGGGTGCCCGGGGCGTAGCGGCTCTCCAGGCCGGCGAGGAACTCCCGCAGGCCGTGGTAGCTGCGCGGCACGGCGGTGTACACCGGCGCCGCCAGGTCGAACGGCACGCACAGGTGGTCGTCCAGCGCCAGCGGGTTGCCCTGGATCCGCGGGCCGAGGGCCTCGCAGGGGTGCTCGCCGTCCGGCCAGGCGGTCACATCGGTGTTGTCGGCCGCGGTCAGGATCCAGCGGTCCTCGGGCCCGTCCCGGTCGGTGTCGACGTACCAGCCGTCGACGATGCCCTGCTGCTTCTGCGCCTTGCTCGGGTTGCGCCGCTTCTCCACCCGCACCAGGTGGCCGCCGCGGACGGTCAGCCGCACATTGGTGCCGTCCAGCTTCTCCGTCGGCGCGCCCTCCCCGGCGAAGACCCAGGCGCACTCGGCCCGCGGCCGGTCCACGACGCGGAAGTCGCCGTCGCGCTCGAACAGCGTGGGGATCTTCTCCATGACCTGCCTGCCTCTCCTGACCTGCCCGACCAGTTCCTCGTGCGTGATCGCCCCCGTGGCCAGCCCGCTCGCCAGGGACCGCACCAGGTCCGCGACCGAGACCTCGGCGTCCACCGCGACGCGCTTGAGCGCCTTCTTCTCCTCCGGCGAGACCCACGCGACCAGCCGGGACCAGCCCTCGGGCGGGGTCCAGCGCGCCAGTCGTTCCGGGTCCTTGCGCGGCCGGCCGCGCCGTTTGGGCTCTTCCTCCATGGCCGGGAGCCTAGGAGCCCGTTTGATGTTGTGTCAATTGGCATAACAGTAATTACGACGGCGCGGGGGCGGCCGGGAAGGGCTGCCCCCGCGCGCGTCGCGGGCGAGCGGGCCGGGTCGGGCCGGGTCAGGTCGGGTCACTGTGGTCGGCGGACCGTCCACCGCCGGTCGCCGAGGTCGGGCCGGCCCCGCTCAGCTCGTGGCGAGCATCCGGAAGTCGTACGCCCGCGGCAGCGGGGAGTCGGGCTCGGCGTCGCGGGTCGCGCGCTGGTGGGCGAACCACAGTTCGTGCAGGGTGCCTTCGCCCTCGCGCACGTCGGCCAGTTCGATGCCCTCGTGCAGGATGCGGCCGCAGCGCCCGGTGTCGCCGGAGTCGAGTGCGGCGCGGGCCTCGGTCCAGCGGACGCGGCCCAGGGAGCGGTGGGCCGGGGGGAGGGCGGCGAGCAGCGACAGGACTTCCTGCGGGGCTCCGGCGCGCAGCAGGACCCCGGCCGTCTCCAGGGCCAGTGGCAGCAGGGCGGGCTCCAGCCGGAGGGCTTCGCGGTAGGCGCGAGCGGCTTCGGTGAGGTCGCCGGTGCGGTCGGCGAGGGCGGCGAGGTTGCGCCAGGCCCAGGCGGTGGGCCGGCTCCCGACCGAGTGCGACCAGCTCTCGCGGGCACCGTCCAGGTCACCGGCGTAGGCGCGCAGGACTCCGAGGTGCAGCTGGGCGAGCCAGCCGTCCGCCTTCCTGAGCGGCTCCTCCCAGGCGGGGTCGACCTGGTAGGAGAGCGGCGGCTGCGCCGGCTCGGCCGGGGAGAGGCGCCCGTGTTCGAGGAGCTCCAGCCACAGCTCCTGTTCGGGGCCGAGCGTCGAGTCCGGGAACGGGGTGCCGGACGCCTCCCGGGCGGGTTCGCCGGCGTGGGCCCGGCGGTGGCGCTCCAGGGCGCCCCAGCCGGATCCGGTCGCCAGGATCTCGACCGGCTCCTGGTCCAACCACGCCTCGGCCGAGGCGAGTTCGGCTTCCAGTACGCTCGCCGGGACGAGCGTGTCGACGCCGTCGCGGGCCGCTTCGCGCGCCGCGGTCCAGTCCTCGCCGTGGACCGCGGCGGGGTCGGCCTCCAGGAGTCCGTAGGCCTCCACCCAGGACCATCGCGCGCCGGCGGGCATCGGCACGTGTTCGAGCTGGGTGCGGGCCAGGCCGGCCTGGATCTCCAGGTAGGCGCTGTCCGGCCCGGACAGCCAGTCCTGCCAGTGCCGACCTCCCTCGCCCTGTCCCCAGAGGAACAGCTTGCGGCCGCGCAGCCGGTCCGTCGACGCCTGGACCAGGCCCCGGCCGCCGGCGTCGAGTGCGGCGATCCAGCGGCGGCGGCCGTCGGGGATGTCGAAGAAGTAGTCGGCCGCGTCCCGGGACAGGGTGGTGCGGGTCAGGTCGGTGCCGTCGGGGGCGGGGAGTGCGACGTGGCGGACCCGGCGGTCGTAGGAGAACTGCCACGCCGCGTCCGCCGGGGACAGCACCCGCACGTCCGGTGCCTCGGGCACGGCGATGTTCGACCACCAGTACATCGGCACCGCGGTGTCGCGCGGGTTGGTGATGCGGACGTGGACGAGCAGGACCTGGGAGTCCTCGGGCAGGTAGGCGTCGATCTGGTGGACGACGCCGCGGATCCGCTCGTACTCCCACATCCGCAGCACCGGGGTACCGTCCGGGCGCAGCACGCGCGCGGCGTGCAGGGGTTCGCAGGTGGTGGGGGCGTGGCCGATGGTGCCGATGTTCCACTCCACGCCGCCGGCCAGCCAGGCTCCCCGCAATGCGAGGTTGGCGGGCTGGAACACCGGGTTGCGGAAGAGGAGTTCACGTCCGGTCGGCTTGTGGACCAGCGACCAGAGGCGGCCGCCGGCGCCGAGCAGGAAGGTCGCCCGCAGGGTGGCGTTCTCCAGTACCGCGGCCGGGTGTTCGGCGGGTGCCCGTTCGCGGGTGTAGCCGTCCTGCATCAGGTACGGCATGACGGAGGGCACCCGGCCGTAGCCGATGTTGTGCCGCATCTCGTCGTCGGCCTGACTCGCGTCGGCGACCTCGTGGAGGTCTGCCCCGGTGAAGAGGGGCGGGAGGGGGTTGACGGGGCCGACCGGTGCGGTCGGCAGGGTCAGCGTGGTCAGCCGCAGCTCACTCATCTGTCTTCTGCCTTTGTGAGTCGGGTGGCGGGCTACGAGTCCCGGTGACGGGCTATTTGACGCTGCCGGAGGTCAGGCCGGCCTTCCAGTAGCGCTGGAGCAGGAGGAACATCACGACGATCGGGACGACCGAGAGCAGTGAGCCCGTGATGATCAGGTTGTAGGGGACGGTCTGGCCGCGCTGTTCCTTCCAGGCGACCAGCCCGACGGTGACCGGCTGCAGGCGGTCGTTGGCGAGCATCAGCGACGGCAGCAGGTAGTTCGTCCAGATGGTCACGAACTGGAACAGGAAGATGGTGACCAGCGACGGCTGGAGCACCCGCAGCGCGAGGGACCGGAAGATCCGGAACTCGCCCGCACCGTCGAGCCGGCCCGCCTCCAGGAGCTCGTCCGGTACCGCGGCGGCCGCGTAGATGCGTGCCAGGTAGACGCCGAACGGGCTGACGACGCTGGGGACGAAGACCGCCCAGAAGGTGTTGACCACATGGGTGGCCGAGAACATCAGGTAGAGCGGCAGGGCGAACAGCGGGGCCGGGATGAGGATGGCGCCGAGCACGGTGTTGAACACCGCCTCGCGGCCCCGGAAGGTGTACTTCGCGAGGACGTACCCGGCCATGGAGGAGAGCAGTGTCGCCACCACGGCTCCGCCCACCGCGTAGAGCACGCTGTTGAGCAGCCAGCGGCCGAAGATGCCGTCCTGGACACCGAGCAGGGTCGAGACGTTGTGCACCAGTTCGATCCGCCCGGCGAACCAGAAGCCGTTGCTGGAGAACAGGTCGCTGCTGCTCTTGGTGGCGGAGACGACCAGCCACCAGACCGGCAGCAGGGAGTAGAGCGCGGCGATCAGCAGGACGGCGATCACTCCGGCCCGGCCGGCCCGGTCCGTGGTCCTCACTGGGCTCCTCCGCGCTTGTTGACGAACCGCATGAATCCGAAGGACAGCACGAAGATCACCAGGGCGAGGATCACCGAACGGGTCGCCGCCGCGTGGTAGTTGTTCGCCGCGACCTCGTTCTGGGCGGCCATGATCGGCGTCCAGTCACCGGCCAGGTTGGGAGCGACGGCCTTCATGATGACGGGCTCGTTGTAGAGCTGGGCCATGCCGATGATGGAGAACACGGTGGTCATCACCAGGGCCGGCCGGACCATCGGGATCTTGATGTGCCAGGCGAGCCGCCAGCCGGTGCAGCCGTCCAGCTCCGCCGCCTCGGTGAACTCGCCCGGGATCGCCTTCAGGGCGGAGTGGATGACGATCATGTTGTAACCGGTCCAGCCCCAGGTCAGCATGTTGCCGACCGACCACGGCAGCATGCCGTCGGAAGTGAAGTCGACGTGCAGCCCGATCCGGCCGAGGGCGTCGGCGATCGGGCTGACGTCCGGCTGGTAGAGGAAGGACCACATCAGGCCGCCGATCACGCCGGGGATGGCGTACGGCAGGAAGAAGCCGAGCCGGAAGAACCGCTTGAACGGAGTGCGGCGGGCGTCCAGCAGCAGGGCCAGGACGAGCGCCAGACCCAGCATCAGCGGCACCTGGACCAGGCCGATCAGCACCACCCGGACGATCGAGGCGGTGAAGGCGTGGTCGCCCAGCGCGTCCGTGTAGTTGGACAGTCCGGTGAAGACCTCGGAGGGGGGAGCGAGGCCGAGCCCGGAGCGGTGCAGCTTGTACAGGCTCTCGTACAGGGCGTAGCAGATCGGGGCGACGAACGTGACGGCGAACAGCGTGCCGAACGGCGCCAGGAACCCCAGCGGGGCCCAGCGGCGGCCGTCGGTCCGGCGCCGCCGGGCGGGGCCGGCCTTCGACCGGGACGGTTCCGGAGTGTCCCCGGTGCGCACCTTCGAGCGCGCCCGGGTCGCAACAGAGGAGGGGCTCATGGTCAGCCGATTTCCATGCCCTGGGTCTTCATCTCGGCCACGGTCTGCGCCTGGGTCTCGGCCAGCGCGGCGTCCAGGCCGAGGCCGCCCGCTCCCGCCTTGCCGAGGCCGTCGCCGAGCACGCCCGAGGTCTTGGTCATGACCGGGCCCCAGCGGAAACCGGTGTCGACGCGGCCGGCGCTCTCCTTGAACACGTCGAAGATCGTCTGGCCGCCGTAGAACGGGTCCGGCTGGTGCAGCGCCGGGTTCTCCAGGCCGGAGAGCGCCGCCGGGTAGATCCCCGTCTCCTTGATCAGGTTGCTGACGCTGGCCTGGTCGGTGCCGAACCAGTGGGCGAACTCGACGGCCTCCTTGACGTGCTTGCAGCCCTTCAGCACGGCGTTGGGGGAACCGCCCGCGTTGCCGGTGGCCGGGGCCGCCGCGTCCCAGACCGGCATCGGGGCGACGGCCCAGTTGCCGGAGGTCTGCTTGACGCTGTCGGCCAGGATCGGGGTGTCCCAGACCGCGTTGACGTCGGAGAGGATCGTGCCCTCCCCCATGCCCTTGTAGAGCGCGGTGTCGAAGCTCGGCACGGTCTTGACGAGCTTCCTGTCGATCAGGTCCTGCCAGAACGCCGTGACCTTCTTCGTCGCCGGGTCGTTGAGGTTCACGGTCCACTTGTCGCCGCTGGTGCCGAACCACTTGGCGCCCGCCTGCCAGGCGAGTCCCGCGAAGTTGTAGGCGTCGTTGCCGAAGTAGCCGATGTAGGCGTTCGGGTCGGCCGCGTGGATGATCGCCGCATCGGCGGCGTACTCGTCCCAGGTCCTGGGCGCGGCGGCGATGCCGTACTTGGTGAACAGGTCCTTGCGGTAGATCAGCGCCATCGGGGCGATGTCCACCGGCAGGCCGAAGGTGCGCCCGGAGACCCCGGACTGGGCGAAGGCCCAGGGGGCGTACTCCTTGGCGTAGGGCGCGGCGGCTTCCGTCGCGTCCTGGAGGGCTCCGGCGGCGGCGAAGGTGGGGAGGGTCTCGAAGCCGACCGATCCCAGACAGGGCGCGTTGCCCGCCTTCACCGCGTTGAGCATCTTGGTGTAGCCGCCCTTGGAGCCGGGCGAGATCTTGCTGTAGGTGACCTTGATGCCGGGGTGCGCGGCGTTGAAGAGCTCGACGGACTTCTCGTAACCGGGGGCCCAGCCCCAGAACTCGACGGTGACCGGTCCCGAGGCCTGCTCGGCCGACCCGTCGGAGCCGCAGGCGGCGGCGAAGGCCGTCAGCGACGTGAGCGCCATGGCGAGGGTGGCCGCTCTGAACGGGCGTGACTTCATGGGGAGGCCCTCATCTCTGCCTGCCGCGGGCGGGGCGCACGGCCCGGACGCGGTGGTGGGGGAACCCGCTGACGCTGCGGGTTGTTAGTTCGGCTAGTGTGTTAATTAAGAATGGCGCTGTCAAGGGATGCGTCGGAACGTTCTGCAAACAGGCCCCACCAGCCCGCAGAGCGGTTCGAAACGGGCATAGCGCCGCATCCCGCGGTCGCGCCGGGGCGAGTTTCTTCGAACGGTGCATCAACTAACATGGTCAAGATCGGCCCTGCCCTGCGCGCAGGATCCGGAGCGGAACGAGGAGACGACGTGCAGCCAGGACAGCGCGGCACCACCGGCACGGGCGCCGGCCCGGCCGGCCGCACCCACCCGGGCGCGGCACCGACCCCGGCCACCGGGGCCGCCGCCGTCATGGCGGGCTACCCCGAGGCGGCCGACAAGGCCTCGCTGCGCCGCACCAACCTCGGCGTGTTGCTGCGTCACCTGCGCGACAGCGGCCCGCAGTCCCGCACCCACCTGTCCACCGCGACCGGTCTGCCCAAGGCGACGGTCTCGGTCCTGGTCGCCGACCTGATCGAGCGCGGCCTGGTCCGCGAGGGCGAACTCGACCGCGCCGGCTCGATCGGCCGGCCGCACCGCATGGTCGAACTCGACGGCCGCCGCATCTGCGGCATCGGCGCGGAGATCGGTGCCGACCACATCACCGTGCTCGCGCTCGATCTGCGCGGCACGGTCGTCCACGAGGACCGCCGCGCGCTCGACGTGCCGGCACTGACCGCCCGGGCCGCCCTGGCGGAGGTCGCCGACCTCGTCGCGGACTGCCTGAGCGCCGTCGCCGAGCGGGACATGCACCCGATCGGGATCACCCTCGTCACCCAGGGGTCGGTCGACGCCGCCTCCGGAAGCGTCGTCGTCGCCACCAACTTCGGCTGGCGGGGCGTACGGGCGGCCCAGGAGCTGCGGGTGCGGCTCGGCCGGGACGCCCCGCCCGTCCTGGTCGAGAACGACGCCGAGTCCGGCGCCCTCGCCGAATACCTCGCCGCCCCCGGCACCGACGTCCGCGAACTCGTCTACGTCACCGGCGGGATCGGCGTCGGCGGCGCCAGCATCTCCGGCGGCAAACTGCTGCGCGGCTCGGAGATCGGGCACATGAAGCTCGACCGGCTCGACCGGCCCTGCCCGTGCGGGCGGACCGGCTGCTGGGAGGTCGCCGTCGGGCTCCAGGCCTTCCTGGACGCGGCCGCCGACCCGACGGACCGGGTGCACGACCTCTCCGTCGACCTGGCCGAACGCCTCGGCGACCTGCTCGACCGGGCCGACGCGGGGGACCCGAGAACCCTCTCGGCTCTCGCCGGCCTCGCCGGGGACCTCGCCCTCGGGCTGAGCGTCCTGGTGGACGTCCTCAATCCGCCCAGGATCGTTCTCGGCGGGTACTTCGCGGTGTTCGGCCGCTACCTGGTGGAGCCCGCGCAGCAGGTCCTCGACGAGCGCAGGATCGCCCCCACCACCGAGCGGGTGGTCGTGGCCGCCTCGACGCTCGGGCTCTCCAACGCCGCGCGGGGCGGCGCGCTGCTGGCGCTCGCCGGCATCTTCCAGGACCCCTCCGTCGTTCCGGTCCGGCCGGCCCCGGAGGACAGCGACACCTGGCCGCTCTGAGGACCCGGCCGGGGCCTCCACCGCCCCGGCCGCCGGGCCCGGCGGCCAGTGCTGAATCCTGCTCCGACTTGCTCGAACATCAGCATTTCCGACCAGAAAACCGCATGATCTGTGCGCCCAGCTGCCCGGTTGCGTCCCGAGGAGCACCTTCCGGGCCGCTGCCCGGTGCCGTCGGCCGACCTGCCCGCACCTGCACGGCGACAGGCTCGACCGGCGCATCCCGATCGCTGAGTGAGCCCTTGACAGTCGCGACGTCCCCTGCCACCGTTTGATCGCAGTTGCTCTCTGACGCAGGTTTTCGAGCAACTTCGGCCAGATCGAACCCGGGGACATCGAGATGTCCCTCGGACCACCGCTCCTCGCCCGACACCCGGGCCCTCGGAGCCGGACGTCCCCCTTCACGGCGCCGATCGCCGTAGCCCCGCCCGACCGTCGCCGTGCCGACAGGCCCCCGGCGGCCCACGCGGGAATCCCGAACGGCAGTCCCCAACGGCAATCCCGAACGGCAGTCCCGGTCGGCTCCTCCCCCACCAGTGCGTTGTCCCCCCAAGGAGCTCTCGTGTCATCCCCGCCGCGCAGAATCCTCGCCACCGCCCTCGCCACCGCGCTCCTCGCGCTCGGCGGCGCCGCCACCCCAGCCGCAACAGCGGCGACCCCCGACAGTGCCGCTTACACGATCAGCGTCGGGTCCCCCGTCCCGTACCCGCACCCGACGGACACCCCCGCCGTCCCGTACACCGACAAGGACGGCACGTTCTACTTCCAGCAGTCGGCCGCCCTGTACGGCACCGACCAGCCCAGGTACTGGGACTTCTTCACCGGGACCGACTTCGACACCGCCTCCCGGTCGAGCGCCGTCAGCGACGCGGTGAACCCGGCCAACGCCAACGACCGGAACAACGACACGACCTGGCGGTGCAACAACAGCCCGACCGGCCTCACGTCGAGCTTCGCCGTCGGCAGCACCAGCTACTCGCAGAAGAACTTCTGCGACCTGTCGGGGATCTGGGTCGACCCGGACACCGGTGACTGGTACGGCCTGGTCCACAACGAGTTCACCCCGCAGCCCTTCGGCGACGGCCTCCACTTCGACGCCATCGACTACACGGTCTCCACCGACCAGGGCCGCACGTGGACCATCAAGGACCACGTGATCACCTCGCCGTTCAGCACCGTCCGGGGCGACACCACGCAGTTCCCCAACCAGACCTACCACTACGGCGACGGCGACCAGCGCCTGTTCGTCGACACCGCCTCGGGCTACTTCTACGTCTTCTACGGCTCGCGCATCGTCGACAAGAGCGGCGGCTGGAAGGCCTTCCACGAGCACGTGGCCCGGGCGCCGATCTCCGGCAAGATGGCGCCCTCCAGCTGGCAGAAGTGGTACGACGGCGCTTGGTCCCAGGCCGGGGTCGGCGGCAGGGAGAGCAACATGGTGCCGGTCGGCGCCTCCAGCACCACCGGCTACACCCCGGCCGCGGGCGAGTACGACCCGGCGAACACCGGCACCTCGGCCCAGCAGATCAGCGCGGGTACGATGCCGGCGACCTCGCCGCTGTTCGTCATGGACATCACCTACAACGCGCACCTGGGCCTGTACATCGGCGAGCCGCAGGGCGTCGACCAGAGCGGGAACGCCCCCCAGCAGTACTACGCCACCGACAACCTGGCCACCCAGAAGTGGTACCCGATCGGCGACAGCGGCAGCTACCGCACCGCCTCCTGGTACCGCTGGTTCCTCGACAGCGCGAACCGCACCAGCTCCAACATCGTCGGCAAGAACTTCCGCACCTACTGCGCCTTCGGCTGCTCGGGCGGCGCGTCCGGCGAGTACGTGGACGTGAGCATCGGCTCGTCCGCACCCGCCCCGGCCCCGGTCGACCCGACCAAGGCCTACCGGATCTCCGGCGGCAACGGCCAGATCCTCGCCCAGGTCCCCAGCAGCTCCGCGACCACCTCCGTCGCCACGGCCACCGCCTCCGCGCTGCAGTCCTGGGTGTTCACCGGCAACGGCGACGGCTCCTACCGGATCACCAACGCCTCGACCGGGAAGCTGCTCGGCGTCGACGCCTCCTCGAAGGCGGGCCGTGCCTGGGGCGCCAAGCCGATCGTCACCGCCGCCGGTGCGATCGGCCCCGCCGTCGGACAGCAGTGGTTCGTCGTCCCCGGAACGTCCGCGAGCAACGGCTCCGCCTCCGGAACGTACCACCTGGTCAACCGCTACAGCGGCCTGGTGATCGGGCTGTCCGCGGACACCGCCCGCCCGACGGAGACCACGCCGACCCGCACCTGGACCAACACCACGAGCAGCCCGGTCGGCGGGACGCGCGGAGCGGCCGAGCAGACGCTGACCCTGACCCAGACCGGCCCCGCGCCCGCGATCGTCACGGTCACCGACCCCGGCGCCCGGTCGAGCAAGGTCAACACCGCCGTCAGCCTGCAGATCCAGGCGAACGCCGGCGGCGCCGGCACCCTCTCCTACAGCGCGAGCGGCCTGCCCACCGGCCTGACGATCAACGCCACCACCGGCCTGATCACCGGCACCCCCACCACCGCCGGCGCCTACACCACGACGGTCACCGCCACCGCCGGAACCACCACCGGCAGCACCACCTTCACCTGGACCGTCACCACCGCCCTCGACGGCACCCACACCCTCACCGCCTCCGGCAAGGCCCTCGACGACCCCAACCACTCCACCGCCCCCGGCACCCAGCTCATCACCTACACCCCCGGCACCGGCGCCAACCAGAAGTGGATCTTCACCCAGCAGACCGACGGCACCTACCGCATCGCCAACGCCGAGTCCGGCCTCTGCATGGACGTCAACGGCGGATCCACCACCGCCGGCACCGCCGTCATCCAGTGGCCCTGCACCACCGGCACCAACCAACGCTGGACCGTGACCCCCGCCACCAGCGGGGGCTACAAGATCACCTCCAAGGTCAGCGGACTCCTCCTCACCACCGCCTCCACCACCAACGGAGCCCTCGTCACCCAGCAACCGGACACCGACAGCGCGCTCCAGCGCTGGACCGTCAACTAGCCACCACCACAGGCACGCAGGCAGGAAAGGGCCTCCCGGCCGGAGCGGACGCTGCGTCCGCTCCGGCCGGGAGGCCCCACCCCTCGCCCGCAGGTCGGAGTTGTGGTTCTGCGTTCCCGGCTCCGGCCGATGCACGATCGGACCCTGGTTGATCGTACGTAGGGATCCGACGGTGCCGGCAGGCGTCGGCCATGGGCGAGGAGCGGTACGAAGGTCGGGTCCTCGTGCAGCCGACCGCCTGGCGCGCCCTCCGTAACTGCTCGAGCTCGTCCTCATCAAGCTCATCAACGGCGAGCCCGGCGAGGACACCCGCCCGGACCGGGCGCCGGGTGCAGGGAGCTGGCCGAGGGTCAGTCGGGCCAAGCGCCGGTGAGCCGGCGGGTCCCGGCCGCGCCCCCGCGGTCGACCGCCGCCTTGACCAGAGCGAAGATTGCCCCTTGCAGGGCGGCGGCGACCAGCACCTCTCTCCAGCTGCGGTCCTCGTCAGTGGCCCGGGGCGCCTCGTCCTCATGGCCGAGAACCGCCCACAGGCGCTTGAACACGGAACCGGCCACGACGCCGCCGAGTGCGCCGAACAGCAGGCCGAGCGGCTTGTACAAGATCTTGCCCATCGTCGTCATCTCCCGTGTGGACTGCACCGTCGCTCCGCGGTCGGGAAGGCACGGCCGAGCGGTCGGCGAGAACGGCTCCGCTTCACCGGCGGCGCCGGCCCGAGCCCGGCGCCGCCGTACGGCACACGGAGCAGTTCGGCCTGCCCGCCGGGGACCTGGCCGTAGAGCTTGGCGGTGACCGCCGGGCTGACCTCCCGGACCTCGCCCATGGATTCCTGGCCGAGGACATTGCGCTTGCCGTGCCGTGTCGGAGCCTTCACTGCCAATCCTTGGAATGGGCCGCGGCGCCCTCGCCATCGCGTGTATCCGTGGGACCGGTGGCGAAACGGGGCGGTCAGGCAGGGGCCGGGCCGATTGTGCCGGGCCCGAAGCCGCCGGTGCTCCCGCGCTCACCTCCTACAACCTCCTGGCGATCCTCCCGGCGCTGCTGGTCCTCGTCTCCGTGCTCGGTGTGGTCGGCACGTCGGTGAAGGTGTGCTGGAGCAGCAACCGCGAGCAGGCGGTCGAGACCGTGCACCGGCTGTGGCCGACCGAGCTGCTGCCCGGGGAGCTCGCGCAGGTGCTGCCGACGCCGGCGCACTTCGAGCAGGCCAGTGGACTCGTCACCCACGAGATGGTCGCCGACGCGGTGACCTGCGGTGACGAGGTGGAGGAGCACGTGGAGGCGGTGCGTGCCTACGTCCGGGCCGGATTCGACGAGGTCCACGTCGGGCAGATCGGCCCGGACAAGAGGTCTTCTTCGAGGCCTACCGGGAACTCGTCCTGCCCGTCCTCGGCCGCTGACCGGCGGGCCGGGCGGGCCGCCCGTACCGGGTGGCCCACTTCACGCTGCGGGGCGGCGCGCGGCCATGAGGTCGGCGTTCGGGGCCGTCACCAGGTGGAGGCCGGCGGCGTCGAGTTCCTCGGCGATCAGTTCTGCGGGCGCCGGCCAGACCTGGAACGTCTCCCGTTCCTCGCGAAGCACTTCGTCCTCGCGTTGCACGCGGTAGACGAAGACGGTCCGCAGGACTCCCCGGTGGGGCCGCCGGGTGACTTCCGCGCTGTACAGGTCGGGGCCGACGCGGACCGGCCCGAGTCGGACGGCTGGTTCTGGCTCGGCGGGCAAGCGGCCGGGAGGCGGATCGAAGAGCAGCAGGCCGCCGGGCACCAGGGCCGCGGCGATCGCTTTCCAGGTGGCACGCCTGGTGGCGGGGTCCAGGCAGGCGATCACGTTGGAGGCGACGGCGAGGTCCGCGATCCCGCTCAGGCCCGCGGCCTCAAGGGGTTCGGGGTGCACAGTGACGCGGGCGCGCCGGTCCGCACCGAGGTGGGCCAGGCGTGACAGCAGGGCGGCGCGCATGGCCGGGGCCGGCTCGACGGCGTGGACGGGAACACGGGATGCCCGCAGCAGGACCTCGGTCACGATCCCGGTGCCCGCGCCGACATCCAGGATCGAGCGGCGGGCACGGTCGGCGGCGTCCGCGAAGCGCCGCTCGGCCAAGCGGCGGTCGCTCTCGGCCTGCAGGAGGTCGTAGAACTCCGCGGAGACCGCGTAGTCGTCGGTGTCGCCCACGTCGGCGCGGCTAACCGGACGCGGCCGAGTAGCGGGCCGGGTCCGCGAGCGCGCTGCCGTCGAGGTGGGCAAGGAGGTCGCCGATGTCCGCGTGGACTTCGAGGGCGCCCGCCGCTCGCAGTGCCCGCTCGCCGAATCCCCCGGAGAGCACGGCCACGCACGCCACCTCCGCCCGGGCGGCGGCCTGCACGTCCCACGGGGTGTCGCCGACGAACAGCGCCTGCTCCGGTCCGGCGCCGGCCTTGGCGAGAGCGGCGTGGACCAGGTCGGGAGCGGGTTTGCTCGCGTCCACGTCGTCGGCACCGGTGGCGTGGTCGATCGCGTCGTCCGCGTCCAGCACCCGGCGCATCACCTCCAGGTCCCGGCCCGATGCGGAGGAGGCGAGGGTGATCGTCCAGCCGCGCCGCTTCAGCTGCCGAAGCAGTGCGTCGGCACCGTCGAAGGCCCGCAGGCGTGGCCAGAACCGCGCGAACAGTGCCTGGTGCGCCGCGGTGATCGCCTCGTCCTCGCCGTGGTCGCGGTCCTCGCCGAGCACGTGGTCCAGGAGCTGATCGCTGCCCATGCCGATCGCGCCGTGGATCCGGGCCATCGCCGGCGTGTGGCCGAACTGCGCGAGCGCCTCGGTCCAGGCGATCGTGTGCCAGTAGTTGGTGTCCAGCAACGTGCCGTCGACATCGAACAGGGCCGCAGCCGGCATCGAAGCCTCCCTCGGTCTCGCCCGAACCGGCAGGTTCGCCCGATCGACCTTACGGGCCGCCGGCGCGACGCGCACGGCCACCGCGCGAGCCTTGCCGTGCGGAATCGGGCAAGGCCGCACCCGCACGGAAGCTGTCGACGTGCGGGTCCACGACGCGTTCGCCTCCGTGTTCGCCCTGTTCACCGACATCACGCGCCGCGGCGCACTGCTCCTGCTCGTCGTACCCCCGTCCTGACCTCGACGCCGGGAAGTGGCAGGCACCACGGTGACCTGCCTTGCACGGGTGCGAGGTGGTCGGCCTTCACCCGGCCGCCATCCGGACACCGGGCCGAAGGGCGATGCACGACCGGGCCTCGGTAACGGCAAGCCTCCGAACACCGTACAAGCCGCGGTGATCGTGCCGCACCCACAGGTGGGCGGTCGGCCACGTCCTGCTGGTGGGCGCGGGGCGCCGGTCAGGTCGGGCTCTGGGGAGGTCGGTGGTGCTCGTCCTCCTCGCCGACTTCGTCGTCGCTGTCCTGGTCGGTGAAGGTCACCTCGACCTGCTGTTCGGGGCGGCGTTCCTCCTGGCGGGCGATGGACGCCAGGACCTCCTCGTCCGGGCCCGTCAGCGGGGGCTGCAGGATGCTGCGCGGCCACAGGCTGCGGGTGAGCACCACGTTGGTCTCGGCCGCGTACACGGCGACCTGTGCGGTGAGGTACAGCCATGACAGCAGGCCGATGACGGTGGCGAAGAACCCGTAGACCTGCCCGGCGTGGCGCAGCTCGTGGGCCACCAGGAGCGAGCCGAATGCCTGGAGGGCGGTGAACAGCGGCCCGGCGATCGCGCAGCCGGGCCACAGGGCCCGGGTGGCGACGGTTGCCGGCGTGAGGACGCGGAAGCAGGCCAGGCACAGCGCGGCGTTCAGGACGGCGGAGAGCAGCAGGGCGCCGACGCGGGCGGGCCGGCCGCCGAGGGTGGTGGCGACGAGGGCGGCTGCCGCGGTCGACAGGAGCACGCCGGCCGCGAGGACCGTGAACAGGAGAAGGCTGCGGGCCAGGCGGGGCCAGTAGCCGGGCCGCTTGACGCCAGGGACGTTCCAGACCTCGGCCATGGCGTGCTGCAGGACCTGTGCGACGCCCAGCGCCCCGTACAGCAGGCCGAGCGCACCGATGACCAGGGCCAGGGCGTTGCCCTGGAGGGAGTGGACGTTCTGGCGAATCTGGTCGCCGATGATCGGGAAGTCGGCGAGCGCGGAGTCCAGCACCGCCTGCTGGGCGCCCGGGTGATCCTGAAGGACGAACCCGAGCACGGTACTGAGCAGGAGCAGCAGCGGGATGAGGGCGACAAAGGCGTAGTAGGTGATGAGGGCCGCGAGGAGGCCGCCGCGGTCGTCGCCGTACTTGCGGACGACCGCGACCACGACGGCCACCGGGCGGTGCCGCCGCTGGAAACCGTCCGCGCCGCGCAGGAGGCGTTCGATCGGATTCATCCCCGCTCCTCTCCGGCTCCGCCCCTGCTCGCCCGGCCGCAGCGGCCGGGGCATCCGCTTGTCCGTCGTCTCGCAGGCGGGACGCCGAGACAGCCGACGTCGAACTCATCCCCTCCTCACCCCCGATGCAGGAATCAAGCATCACAAATCAAGCGTGACGAAACCGGAATCCGGGTTCATACTTGCGGTATGTCGAGCGACGAGCGGGAGCCTCGGACGAGCTGGACGTTCCTGACGCAGCACGCCCGTGTCCTATTGATGATCTCGCGCAACGCGGATGTGCGCTTGCGGGATCTCGCGGTGATGTGCGGGGTGACGGAGCGGGCCGTCCAGGCGATCGTCACCGATCTGGAGAGCGCCGGCTACCTGACCCGCTCCCGCCACGGCCGCCGCAACCACTACCACGTCGCGCGCGACACGTCCTTCCGCCATCCCGCCGAAGCCGGCCACGAGATCGCCGGTTTCCTTGACCTCTTCGCGGATCTCCGCCCCCACCACGGCAGCGCACCCGTTCCCGCCACCCATCCCGGTGATCACGATGAACAGGACAACGACTGACCCCCGGCCCCACCGCCCAGCTGTATGCACCGCTCCCGGCCGCTCCACGGCCGCTGGCCGCGGCGCCCCAGCCACGTCCGCCTCCGGGTGCAGGCGGTGAGAACCGTGAGCGCTCCGTCCGAGTTCCCCCGCCGGGACACCCGTCCCGGCGCCCCACTGCTGCGGGTCACCTCCACGACGATCCCCGGCAGCGCAGCGATCATCCACGTGCACGGAGACGTCGACCAGGACACCCGCCGCGCCCTGGACGAAGCCCTGGCCAAAGCGATCGTCGACCGCCCGCCCCTGCTGGTGGTCGACCTCGCAGGCCTCGGCTTCTGCTACTCGGTCTGCCTCAACGCCCTGCTCTCCGCCCGCCGGGACGCGAACGCCGCAGGGACGAGGATGGCACTGGCCGCCGTGACACCGCAGGCCCTGCGGGTCCTCAAGCTCACCGAAACCGACCGGCTCTTCACCCTCCACGACAGCGTCCACGCCGCGCTGGACGGCGAATCCGACCGGCCGACCGGGTGACCGATCACCATGAACACCCTCTCGCGCTATGCGGTGACCCTGCCCGGGCAGCCCGGACGGCACGGCCCACCGGAAGTGATCATCGTGCACGCCACCGGTGAGACCACCGCAGACGGCCGACCGGTCTTCGCCGACACCGTCGGCACCTTCCGCGTCGAGATCACCGACGGCATCGCCCGCCCTCTCGCCGTCCCCGCCGGCCGCAGCCGGCACACCTGCCTCCTCGCCCAGCTCCTGCCCTGACCCCGTACAACGAGCCGGGCCCTCGGGCCGAGGCCGGCCAGGGACCTCGCCCGGAGAACCCGGCAAGCCCAACACCTGCCGGCCAACCGCAGCCGGCCTCGGTGACGATGTCCCGGGAGGTCGACCCACTGACGGAACCTCACCGGAACGACGGCGGCTCCCACTCCGATGCCGATCACGCTCCGACAGTCACAGCGACCGGCTGCTTCCGGTGCCTCATCACTCTCCAGGTGCCACCGGCCGCGTCCGCATCGACCCCTGACCCGCACCGTCGAGCGAAACGAGCACCCCGTGGGATCCGGCTTCAGCATCAGCGCCGACCGCGAACGCGTCGGGGGTTCGTCACAGCCGCCGTCACCCTTTGCGGGCACCAACGGCGTGTTCGCGGCTCCGGCCGATGCATGATCGGACCCTGGTTGATCGTACGTAGAGATCCGACGGTGCCGGCAGGCGTCGGCCATGGGCGAGGAGCGGTATGAAGGTCGGGTTCGGGTGGAAGCTGCACGGGGACGGACGCGCACCGCAGCCAGGGGTCGTGGTGCGGCCGGACGAGCGGCTGTCCTGGGGTCGGACGGTCGGGCTCGGGGCGCAGCACGTAGTGGCCATGTTCGGGGCCACGTTCGTTGCACCGGCCGAAGCATGATGAGACTGGCTGAGATGATACATGCTGGTACTGGTCAATCCGCGCCTTGATACGGGCCTGGATTGTCAGACGCTGCGAGCCGGCTCGGGAGTAGTGCTGGCGTTCGAGTCTTCGGTTTCGTCATCGATAAGCCCGTATGGGGGGCGGTCTTCGCTACGGCTGTAGCGGACGACGACGTCGTTCTCCACCAGGGGCGGGGGGCTGTTGTCGGCCACGATGAGCTGCGCGCTGGCTCCGCGATCAGCAAGCCAAGTGCCGAGGTGTTGGTAGAAGTCTCCGATGCTGACCGCGTCCGCGATGACCGCGTCGAGCTGGCCGCCATGGCCGAGGTTCTTCTGCGGGCTGTCGATCATGAGGAAACCCGGGTGGGCGGCTCCACTCTCGACGGCGATCTCGAACACGGCGAGTTGCCAGGCGAGTGTCAAGAGGGTTCTCGCGCCAGACGATGCCTCGTGGTAGGACTCGCCGCGGACGAAGGGAGTGAGATCGTCATTGATTCGAGGCAGGCTGAGCTTGGGGTACTGCCAGGATCTGAGCAGGGTCCCGAACCGGTCGCTGACGCGTGCGATGACTGCGTGTCGATCGAGGAAGGCATCTCCGAGGGCGCGGAGTTCGTCCCGGAGCGCCGTGAGCTGTCCTTCGAGCCGAGCGACGGCTGCGGTTCGTTTGGCGAGGCCTTCCTGAAGCTTTGCGGTGCTCCGGGACTGCTCAAAGCGGCGCAGAGCGTGCTCGCGCTGGCGGTGCAGGTCGTCTCGGGCGGCGAGGTAAGAGGAGACTGCCGGGGCTGTGGCTTCGTCGAGGGCCGCGGCGGCCTGTTCTTCCTTCATGCGTGCGTCCTCGGCCTGCAGCTTCAAGGTGTCGAGGGAGGTGTCGAGGTTCTCGATGTAGGCAGTGATCTCCTTGAGGCGGGCCTTGGTCGACCGGATCTCAGCTGCGACGTCGAGCTGGTCTTCCTGTGGTGCGCCGAGTCTTGCTGCGTCCCCGAGTGTCAGTTCGCCGTCAGCATTGCGCAGCTCGTGGCGGCAGAGGCTGCAATGGCCGTCCACAGCGGCCGGCGGGGTGGGGAGAAAGCTGAGGCAGGCGGGGCAGGTGGTGACGCGCAGGGGGTCGAACAGTTGCTTGGCCTGGGCAAGCATGCCGAGCTTCAGGAGGTCGTCTGCGTATTGTGCACGCAGCGGCATCATGCGGGCGAGCTGGGTTTCGCGGTCGCGTACCACTGCGGCGGCCCGGCGAGCTTCCTGCGCGGCCTGATGGTGGTTGCGGCGCAGCCGGGTGGCGAAGTCGGTGGCGGCGCGGGCGTGCTGGTCGATCTCAGCCAGCTGGTTGTTGATTTCCGATAGCTCCTGCTCGGCGGGATGGTCAACGGACGGGTTGGTATCGAGGGCGGTGGGGTCCTGTTCGGCGACGAAGGCGCGGGCGGCGGACAGGTCGCTCTTGGCATGGTTGAGACGGGACTCGAGGGCCTGGATGCGGTTGCCGAGTTCGACGGCGCGGTCGTCGTGGACTCCGAAGACCACGTCGACGACCTGGCGCAGCTTGTGCTTGCGCATGCGGTCGTTTTCGAAGAGGAAGTTCTTGTCGGCGACGCGTTCGTTGGGCAGGAAGGCGAGCCACATGAGGTCGCGAAAGCTGAGCGGGTCGGTGCGGGATTCGCTCTGGGTGGGGGCTTCGCGAAGCTGGACGCCTTCGAGGTTGCAGTGGCTCAAGAGCAGGGTCGAGAGGCTCTCCGGGGAGCCTGGGGGGTCCAGGCGCCTGGCTTCGGCGGGGCCGGGCCCTGGGGTGTCGATGGTGCCGCGTCGGATGTACGCGATCTTGGAGGGTTCTCCGACTGATCGCTCGATGACGTGGGGCTCGCCGGAAAGTTCGATTTCCAGGAGGCAGGAGCGGACCTTGCGGAGGATTTCCTGGTGCCGGGGATGGCGCTTGGCGCCGAGACCGTAGGCGATGAACTCCAGCACGGCGGTCTTGCCGGAGCTGAACGCGCCGGCGACTACGGAGAGGTTCCGGATACGACCGTCGAC
Organism: Kitasatospora purpeofusca; assembly: GCF_000718025.1. Classification (GTDB taxonomy): domain Bacteria; phylum Actinomycetota; class Actinomycetes; order Streptomycetales; family Streptomycetaceae; genus Kitasatospora; species Kitasatospora purpeofusca. The sequence continues at coordinate 24,241 of NZ_JODS01000027.1, forward strand.
GGTGAAGTCGACGTCGTAGGTCCGGTCGATGCCGGCCAGACGCAACCGGCGGATGCGGATGCCCTGCGGAGTCTGCACGGAGGTCACTCTCCCCAGGGGGTCTCGAGATCAAAGGCGGGGACCGGTCCGGTGCCGAGGATGCCCAGGAGGGCTGCGGCTGGGCCGTCGTGTCCCGCCGGGCGGAGCCACTGCGTGGTCTGGTCGCGCAGGGCCTTGTCGCTGAGCCTGCGCAGGCGGCGGACGACGATGCTGGCTGCTGTGCTGAACGAGGTCGCGTAGGTGGCGGTGAAGTGGCTGCTCAGGGTGCGTCCCGTGTCAGTGATCGCGTAGCTGAGGGCCTTCTCGTGGTTGCGGACCTCGCAGCAGCCGTAGGCGACGAGCAGGGCTAGGTCGTGCTGGATGCGTTCGCGGCGGCTGGTGAACCGCTGGGAGGAGGAGGCGTAAGCCAGGACTTGGGGGTCGAAGCCGGCGAGGCGGAGTCTCCCAGCGTCGCGGTCGTTGGCGGGTACGACGAGGAACGGGTTGGCGGAGAGGAAGTCGTAGTACCCGATACGTTCCAGACTGGCGCCGTGCAGATCGTGGTCGGCGACGGCGTCGAGGAGCAGGAGAAGCTGGGCGAGTCGGAACTGCACCTCGTCCTCCGGCATGATGACCGGGCGGTGGGTCTGCATGGACTCGCTCCTCTCGTGTGTGGGGCTGGCCGAGCGTCAGGTGTCTTGATGGGTGGCGGCGATCTCGCGCCAGTGTTTGACCCAGCCGGCCTTGCGGTTGTCCACGAGGCGATGGACCAGGCCCCAGGCGTGGACGACCTCCAGACGGAGGACCTTGGGCAGGCGTTCGTGCTCGCTGCGTACTTCGCGCCAGACTCTGCGGTGGAGGGCGGGGAGGGTTCCCTCGGTGGCGCAGTCGTTGAACTGCATCTCCCACAGGCCGTGCAGAGTGGCGTTGGCGGAACTGAGCGCGGCGATCTCAGTGGGGACCGCCTTGTGGGCGATCTCGCGAGCGACGAGGTCGGCGTTGAAGAACTGGCGCTTCGCGGAGTCGAGCTCGACGTGGCCGGCCTCGGCCATCTGCCGGACGAACAGTGCGGAGTCGAGCGCTGCCGCGGCCTCTTCCTCGACTTCCATCACAAGCCGAAGTTGCTCCTGCTGCGGCGCCGGGGTGAAGGGCTCGTAGTAGACGCGGCGTACCTGGTCCCCCTCAGGGGCGTGAAGGGCCACCCGCAGAGCAGTCTCGTCCCACAGTTCGATGACGAGCCCGTGTGCCTTCTCCTGCTGCTTCTTCCACCGGTCCCACCATTTCGCGGTGGGACCGTCCATGCTGGAGGGGATGCACAGCACCCATATCTCCACTGTGTGTCCCTGCGCCTCCGCGGCTTTGAGGACGGATGCGAAGGACTCCCGGATCGTCCGTTGATGGCCCGCCGCAGTGACCGGGAAGAAGTACTTGGACTGCCACACGGCGATCGCTCCACCGAGGTTGCCGGCGAAGGCGTCGACTCCCCAGTCGCCTGGATTGGCTGCGATCATGCGGACGCCCGGCTTGGTGGCGGCGGCCAGCTCGGCGATCATCGTCTCGAAGTCGTCGCGCGCGCCGCCTGCGCTGCCGGTCCGCACATGGTGAGTTGCGAAGCTGATCGGCGGAACGCCAGCTGCGACGGCTACCGCTTGCTTGGTCACGGTCACCCCCACGTTCGACCAGACCGAACCCCGCCCACGCCGGAGCCAACGGTGCCTGATTCACGACACACAGTAAAGACCGCGATCGTATCGTCCGCAATTCAACCGATCAAGAGGCGGACCAGACCCGTGCTTCCGGTTGGCCCCGGGATCAGTAGCTGACTGGTCCCGGCTCTCGGTCGCAGCCAAGCCGCACAGTAGTGGATTCGGCGCAAGTCGCTGTCGGGGTTGGTCTGACTGCCTTGGGCTGATTGCGAAGCGCTATGGCGCTGGCAGTCGAGCCTCCGATCAAGAGCCCCCAAACCCCCGACATGCCGATCACCGCTTCTGATCTGTAGACATCTGGATGGCTTCACCCAGCCCTTGCGTCGTGGCGAGACGTGTGAGGCTGTCGATGTCTTGGCCATAGTGGGATCGGCGGACCCGGTCTCAGGCCGACGGTCCGATGGTGGTTCTGGGCTGCGTCCACGGGCACGTTGCCGTGTAAAGGGAGAGCAATGAAGGTTGCGTTCGGCTGGACGATCCACGGTGACGGGAAGTCACCCCTGCCTGGGCAGGCCGTCAAGCCCGACGAGCGGTTGTCCTGGGGGCGGACGGTCGGGCTCGGGGCGCAGCACGTGGTAGCAATGTTTGGGGCCACTTTTGTGGCCCCCATTCTTATGGGGCTGGATCCGAACCTCGCGGTGATGCTGTCGGGTGTGGCGACGGTGTTCTTCCTGCTGGTGACGGGGGGTCGGATCGCGTCCTACCTGGGGTCGAGCCTGTCGTTCGTGGGGGTCGCAGCTGTCATCAGGACGCAGGGTGGGGACGCGGCGACGCTGACGGGGGCGTTGCTGGTGGTGGGTGCGGTGCTGGCGGCCTGCGGCGCGGTGGTGCAGGCGCTGGGCGGGAAGGTGATCCACGCGGTGCTGCCGCCGGTGGTCACGGGCGCGGTGGTGATGCTGATCGGGTTCAACCTGGCGCCGGTGGCGGCGGGGACGTACTGGCCGCAGGACCAGTGGACGGCGCTGCTGACGATGGCGTTCACGGGGTTGGCGCTGGTGGTGCTGCGGGGGTTCTGGTCGCGGATCGCGATCTTCCTGGGGCTGGTGTTCGGGTACGCGGTGTCGTGGCTGTTCGACCGGGTCTTCGGGCGGATCGACTCGGTGAACGGCGCGGGGCAGACGGTGGAGCACTGGCGCCTGGACCTGTCGGGGGTGGGGAAGGCGGAGTGGGTCGGGTTCCCGTCGCTGCACGCGCCGAGTTTCTCGCTGTCGGCGGTGCTGGTGGCGCTGCCGGTGGTGGTGGCGCTGATCGCGGAGAACGCCGGGCACGTGAAGGCCGTGGGCGAGATGACGGGCGACCGGCTGGACGACCGGATGGGCACCGCGATCATGGCGGACGGTGCGGCGACGGTGATGTCCACGGCGGTGGGCGGTCCGGCGACGACGACGTACGCGGAGAACATCGGCGTGATGGCGGCGACCCGGGTCTACTCGACGGCGGCGTACTGGTGCGCGGCCGGGTTCGCCGTCCTGTTCGGGCTGTGCCCGAAGTTCGGCGCGGTGATCGCGGCGATCCCCGGCGGGGTGCTGGGCGGGATCACGGTGGTGCTGTACGGGATGATCGGCCTGCTGGGCGCGCAGATCTGGGTGCACAACAGGGTCGACCTCACCAACCCGCTCCACCTCGTCCCCGTCGCGGCCGGCGTCATCGTCGGCATCGGCAACGTGACACTCAAGTTCACCGACAACTTCCAGCTGTCCGGGATCGCGCTCGGCACCATCATCGTGCTGACCGGGTACCACGTGCTGCGCGCGATGGCACCGGCCCACATGAAGCAGCCGACCGAAACGTCGCTCCTGGACGGGGGCACCACCGACTACGACGACAACGACCAGGGCACGCGCGACTGACCGGGTCTGAACAACCTCTGAGGGGACCGCCCCCAGAACGGGCGGTCCCCTCAGAGAGAACAGGAATTCTGGAGGACGCCGGTCTTTCGGTGTGGACGGTCCACGACCGCAACGGCACGAGGCTCAACGTCGACAGGATAGTCACTGGCTCCAAGGCAGTACCGAAGGTCTCGATACGGTCAGAATCGTGGTAAGGCTCGCCGCCTGGGCCCGGTAATCCCCGCAGTCCTGATCGAAATGCCGTCCGGCGCTCTCACCGACAGCAGGCCGCTGGCCGACGCCCTGCCGGGCCGCTGGAGGAGTGCGAGCTGCGCCTCCCGAGGATGGGCTCGGCGGCAGGTGGGACACTCACTGCAGTCCAAACGAGCGCGCCACTCGCCCCAGCGGTGGCCCCCTCCAGTGGGGGCCACCGCCGAGGGCCTCACCAGCTCTACAGGAACCGAATCCTGCTCTCCTGGACGCGACCGTCCGTGGCGCACCAGACGAGAGACTCTGCGTAACCATGGCGACCCGCCCAGGTCATCGGACCGTAGTGCGTATACCTGGTCCCACTCCGGAGATCCTCGCACTCAATTTCGGTGCAGAAGCGAACGTTGTCCCATTCGTCGTAACAGCGACCCGAAACTCCGTCGTGCCCAGCACTTCCTGTCACGCGTTCGCGAACGCAGGCCGTGGAGGCGGAGGCACTTGGCGCCAGAACCATCATTCCCGAGGAAAGGACTGCCAATGATGCCAAAGCCCCGATTGTGCGGCGAATTATAGACAAAAGGATCCTCGCATTCCAGTTGAGTGTATGCGCATTGAGATACGCTACAATGCGGCATCATTTGCCGTCAGGAGATAACCCGCCAAATTTTGCGCCCCCGGGGATTTCTCGCTCGAGCCCACAGGGCCGGTCGGTCGACGCTGCTCCACTCCACGTTGCCGAAGGACAGCCAGCCCCCTCACGGGCAGCTCGCAGTCCAGACTTCCAGGTTCCCGTTGGGCTGCACGACGGGGACTGCTGCTCGTGCATCATCGGCTCGCCTTCGGAGCAGGGACAGTGGTGGCGCCGCCGCGGCCGGCGCGGCGGACGACGGGGCGAGCGGCCTCGACGACGGGCGGCCCGACCATGGCGCCGTCCGCGGTGGTGATGCCGCCGCCCGCCCCGTCGGCCGCGGCGAGCACCGAGCGCGCTGCCTCCAGCTCGCCGGGGCCGGGAGTGATCGCCCGGGCGATGACCGGCAGCTGGCGCGGGTGGACGGCGACCTAGCCGGAGAAGCCCAGCTCCACCGCCTCGAGCGCCTCCTGCCGCAGCCCGTCGGGGTCGTCGAGACGGAAGTACGGGGTGTCCACGGCCGGGATCCCGGCGGCGGCCGCCGCGGTGACGATCTGGCAGCGCGGGTACCACATCGCCCGGGAGGTGATTCGGCATCCGGCCGCCACCGCGTAGTCCGCGGCGCCGAACAGCACCCCGGCCAGGCCCGGAGTGCGGACGGTGCCGGGCGGGGAAAGGATCGCCCGCGGAGACTCGACCAGCGCCCAGACCTGCGTGGGAGCGCCCGGCCGGGAGTCCCGGGTCCCGGGCCCGGCCCCGCTGCGAGGGCCCGGGCCCGTCGCGGCCGGCTCGTGCGCGAACCGCGCGGGGCGGCTCCCCGAGGCCGGTCGGGGCCGGGACCACCGGCCCGTCGCCGGGTCCTTCGGTCCCTTCCGGAAGCGGGTGCCCGGACGGGAGATTCAGGGCACGCCCCGGCGCCGGATCCCCGGCCCGAGCCCTCGGCGTCACGAAGGGAAGCCACGATGACCCGCTCTGTCCTTGCCGGAATCGACGGATCACCGCAGAGCGAGGCCGCGGCCCTGTGGGCGGCCGCCGAGGCCCACCGCCGGGGCTCCGCGCTCCGGCTGCTGCATGCCTGGCCCTGGCTCGACGCCGGTGACGGCAGTGCCTCGTGGCCCGGCGACCTGCGGTCGAAGGCCTTGGACGCCGTCCGCGAGCTCGCCGACCGGATCCGGCGCGACCGGCCGGGCCTGCCGGTCGAGACCGCGGTGATCTCGGACGACCCCGTCGACGGGCTGGTGACCGCGGCGAAGGAGCAGGATCTGCTGGTGCTCGGTTCCCGCGGGCTCGGCGGGTTCGCCGGCCTCCTGGTCGGCTCGGTGGGACTCGCGGTGACGGCACGCGCCACCGTCCCCACGGTGCTGGTCCGCTTCGGGCAGGCGCCTGTCGAGCGGCCCGCGACAGCGGCGGCCGCCCGCGAGGTGCTGGTCGGTCTCGACGCGGGTGAACCCGCTGACGCCGTCCTCGAATTCGCCGCCGCCGAGGCCGAGCTGCGCGGCTGCCGGCTGCGCGCCGTCCACGGCCGGAGCCTGCCGCCCTCCTGGTCCCTCGCGGGCCCGGTACCGCCTCAGGCCTACCTCATGGAGCAGGAATCCGCCGAGGCGGCCCTGGTCTCCCGGTCCCTCGCCGGGCTGCGGGCGAAGCACCCGGGCATCGACACCATTGCCGACATCCGTCTCGGCGGCGGCGCCCAGGCGCTGTTGGACGCCTCGGTCCACGCCGAGTTGGTCGTCGTCGGCCGGCGGGAGCGCCGGCACCACTTGGGACCGCAACTCGGTCCGGTGGCCCATGCCGTCCTGCACCACTGCGCCGCCCCGGTCGTCGTCGTCCCCCACCCGTGAGCCGAGCGCTCCCCTCACCACGGCCCGCCCGAGCAGCGACAAGGAGCACCGCCATGAACAGCACCCACCGGGCCGAGGGCCCGCCCGCGCCGCCGTGCGGCCACCTGCGCCGTGCCCTGGGACGGGAGCGCAACCCGCTCAGCAGGCCCCTCGACCGGGCCCGGAGCCTGGCCCTGGTCCTCACGGCTCTCGGAGTCGTGCTCGCCGCGCTGCTCGGGGTCGGAGCCTCCGCCGTCCGCCTCACCGCCGAACAACAGCGGACCGCGGTCGCGACCGCGGTCCTGCACCACGTCGAGGCCCTGGTGGAGGGCTCCGTCCGGAAGGCGGAGGCCACCGTCCTCGGCGGGAAGACCGCCTACCGCGCGGACGCCGCGTGGAACTACCCCACTGGGCGGAGCAACACTGGCACCATCGATGTCCCGCGGAACACCGAGCCGGGCGCCACCGTCGGGATCTGGGTCGACCGGGACGGCCACGTGGCGGCCACGCCTCCGAGCACCGCCGACCTCGTCGCCGACGCCGTGTGCGTGGGCCTGGTCCTCTTCGGCCTGCTCGGTGTTCTCGCCGCCGCCGGGCTCTGTGCACGGCTGGGTGCCCTCGACCGTCGGGCTGACCGGGCGTGGACGCGGGCCTGGGCCCGGCTGGAGCCGGTGTGGAGCGGGCGCGCCCCGCGCGACAGCCGCCGGGACTGATCCGGGGCGACGGCACGGCCCCTCCGGTGCCGGCCACTTCCCGGTGGAGCTTGCCGGGTTCGCCCACGAGAAAGATGCGGGGCGCTGCTGCCCGTCCGGACTCCCCGTGCGTATTCCGCCCCGACCCCCTTGCCCTTCCCGGCGGCCCGGACGAAACAGGGACGTCCGGCCCTATCGGAACCGCCCACGGTCACGCCAGACTTCGCGGTGGTTCCACACGACCCGCCACCGGGGCGGGCCCACGGGGTTGGAGTGGTGATGACGGAGAGTCCGGCGGTCGGGGCGCGCGGCCCGGTCAAGGTGTTCCTGATGGACGACCACGAGGTGGTCCGCCGAGGCGTTCACGACCTGCTCGACGCGGAGCCCGACCTCCAGGTGGTCGGCGAGGCCGGCACCGTCGAGCAGGCGCTCGCCCGTGTCCCCGCGCTGCGGCCGGACGTCGCGATTCTCGACATGCGGCTGCCGGACGGCGACGGGGTGACGGTCTGCCGCGAACTGCGCTCGCGGATGCCCGACCTGGCCTGCCTGATCCTCACCTCGTTCGACGACGAGGAAGCACTCCTGGACGCCATCATGGCCGGGGCCTCCGGCTACGTCCTCAAGCAGATCAGCGGCACCGACCTCGTCTCCGCCGTACGCACCGTCGCCTCCGGCCAGTCGATGCTCGACCCCGGCGCCACCACCCGGCTGATGGCCCGCCTGCGCGGCGACACCGCCCCCGCGCCGAGCTCCGACCTGCCCCAGCTGACCGACCGCGAGCGCGAGGTCCTGGCCCTGGTCGGCGAAGGACTCACCAATCGCCAGATCGGCCAGCGGCTCTACCTCGCCGAGAAGACCGTCAAGAACCACATCTCGCGTCTGCTGGCCAAACTCGGCGTGGAACGGCGCGTCCAGGCCGCCCTGATCGCCACCCGGACCCCGGCCGACCCCACCCGTCCCACCGGGCAGGCCGGCCGCTGAACCGGCCGGACCGGGAGACCCGGCCGGGCAGGTCCGGTCGGCAGTGCGACCGGGGACCAACGGCCTCTCCCCCGGCGCCGGGCGCGGCGGCACCATCGGTGTCATGACACCTCACTCCACGACGCTGGACGAGTGGGAATGCCGACGACGCCTCGCCGGCCTCACGGTCGGCCGGGTCGTCTACACCGTCGACGCACTGCCCGCCGTCCAGCCTGCCCGTTACAGCCTCGGCGCCGATGGCAGCGTGCTGCTGAACGCCGGTGCCGGGTCCGAGCTGGTCCGCGCGGTGTCCGGCGCGATCGTCGCATTCGAGGCGGGAGAGCTCGACGCCACCGAAGGCAGCGGCTGGAGCGTGACCGTCCTCGGCCGCGCCGATGTGATGCCGGACCGGGCAGCGAGCGGTCCGAGCGACACGGTCACCGTCCGGATCCTTCCCGAACTGGTGAGCGGCCGCCTGTTCGCGTCGACACGCCCGGACAGGCTCTGACCGGACCTCGGCGTTCCGGGCCTCCGACGCCCCGCACCGGGAACCGGGTCAGTGCACCAGGGGCACCGACCAGGCCAGCCTGGTACCGCCGGACTCGGGGCTCGCCAGCTCGAACGCTCCCCCCAGGCTCTCGGCGCGCTCGGCAAGGTTGCGCAGTCCGCTTCGCCGCCCCTGCTCCGCGATGCCCACTCCGTCGTCCTGGACCATGAGCACCACCTGTGACCCGGTCGCCTGCAGCACCACCTCGACCCGCTTCGCGTGTGCGTGCCGGGCCGCGTTGCTCAGTGCCTCACCCAGGACCGCCACCACGTGGTCGGCCAACTCCGCCGACACGTCGGTGTCGAGCAGACCCTCCATGCTCAGTCGGGGCGGGAAGCCCAGTGCTGCCTGCGCCTCCTCGGCCACCCGCACGACCCGCGACCGCAGACCCTGGTCGCCCTCCTCCGCACGCGCCCGCAGCCCGAAGATCGTGGACCGGATGATCTTGATCGTCTCGTCGAGGTCCCCCACCGCCCGCAGCACCCGGTCCGAGGCTCCCGCGTGGTCGATCAGCCTGGCCGCGCTCTGCAGGGTCATCCCCGTCGCGAACAGCCGCTGGATCGCCAGGTCGTGCAGATCGCGGGCGATCCGGTCCCGGTCCTCCAGCATCACCAACTGCTCGGCGTCCCGGCGGCGTTCGGCAAGCTCCAGGGCCAGCGCCGCCTGATCGGCGAAGCCCAGCAGCGGAGCGATCTCCCGGTCCGTGAACGCCGCCTCCGCCGTCCGCCGCGCCAGCAGCAGCACGCCGTCCACCGGACCGCCTGCCCGGCCCAACGGCACGGCCACCGCCGGTCCGAGACCGTCGTACCGCCACGGCCCGGCCGGGAACCGCGGATCGCCGGCCAGGTCCACCGTGGCCGCCGGAATGCCCTGCACGCACGCCTCACCCGCCAACGTGCCCTCCAGTGGCACGTCCAGGCCCAGCCTCCCGGCCGCCTCCCCGCCCAGCGCCAGCTCCACCCGCATCGTCCCGGTCCCCGGAACGGGCACCGAGACGTCCGAGAGCTCGGCACCGGTGATCTCCCGGGCCCGACGCGCGATCAGCTCGACCACCTCCGAACGGGACCCTCCCGACAGCAGACCGCGGGTGATCTCCGCACTGGTACCGAGCCAGCGCTGCTGACGCTGCGCCTCCTCGTACAGCCGGGCGTTGTCGATCGCCACCCCGGCCGCCACCGCCAGCGTGGAGATCACCGACTCGTCGTCGGTGTCGAACTCCTCGCCGGAGCGCTTGTCGGTCAGGTACAGGTTGCCGAACACCTCCTCGCGCACCCGCACCGGCACCCCGAGGAACGCCCGCATCACCGGGTGGTGCACCGGGCAGCCGTACGACGACGGGTGCTCCGAGAGGTCAGCCAGCCGAAGCGGCTCCGGCCGGCGGATCAGCTCCCCCAGGAGGCCCCGGCCCGTCGGATAGGGGCCGATCCGCTCGATCTCCTGCTCGGACAGGCCCACCGTGAGGAACTGCGAGAGCGTCTCGCCGTCGGGACCGATCACCCCGAGCGCCGCGTACCGGGCGTCCACCAGTACCGCGGCCGCCTCCACGATGCGCCGGAGCACCTGCGTCAGGTCCAGCTCCCGGCCGACCGACAGGACAACCTCCAGCAGGCTGTGCACCCGGTCCCGGGTGCCCCGGGCCGCGTCGATCCTCGCCTGCAACTCCTCCAGCAGCTCGTCCAGCCTCAGCTGCGGGATCCTCGACCGAACCTCGTCCCCACCCACGCGAGCCTCCTCGTCCCGTGCCATCGGCCGGTCGATTCTGGCAGACGACGGTGACGGCGTGACACCGCCCAGGACATCGCTTTTCGGACGCGCGACGGCGCCCGTTCTCGCCGGCACCGAGTCCGAGCAGGTCGACGGTCGCCGTGCGGCGCAGTGCCTCCGGCCGACGGCCACGGCGCGGGGCGCCGCCAGCGGGTACCCGGCAAACGGGCGGGCCGGCCGCGACGGAGGTCGCGGCCGGCCCGGGGGCGGTGGTGCACGGACGTCAGCGGAGCCAGGCGTTGTCGCGGACCACCGGCAGCTCCGCCCAGCGGCGGCCCAGGCCCCAGGTGGCGCCGGAGCCGGTCACGGCCAGGACGACCAGGACCAGGGCGTAGAGGACGTGGTAGTCGAGCAGCGGATTGGTGGATCCGCTCGCGGCGCCGTCGGCCAGGTGGCGGGCGGGCGGCCACTCGGCGGCCCACATCAGGGCGAGCAGGGCGGTGCCCCCCACCGCGGCGATCCGCAGCCCGACACCGCCGATCAGCGCGAGACCGAGACCGAGGAGGCTCAGCATGAACATCCAGTCCACCCAGGCCTGGCCGGCCATGGCGTGGAAGGTCCCGCGGAACGGCCCCGCCGCGACGTGGCTCAGGAAGCCCTTGGCGGGTGAGGCTCCGTCGACCCAGGCGCGGCCGTCGGCGGTGGAGTAGCCGAGGCCGAAGGTCTTGTCGAGGAAGGCCCAGAGGAAGAGCGCCCCGAGCGCGATCCGGACGGTCGCGAGAGCTGCGGCCGCGGCCGACACGGTGTGTGCGGCGCTCTGCCGGGCGACGGAGCGACGGAGGGTGGCGCGGCGGGGCGTCAGGGGCGTGTGGGCGTGCTGGGTGGCCATGATCGGTTCTCCTCCGGTGGGGGTGGTTCGTCGGTGGTGGTCCGTTCGAGCCGGTGCGCCTGTGCGCCCGGTTCCGACTCGGGTCGAGCAGAATTTCGGGGTGGTCCGGGCCGAGCGCCCGTGGCAGTGCCGCCTGCGGTGAGAAGGGCGGCGCGGACGACCGTTTCGATCGCGGTCCCGGCGTCTGCTCAAAGCGTGCACCGTCGGTGACGCGCCGGTCTGCGGGCCGTTGGTCCCGGCTGCCGGAACGACGGTCCCGGTGCGGCCGGCACTCCCCGGGAGCACCGGCCGCACCGGGACCTTCGGTACCGAGGTGGGGCTGCTCGGCCCCTGTGGCCGGGCCATGGGCCGACGGGACTCTGGTCTCCGGACGGGACCGTGCGCACCGGCGCCACGGCCGGCCGGGGACCAGGGAGGTCACAGTCATGTCGCACGGTGTGGTGGTGGGGATCGACGGTTCGGTACAGAGCGCGGCGGCGGCCGCGTGGGCTGCCGGGGAGGCCGAGCGCAGGGGAATCGGGCTGCACATCGTCCACGTCGCGGGGACGGAGTTCGACGCCCTGGAGCGCGACCTCGGCGGTGACACCGTGGTCCCGCAACCGATCGCGGAGATCCGCGACCGCGTCGCGGCCGCGCTGCCCGGGTTGGCGGTGTCCTTCGAGATCTGGCCCGGGAATCCGGCGGAGACGCTCGCCGGCGTCGGCGGGCGGGCGGAGCTGCTGGTCCTCGGGTCGCGCGGCCTCGGCGGCTTCACCGGCCTGCTGGTCGGCTCCGTGGGACTGCGGACCGCCGCCCGCGCCGGCTGCCCCGTCGTGCTGGTCCGCGCCGGGGAGGACGGACCGGGGGGACCGTCCTCCGACGTCGTCGTGGGCGTGGCGGGCGACCGGCCGTGCGACGCCGTGCTCGAATTCGCCTTCCGGCACGCGGCCGACACCGGTTCCGCACTGCGGGTGGTCGAGAGCCGGACCACGTCGCACGGCCCGTACTCGACCGAGGCCCCCGTCGACCAGCAGCAGATCAGGGAGTCGCTGGCGGCCGCCGAGCAGCTGCGCCTGCGGGACGCCCTGTCCCGTTGGCGGGAGAAGTACCCCGACGTCCGTACGGAAGCGGAGGTCTGCGCCTGGAGCCCCGCGCGGGCCCTGGTGGAAGCCTCCCGCAGCGCCTCCCTGGTCGTGCTCGGACGGCGTACACCCAAGCACCAAGTGGCGGCGCCCCGGCTGGGATCGGTGACGCAGTCGGTGCTGCACCACGCGCACAGCCCCGTCGCCGTCGTACCGCACGACTGAACGACTGAACGACTGAACGACTGAACGACTGTGTCAGCGTCGGCGGTGCCGCGTCACCGTGGCGGCACCACCGCCGACGCCGCCCGGAGGCCGCGGCACCTCCCGCGACGGACGGCCGGGCCGGGACCGACGGCGTTCCGCAGCAGGGACCTTCGGACCGGATCCAGGTCCCGAAGGGCCGGTCCGCCCCCCGCCCCGCACGAGCAACCCTTGAACAGAAGGCGCCCGCGGTCCCGCCGGCGCCCGGCAGTCGGACGATGACCCGGAGAGGCAGTCCACCATGTCCCCTCGCCCCACGAACGAGGCCGAACAGTCCCCCGCGAGCAACCCGCCCACCCGTCCCGGCGCAGTCGAACTGCTGGTCGCGGACGCCCTGACGGCCCTGCGGGAGTACGCCTCCTTCACCCAGGAGCAGGTCGACCACATCGTCAAGAAGGCTTCGCTGGCCGCGCTGGCCCGGCACACGGCGCTCGCGGTCCTGGCCGTCGAGGAGACCGGGCGCGGGATCTTCGAGGACAAGGCGGTCAAGAACGTCTTCGCCTGCGAGAACGTCACCCACGTGATGGCCCGGACGAAGACGGTCGGGGTGGTGTACCGGGACGAGATCGACGGCATCGTGGAGATCGCCGAACCGGTCGGCGTCGTCGCGGGCATCACTCCCGTGACCAACCCGACCTCGACCGTGATCTTCAAGTGCCTGCTGGCGCTGAAGACCCGCAACCCGATCGTCTTCTCCTTCCACCCCTCGGCGCAGCGCTGCTCCGCCGAGGCGGCCCGGACGGTCCGGGACGCGGCGGTCGCGGCGGGGGCTCCGGCGCACTGCATCCAGTGGATCGAGAAGCCGTCGATGGCGGCCACCGCCGAACTGATGAAGCATCCGGACGTCGCTACCGTCCTGGCCACCGGCGGCAACGCGATGGTGCGGGCCGCGTACTCCTGCGGGAAGCCGGCCCTGGGTGTCGGTGCGGGCAACGTCCCCGCGTACGTCGAACGGAGCGCGGACCTCCAGCAGGCGGTGAACGACATCGTGCTGTCGAAGACCTTCGACAACGGCATGATCTGCGCCTCCGAGCAGGCGGTGGTCCTGGACGCGGAGATCCGCGACGCGGCGCTCGCCGAGTTCCACAAGCTCAAGGCCCATCACGCGAGCGCCGAGGAGAAGGCGCTGCTGGAGCGCTACCTGTTCGGCGTCGAGGGCGGCGAGGCCTGCTCCGGCGGACGGCTGAACGCGGCGGTGGTGGGCCGCTCGGCCGCGCAGATCGCGGAGGCGGCGGGCTTCGGGGTGCCGGCCGACACCTCGGTGATCCTGGCCGACTGCGAGCGGGTGGGCCCCGCCGAGCCCCTGACCCGGGAGAAGCTCTGCCCCGTGCTGGCCGTCCTGACCGCGGGCTCCCGCGAGGAGGGCGTCGAACTGGCGGCCTCGATGGTGGAGTTCGACGGGCTCGGCCACTCCGCCGCGGTGCACACCCGGGACGCGGCGTTCGTCGAGGAGTTCGGGCACGCGGTCAAAGCCTGCCGGATCATCTGGAACGCGCCCAGCTCGCAGGGCGGCATCGGCGACGTCTACAACGCCTTCACGCCCTCGCTGACCCTGGGCTGCGGCAGCTACGGGCACAACTCCGTCGCCGGGAACGTCTCGGCGCTGAACCTCCTCAACATCAAGCGGGTCGGGCGGCGCAACACCAACATGCAGTGGTTCAAGGTCCCGCCGAAGATCTACTTCGAGCGCAACTCCGTCAAGTACCTGGCGAGCATGCCGAACGCGCACCGGATCGTCGTCGTCACCGACCACACCATGGTGGCGATCGGCCACCTGGAGCGGATCCGGGGCGTGCTCGACCGCCGCCGGGAGCCGGTCGAGGTGCGGGTGATCGACTACGTCGAGCCCAACCCCAGCATCGACACGGTGCGCAGGGGCGCCGAACTGATGCGGGAGTTCGAGCCGGACACCATCGTCGCGCTCGGCGGCGGCTCGCCGATGGACGCCGCCAAGGTGATGTGGCTGATGTACGAGCACCCCGAGGTCGAGTTCGCCGACCTCAAGGAGAAGTTCTTCGACATCCGCAAGCGCGCCTTCACCTTCCCCGACCTGGGCGAGAGGGCGAAGCTGGTCTGCATCCCCACCACCTCGGGCACCGGCAGCGAGGTCACCCCCTTCGCAGTGATCACCGACACCGCCACCGGACAGAAGTACCCGCTGGCCGACTACGCGCTCACCCCGAGCGTGGCCATCGTCGACCCCGCGCTCACCACCCGGCTGCCGGCCGACGTGACCGCCGACACCGGCTTCGACGCCCTGACGCACTGCATCGAGACCTACGTCTCGGTCTACGCCAACGACTTCACCGACGGACTGGCCCTCCAGGGCATCCGGCTGATCTTCGAGAACCTGGAGCGGGCCGTCACCGACGGCCCGGACGACCCGGAGGCCCGGGAGAAGATGCACAACGCCGGGACCATCGCCGGCATGGCCTTCGGCTCGGCGTTCCTCGGCGCCGTCCACGCCATGGCGCACACCCTGGGCGCCACCTTCCACGTCGCCCACGGCCGCACCAACGCGCTGCTGCTGCCGCACGTCATCCGCTGGAACGGCTCCGCGCCGACCAAGGTCACCGGCTGGCCGAAGTACCGCAGCTACACGGCCCCCGAACGCTACCGGGCGATCGCCCGGATGCTCGGCCTGCCCGCCGCCACCCCGGAGCAGGGCGTCGAGTCGCTCGCGGCCGCGGTCGAGGACCTGCGCGACCGGGCCGGCATCCCCCGCTCGTTCAAGGCCGCCGGCGTCGACGAGGCGGCCTTCCTGGCCGCCCTGCCCCAGCAGGCGATGAACGCCTACGAGGACCAGTGCGCCCCCGCCAACCCCCGGATGCCGATGCTCGCCGACATGCAGCGGCTGATGCGCCAGGCCTATTACGGCGACCAGGCCTGAGAAGGGAAACCGAGATGACCACCGCACCGCACACGCAGCCCGCGCCCGCCCCGGCCTGGGAGGGCTTCCGGGGTGAAGCCTGGCGGGACGCGATCGACGTCCGCGACTTCATCCAGCACAACTACACCCCCTACGAGGGCGACGCCGGCTTCCTGACCGGCCCCACCGAGCGGACCACCGAGGTGTGGCGGCGGATCACCGACCGCTTCCCCGAGGAGCGTGCCAAGGGCGTGTACGACGTCGCGCACGACATCCCGTCCACCATCACCGCACACGCCCCGGGTTGGATCGACCGGGAGCGGGAGCTGATCGTCGGGCTCCAGACCGACGCCCCGCTCAAGCGCGCGATCATGCCCAACGGCGGCTGGCGGATGGTCGCGGGAGCGCTGAGGACGTACGGCTACCCGGTCGACCCGCAGTTGGAGAAGACCTTCACCGAGTACCGCAAGACCCACAACGCGGGGGTCTTCGACGCCTACACCCCCGACATCCGGGCCGCCCGCCGGGCCGGCGTCATCACCGGCCTGCCCGACTCCTACGGCCGCGGCCGGATCATCGGCGACTACCGCCGGGTCGCCCTGTACGGCGTGGACCGGCTGATCAACGCCAAGCTCGCCGAGAAGGCGGAGCTGGACGCCGCTCCGCGCGATCCGGCGCGGCTGGAGGAGACGATCCGCGAGCGCGAGGAACTCGCCGAGCAGATCCGGGCACTGGGCGAGCTCAAGGAGATGGCCTCGGCCTACGGGTACGACCTCTCCGGTCCGGCCCGCACCGGCCGCGAGGCGGTCCAGTGGCTGTACTTCGCCTACCTGGCGGCGGTCAAGGAGCAGAACGGCGCCGCCATGTCGCTGGGCCGCACCTCGACCTTCCTGGACGTCTACCTCCAGCGCGACCTGGACGCCGGACTCCTGACCGAGCAGCAGGCCCAGGAGCTGATCGACGACTTCGTCGTCAAGCTGCGGATCGTCCGCTTCCTGCGCACCCCCGAGTACGACGAGCTGTTCTCCGGGGACCCGACCTGGGTCACCGAGTCGATCGGCGGCATGGGCACGGACGGCCGCACCCTGGTCACCCGGACGTCGTTCCGCTACCTGCAGACCCTGTACAACCTCGGCCCGGCCCCCGAGCCGAACATGACCGTCTTCTGGTCCCCGCGACTTCCCCGGGGGTTCAAGGAGTTCTGTGCACAGGTGTCGATCGACACCTCCTCGGTGCAGTACGAGTCGGACGAGCTGATGCGCCCGCGCTTCGGCGACGACACCGCGATCGCCTGCTGCGTCTCCGCCATGGAGGTCGGCAAGCAGATGCAGTTCTTCGGCGCCCGGGTCAACCTCGCCAAGACACTGCTCTACGCGATCAACGGCGGCCGCGACGAGAAGTCCGGCGAGCAGGTCGGCCCGGCCACCGCCCCGGTCGGCGGAGACGTGCTCGACCACGAGGAGGTGCTGGCCCGCTTCGACGAGCAACTGGACTGGCTCGCCGAGACGTACGTCCACGCGTTGAACGTCATCCACTACATGCACGACAGGTACGCCTACGAGCGGCTCGAAATGGCCCTGCACGACCGGGACGTCCGGCGCACCATGGCCTGCGGCATCGCCGGACTCGCGGTGGCCGCCGACTCGCTCGCCGCGATCGAGTACGCGAAGGTGACCCCCGTGCGGGACGCCACCGGCCTGGTCACCGACTACCTGGTCCAGGGCGACCACCCCACCTACGGCAACAACGACGACCGCGTGGACGCTATCGCGGTCCGGCTGGTCGAGGACTTCATGGGCAAGGTCCGCAAGCACCCCACCTACCGCGGCGCCGAACACACCCAGTCCGTGCTGACCATCACCTCCAACGTGGTCTACGGCCGGAAGACCGGCAACACCCCGGACGGGCGCAGGGCCGGCGAGCCGTTCTCCCCCGGCGCCAACCCGATGAACGGGCGCGACCGACACGGCTACGTGGCCAGCGCGCTGTCCGTCGCCAAGCTGCCGTACGAACACGCAGAGGACGGCATCTCGCTCACCAACACCG
The DNA here is from genome assembly GCF_000718025.1 of Kitasatospora purpeofusca. Classification (GTDB taxonomy): domain Bacteria; phylum Actinomycetota; class Actinomycetes; order Streptomycetales; family Streptomycetaceae; genus Kitasatospora; species Kitasatospora purpeofusca. Next base: position 41,484 of record NZ_JODS01000027.1, read on the forward strand.
TCGCCCCGGACGCCCTGGGCCGCACCGCGGCGGAGCGGATCACCAACCTGGTCGGCGTACTGGACGGCTACGTCGCCTGCCACGGCTTCCACATGAACGTCAACGTCCTCAACCGGGACACCCTCGTGGACGCCATGGCCCACCCGGAGAAGTACCCGCAGCTGACGATCCGGGTCAGCGGCTACGCGGTCAACTTCGTCCGCCTCACCCGCGAACAGCAGCTCGACGTCATCGGCCGCACCTTCCACGACGCGCTGTAGCCCCGACCGCCCCCTCGCGGTGCCGACGCCTCCCCGACCGGGGCGCCGGCACCGCGCCCTGCCGAAGGAGCACACCCCATGGCCGAGCCCACCCCCGCCGACCGGGCAGCCACCCGGCGCCCGGTGACCGGCACGCTGCACTCCTGGGACCTGTCGACGGGCGTCGACGGCCCCGGCACCCGCTTCGTCGCCTTCCTCGCCGGCTGCCCGCTGCGCTGCCTGTACTGCCACAACCCCGACACCCGGCACATGCGCGACGGACAGCCCTCCTCCGCCGACGGGATCGTCCAGGAGGCCGCCAAGTACACCGCGTTCATCCGCGCCTCCGGCGGCGGCGCGACCGTCAGCGGCGGCGAGCCGCTCCTCCAGCCGGAGCTCACCGGAGAGCTGCTGCACCGCTTCAAGCACGAACTCGGCCTGCACACCGCGCTGGACACCTCCGGCTTCCTCGGCGCCCGCGCCACCGACGCGCTGCTCGCCGACACCGACCTCGTCCTGCTCGACATCAAGTCCTGGGACAACGCGCTCCACCGGCACCTGACCGGGCAGGAACTCGCCCCCACCCTGGAGTTCGCCCGCCGTCTGGCCGGTCTCGGCACCGAGGTCTGGGTCCGCTTCGTCCTCGTCCCCGGCCTGACCGACGCCGCCGGGAACATCGAGGGCGTCGCCGCGTTCACGGCCTCGCTCGGCAACGTCACCCGGGTCGACGTCCTGCCCTTCCACAGACTCGGCGCCGCCAAGTGGCGCGCCCTCGGCCTCGACTTCCCGCTCGCCGACACCCCGGTGCCCACACCCGGCCGGACCGCCGAGGCCCGCGCCGTCTTCGAGGCGCACGGCCTGCACGCCGTCTGACCCGTGCCGGGAACGCTCGCAGGGGCCCATCGGACCGGTTCGCGTGCCTGCCGGTCGAGTCGCTCGTTATGATCACGGCCTCGCTGAGCCGAGCAGGGGCCCTACGACGACGAAAGGCCCCGCTCCACCATGGCCCACCCGCTGCCTGAGCCTCATCCGCCCCGGTTCGGCGAAACCTTTCTGTCGCGGGATCAGCTGCCGCCCGCCGCCCACCCGAAGGTGCTGCGCGACGAACTCGTCGCCGCGGCGGAATGGGTGTCCGGCTATCTGAGCGAGCTGCCCGCGGGCCCGGTGGCCCGTCCGATGCCGCCGGGGCAGCGGGCGCGGCTGCGTGCGGGGAAGCTGGGCGCCCGGGCCGGGAACCTGGGCGGGGTGCTCGACTTCGTGCGGGACGAGATCGCCCCCTTCCCCACCGGGAACGGCCACCCGGCCTTCTTCGCCTGGGTCAACTCGCCGCCCGCACCGGCCGGCGTCATCGCCGAACTGCTGGCCAGCGCCGTCAACGCGACCTGCGGCATGGGCGAGAACGCCCTCATGGACCTGGAACGCGGCACCGTGCGCATGCTCGCCGACCTGGCCGGACTCCCCGACGGCACCGGCGGGGTGCTGACCAGCGGCGGCTCCATGGCCAACCTGCTCGCCCTGGCCGCCGCCCGCACCTGGTTCCTCACCCGCCGCGGCTCCTCCGACGGCCCCGCATACGACCGCGACCACGCCCGGCTCACCCTCTACTGCAGCGCCCAGGCCCACATGTCCGTCGCCAGGGCCGCGGCCTGCATCGGCCTGCCCGCCCACCGGCTGCGCCCCGTCGCCACCGATGCGCACGACCGCCTGGACCCGGCCGCCCTGCGCGCCGCGGTCACCGCGGACCTGGACGCGGGCCTGCTGCCGTTCTGCACCGTCAGCACCCTGGGCACCACCGCGACCGGTGCCGTCGACCCGCTCGGACCCGTCACGCGGCTGTGCCGGAGCATCGGCATGTGGCACCACGCGGACGGCGCCTGGGGCGGGCTGGGAGCCGCGGTGCCGACCCTGGCACACCTCTACCAGGGAGTCGACGAGCTCGACTCGATGACCGTCGACCCGCACAAGACGCTCAGCGTGCCGGTGGGTTGCGGAGCCCTGCTCGTCCCGGACCCCGAGCACCTGCACACCGCCTTCGCGCACCGGGCCTCCTACCTCGCCGCCGACGAACCGGACGCGCTGCCCTGGCTGTCCCACACCACGATCGAGCTGACCCGCCCCGGCACCCGAGCCCTGGCCCTGTGGGCCACGCTGCAGCACCTGGGCCGCGAGGGTGTCACCGCCCTCATCGAGCACTACCTGTGCCTCGCCGAACAGTTGCGCACCCGGATCACCAGCGAACCCCGGCTGGAACTGCTGGCAGGCGGCCCGTGGCCCGTCGCCTGCTTCCGGGTGACCGACCCGGGCAGCGGCGACCCGGACGCCTTCCACACCCGCGTGGCCCGCCGTGTGCAGGACAGCGGACGCGCCTACCTCGCCACCGTCGCCGTGCGCGGGCGCATCGTCCTGCGCGCCTGCCTGTGCAACTACCGCACCACCGAGGACGACCTCGACCTGCTGATCCGCGAAGTCCTCCACGCCGCCGACACCGACGGCCGCCCGGCCACCACCGCGACCGGGCGGCCTCCGGACCCTCGGTGACCCTCGGGCCCACCGACGCCGCGCAGCCCGGACGTCGGCGCGCGAGGACGGCTGCCGCTCATCCCCCGCCGATGCGGCGACCGGTGACCTCGTCCGGAACGACGCGGACCCACAGGGGACGGCTGCCGCCCGCCCAAGGGGTGGCCCCCGGAAGCCGGAGCAGCCGTTGCTGCTCGTCCACGTCCTCGACGTGTTGCGCGGTGCCGACCATCAGCACGCTCCACCCCTCGCTCAGCCGGTCGTCGAGGTGGTCGATCTGGAACGACGCCGGTGAGTTCTCCGGTGGTGCGGCCGCACCGCCGGACGAGGTGCGGTAGACGACCGTGTGCCGGTCGACGGCGTAGTTCACCGGGTAGACCGAAGGAGCCGGATCGGCGGGCAGGCCCACCCGGCCCACGCCGTGGGTGCCGACCAGGTCCCAGCACTCGGGCTCGGTGAGGTGCCTCAGCAGCGGCCTCACCCCGGCCGCGGGCTCCGACTGCCCCGGCGGGGCGTCCGGCCGGTCCTCCAGGAGGTCCGTCCAGGTCATGCGAAGGGCGGCCGCCACCCGGACGAATCCAGCGGCGTCGAAACCGGGCCCGACCTCCAGCAGGTGCCGCAGGTAGGCGGGCGCCATGGCGGCCTCGCGGGCGAGGGTCTCGTCGTCGACACCGAGTTGGCGGCGGCGTTCGTCGATCCGGCGCGCCACGTCGGCGGCGTTCGCCCGCCGGACGGCTTCGAGATCGGGATTGCGGGTCACGGTGGGCTCCTCGCCTCGTGGTCCGTACGGGTCAGGTCCGGAAGAGCGCGACCTTGAGAGCGCCGTTGTCCCCGGCGGCGGCGAAGACGTCGTACGCCTCCTGCATCTCGTCGAGGCCGAACCGGTGGGTGACCAGGCCGGAGACGTCGATGCGGCCGGCGGCGAGCAGGTCGAGCAGCATCGGGGTGCTGTGGGTGTCGACCAGGCCGGTGGTGATGGTGACGTCCCGGATCCAGAGGTCTTGCAGGTGGAGGACGGCCGCGTCCGGGCGCAGTGCCGGCACCCGGGCGAGGGCCTGGGCACACGTGGCCGCCTCACCGACGACTTCGAGGTCCGGCTCGGCGTCCAGCAGGTCGCGCACGCCGCGCCGGACCACCTCGTGGTCGTCGAGCAGGAAGACCCGGACGGGCCACGGCGCCCGGGCGGCATCGGTCGTGTCCATCGGGCTGCTCCCTCACCACGCCCGGCCGCCCGGTGGCGGAACCGGTCATGCCACCGATTCTCGGTCCCGCGGCCGGACTCCGCAGCGGGGAGCGGCGGGAGCACCGCGCCCGGTCGGGTCACGCCGGGGCGCCCGGCCGGACCTCGACCCCGACGACGCCGTACGCCATCGGTCGGCGTTCGGGCGCCGCCCACCTCTTCGCGGCCGCCGACCTGGTACCGCGCCGAGGGGGCCGACGCGCACTCCCGGCGGTGAACACCTGCACGTAGAGGAAGCCGGCGCGTGATCAGATGGGAAGCCGCGCCCATGCCGGGCGAACGGCGGTCACGACGACACTCCGTCGGTCGGGCGTGGTCGGACTTCGCGGTGGAAGGAGATCCATGGCGCGCCACGGCGACGGCACGGGCCGGTCCCGGCGCCGTTTCGTGCCCGCGGTGCCGGGAGCGACCGTACTCAGGGGTTACCGGCGGGGTCGGCTGCGTGGCGACGTGGTGGCCGGTCTGACGGTCGCGGCGTACCTGGTTCCCCAGGTCATGGCGTACGCCGGGGTCGCGGGCCTGCCGCCGGTCGCGGGCCTGTGGGCGATCCTGCCGGCGATCGGGGTGTACGCGCTTCTCGGCTCGTCCCGGCTGCTGTCGGTCGGACCCGAGTCGACGACCGCGCTGATGACTGCCACCGTGGTCGGGCCGCTCGCGAGCGGGGACCCCGGACGTTACGCCGTCCTCGCCGCGACGCTGGCCGTCGTGGTCGGAGGCTTGTGTCTGATGGCGTGGGCGCTGCGGCTCGGCTTCGTCGCCGACCTGCTCTCGAAGCCCGTCCTGATCGGCTATCTGACCGGGGTCGCCCTGATCATGATGGTTGATCAGCTGACGAAACTCACCGGTGTCCCCGTGACCGGTGAGCGCTTCCTTCCACAGCTGTGGTCCTTCGCCCGACACCTTCCCGAGGCGAACGCGGCCACCACCGCCCTGAGCGCCGCCGCCCTGCTTTTCCTGTTTACCACCGCACGCTTCGTCCCCCGGCTGCCCGCGCCCCTGGTGGCCATCGTCCTGGGTACGGCGGCGGTGGCCGCGTTCGACTTGGAACAGCACGGCATCGACACGATCGGAGCGATCCCCGGCGGGCTCCCCCACTTCTCCTGGCCGGACCTGGGCGAGCTGGACCGGCTGGTGCTGCCCGCCGTCGGCGTCCTCCTGGTCGGCTACACCGACATGATCCTCACCGCGCGGGCCTTCGCGTCAGAGGGCAGCGAGGGCAGCGGGGAGCGCCTCGACGCCGACCAGGAGCTGCTCGCCCTGGGCAGCACGAATCTCGGCGCCGGTCTCCTTTCCGGGTTCCCCGTCAGCAGCAGCGCCAGCCGGACCGCGCTCGCCAGGTCGACGGGCGGACGCACCCAGGTGTACTCGCTGACAGCCGGCGCGTGCGTCCTCGCGGTGCTCCTTTTCCTCGGCCCGCTGCTGGGAGACCTGCCGGTGCCTGTGCTCGGTGCCGTCGTGGTGTTCGCCGCCGTGCGGATGATCGACCTGGCGGGTTTCCGCAGGCTGGCCTCCTTCCGCCGACGGGAACTGGTGCTGGCGATCGCCTGTACGGCCGGCGTCCTCGCGCTGGACATCCTGTACGGCGTGCTGGTGGCCGTGGCGCTGTCGGTGACCGAACTGCTGAGCCGGGTGGCGCGACCGCACGACGCGGTCCAGGGACTGGTACCCGGTCTGGCCGGCATGCACGACGTCGACGACTACTCGAAGGCCCGCACCATTTCCGGCCTGGTGGTGTACCGCTACGACTCCCCGCTGTTCTTCGCCAACGCCGAGGACTTCCGCCGCAGGGCGCTGGCCGCCGCCGACGACGGGACGGCCCCGGTGCGGTGGTTCGTCCTCAACACCGAGGCCAACGTCGAGGTCGACATCACCGCGCTGGACTCGGTGGACGCGCTGCGCCGGGAACTCGACCGGCGTGGCATCGTCTTCGCCGTGGCACGCGTCAAACAGGACCTGCGCGACCAACTGGACGCGTACGGCCTGACCGAGTCCGTCGGTCAGGGGCGCATCTTCCCCACACTGCCCACCGCGGTGGAGGCGTACCGGCTCTGGTGCGACAACGAACCCGACACCGAACCCGACAGCGGCCGGCCCTTCTCCAGCCGCCACCTGGCCGAATGCCTGCGGGAGGGGGCCCACCGCTTCGGCTGGGCCGGGCGCGAACCCGCCGGACGCGCCGAGGGCCGGCTGCTGGTCGGGACGGGCGTGGCGGCCTCCACCTACCCGGTGCTGATCACCCCGGCCGCCGCCGAGGTGCGGGCGACGGCGGACGGCACGTTCGAGGTCCGGGTCAACGCGACCGACATCGGCACCGGCGCCCGCACGGTGCTGGCGGTAATCGCCGCGGAGGTCCTGGCCGCCCCGGTGGAGCGGATCACGATCGAGATCGGGCGCAGCGACCTGCCGCGCGGCGGAGTGGCGGGCGGCTCCAGCGGCACCTCCTCCTGGGGCTGGGCGGTGCACGCGGCGGCATCCGAGCTGGCACACCGACTCGCCGCGGGCACGCCGGTGCCGGCGGAGGGCCTGTCGGCGAGCGCCGACACCCGGGAGCTCGTCGAGCAGGACGCGGAGTACGCCCGGCACGCGTTCGGCGCGCAGTTCGCCGAGGTGCAGGTGGACCGGGACACCGGCGAGGTGCGACTGCGTCGACTGCTCGGGGTGTTCGCGGCCGGGCGGATCCTGAACCCGCTCACGGCCCGGTCACAGCTCCTCGGCGGCATGGTGATGGGGGCGTCGATGGCGTTGCTGGAGGATTCGACGATGGATCCGCTGTTCGGCGACCACGCCGAGCGGGACCTCGCCTCGTACCACGTCGCGGTGAACGCCGACGTCCCGGACGTCCAGGCGTACTGGATCGACGAACGGGACGAGCACGTCAGCCCCATGGGATCGAAGGGCATCGGTGAGATCGGCATCGTCGGCACGGCCGCGGCGATCGCGAACGCGGTGCACCACGCGACCGGCGTACGGGTGAGGGAACTCCCCATCGGGGTGCGCGCCCTGGTGGCGCGGCTGGACGGGCCGTGAAGTGCGAGCCTCGACCGCGCAGGTCGTCGGCCATCAGTGCCGGAGGAGGCAGGGCAGGAGGGGGGGTCGGGCAGGAGGGGCGGCCGCGCCGGAGGTGCAGCCGACCGACGCCCCCGCTCGTCCGGCCGTGCGCCGGGGCACCGGACGACGGCGGGGGCGAGCGCGGCGGCGGCGAGCAGGGCCGGGGTGCCGGTTCCGTCGGCGAGGACGGTCCACAGGTCACTGCCGTCGTCGCCCGGGAGGGCGTAGGCGAGGGTGCGGTCGTCGAGTGGCGAGTCCGAGCAGGGCTGCGCAGGCGGTGGTCCGGCGCAGGGCGGGCAGGCGAAGCAGCGCGCCCAGCCGCAGACGCGGTCCGCGGGCCCGCGGGGCGGGGCCGCGGGGCGGGGCCGCGGCCGGGGACGAGGAGGACCAGGACGAGCACACCGACGACCCGGGACACCGCCGACCGGGGCCGGGCCGCAGCGGGTCGGTCGGGGTGTCAGCAACCGCCAGGGGTGGAGCAGGAGCCGCCGGCGGGGTCGTTGCCGACACCGAGGGTGATGAGCCGGGGTGCGGCGGAGACGGAGCAGCAGCCCGCGTCGGTGCTTTCGGCCGGGGTGGGCCGGTCGTAGAGGCCGGCGCCGCCGCAGACGCCGGTTTCGGGAAGGGTGAGTTCGACGCGGGCTGCGGCCTCCAGGTCGCCCGCGACGTGTGCAGCCACCGAGCGGACCTGCTCGTAGCCGGTCATGGCGAGGAAGGTGGGGGCACGGCCGTACGACTTCATGCCGACGAGGTAGACGTCCTTCTCCGGGTGGGAGAGCTCGTTCGCGCCGTGGGGGTAGACGGTGCCGCAGGAGTGCTGGTTGGGGTCGATCAGCGGGGCCAGCGCGGTCGGGGCCTGGAGCCGGTCGTCCAGGCCGAGCCGCAGCTCGGTGAGGTAGGACAGGTCGGGGCGCAGGCCGGTCAGGACGATGACCTCGTCCAGGCCGTCGGTGCGGGCGCCGTCCTCGGCGACGAGGGCGAGCTTGTCGCCGGTGCGCTCGACGGTGGCGGTGCGGAAGCCGGTGAGCGCGTCGGCGTAGCCGTTGTCGACGGCGGCCTTGGCGGCGAGGCCGAGCGCACCGCGGGCGGGGAGCTGGTCGGCGGTACCGCCGCCGTAGGTGGAGCCGGTGATGCCGCGGCGCAGGACCCACACGGCGTGGGTGCCGCTCTCCTGCTCGGCGAGGTCTGCCAGGGAGGCGAGGGTGGTGAAGGCGGAGGCGCCGGTGCCGACGACAGCGGTGCGCTTCCCGGCGTACCGGGCGCGGACGACGGGGTCCCTGAGGTCGGGCACACGGTAGGAGATGCGGTCGGCGTTGGCGCGCTCGCCGAGGGCGGGCAGGCCGTTGGCGCCGAGCGGGTTGGGGGTGGAGAAGGTGCCGGAGGCGTCGATGACGGCGGCGACGAGCAGGCGCTCCTCGCTCCCGTCGGCGTGGGCGACGTGGACGGTGAAGGGCTGCTGGTCGCGGTCGGCGTCGACGATGCGATCGCGTCCGGCGCGGGCCACGCCGGTGACACGGGTGTCGTAGCGGACGCGGTCGCCGAGGGTCTCGGCGAGGGGCTGGAGGTAGAGGGCGACCCAGTCGCCGCCGGTCGGACAGGCGGCGGGGTCGGGGTGGGTCCAGCCGGTGGGGGCGAGCAGCTTCTCGGCGGCGGGGTCGACGACCTCGGCCCAGGAGGAGAACAGCCGCACATGGGACCAGGAGCGCACGGCGCTGCCGGCGGTGGGGCCGGCTTCCAGGACGAGCGGCTCCATGCCCCGCTCCAGGAGGTGGGCGGCGGCGGCCAGGCCGATCGGGCCGGCGCCGATGACGAGGACGGGCAAGCCGGTGTCGGAGGTCATGGCGGTTTCTCCCCTTCGCATCGGGTGGGCGGCAGCACGGTCCGCCCGCCCTTTTGATTCGACAGTTGTCGATATGGTTGCGCCTTCGACCTTGCCACCCGACATTGACGAGTGTCAACATAGACATATGTCGAATCTGGAGTTGACGGTTCTGGAGCCCGAGACCGTGCCGTGCTGCCCGCCACTCACCTCGGCCGAGCTGTCGGTCGAGGACTCGGTGCGGATGGCGGCGATGTTCAAGGCGCTCGGCGACCCGGTGCGGCTGCGGCTGTTCTCCAAGGTCGCCTCGCACCCGGGCGGGGAGGCGTGCGTGTGCGACATCCAGGACGTCGGGGTCTCCCAGCCGACCGTCTCCCACCACCTGAAGAAGCTCCGCGAGGCGGGGCTGCTGACCTCCGAGCGCCGGGGCACCTGGGTGTACTACAAGGTCGCCCCCTCCGTACTGGCCGGCATGTCCGCCCTGCTCGACCTGACCCGCTGACCGCCCGCACCCCGAAGGAGCGATCGCCGGTGACCGGCCCGGACTTCACCCTCGCCCCCATGCTGGCCGAGCACGCCGATGAGGTGTTGGCCGTCTACCGGGCCGGGATCGAGGAGGGCAACGCCACCTTCGAGGCCGCCGCCCCCGCCTGGGCGGCGTTCGACGCCGCCCGCCTCCCCGGCCACCGCCACGTCGCCCTCGACCCGGGCGGCCGGGTGCTCGGGTGGGCGGCGGTCAGCGCGGTCTCGGCCCGGCCCGCGTACGCGGGGGTGGTCGAGCACTCCGTCTACGTCCACCCCGACGCCCGCGGCCGGGGCGTCGCCCGCGCCCTTCTTCAGGCGCTGGTGGCCTCGACCGAGGCGGCCGGGATCTGGACGATCCAGTCCGGGGTGTTCCCGGAGAACACCGCGAGCCTGGCCCTGCACGCGAAGGCGGGCTTCCGCGTGATCGGCACCCGCGAGCGGATCGCGCGCCACCACGGGGTGTGGCGCGACGTGGTGCTGATCGAGCGCCGCAGCCGCACCGCGGACTGACCCGTCTCCCCCGGCGGGCCTGCCACCGGTACCCGGGCACAGGTCCACCGTCGCGCTCGGCGTCTGCGGCTTCGTCGCCGCCTTGCAGGAGGACGCCGACTCCGGCGGATCCTCGCCGCCGACGGCGGGGTGTCGGTCGCCGGGTCGCCGGCCCGCGGCACGGCCGTGGACGGGTACCGGCCGGACCGCTACGACGTCCTCGGTGCGCCGGCGTGCCCGGCCGGCGAAGCTGTGATCATGTACGCCGCGCGCGGGCACCGACCGCTCATCGGGCCGCTTGGAGGGCGTAGAGCGCGCCGAGGGCGGTGGCGAGGGAGCCGAGCAACAGTCGGAGGGCGGTTTCGGGCAGGTGGGACTGGAGGCGGGCGCCGAGGTAGCCGCCGGTCAGGCCGCCGAGGCCGCAGGCCAGGCCGAGCGGCCAGTCGGGGGCGATGTCGCCGGTGGTGGTCAGGGCCAGCAGCGCGTAGGTGCCGGCCCCGACGACGGAGGTCACGAAGGTGGTGGCCAGCGCGGCGGGTGCCACGGTGGCGACCGGGACACCGCGGCCGGCCAGGACGGGGCCGACCAGAGAGCCCCCGCCGATCCCGTAGATCCCCCCGACGACACCGACGGCCAGCGCGAGCGCCGTCGTGCTCCGGGCCGTCGGCGACGGCCCTACCGCGGCCCGGTACGGGCCAGGGCGCAGGGTACGCGCGCACAGCCACATGCCGAGCGGCAGCAGCAGGGCCGCGACCAGCAGGCGGAAGACGGCCGGGCCGGGGACGGCGAACACCCGGATGACAGCGCCTGCGATCACGCCGGGAACGGTGCCCCCGATCAGTAGGCGGGGGAGCGGGCCGCCCAGGTGCCCGGTGCGGCGGTACCGCAGGAGCGCGCCGGGGCCCGCCACCACGTTGAAGAGCAGGTTCGTCGGGGTCACGGCGGGGCTGGGCACGTTCAGGACGCTGACTTGGACAGGCAGCAGGAACACCGCACCCGAGACGCCGACCGGTGCGGTGACGGTCGAGATGCCCAGCCCGGCCGCGAAGCCGAGCAGGGTTGTCGGCCAGTCCACGCGGTGACCTCCTGCCGGTGCCGAGTGCGGCGGCCAGTATCGGCGCCGACGGGCCGGGCCGGGGCGGGTGTCCACCTACCGGACGCCCGGCCCCGGCCCGGCGGCCGGGCGCCCGGCGAAGCCGCCGGTGCCGCGGTAGCCGTCCGCGTGGAGCCGACGGCCCGTGAACCCGCCCCGGCCGGAGACGGCGGGGACGAAGAGGCGCTCCCAGCTGCCGGTAACCATGACCAGGGCTCGGCCAGGACCACCTGGGCGTGCCGGACCTCGCTCACCTCGCGGCGGCCGTTCGACGGCGGTGGTCGAAGACCAGCGCGACCAGCACCAGGCCGAGGACGCCTCCGGCGAACTGGGCGCCGACGAAGCCGGGCACGGAGGTGGGGGCGATACCGGCGAAGGTGTCGGTGAAGGCCCGGCCGATGGTCACGGCGGGGTTGGCGAAGGAGGTGGAGGAGGTGAACCAGTAGGCCGCGCCGATGTAGGAGGCGACCGCCACGGGGGCGTACCGGAGCAGGTCGCGCTCGGCGAGGCCGAAGATCAGGAAGAGCAGCCCGGCGGTGGCGACGACCTCGCCGAGCAGCAGGTGTCCGGCCGAACGGTCGTGGCCGGACCAGGAGACGAGCGCGCGGCCGAACATCGCGTCCGCGATCACGGCCCCGCCGATCGCGCCCGCGGTCTGGGCGGCGGCATACGCGGCCACCTCGACCGGCCGCAGGCCCTTCGGGTCGCGGCGGCCGTTCCACCACTCGGCGAGGGTGACGACGGGGTTGAAGTGCGCGCCGGAGACCGGGCCGAGCAGCAGGATCAGCACGCCGAGGCCGAAGACGGTGGCCAGGGAGTTGGCCAGCAGTTGGAGGCCGACGTCGTGGGTGAGTTCGGTGGCCTGGATGCCGGATCCGACCACGACCGCGACAAGGGCGGCGGTGCCGACCAGCTCGGCCGCCACCCGGTTCGGCAGCGGGACGGCCGGGGGCTCGGCGGCCAGCGGCTCGGCGGTGTGGGGTCTGGCCTCGTCCGTGGCGTTCAACGCTGTGGAGCTCCTCGTGCGCGGGGCGGGGCAGGCCGCCCGGGTGGGGTGGGTCGGGTGGGTCAGGTGGCGTGGGTGGGGCGGCGTGGGTCAGCAGGACCGCTTGAAGCCCGCCTCGGCGGTCAGGCGGGCAGCGGAGGCAAGGGCTGCGAAGTCGGCGGCCAGGCCGGTCAGGGCCTCGGGGCGCAGCGCGTAGTAGGTGAAGCGGCCGCAGGGCTCGGTGTCCACCAGTCCGGCCTCGCGCAGGATCTTCAGGTGGTTGGAGAGGTTGGTCTGCTTCGCGCCGGTCTCCTCGACCAGGTGCGTCGTGCACAGTGCCTCCCGGGAGAGCAGGGAGACGATCCGCATCCTCAGCGGGTCGGCCAGAGCCCTGAGGACCCGGGCCTGGTCGGGGGCCGTGCCGGTGGCCGGAGCCCCGCTTGCATCACTGTCGACTGACATCACCATAGGCTGATACGTTACCTGCGCCGGACCCGCCGAGCGAGCCCCAGTTCTCCTCCGGCCACCACTGGGGATGTCGCACGCCTCGCCCCACGACCGTGCCCCCTCTCCCCGTTCGGGCCGGAGCCCACGATGCCCCCGCACACTCGAAGGAAGACCCGCCATGACCGCCGCTCCTGCCGCCTCCGTGCTGTTCGTCTGCATCCACAACGCCGGTCGCTCCCAGATGGCCGCCGGGTTCCTGCGTCACCTCGCCGGTGACCGCGTGGAGGTCCGCTCCGCCGGCTCCGTCCCCGGCGACCGGATCAACCCCTCCGCCGTCGCCGCGATGGCGGAGCTTGGCATCGACATCGCCGACCAGAAGCCGAAGGTGCTCACCACCGAGGCCGTCCGGGCATCCGACTACGTGATCACCATGGGCTGCGGCGACGCCTGCCCGTACTTCCCCGGCAAGAAGTACCTCGACTGGACGCTGGAGGACCCGGCCGGCCAGGGCGTCGAAGCCGTCCGCCCGATCCGCGACGAGATCAGGAGCCTGATCGAGAACCTGATCACCGAGATCGACGCCGCGGCCGCCGCCGGCCGGGAGAGCTGACCGCCGTGACCGGGACCGCCACCGCCGGCCGACCTCACAGAGCGTCTCCGACGCACTGGGCCGCGTGGGCCGCCGACCTCCTCGCCCACCGGCACCCGGACCTGGTCGGCGAGCGACCGGACCTCGGCCGGCGCATCGATCGGTCAGCCGTCCACGACGGGGCGGTAGCGAAGGTCCCTCGCTGTGGACGGTCCTGCGTGCGGCTCGGGGGGCGGCACCGCCGTGGCCGCCAGTGAGGTGGTGGACGCGGGGGCGGTCGAAGGGCCGCGGTGGGCTCAGGCCCCCTCCTCTCCGGTCACCCCGGTCGGGAGCGGGGCGAGCACGTCCGGGTCGAGGTCGAGCAGCACCGCGAGGTCCCGCAGGATGCGGCGAGCGCCGAAGTCGCCGTCCGTCCCGGCGAAGGTGGCGATCTCGGCGGAGAGGCGCCGGGCCACGCCGGGGAGCAGCGCGAGCGCGTTCGCCAGCACGCTGGCCTCGTCCCCGGCGAAGGAGTTGTGGTACGGGAGGGAGTAGGCCAGGTCGTCGTCGAGCATGGACTTGTACGCGGCCTCGTCGAAGGTCCAGCCGCGGAAGGCGAAGCGGTCCCGGGCGGCCACCATGACACCTGTGAACAGCTCGCCGACCCTGGCCTCCGTGGCGGCACCGGCGCCAGCAGCGGCCGACGTCGAGGAGGTCGCGGTCGAGGTCGGGGCCGGATCCGAGGTCGAGGGCGAGGGCGGGGCGGTGGCGGCGGCCGGTTCGGCGGGCCGGTCGGTCCGGGTCCGGAGCCGCAGGTCCTGGTAGCCGCTCCATTTGGGGTCGCCGACGCCCAGCCGCTCCGCCGGGGCCCGTGTGAACCGGGCGGCGGCCACCGCGCCGAGCTCCGTCCCGCCGACCCAGCTGCCGCCCTGCGCCAGAAGAGCGTCGACCGCGTCCGCCACCCCCTGCTCCGAACGCCACTCCAGCAACCAGGAGTCCTTGTCCATCACCACGTCGAACCGCTCGCCGGGGTTCGCGTGCAGGTACTCGTCGTAGGTGACCGCGTGGTAGTCGACGGTGAGCACCGGGCCGTCCGGGCCCTCGACGGTCAGTCTGGTCACCCGGCCGGGTTCGGTCTCCGCCCGCACGACCGCGTGGCCGGGCGTCGCGTAGCCGCGCAGGCTGCGCTCCATCACGCCGACCACCTGGTCCAGGTGGGCCTTGCGGGTCACCGCGTCCAGGTTCTCCGGGTCGACACCGATGAGGGTCATCCGCGTCGCCCGGGTGGTGAAGAGCGGGTGCTCGACGTCCGCGTTCGCACCGAGGTAGAGCAGCGTGTCGCCCTGCGGCCCCTCGCCGGAGCGGGTCAGCCGGTTGAGCGCGACGAGGGTCTCGTACTTCGGGGTCATCGCGACCCCGGCGGCCCACCGGCCGAGCGCGCGGTCCTCGACCCAGGACGGGTGCTCACCGATCTCGGCAACCGTCTGCCCGGGCCTGGGGCCGTCTCCGAACAGGTAGTCGACCGTCTCCGCGCCGAGACCGTGACGGACGGCGTTGGCCCGCGCCTCCGCCGTGCCTCCGGTGCCCCCGTCGGGGTGGTCCGCCGGGGCCGCGGCGGCGGGTTCCGGCTCCGGGTGGTCGATGGTGACCACGGCCTGGCGGCGCTCCTCGGCGGTGAGGTGGGCCGGGTCCGTGCCCAGCGGGGCGAGCTGGCCGCGGGAGCGCGTGCGGACCTCGAAGTCCGCCGTCGTGAGCCGGGTGTCGTGTCCGCCCAGGTGCGTGGCGATCCGTTCGACGAGGAGATCGGCGAGCGCCTCGGCGCGCTCCTTGCCGACCTGCATGGCCCGGCCGAAGTGGGGCCGGCCGGCGACCGTTCCGTTGCCGTGGCCGGTGACCGTGATCCTCGGCAGCGGGAGCCCGGACTCCACGCGCCCGACCGCGGCGCGGACCACCTCGGCGGCCAGGGCGTCGGCACGGGCGAAGTGGGCGGCGTCGGGCTCGACGGCGCCTTCCGCGTAGCGGAACGGGTGCCCCTGGGCGGCGGGCCCGGCGGCCGCCCCGGCGGGGGGCTGGACCGGGTGGGCAGGCTGGAGCGGGTGGACGGGCTGGACGGGCTGGGTGGGCTGCTGGCCGGACAGGTCGTGCTCACCGGTCGTCATCGGAGCGCGCGGGGCCGCCTCGGCGGGTTCCGCCGGACCGGCGGGCGTCGGGCCCTCCGGTCCCGCGGAGGCACGGGCCCCCGAGGACCCGGCCGGGGACTCGGCGAACGTTCCGGCGGCGTGGCCGGTGACCCGGCCGGTGACCGCGCCGGTGCTGTCGGAGGCCGGCGCCCGCGGGGCCAGCCCGTCACCCCCCCAGGAGGGCTGCGCGTGCGCGGCCGTCTGCTGGGCGTACGCCTGGTACGCGAGGTTCCGCGAGTACTGCCGGAGCTGCGGCAGGTGGGGCAGGCCGTGCTGGACGAGGTCGTGGTACAGCTGCTCCGGCCCGGCGTGGTACTCGTCCGGTGCCGTCCTGAAGTACCGGTCGTAGCCGGACAGGTACGCCTCGACCTGCGGTCCCCCGCCGGAGTGGCGCACCACCTCGGCACGCACCGTCTCGTACTTGCTCCGCAGGTGCTGCACCCGGTCGGTGAAGAACCCGGCCCGGTCACGCGCCCCGGACACATCCGGCAGACCCAACTGGGCCCGGATGTCGTCCAGTTCACGAGTGCCGAAGCCGCGTTCCTGGCCGTACACCTCAGCGGGCTTGCGCCACCAGGCATTCGGGTCCGGTGGCTGGTAGCCGCGGCCGTCCTGTGCGAAGCCGTCGACGTCGAACTGCTGCGCGTAACGGCCGGAGGCGGTGGGCGGCTCGGGAACGATCACACGCTCGTAGCCCGGTGCCAGACCGCCGCCCCGGGTCAGGCCGTTGCCGGAGTCGTGCCACTGCGCCATCCGGGCGGCACCGCCGGCGCCCGCCTCCTCCAGGTAGGAGACCCGGTGGCCGAGCAGTGCGACCGCCTCCAGGTTTCCGGAGCGGAAGCCGAGGTGGTCGAGCCGGTAGTGGCGGTGCAGGGCGTCGTACAGCAGGAACTGCCCGGTGCGGGTGTCGCCGCCCCAGGAAGTGAGCTCCTCCCCCCTGCCCTTCCAGAAGCCGGTGATGTGGTGGACGGTGTCGGTGCCCAGGTCAGAGCGCATCTGCACGACGAGGTCGTCCCACTTGTCGCTCTTCGCGGGATTCGGGTGCGGGTCCCCGGTGATGATCACCGCGTCGTACTCGCGGCCGACGTCGCGCACGATCTGCCGGATGCCCTGGAAGCTGGTGTCGTGCTCCATCCGGCTGCGCAGGTCGTCCCACCGGGTGGCCTTCCCGGTGAAGCGGGACCAGAGCACCAGGACCTTGCCGTCCTTCGGGGGCAGGTGGATCCCGCGCCCCTCCAGCCAGGAACCGATCCTCCCGTCGTGCGCGTCGGTCATGCCCCAGGCCTCGCGGACGGTGTTCCGCAACCCGTCAGAGAAGACCTGACCGACGTACTCGGTGCCGTCCGTGACGCCCCAGATCTCCCCCTGCTGGTACATCTCGTCATAGCTCTTCTCGATCCCCCAGTCCTGCTGGGCGATCCGGGTGGCCTCTCCGTTCAGGGCCCGCCAGACGGTGCGCTTCTCCATCGAGGGGACGTCGACGAAGTGGATCCGGTCGGCGCCGATCCCGGTGGAGCGGTAGAACCGCGCGATCGCCCGGGACTTGTCCTGGACGGGGTCGTGGCCGGGGGTGCCGGGCTCCGGGCCGCGCGCGATCAGCACGTGCATGTTCGGGTCGTGCAGCAGCGAGACGGAGATGCCGAACTGGTCGCCGGAGGCGTACCCGGGCTGCATCAGAACCGAGTTGCGGGAGGTGTCGGGCTGGGCCGCGGATCCGCTGCCGGCCGCGGCGGCGGGGCTTCCGGCAGCCGCGCTTCCGGCGGCGTGGCCCCCGGCACCGGGGGCGGGAGCGGCAGACCCGGAGTGGCCCTGGCCGGCGTCGCTCGCCGAGGCGTGGGTGCGCGGCGCCACGGCGGACGAACCGGTGGGCCGCCCCCGGTGCAGCGGGTCGGAGACCGGGTCCGCCCAGCCGTGCGCACGGGAGTGCGCGGTCGCGGCGGCCCGGGCGGCCGCCCAGCTCGGGTGGTGCCCTCCGGCGGGGACCGGGGCGTCCAGGTCGCCCACCACGGCGGAGATGAGCCGGAGGTGGCGCTCGCGGAGACCGGCCTGTGGGAGGCCCTCAGGCGCCGGGCAGTGGTAGTCGCCCATCATGCTGCCCTCGACGGCGGGCCGGTGCGGGAGGTCCGGCGCCCGGTACTCGTCGCGAAGGCCCAGCTGATGACCCAACTCGTGAGCGTAATCGACCGGTTCGGCATCCGGCCACCAGGAGCGCTGGTCCATGCCCCGGTCCCGGCCGACCAGGTCGACCGTCAGGTGGGCGTGCTCGCCGAGGCGCGCGGGCAGCACAGTGACGTGCAGCCGATCGCCCCCGGCCAGTCGGTGGCCGGGCCGGTTGAAATGCTCCTCGACGCCCTCGACGAGTCTGGTCCAGATCGAGGCGGTGTCGTGCCCCCGGCCGCCGTCCCGGAAGGCGATCCGGACCGTCAGGTCGGTGACCGGGGCGCCGGCGTACACGAACCGGCGGGCTTCGAATTCGGAGCGGACGACGAAACCCGGGGTGCGGTCCAGCACCATCCTGGGCGCCGGGGGGCGAGAGCGGTCACCGGGGGGCGCCCCGGTGGTGGGGGCCGTGGAGGCGGTGGAGGCGGTGGGGCGCTCCGGGCCGGCAGCGGTGGAGGCGGTGGCCGAAGCGGTGGCCACCGTCGGCTCCGCCTCCGGCGCGGGGCCGTGCTCCGCGCGCGGACCGGGACCGGCCGCCGCGCGCACCGGCTCCGCGGGGGCGGACGCCTTGGCGGAGGCGGACGCGGGTTCGGCGGCGGACCGGACGGGGGCCGGGGTGGCCGCCGCGCCGGGCCCGCCAGGGGCGCCCGGTCCCCCGGAGGTCGCGGGCCGTCCGGCGCCCGTGGGGCCGGCGGTGCGGCCGTCGCCCGCCGCCGGACCGGCCGCCCGGGCCTCCGGACCTCCGGACTCGAACCGGGCGGCAGTAGGTGTTCCCGCGCCCCGGGTGCCTCCCCCCAGCGTTCCCGCAGCCGTCGCCGAGGGCCCGGCGACACCCGCCGACGCGGCGGACGGCGGGCGTCCCGTCGCCCCGGCGTGGCCGGTCGACGAGAGGGTTTCCGCCGTCCGGCCCGCGCCGCCCGTCGCCCCGGCGGTGCCCGCCGCACGAACCGCGCCACCGGCCTGCGCGTGGGCGGACGCACCGGTCCCGGCCTGGGACGGCCGACTCGCGGAGCCGGTCGCCGTCCCCCTCGACGTTGCCGTCCCGCCCTGCAGAGCCGTCCGGCCGGCGTCGGTGACGGCCGTCGCGAAGCCGGGTAGGACGGCGCCGGCGCGCCCGGTCGCCCCTTCGCCGGCCGTCCGCCCGGTGGTCGAGGTCGCGTGCGCGACGGCCGGCCGCTCCTCGCCCGGGACCGCAGGTGCGCCTCCGGGGCGATCGGGCCCGCCCGGCGCGGTCCGGGGGCGACCGGTCTCGGCCCGCGGGCCGCCGCCCGCCGGCCCGTCCGACGTGATCACGGGCACGGGAGTCCTTTCCACCGCCCCCTCGCCGGACAGGTCGAGCACGGGCCGGTCCGGCAGGTCGAGGTGGACCTGGTCCACCGTCACGGTGTCGCCCTTGCCTCCGAACCTCCGCCGGCCGCCGCCGCCGAGCGAGCCGACGACGCCGGCCGCGACGGAGGCCCCGAGAAGTTCCTCACCGCCGAAGACGCCCAGCATGATCCCGGCCGTGGTCACTCCGGTGGCCGCGCCCAGCACGCCCTTGCCGATCAGCGAGCCGGCGAACCTCGGCGCGACGACGCCGCCGACACCGAAGAACACCCCGCCGACCGCACCGCCGATCGCCCCGGAGATCGCGGCCGACCTGGTGTTGTCGAGGCTCCACTCGGTCCGGTCGCCCTTGAGGATCTGGATGGTCTGGACAGCGGCGTCCAGACCGAGGTTGAGCGCCACCCCCGCGGCGACCGAGATGACCAGGCGGCGCAGGATCATCCGGACGGCCACCCGCGCCGAGGTGATCGCCGCCGGGATGACCTCGGGCGCGAAGAAGGCCCACTGCGCGATCTGACCGGCCAGCAGCACGAGCTGGCCGAGGATCATGTACTTCGAGTACTCGATCTGCACGCCGGTGTGACGGCCGAGCTTGCCCATCTGCCCCGAGGACTCCGCCATCTGCGGCACCGCGGTCTCCAGCTGGGTCACGAAGGCCCGGAACTCGTCGGCGACCCGGCCGCCCACCGCCTCCAGCACACCGTTGCCCGTCGAGCCCAACTGCTCGCTGATGCCCTTGAGTTCCCGCGCCGCCTCGTCCCAGGCCGCGCCCAGCCCGCGCAGCCGGTCCTCGTCGCCCTTGGGCCAGGACTGGCCGACCGCCAGCTTGGCTACCCAGTCGAGGGCGGGGGGCATCTCGACGCTCATGCGTTCACTCTTCCTCGGTCACAAGGGGGCGACCGGCCCTGCGAGCGGGCCGGCGACGGCCGGGTCAGCGACGGCCGCCGTGGGGCCCGCCGGTGCGCGGGCCGTGCGCGCCGTCGCCGCCGGCCGGCAGGTCGGGGGCGGCCGCGGTGAGCGTGCGCAGGGCCTCGACGTTCTGCTCCTCGGTGCGCCGGAAGCCCTTCGCCATGGTCCCGATGCTGTCCACCGTGCTGTCCAGGACCTCGGCGGTACCGGAGATCCCCTCGGTGAGCTGCTCCTTGGGCTGGAGGTACTGGTCGCGGAACTCCCGGCCGGTGTAGTCCTCGCCCCAGCACTCGCCGAGCTCGCCGAGGCGGGCCTCCAGCCGGGTGCCGACCGCTCTGATCAGCGCGGCCAACTCCTGGACCGGCCCGGTGGCGGCCCCCAGGGCCTCGGTGTCGACGGAGAAGTGCTCAGCCACGCGACGGCGCCCCGTCGAAGCCGTGGTCCACGTACACGCGGACGGCCTCCGGCATGGCCGGTTCCTCGGGGAGGAGCGCGGCCGGGTCGACCCGCCCCTCGAGCAGATCGTCCAGGGCCACGCCCGGCGGCAGTTCGGCGGTCACCACCGCGGACACCGCCTCCAGTGCCTGCGCCCGGGCCTGCGCGACGGTGGCGAGCAGCAGGACGGCCAGCTCCTTCGGGGCCATCCTGCGGTAGGCGCCGGTCGGGAACTCCAGGGCCGTGAGCTCGCCCTGGGCCCCCACGGTGGCCTTGACGGCCTGCCGCGGGTCGGTGGCGGTCGCCGTGGTGGCCGCGATCCGGCGGCGGGTCTCGGCGGCCTCCTCGCGCTGGCGTGCGTACTGCGCGAGGAGGTCCTCGATCTGCTGGTCGTACGGGCTGGGCACGGCGTTCCTCTCGTGGTCCGGTGAGGTGGGGTTCAGTACGTGGCGGCGGGTGCGTCCGGAGCGCCGCCCCAGGTGCTCCCGTCCAGGAGGAGCAGGTCGGCGATGCCGCGCGGGGCGGTCTCCTCCTCGGCCTCGACGGTCTCCTCCTCGGGTTCCGGGGCCTCCGGTCCGCCGTCGCCGCAGCCGAACACCGCCGCGCCGAGGGCCTGTCCGGCACCGCCCGCTGCGCCGCCGGTGCGGTCCGGCTGCCAGGTGGACCACGGCTCGGCCGGTTCGGTGGCGACGGGCGGCCCCTCGGCGGCCCGTTCCTCGTCCTGCCCGTGCCGGGCGGGCGCGGCCGCCCACAGCAGCGGAACGAAGGCGCCCGCGCCGCGCTCCCAGAGCGTGGTGTCCTCCTCGGTGCCGCCCTCCGCGGGCCGGGGCAGGACGGCCGTCCGGCCTTCGGGGTCACCGGGGCCCGCCGAGGCGGCCGGCCCGGACGCGGCGCTCCCCGCCTCCGCGGTGGTCTCCCGGGGCGCCGCGGCGGCCTTCGCCGCGGTCCCCGCGGCCGTGCCCTTCGGCGTCCCCGTCCCCGCGGCCGTCCCCGCGGCCGGGGCCGTGACCGGCCCGCCGAAGCCCGGCAGCACGGCGGCCTCCCGGGCCGCCCCGGCCGTCCACGGCCCGGTGCCCGCGTCCAGCAGGCCCGCGGCCTCCGAGCGGGCGCCGGTCTTCTCCACGGTCCGGCCGGCCGTCCCCGCCACTCCCGCGGCCGGCAGCAGCGGTACCCCGCCCGCGGTCAGCCCCTCGCCGCCGGCGGCCGCGCCGGCGGCGGACCCGGCCTCCGGCTCGCCTGAGGCCGCCCCGGCCTCCCAGGGTTCCGTACTCGGCGTCAGCAGGCCCGAGGCGTCGGACCGCTCGCCCGAACCGTCCCCCCGGCCGGCGGGAGCGCCGCCACCCATGCCCGGCATGAAGGGCATCCCGGCGCCGCCCATGCCCGTCGGCAGGCCCGACTCGGTGGCCGCGCCGACCGGGAGCCCGGTGGCCGTTCCGGCGCCGTCCTGGAGCTCCTCGCCGGCCGCCTCCTCCCCGGTCCGGTCGGCCCGGCCGCCGAGACCGAGGCCGCGCGGGAACCCGGCGAGGCCGGAGGCCGTCCCGCGGCCGGTGGTCAGGCCCTTGCCGACCACGCCCGGACCGCCGAGGCCCGCGAGGCCGCCGAGCCCGAGTGCGCCCAGCGTGCCCAGCGTGGGCAGGCCCCCGAAGTCGGTCCCGTCGAGCCCGCCCAGCTTGTCGAGGCCGCCGTGACCGCCCAGGTCGGCCAGGCCGGGGTAGGTCCCGGGGTCGAGCGCGGCGAGTCCGCCGGGGCCGAGGCCGAGCCCGCCGGGGAAGGACAGCCCGGGCAGGTCCGGCAGCCCGGCACCGTCGAGGCCGCCCGCGCCGCCGAGCTCGCTCAGCCCTCCGGGGCCGCCCAGTCCGGCGAGGTCGTCGAGGCCGTCCGCGCCACCGGGGCCGGCACCGAGGTCCCCCGGCGCGCCGAGCCCGTCGAGGCCGGGCCCGGCGGCGAGGCTCGCGAGGTCGCCCCCTCCCGGGAGGTCCCCGCCGACGCCCTGCGGATCCGGCAGCGGACCGGGGCCACCGCCCGGACCGTCGCCGCCGGGCCCCTGGTGCTCGTCGGGGGTGTTGACCGGTGAGGGGACCGGCTGCGGGGAGACGATCGTGTCGGAGGTGAACCGGTAGTGCGAGGCGAGGCTCTTCAGCACCGTCCGCATGTCCTCGGTCATGTTGCGGACCAGCTCCGGCTTCTGGCTGATCGGGATGAGGCCGTTGGACATCGGTGTCAGGCCCAACTGCTGTGCCCGGTCGGCGTACCAGGTGTCGATCTCGGCGAGCTTGAGCCTGGCGTTCCTCAGCGTGACGGCATTGTTCGCCAGTTGCTGGGGGACGGAGTGCCGACCGGTCGAACCGCCGGACAGCACCTTGGCGTTGGCCGCGACCTGGCGGGAGAAGGTGGTCATGGTGTCGAGGAAGGAGTCCGCCGCCGGACCCTTCCAGGGGCCGTCCTCCCCGGCCAGCGCCTTGGCCTGGTCGACCAGGCTCTTCGCCACCGCCTCCAGCGACTTCTGCACCCGGTAGTAGGTGTTGGCGGCGTCCTGGAGCGACCGGGGATCGGAGACCGACCGGGCGTGGGACAGGTTGGCGTCGTCCCCGACCCCGGCGGACATGCCGCTGACGGCCGCCATGATCTGCTTCCAGTCCCAGAGGTCGTAGTCCCCCTCGGAGCCGGTGGCCGAGCCGTCGGTGGTCCCGAAGACGGCTCCGTCGTCGCCCTGGTGGAAGCCGTGGCCGTTGTAGTCGGGCACGTCCCGTTCTCCTCTCGATCCGTCCGACCGGGCCGCGCCGGTCAGGCCGGGGCGGGGGTGTTGCCGCCGGACCCGTTGCCGGTGCCGCCGCCGGTGTTGGCACCGGTGGTGTTCGCCGTGCCGGTGCCACCGTTCGCGGTGACCACGGCGTTGAAGTCGCCGACGGCGTCGGCCACAGCCTGCTGGAAGTCCCTGGCCGTCATCCCGTTGGCCTCCTCGACCGTGCGGTACTTGGCGCTCAGCGCCCTGACGCCGTCCCGCAGGTCCGTCAGCCCGGTGATCAGCGAGGAGAGCGACTCGCCGAAGTCCTTCTTCAGCCCGGCGTCGCCGTTCGGCCCGTTCACCCGGTTGCGCATGACGTTGGCGTGGTAGAAGGACCCCGGCGCGACGCGAACGCCGTCCAGGGCGGTGGCGACCTCGCTCATCGGCCGGATCAGCCGGTCGATGTTGGCCGCGAACACGTCCAGGGAGGGCGTGCTCACCGCGACGGTGCCCGGGCCGGTCGCGCCGTGCCGCGGCACGACCGGGACCGCGAAGGGGTTGGTGTCGCTGAACGTCCCGTGCCCGGCACCGATGTGGGGGTCACCGGTCCAGTGGTCCGCGCCGCCCGAGCCGCCGCCACTGCTGCCGGAACCGCCCCCGTAGTCGTTGGGGTTGATGTTCGGGTCGGAGGACTGGTGGGAGTCGTCGCGCGCGGCGAGGGACTCGTCGGTCGCCGACACGTCACTGGTCCCAGAGGCTCACGCCGTGCCGCTCGCCCTGGTGGTAGGACTCGTGGATCTGCCCGAGCGCGGTGGTCGCGTTCTGTGCCTGGAGCACCATGTCGCCGGCCGCTGCGTCCCACTTGGTCTTCGCGGTGTCGTAGGTCGTGCGGGCGTCGCTGCTCCACTCGCTGAGGTGCTGCGCGGTGCCGTCGTCCAGCTGGCTGAGGGTCTGCTGGAGCTTGTTGCTGATCGCGGCCATCTCACCGACGATGTACTCGACCTGGGTCATGTTGACCGCGTAGGTGCTCATGGGTGTGACTCCTCCTGGGGTTCCGGGGGCGGGCGGCGCGGCCGGGGCGGGGCCCGTGGACCGGCCCGCGCCCGGCCTGGTGCACGGGGCGTGCGCTAGAAGCCGGGCAGCGGGGTGGCCATGCCCTTGCTGAGCTGGGAGGCCATGTCCGTGGTGGCCTGGTGGGTCGTCCCGTACGACCCGGTGTTCGCCTGGAGCTTCTCCAGCATCAGACCGAGCTGCGTACGGACGGTGCCGAAGTCCTGGAGCCAGGTGTTCATCGCCCCGAGGTACGTGGTCGAGGCGTCACCGGTCCAGCTGGACTGGAGCGTCTCGATCTGGCCGGCCATCTGGGTGTAGGTGCGGTTCGCCTCGTCCAGCGCGGTCTGGAAGTTGCTCTGGGCGGCCAGCATCCCCTCGATGCTGACGGAGGTCGTCTGGTTGGCCATCAACCGGTCCTTTCGGTCGTGCGGTCAGGAGTGCTGCCGTGCTGAGCCTCTGTCGCCCATGCTGCTCCACCCGGTGCCGCCCGGGCCGCGGATCACCCCTCCGCTGCCCCGCCGACCCCGGATCACTGCACCGGCCGCCCGTCGGCCGAGGCGCGGAGCGGGGCGGGAAGGTCCGCCGGGGTGACGGTGCGCGCACGGGCGGAACCGGCGATCCGCAGCGCCAGCAGGTGCGCCCCGCGCGCCCCCAGCGAGCCGTCCTGTCCGGCCAGCTCCGCCGACACCTCGTCGCTGACGACGAGACCCAGCGACTCCAGCCGCCGGACGGTCAGCGCGGCAAGCTCGGCGCCGGTGTACGGGGGCAGCGGCAGGTACTCCGCGAAGAAGCCCGCGAGATCCGTCCGCGCCGCCAGCAGGCCCATCAGGAACGGCGCGCGCCCGGAGAGCACCAGGGCCGCGCCGTGCGCGTCCCGACCGGCCGCCCCGGCCGCCAACGCGTCCACCACCGCCGCCTGTTCGACGGCGGGCCGACGCTCGAACAGCGGGTCCGCCTCGACCAGCAGCACGCCGCCCGCGGCCCGCCGGAAGGCGTCCGCGACGGGACTGCGCGGCTGCTCCGCCCACCGGGCGGGCACGGCCGACAGCCGCAACCGGTCCAGCGTGCCGAGCGGGACGAGGCCGAGCTCGGCCAGGGACCGGGCGTAGGCGGCGGCCAGGGCCCGCCGGCCGCTGCCGGGCGTACCCTCCAGGACGACGTCCGCCAGGCCGGCGGCGCCTTGTCCGGCCGCGGCCAGGGCGTCCAGCCGGGCCGCCAGCGCCTGCCGAACCGGGACCAGGCCGACCAGTCCTGCCAGGTGGCGGCCGGCCGCCGGTCGGGCTGCGGCTCCGGCCCCGGGGGCCGCCGCGGCGGCGGGGGACGGTGTCGAGGGGGCGTCCGCGGGCGATCGGTTCGCCTCGGCACGGACGGCTTCGGCACGGACGGCTTCGGGACGCACGGGCTCTCCGCGCACGGCGGTGACGTCGGCGGCCGTGAGCACGCTGAGCTCGCCGTCGTCCGCGGGCGGCCGGACGGCCAGCCTGGACGCCTGGTTGCTGATCATCGACTCGAAGACCTGCCGGGCGACCCGACCGTTCCCGAAGGTCGGCCCCTTCGGGACGTCCTCGAAGTGGCGGGTCAACGCCTCCACCGCGCCGCCGGTCGGTTCGTAGCAGTGCTTGGCGCACAGGCCCCGGACGATGGTCACCAGCTCGCCCGGCGCGTAGTTGGGGAACTCCACCGTGCGCGAGAAGCGGGACGCCATCCCCGGGTTGGAGGCCAGGAACTGGTCCATCTGCTCGGAGTAGCCCGCCACGATGACGACGATCTCGTCACGGTGGTCCTCCATCAGCTTCATCAGCGTCTCCACCGCCTCCTGCCCGAAGTCCGGCCCGGTGCCTCGGGACTGATTGGTCAAGGTGTAGGCCTCGTCGACGAAGAGCACCCCGCCGAGCGCCCTGGTGAAGACCTCCGTGGTCTTGATGGCGGTGCCGCCGATGATCTGGGCGACCAGGTCGGCGCGGGCCACCTCCACGATGTGGCCCTGGCCGAGGATGCCCAGCTCGGCGAGGACGGCGCCGTAGAGCCGGGCCACGGTGGTCTTGCCGGTGCCGGGCGGACCGGCGAACACCAGGTGCCGGCTCATCGGGGGCATCGGCAGGCCCATCTCGCTGCGCCGCTTGGTCATCCGGTTGAGGTTGATCAGCCCGGTGACCTCCCGCTTGACGCTCTCCAGGCCGACCAGCGCGTCCAGTTCGGCCAGCGGCCCGGTCCCGCCGTGCGCGGGCGGGCCGTCCGCCGCCGGGCCGGGCTCCGAGCCGGTGGAGGCCCCGGCCCGCGCGGCGGCGCCGTCGTGCGCTCCGCCCGTGTCCCGGGCCGCCGCACCCCGGACCGCCGGGTCCTGGCCCGCATTCTCCTGGACGTCGCAGTCGTGGAGGCGCACGGAGCCCGCCGGACCGGCGCACCGCACCCCGCCGCCCGCGTTCTCCACGACCGCGCAGTTGCCGAGGTCGGCCCTGGCACCCGCCCGGACGTCGACGCCGTAGCCGCGGGCCCCGCTGACCCGGCACCCCACCGCGGTGAACGAGCCGCCGGCCAGCACCCGCACGCCCTCGGCACCCGAGCCGGTGAACTCGCTCTCATGGGCGGTCAGTTCGCCGTCCTCGCCGACGACCGCCGGGCAGCCGTCCAACAGCGAGGCGGTGACCCGGACGCTCGCCCCCGCCGCCACTCCCAGGCCCCGGCCCGGGCCGGTGGTGGTGATCCGCGCACCGGTCAGCAGGCCGGTGGCGCGGCCCGTCAGCTCGACGGCCGTCCCGCCGGCCAGGGTGATCGCCGCCGCCCGCAGCGACACCTCCGCACCGCCGTCGGCCCGGACGCCGTGACCGGCCGCCCCGGTGACGGTCAGCCGGTCGAGCTCCCCGCCGGCCCCGTCCGTGACCAGGACGGCGGTGGTGGCGGCGTCCCGCACGGTCAGCCCGTCGGCCACGACGGCGCTGCCGGGGCCGCTCACCCGGAGCCCGACCGGCGTCCCGGTGATCTCGCAGTCCCGGAGCACCGGCCGCCCGCCGCCGGTCACCTCCACCCCGCTGCCCGCCGCCCCGGTGACCGTGCAGCGGCGCAGCACCGGCGCCGCACCCTCCGCGACGTGCACCGCCTGCCCGGCCGAGCCGGAGAGGACGCAGTCGGTCAGGGTGGTCTCTCCCCGGCTGGTGAGGTAGGCGTCGACAGCGGCGCTGCCGCTCACCGTCACCCGGTGCAGGGCCGCCCGGCCCTCCTGCTCCACGGCGAGGCCCGGTTTCCCGCTGCCGGTGATCCTGACGCCCTCGGCCAGCACCGACCCGCTGCCGTTGACACAGATCCCGTTGCCCCGCGGCCGGTCCAGTCGGCAGTCCCGGACCTCCAGCCGGCCGCGCTCGGCGACCACCACCGCCGAGGAGCCGGCGTCCGTCACCTCGGTCTCCTCCAGGACACTCGCCGCGGTGGAGGTGACGACCACCCCGGCACCGTACGGGTTGACCACCCGGCAGCCGCGCGCCGCGAGGGTGGCGTCCTGACGCACCAGCACGGCGGCCCACGCGTCCCCGGTGATCCGGCAGCCGTCGAGCGCGGACTGCCCGCGGCGGAGGTCCAGGACGGGAGCCTGCCGGTCGTCACCGGAGAGCACGAGGCCGGACAGCTGCACCGCCTCGGCGTCCACGACCACGGTGCTGCCGGCGGCGGCGTGCACCTCGACGCTCCCGGCATCCCCGGCCGCGGCCACGGTGACCGGGCGCGTGATGCCGAGCGCCTCCTCGTATCGGCCCGGCGCGACGGTGATCAGCGCGCCCTCGGGGGCCTCGGCGAGGGCGCCGGAGATCGAGCGGTGGGCGCCCGGGCGGTGCGGGGAGACGAGCAGCACCTGCCTGCTCACAGGCCGGCTCCTTCGGTACGGGGGGCGGGTGTCCGGGCGCCGGACGGCGGGGGAACGGAGGTGCGGGCAATGGACGGCGGGGGAACGGTCGTGCGGGGAACGGACGGCGGGGGAACGGTCGTGCGGGGAACGGACGGCGGGGGAACGGACTGCGGGGGAACGGGCATCAGCCCGGGCGGGTCGGCGCCGTCGACGGTCTCGTCCGTCCCGGCCGCCGCCAGTGCGGCCGGGATCCGTTCCAGACCGGCCAGCGCCATCGCGTCCAGCTTCACCGGCCGCAGATCCACCCGGCCGTCGGCGGCGATCTCGGACGGCGAGAGCTCGCGCAGCATGACCGTCCGGCCGTCCACCCGCAGCACCTTGAAGCCGGTGCCCGGCAGGAAGAGCACCCGGTCGGGCACGGCCGGGTCCAGTATGGCCGTCCGCCGGGCCGTCATCGACCAGACCAGCACGTCCGTCCCGTCCGGGGGCCCGGCGTGGAGGGTGGTGCGGGCGTGGCAGAAGGCCCACTCGGTGAGCAGCCCGCCCTCGCGGTAGAGCGCACGCTCCGCCTCGGCCAGCCCACTCCGGAGCAGGACCGGCCCGCGGTACGAGGGCAGTCTGCGCAGCCCGGCCGCCACGCACCGGGCCAGCGGCACGTGCGGACCCGGGTCGGCGCTCCGGACCGCGGCGTCCGCCCGGCGGCTGTCCCCGGACAGGTAGAGCCGGACGGAGACCAGCTCGGTGAGCGCGGCTGCCGCCTCGGCGCGGTCCGTACCGCGCAGGCCCGGGGACTCCGACATCACCCGGGAGACCGATCCGGCGATCGCGTTGAACTGCTCGCTGAAGGTGCGGCGCACCCAGCCGCGCTCCTGCTCGATTCCCCGCTCGGGCGGGACGGCGCAGGCCGCGGCCCCGGGGACGGGCTGCACCCGCGCGCGCAGACCGTCCGACGCCGGGACGGCGGCGGACGCGGCAGGGGCACCGGGCACAGCGGGCGCTGCGGGAGCGGCCGGGGACGGCGAGGGGGACGGCGCCGGATCCGGCACGGTCTCCGGTGCGGGAGGGGGCGGCGGTCCTCCGGACTCCAGCCGGAACCCCGGGACGGACGCCGGGGCCGGGGCGGGCGTCGCGGGGGCGGGCGCGTCGGGGCTCGGTTCGACGGGACCGACCGCGGTGGGCTCGGGCGCGGTCGGCTCGGGCACCAGGGGCCCGGGCGGAACCGGGCTGCTCGGAACGGACGCGACAGGTCCTGGCTCGGCCGTGGTCGGCCCGGGCGGGGCCGGCGGACGGACGGCCACCGGCCGGGGCGTCGCCGCTCCGGCCACCGCCACGGCCACGGCCACCGCGCCGACGTCGGCCGACGGCCTCGGACCGCCGGCCACGACCGGCGGTGCCGGCTCCTGTACCCGCGTCTCCGGCTGCACCCGTACCGGCGCCTGCGACTGCGACTGCGCCGGGAGGTGCACCACCGCGTGCCGGTCCTGCCCGTACCACGGCGCGCCGAGCACCCGGGCCGCGTCCGGCGAACCCGCACCCGGCACCGCGACCGGCAGCGCCGGGTACCGCACCACCCGGTGCCCCAGCGCGTCGGCGAGCGCCTGCCCGGGCTCGGCCGTCCCCGGTGCCTCCAGGGTGCCGTGCAGCACGAACCTGACCGCCGGCCGGGCGCTGGGCAGTACCGTGCCCCAGAACCGCGCCACCGCGTCCAGGGCGACCGCGGGGGCGCCGGGGCTGCCGATCACGACGAGCAGCAGGTCGAGGTCGGCCGGGACCGCCTCGACCAACCGCCGCCGGTGGGCGGCCGGGGGCTCCTCGCGCGTGCTGCGCACCCAGACACCGCTCGGCAGGGGTTCGGCGACGGTGTCCGGCCCGAACGGCAGAGGAGCGGCCGGGCTGGTGAACTCCCAGACCGGCTTGGGGAAGCGCCGCGAGTCCCGCTCCGCCGCACGGCCGGGGGTGAAGCGCAGCCACCCCTCGCCGCGGTCCGCGGGGACGAAGAGGCCGCCGCTGACCGTAGGCGTCGGCTCGCCGTCGGCCGCGAGGACCTCGCGGCCGAGCCGCTCGGCGATCAGGGCACCGGCCCGGCGGATCTCCTCGCGGGGGCCGCGGCCGAAGACCAGGCGCAGGCTGCGGTAGCGGGCGGGCGCCAGCAGGCGGGCCACCGCCTGCCATTCGCGCTCGACGGCGGCCGCGGGCAGGTCGAGGACGACCAGGGTGTGCCGGTCATCGGTGGCGAGGCGGCGGGCGAACTCCACGGCCCGGTGGTCGGGTTCGCCCTTGGGGTGGATGAGGAGGGTGCCGCCGCCGGCGGCGCGCAGGCGCAGTCTCACGGCCGCTCCCCCGTCACCGTCGCGCCGCGGCGCGGCTGAGGGCGGGGCCCTCGGGCAGCAGCGCGAGGACGTCGGCGGGCAGGACGAGGGGGTGGTGGGAGTCGCCGAGGCCGAGCGCGCGGGCGGCGTCGCCGTCGGCGATCGGGTAGCGCGCGCCCTGCTCGGTGAGCAGGTACTGCTGCCCGCCGCCCGGGGCGGTGGCGAGGGCGCCGGTGCCGGGCGGCATGACGACGGGCCGTTCGGCGGCGGGAGCGAGCACGAGGCGCTTGTCGTCGCCGGGTCCGGTGCGCAGGCAGAGCTGCCCGGCGGCGGGGGCGCGCAGGCCGATGACCGCGGGGAGCCGGGTGAGCAGGCCGCGCTCGGCGGAGACCGGGGCCGCCGCGACATCCGCCTGGGTGACGGTCAGCGGGGCCGGGGTGCCGGGCACGGCGGCGAGCAGGGCGTACTCGGTCGCGCCGACGGGGGCGAGGCCGTCGGCGCGCTGGAGGTAGTGGTGGGCGTCGGTGCCGGTGCCGGTGCGGAACAGCTGGCCGGTCACGGTGGTCCGGCCGGCGACGGTACCGGCCGGGCTCCCGGTGCCGGGCAGCACGCCGGGGGCGAGCGGCGTGCCGGTGGGCACGGCGGCGAGCCATTCGGCAGGGGCGGCGAGGGCGGGGCGGTCGTCGAGGCCGAGGGCGACCAGCGCGGAGTCGGCGGGGACGGGGTACTTGGTGTCGTGCAGCAGCAGGTAGCGGGCGCCGTCCGGACCGGTGGCCAGGGCCGCCCGGTCGGCGGGCAGCGGGGCCAGCACGTCCGCGGCGGGCCCGAACACGAGGGTCTGACCAGCGCCGCCCGCCGTGCCCGGCCCGCCCGTGCCGGGAGGGGTGCCCGTCCTCAGGCAGCGGGCCCAGGCACCGGTGAGCAGCCCCGAGGCTGCCGGCACCGTGTCGGGGGCGTCCGGGATGCCGATCGGGATCCCACGCGGGGTGCCGGCCAGGGTCTTGGCGGGGACGGCCTCGGGTGCGGCCGGGCCGCCGGCGAGGAGCAGGGCCGAGGCCCGGTTGCGGGCCGGGCGCAGCTCGCCGTCCAGGTAGACGTAGCGGTTGCCGGTCTCCCTCTCCACCAGGACGGTGCCGTTCTTGCGCCACGCGGTGCTGGGCGCCGGTGCGAGGAGGCCGTATCCGGCCGCTCCGCCGCAGAGCAGCACGGCGACGCCCGCGCCGAGGACGGTGCCGAGCGCGGAGCGGCGGGTGGGGCTGTCGCCCTGGCCCGGGTCTCCCCCGACGAGGGCGGAGGCGAGTCGGCCCATCGCGAACCGGTGGGACTGGACGTGGTCGCGTCGTGTCTGCATGCCCGTTCTCCTCTAACCGGCCAGCGCGCGAAGGCGGGTGTACGCGCCGAGGACCTGGAGCAGCAGCGGCAGCAGTGCGATCGCGGTGGCGGTCTCGGCGAGGTCGCCGAGGTGTCCCCAGATCGGCAGCAGCCGCGCCTGCGGCAGCCGCCCGGCGGCGAACAGCAGCAGGACGGCGGCGGCGAGCAGCAGCGTGGCGGCCGCCGCCGCCCCGGCGGGCCCGGTGGGGGCGACGCGAAGGACGAGGAGCAGCGCCGGCGGGTAGGCGCCGGCGAGCAGTGCGGGGATCCGCTGGAGGGTGCCGTCAGTGTTGCGGGCGCGCAGCAGCACGGCCGCGCCGAGGGTGAGCGGCAACAGCCACCCGGTCCAGCCGTCGTCGAGGAGGACGAGCAGGGTGACGGAGGCGCTCTGCACGAGCGCGGAGGCCGCGGCGATGCTGTCGAGGCAGGCGGTGGCGACGGTGACCCGGCGGGCCAGCCGGTCGTCGGGCTCGGGGTCGAGGTCCCGCTGGAGTTCCTCGGCGTCGTGCGGCAGGTGGGGCACGCGCAGGCGCGCGGCGCGCAGGGCGAGGCGCGGCGCCAGGTGGCCGAGGACGAAGGACGCCACGGCGAGCAGGGCGGCGGCCCGAGCCGGGTCCGTCCAGCCGGCCCGGACCAGGACGGCACCGCTGGCGGCGGCGACGGCGGTGAGCACGGCCGTGCCCGGGACGGCCAGCGGCAGGGCGCCGACGCCGAGCAGCAGGGCGGCGAGCGCCACGACGCCGGCGGCGGCGGCCGGAACGCCGACGGCGGCGTCCGGAGGGTGTCCGGGGCCGGGGGCGGCACGCAGGGTGAGCCCGGCCAGCGCGGCGAGGAGGAGCGCGCCGGTGCCCGCGAGCAGGACGCCGCCCCGGAGGGCGCCGGTGCGGGCGGCGACGGCGCAGCAGACGGCGAGGACGGCGGCGCCGGCGGCGCAGCGGGCGGCCGTGGCCGGGCCCGCGCCAGCGGTGAGCAGGGCGGCGGCGAGGGCGGCGAGGGCGGTGCCGGCCAGGAGCAGGGCGAGGGCGCGGGTGAGGCCGGGGTGCCAGCGGCCGGGGCCGCGGCCGACGCGGTCGGCGACGCCGTCGGCGATGTCGTCGAAGTGCAGGGCGGGCAGCGGGTCCTCGGCGGGGCGCAGCCGCAGCACGTCGCCGTGGCGCAGGCCGGCGGTGGCCGGGGTGGCCTCGGGGTCGAGGGGGTCCTCGCCGAGGCGTTGCAGGACCCAGGCGGGGGTGGCCCGGTCAGGGGTGGCGGGGAGGTCCCGGGTCAGGACCGGCAGCAGGGCCGCGACGGTGGTGGTGACCGGGACGGCGAGGTCGGCCCGGCCGGCGGGGCCGTCGACGGTGATGCGGCAGACCTCGGTGGTCTCCACCGGGGGCGGTGCGGTGGTCATGGTGCTCCAGTCGGGGCGGGGGGTGCGGGAACGAGGCCGGTCTGGACGAGCGTGACGGTGCGCCGGGTGACCAGCTGGGCGCGGCCGGGGGGCAGGGTGCGGGGCCTGGCCTCGCCGAGGAACCTGCCCTCCTCCTTGGGGTAGGAGAGCAGCAGGGCGGGGTTGCCGAGTTCCCACATCCTGCGCAGCAGCGGGTCCATGACGGCGCGCATGGCGCCGGAGGTGCTGCGGGCGACGACCAGGTGGAGGCCGATGTGAACGCCCTGGGCGAGCAGCGGGACGAGCGGGGCGGTCGGGGAGGGCGCGCCGGGCGGGCCGGTGAGCAGGTCGTGGTCGTCGACGAGGACGAAGAGTCTGGGGCCCTGCCACCAGTCGCGCCGGGCGAGCTGCTCGGGCGTGATGTCGGTGCCGGGAAGCCGGCTGCCGACGGAGACGGCGGCGCTCTCCGCGAGGCGTCCGAGCCCGTCGGTGTCGACGGCGAGGCCGACCCGGTAGTCCTCGGGGACGTCGTTGAGGAGTCCGCGGCCGGGGTCGGCCAGCAGGATGCGGGCTTCCTCCGGGCGGTAGCGGGCGGTGATGGCGCGGACGGCGAGGCGCAGGGCGTTGGTCTTGCCGGTCTCGCCGTCGCCGAAGACGGTGAGGTGCGGCGTGGTGCCGAAGTCGTGCCAGACCGGGGCGAGCCGCTGTTCGTCGTGGCCGAGGCAGAACCGCAGGTCGGGGGTTTCGGCCGGGCCAGGGAGCCGGTCGGCGTCCAGTCGGGTGGGGAGCAGGCGCACGCCGGGGGCCGCGCTGCCGGGGGCGAAGGCGTCGATCTCAGCGACGGCGGCCTTGGTGGCGGCGGTGAGGTCGTCGGTGCGGGCGGAGCCGTCGAGCCGGGGCAGTGCGGAGAGGAAGTGGTGCCCGGTGGCGGTGAGCCCGTGGCCGGGCCGGTGCGGCACGGCGGCGGCGGCCTTGGAGCCGACCTCGGACTCCATGGAGTCGCCGAGGCGCAGTTCGAGCTTGGTGCCGAGCAGGTCGCGCAGCCGGGAGCGGAGTTCGGACCAGCGTACGGCGGAGGCGACGACGTGGATGCCGTAGGAGAGCCCGCGGGCGGCGAGGTCCATCACCCGCTGTTCCAGGTCCTCGTACTCCTGGCGGAGCGTGGCCCAGCCGTCGACGACCAGGAAGACGTCGCCGTACGGGTCGTCGACGGCGCGGCGGGCGCGCAGGGCGCGGTAGGCGGCGACGGACTCCAGGCCCAGAGAGGTGAAGAGCTGTTCGCGGCGTTCGAGGAGCTGGTGGACTTCCTCGACGGTGCGCAGCACGCGGTCGCGCTCCAGCCGGGTGGCGACGGAGCCGACGTGCGGGAGGCCCGCGGTGGAGACCAGGCCGCCGCCGCCGAAGTCCAGGCAGTAGAACTGGACCTCCTCGGGAGTGTGGGCGAGCGCCAGGGCGAGGATGAGGGTGCGGAGCAGGGTGGACTTGCCGGTCTGCGGGGCTCCGACGACACCGATGTGGCCGTCGGCCCCGGAGAGGTCCGCGAGGAGCAGGTCGCGCAACTGCTCGAAGGGGCGGTCGACCAGGCCGAGCGGGACGCGCAGTGCGCCGCGCAGCCGCGGGTCGGAGGTGGCGAGGCCGCGGTCCGGGTCGGGCACGATGCCGGGCAGCAGCTGGTCCAGGCTGGGCGGGGCGGTGAGCGGGGGCAGCCAGACCTGACGGGCGGGCGGTCCGGCGTCCTCCAGCCGGGCGACCAGGACCTCGGAGAGGCTGTCGTCGCCCTCCTCGGCCGGCTGGTCCTCGGCGGGTCGCCGGCGCAGGGCCTGTTCGGCGAGGGAGAGCAGGGCCGCTTCCTCCTCGAGGCGGGCGGAGGCGAACGGGCCGGACCGTTCCAGGCCGAAGGCGGTGACCTCCCGGACGGGCAGCCCGGCGCGCACCTGGTCGGGACGGGGCGCGGCCGGCGCGGGGCCGGAGACGTAGGCGGCCTTGAAGCGGACCAGGTTGGTGGTGTCGACCTTGAGGTAGCCGTTGCCGGGGGCGGACGGCAGTTCGTACGCGCTGGCGGTGCCGATGACACTGCGGGACTCCATGGAGGAGAAGGTCCTTAGCGCGATGCGGTACGAGAGGTGGCCCTCGACGCGGTGGATCCGGGATTCGTCCAGGCGCTGGGACGCGAGCAGCAGGTGCACTCCGAGGCTGCGGCCGAGTCGGCCGACGGATACGAAGAGGTCGATGAACTCGGGTTTGCTGGCGAGGAGTTCGGAGAACTCGTCGACGACGATCAGCAGTGCGGGCAGCGGGGCGAGGGTGGCCCCGGCGGCGCGGGCCCTCTCGTACTCGTAGAGGGAGGCGTGGCCGGCCTCGCGCAGCAGTTCCTGGCGGCGGATCATCTCGCCGCTGATGGAGTCGCGCATCCGGTCGACGAGGTGGAGTTCGTCGGCGAGGTTGGTGATGACGGCGGAGGTGTGCGGCAGCCGGTCGAGGTGGAGGAAGGTGGCGCCGCCCTTGAAGTCGACCAGGACGAGGTTGAGGAGTTCGGAGGAGTGGGTGGCGGCCAGGCCGATCACGAGGGTGCGCAGCAGCTCGCTCTTCCCGGAGCCGGTGGCACCGATCAGCAGGCCGTGCGGGCCCATGCCGCCCTGGGCGGACTCCTTGAGGTCGAGCTCGACCACCTCGCCGTCCTCGGTGACGCCGATCGGCACCTTCAGCCGGGCGTCCTGCGCCTGCCGGGGGCGCCACTTGGCGGCGGTGTCGTAGCCGCGGACGTCGCGGATGCCGAGCAGCGTCGCCAGGTCGACGTCGGACTCCAGCGGACGGTCCCGCAGGTCGGCGCCACCGGCGGTGCGCAGCGGGGCCAGGGTCCGGGCGAGGGTGTCGGCCTCGGCGGCGCCGAGCCGGTCGGCCCGAGCGGTGACGGTGGCGCTCCCGGCGGGGAGCGCGACCCGGCCCTCGCGGACGGTGAGCCGCAGCACCCGGGGGCCGCCGGGGACGGTGCCGGTGAGGTCGAGGAGGACGACGCCGCGCAGTCCGGCGCCGCGCAGGCGGGAGGTCTCCGGCAGGCGCACGCCCTGGGCGACGACCACCACGAAGGGTTCGGCCACGCCGGGGGCGGAGCCGGCCTCGTGGTCCGGCCGGTCGCGGACGCCGGTGCCGAGGAGGTCGAGCAGGGCGTCGTGGTCGCCGGCGGCCAGCCGGGCGGGGCCCGCGGCGTCCTCCTCCTGCGGGTGGGCGTTGTGCGGCAGCCACTTCAGCCAGTCCCACTCCCGGCGGCCGGCCTCGTCGGCGAGGACCGCGACGCGCAGTTCGTCTGGCGAGTGGAGCACGGCGAGCCGGCCGACCACGGCGCGGGCCAGGGCGAGGGCGTCCTCGTGCTCACCGACGAACTCGACGGCGGTGAAGCGCTGGAGGGAGACCGGGAGGGGAAGGTCCGGCACCGTCCGGTGCGCGTGGGTGAAGCGGCGCAGCGAGACCGCGCAGAGCGGTTCGAGGTCCTCGACCGGCTTGGTCCTGGGGGGCAGGAACTCCAGGGCGGCACGGCGGGGGCCGGTGCCGATCCGGATCCGGGCGAAGTCCGCGTGGCCGGGCCGGCGCTCCCAGAGGCGGGGGCCACCGGCCAGCGCCCACAGGTGGGCGGGGTCGGGTTCGTCCCAGAACAGGGCCGCGCGCTGCCCGGCGGCGGCCTGCCGGGCCTGGCGGCGCTTCTGGGCGAGGTAGCGCAGGTAGTCGCGGCGCTCGGCCCGGATGCGGCGGCGGCGCTCGGCGCCGGGGCGGCCGATCTGGACCAGGGTCATGCTGACCATGGCGATGCCCATCATCCCGGACATCGCGTACATGGCGGTGCCGCCGTTGCCGACGGAGAACATCAGCACCATCGCGCCGGTGCCGAGCCCCATCGGCAGGTACGTCAGCACGGAACCGAAGTCGGCGGTGGCGGGCTCGCCGAGGACCGGGGGCTCCGCCAGTTCGACCTGTTCCTCGGGCAGGCCCGGTCCCTCGGCGCGGGGCGGACGTCTGACGACCACGGTGCTCACGTCCCGTACTCTCCCGTTCCTCTGCTCCGCCGTGCCGTGCCGGCGTGCTCTGCTTCGCGCTCCGCTGCCGGTCCGGGCGCTGCGGGTCCGGTCGGCGGTTCGCTCCGGTCGCTCCGGGTCGGAGCCTAGGAACCGCCGGTGGGGGCTCCCGCCGTCCGGGCGGTTCTCTGTCCCGGCGGCCCAGGAAGCGTGTCCGTTGGTGCATCCGGCAGCGTTTCGGGTGGTGGATCCGGCCGGGGCCGGGCCGGGCTTGCACCTTGATGCAAGGAAGCGGGTACGGAGGGTCCGGGCCTGCGCCGGAACCGGGCCGGCCGGCCGGGGCGGCGGTTGAATGACGCGGGCCCGAGGCCCGTCCCCCGGGCCGGCCGCGCCCGGCCCCTGCCGCCCGGGCGGGTCGCCCGGATGCCGGTGCGACCTCCGCACGGCCGGGCCCGACAACGAGGAGCAGAGACGCATGGAACGCGCGACGCCGTCCACGGACACCTCCGGCGCACCCGAGGGTGCGCTCTGGGACCGGACCCTGCCGTGGGAGGCCGACCCGGAGGGCGACCTCCAGGACTGCGCCCTCCCGGAGGGCGACCTGCCGGAGGGCGCCTTCCCGGACGGCGACCTGCCGGAGGGCGACCGACCTGGCGACGACCTGCCGGACGGTCCGCCGGAGGGAGCCGAAGCCACTCCCGGTGAGGCCGGCCGGCCCGCCGCGTCCGATCCGGGCCCCTCCGAACCCGCTGCGTCCGATCCGGGCCCCTCCGAACCCGCTGCGTCCGATCCGGGCCCCTCCGAACCCGGTACGGCCGCGGCCGAACCCACCGCTGCTGATGCCCCGGAAGCCGACGCACGCCAGCCCGCCACCGCCCCAGCCGCTCCGCCTCACCCCGCGGCTCTGTCAGCCGCGTCCTCCCGCTCGGGCGAGCGCCCCGGGAAGCTCGCGCGCGGGCGCCGGACCGGTGGCGGGCGGCCGGCGGACGGCGAGGAACAACCGGAGCGGACCGCCCGGATCGCCGGAGTCCTGGTCGCCGCCGGCGTGCTGGCGGCCCTCGCGGTCACCGCCCTGTCGGTCACCGCCGGTCCGGGCGAGGCCGACACGACCGCCCACGACTCCGCGACCGGCCCGGCGGCGGACGCGGCCCGGGTACCGGGGGCGACGGTGCGCGCCGACGTGGCGGCGACTCCGGACGCATCCGCCACCGCCGCGCCCGCTCCGGCCGCCGACGGCCCGACCGAGGCGCCGCCCGTCGCAGCGGAGCAGCCCGCCCCGGTGCCCGGGGCAGGCCCGCAGGGCGCCCCCGCCGCACCGGACGGTCGCACCGCGCCCGCGCCCGGAGTCGCACCGCCGCCCGCGGTGGGCGGAGCACCCTCGGCGCCGAAGAGCCAGGCGCCGGCCCCCGGTCCGGCCGCGCGGGCCACCCAGCCCCCGGCCGTGGCGACCGACCAGTCGCCCGCCTCCACGGCCCAGCCCGCTCCAGCCGCACCACCAGCCCCCGCCGCGGCCCAGCCCGCGCCGCCCGCCTCCGCGGCCCAGCCCACACCGGCCGCACCACCTGCACCGGCCGCGCCACCGGCCCCGGCCGCGCCGTCGGCTGCCGGCCGGATGATCGCGGGCTACGGGTCCGAGCGCTGTGCGGAGGTGTCCGCGCACGCCGCCGTGGACGGCTCCGCGCTGCGCCTGTGGGACTGCGCCGGTTCCGCCTGGCAGAGCTGGGAATTCCGGCCGGACGGCAGCGTCCGGTCGATGGGCCTGTGCCTGGACGTGGCCGGCGCCTCGGCCGCCGACGGCACGGCGATCCAGCTCGCCCGCTGCAACGGCGGCTGGGCCCAGCAGTTCGCGCTCAACCCTGCGCACGACCTGGTCAACATCCATGCCGACAAGTGCGTCGACGCCAGGGACCAGGGCACCGTCAACGGGACGGCTCTCCAACTGTGGGACTGCGTCGGCACCTCGAACCAGAAGTGGTACCTGCGCTGAGCCCGTCGGCGCCCGGCGGAGCCCGATGACGCGGGCGGGTTGCCGCCGGTGACGCCGACGGGCGACGCGGGGCCCTCGTGCCGACGACGGGGCGCGGATGCTCAGGGGGGACACGACCCGGCGGCCGACCGCGGTCCCGCTCCACCGCGCGCCCGTGCGCTCAGAGCACGCCGGACCTGATCGCGTGGACCACCGCGTGGGTGCGGTTGCGGAAGCCGAGCCTGGTCATCATGCCGCTGACGATGTTCTTGATGGTCCGTTCGGAGTAGCTGAGCTCACGGGAGATCTCGGCGGTGTCCAGGCCGTCGGCCAGCAGGCGCAGCACGGCCACCTCGCGGGTCTCCAGCCCGGCGGCGGTGAGGCCGCGCGGCCCCAGCACGTCGTGCTGGACGGACCGGAAGCCGTCGACCAGCCAGCCCTGGACCGTGGGGGGCAGATCGGTGCCGCCGACGGCCACCCGGCGGACGACCTCCAGGATCTGTTCGAAGTCGCACTGCTGACGCCAGAGCACGCCGCGCAAGCCGAGTCCGACCGCCCGCAGCACCTGGTGCTCCCGGATGCCCTCGGTGACCAGCACGATGCCCAGGGCCGGGTTCTCGGACCGGTCCGCGAAGTCCTCCAGCCGGGTCATCGTCTCCTCGGTCACGGCGCCGGTCAGCACGAGCGCGACGTCCGCGGACGGGAACTCCTCGGGCGCGAGCAGCCGGAGCCCGGGGTGGCGGCGGAGCCCGAGGGCCGCCCCCTCCCCCGTGATCGGGTCGCCGGCCAGTACGGCGATGGTGGTCGTCCGGATCACCCCGACCGCGCCGGTGCCGCGGCGGGCCGCGGACGGCCGCGCGACCGGTGCCGCGAACTGCGTCGTCCCGGGAGGCGCGAGCGGCGTGGCGAACTGGGTCGCGATCGGTGCGGCGGAGGTCTTCGCCCCCGGGTCGAGCTGGGTCGTCATGCGATCGGGCTGCCTGTCCTCGTCTGGTGGGGAACTTGTCCGTTCGGACGACGAGGACGCTAGACCGCCCCTCTTGTCAGGGACTTGTCCACGGATTGACGGCAGCGCCCCGCCGCCCCGGACCGGGGGCTCCGGGGCGGCGGGGCGCTGCCGGGTCACCGACGGTGGGTCACTGGGGGCGACGGGTCATGAACGGCGGTCAAGAGGGCCACGGGACGGGGGAGGCCGGAGGTCGTGGAGCGACCGGTCACCAGCGGTAGTAGCCCGTGGACCAGGCGTACCCGGTCGTGGAGACGCCGGTGCCCGCCGCGTCGTTGTAGGAGAAGCTGCCGACGAGTGCGCCGTTGCCCTGGTGCAGGACGACGAACTCCTTGCTGTCACCCGAGAGGTTGAGGGTGCTGCAGGTGCCGGGCTCCACGATCCTGGTGGAGAAGTGCCGGTTCGGGAACTCCGCGTAGGAGGAGTAGTAGCCGTCCGAGCAGAGGGTGAACTGGCCGGGCGTCGCCGCCTGGGCCGCCCCCGCCGGAACGAGGACGACGGTCAGGGCGGCGGCCGCACAGCCGGCCGCGGCGGACGCGCGGCGCAGGACGGTTCGGTCGAGGATCATCGGGGTCTCCCAGGTGTGGCGGTCGGTGAGTGGTAGTCGCACCGGGCATCCGTCGGCCGACGGTCGCCGGAGCGGACTCCACCGAGCAAACCCGTGCCACGCCCCCGCCGTCACCGCCCGCCGGGCCGTCCTGCCCCGGCGGCCACCGTTCACTGCCCCGGCGCCACCGGTCGCGCGCGACGGCCCGGCCGACGATCCGTCACCGGGCCTGCGGCACCGCCACTGGGGCGAGCAGTCCCGCCGCGGTCAGTGCCGCGGCGAGGGCGGGCGGCCCGGCGACGCCGAGCTTCGCGAGCGCCTTGGCCAGCCCGGCCGCCGCCGCCTGCGGACCGGTGCCGAGCCGCTCGCCGATCTCGGCGGGGCCGAGCCCGGTGGCGGCCAGCCGCGCGATCCGCACCTCCTGCCCGGTCAGCGGACGGCTCCCGGGCCCGTTCGGCGGTCCGCCCGAGCCGGCTCCGGCCGCTCCCGGCAGCCCGGCGCAGCGATCCGCCCACGGCACCGCACCCAGCTCCCCGAACGTACGACGCGCCGCACCCAGCAGTGCGTCCGCGTCCCGGCATCCCCTGGCGCGCAACCGGAGGCCGTGCGCCAGCTGCAGCCTGGCGAAGGTGAAGACCCAGCGCCGGGCGCCGGGAACGGCGCAGGCCGCCTCGAACAGGGCATCGGCATGCCTGTCGTCGGCGGCGATCGACTCCGCCGCGGCCAGCAGGAAGGCGTGGTGGCCGGAGATCTCGTCCATCCGCGCGGCACGGCCGGCCGCGACGTGCGCGGCCGCCTTCGCCCGGCGCCCGGTCCGCACGGCGGCCTCCACCAGGTCGAGGAACGGCAGGTGGAACCAGGGCAGGCCGGCCGGCAGCTCGCCGGGCCGCATCAGGGCGCTGAGCCGGCCGTAGGCGTCCTCGTCGCGCCCGTGCGCGAGGGCCGCCAGCGCGTGCAGGTGGTCGAGCTGGTCCGTGACGAAGCGCATGCCGGCCCGTTCGGCGACCGGGCGGATCCGCCGGTCTGCCTCGCGCAGGCCTTCCTCGTCGCCCCGCCCGGCCAGGAAGTGCGCGTGGTAGTGCCGGAACAGCAGGGCGTTGCAGTGGTAGCCGAGCTCCTCGGCCGCCTCGGCCTCGTGCAGACAGGTGGCGTCCTCGTTCCAACGGCCCCGCAGGTAGGCCCGGTAGACCTCGGCCTTGGCCACGGACCCGCGGGTCGCGTAGCCGTGCTGGCCGGCGAAGCGCCGCCGCAACGGACCGTCGGCGGCGTCCACTGCCGCGGCCGTCCAGAGCAGCAGCCAGGCTGCGCCGGCCTCCTGACCGCGATTCAGGCCGTCCAGCAGGGCGGTGAGAAGACCGGGCACGCCGTGCGCGGTGCGCGCCGGGTCCGACCAGGCCCGGTGGCAGAGCCGGGCGAGCGGGGACACCAGGCCCCGGTACTCGGCGAGCACCTGCCAGGCCCGGGCGTCGCCGGTGTACACGGCGGCGAGCAGCAGTTTGAAGTACGCCTGCTCGGCGAGCCCGCCGAAAGCCTCCGCGCCGGGCCTGGAGAGCGCCTCGATCGTCCCCGGCAGCAGCTCGACGGACGACGCGAACTCCACCCGGTGGCTCTGGTCCACGTAGACGACGGCGTACGAGAACAACGGGGCGATGTCAGCGGGGACCGGCCCGCGGCCGATCTCCTCGACCAGCCGCGCGGTGTGCCGCAACTGACCTCCCCGGGCCGCCGCGACGGCCGCCCAGGTCAGTCGGCGCGCCCGCTCGGCCGGGTCGGCGGTGAGCGCCGCCGAGCGGTCGAGCAGCAGGGCCGCCTCGGCGTCACCGCCGCGCCGCACCAGCCGGTGGCCGGCCTCCTGGAGGCGGGCCGCGAGGTCGTCGTCGGGGAGCAGCGCCGCGCTGGACTCGTGCACCAGCCGCCTCGGGTCGTCGGCGGTCAGGCCCTCGGCCAGCAGCCGGTGCGCCTCGCGCTGCCGGGCGCCGGAGGCCCGGGAGATGACGGCCCGGCGCACCAGCGGGTGCCGGAAGCCGAGACGGCCGGCCGAGTCGAGCCGGGCCAGCCCGCTGGCCTCCAGCGACTCCAGTACCGGCTCCACGTCCTCGCCCACCGCTCGCAGCCAGGCGGCCGAGCCCCCGGACGCCCCCGGCCCGGCCAGGGCGGCCAGCAGCAGGACTCGTTCGGCGGCCCGGGAGAGTCCGGCCAGGCGGTCCGCGAACAGCCGTTCCAGCCGCCTTCCGAGCGGCAGCTGCTCCGGCAGCGGAACGATCCCGCGCAGCTGGCCGCGGCGCAGCTGGCGCGGCAGCTCCACCAGGGCGAGCGGATTGCCGCCCGCCTCGTCCAGCAGGCGGGCCGCCGTGGTGCCGGCCAGGCCCGGGTGGCGCAAGTCGAGCAGTTCCCCGGCCTCCGCGGACGAGAGCGCGCCGACCTCGACCGGGTGCATCGACCAGGCCTCCACCGTCGAGTCCTCGGGCCGGCTGGCGCTGACGATGACGACCGGCAGGGCCGCGATCCTCCGGTGCAGGAAGGCGAAGACCGCGATGCTGGAGGAGTCCACCCAGTGCAGGTCGTCGACCAGCAGCAGCAGCGGACGGCTGCGGGCCGCCGCGGCGAGCAGCGCGAGGGCCGACGCCCCCACGGTGAAGCCGCCCGGCGGCGGACCGGGGCGCAAGCCGAGCGCGTGCTCCAGGACGTCCCGCTGATGCGGCGGCAGGTCCCCGACCTGTTCGAGGAGGGGCCAGAGGACTTGGTGGAGGCCGCTGAACGCGTACTCGCGCTCCACTTCGGAGCCGACCGCCCGCAGCACGGTGAACCCGGCCTCGGCCGCTCGGCCGGCGGTCCACTCCAGCAGGGCCGTCTTGCCGATGCCGGCCTCGCCGCGCAGCAGCACCGCCGCCCCGCCGCCCCCGGTCCGCGCGCCCTCCAGGGCCTCGCTCAGCCGCGCGGTCTGCCCGGCGCGCCCTACCAGCCGTGCCGGTCCCGGCTCCTGGTCCTGGCTGGCCTGCCCTTGGCGGTGCGTGCTCTCCACCTGCGTCGTGCCTCCCCGGGGACCCGTCCCCCGGGTCCGTCGTCCTCGTCGGGACCGGACCCGCGAGTGGCGGCGGCCACCGACCGTCGCACGGCCGACCGAGGTGCCCGGCGGCAGCGCGCGGGCCAGACTACCGGTCGTCCGGCCGGGTCGCGGCCACGGGCGCCGCGCCCGCGCCCCGGGCCGGACTTGGCGCCCACTTGGCGCGGCGGCGCTGCCCGGGGCCGGCCTGCCGGCGGAGTTCCGGACCGCCGTCCTGGGCGCGACCGCAGGGGCGGCGCCCCGGGTCGCCCGGGCGGAGTTCGCCGCACTGACCCGCCCGTCGAGTGACTCCGGCCACCGCGGCGCGCCGACGCCGGGCGCTCCGGTGGCCGGGCGCTCCGGTGGCCGGGCGCCCCGGTGGCCGACGCTCCGGCAGCAAGTGGCTGCCAAGGGGTCCTGTCGACACTGGTCCACGTGACACCGATCGATCAGGCCCAGGCCGGCCTCCACCCCTACACCCGCGAGATGGCGATGATCCACCGGATCTTCCGCCGGGAGTCGCGGCTGATGGCCACCCTCGTCGCCGCCGTTCCCGCGGGTGACACCGACCGCGCCGACGTCCTCGCGGGCGCCTGGCACCTCTACGTGCTGGGACTGCACGTCCACCACACCGGCGAGGACGAACTGCTCTGGCCCCCGCTGCGCCCGCGGCTGACGCCCGACGAGGCCGGGCGCCTGGCTCTGGTGGAGGCCCAGCACCAGGCCCTCGACGAGGGACTGGGCAGGACCTCCGCGCTGATGGAACGCTGGACGGCCGACCCTTCCGAGGAGACCCGCGGCGCGCTGGTCGCCGCCCTGCGCGACCACCACGACCTGCTCCGCGCCCACCTGGACGCCGAGGAGGCGACCGTGATGCCCCTGGTGGCCGCGCACATCGGACCGGAGCAGTGGCGTGCCGTCGGCGAGCGCGGCCTCGCCCGGACCCCGCGCCACCGGTTGATGATCGCCCTGGGCGCGATCCTGGAGGACGCCTCCGAGAGCGAGCGGGCGGAGTTCCTCGGCCGGCTGCCGCTGCCCGCCCGGCTGCTCTGGCGCCTGGCCGGGCGGCGCCAGTACCGCCGGGAGATGCAGAGGGTCCGCGGCGACCTCACCGGGGCCCCGCCGGCCGGCGCGGACGCGGACGCCGTCGCGAGTGCGGCGGTCGGCGCGACGCGCCGCCCGGGAGTGTCCGGGCCGTGATGACCGGTGACCAGCCCGTCCTCCGGACCGGACCGGTGCGGACGACGGCGTGGACCGGGCCGGCCGATGTGACCTTCGGCCGCCACCCGGAGCACGGCATCGTGGCGGCCGACCGCACCGCCGGGGCCAACGCGTCCTGGATGCTCCAGCGGCTCGGCTTCCACGAAATCCCCGGCCGTTCCGGCCTCTACGCCCTCGCCGACCCGTTCCACGACGGCGTCGCCCGCACCGCGGCCGCGGTCACGCTGATGCGCCGGGCCGGATACCGGGTCGCCGGTGACAGCGCCTTCGACGGCTCCCACTGACCGCTGGGGGCCCTCCGCGGCCCTGAGCCCGGCAGCCGTGACGCACCGCGGATCGACCGTGACCCGCCCGTGCCACCGCACCGCACCACCCGTCCGCGCAACCGGTCCGCG
Source organism: Kitasatospora purpeofusca (assembly GCF_000718025.1). GTDB lineage: Bacteria > Actinomycetota > Actinomycetes > Streptomycetales > Streptomycetaceae > Kitasatospora > Kitasatospora purpeofusca. Next base: position 86,311 of record NZ_JODS01000027.1, read on the forward strand.
CTACCGGTCGGCGAAGGTCGGCGCGGTGCGGGGAGCAGGTATCACCGGTCGATCGGCGGTCAGCGCCGCCGCCCCCGCCCGGGCGTCCGCGGCAAGGTGCTCGGCGCCCCACTGCAGGGCGACCTCCTCCGCCCGGGCGTAGGCCAGCCGGGCGGCCGGAATGTCGCCGAGCAGGACGTTCACCTCGGCCAGCGCCAGCGCGAGCGGCCGGGTGCAGAAGCCCCCCGTGGCGGCCGATCCCAGCTGGTCCTGCAACGACACCAGGCGGGGAACGAGTTCGGCTGCCGCCCGCCGGTCGCCCAGCAGGCAGGCCAGCTTGGCCCGGGCTCCGAGCCGGACCCCGAAGAAGTGGTCGGCGGTCGGCACCGGGGCGAGCCGGACCGCCCGGGCCTCGTCCAGCTTGCCCTGCAGGGCCAGGACGACGGCGAACGCCTCCCCGCCGAGCACACCCCAGGTGTCGTAGAGCACCCGCATGTGCGGCTCCAGTTCCTCCACCCGGCCCTGGCCGAGCCGGACGGCGACCAGCCCGCGGTCGTAGAGGTCGGCGCCGTGCCAGGCGTTCCCGCCGTGCAGCCGCGCCCGGACCCGCCCGTACAGCCGCTCCGCCTCTTCGAACTCGCCACGCGCGTGGGCGAGCATCGCCAGGGTCGCGGTGCTGGTGGCCTCCGCCTCGGGCATCCCGTACCGCCGGGCGATCTCCACCCCGCGCTCGGCGTGTTCGCGTACGGCCTCGGCGTCGTTGCAGACGGCGGCGATCCGCGCGTCGACGTGCTCGCACACCCACCGGTAGGCCGGGAGCTCGTGCTCCTCGGTCAGGTCCCGCAGCTCGGCGATCGCCAAGCCGCGGCGCTCGCCCTGGAACTCGTGGGGCATCAGCCGCGTCATCGTGGTGAGTGCCGCGGCGAGCAGGCCCGGATCGCCCGCGGCACGCGCGATCCGCAGCTGGCGTTCGGCGGCCTCCAGGGCCGGGCCGGGAGCGGTGCCGGCCAGCTCCTCGACCATCCGTTGCAGCAGCCCGGCGGTCACCGCGGGTTCCAGGTCCTCCCGGGCGGCCAGCCGTTCGAGGGTCTCGACGGTTCTGCGGTCGGTCTCCCGGTGGGGCCGGGTGAACCAGGGCGTCGGCTCGGTCCAGGCCGCGTGGGCGACGGCCAGCAGGTCGTCGCGCGCCACGAGGCGGGCGACCGACACCGCCCGCTCCCTGGTCCGCAGGGCGGCCTCGGCCGCACCGGCCCTGACCTGCAGTCGCAGCAGCCTGCCGAGCAGGCCGACGAGCCGCCCGGCCCGCTCGGCCTCCGACCCGGGGAGCACGTCCGCCGCGTCGATCGCCCACTGGAGCAGCTCCGCCGCCACATCGTGCGCCAGCCGGTGCTCCGCCCGGTCGGCGGCACGCAGCGCGCAGTCGACGGCCTGCCGGGCACGGGCCTCCTCCCGGGAGCGGGCGGCGTGCCGGGCCAGGCCGGCCCAGTCCTCGGGGCGCAGCCGTTCGAGGGCCGTGGCGAGACGGCCGTGCAGGACATGGCGGTGGACCGACGCGAGCTCGCCGTCCAGGATCTCGTGCAGCAGAGGGTGGGCGAGTCGGACCCGGCCCGGAGCGCTCTCCGTCAGCAGCCCGGCGGCCAGCAGTCCGGCCGGTACGGCGCTCGGCGGGGCGGCAGTCGGCGGTACGGCAGTCGGCGGTACGGGGCTCGGAGGTGCGGAGGAATCCGGCGAGGAATCGAGGGCCGCGGCCGCGACGAGGAGCGCCGTCTCCTCCTCGCCTCCGCAGAGCGCCGCGAGGTCCAGCAACCGCCGTTCCGGCGCCGACCTGCGCGCCAGCCTGCGGAGCAGCACCTCCCTCGGCCCCGGGGGCAGGTCACCGGCCGAGGCGGGCGCGCCCGCCTCCCCCCACAACCGGGCGGCTTGCACCAAGTGGTGCGGATTGCCGCCGCTCTGCTCGGTCAGGGCCGCGACCGCCTCGGCGGCGACGGGGACGCCCGCCACCGCCCGGACCAGCGCGGCGGCCTCCGCCGCGGGCAGCCCCCGCAGGTCGAGCCGGTGGGGGTCACACGCGGCCAGCTCGTCGAGCAGCGGTGTCAGCCGCTGCCCGCCGTCGTCCGGACGGAAGGCGGCGACGACCAGCACCGGCACACCGCGCAGCGAGGCGGCGAGGCCGAGGAGCGCGAGGGTCTGCGCGTCGGCCCGCCCGAGGTCGTCGATCACGACGGCGAGCGGGCCTCGCGCGGCGGCACCGGTGAGCCGGTCCCGGAAGTCGGCGTGCAGACGGGCCCGGGCCGCGGTCGCGTCCGCGGTCGCCGCGGCGCCGCCCGCGGGTGGTGGGGCGAGCAGGTCGTCGACCGGGCCCGGGGCAGCCGGCGGGGCGAGCCGCGCGAGTGCGGTGAGGGCCTGGACCCAGCCGCCGACCGGTGCCGTGGCGGGGTCGTCGGGGCAGCTACCGGTCACGACCGTCCAACCGTCCGCGCGGAGCAGCGCGGTGTACCGGTCGAGCAGAGCGGTCTTGCCGACACCCGCGTTCCCGCTCACCAGCACCACTCCCCCGGTACGGGTGGCGTCCCGGGCCACCGCCCGGAGCCCGTCCAACTCGTCCTCCCGGCCGAGGAACCGGGCCACCGGGCACGGACGGTCCTCCACGTCGGCCTCGGCCGGTGCCACGTCGGCGGATGCCCCATCAGCGGGCGCCGTCCCGGCGGGAGACCGGTCCACGGGTGCTGTCCCGGCCACGGCCGGCCCGCTCCCGGCGTGCCCGGGCACGGCCTGCCGCAGTACGTCGAACCGCCCGTTCAGGATGGCCGGTTCGAGCTCGGCGAGGGCCGGTCCGGGATCGAGGCCGAGCTCCTGGACGATCGCCGTCCGGGCACGGCGCAGGGTCAGCAGGGCGTCCGCCTGCCGGCCGGTCGCCCATTGGGCGAGGGCGAGCAGCCGCCACCCCTCCTCCCGCAGCGGGTCCGCGCGCACCAACTCCTCGGCGGTCGGTACCACTTCCGCCGGCCGCCCGGCCCGCAACCCCGCCGCGGCGGCCAGTTCCTGTGCGGCCAACCGCAGTTCGCCCAGCCGCGCCACCTCGGCGAGCGCCCAGTCCTGATCCGCCCACTCCTGGTACGCGGGGCCCCGCCACCAGCCGAGCGCCTCCGTCAGGCGCCGGTGGGCGGCACCCGGTTCGGCGTCCCGCGCCTCGCGCACCACGGCCTCGAACCGCCACGCGTCGACGGCCTCCGCCGGCAGCCGTACCGCGTAGCCGGGCGGGGCGCTGAGCAGCACCCCGGAGGCCGACCGCGGCGGACGATCGGGCTCCAGCACCCGGCGCAGGTTGGAGATGTAGGGATGCAGGGAGGCCAGGGCCTGGCGGGGAGGAGTACTCGGCCACAGAGTGTCGACGATCCGGTCGACGGACACCACCTGGCCCCGGCCGATCAGCAACAGCGCCAGCACGGAACGCTGTTGGGGCCGGCCGAGCACCAGCCGCTCCCCACCGACGGCTGCCTCCATCGGTCCCAGCACGCGCACACCAAGCATGACGAATCAACCTACCGAACAGCTGTCTGATGGCCGGGGAGGCCGTTCCGGGAACCCGGCGTGTCGCACCTGGCCGCCCGGACCGCCCCGACACCCCGCGGACGCCCCACGGAGACGGTCCCGCCATCCCCGAAGCCCCCGGTTCTCGCTGCACGGACGCCAACAGGCCGGTCCGGACCTCCCCCGAGGGGCTATGAAACCACGGATCCGGCGTTCCCCCTCAATCCCCGCCACACCCTGACTGACCTGCACATCAGTCACCCGGACCGGCCGGACGCGAACGGCCCGCCGGGGCCAAGGTCCACCGTCCCCGGGCCGTCCCGGCCCGGGCCCTCGGCCCGCCCGGATCCCCGGTGTCCCGTCCCCGGCCGAGGCGCTGGGACACCCGCTGGGACCGGCGGTCGGGCCATCGGCGACGGCGGATCCGGTGCGACGCCCGGGGCGGACGCCGAGCCGCCGGACAGGACCTGCCCGACCTCGCCCGTCAGCCACCGGAGGGGGGGTGCCGGGGTGCGGGCCGAGCAGCGCCCGGGCGGAACGGCGGGGCGATCCCATGGCCCGGGAGGGTGAGAGGGAAGTCGTACAGTGCCGCCACGCCGCCGGCGGCGTCGGCGCCGCGGAGGGGGGCGAGCAGGTCACCGAACGTCGCCGGGGCGAGCGGTTCGTCGGTGACAGCGTGGCCCGGCGGGCGGCGAACGCCTCGGCGCGTTCGGGGCCGGCGACCGGGGGAAGCGGGCCGACATCGATCAGGCCGGTGACGTCCGGTCGGCCTGACGGCGCGACCTCGGCATCGGCGACGTCCAGGTGCGCCAGTCGCTGTGATTCGAGTCTCGGGATGGAACATCGGACGGAAAGGACCCCTGAGAACGCCGTGCTCCACCGGTGCGGGTCCGGTCGGGACCCGCCGGCGCCGAGCAGTCGCTGGGTTGTCGGCTGCTGGTCCGTGGTGGAGCCGGCGTCGGCGCGGAGCCGGGTTCCGGCTGCGGCCTGGGGTGCTCCTGGCAGCGGGTCTGCTGCTGAGCGGGGGCTCGTGCTCCGCCGGCTCGGGTGTCTTCCCGGCGGTGTCGAGCGGTGGAGGGGCGTCCTGCGGCCGGCGGGTCGGCCGGGCGGCGGGACCGTCCCTGCGGCCGACCCGCCCCACGGGTCGGCCGCAGGCTGCCGCGTTCGCTGCTGCCCAGCGTGGACGCGGCAGCCCCGTGGCCGGCGCCGCCCCACAGCAGGGGCCGGCCACGGAGTGCGGGGGGGGTCAGCCGATGGCGACGTCGTCGAGGAGGAAGACGGTCGTCAGGTAGGGGTCCTCGGCGCCGGCGAACTCGAGCTTCACGTTCTGCCCCTTGTAGGAGGACAGGTCGACGGTCTTCTGGAGGTACGCGGAGCCGGCGTTGGCGTTGGAGTAGGTGGCCAGCGTGGTGCCGTTGACGTTGACCTTGAGGGTGTCGTAGGCGGTGGCGCCGGACTCCTGGGTGCTGACCTTCAGCCAGAAGGTGAGCTTGGGGCTGCCGACGGAGGGGACCGCGATGTTCGCCTGGGAGAGGGACTCGGTGGCGGAGGTGCCGTAGCCCATCATCGCGGCGTACCAGGAGCCGCCGTGGGAGGGCTGCAGGGTGGAGCTGGTGATGTCGTCGGCGCTCTGGGTCCAGCCGGCGGTGCCCTGTTCGAAGCCGCCGTTGGTCAGGGCATTGCCGCTCGGACTCGGGCTGCCGGTCGGCGTGGAGGTGGGGGTCGGCGTGGGGGTCGGGGTGCCGGGGTCGGGCAGTGCGGTGCCGACGCTGACGGCCGCCCACGCCTTGGAGACGAGGTACCGCTCCTGGGAGTTGGTGCCGTACAGGTCGGCGGCGGCCTGCAGGGTGGCGGTGCGGGCCGAGGCGTAGCTGGTGGTGGAGGTCATGTAGGCGGTCAGTGCGCGGTACCAGACGGCTGCGGCCTTGTCCTTGCCGATGCCGGTGAAGGTGTCGTTGTTGCAGGTGGTGCCGTTGTGCGCGCGTCCGCCGATGGTCTTGGCACCGGTGCCCTCGGACGCCAGGTAGAAGAAGTGGTTGGCGATGCCGGAGGAGTAGTGGACGTCGACCGTTCCGGCGCTGGAGGTCCAGCAGCCGAGGCTGTTGCCGTCGGAGGCGGGGTTGTCCATCCGGCGCAGGGAGCCGTTGGGCATGTTGAGCTTCTCGCCGATGTAGTAGTCACCGGGGTCGTTGCTGTTGCCGGCGTAGAACTCGACCATGGTGCCGAAGATGTCGCTCGTGGCCTCGTTGAGGCCGCCGGACTCGCCGGAGTAGTTGAGGTTCGCCGTGGCGGCGGTGACGCCGTGGCTCATCTCGTGGCCGGCCACGTCGACGGCGGTGACGGGGGTGTTGCCGTTCTGCGAGGAGCCGTCGCCGAAGTACATGCAGAAGCAGTTGTCGTCGTAGAAGGCGTTCACCAGCTGGTTGTCCACGTGCACGTACGCGGGGGCGCCGCGGCCGTCGTTGCGTATGCCGGAGCGGTTGAAGGCGCTCTTGTAGAAGTCCCAGGTCTTCGCCAAGCCGTAGGAAGCGTCGACGGCGGCGCTCTCGCGGCTGGAGGCGGTGCCGTTGCCCCAGGTGTTGGTGGTCCTGGCGAAGGCGCGGGCGTTCTGCCTCGGGTTGGACTGCGGGCTGTTGTAGGCGTCGTAGACGATGGTGCCGCCGTGGGAGGCGTCGGTGAGGGTGTAGCCGGAGGCGGTCTGGGTGGTCTCGATGGAGACCTGGCCGACGGTGACGCCGTTGCCGGTGCCACCGATGCCCTGGTGCAGCTCGTACTGGTCCAGCGGCGCGCCGCTGCCCGCGTCCACGATCACCGCCTCGCGCGAGCCGGCCCCCGCCTCGCCGTCGCCGGTGACGGTCGAGCGGTAGGCCAGCACGGGGACCTTGCCGACCGCGTACACCACCAGGGTGCTGCCGTCCGCGCCGTCGGTCTTGGCGTTCTTGACGTGCTTGGCGTGCCGGACGGCCGCGGCCGAGGCTTCGCCCGCGCTCAGCTTCGGCGTCACCGCCGCCACCTTGATCGCGCCTCGGTGGGCCTGGTCGGAGCCGGAGGCCTTGCCGTTCTTGTCGTAGTGGACGACCAGGTCGCCGCCTATGACGGGCAGGCCGCGGTAGGTGCGGTCGTAGCGAACGTGCCGGGCACCGTCGGTGTCTGTCAGCACGTCCTTCGCCGCCAGGCGCTCGTCGGGGCCGAAGCCGAGCGACTTCGCGACGGTGTCGGCCTCCCGGTCGGCGGTGCGTATCGCCTCGGCGCGGACGTCGGCGGCCATCGCGCGGAGCCCCGCGCCGGGGCGGGCGGTGGGTGAGTCGGCGGCCGCGGTGGACTGCGTGACCACCACGGTCACGGTGCCCAGGGCAAGGGCCGCTGCGACGGCGGCCGCCAGAGTGTTCTTGCGGGACATGACATTCCTCCCGCCGAGCTGGGGTTGAGGGGGTGAGGGCAGCCGGACGCCATGGGTGGGGAGCGTCCGGCAACCGGAGAACAGCTCGACTGTGGCGATGAGGCTAGGGAAGACCGAGGGCGGCCGAAATCAGGGGAAACCCTTGTCCTGGACCGCGGCGGTACCGGGGTCGCACGATGGCCCGATGCAAGACTCCGCGACGTGGTTCACTGGGCTTCGGCAAACGCATGGCACCGCGCCGTCCATCGCGCCCGACGACCTGGGCGGCATCCGCCGGGTGGTGCTGTTCGGGCCGCCCGGCATCGGCAAGACCACCGCCGCCGGCGCGCTGGCGCGCCGGTCGGGCCGCCCCGTGCTGCGGCTGGCCCCCGGCCCGCAGGACGCCGACATCCCGTACACCGGACTGCTCGAACTCGCGCTCGCTCTCCAACCACTTCGGGCCGCAAGGGAGTTGGCGGACGCACTGGACGAGGCCGGCACAGGACCGACCTCGCCGCACGGCAGCGCCCTGGCCCTGCGGCTACGCCGGCTGACCGCCACGGTGCTGCGGGAGGCGCCACCGGTGATGCTGGTGGTGGACAACACCCAGTGGCTGGACGAGGCCAGCACCGCTGTACTGGGCTGGGCCCTGCGGCAGGCCCCGGAGCTGCCCGCCATCGCCACCGAGCGCACATGGCGACCGGCGGCCGGCGGCCACTGGATCGACGAGGACGCGTACCCGGTGCGCGTCCCGGCGCTGTCGACCCACCAGATCGCCTCCCTCCTCTCCCCCCACCGGCCCGATCCGCACGCCGTCGCCCGGCTCCACACCCGCAGCGGCGGCAACCCCGCCCTGGCCCTGGCACTCGCCGAGGCTGGCATCCGCAGCGGCCAGGACGATCCGACCCTGCCCCCGGCGGCCCGCCGACTGCTCGGAGAGTGGCTCGAGACTGTGTCGCACGACGTGCGCGAACTGCTGACACTCGCCGCGCTCGACGACCGCCCCGACCGCGAACTGCTGGCCCGCCTCGCCGGTCCGGCCGCCGATCACCTGCTGGCCCAGGCCGAGACGGCCGCACTGATCGACCCCGGAGACGGCGACGGGCAGGTGCGCTTCACCGCCTCCGCGGTCGGCACCGAACTCGTCACCAGACTCCCGGGCACCGCGCGCCGCCTCCTGCACGCCCGCCTCGCCCAGGCCTGCCACGACCCCGCCCGCCGCGACCGCCACACCACTTTGGCCGCCGACACCGGCGACCCCCGCACCGCCCGGCACACCGCCCGCGACGCCGCCCGCGCCGCCGGCCACGCCCGGATGCGCGGCGAACACCCGCTGGCCGCCGAACTCTCCCTCCTCGCCGCCCAGCGCACCCCGCACGAGGACACCGGCCTGCTCACCGAACGGGCCCTGACCGCGGTGCGCGACGCCTCGCACTGCGGCGACCTCCCCCGCGCCCGGGCCGCCACCCGCCTCGTCCTCGAACACGACACCAGCCCCGCCCAACGCGTCGGCGCCCTCCTGGCCCTGATAGACGCCAGCGGACAGCACCTCCACAGCGCGGACGAACTGTTCGCCGCCGCGATCCACGAAACAGCTGGCCGACCGGACCTGACCGCACAGATCCTGCTCCGCCAAGCCATCTGGGCCAACGTCAACGAAGGCGCCCCCGAACAGGCCGCCGCCCTGGCCTCCCACGCCGCCGACCTCGCCCGCGCGGCCGACGACACCACCACCGCCGCCCTGGCCCTCACCATGCAGGCCCGCATCCAGCGCATCCTCGGCCACCCCGAAGCCCACACCACACTGGAGCGCGCGCTCTCCCTGCCACGCACCGCACCCGTCCCCGTCAACGCCACCCCGGAACACCTCGCCGCCCGCCACGCCCTCTTCGACGACCGCCCCGAACAGGCCCGCACCACGCTGCTGCCCCTACTCGTCCAGGCCCAGCGGACCGGGGACGTCGAGGCCACCGTGGACCTCCTGCGAAGCCTCGCCGAAACCGAACTGCGCACCGGACGCTGCGCCAAGGCCCTCGCCTACGCCCACCGAGCCCAGACCCTGTCCGACAACGCCGGCCTGTTCCCCGGCCCGGCCTGCTACACCTCCGCTCTCGTCGAGGGCACCGCCTTGCGCACCGACACCGCCCTGACCCACGCCCGCCGCGGCATCGACGCCTCCCGACACGAGGACAACAAGGTCTTCCTCTCCCGCAACCTCTACGCCCTCGGACACCTCCTGCTCGCCGCCGACCGCCCGAAGGAAGCCCTGGAGCCGCTGCAGGAGGTCCGCGCCCTGGAACAGCGCCAGCAGGTCCGCGACCCGTCCGTACTGCGCTGGCACGCCGATCTGGCCGAGGCCCTGCTCGCCGTCGGCCGCCCCGACGAGGCGGACGACCTGCTCACCGACACCCACCGCACCGCCACCGGCCTCGGCCGGACCTCCGTCCTGCCCGCCCTCGAACGCTCGCGGGCCCTGCTGGACGCAGCCCGCGGCCACTACGACACCGCCGCCCAACGCCTCACCGACGCAGCCGACCGCCTACGCGACCTCCCGCTCGAACGAGGCCGCACCCTCCTGGCCCTCAGCCACACCGAACGCCGAGCCCGCCGCCGCGCCGGCGCCCGCACCGCCGCACAGAAAGCCGCCGACCTCTTCACCGCCCACGCAGCCCACCCCTGGGCCGACGCCGCCACCCACGCTCTCCACCGCCTGGAAACCAGCTCTGCGGACGCGGGTGCGCACCCCCGCCTCACCGGCGCCGAAGAACGCTGCGCCCGCCTCGCCGCCGCCGGGGCCAGCAACCGGGACATCGCCGCGGCCCTGACTGTCAGCGTCAAAACCGTCGAGGCCACTCTCACCCGGATCTACCGCAAGCTCGACCTCCACTCCCGCGTCCAACTCGCCCACGCGATCACCCCGACCCCCGAATGACCGTCCGCCCCGCTTCATGCGCGTATCCCGCACCCACGGCTGCCGCTGGACCTGCCCCCGGCGCCCGTGGGTCGCGGAGGCGATGTCCTATTCTGTTGGGCATGTCGAACCCTGACGGGCTGCTCGTCGACATCGCGGCGATGGTCGAGTCCGAGCACAGCAACCAGATGTCCCTGACCGTGGTGGTCCCCGGCGCGGTGATCACCGGCAGGCTCGCGCCGGTGTCCCTGTGGTGGGAGCGGGTGGCGGAGGTCCTCCAGACCTCGGAGCACCTGAAGCCGTTCGCCGCCCTCCCGGGGGCAGGCCGCTGGTCCGGGTGCCGTGGAGCCGTCGGCGGCCCCGGTCGGCGAGACGACGGGTACTCCGCCCGGGGCCGATGCCCCGGGCGGAGTACCCGTCTCGGACCGGACCCGTCCCGGGCACCTGTCCGCGGCGGGGCCCGGCCCGGCCGCACCCTCCAGCCGCCACGTCCTGTGCCGTGTGCGGTGTCACCGTTCGGGGCGACCAGAGCGTGCAGCGCGAGGTCGCCCCGTCTTTCTGGCGCCTGCGGCGGGCGGCCGTACCACTGGAGGAGACTGCAGGCCGGGAGTTCTGCCGGTCCGTCAGGTGTCAGCGGCCGGTTCGTGGCCGTGCTGGGAGCGGCGGAGTTGCTCGTTGATGCGCAGGGCTTCTTCGAGTTGGTCCTCGAGGATGACGATGCGGCAGGCGGCTTCGACGGGGGTGCCCTGGTCGACGAGGTCGCGGGCGCGCATGGCGATCCGTAGTTGGTAGCGGGAGTAGCGCCGGTGTCCGCCCTCTGAACGCAGTGGGGTGATGAGGCCCTGGTCACCGAGGGCTCGCAGGAAACCGGGGGTGGTGCCGGTCATCTCGGCGGCCCGGCCCATGGTGTAGGCGGGGTAGTCGTCGTCGTCGAGTTTGTCGGGTGTGCCGGGGCTGGTCGTTGTAGTCACTGCACCTCTCTGGTTCTCGGGGAGAACGCGTCGAGGGGCCCCGAAGCCGTGTCGGCTCCGGGGCCCCGAAGGGGAACAACACCACCTACCGGCCTGGGCCGGTCCTCGGGTTCCGCACCGCCCCGGGGGAGGGGGTGTGCGGGGATCGCGTACGCGTGACCGGAAACCACCGTCCTTGCCTTGGGGTCTGCGGTGTCCGCCCGGGGTGAGACTTCATGGGCCGGGCGATATCGCATTGCCCCGTCTCCGCGGGCGGGCGGCCGGCGGTTCGGGGTGTTCCGTGCCGCTCCTCGGGGGGATCGGGAGCGGCACGGAACGGTCCGGGGGTCAGGCCCGGATCTGCCTGCGGTCGCCGCTGTGG